>CAWCGM010000010.1:0-372082 GCA_963795095.1 uncultured Actinomycetota bacterium | reverse complement strand
CGACAGCGCCCGCTCGACCATGGCCTCGCGGTTCAGCTCCCCCGGTCGCACCGTTTTGTGGTGACGCGGCTTCGAGGGTGCGACGAATCCCAGGTCGGCCAGCTCGTCGCACCAGCGCTCCCGCAGCTGGTCACCCGACACCGGGACGACCTTGTCCGGGCGAGCCTCGGACCAGGCGTGCCGGTCCCACGACTGCCGCAGCGCAGGACCGGGCTCCTCACCGGGATGGTCCGCACGCCACCCGGCCTCGTAGCGGTCGACGTTGGTCTCGATCTGTCGTGCCCGCGCGCTGAACGCTCCGGCGTACGCCTTCAGCTCGACGATCTCGCCGCCGTCGTCGTCGAGCGAGTAGCCGCGCGACGCCAGCGCCGCTCGGAACTGAGGATCGGTCATCACAGCGGCGTGCCCGATGCCGTTGATCGCCTCGAGGCTGTCGCGGATCCCCACCGTGTGCAGTCCACGCCACGCTCCGGCCGCCTTCACCCGAGCGTTGATCTGGAGATGGAGGTGCCGGTGCGGATCACCGGCGCGTGAGGTGAAGTGACGTACGACGGCAGCCTCGATCTGCTCGACCGGGACCTGCACCTGGCGGTCGCGTGGTCCTACCCGGGTGGTCGCGTGCTGGGCCAGCCAGCTGATGATCTCCGCTGCGGCGCGATCCTGCGCAGCGTCGTACGCCTCCGCGATCTCAGGGTGCAGCGCCGCGGCGATCGACCAGGTCTTGGGTCCGTTGACGGTGACCTCGACAAACCGGACCGCTTGGTCGTTGGAGCGGAGCCGGCCCTTCGCTGCACCGGACTCGACGTCGTATCCCGCCACCCACCGCTCGTACGTCGGGCCATCCATGTCGTCGCGTCGCTGGACGAGGTTGGGCCCGGCGACGAGGCGCTGCGCCAGGCCGGTCCCCTCTGCCAGGTAGTAGTCATCGGCTCGGGACCGGTCGGCCTCGACGTAGTTGCGCGCGGCCGCGGCACTCCCGCGATAGATCTTCAACCCACCGTGCACCCGAGACGCCCCCATCGACATCCATCGACAACCACGAATCCGCAGGTCAGACGGCCTTTCCGCCCTACCCCTCACGGAAATTCGTAGCATGCGTGCCGCTTGTTTGGACGGCGGGCAGAGCGCTCGAAGCAAGACGGTTTCCGAGCCGTTATCGGTTGGTAGTGAGTGCGCGGGCGGGCGATAGAAGACGGACTTGCCACGGCCCAGAGGATCGAAGGGAGCTGTTGAGGTCAAGTCACGCTGAGTGCTTCGGTTGTGATCCGGCCTCGAGTGCGGCGGCGACGGCCTCGAACTCGGCGAGCGCTGCGGTCAGGTCCTCGACGATCTCGCGGGCGATGATCTCGGGTGCCGGCAGGTTGTCGAGGTCCTCGAGGGAGTCGTCGCGGAGCCAGGTGATGTCGAGGTTGACCTTGTCGCGGGCGATCAGCTCGTCGTAGCGTGAACGACTTCCAGCGCTCGGACTCGACGCGCTCACGCGCGGGCCTTGCCGGGCAGGTAGGACGTCGACGAAGTCGTCGAGGTGCTGCGCGGCGCAGCGGGTTCTGCTTGAGCGTGAAGTGCTGGTTGGTGCGCAGGTCGTAGACCCACAGCTTGCTGCGTCCACGGCTGCTCGGACGGCCGGCTTCTTGTCGAAGAACAGCACGTTGGCCTTCACGCCCTGGGCGTAGAAGATGCCGGTCGGCAGCCGCAGCATGCGTGTGCAGGTCGAAGTCGGTCGAGCAGCTTGCGGCGCAGCGTCTCGCCGGCGCCGCCCTCGAACAGCACGTTGTCGGGCAGCACGACGGCGGCGCGGCCGTTGATGTCCAGGATCGTCATGATGTGCTGCACGAAGTTGAGCTGCTTGTTGCGCGTCGTCGACGACGAAGTCCTGGCGCTCGATCTCGCGGTCCTCGCGCACCTCGCGGCCGTCGGCGCCGACCATCGTCAGCGACGACTTGCGGCCGAACGGCGGGTTCGACAGCACGACCGACCAGCGCTGGCCCGGGTCGGCGATCAGGGCGTCGCGTCACGTCGATCAGCGACTCGCCGTCTGGACGTGCCGATGCCGTGCAGAAGCAGGTTCATCGCGGCCAGCGGGCGGTGCCGTCGACGAGTTCGAAGCCGTGTCGCGAAGTCGTCGCGCAGGTGGTCGCGCTGCGGTCGGGGTCAGGTGCTCGGCGTCCTCGAGCGGCGTACTCGTGAGCGACCAGCAGGAAGCCGCCGGTGCCGCACGCCGGGTCGACGACGGTGTCGTCCGACGGTGGGCTGGACGACGTCGACGATGGCCTGGATCAGGGCGCGCGGCGTGAAGTACTGCCCGGCGCCGGACCCTTGTCGGAGGCGCCCTTGGAGAGCAGCTCCTCGTAGGCGTCGCCCTTGATGTCGATGCCGGTCGCGGACCACTTCTCCTTGTCGATCAGGTCGACGATGAGGCGCTTGAGCTTGGCCGGGTCCTGGATCCGGTTCTGCGCCTTGCGGAAGATCGTGCCGAGCGTGCCGGGCTGCGGCGCCAGCCCGAGCAGGATGTGGGTGTACGTCGACCTCGAGCTCGCGCCGTCGGCGTCGAGCAGGCGCTGCCAGGAGTACTCCTCCGGCACGATCTGCTCGCGGCTTGAGCTTCCGGGTCGGCGCGCTCGTGCGCCATCTTGAGGAAGAGCAGGTAGGTCAGCTGCTCGGTGTACTCGATGACGCCGACGCCGTCGTCGCGCAGGACGTTGCAGTAGGACCACAGCTTGTCGACCAGGCGGCGGGAGTCAGACATTTCCGGTGCTTTCTCCATCCATTGCCGCCGTCAGGGCGATCTTGTAGGCGCTTGCGACGTCGAAGCAGAACGCAAGCGATCATCGACGCGGTCGGCAGTGAGCCATCCCGGCCCGGTGCGAGCCTGCTTCTCGGTCCCGTTGAAGCCGAAGAGACGATCGGCCGTGACGCGGAACTCGGAGCTGGTCAGAGCAGCGATAGGAATGCCACTGTTCGTGGCCGGCATAGGCGCTGAACGGCACCAGCACCCGCCCGTCGTTGAAGATCGCAACCACGGTGCGAATGCCGCCGGCCGACGGGCCAGGGGCCTCAAGTACGACGTGGTTAGGGCCGAGTCGGCGACGGTAGCCCGCGGCGACCCACCTTTCGACGACGGCCTTGGCCGCGGCCGCCATGTCGCTCGAGGCGAACTGAGTGAAGAGCTCGTCGACGGAGGAGACCTTCTCGGCCTGCTTCGCCTGTTCGACCGTAGCGGTGAACTGGTTCGGCTCGACGACGGCGCTGAAGAGCGGTGCCCACGGACTGTCGCCGATCCGCACCGCCTTCAGCCTCACGAGCCATACGGAGATCCCGCGCTCGCGGTACAGCTCTGCGAGATCGTTGAGGTACTGCGCGACCGCCCTGAACTCATCACGGTGCTCCTCCGCGACGACGACAAGACCGCGGGCATGACGGGCGACCGCGTAGGCAAGCCCCCGCGTGAGGTGGTCGTGGTCGGCGCGGCCGTACTGGTTCTCGACGACGAACTCCGAGCCGTCCTCCCCTTGAGCGACGATGTCGATCCTTCGTCCGCCTGTCGTCGCGACCTCAGACTTGCCCACCGCGGTGAGATCGACGCCGATCGCCGCGCCGAGAGAGTCGAGTTGCTCTGCGAGAAGGGGTGTGAAGTCGGAGGCCTCGCCCTTCCACGCCTCGGTGAGCCGGCCGAAGACCAGCTTCGCCATCGTCATCGTCAACTCCCTACTGGTCCGCGGAATCATCGACGACGAGCACGGGCGTAAGCGGCATCCGCAGACGCCACTTCTGGCTGAGGTCGGCGTAGTGGCGCAGCACCGGTCGACCAGCTCCTCGCCGTTGATGAGGCGGAGTGTCGGACGCACCCGTTCGATGGCCTGAGCGTCCCGGCTGTACGCACCGAGCGTGACGAAGAGACTCAGTTCATTATGGCCGAGAGTGCCGACGAGCTGCTGAACGTCGGGAGCGCCGATCGTCCCGGTCAGGTGCTTGCACTGCACCTTGATCAACGGCGGCTCCACACCCAGCGGATCGCGGTGAGCGATAATGTCGACGCCACCGTCCTGGGAGTACTGCGTGACGCGCGCTTCGTAGCCCATCGCCCGGAGAAGGTCAGCCGTGAAGTCCTCGAACTCGCGGTGGGACAGGTCTGACTTAAGCGCCTCAAGCACGAAGTCGCGGGTGTGCCGGTCGATCCGAGACGCGCGCGGCTCGTCCGCCGCCGCCGCCTCGCCGACGACCTCTGGAATGGCGACCTGGCTGACGGCCTCCTCGAACTGGTCCTCACCGCCGGCGTGGAGTACCGCCAGGAACTCCTGGGGATGCTTGCGGATCCCGAAGACGGTGAGCAATGAGCCGATCTCATACAGCGCAGGTTGGGTGAACACGGTTCGGGAGACCCCGAGCTTTTCCCACCTGACCTTGCGCCGGTGGCGGTGCGTCGACTCGGCGGCGTGGAACTCGTACGGCCCCGTCACGACGCCGATGTTGATCGTGTTGTCGGGCCGGTACGGTGCCACGATCACGTCGCCTTCGGCCATCTCAGACCCGAACCGCAACAACACTCCCGCCCAGCCCGCGATCGCCCGAGGCTTCTCGTCGGGCAAGGCCGATGTGAGTGCCGCCTTGAGTGATTCGCGGTCAAAACCAAGCTCGCGGAGATCCCTGTTCATTTCGTCGTATCCGACCGAGATGAACCCGCCCTCGACCAACTCCATGCTGAACCGGTCGTTGTGCACGCCCCATACGCTCGTCATACCCCGCGCCACCCCTAAACGATCGACAAGTCTTTGGCCGACCCCGTCAGGCCACCAGAGAACGCAGCGCCAAGCACTGACCGGCGCAGTGCTTGGCATCGCTGAGCGGTCGCGGATAGCGAAGCCCTGAACCGCTTGCTCTCCTCCGTGACTTGCGCCAACCGTTCGAGTGCGGCTTTCTGGTCATGCACGGACGGCACCGGGATCTCGATGCGTCGCAGCTTCTCTTGCGGCAAGTGCTTGATCGTGGTTCCGGTGAGGAGCCGATCCGCCCGGCCTGCGCGCACAAATTCTTCGAGCATCGCGGCCACAAACTCAGGGAGCACTTCTGCCATCTCGTTGACACGGATTCGATGCAGCGCCTTTTGGAATGCAATCCCTGACCCGTCGCCACGCCAGACGGCACAGCGCCCTGGCTGGCCGCCTTCGCACGCGAGGACGTCACCATCTCGGATCTCGAACTTGGCGACCTCTCCAGGTTCAAGAAGGGTGGTCTGAAGATCCGTAAGGTCGAAAGCACCCCAACGCACGTTGACGTTTCGCAAGTAGGGCACAGGAAGACCAGACTGTTTCTTCGAGTCGAGCATCTTCCCCTAGCGCTGTGGATGCAATCTGTCCTAACGCCTTGCGAGGCGCACCCGACAAGGAGCGACGGGTCGTCACCAGAGCGCTGCACCAGAGCGCATCGAGCTTCTCGTTGGCACGACAATCCGCGTTCGGCGGCGTCGAGGCGGGAGAGGTGGTCTTCGAGGACTCGACGATGCGCCGCTGCTCGTCGAGGGGCGGGACAGGTATCACGAAGTGCTGCAAGATGCTCCCGGGAGATGCGCTTTCGGGTTGTCCCGGACTCAAGTCGGACATAGCTCTCGTGAAACACCGGCGCGTTCATTGCCCACATCGCGTAACGAGGTCGACGTCCCCGACGCTGGATCCGCAGATCGCCACTCAACGGCCTGACCGCTCTGCCGATGTTCTGAGGCACAAGCGCGGCCGATCGGATCGGGCATCCGCGCATCAGAATGTCGTCCGGATCGAGGAAGCGCCTCCGAGGCGGGCCGCCTGATCGTCTCGAGCCAGCGGTCGGACCTGTTTCGATAGATCGCCGCGCCAACGTCGGCCGATCTGGGTCAGCCGCACGGCACCCGCGGTCTTGCATCCTTCGGGCTCGACCCAATCCCCGTCCGAGAAGATGGCCACCGTCAGCAAGTTCGGCCAAGGCACAGTTCGGGCGCCCACATCACGCGGTGAGCTCCTCGTTGAGTTCGTCGAGGAGGTCGCCGGCGCGGTCGCCGAGGTCGCGCAGCGCGCCGTCGATGCCGCCGCGTTCGGTGAAGGGGGCGTCGTCGAGGTCGTCGGCGGTGATGCCGGCGGAGGACGGCGATGACGTCGACCATGCGGTCGAGCCACCACCTCTCCTTGTCGGTGAAGGTGACGCCGGCCTGCTCCTGCTGGGCAGCCAGCCGGCGTACCGCTCCTGGACGCGGTCGGCGTAGGGGACGAGTTCGTCGTCGGTGCCGACGGTGTAGCGCAGCAGGGACACCAGGTCGGTCAGGGTGTGCTGCGGGGTCTGCCGGACCTTGGTCCGGCGTCGATGGCGACGTAGGCGTTCCAGATGAGGTCGGGGTCCAGTTGTGCGGCGGCCGGGCGATCGGTCGGCGAGCTCCTGGATGTCGGCGAAGGTGATCCGGCGTTCCTTGGCCTCGCCGAGGAGCTGGATGGCGGTGATCTCGTCGCGGTGCTCGTCGAGGTAGGCGCGCCAGGACTCGACGATCGACCTTGGCGCGGCCGGGGTCGACGACGCCGTGGGCGTCGAGCAGGATGTCGACGCTGACCTCGTCGATGACCCGGTCGTGGGTGGCGCGCAGCTCGAGGATGCGTTGCGCGCAGCTCCGGGTTGGCGGCGATCGGTTCGATGGCCGTGTCGAGCAGGTCCTGACGAGCTCCGGGCCGGCCCGCGTCGATGTGCTTGGCCTGGGCGTCGGGGTCGACGGCGTCGACGAGTCCGCGGATCGATGTCGCGCACCGGCGCGCCGGCGACGGTCGTCGAGCTCGGTGCGCTCCTCGGGGGTGAGCTCGAGCTCGAGCTTGGCGAGCCGGGAGGCGAGGGTGGCGGTCTCGTCCTCGGTGAGGTTGAGGGCGGCGGCCTTGTCGAGCAGCTTCTTGCAGCGGGATCGCACTTGTCGCGGTTGAGCGGCGGGTCGACGAAGTCGTGCTCGGTGACGCCGACGGCGTCGACGATGACGAAGCGGGTCTTGGCCGTGGCGTCGGGGGTGACGGCCTGGAAGTCGGCCGGGGCGATGGTGCGGGCGCCGCGGCCCTTCATCTGCTCGAAGTACTGCGCCGAGCGGACGTCGCGCATGAAGAACACGCACTCCAGCGGCTTCACGTCGGTGCCGGTGGCGATCATGTCGACGGTGACCGCGATCCGCAGGGTCGGGCTGGTGCGGAACGCCTGCGAGCTGTCCCTTGGGGTCGCTTGGCGGTGTAGGTGATCTTGGCGGCGAAGTCGTTGCCCTTGCCGAACACCTCCCGGACGGTCGTGACGATCTCCTCGGCGTGGTCGTCGTCCTTGGCGAAGATCAGCGTCTTGGGCACCGTCGAGCGGCCGGGGAAGATCTCGGTGAACAGCCGGTCGCGGAACGTCTCCAGCACGGGGCGGATCTGCGACTTGGCCGGTGACGGCCCGGTCGAGCTGCCTGCGGCGTGTACTCGAGGTCCTCGTCGAGCGCTTCGAGCCGCTGCGACGCGGGTGCGGCGGTCGACCGTCGGGCACGATCGTGCCGGCCTCGATGCGTGCGCCCTGCTCGCTGATCTCGGTGCGGATCCGGTAGAGGTCGAAGTCGACGTTGACCCCGTCGGCGACCGACTGCGGGTAGGTGTACTCGGAGACGAGGTTCTGCTGGAAGAAGCCGAACGTCTGCTTGCCCGGGGTCGCGGTCAGGCCGACGACGTGGGCGTCGAAGTACTCGAGCACTGCCGCGCCAGACGCCGTAGATGCGAGCGGTGGCACTCGTCGACGATGACGAGGTCGAACGTCTCCGGCGGCATGTCGCGGGTTGTAGGCGACGGTGACCGGGGCGTCGGGGACGAAGTCGTCGAGGCCCGGGTCGTCGCCGTCGGTGACCGTCTTCGTCCGCGCAGCACCTTGAACACCCGCTGGATCGTGGAGATCACCACGTGCGGAGGAGCCGAGCATGCCGGCGCTGGTGAGCTTGTCGACGTTGTAGAGCTCGGTGAACCGCCGCCCGTCGTCCGGGCGTGCGGTAGTTCTGGAACTCCGCGAGCGTCTGGTCGGCGAGGTTGTTGCGGTCGACCAGGAACAGGATCCGGTTGAACCCGCCGTGCTTGAGCAGCCGGTAGGCCTCGGTGACGGCGGTGAAGGTCTTGCCCGCACCGGTGGCCATCTGCACCAGGACGCGGTCGAACCGCTGCTCGGCAAGGCTGCGCTCGATGCCGTCGATCGCGGTGATCTGCGCCGGGCGCAGCGGCGCGTGGTCGAGCGCCGGCATGTGCTCGGACCTTGGCCCGCCACGTCGGGCCTCTCGGGTCGCCTCGGCGTCGCGCAGGATCCGGGCCAGCGTCGCCGGCTTCGGGAAGTGGAACATGCGGCGTGCCCGCGGCGTCGGGGTCGTAGCCGTTGGTGAAGTGAGTCTCCGTGCCGATGGCCTCGAAGACGAACGGCAGCCGGCCGTCGACGGTCAGCGGCCTTGAGGCGTACGTCGGCCGGCAGCCCCTCGGCGTACATCGCCGCTGCCACTCCACGCCCGACAGGCGTCCCCTCGGGCTTGGCCTCGATCACGCCGACGACGGCCTTGTCGACGTAGAGCAGGTAGTCGGCCCGGCCGTGCCCGGCGTCATGACGACCTCGCGGACGGCGACGCCGTGACCGGCGAACAGGTTCAGGTCCTTCCTGTCCTGGACCACCCAGCCGGCGGCCGCGAGCTGGCGTCGATGAGCACCCGGGCGCGCTGCTCCGCGGCGAGGCGTGCGTCGTCGGCCCCGTTGGTCATGACACCCGCAGGCTATCCACGGGGCGCGGTCATGTCTCGCAATCGGGCGCACAGGGCCGGCCGCGGTGAGCCGGCCCTCGGGCGCCGCCAGACGAAGAAGCGAGGCCCTCGAAGACCCCAATTCAGTCCGCACAGAGTCCGCAAGAATTTCAGGAACTACCGTTCCGGACAGTCACTCCAAATCACGTTTCCGCAGGTCAGAGGGCATTTCCGCTGATTTCCAACTACATCAACTTACGCGAGAACCGGCCCCGGCCTACAGGCCGACCCACTCCCAGTCGTCCTAGGGTGCCGACATGGCAGAAACCAACCGCGAGTTCAGAGCCAATCCGTACGCCGGGTACGTCGACGTCCTTCCGGCGAAGCGACTGGCCAACGCCATCGCCACCATCAAGGCAGTGCTGATCGGTCTGTCGCTGCTGGGCACCATCCTTCTCATCCTCCTCATGGGGTCCAACGCGGTGGTCGTGGTGATCGTCTACGGCTTCGTCAGCGCGGTCCTCATCTACGTCACCTTCGGCTGGCTGGAGCAGACCTTGCGACTGCTCATCGGTATCGCCTACAACACGGCGGAGTCCGCGGACCTGATGGCGCCGGACGAACCCTCCTCGCAGGACGTTGTCGAGTAGATACGTGTAGGTCTCTCCGCCGTTTGTCGGTGCCGCCGGACCTACCGGGTCGTGCGACGCTGTGGCCATGACGGACCATCGGTGGGCGGGACCGCCTGCCGAGGTCCTGGACGACGTGGGCAGCGCGATGGGCGCAGAGGTCACACTTCTCGGTCTCCTGCCCGGAGGCGTCAACGGAGGTGCCGTACGCGTCGAGCTGGCAGGAAGGGCACCTGCAGTCCTCAAGGCAGTGCCCCGGACCCACCCCGATCACCTGGACGAGACGCTGCGGGCCCAGCGCGTGGTCGATCACATGCGCCGCTCCGGCTATCCGACCCCAGCCTGGCTCGGAGTCGGGGCCACAGCCACTCATGTGTGGCACCTGATGGACTTCGTCGACGCGGCTCCCGCGCCAGAGCTCACGTCATCGCTCGTTGATCAGCTGATGGAGATCATCGAGCTTCAGGCTGGGCAGGGCTCAGAACCGTATGACCACTGGTCGTACGCCTGGCGGGTCGCCACCGGTGCGGCACCGAGTGGCACGACCGCGGACGTCAAGGAGACGACCGAGCAGTCGCACCTGCGCCAGTCCGTGGCGCGGCTCCCGGGGTACTCCGTCGAGGTGTCGACCCTGGTCGAGCGCCTGCGGCTCGTCTGTGCCGGCGCCCCACCACCCCAGGCGGCCCCCGACATGGTCCACGCCGACATCTCGACCCCCGGCAATGTCCTGGTCCGTGACGGCGCAGTGGTGGCGGTCGTGGACATCGGGAACGCAGGTAGCGGCACGCGGGCGATCGATCTCACGACTCTCGTGTGGGCCACCTTCCAGGACACGTCGATGGACGCTGTCCGAGGGCGGCTGTGGACGAGGATCCTCGACCTGGTCGGCGGCGAAGGGGCGGCAGTGCTGGCAGCAGCGCAGATCCTCCACATGCTCGAGGTCCCCATCCGCCATGGACGCCACGATGCCGTTCCAGGGGTCGTCGAGCGCGGCCACCGAGTCCTCGACGAACTGCAAGCACTCCGCTAGACTCGCGTTGCCGGTATGTCTGTCACGCGCGTGCCGCCGTCGCTCCCCCAGCGACTTCTAGCTCCGAATCGGCGGCAGCCGGCGCGACCCAGGATCAGGCGAGTTCAGCGCACAGGTCGCGGACCTCGAGCGCGGCTGACATCGTGCCTCGACGTATCAAGTCACCCGCTCGCGGACGACGCGACGGGTGAACGTGGCCCGCGACGTGGCAAGATCGCTGTCGCGCTCCACGATCCCTCGGCTCCCCGTAGAGGAAGTTGTTGCCTCCGGAGCGGATGACGCTAGACTCCCGTCCGGCTGCTCGGAGTAGCGGAACGCCCCCGTTGCATTGATGGTGACGGAGGTTCGCCGTCTGTCGAGATTCTCGACAGTGATCTTCAAGCCCGGGGATATTCCGATGAGGAACGTAGTTGGCGGATTGCGGGGCAGCACGTTGAACCCGCCCTTTCCTGCGTACGTCCACCGAGATGGGGAAGGCGCCTGCACCGCCGGCGGGGATCTCGTCGGCGCCGTCTGGCCTGAGGTCGGAGCGTGCATCGGTTGCGGCGGTCGACTCGCCCAGGAATAGCCGGCGGTCGCCGCAGCGACGGCGATGGACGGTGCGCATCGAGGCATGCGGGACCTTCTCGACAGTCGCGGATCGTGTCGCGTGCAAGACCGCAATCTGCGGCGGAAAGCGCGCCACGGCTGGTGAACCGAGATTCGCACCACGAACGAATACGCGGCCACTTGTCTGGCCCACATCCGGAGAACTTCACGGGGTGCTTGAGGCATTCGCCGCGACAAATGAGCCGGACCTTGCCCGAAATCACGACCCAGACATGGGACGGCCCTGCCGAGCACCAGGCTCGGCAGGGCCTCGACCACGCATGTTTTGCCCCCATGTCATGGTCGTGCCCTGTAAGTGACACGCGTCGACGCTCTTGATACACGCGTCTCACCCCTGGGGCGGGGCGCGTCAGGGTGGTCCAGACGCCTGACCCGAATTTCGTCGATCCTGCCCGGCGGGCCGGAGCGTCCCTAACCTCGATGCACGCGGGCACTGTGGGGTCCCCGCCGACAGATCCGGGGGGATTTGATGAACAAGCAGTCATGCACGTGGACGGTCGCCGTAGCGCTGACCCTGGGGCTCGCGTTGTCCAGCTGCGCGCTCGAGGAGCCGGCATCCGGCGACACACCGTCGCGGGCCGACAAGGTGAAGGACCGGAAGCACAAGGCCGCCGCGAAGAAGCGGAGGGCAACCGCGGGCACAGCGCCGTCCAAGAAGGCGACGGCAGTTGCCAAGCCGAAGCTGAAGCCGGCGCCAAGCCGGACCCCAAGCCGTCCCATGAGCCTCGGCAGAAGCCTGCTCCCCAGCAGGTGTGGGTCTGCTCGTGGTCACCCACCTTCGACGACGACTGGCACAACGACGTCATGTGCGCCAACGGCATCGCCTGAGGAGCGCCCTTACCTGCGCGAGTGGGACGAGTCCGTCGAGCGCTGGGAGATCATGGAGTCCGCCCGCGCGTACGCCCGTCAGCGCAACGCAGGCTGAGCACCAGACGAGCGACCCCGCCGAGCGGTGGGCTCGACGGGGTCTCCGACCACGAGTCCCCCACGCCCTTGGTCGTGCCCTGAAGGTGGACGCAGTGGGGCCGGTGATACATCGCCCTCACCCTTGGGAGGCTCCCGTCATGACGAACCCGACGTCGGGCTCGCCGCCGGGCTCGCCGACTCCGTCGGGCTGGTGCTCGTCGGGGCCGGGCTGGTGGGACTGGTCGACGGCGACTCGGTCGGCGTCTGACTCGGCGTCGGGCTTGTGGTCGGACTCGGCGTCGTGCTGGGTGACTCACTGGGTGTCGGGCTCGGCGACGGGCTGAGGGTCGTGCTCTCCGACGGGGTGGGCGTCGGCGTCTCGGAGGTCGTCTCGGACGGGCTCGGCGTGCTGCTCTCCGTCGGCGTCTCCGGCTCGGTGGTCGTGGTCGGGTCGTCCGTGGGGCTCGGCGTCTCGGTGCCGTCCAACGGGCCGACGTCTGCCTCGATGATGTCGAGGACCTGCTGCTCGTAGGCCGTCAGCTGGTCCTGGATCTCGTCGAGAGGGACCTGGGTGATGGTCGCGCCGTAGGCGGCGATCTGCTCCCACAGCTCGTTGATCGAGGTGATCGCCTCCTCGCTCAACGTGGCCGGCACGGTGAGGAAGAGCTGCACGGCGAGCGCGTACGTCAGGCAGCTGGTGCACTCGTAGTTCGCGGCGACGGCCAGGTTCTGCGGCACCGCCACGTCCACGTCACCGACGACGAGCACGATCTGGAACGCGACGGCGACGGCTGCGCAGTTGGTGCAGCTGGCCGCCGCGAACGCCTCGTTGGTGTTCTCGGCCGGCTCGGAGCCGTCGGCCCAGACGAGCGCGAACGCGACCGAGTACGACGCCGTGTCGTCGGTGGTGTTGACCGCGACCGCCTGGTTGTCGCCCTCCCCCGGCGCCAGCGGCTCGTCGAAGGGGAAGATCCACGTGTCGTCGCCACCCGTCTGGTCCTGCGGGGTGGTCGTCCCGGTCGTCGGCGTCGAGGTCGGCGTCGGCGTCGGGCTGGCCGAACCGCTCGGCTCGTCCGTCGGCGTCGACGTCGGACTCGGGGTCGGCGTCGCCTGCGTGGTGGGGTCAGTGGTCGCTGAGCCGTCACCGGGCACGAGCACGGTGGCGAGCTGCGGGGTCCCGCGGGTCGGGAGCGCGACGTCGTCCGGCCACATCACCGTGCCGGCGCCCTCGTCGCCGACATCGAGGGACTGCGACGCGGAGGCCGGCAGGACGCTGCCGAGGGTCCCGCGCTCGTAGGCCTGGATCGGACGGTAGCGCTCCTCGGAAGGCCACCACGCGAGCACCAGGGCCGTCAGGATCGCGAGGGCCGTCACGCCCGGCCAGGCCTCGTTGGAGGGGCTTGCCCGCCGTACGCCGCAGCACGGCGCCGCCGACCTGTCGGACCAGCCGGACGAGGACGTAGGCAGAAGGCGGCGATCGGCAGCACGACGACGACCATCGCGAGCGCGCGGGCTGCCACGGCGATGAGGTCGCCGTCGCTCCAGGCCTGCGCCACCTGGTCCTGCTGGGCGCCGGCTGCGGCCCACGCCGTACCGACCACGCGCGGCAGCGTCAGGATCATCAGCACCGTCACGCCGAGCAGCACCGGCACCACGGTGAGCACCCACGCGGTCACCACCGCGCGCGCCCACGGCTTCAGCGCCCGCGCGTCCGGGTGCGCGGGCCGCCACGGCACGAGGCTGCGCAGGACCGGTCCGATGCGCGCGAAGAGGTCGGGCACGCCCGTGAGGTCGGCCAGCACGTGGTAGCCGTCGAACCGGACGAACGGCAGCAGCTGGCGCAGCATCTGCAGGATCTGGGTGGCGACGAGCAGGAGGATGGCGTCGTAGCGGGTGACCCACCAGACGCCGGCGGTGAGCACGGCGACGATCGCGTTGAAGTAGAGACCGCCCAGGTCCGTACGCAGCCGCCCGGCGCGACCGAGGCGGTAGGAGTCGGTGACGTCGGTGTAGAAGGCGGGCCACACGAGGTAGAGCCCGGCTCCCATCACGCCCGGCGTCGCTCCCCCGCGGCGGGCGGCCGCAGCATGGCCGAACTCGTGGAAGCCGGCCGACAGCACCGTCATCGCCAGGACCGCCAGCAGCAGCCCGGGCCGCGCGAAGGCCTCGTGCGTGGCAGAGGCCAGCCCCTTGTCGAGGAGCACCCACCACGTGATCCAGGCGAAGACGGCCAGCAGCGGGACGAACACGACCGGGTGGAACAGCTTCGTGAACGGCTCGGTGAGGCGACGCGTCTTCTCCTCGTCGGTGACTGCCACCTTGAAGCGCAGCCCGAGCAGCGGATTGCTGCGCGGCGCCTCGGGGGTCGTCCCGTCGTCGGCCGCGACCAGTCCCGTCGGGTGGAGCTTCTCGACGAGCTCGCGTGCGTTCGCCTCCGACACCGGCTTGCCCGTCGCGGCGGCCACGGCCTCGGCCACGTCGGCGTACGACCGGCGCCCGTCCAGCGCGGAGAGCGTGGCGTAGAGCAGCGGCGTGAGCTGGACGGTCTGCCCGTCGGCGCGGCGCGCGAGGGCCGGCGGCGTGCGGTAGCCGGAGCCCTCCATCTCGCCCACCAGCACCACGCCGTCGGCGCGCGCGGGCGCGGTGGTGCCCCCGGTCCCGCGTGAATCGGTGACCGGGGGCGAGACCGCGTCGGTCACGGCTGCGGCTGGTCCGGCTGGGAGATCTCCGAGGACTGGTCGGCGGTGGCGGCGGCGTCACCGGTGATGTTCTGGTTGATGATCGCGTCCTGCTGGGCCACGGCGACCGCGTCGCTGTCGATGGACCCGATGTTCGCGGCCACGGCGGCATCGATCGGCGCGGCCACGTTGGCGTTGGCCGCCACGGCGCCGTTGATCGGCGCGGCGATGTCGGCGTCCGCGGCCAGGTCGACGTTGACGTTGAGCAGGTTGCCGTCGGCGAACCCGCCGAGGCCGGCGGTGGCGCCGTCGACACTGTCGGTCACGCCGTCGGTGACGCCGCCGACCGTGTCCGTGACCCCATCGGTCGCACCGCCCGTCACGCCGTCGACCGTGTCGGTGACCCCATCGGTCGCACCGCCCGTCACGCCGTCGACCGTGTCGGTGACGCCGTCCGTCGCGCCGCCCGTCACGCCGTCGACGGTGTCGGTGACGCCATCGGTCGCGCCGTCGGTCGCACCCTCGAGCGAGGTCGTAGCCAGCACCCGTGCCGCCCGCGGCGCCGTCGGTGCCCGTGGACGTCGCGTCCGTCGAGGCGGGTGTCGTGGCGGCGTCGCCCTGCTCGATGGTGCTGTCCTGGGTGGACTCCGCGGTCGCGTCGGCGGTGATGTCCTGGTTGATCATCACGCCCTGGTCGGAGAGCGCCTGTGCGCTCGAGCCCTCGGACAGGATGTTCGCGCCGACGGCGGCGTCGATCGGCGCCGCGACGTTGGCGTTGGCAGCCACCGCCAGGTCGATCGGAGCAGCGGCGTCGATCGCGAGGTCGAGGTCGGCGTTGAGGTCGAGGATCGACACGACCTCCTTGTCCGGGAGCGCGGTCGCGCTCTCGGCAGCCATGTCCTCAGCTGAAAGACCTTCGTTGCTCATGGTGCGGACCCCTTGGTGACGTGAGTGAACAGAACGAGTGTTCACCCAACGCTGGATCGCCCGCGTGCTTCAACACCCCTAGGGCCAGAAACCGCGGAAGAGCTCAGGCCAGCTCGAAGGCCACCGAGCGCGACGTCGGGTCGGCCTGCACCAGCTTCACCTGGACCTCCTCGCCGAGCGGGAGGTCGGCGGAGCCGGAGACCCGAGCCTCGATGGCGGGGTCCTGGATGGTGACGTCGCCCTTCGTGGCGTCCTTCTCCTCGACCTCGACGACGACGGCGCTGAAGGTCTCGCCGACGCGCTCCTTCAGCAGCTCGGCCTCGCAGAGGTCGACCACGGCGTTCTCGTAGGCGTTCGCCCGTCGGCCGGACTCGCTCATCGTGTCGGGGAGCTCGGCCATCGCCGAGACGACCCAGTCCGGTACGTCGGTGCCCGCACACAGCGCGACGCAGATCTCGCCGGCGTAGCGGTCGACCAGGCGGCGCAGGGGCGCGGTGACGTGGGCGTACTCCGAGGCGAGCGCCGCGTGCTGCGCCTGCTCGGGCAGCTCGCCGTTGAAGGTGACGTAGCCCGCGCCGCGCAGCAGCCGCGTGCAGGCGACGATCATCGCGGCGTGGGTCGGCCTCGACGGGTCGAGGGTGCGGATGAAGTCGGGGTAGAGCTGCTCGGCCGGCCAGTCGATGCCCAGCGCCCGCGCGGTCCGGTGCAGTCGCTGGACGTCGCGCGGGTCGGCCGGCGGCAGGGTGCGGAGGATGCCCGACGCGGGCGTAGACCATGAGCGACGCCGCGCCCATGCCGGTCAGGAGCGAGATCTGGGCGTTCCAGGTCTCGACGGCCGAGAGCCGGCGGAACTCCAGCTCCCAGTGGCCGTCCTCCTCCACCAGCTCCTGCTCGGGCAGCGGCAGGGACACACCACCGCGCGCGGCCTCGCGCGCCAGTCGCAGCTCGCCGACCTCCTGCAGCAGCCCCATCAGCTCGCTCCCGCGACCGGCGTCGATGTCGGCCTGGACGCCCTCGTAGGTCAGCTGGGCACGCGAGCGCACCAGGGCGCGCTCGACGTCGACGTCGTACCCCTCGCCGGTCTCGTCGACCTTGATCGTCCACAGCAGCGCGGGCCGGGTCTCGTCGGGCAGCAGCGACGCCGCGCCCTCGCTCAGCACCGGCGGGTGCAGCGGGATCTTCGAGTCAGCGCCGTAGAGCGTCTCGCCGCGACGGTTGGCCTCGACGTCGACCGGGTCCCCGGCCGACGACGAAGGCCGCGACGTCCGCGATCGCGTAGTGGACGACGTAGCCGCCCTCTCTCTCGGGGTCGCGCTCGATGTGCATCGCCTGGTCGAGGTCCTTGGCACCCTCGGGGTCGATCGTGACCAGCTCGATGTCGGTGCGGTCGAGCTCGGGGAGCCGGGGGTTCGCGGCGGCGTCGGCGGCGGCCTTCTCGACGGCGTCGGGGAACTCCGGTGAGACCTTCTGCTGCTCCTGGATCCGGCGATGCCGTCGCGCATCTCCTGCGCGCTCACGCTGTCGCCGCTCGATCGGACCTTCACCACACGGTTGCTGGGCATGTCACGACCCTAGCCACACGGGCGATCCCTACGCTTGCCCGCGTGCTGATCCTCCTGCCGCCCAGCGAGGGCAAGACCGCTCCGCGCCGCGGCAAGCCGCTCGACCTCGCCGCGCTGTCGTCGCCGACCCTCACCGAGACGCGTACGACGCTCCTGCAGGCGCTCACCGACCTCTGCCGCGACGACCCGGACCGGGCCGCGTCCGTGCTCGGCCTCGGTGCCGGCCAGCGTGACCTCGTGCAGCGCAACGCCGGCCTGGCGACCGCACCGACCGCACGCGCCGACGCGATCTACACCGGCGTCCTCTACGACGCCCTCGGCTCCGACACCCTCTCCCCCGCCGCCCGCCGACGCGCCACCGCCCGCCTCGCGGTCACCAGCTCGCTCTTCGGCATCGTCCGCCCGGGCGACCGGATCCCGGCCTACCGGTTGTCCGGCGACGCCACCCTCCCCGGCACCGGCTCGGTGGCCGGCGCCTGGCGCGACGTCCTCGGCGAGGCCGTCCGCGACGCGGTCGGCAGCGGGCTGCTCGTCGACCTCCGGTCCGGGACGTACGCCGCCTTCTGGCGCCCCGAGCCCGACCTCGCGAGGCGCGTGGCGACCGTCCGCGTCCTCCACGAGTCCGGCGGCAAGCGCACCGTGGTGAGCCACTTCAACAAGGCGACCAAGGGCCGGATCGTCCGCGCGCTGCTCGAGGACGGCGCCAACCCCGGCACCCCGAAGGCGCTCGCCGCGACCCTGGAGCGCCTCGGCTGGACCGTCGAGGTCGGCGAAGCGCACGGCGAAGGGCACCCAGCTCGACGTCGTCGTGTCGGAGGTCTGACCTATCTCTCCCCGACCAGTGTGAGCGGTGGCCCACCCACATTCGACCGTCGCGGAATGTCGCTCCACCACCGCCGACCGGCGCGCCGGCGTACGACGCGCCGCCGAGCGGTGGTCCAGCCACAGTCGACCGTCGCGGAATGTCGCTCCACCACCGCTCGCCGACCGGTCCGCCGGAGGTCTGACCTACCGCAGCGGGATCGCGTCGGTCGCCTCGAGCGGGTCCATCCCGCACAGCGCCAGCAGGTCGGCGATGATCGAGCGGACCTGGGCGAGGATCACCTCGGCCGACAGGTCGTCGCTGTGCTCGACCGCCGCGGTCGCGTGGGCGAGCGCGATCAGGTCGTCGATGACCGCGGTCGCCATCCGGTCCTCGACGAGCTCGGCGGCGACCCGCTCGGCCAGCACGGCGAGGTCGCGCATGAGGGCGGCGTACGACGTCGGCACGGGCTCGCGGCGGTAGCACGCGACCGCCACCCGGCGCACCACGACGCGGGTGTTGCGCAGCGCCACGTCGAGCGGCTCCACGAGGTCGGCGAGCTGGCGCTGGTGCTCGCCGTGGCCGCGCCGGAAGGGCGACGAGCTCACGACCGACAGCCCCTCCTCGGAGGCGGCCCGCAGCTCGGCGATCAGCACGTCGGTCGAGCGGGCGTCGCGCAGCATCGCCAACGCGCGCTCGACGTCGCCGTCGCCCAGCCGGTCGGCGGCGCAGCGCAGCAGCTCGGCGATCTTGCGCACCACGACCGCCGCCTGGTCCCGCGGCCTGCGCAGGGGCGCGCGCGGGACGACGGTCGCCGCGACCAGCGCCACCGCGCCGCCGATCAGGGCGTCGGTCCACCGCAGGAAGGCGTCACCCGGTGCCGGCGCGAGCGCAGCGACCACGATCCCCTGCACCGCGGCCTGGATGATGCAGGAGCTGGCCGGCGTCGAGCAGCAGGGCGATCGACATCCCGGCCGCGACGATGAACATGATCTGCAGGCCACCGGAGCCGATCACGTGCGTCGTCGTGTCGCCCAGGAGCACGCCGAGCGCCACGCCGATGGTGACCTCGGCGACCCGCCGCTGGCGCTGGCCGTAGGACATCCCGAGCGACACCACGGCCGCGATCGGCGCGAAGAACGGCAACCGGTGGTGGAAGACGTCGGCGGCCAGCCACCAGGCCACGCCCGCCGCGATCGCGCACTGCCCGATCACCCAGCCCTTGGACCGCAGGCGCGCGACGCGGGCGCGCAGCGACGTACGGCTGCGCTCCGCCATCAGGTCGGCGTCGGGCAGGCGCACGGCCAGGGGCCTCTCAGAGTCCGGACTCGTCGGTGCGCACCAGGATGCGCTGGCACTCCTCGCACCGGATGACCTCGTCGGCCGGGGCCGAGCGGATGCGGCCGAGCTCGGAGGCGTCGAGGCTCATGTTGCAGCCGCCGCACTGGCGGGCGCGCAGCAGTGCGGCGCCGACGCCCTTCTGCTCGCGGAGCCGCTCGTAGAGCGCCATCAGGTCGTCGGGCATGCCGTCGGTCGCCGGGCCGCGGGCGGCCTGGACCTCGGTCAGCGACGCGTCGATCGCGGCCTGCTTCTCGTCGCGCTGGGTGACGAGCTCGGCGAGCCGCGCGTCGATGTCCTCGGCCCGGATGCCGAGGCCGTCGAGCACCTGCTGGGCCTCCTCGAGCGCCTCCATCACCTCGAGCTCGGCGTCCTCGAGCGTGGTGATCCGCCGCTCGAGCGAGACCAGCTCGTGCTGCATCCGCTCGAGGTCCTTGGGGTTGGTGACCTGTCCGGTGTCCATCCGGTTGCGGTCGCGCTCGCGCCGGGTCTTGACCTGCTCGACCTCGCGGTCGGCCTTGGCCTGCTCGACGGTGAGGTCGTCGACGACGATGCGGGCGTCGCGCACCTGGTCGGTCAGCGCGGTCCGCTCGGCGGTCAGCGACGCGATCTCGGCCAGCTCCGGCAGGTGTCGCACGCTGGTGCCGCAGCTGACCGGCGCGCGAGTCGAGGTCCGCGACGTCGAGGAGCTTGACCTGGTGGGTGGGATCGGCCTTCAACGGCTCTCCTGTTGCTGACTTCTGGGGGTTCAGTGGCGGAACGTCCACGGGTCGGTGCACTGCGTGCTGACCCGGGTCTCGACCCTATCGCCCAGCGCGTCGCGCAGCCGACCCTCCACCACCGGGAGCCACGTCCACTCCGCCGCCCAGTGCGCCACGTCCACCAGCGCCGCTCCCCCGTGCTCGAGGAACTCCCCGGCCCGGTGGTGCCGCAGGTCGCTCGTGACGAAGACGTCGACGTCCTCGGCGACCAGGCCGTCGAGCAGGAAGTCGCCGGCCCCGCCGCACACCGCGACCCGCCGCACCGGACGGTCGGACTCCCCCGCGACGCGTACGCCGTGCGCGGTCGTCGGCAGCGCGTCCGCGACGACCGCCGCGAAGGCGCCGAGCGTCGTCTCGTCGACCGTGCCGACCCGGCCCTGGCCCGTCGCCGATCCCGGCTCCGACGGCAGGATCGGTGCGAGGTCGCGCAGGCCGAGGGCGTACGCCATCGACTCCGAGACGCCGGACACCGCCTGGTCGGCGTTGGTGTGGGCGGTCAGCAGCGCGCAGCCGCCGGAGGTGAGCGTGTGCAGCGTGCGCCCCTTCGGCGTCGTCGCCGCCACCGAGCTCACCGGCGTGAGGAACAGCGGGTGGTGCACGACGAGCAGGTCGGCACCCCACTCGACGGCCTCCCGGGCCACCTCGATGGTCGGGTCGACGGCGAACATCACCTTGCCGACCTCGGCGTCCGGTGAGCCCGCCACCAGCCCGACGGCATCGAAGTCCATCGCCGTGTCGGGTGGGTACCACTCGTGCAGGAGACCGACGACGTCGGCGAGCGTGGGCATGGGGCCAGTATCGGGGACGGGCCTAGTTGACCTGCCGCTCCTGGCCGTCCCAGTAGGGCTGGCGCAGCTTGAACTTCTGCAGCTTGCCCGTCGCCGTGCGGGCCAGCTCGTCGCGGAACTCGATCGACGTCGGCGCCTTGTAGCCGGCGGCCTTGTCCTTGCACCACCGGATGAGCTCGGCCTCGTCGGCGTCCGCGCCGTCGGCCAGCACGACCAGCGCCTTGATCGTCTCGCCCCACTTCTCGCTGGGCACCCCGATCACCGCGACCTCGGCCACCGCCGGGTGCGAGAAGAGCACGTCCTCGACCTCGATCGAGGAGACGTTCTCGCCGCCGGTGATGATCACGTCCTTCTTGCGGTCGCTGATCGTGAGGTAGCCGTCGTCGCCGATGACGCCGCCGTCGCCGGTGTGGAACCACCCGTCGACCAGCGCCTTCCCGGTCTCGTCGGGCCGCTCCCAGTAGCCCTCGAGGATGACGTTGGACCGCGCCAGCACCTCGCCGTGCTCGTCCACCTGCAGTCGTACGCCGATCGCAGGCGCGCCGGCCCGCGTGAGCTTGCGGGCCCGCTCCTCCGCCGTGTCGTCGTCCCACTCCGAGCGTGAGCGGTTCACGGTGAGCAGCGGCGAGGTCTCGGTGAGGCCGTAGATCTGCACGAACTCCCAGCCGAGCTCCTCCTCCACGCGCACGACGGTCTTCGTCGGCGGCGGGGCGCCGGCCATGATGATGCGGACCTTGTCGCGGCCGGGGATCTCGCCCTCCCAGGTCTGCGCGGCCTCGAGCACGGCCGCGGCCACGGCGGGCGCGGCGCACATGACCGTGACGCCGTGCTCCTCCACGCGCCGCAGGATCTCGGCGCCGTCGACCTTGCGCAGCACGATCTGCGGCACCCCGAGCCCGGTCATCGCGAACGGCATCCCCCAGCCGTTGGCGTGGAACATCGGCAGGGTGTGGAGGTAGACGTCGCGGTCGGTGACGCCGGCGTGGAGGCCGAAGGTGACCGCGTTGGTCCAGAGGTTGCGGTGGGTCAGCTGCACGCCCTTGGGCCGCGCGGTCGTGCCCGAGGTGTAGTTGATCGTGGCCGTCGCGTTCTCGTCCGGCTCCCAGGCGCGCGGCTCGGTGCCGGGGGCGGCGTACATCGACTCGTCCTCCCCCAGGACGTAGGTCTGCTCGACGTCGATCCCCTTCACCGACTCGACGAGCTCCGGGTCGACGTAGAGCACCCGCGCGCCCGAGTGGGCCACGATGTAGGAGATCTCGTCGGGCCGGAGCCGGAAGTTGATCGGCACCAGCACCCGCCCGGAGCCGCAGACGCCGAAGAACGACGTCAGCAGGCGGGCGGAGTTGTGGCTGAGCACGGCGACCCGGTCGCCGACCTCGATGCCCATCTCGTCGAGCCGCGCCGCCTGGCGCTGCGCGAGGTCGTACATCTCGGAGTAGGTGAGCCGGCCGTCCGGTCCCAGCGGGGTCGCGGGCTGGTCGGGCTCGTCGGTGACGCCGGTGCGCTCGCCGTAGACCGCTGCGGCGCGCTCGATGAAGTCGGAGACGCTGAAGGGGACGATCATGCGGCCCACCCTGCCACGGGTTGGTTGGCGCCGGGATGGTCACGGATCGTGCGACCAGGAGTGCGTCGGGACGGTTTCGAACCGCCGACCGCTCGGGTGTAAACCGAGTGCTCTACCGCTGAGCTACCGACGCGGGAACGGCACAGACTACGGGAGCCGCCGCCGGGCACGGAAACCGCACGCGCCCTGAAAGAAATGAGTCGAGCCGCTGGCGTCTCGGGTCACCAGCGGCTCAACAAGAAGAAGATTACACCAGCACCCAAGACCGGCATCCGAATCGCGCAATCCCCGCCGACCGGTCTAGACCAGTGGTGGCTCCACGCTCGGATCCACGCTCGATCCAGGCTCAGGAGACGGCTGCGTGGAGCTCGCGCAGGTGCTCGTCGAGGTCGCGCCCGTCGGGGTTCGCGTTGTGCACGGACCACCGCAGGCGGCCGTCCCGGTCGACGACGTACGACGACCGCCGCGGGGCGCCCTTCACCTCGTCGAACACCTCGTAGGCCGAGGAGACCGCGCCGTGGGGCCAGAAGTCGGAGAGCAGCGGGAAGTTGAGCCCCTCCGCCTCCGCGAAGGACCGCAGCGCGTAGACCGGGTCGCACGACAGCGCGAGCACCTCGGTGTCGAAGGTGAGGAACTCGTCGAGCCGGTCGCGCACCCCCGCCAGCTCACCGGTGCACACACCGGTGAACGCGAACGGGTAGAACATCAGCGCGACGGCCTTGCGGCCCCGGAAGTCGCTGAGCCGGACGTCCTGCCCGAACTGGTCGCGCAGCTGGAAGTCGGGGGCCTCGTCACCGATGCACAGCCCCTCGCGCGTCACCCCTGCTCCCCGGCGGACCCGTCAGGGTCCTCGGAGCCGGCCAGGTCGCGCTTGAGCACCTTGCCGGTCGCGTTGCGGGGCAGCTCGTCGAGGAACACGATGTCGCGCGGCACCTTGAAGCGGGCGAGGTGCGCCTTGACGTGCTCGCGGAGGTCGTCCTCGCTCACCTCGCCCGAGCGCACCACGAAGGCGCGCAACCGCTGGCCGTAGTCGTCGTCCTTCACGCCGATGGCGGCGACCTCGTGCACGTGCTCGTGGGCGACCAGGCAGTCCTCGACCTCCTGCGGGAACACGTTCTCCCCGCCGGAGACGATCATGTCGTCGTCGCGGCCGGCGACGTGGAGCCGACCCGCCTCGTCGTAGTAGCCGACGTCGCCCGACGACATCAGGCCGTCGATGCTCTCCTTCGAGTCGCCGCTCGTGTAGCCCTCGAAGAGCAGCCCGTTGCCGACGAAGATCCGGCCGGTCTCCCCCTGCGGCAGCTCGGTGCCGTCCTCGCCGAGGATCTTCACGACCGTGCCGTAGGGCGGCTTGCCCGCTGACGTCGGATCGGCGCGCAGGTCCTCGGGCGTCGCGATCGACGCGTAGGCCACCTCGGTCGAGCCGTAGATGTTGTAGAGGTTGTCGCCGAAGCGGTCCATCCACGCCTCGGCGAGCGTCGCCGGCAGGGCGGACCCGGACGACGCGACGACCTCGACGCGGCTGAGGTCGATGCCGTCGAGCACCTCGGGGTCGAGCGCGAGCATCCGCTGCAGCATCACCGGGATCACCACCATCGACTGGCAGCGCTCCTCCTGCGCGGTGCGCAGGGCGGTGGCCGGGTCGAAGCTGCGCCGCAGCACGACGGTCGAGCCGAGCAGCATCGCCAGCGCCAGGTGCGCGAAGCCCCACGTGTGGAAGAGCGGTGCCGCGATGTGGGTGCGCCAGCCGGCGCGCAGCGGCATCCGGGACAGCAGCGACACGGCGGCGTCGATGCCCGCCTCCTTGCGCGGCGCGCCCTTCGGCGTGCCGGTGGTGCCGCTGGTGAGGATCACGATGCGGGCGTGGCGGTCGGGGGGCTGCAGGTCGCCCTCGTCGTACGCCGTCACCAGCTGCTCCAGCGTCTCGAGCCCGTCGGGCGCGGCGTCGCCGTCCGTCCAGGCGAGCAGGCGCTTCTCGACGTGGGCGCCGGCGAGCAGGCCGGTGAACTCCTCGTCGTGCACGACGAGGCTCGGGGCCTCGCGCTCGAGCACGTCGACGAGCTGGGGACCGGCGAAGGCGGTGTTGAGGTAGAGGATGTCGGCGCCGAGCTTGGCGACGGCGATGGAGGCGTCGACGAACCCGCGGTGGTTGCGGCACATCACCGCGACCGAGTCGCCCTCCTTGACCCCGCGCTCGGCGAGGGCGCGGGCCAGCGAGTTGGAGCGGCGGTGGAGCTCGCCCCAGGTGAGCTCGCCGAGCTCGTCGACGATCCCCACCTGGTGGGGCGACCGGGCCGCGAGGGTGGCGAAGCCGCCGGCCGGGCCGGTGCCCCAGCGGGCCACGACGAGGCCGATGCTGGCCAGCGTCCGCGGGCCGTAGGGGCGGATGACACCGGCACCACCGAGCACGCGCACCGTCGTGCCGATGCCGGCGAGGGCGCCGACCGCCTTCGTGGCGACCCCACGGGCCGCCGAGCTGCGAGCTGGGGTCACGCGGGTGTCTTCGGAGCGACCAGGCGCGTGGCCTGCCAGTCCTTGCTGACCGACGCGGTCGTGGTCTGCGAGAGACCGGCGATCGGGGCGGCCTCGGTGACGTCGGCCGCGTCGACCGTGCCGGGCCGGCCGACCTTCGGCGTCAGCAGCCAGATCGAGCCGCCGCCGACGAGGTCGGTCAGCGCGTCGACCAGGCCGTCGACCAGGTCGCCGTCGTCGGCGCGCCACCAGAGCAGCACCGCATCGACCACGTTGCCGTAGTCGCCGTCGACCATGTCGGCGTCGATGGCGTCCTCGATCGCGACGCGCAGCTCGTCGTCGGTGTCGTCGTCCCAGCCGATTTCCTGCACGACCGTGCCGGGCTTGAGACCCAGCCGGTCTCCGATGCTGGTCGCCTGGGCGGAGTCGCCCACCGTCGAGCTCACGCAGTGCCTCCGATGTCCGTGTCCCCGCGGTTTGCCCGCTGGGTGCCCCATAGTCCACCCGAACACCGGATGAGCCGCAACCCCGGCCCCGTCAGGTGGCCTGTGGTGAGACGCCGAAGAGGTCCTCGCCGCGCGCTCCGCGGGACTACCGATGGGTAGATTTCGTGGCGCCGACGCGCGTGACACCATGAGCCCGTGAGTGACGCCGAGAAGTCCGACGACAGCATCAAGAGCCCGGCCATCGCGTCGGTGATCCACGAGGGTCTTCCGACCCAGCTGCCCGACATCGACCCGGACGAGACGCAGGAGTGGCTCGCGTCCTTCGACGCGATGCTCGACGACCGCGGCCGCGACCGGGCGCGCTACGTGATGCTGCGCCTGCTCGAGCGCGCCCGTGAGAAGCAGGTCGGGGTCCCGGCCCTGCGCTCCACCGACTACATCAACACCATCCCGCCGGAGCGCGAGCCGTGGTTCCCCGGCGACGAGGAGACCGAGCGCCGCATCCGCGCGTTCATCCGCTGGAACGCCGCGGTGATGGTGTCCTCGGCCAACCGCAAGGGCCTCGAGGTCGGCGGCCACATCGCCACCTACCAGTCGTCCGCCAGCCTCTACGAGGTCGGCTTCAACCACTTCTTCCGCGGCAAGGACGCCGAGACCGCCGACGGCAGCGTCGGCGGCGACCAGATCTACATCCAGGGCCACGGCTCGCCGGGTGTCTACGCCCGCGCGTTCCTCGAGGGCCGCCTCAGCGAGCAGCAGCTCTACCGCTTCCGCCAGGAGGTCCAGCACGGCAAGGGCGCCGGCCTGCCGTCGTACCCCCACCCGCGCCTGATGCCCGACTTCTGGGAGTTCCCGACCGTCTCGATGGGCCTCACCGCCATCGGCTCGATCTACCAGGCGCGGTTCAACCGCTACCTCGACAACCGCGGCATCAAGGACACCAAGCAGCAGCGCGTGTGGGCCTTCATGGGCGACGGCGAGATGGCCGAGCCCGAGTCGCTCGGCGCCATCCGCGTCGCGGCGCGCGAGGAGCTCGACAACCTCACCTGGATCATCAACTGCAACCTGCAGCAGCTCGACGGCCCGGTCACCGGCAACGGCAAGATCATCCAGGAGCTCGAGGCCAACTTCCGCGGTGCCGGCTGGAACGTCATCAAGGTCGTGTGGGGTCGCGAGTGGGACGCCCTGCTGGCGCGCGACGTCGACGGCGCCCTGGTCAACCGGATGAACTCCACGCCCGACGGGCAGTTCCAGACGTACTCGACCGAGGACGGCGCCTACGTCCGCGAGCACTTCTTCGGCGGCGACCCGCGCCTGCGCAAGATGGTCGAGCACATGTCGGACTCGCAGATCGAGAAGCTGCCGCGCGGCGGCCACGACTACCGCAAGGTGTACGCCGCCTTCGACGCCGCGACCAAGCACACCGGTCAGCCGACCGTGATCCTCGCCCACACCATCAAGGGCTGGACGATCGACGCGCTGGAGGGCAAGAACGCCACCCACCAGATGAAGAAGCTGACCCTCCCGGACCTCAAGAAGTTCCGCGACCGGCTCTACCTGCCGATCAGCGACCGCGACCTCGAGGAGTCCTACGAGAAGACCGGCGGTGCGCCGTTCTACCACCCGGGCGCCGACTCCCCCGAGATCGAGTACATGCTCGAGCGCCGCAAGGCCCTCGGCGGCTCGGTGCCGCGCCGCGTCAACCGGGCCACCGCGCTCAAGCTGCCGGGCGACGAGGTCTACTCCGAGCTCAAGCAGGGCTCGGGCAAGAACAAGTTCGCCACCACGATGGCCGTCGTCCGACTCCTCCGCGACTGGATGAAGGACCCGGAGATCGGCGACCGCCTGGTCCCGATCGCGCCCGACGAGTACCGCACCTTCGGCATGGACTCGATGTTCCCGAGCGCCAAGGTCTACAACCCGGGCGGCCAGCAGTACGAGTCGGTCGACCGCAAGATGCTGCTCTCCTACAAGGAGTCCGCGCAGGGCCAGATGCTCCACGAGGGCATCTCCGAGGCGGGCGCGATGGCGTCGGCGACCGCTGCGGGGTCGGCGTACACCACGCACGGCGAGCACATGATCCCGTTCTACATCTTCTACTCGATGTTCGGCTTCCAGCGCACGGGCGACTCGATCTGGGCGATGGCCGACCAGCTCGCGCGCGGCTTCCTGATCGGTGCCACCGCGGGTCGCACGACCCTCACCGGCGAGGGCCTGCAGCACGCCGACGGCCACTCGCCGCTCATCGCGGCGACCAACCCGGCGATCGTGCACTACGACCCGGCGTTCTCCTACGAGATCAGCCACATCATGCAGAACGGCCTCGAGCGGATGTACGGCACGGGCGGCGACAACGGTGACGGCGAGAACGTCATCTTCTACATCACCGTCTACAACGAGCCCGTCTCGATGCCGGCCGAGCCGTCCGACGTCGACCGCGAGGGCATCCTCAGGGGCATCCACAAGGTCTCGACCGCCGAGGGTGACGGCCCGCGGGTCCAGCTGATGGCCTCCGGTGTCGGCTACCCGTGGATCGACGAGGCGGCCAGGATCCTCGCCGAGGACTGGGGCGTGCAGTCGGACCTCTGGTCGGTGACGTCGTGGAACGAGCTCGCTCGTGACGGCGCCGCGGCCGAGCAGTGGAACCTGCTCAACCCCGGCGAGGAGAAGCGCACGGCCTACGTCAGCGACAAGCTCGCCGGCGCCCCGGGCCCGGTCGTCGCGGTGTCCGACTACATGCGGGCCGTCCCGCTGCAGATCGCGCGCTGGGTGCCGCAGGACTACCGCGTCCTCGGTGCCGACGGCTTCGGCTTCGCCGACACCCGTCCGGCCGCCCGCCGCTTCTTCCACATCGACGCCGTCAGCGTCGTCGTCCAGGCCCTCCAGGCCCTGGCCGACGCGGGCGAGATCGAGGTGGCGAAGGTCGTCGAGGCGTCCGAGCGCTACAAGATCGACGACCCGACCGCGACGAAGGACATCAAGCAGGAAGGGGGCGACGCGTAAGCATCGCTCCGACCACCTGGTGGGTCACGCCTCTCGCTTGTACGTCGCGGGAGGGTGGCCCACCAGCTGCGTGAAGGCCCGGATCAGGTGCGGCTGGTCGGCGTACCCGAGCCGCACCGCGAGCCCGGCCCAGTCCACGTCGGCGTCGCCGTGCGCGGCCGAGGTCACGTCGAGCAGCCGGAAGCGCTGCACGACCCACTTGGGGCCGATCCCGACGTAGGCGTGGAAGCGCCGCTGGAGGGTGCGCAGGCTGACGCCCGCGATCTCGGCGAGCTGCTCGGCGCGCACGAGGTCGGTGTCCTCCTCGGCCCGCTCGACCAGGGTCGCCAGGTCCTCGACCATCGGGTCGGGCGCTGGATCCAACCCGCGCAGCCAGCGGGCGAGCACGGCTGCTCCGTCCTCCGGTCGCTCGCACGCGAGCGCCTCGTCCGCCACCACCCGGTCGTCGAGGCCGAGCAGGTCGGCCACCGGGACCTCGCGCCCCTCGAGCGTCCCCACGTCGCCGCGCAGGAACGGCCGGAACGCCGCGGGACGGAAGCCCGCGGCCACGGTCTGGCCGGTCCCCTCCAGTCGCCGCCGGAACATCCGGGGCTGGATCCCGGTGACGAGCAGGCGCGGCTCCCCTCCGACGACCTCGGCCGACACGTGCACCACCGGTCGCGGCACGACCTCCTGGTCGTGCGGCTCGGGCGTGTCCCAGCGCACCCACCAGAAGTAGTCGACGAGGTGGGCGAGGTCGGCGGGCGGCTCGATGCGACCGAGGTCGATCCGCTGCTCCGCCACGCTGGGTCGCAGCACCGCCGCCTGCACGCGGCCGGATCGGGAGGGCACGCCGTCACCCTAGGCGGGGGCTCGGACAGCGCTGTCGCCTTTGTCCAAGCCGCGGCCCGGCCGGCGGCACGAGAGTGGGGACCGGACGAACACACGGACGAGCACGAGGAGACGAGATGACCGACCAGCCGACCGCCCGGATCGCGATGGTGACCCTGGACGTCGCCGAGGTGAAGCCCTCCGCCGACTTCTGGTCCGCCCTGCTGGGGTGGGAGGTCGCGGCGAGCACCGACGACTACGCGATGCTCACCGGTCCCGACGGCAGCCCCGCCCTCGGGCTGGGCCGGATCGACGACCACCAGCCCCCGTCGTGGCCCGACGACGGCCGCAAGCAGTTCCACCTCGACCTCGCGGTCGACGACCTCGAGGCGATGGCGGAGCGCGCGGTCGAGCTCGGCGCGACGCTGGCCGACCCGCAGCCGGGCGAGACGTGGACGGTCGTCATCGACCCCGCCGGCCACCCGTTCTGCCTGACCGACGCGAAGAACTGGGGCTAGGCGGCCGCGCCCGCGCGCGCGTACGGAGTGCACGGGGGCGAGCGGCGACGACCCGGCCTGCGCCTGGATGGGCGCGACCGACGCACCCTCGTCGAGCAGCTCGCGCCAGCGCTCGCGGTCGTAGTGGCTCGGCTCGGTCGAGCGGATGAAGTCGCGCACGATCTTGGCGAAGCGCTCGGGGTGGTCCTTGTGCGGGAAGTGGCCGGCGTTGGGCAGCACCTCGATGCGCGCCGTCGGCGCGAGCGCGCTCGCGTTGCTGGCGTGCGCGACCGGGATGACCACGTCGTCGGCGCCCCACACGACGCACATCGGCATCGCCTCGGTGAGGTAGGCACGGTCGGCCATCGTGACGATCTGGCCGCGCCAGTCCACCACCGCGCGGACGACGTGCGCGATCGCGGCCCGCGTCCGCGGGTCCTTGAACGAGTCGTAGATGTCGGCGACCTCGTCGAGGTCGCGCAGCTGGCTCACCCCGGTGCCCGCCAGCAGCCGCATCGCGGCGGTCGTCACGTGGCGTACGCCCGGCGCCGCCAGCAGCGACATCGCCTGGTGGAAGCCGGGGGTCGTGATGGCGCGGATCGCGGGGCTGACCTCGGGGCCGAGGCCGCCGGACGACACCAGCACCAGCCGCTCGGCGCGCTCGGGGAACTGGTAGGCGAACTGCATCGCCACCCCTCCCCCGAAGCTGTGGCCGACGACGGTGACCCGGTCGATGCCGAGCACGGTCAGCAGGTCGCGCATCCCGTTGGCGTAGCCGCCGAGGCTGTAGTCCGCCCGGGGCTTGTCCGACTCGCCGTGCCCGAGCAGGTCGGGGGCGATGACGGTGTGGGTGCGCGCGAACGACTCCATCACCGGCGCCCAGGTCGTGTGGTCGCACCCGAGGCCGTGGAGCAGCAGGAGGGCCGGACCGGACCCCATGCGTACGAACGCACGTCGGTGGCCGTGCACGGTGACGTGCTGGACCTGCGGGCTGCTGCGGGGCACGCGACCTCCATCGGGGCGGACAGGTCCCGGATTCAACCAGAGGGTCGCCGCGGGGTGGTGATCGCGCCCCACGACGATGCCAAGTCGTGACCTCGCCGCCCCATCCGGCCCGTTCGTGGGAATCCCACTACGCGCGGCGGACCACTACGCTCGATCCATGCCCGCCTCCCGCCGCCGCTCAGCCGAGGCCCTGCGCAGCTCGTCGGGGCAGCTCAGCACCGCGGCGACGGCGCGGATGGCCACCGACCTGCCGTGGTTCGACGACCTCAGCGCGGAGGACCGCTCCTGGGTCGGCCTCATCGTGCAGGCCGGCATCCGCGGCTTCGTGGAGTGGTACGACGTCGAGGCCGGCGCGCAGGGCGACGCCGCGGTCCACCACCCGCTCGACGTCGTGGTCTTCGGTGCCGCGCCGCGCGAGCTGACCGGCGTCATCTCGCTCCAGCAGACGGTCGAGCTGGTGCGGCTCAGCATCCGGGTCGTCGAGACCAACATCGACGCGATCCTCGACCCCGAGGACGTGCGCGAGGTCCACGACGCCGTCCTCCTCTACGCCCGCGAGGTCGCCTTCGCGACCGCCGCCGTCTACGCCCGGGCCGCGGAGTCCCGCGGCGCCTGGGACGCGCGCCTCGAGGCGCTCGTCGTGGACGCGGTCGTCCGCGTCCGAGGCCGACGAGTCCGTGCTCTCCCGGGCGAGCGCCCTCGGCTGGGGCGCCCACGGCGACGTGGCCGTGGTGCTGGGCGCCACGCCTCTCCACCGCGCGGAGCTCGACGTCTTCGAGTCCGTACGCCGCTCGGCGCGCGCCGGCGACATGGACGCGCTGTGCGCCACGCAGGGCGACCGCCTGGTCGTCGTGCTCGGCGGCGTCACCGACCCGCTCAAGGCGGCGACCCGGTTGCTCGACCACTTCGGGGACGGCCCGGTCGTGGTCGGCCCGGTGACCGCCGACCTCGCCCACGCCAGCGCCTCGGCACGCGCCGCCCTCTCGGCGCACCGCGCGGCGAGCGGCTGGCCCGACGCGCCGCGACCGGTCGAGAGCCGAGACCTGCTGCCCGAGCGCGCGCTGGCCGGCGACGGCCACGCGCGGCGGCACCTCGTCGACGACGTGTACCTGCCGCTCGTCGCGACCCGGGGCGCCCTGCTGGAGACCCTGGGTGCCTGGTTCGAGCACGGCAGCTCGATCGAGGGCACGGCGCGGGCGCTCTTCGTGCACCCCAACACGGTGCGCTACCGCCTGCGTCAGATCGCCGACGTCACGGGCTGGTCGCCGACGCGACCGCGCGAGGCCTTCGCCCTCCAGCTGGCGCTGATCCTAGGGCGTCAGTCGGGCCGCACGGAATTGTAGGAACCCTACAAGGATTGACGGGTGAGTTTCGTCGGCGTCGGACCCGCGTCACCGCCCGCGGACCCGGCAGAGTGGGGTTCGTGCTCGTCATCGTCGCTCCCGGCCAGGGGGCCCAGACCCCCGGCTTCCTCACGCCCTGGCTGGAGGACCCCGTCTTCGCCGCCCGGTTCGACTGGCTGGCCACGGTCGCCGACATCGACCTGGCCCACTACGGCACCGAGGCCGACGCGGACACCATCCGCGACACCAAGATCGCCCAGCCGCTGCTGGTCGCGACCGGCCTGGTCGCGGCGCTCGACCTCTTCCCGCACCCCGCCGACGCGTTCGCGCGCATCGGCGCGGTCGCCGGCCACAGCGTCGGCGAGCTCACCGCCGCCGCGGGTGCCCGCGTCATCACCGCCGAGCAGGCGATGGTGCTGGTGCGCGAGCGCGGCAACGCGATGGCCGACGCCGCCGCGACGACCGCGACCGGCATGACCGCGGTGCTCGGCGGCGACCGCGAGGAGGTGCTCGCGGTGATCGAGCGCCACGGCCTCACCCCCGCCAACGACAACGGCGCCGGCCAGCTCGTCGCCGCGGGCACGATGGAGCAGCTCGCCGCGTTCGCCGAGGACGGACCGGCCAAGGCGCGGCTGATGCCGCTGAGCGTCGCCGGCGCGTTCCACACCTCCCACATGGCTCCCGCGGTCGAGCGGCTCGCGTCGCTGGCACGCTCGGTGTCCACCCACGACCCGCGCACGCCGCTGATCTCCAACCGCGACGGCCAGGTCGTCCACGACGGGCGCGACGTGCTCCGCCGGATGGTCGGCCAGATCGCCAACCCGGTCCGCTGGGACCTCTGCATGGAGACGATGAGCGACCTCGGCGTCACCGGCATCCTCGAGATGCCGCCCGCCGGCACCCTCACCGGCATCGCCAAGCGCCAGCTCAAGGGCGTCGAGACGTTCGCCCTCAAGACGCCCGACCAGCTCGACGCGGCCCGCGAGTTCTGCGACAAGCACGGCGAGGCGTCGCAGATCGAGACCACCCCGACCTGGCGGATGATCGTCTCCCCCGCCAAGGGCACGTTCCACCTCGCCTCCGAGGCCCTCGAGCACGACGTCCTGGTCCCCGGAGCGACCATCGGCGCCGTCGCCAGCCTGCGCGACCGCACCGACATCACCGCGCCCCACGGCGGGTCCGTCGTGGAGTGGCTCGTCGAGGACGGCGACCTGGTCTCCCCCGGCCAGCCCCTCCTCCGCCTCCACCCGGAGGGCAACCACTGATGGCGCCGATCTCCGCGACGACGGGTGCTCCGCACACGCGCATCATGGGCATGGGCTCCTACCGCCCCACCCGCCTGGTCCCCAACTCCGAGGTGGTCGACGCGATCGACTCCAGCGACGAGTGGATCCAGCAGCGCTCCGGGATCAAGACCCGCCGCTGGGCCGGTCCCGAGGAGTCCGTGCAGATGATGTCCGTCGAGGCGTCGCGCATCGCCATCGAGCGCGCGGGCCTCGAGGTCGGCGACGATCGACTGCGTCGTCGTCGCGACCGTGAGCCACCTGCTCCAGACCCCCGCCGTCGCCACCGCGATCGCCCACGAGCTCGGCACCGACGCCGCCGCCGCCTTCGACATCTCCGCCGCCTGCGCCGGCTTCTGCCACGGCATCGCGATGGCCTCCGACATGGTCCGCGCCGGCAGCGCCCGGCACGTCCTGGTCATCGGTGTCGAGCGCCTCACCGACATCCTCGACCTCACCGACCGCGGCACCGCCTTCATCTTCGCGGACGGCGCCGGCGCCGCCGTCGTCGGACCGAGCGACACCCCGGGCATCGGCCCGGTCGTCTGGGGCTCCGACGGCGAGCAGTTCGACCTCATCCGGCAGCGCGAGGACTGGCGCGACGTGGTGGGCACCGACACCCACCCCGGCTCCGGCGTGATGCCGCACCTGACCATGCAGGGCAACCCGGTCTTCCGCTGGGCGTCGTTCGCGATGGCCAAGATCGGCCAGCAGGCGCTCGACGCGGCCGGCGTGTCCCTCGACGAGCTCGACGTCTTCGTGCCCCACCAGGCCAACATGCGCATCATCGACGCGATGGCGCGCTCGATGAAGCTGCCCGCGTCGGTGCGCATCGCCCGCGACGTCGCCGACCAGGGCAACACCTCGGCCGCCTCCGTGCCGCTCGCGCTCGACCGGATGATGCTCGAGGGCGAGGCCCGCAGCGGCGACACGGCCCTGCTCATCGCCTTCGGTGCCGGACTGGCGTACGCCGCCCAGGTCGTCACCGTCCCCTGACGCACCACCCGATCCACCCGAGTTTTTCCACCAGCCAAGAAGCACCACCACCGAAAGAAGGGAAGGCCCCATGGCCACCACCGAAGAAATCCGCGCTGACCTCGCCGACATCGTCAACGAGGTCGCCGGCGTCGACGCCGACGACGTCCAGCTGGACAAGTCCTTCGTGGACGACCTCGACGTCGACTCGCTCTCCATGGTCGAGGTCGTCGTGGCCGCCGAGGAGAAGTTCGGCGTGACCATCCCCGACGACGAGGTCAAGAACCTCAAGACCGTCGGCGACGCCGTCGCCTTCATCGAGCGCTCGCAGGGCTGACGCTCTCCCCCACGTCACGGGTGGCCGGCGTCCAGCCCGGCCCCCGTGACCCAGGAACTCCCGCCTCACTCCCGCACGGAACGGAACCCATCTGATGCCCTCGACCCGCGTAGTCGTCACCGGCCTCGGCGCCACCTCACCTGTCGGTGGGGACGTCGCCTCGACGTGGCAGGCCATGCTGGCCGGCACCTCCGGCGTCGGCTACCTCGACGACGAGTGGGTGGACACCCTCCCGGTGCGCATCGGCGGCCGGATCTTCGTCGAGCCGTCCGAGGTCCTCGACCGCGTCAAGGCCCGGCGCCTCGACCGCTCCAGCCAGTTCGCCATGGTCGCCGCCGACCAGGCCTGGGCCGACTCCGGCCTCGAGGGCTCCGGGCTCGAGCCCGAGCGCCTCGCCGTCGCGCTCGCCTCCGGCATCGGTGGCGTCACCACGCTGCTCGCCAACTACGACACGCTGCTCGAGAAGGGCGCCCGCCGGGTGTCCCCGCTCGCCGTGCCGATGCTCATGCCCAACGCCCCCGCCGCCAACGTCAGCCTCAAGTACGGCGCCCGCGCGGCGGTCCACGCGCCCACGTCGGCCTGCGCCTCCGGCAACGAGGCCATCGCGATGGCCATCGACCTGATCCGCCTCGGCCGCGCCGACGTCGTCATCGCCGGCGGCACCGAGGCCGCGATCCACCCGCTCCCGATGGCCGCCTTCGCGAACATGATGGCGCTCTCCAAGACCGCCAGCGGCGACGACGGCCGCGACCCGGCGTCGGTCTCGCGCCCCTGGGACGTCGGCCCGCGACGGCTTCGTCCTCGGCGAGGGCGGCGCCGTGCTGATCCTCGAGTCCGAGGAGCACGCCCGCGCCCGCGGCGCGAAGATCTACGCCGAGGTGCGCGGCGCCGGCATCAGCAACGACGCCCACGACATCGCCCAGCCCGACCCCGAGGGTCGCGGCGGCACGCGCGCCATCAAGATGGCGCTCCGCGAGGGCGACGTCGACCCGGCCACCGTCGTCCACGTCAACGCCCACGCCACCTCGACCCCGAAGGGCGACATCGCGGAGGGCCTCATGCTCCACGCCGTCCTCGGCGAGCACGTCGACCGCTGCGTGGTCACCAGCACCAAGTCGATGACCGGCCACCTCCTCGGCGGCGCCGGCGCCCTCGAGGCGGTCGCCACCGTCATGGCGCTGCACGACCGGGTCAGTCCCCCGACGATCAACCTCGACGACAAGGATCCCGAGGTCGACCTCGACATCCCGACGTCGAGGCGTGACCTGCCCGACGGTGACATCGTCGCCCTCAACAACTCCTTCGGCTTCGGTGGCGCCAACGTCGCCGTGGCGTTCGGATCAATCTGATGACGACCACCGCCGCTCCCGCAGCCAAGCCCGCCAAGCTGCCCCGCGAGGAGGACCCGCGCAACCCGGTCCACCGCCTCACCGCGCTCCTCGACGAGGGCACCCTCGAGCTGATCACCGCCGACGACGACTCCGGCATGCTCGCCGCGGTCGGCCGCGTCGACGGCACCCAGGTCGTCGCCTTCTGCTCCGACGCGACCGTCATGGGCGGCGCGATGGGCGACGTGGGCTGCCGCGTCGTCGTCGACGCCTACCACCGCGCGATCACCGACAACGTGCCGATCATCGGGCTGTGGCACTCCGGCGGCGCCCGGCTCGCCGAGGGCGTGCTGTCCCTCCACGCCGTCGGCCGGATCTTCCAGGTCATGACGCAGGCCTCCGGCGTGATCCCGCAGATCTCCGTCGTCCTCGGCCCCGCCGCCGGCGGGGCGGCCTACGGCCCGGCGCTGACCGACGTCGTCATCCTCGGCCCCGAGGGCCGGATCTTCGTCACCGGCCCCGACGTCGTCCGCTCGGTCACCGGGGAGGACGTCGACATGCTCCGCCTCGGCGGCCCCGAGCCGCACGGCCGGCGCTCCGGCGTCGTGCACATCCTCACCGACTCCGAGCGCGAGGCGCTCGACAAGGCCCGCACGGTCGCGTCCCTCCTCGGCGCCCAGGGCAGCCTGGCCGCGGACGAGGTCGAGGACCGCGACCTCAGCGCGCTCCTCCCGGAGTCCAAGAAGCGCGCCTACGACGTGCACCCGCTCGTCGAGGGCGTGCTCGACGAGGGCACCATGCAGGAGATCCACGCCCGCTGGGCCCCCAACATCGTCACCGCCCTCGGCCGCTTCGGCGGCCGCACGGTCGGCGTCGTCGCCAACAACCCGCTGCGGCTCGGCGGCTGCCTCGACTCGCTCTCGGCCGAGAAGGCCTCGCGGTTCGTGCGCATGTGCGACGCGTTCGGCGTACCCCTCGTCGTCATCGTCGACGTGCCCGGCTACCTCCCCGGCGTCGGCCAGGAGTGGGACGGCGTCGTCCGACGTGGCGCCAAGCTCCTGCACGCCTTCGGTGAGTGCGTGGTGCCGCGGGTGACGCTCGTGACCCGCAAGACCTACGGCGGCGCCTACATCGCGATGAACGCCCGCTCGCTCGGCGCCACCAAGGTGTTCGCCTGGCCGGGCGCGGAGGTCGCCGTGATGGGCGCCGTGGCCGCGATCCGCGTGCTCCACCGCCGCAAGCTGGCCGAGGTCTCCCCCGAGATCCGTCCCCAGGTCGAGGCCGAGCTCGCCGCCGAGCACGAGCGCATCGCCGGCGGGGTCGACAAGGCCGTCGAGATCGGCGTCGTCGACGAGGTGGTCGAGCCCGGCCGCACCCGCAGCGCGATCGCTGCCGCGATGCGGCACGAGATCGACACCGTCGGCGTACGCCGCGGGCGCCACGGCAACATCCCGCTCTGACCTCAGCGCCCGAGCGGGGGCGTGACGGTCACCGGGACCAACCGGCGCGTCACCGCCACCCCTGGACGGCTGTCGGCTCAGACGACCTGGTGCAGCCAACGCACCGGTGCGCCCTCACCCGCGTGCCGGAAGGTCTCGAGCTCGTCGTCCCACGGCTTGCCGAGGAGCGCGTCGATCTCGTTGAGGAGCGTGGTGTCGCCCAGCGCGGACTTCACGACCGCGGCCTTGAGCCGGTCCTCGGGGATGAGGATGTCGCCGTGCGGTCCGGTGATGGCGTGGAAGATGCCGAGGTCGGGCGTGCAGGAGAAGCGCGTGCCCTCCGTGGAGCTCGTCGGCTCCTCGGTGATCTCGAAGCGGAGGTGGTTCCACCCGCGCAGCGCCGACGCGACGGCGGCAGCGGTCCCGGCGGTGCCGGTCCACGACAGCTCGGCGCGGTAGGAGCCCGGCTGGGCAGCCTGCGGCGTCCAGTCGAGCGAGACGGCGACCCCGAGCACTCCGCCCACGGCCCACTCGATGTGCGGGCAGAGTGCGGAGGGAGCAGAGTGCACGTAGAGAATGCCCCGCGTCCCCGGACCGTCCGGGCGGGAAGCAATGCGTGTGGTCACCACGACCTCCTTGAGTTCCGACGCTCCAGATGCGCCTTCCCCAGCGGTCTGTCGTCGTTGCTCAACGGTGGTCGAGTGACACGTATGTGATTAGTGGCTCCATTGTGGCCCATGAGGCGCCCGAACGCCAGCGGGACACGTCCGACGGTGCACCGCCCGTCAGGGCTGGCGTCGCTCCAGCTGGTCCGCGCGCTCGGCGGCGTCGGTGAGCTCGTCGGAGTCGATCGCGTGCGTGCGGTGGAACCACGCCAGGGCGTCCGCCTCGCGTCCGGCCGCCTCGAGGGTGTCGGCGTACGCGTAGCGCAGTCGCACCACCCACGCGGAGCGGCTCTTGGACGTCAACGGGGCGAGCTCGAGCGTGCGGAGGGCGGCGTCGAGCTGGCCCATGTCGCGCCGGGCGCCGGCCTCGACGAGCGTCATCTCGGCCTTCGCCTCGGTGGCGAAGTTCGCCACCGACGGACTCTTGGCGAGCTTGATCGCCTGCTCGGGGTTGCCGAGGGCACGGTGGCAGTCGGCCATGATCGGCAGGTAGTCGGTGGCACCGTTCATCCGCTTGGCGGCGCGCAGCTCGGCGAGCGCGACGTCGTAGTGGCCGGCTGCGTAGGCCGCCTCCCCCGTGGCCTCGCGCACGACGGCCAGGCGCGACGCACGGGCGCGGGCAGCCAGCGTGTGACGGTAGGCCAGCTCGGGGTCCTCGTCGATCAGCACGCCGGCCGCGGCCAGGTGTCGCGCGACGCGGGCGGCGAGCTTCTCGGGCAGGCCCTTCAGCTGCGCCCGCACTCCGCGATCGAGCTCGGCGCCGGTGACGTGCTCCGGCAGCTCGGGACCGTCGTACTCGGCCTGGTCGGCAGTGCGGATCTTCGGCTCGGCGCGGCCACGGAAGGCGCCCTTCGGCGCACGGGAGTCGTTCTTGCCCTGGTAGCCGCCCCGGGAGGAGCCACCCTTCGCTCCGCCCTTGTCGCCGCCCGCGGGGCATCGCCGCGTGAGCTGGTGCGACCGCGCGAGTCCCCGGCGGCGGACGACGAGCGTCCGGACCCGCCGCGGGAGTCGCTCGAGCGCGACGACGAGCCACCTCGTCCGGCGCTGGCGCCACCTCGGGCTGGTCGCTGTCCTCGACGGTCCTCGGCCACGGCCGCACACTCCTTCTCAACGTTTCGGCCCCCGCCCACGGGCCACCGTACTCATACCGGGGCGTGAAATGACGCAGAGGCCACCAGATGTCTGGTGGCCTCTGCCCAATGATTGTCCGGCGGCGTCCTACTCTCCCACAACCTCTCGGTTGCAGTACCATCGGCGCTGAAAGGCTTAACTTCCGGGTTCGGTATGGGACCGGGTGTTTCCCGTTTCGCTATGGCCGCCGTAACTCTTTCAACCCTCACAAACCAGTGGTTTGTTGGTTGGGATCTGCTCTAGTGGACGCGAACTGCTCTCGCTGTGAGCTGTGCTCAGTGAGTTGTGTGTTCGTCTTTGCGCGTTGTGGTTGACCGTACGTTCAACACGTGTGGTGCTTGTGTGTGTTTTGTACGGTGTTGGGACAAGCCCTCGGCCTATTAGTACCGGTCGGCTGGGCATTACTGCTGTACACCTCCGGCCTATCAACCCCATGTTCTGTGGGGGGCCTTACCCACTTACGTGGTGGGAAACCTCATCTTGAAACGTGCTTCCCGCTTAGATGCATTCAGCGGTTATCACTTCCGAACGTAGCCAACCAGCCGTGCTCCTGGCGGAACAACTGGCACACCAGAGGTTCGTCCATCCCGGTCCTCTCGTACTAGGGACAGCCTTTCTCAAGTTTCCTGCGCGCGCGGCGGATAGGGACCGAACTGTCTCACGACGTTCTAAACCCAGCTCGCGTGCCGCTTTAATGGGCGAACAGCCCAACCCTTGGGACCTACTCCAGCCCCAGGATGCGACGAGCCGACATCGAGGTGCCAAACCATCCCGTCGATATGGACTCTTGGGGAAGATCAGCCTGTTATCCCCGGGGTACCTTTTATCCGTTGAGTGACCACGCTTCCACATGCCGTGGCCAGATCACTAGTTCCGACTTTCGTCCCTGCTCGACATGTCTGTCTCACAGTCAAGCTCCCTTGTGCACTTACACTCGCCACCTGATTGCCAACCAGGCTGAGGGAACCTTTGAGCGCCTCCGTTACATTTTAGGAGGCAACCGCCCCAGTTAAACTACCCATCAGGCACTGTCCCTGATCCAGATAATGGACCTAGGTTAGACATCTAGTACGACCAGAGTGGTATTTCAACGTTGACTCCACCCACACTGGCGTGAGGGCTTCACAGTCTCCCACCTATCCTACACAAGCCGTACCAAACACCAATACCAAACTATAGTAAAGGTCCCGGGGTCTTTCCGTCCTGCCGCGCGTAACGAGCATCTTTACTCGTAGTGCAATTTCGCCGAGTCCATGGTTGAGACAGTAGGGAAGTCGTTACTCCATTCGTGCAGGTCGGAACTTACCCGACAAGGAATTTCGCTACCTTAGGATGGTTATAGTTACCACCGCCGTTTACTGGGGCTTAAATTCTCAGCTTCGACACCGAAGTGTCTAACCGGTCCTCTTAACCTTCCAGCACCGGGCAGGAGTCAGTCCGTATACATCGTCTTACAACTTCGCACGGACCTGTGTTTTTAGTAAACAGTCGCTTCCCCCTGGTCTCTGCGGCCCTTCACGCTTCCCCCAGCTAGTGGGTTCACGATCCGGGCCCCCCTTCTCCCGAAGTTACGGGGGCATTTTGCCGAGTTCCTTAACCATGGTTGTCTCGATCGCCTTAGTATTCTCTACTTGATCACCTGAGTCGGTTTGGGGTACGGGCGGCTCGTTGCTCGCTAGAGGTTTTTCTCGACAGCATAGGATCACCCACTTCGCCATAACGGCTCCGCGTCACGTCTCAGACTCCACACTGAAGTGGATGGTGCGGATTTGCCTACACCACGTCCTACGCGCTTGCCCACAGACAACCATCGCTGTGGCTGGGCTACCTTCCTGTGTCACCCCATCGCTTGACTACTACCAGTTCGGGTCCCACGCTCCACACACCAGCCTCGCCCCGAAGGGTCCGGTCCGATGAGCTTCGGGTGGTTAGCATCACCAGGTTCGTCATGGGCGCAACTTCGCCGGTACGGGAATATCAACCCGTTGTCCATCGACTACGCCTGTCGGCCTCGCCTTAGGTCCCGACTTACCCAGGGCAGATTAGCTTGACCCTGGAACCCTTGATCATTCGGCGCACGGGTTTCTCACCCGTGATTCGCTACTCATGCCTGCATTCTCACTCGTGTGGGCTCCACACCTGGATCACTCCGGCGCTTCACTGCCCACACGACGCTCCCCTACCCATCCAGCACACTGAACACCGATCAAGTCGATGCTGATGTAATTGCTGAATGCCATAGCTTCGGCGGATGACTTGAGCCCCGCTACATTGTCGGCGCGGAATCACTTGACCAGTGAGCTATTACGCACTCTTTCAAGGGTGGCTGCTTCCAAGCCAACCTCCTGGTTGTCAATGCGACTCCACATCCTTTTCCACTTAGTCACCGCTTAGGGGCCTTAGCTGATGGTCTGGGCTGTTTCCCTCTCGACTACGGAGCTTATCCCCCGCAGTCTCACTGCTGCGCTCTCACTTACCGGCATTCGGAGTTTGGCTAACGTCAGTAACCTTGTAGGGCCCATTAGCTATCCAGTGCTCTACCTCCGGCAAGAAACACGCAACGCTGCACCTAAATGCATTTCGGGGAGAACCAGCTATCACGAAGTTTGATTGGCCTTTCACCCCTATCCACAGGTCATCCCCTCAGTTTTCAACCTAAGTGGGTTCGGTCCTCCACGTCGTCTTACCGACGCTTCAACCTGCCCATGGATAGATCACTTCGCTTCGGGTCTTGAGCGCGCTACTGAATCGCCCTATTCGGACTCGCTTTCGCTACGGCTTCCCCACACGGGTTAACCTCGCAACACACCGCAAACTCGCAGGCTCATTCTTCAAAAGGCACGCCGTCACCCCCACCTGAGCAAGCTCAGGCATAAGGCTCCGACGGATTGTAGGCACACGGTTTCAGGTACTATTTCACTCCCCGCCAGGGGTACTTTTCACCTTTCCCTCACGGTACTTGTCCGCTATCGGTCATCAAGGAGTATTTAGGCTTAACGGGTGGTCCCGCCAGATTCACACGGAATTTCAGGGGTTCCGTGTTACTTGGGATGATGCTCGGAAGCCAGTGCCTTACGTCTACGGGCCTATCACCCTCTACGGTGCGGCTTTCCAACCGACTTCGACTTCCACACTGGTTTCTTACTTCCTCCATGCACGGCAGTACATGATGAGCAGTCCCACAACCCCACGCCTGCAACCCCTGCCGGGTATCACACAGACATGGTTTGGCCTCATCCGATTTCGCTCGCCACTACTCTCGGAATCACTATTGTTTTCTCTTCCTGTCGGTACTGAGATGTTTCACTTCCCGACGTTCCCTCCACACACCCTATGTGTTCAGGTGCAGGTAACACGACATGACTCGTGCTGGGTTTCCCCATTCGGACACCCCCGGATCACAGCTCGGTTGCCAACTCCCCAGGGCTTATCGCAGGCTCCAACGTCCTTCATCGGCTCTTGATGCCAAGGCATCCACCATGTGCCCTTCATAGCTTGTCTCAACAACGTCAGAACAACACACACTCCAACACAGCCAACACACGCCACAAAAGACAACAACCAACCCCCACCACAATCACGGTGCAGGCCGGCCTTCACACATTCGATGCGACCCACCCCAAGGAAAGAGGCACAACAGGCCACATCTACAAACTCATTAAACGAATTGCTCTAGACAACACCACCACCAAGGCCCTCCACACCAGCAGGGCCATCGTCGCGTCGCCAGATGCTCGCGTCCACTATGCAGATCTCAAACAACAACCCCACCAACCCCCTCAACCACCCCACCAACCAGACGGCGACCAGGACACGTGACTCAGACGAAGGAGGACCAGAACAACCAGAACCCAGCAACCCACCAGACTCACGTCCAGCAGTGCTCCAGGCGCCTGATTCTTCAGGACCCAACAGTGTGCTTGACCCCATCCCCCACCAACGCGAGGCAATGAGTAACCCGACCCCGAAGGACCGCTCAACACCAGCCAGCTTGCGCCGAGCAGCGTGATCGTCGACGATTCCACTAGTGAGACACCACCATGCGCCAGTGAACATTCGCCACTGATCTGGGTGCGTGCTCCTTAGAAAGGAGGTGATCCAGCCGCACCTTCCGGTACGGCTACCTTGTTACGACTTCGTCCCAATCGCCAGCCCCACCTTCGACGGCTCCCTCCACAAGGGTTGGGCCACCGGCTTCGGGTGTTGCCGACTTTCGTGACGTGACGGGCGGTGTGTACAAGGCCCGGGAACGTATTCACCGCAGCGTTGCTGATCTGCGATTACTAGCGACTCCGACTTCATGGGGTCGAGTTGCAGACCCCAATCCGAACTGAGACCGGCTTTTTGGGATTCGCTCCCCCTTACGGGATCGCAGCCCTTTGTACCGGCCATTGTAGCATGCGTGAAGCCCTGGACATAAGGGGCATGATGACTTGACGTCATCCCCACCTTCCTCCGAGTTGACCCCGGCAGTCTCCTATGAGTCCCCATCACCCCGAAGGGCATGCTGGCAACATAGAACGAGGGTTGCGCTCGTTGCGGGACTTAACCCAACATCTCACGACACGAGCTGACGACAGCCATGCACCACCTGTACACCCCCAAAAGAAGCCCCATCTCTGGAGCGGCAGGGTGTATGTCAAACCCAGGTAAGGTTCTTCGCGTTGCATCGAATTAATCCGCATGCTCCGCCGCTTGTGCGGGCCCCCGTCAATTCCTTTGAGTTTTAGCCTTGCGGCCGTACTCCCCAGGCGGGGCGCTTAATGCGTTAGCTGCGGCACGGAATCCGTGGAATGGACCCCACACCTAGCGCCCAACGTTTACGGTGTGGACTACCAGGGTATCTAATCCTGTTCGCTCCCCACACTTTCGCTCCTCAGCGTCAGGTCATGCCCAGAGAACCGCCTTCGCCACCGGTGTTCCTCCTGATATCTGCGCATTTCACCGCTACACCAGGAATTCCGTTCTCCCCTGCATACCTCTAGTCTGCCCGTATCGAAAGCAAGCCAGGTGTTAAGCACCTGGTTTTCACTCCCGACGCGACAAACCGCCTACGAGCCCTTTACGCCCAATAATTCCGGACAACGCTCGCACCCTACGTATTACCGCGGCTGCTGGCACGTAGTTGGCCGGTGCTTCTTTAGTAGGTACCGTCACTTGCGCTTCGTCCCTACCGAAAGAGGTTTACAACCCGAAGGCCGTCATCCCTCACGCGGCGTTGCTGGATCAGGCTTCCGCCCATTGTCCAATATTCCCCACTGCTGCCTCCCGTAGGAGTCTGGGCCGTGTCTCAGTCCCAGTGTGACCGGTCACCCTCTCAGGCCGGCTACCCGTCGAAGCCATGGTGAGCCATTACCTCACCATCAAGCTGATAGGCCGCGAGCACATCCCTGGCCGAAAAACTTTCCACAACCAACCCATGCGAGTAGTTGTCGTATCCGGTATTAATCACCGTTTCCGGTGGCTATCCCAAAGCCAAGGGCAGATTACTCACGTGTTACTCACCCGTTCGCCGCTCGAGTACCACCGAAGTGGCCTTTCCGCTCGACTTGCATGTGTTAAGCACGCCGCCAGCGTTCGTCCTGAGCCAGGATCAAACTCTCCATCGAAAAACACACCCACCAACCACCCAAAGGCAGCCAGCAGCGACAATCAATAAGAGCCACATCCCCTGACAAAAAACGAAACTGACATAGATTGTCAGAATCATTGTCAAAGAAACCGCGACACCATCCACCCACAACCCCCAAAAGAGAGGCCAGGCAACACGACGTCAACGGGGCATAACAAACTAATTCGTCGACTAATCAAACACACTGTTGAGTTCTCAAAAATCAGACGCACCCACATCGCGATCCGGTGAGGATCTCGGTTGCGTGAGGCAACTGGTGAAACCTAGCGAGCGACTTTCTGCCGTGGCAAATCCTCGGCTGTTTCGCTCTGACCCGGTGGTGTCACCGTGACCGATGACCGCTTCGGGTTGTCCTGCCCGGGGCCGGGAACCCGACCTGACCGGTCTTGTTCCCCGCCGCTCCCTGGCGACAGAGAGAACAGTATGCGGACTCTGGACGATCGCGCAAATCGAGATGGTGTGACCGCGGGCACACTGACGTTTTCGCAGGTCAGAGGCCTGTTGTGACGCGTGGGGCGCGTGGCGGGGCGTGTCGCGACGCCCTCCACGCGCCCAGTCGCGCGCCTCGATCAGCCGACCTCGACGCCGGCGAAGTTCTTCTTCCCGCGGCGCAGCACGAGCCACGAGCCGGCGACCAGGTCGGCCTCGGTCGGGCGGAGCTCCGGGTCCTCGACCCGCACGTTGTTGAGGTAGGCCCCGCCCTCCGCGACCGTGCGGCGGGCGTCGCCCTTGCTCTTCACCAGGCCCGCGGCGACGAGCAGGTCGACGATCCCGGGCAGCTCGCCGGCGGGCAGCGTCGTACCTCCGGCCTCCCTCAGGGCAGCGGCGAGGGTGTCGGGCTTGATCGAGGAGAGGTCTCCCCCGCCGAACAGCGCGGCTGCGGCCGCCTTGGCCTGCTCCACCTCGTGCTCGCCGTGCACCAGGGCGGTGACCTCGTCGGCGAGACGCTTCTGGCCCGGCGCGCAGGAACGGCTTCTCGGCCGTCTGCTGCTCGAGGTCCTCGATCTCCTCGCGGGTGAGGAAGGTGAAGATCCGCAGCAGCTCGCCGACCTTCTCGTCCTCGACGTTGAGCCAGAACTGGTGGAAGGCGTAGGGCGACATCATCCCGGCGTCGAGCCACAGGGCGCCGCCCTCGGTCTTGCCGTACTTCGTGCCGTCGGCCTTGGTGATCAGCGGCGTCGCGAAGGCGTACGCGTGGGCGCCCTCGACCCGGCGTACGAGCTCGGCGCCGCCGGTGATGTTGCCCCACTGGTCGGACCCGCCGAACTGCAGCATCACGCCGTGCTCGCGGAAGAGGCTGAGGAAGTCCATCGACTGCAGCAGGACGTAGGAGAACTCGGTGTAGCTGATGCCCGACTCGAGCCGGCGCTTGACCGTGTCGCGCGCGAGCATCCGGTTGACCGGGAAGTGCTTGCCGATGTCGCGCAGGAAGTCGATCACCGACAGCGAGGCGGTCCAGTCGTAGTTGTTGACCGTCGTCGCGGCGTTGTCCCCGTCGAAGGAGACGAACCGCGAGACCTGCTGCCGGACGCGCTCGGTCCACTCCTTGACGGTGTCGAGCGAGTTGAGGACGCGCTCGCCGGAGTCCCGCGGGTCACCGATCATCCCGGTGGCGCCGCCGACGAGGATGTACGGCGTGTGGCCGGCGTCCTGCAGGCGGCGAGCCGTCACCAGCTGCACGAGGTTGCCCATGTGGAGGCTCGGTGCCGTCGGGTCGAAGCCCACGTAGAACTTGACGCTCCCCTCGCCCAGCGCCGCGCGGAGCGCGTCGCGGTCGGTGGAGTGCGCGACGAGGCCGCGCCACTCCAGCTCGTCGAGGACATTCGGGGTCGTCACGTGGATTCCTTCGGGTGGGGTCGGGCTGGTGGTCGGCCACTAGCCTAGGGCGAGCAGGCAGGAAGGACGGCACGTGATCGCAGGCAGGTACAGGCTCGAGCGAGAGATCGGTCGCGGCGGCTCCGGCACCGTGCACCTCGCGCTCGACGAGGTGCTCGGCCGCCAGGTGGCGATCAAGCGCATCGGGACGACACCCGGCTCCGACGACGTCGAGCGTGAGCGCGCCGAGCGCGAGGCCCGACTGGCCGCCGCGCTCAACCACCCCCACGTCGTGTCGGTCTTCGACCTCGTCGACGAGGACGACGTCCGCTGGCTGGTGATGGAGTACGTCGACGGCGAGACGCTGAACGAGAAGGTGCGGCGCACGGGACCGCTCGCGGCCGACGACGCGGCCACGCTGCTCGGCCAGACGGCCGACGCCCTGGTCGAGGCCCACGCCAACGGGATCGTCCACCGCGACGTGAAGCCCAGCAACATCCTGATCGCCGACGGCGGCGCCAAGCTCAACGACTTCGGGATCGCCCGCTCCGAGAACGACGCCTCGCTCACGCAGACCGGCCTGGTGACCGGCTCCCCGGCCTACCTCGCACCGGAGGTCGCCAGCGGCTCGTCGGCCACGCCGGCGAGCGACGTGTGGTCGCTGGGGGCCACGCTCTACCACGCGGTCACCGGCAAGCCGCCCTACGACGTGGGCGACAACCTGATCGGTGCGCTCTACAAGATCGTGCACGAGGACCCGCCGCGACTGGCCCCGGAGCACCGGATGGCCGGGCTGCTGACGGTGATGATGACGCACGACCCGGACCAGCGGTGGTCGATGCAGCAGGTGCGGGACGACCTGGTCCGGATCTCGCGCGGCGAGCCGTCCCGGGCGAGCGCCGACGCCGTGCGGCCGGCACGCGTCGCCGGAGCGCGAGCGGACCGGCACGATCCCCGTCGTGCGCCCGGCTCCCCTGCCGCGTGCCGCACGACCGCGCCGTCGGCACTGGGGCTGGATCGCAGTCGCTGCGGTGGCGGCCGTCGCGGCGGTCATGGCGGCGTACGTCCTGGCCGGGCGCGGCACGCCCGAGGCCGCGCCCGACGACTCGACGGACTCCTCGCAGACGAGCGCGAGCGAGACGCCCGACGCCGGTCGCCACCGAGCCGACGGCCGCCGAGGTGCGTCAGCAGATGGACGACTTCATCGCGTCCTACCTCGACACGGTCACCACGGACCCCGAGGCGGCCTTCGAGCAGCTGACCCCCGCCTTCCAGGCGGCGAGCGGCGACTACGAGGGCTACATCGGGTGGTGGAGCAAGGTCCGCTCGGCCGAGCTGAAGAGCGTCGAGAGCAACCCCGCGGACCAGACGGTCGCCTACACGGTCACCTACCAGATGAAGTCGGGCGCGCAGAGCACCCAGCGGATCCGGCTCCAGCTGCAGCGCGACGGCGACGACTACCTGATCGCCAACGAGGTCTGAGACCGCTACGCGTCGTCGAGCCCGTGGCGCTCGACCCACAGCGCGGCCTGCGTGCGGTCGGCGACGCCGATCCGCTGGTAGGCGGACGTCAGGTGCGCCTTCACCGTGCGCTCCGTGATGCCCAGCCGACCGGCGATCTGCTTGTTGAGCAGCCCCTCGACCACCAGCCGCAGCACCTCGACCTCGCGCGGTGACAGCCCGGACGTCGCCGACGAGGTCGCCAGCCGCTCCCCCGCGCCGGTGGCCCGCGACAGCAGCCGGCGCGCGGCCCGCGGGTCGAGCGGGGACTCGCCCCGTGCCACCGCGCGGATGCCGTCGAGGAGCGTGTCGGGCTCGGCGTCCTTGAGGAGGTAGCCGACGGCGCCTGCCTCGATGGCGGCGTCGATGCGGGCGTGGTCGGAGAACGACGTCAGCACCAGCACCTCGGTGCCCGTCTGTGCCTCCACGATCGCGCGGGTCGCCTCGACGCCGTCGAGCACCGGCATCTGGAGGTCCATCACGGCCACGTCCGGGCGGTGCTCGCGGACCAGCTCGACCGCCTCGCTGCCGTCCTTGGCGACGCCGACGACCTCGAGGTCGTCGGTCGACTCGAGCAGCCCGGCGAGCCCACGGCGTACGACGGCGTGGTCGTCGGCCAGCACCACGCGGATCATCCGGGTCATCCGAGCGGCACCTCCACCCGGACGATCGTGCCCGAACCGGGGGACGACTCCACCTCCATGGTGCCGCGGTGCTCGCGCACGAGGCTCTCCGCAGCGCGCAGCCCGAAGTGGGCGTCGGCCGGCGTGGCACCGGGGTCGAAGCCGACCCCGTCGTCGACGACCTCGAGCACCAGCCGGTCGTCCTCGCGCCGCACGGTCAGCGACATCCGCGTCGCGCGGGCGTGGCGCGCCACGTTGCGCACCGACTCCTGCGCCAGCCGCCAGACGAGGGCGACCGCGGCACCGGACGCGTCCTCGTCGCCGCTGACGTCCACGTCGACGCGTACTCCGGTGCCGACCAGCGGGGCGACGAGGTCCTGCACGGCCGCGGCCAGTCCGGCGGTGTGCAGGTCGGGCGGGTAGATCTCGACGAGCAGGGAGCGCAGCGAGCGCATGCTCACCCGCAGCGAGCGACCCACCTCCTCGAGGTCCGTCGAGATCGGCGTGTCGCTCCGGGCGGCGAGCGTGGACAGTGCCAGCGAGGAGCCGGCCAGGTCCTGGACGACGCCGTCGTGCAGGTCACGCGCGATGCGCAGGCGCTCGGCGTCGGAGGCGCGGACGGCCGACTCGAGCAGCCGCTCGCGCTCGCGCGCCGCCCGGGAGAGCCGACGCGTCAGCAGCAGGATGAGCGGCGTCGTCAGCAGCACCAGCGCGGCGAGCGCACCGATGGTGATCGGGAGGAAGCGGTCGAGGACGGCCGCGCGCTGCTCGCCCAGCTCGTCGGCGGTGAAGTAGGCCTCGAAGAGGAGCGGCTCCCGCTCCGGCGACCGGACGCGCGTGTAGACCTCGAGGAGGTCGCCGCCGAGGGCGCGCTCGTAGCGGTTCTCGGGGCGGGTGAGGTCGGAGAGCTCGGCGTCGGTGCCGCCGTCCTCGATCACCTCGAGCTCGTCGTCGCCGAGGGGGTAGGTGGCACCGATCAGCTCGGTGCGGTCGCTGTAGAGGATCGTGCCGTCGGCCGACCAGATCTTGATCCGGCGTACGTCGCCCACGAGCAGGCGGTCCAGGACCGTGCGGTCGAGCCGGTCGATGGCCGCCGCGTCGCCGGTGACCAGGCCCGGGGGGATCGCCGGCTGGGCGACGGAGCGGCCGAGCACCTGGGTGAGGGCCCGCGCGTCGGCGACGGCCTCCTCGTCGGCGGCGTCGCGGCTGAGCGCGCCGGTGACGAGGACGACGACCACGAGCGTGACGAATCCCGTGGCCAGGAACTGCGCCACGGGATTCGTCAGCCAACGCATGGGGTGTGCTCCTCCGGGACGAACGAGGTCAGTAGTTGACCACACCTCGGCACACCTGGCCGTCGCGCACGGCCTTGAAGGCGACCGCGTCGGTGCCGGCCAGGTCGACGATCTTGCGCTCCACCTCGAACGAGCCGCTGCGCGCCGTCGTGGTGGCCGTGCCGCGGTCGCTGACCGAGCCGTTGTGGCGGATGGTCCAGCGCCACTGCTGGCCGGCGACGTTGCTGTCGACCTCGCCCTCGACCTCGAGCCGGCCGTCGTCGGTCTTGACCTTGAGCTTCCAGCCGGCGCCGGCGCTGCAGCTGCCGGTGCGGATCACGCGGTCGTCGTCGCCGCCGCCGCTGCGGGCGCCGCCGTTGTCGTCGCCCGCCGGGTCGTCGCTGCCGCCCGTGCGGCCGCCGTTGTCGTCACCGGCCGGGTCGTCGTCCCCGCCTCGCAGGGAGACGGAACCGCTCTGGGCGGACGCAGCCGGGACACTCGCGGCGAGTGCGCCGACGGAGAGGGTGGACGAGGGCGACACCGATCGCCAGGGCGCGGGCGAGTCCGGTCGTGGTCGTTCGTGATGGTGGTCATGGATCCTCCTCAGTAGGTGGTCCCAGCCTCCCCGGCCCCGGCCGGTGCCGCGAGATGTCCGATGGTGCTAGTACCCCGGGCCCGGTCCGCGACCGGCTGGAACATCGTCCGAAGGAATGCATCCGAAGGACCGACGTGCCGGACGGGCCTGGCTTACAGTGTGTGAGACACACGGGAACGTTCGGGCGGCCCGCCACCTTCGCGACGGAAGCCGACCTACCGTGACCCACACGTCCCTCCCCACCCGACGCTCCGTTGTCAGGTCCGCTGCCTGGACGGTTCCGGTCGTCGCCGCGGCCACCGCGGCGCCCGCACTGGCCGCCAGCGCGGGTGCCCGGATCACCATCACTCCTTTCAGCACCCCTCAGGTGGCCGGCGCGGTGCTCAGGTTCGCGACCGACCTGGTCAACAGCACCACCGTCACGACCACGAACCTCAAGGCCACCGTCGTGGTGACGGCTCCGTCCGCCGCGAACTGGGGCGCCAACCCGACCGCGGTCTCGACGAACGCGTACAACGGCCAGGGGGGCACGGCGGGCACCAACGCCCGCTGGACCTTCGTCTCGGTCAGCGGGACCGGAGCGTCTCGCACCTTCACCTTCGACGCGGTCACCGAGTTCGGTCCGGGACAGACCTCGACCTTCGACTTCCAGATCTCCACCGGTGGTGGTGCGATCGGTCCTGGCTCGTTCACGCGCACGATGAACCCGGGCACCCCGGGCACGACGACGTCTGTCACCACCCCGTACGGCGCAGCGGCCAGGACCGCGGCGCTCGCTGCCGGTGCGCCCTTCCTAGGAGGCGGGCGCCCCTGAGTGGGGCCCGAGTAGGGCGGGTGGGGCTCGAACCCACGACCCAAGGATTATGAGTCCTCTGCTCTGACCGACTGAGCTACCGCCCCTCGGGCGGCACCCTATCCGTCGCCGTCCGCCTCGCCCGCGAGGTCGGCCTCCATCTCGTGCATGCGCTCCACCACGCGGAAGCCGAGGGCGGTGTTGGTGTGGTGCATCGCGGCGTTCGACGGGGCGGTCCAGGTGTGGACGACGCGGACGTCGTCGGGCAGGTCGGCGTAGTTGACCGTCTTGAGGGCCGCGCCGAGGCGGTGGCCGCGGTGGTCGGGCATCACGAGGGTGTCGTCCTGCCAGCCGTAGGCCTCTCCGTGCGGGACGAACAGCAGCGAGTAGCCGCCGAACTCCCCGTCCGACCGTCGTCGGGCGGCGGCCACGCGGACGTCGTACGACCGCATCGAGCCGCTCCTCCGACGACGCGAGCCGGGCGTCGTCGAGCACCACGGGCTCGAGGTCGAGCTCGCCGACCGGCACGTCGGCGTTCATCTGGTTGCGCATCGCCAGGTAGGCGGGGCGGTGCTCGTCGGGGCAGCGACCGCGCCAGGTGACGACGTCGTACGCCGGATCGACGGGCGCCGCCGTGACCGGGAGGTCGAGCAGCAGGTGGTCCTCGCGGTGCTTCTCCACCGCTCCCACCGCACGTCGCGAACTCCAGGCCGGGCCCGCCGTCGACCGGGGCCACCGACACCTCTCCGCCGATCCGCGTGCGTCCGGCCGCGCGAGCCCGCTCGACCACCGCCTCCCAGAGCAGCCGGCCGGTCCCCCGCCGGCGGTGCTCCGGCAGCACGTTGACCTCGGCCCAGCCCACGTCGAGGTTCTCGGTCAGCGGGAGCTCGAGCTCGGCGACCCCGACGAGGTCGTCGCCGTCGCGCGCCTCGAGCCGGACCCGGCGGGCGTGCTCGCCGGGCTCGGTGACGGACACCTCGAACGCGGTGAACGCCCTCGAGCAGCGCGTGCGGGCGGTTCGCCCGCGCCGAGGTGTCCATCACCTCGAACCACGCACGTCGGGCGGCCGGGTCCTGGGCGTCGAGCTCGCGGATGTCCACGTCCCCATCCGACACGGGACGCCGTCCCACGAGCAACCCGATAACGCTCCCGCACGCCGTCAGGACGTGCCACAGTGGTCCGCCTCGGGACTGGGAGGGCCGTCGTGGGCAGAGATCGCGAGAAGCAACCGTTGCTGACACCGTCGCAGCGGCACCTCGTCACGCGCTTCGGCTACGGCATCGACGCCACGCTGGCGAAGGACGTACGCCGTGCGGGTGGCGCGCAGGCCTGGTTCGAGAAGCAGCTCACGCGCCCCGGCGCGTTCCCGGACGGCGCCGCCGACGAGGTGCGCCGCTGGTGGCCCGACCTCGACCGCAAGCCGGCCGACCTGTGGCAGCGCCAGATCCAGGAGGTCCGCGGCGGCTGGCAGGTCATGGAGGACTACGGCCGCTGGCTGCTCGTGCGCCGGATCCGCACCCGCCGCCCGGTGCTCGAGAAGATGACCGAGTTCTGGGAGGGCATGCTCCACGTGCCCGTCAGCGGCGACGCCCACTTCACCTGGCGCGCCGACTACGGCGAGACGATCCGCAAGCACGCGCTCGGCCGCTTCGACCAGATGCTCGTCGAGACCACGACGCACCCGGCGATGCTGATCTTCCTGTCGGCGGCCACGTCGACGAAGCGGGCACCCAACGAGAACCTCGGTCGCGAGCTGCTCGAGCTGCACACCCTCGGCGCCGGCAACTACACCGAGGACGACGTCAAGGCCTCGGCGCGGATCCTCACCGGCTGGCACGTGGACCTCTGGGAGACGTGGGCCGCGTCCTACGTCAAGGAGGACCACTTCACCGGGACGGTGAAGGTGAAGGGCTTCACGGACAAGAACCGCAAGGGCGACGGGCGCCAGCTGACCAAGGACTACCTGCGCTACCTCGCCCACCACCCGTCGACGGCACGTCACATCGCCGAGCGGCTGGCCACCAAGTTCGTCCGCGACGACCCGCCGTCGTCCCTGGTCAACCGGCTGGCGAAGGTCTACCTGAAGAACGACACCGAGATCGTGCCGGTGCTCCGCGCGCTCGTGGCGAGCAAGGAGTTCCGCAAGGCCGCGGGCGGCAAGCTGCGCGACCCGAGCGAGGACGTGGTGGCGACCTACCGCGCCCTCGGCGTCGAGGTCGGCCGGCCCAGCAGCGGCGACTCCGGTGCCATCGCCATGCTCTGGCAGGCGTCCGGGCTCGGGCTGTCCCCCCACGCGTGGCCGCGTCCCGACGGCACGCCCGTGCGCGACGACATCTGGGCCTCGCCGTCGCGGGCGCTCGGCTCGATGAGCATGCACTGGTCGATGGCCGGCGGCTGGTGGCCGACCGTCGACCTCCGCTACCGCAAGCCCGCGGCCTGGGTGCCGGCGAAGAAGCCGATCCGCTTCGCGGACCTCGTCGACGCGGTGAGCCGCGACCTGCTGCACCGCCCCGCGTCGAAGCACCTCCTCGAGACCGCCTGCCTGGCCACCGGCTGCAAGGCCAGGGAGAAGATCGATCGCGAGCACGGCCTCTACCAGTGGGGCTTCCCGCGGCTGCTGGCCGCTGTCCTCGACTCCCCCGACCACCTGGCGTGCTGACATGACCGACACGACGTCCCGATCCCAGTCCCGCACCTGCGGCTGCTCCGACTACGACGAGGCACGCCTCGCCCTGAGCCGCCGCGCCCTCCTCGGCACGGCGCTCGCCGGCGGCGCGCTCGCCCTCGGCCCCGGCCTGACCCGCTCGGGACCGCAGGCGTACGCCGTCACCGGCCGCACCGCGAACCGGCTGTCCTCCCCGCTGGGCTCGGTCCTGGTGCTGCTGTCGCTGCGCGGCGCGGCCGACGGCCTCTCGCTCGTGGTGCCCCACGGCGACCCCGCCTACTACGCCGCGCGCCCGAGCATCGGCATCCCGGCCGCCTCGCTGCTGGCCCCGGACGCGATGTTCGGCCTGCACCCGGCGCTCGCGCCGCTGGTGCCGATGTGGAACGCCGGGACCCTGGCCGCGGTGCACGCCACCGGCATGCCCACCCCCAACCGCTCGCACTTCGCGGCGATGGAGGCCATCGAGGACGCGGCCCCCGGCTCCACCGAGCGCAACGGCTGGCTCAACCGCCTGCTCGGCGACCTGCCCGGCACCTCGCCGCTGCAGGGCACCGCGATGGGCAACCAGGTGCCGACGTCGCTCTTCGGGGCCAACCCGGCCTTCGTCGTGGACGACGTGGACCGGGCCGAGGTCGCCGGCACGGACGAGGACGGCCGACGGCTGCTCGCGCTCCAGCACGCGTGGAAGGGCGGCGGCCGGATGAACCAGGCGGTCCGCGACGCGATCTCGGGAGCGCAGGGCTTCGGTGTGGCGCGCGACCTGCCGGCGAGCGAGTCCGCCGCGGCGGCGTACCCCGCCACCGATCTCGGCAAGGCCCTCTCCGACGTCTCGCGGATCGTGCGCTCCGGCGTCGGCGCCGAGGTCGTCACCGTCGACCAGGGCGACTGGGACATGCACACCGACCTCGGCACCGTCGAGTGGGGCGAGATGCGGCGCAACGCCGGCGACCTCGCCGGGTCGATCGCCGCCTTCTTCGCCGACCTCGGCCCGTTCGCCGACCGGGTGACGCTCGTGACGCTCAGCGAGTTCGGCCGACGGGTCAAGGAGAACGACAACTACGGCACCGACCACGGCTTCGGCAACGTCATGTTCGTCGCCGGCGCCGGGGTCAGGGGCGGTCGCTACTACGGCTCCTGGCCGGGCCTGACGGACTCGCTGGACGCCGACCTGCTCGTCACCACCGACTACCGGAGCGTGCTGAGCGAGATCGTCACCCGCCGCTTCGGGGTGTCGACGGCCCAGGTCTTCCCGGGCTTCGCGCCGACGCCCGTCGGAGTCATGGCCTGACGAGGGCAGACACGCCGCACCCGCAGTGCCATGCTCGCACACATGACCGACGACCGTCCCGCTCCCCCGTCCTTCGAGCCCCTTCCCGAGGACTGGGAGACCGCGCTCTTCGTGGTCGCCCACCCCGACGACATCGAGTACGGCGGTGCCGCCGCGGTCGCGCGCTGGACCGGCCAGGGCAAGCGCATCGTCTACTGCATGGTGACCAGCGGGGAGGCCGGCATCGACGGCGTGCACCCCGACGAGAGCGGCCCGCTGCGCGAGGGCGAGGAGATCGCGTCCGCCCGCGCGGTGGGGGTCGACGAGGTCGAGTTCCTGCGGCTCCCCGACGGCGTCCTGGAGTACGGCGTCGAGCTGCGGCGCGCGATCGCCGCGGTCGTGCGCAAGCACCGCCCGGACATCGCGATGACGATCAACTTCCGCGAGACCTTCGGCGGCACCAACCTCAACCAGGCCGACCACATCGCGGTGGGCCGGGCGCTGCTGGACGCCGTACGCGACGCAGGGAACCGGTGGATCTTCCCCGAGCAGCTCACCGACGGCCTCGAGCCGTGGGGCGGCGTCCGGGCGGTGTGGTCCGGGAGCTCGCCGCAGGCGACCCACGCCGTCGACGTGACCGACACCTTCCAGGCCGGGGTCGCCTCGCTCAAGGAGCACAAGGCCTACATCGACGGCCTCGGCTGGGAGGGCTGGGACCCCGAGGAGTTCCTCGACGGCATCCTCCGCGGTGGGGGCCAGGGGCTCGGCGTCACGCACGCGGCGACGTTCGAGGTGTTCCCGCTCGGCTGGGGCTGAGTCGGTCGCCCTCAGCGACCGCGTCTGAGCCGTCGCGGCTTCTTCTCCGTGGGCTCCACGTAGCGGAAGCGCGCCCCGACGAGCGGTGCGGGGGCTGGGGCGGGCGCCGGTGGGGTCGGCAGTGCCTCCTCGACCGCCTCCGGCTCGTCGGGGTCGAACTCCGTCGCGACGGTGGAGAGGTCGTGGTCGGCGAGGATCGCCCGGATCTCGTCGATCATCGCGATGAGCTCGTGGTCCTCGGCCGAGGAGACCGACGCGACCAGCGCGTGACGACCGAGGGCGACCCCGACCAGAGCGCCCTCCTCGAACCGCAGCCGGACGAACCCGGTCGCGTGCTGGTCCTGGAGCGATCGCAGGATCGCCAGCATGCGGGTGCCGGCCTCGGCGAGGTGGTGGAGGTCCTGCCGCTCGCCCACTGCGCCGATGACCCGGGAGCTCGCGGTGATGATCGAGCACCACTCGACGCCCTCGAGGCGCGACAGCCGGTTCAGGCAGTGCGAGACGGCGGCGGACGTGTCGACCGCCCCCACGACGGTGAAGGTCGGCACCGTGCGCCCGGCGAGCGGCATCACGACCGCCCGGAAGGTGCCCTCGCCCGCGGGGGTCCAGGTCACCGCGACGATGAGGTGCTCGGTGCCGAAGGCCTCCATCACCCGGAGGTCACCGGCGTCGACCAGCTCGCCCATGCGTCGGGCCAGCCGGCCCGTGTAGGGCAGCGCCGCCGCCAGTGCGCCGGAGACGCCGTCGTCGCCCACGACCGAGCCGTCGGGACGTACGAGGAACTGGCCCGGAGCGGGCGCGCCGGTGGAAGGGTCCGCGGTCATGCGGCCAGCCTGACCCAGCGCGGGCGCGGCCATGCTCCGTGTAACGCACAGTTCACGTGGCGCGCGGAAGCGTTACGTCACCGCAATGACGCCCTCACGGGACGAGGTGCTCGCTCTCGCGGATGTCGGTGATCGCCATGTGGCCCGGGGCATGGCCGATGGCCAGTGCCGGACGGGACTGCATGACCGCTGCCTGCGGGGTGACGCCGCAGGCCCAGAAGACCGGCACCTCTCCCGGCCGCACCTCCACCGGGTCCCCGAAGTCGGGGGTGTCGAGGTCGGTGATGCCGAGGTCGGCCGGCGAGCCGATGTGGACCGGAGCCCCGTGGACGGCGGGGTAGCGCGAGGTCACCCGGACCGCCGTGGCCACCTGCGAGGCGGGCATCGGACGCATCGACACGACCATCGGTCCCGACAGCGAGCCGGCCGGGCGACAGTCGACGGAGGTGCGGTACATCGGGACGTTGCGGCCCTGCTCCAGGTGGCGTACGGGCACTCCGGCCTCGAGCAACGCGTCCTCGAACGTGAAGCTGCACCCGATGAGGAACGCCACCATGTCGTCGCGCCAGTGCCCGGTCACGTCGTCGACCTCGGCGACCAGCTCGCCGTGCTCGTAGATGCGGTAGGCAGGCAGGTCGGTGCGCAGGTCGCCCGCGAACCTCAGGCTGCTCACCTCGCCGGGCTCGGTGACGTCGAGGATCGGGCACGGCGCGGGGTTGCGCTGCGCGAACAGCAGGAAGTCGTACGCCAGGTCGCGCGGCACGGCCAGCAGGTTGGCCTGGGTCCAGCCCGCGCACCACCCGGACGTCGGCACGCGCAGGCCGGCCCGGAACCGTCCGCGGGCCTCGAGGGGCGTGAGGGTGGCGACGTCAGTCATCGTGTGCTCCTGGGGTGGGGACGGGGTCAGGTGTCGAGGACGGGACCCGGCGGAAGAGGACGCGCTGGCCCGGCCGGACCTGCGCGGCGAGGGGTACGTCGGCAGCGACGACCACCGCGATGACGGGGTATCCGCCGGTGACCGGGTGGTCGGCGAGGAACAGGGTCGGCTGCCCCGACGGCGGCACCTGGAGGGCCCCGCAGACCATCCCCTCGCTCGGGAGCTCGTCGTCGCGCGCCCGCTCGAGCTCGGGTCCGGACAGGCGCATCCCGACCCGGTTGCTGTCCGCGGTGACCTCGTAGGCGTCGGAGAGCAGGGCCGCGCGCCCGGCGGGCGTGAACCAGTCGGCCCGGGGACCGTCGACGACGCGCAGGACGACGTCGCCTCCCTCGGGCAGCTGCACGGGCACCACGTCGACGCCGGGGTACGCCGTCGTGGCGCGGCCGATCGGGAGCCGGTCGCCGGCGGCGAGCGGGTCCGGCCCGACCCCGGACAGGACGTCGGTGGAGCGGGAGCCCAGCACGGGTGGGGTCTCGATCCCGCCGCGCACGGCGAGGTAGCTGCGCAGCCCGGTGCTCGGCGGCCCCAGACGGAGGGTCGCGCCGTCGGGCACCCACACCACGTCGTACGGACCGTGGACGCGACCGTCGACGGTGAGGGGGCAGGGCGCTCCGGTGAGCGTGACCGCCATCGCCGCCGTGCGCGACGACCTCGAGGCCGCCGAACGTCACCTCGATCGCGGCCGCGGACTCGGGGTTGCCGAGCAGGCGGTTGGCCAGTCGCAGGGCGGGTACGTCCGCAGCCCCGGCGTGGCCGACCCCGAGGGCACCGAGGCCCTGACGGCCCAGGTCCTGCACGGTGCTCAGCACGCCGGGGCTCACGACCTCCAGCACGGTGTCCATCACGCCTCCACGAACTGGACGCGGAGGCCCGGCACCAGGAGGGCGGGCGGGTCGCGCTCGAGGTCCCAGGGCTGCACGGAGGTGTGGCCGATGAGCTGCCACCCGCCGGGCGACTCGCGGGGATAGACCCCGGTGAACTCGCCGGCCAGCGCGATGGACCGGGCCGGCACCCTGGTGCGCGGGTTGTCGCGCCGCGGCACCGTCAACCGGTCGTCGGCCCCGACCAGGTAGCCGAAGCCGGGAGCGAAGCCGCAGAACGCCACCGTCCACTCCTGGGCGGTGTGGGCCTCGACGACGCCGCGCTCCCCCAGCCCGGTCAGCCGCCCGACCTCGGCGAGGTCCTCGCCGTCGTAGGTCACCGGGATCTCGAGGCGACCGGCATCGGGACGGTGCCCCGACCGCGGCTCGACGGCGCGCACGGCGCGGGCGACCCGGGCCGCATCGGTCCGCGCGGGGTCGATCCGCAGCAGCAGCGTGCGTGCGGCCGGCACCAGGTCGACGACGCCGTCGGGCGGGTCGTCGACCAGCTCGGCGTAGAGCGCGAGCACGGCGTCGAGGTCGTCGAGCTCGACCAGGAGCCCGGACCCGCCGCACGGGAGCAGCCTCACCCCGGCTCACCACCGACGAACGGCAGCACCCGCACGCCCGCCTCCTCCAGCCCACGGCGTACGGCCGTCGCCATCGCCACCGCCCCGGGGCTGTCGCCGTGCACGCACACGGAGGCGGCGCGCACCGCGACCAGCGAGCCGTCAGCGGCGACCACCTCGTCGCGGGTGGCGATCCGGACCGTGCGCTCGGCCACCTGGTCGGGGTCGTGCAGCACCGCGTCCGGCTCGCGCCGCGACACCAGGGTGCCGTCGGGCGTGTAGGCGCGGTCGGCGAAGGCCTCGGGCACGGGGGTCAGGCCGGCCCCCTCGGCCACCGCGAGCCACACGGATCCGGGCAGGCCCAGGACCGGCAGGGTCGGGTCGTAGCGGCGTACGGCCTCGGCGACCGCCTCGGCCTGCGCCTCGTGGTGGACGATCGCGTTGTAGAGCGCCCCGTGCGGCTTGACGTAGCGGACCTCGCGTGCCCGCGACCCGGGCGAAGGCCTCCAGCGCGCCGAGCTGGTAGAGCACGTCGTTGGTGAGGTCGTGGGGCTCGACGTCGATGAAGCGCCGCCCGAAGCCCGCGAGGTCGCGGTAGCCCACCTGCGCGCCGATCACGACGCCGCGCTCGGCGGCCCGCGCGCACGTGCGTCGCAGCACGGTCGGGTCGCCGGCGTGGAAGCCGCACGCGACGTTGGCGCTGGTGATCAGCTCCAGCAGGGCGTCGTCGTCACCGAGGGTCCAGCTGCCGAACGACTCCCCCAGGTCGGCGTTGAGGTCGATCCGCGGCCCCGTCACAGCAGGTCCGCGATGCCGCCGAGGGAGTTCCAGCCGAGGTAGACCGTGAGCACCCACACGAGCGCGCCGATCGCGAGCAGCCACTTCGGGTAGTGGTAGCCGCGGAGCAGGTCGATCCGGCGCGCGGCCACCCACAGGATGATGCGCGAAGCCCACGGGCAGGATGAGCCCGTTGAGCGCGCCGGCGAGGACCAGCAGCGTGACCGGCGCCTTGCCCAGGGCGAGGTAGATGGCACCCGAGAAGACGATGAAGCCGACCGTCACCAGGTTGCGGCGCTCCTCGAGCCGGCGCGAGAAGCCGGCGAGGAACGACACCGAGGTGTAGGACGCACCGATGACCGACGTGATGCTCGCGGCCCACAGGATGATGCCGAAGACCCGGACGCCGACGTCGCCGAGGGCGGCCTGGAAGGCGGAGGCCGGCGGGTTGTCGGCGGCCAGGGTCACGCCACCGGCCACCACGCCGAGCACGGCGAGGAACAGCAGGGTGCGCATCACGCCGGTCACGAGGATGCCGGTCACCGAGCCGCGCGTGATGTCGCGGACGTGCTCGGGGCCGGTGATGCCGGAGTCGACCAGGCGGTGGGCGCCGGCGTAGGTGATGTAGCCGCCGACCGTGCCGCCGATCAGGGTCGTGATGATCAGGAAGTCGACGTCGTCGGGCAGCACGGTCTGGCGCAGCGCCTCGCCGACGGGCGGGCCCGAGACGACGGCGGCGTAGAGCACCATGGCGATCATCACGACGCCGAGCACCACCACGATCCGGTCCATCGCGATGCCGGCCCGCTTGCTCAGGAAGATCGCGATCGCGATCAGCGCCGAGATCGCGCCGCCGATCTTGACGTCGAGCCCGAACATCGCGTTGGTGCCGAGCGCGGTGCCGCCGATGTTGCCGATGTTGAACACCAGACCGCCCAGGACGACGAGGGCTGCGAGGAAGTAGCCCGCGCCCGGGCAGCACCGTGTTGGCCAGCTCCTGCGCACGCATCCCGGAGACGCCGACGACGCGCCACACGTTCAGCTGGACGGCGATGTCGACGAGGATCGACACGAGGATGGCGAAGGCGAAGGCCGCGCCGAGCTCCGCGGTGAACACGGTGGTCTGGGTGATGAAGCCGGGGCCGATGGCGCTGGTGGCCATCAGGAACATCGCGCCGAGCAGCGCGCCGCGCGCTGCACCCGCCTTCGCGATGGCGTCGTGCTTCGCCGTCCCGGTGTCGGTCTGCCTGGTCTCGTCGGTCATGTCGCGCCCATCTGTGTCGGTCCCGAGTGGTCCGTCGGAAGTGGTCCCCGTCACACCACCATGAGGGATTGTTCAACAATCCGTCAATACCCTCCGTCGGATAGCCTGCGGACCGTGACGACCAGCGACTGGCTCGAGGACCTCCAGGCCGAGCGTTCCGTGCTCGGCCGCGCCAGCACCGCGGGCCGGGTCGCCGACGTGCTCCGCAACCGGATCACCGAGGGCCACCTCCCCCCGGGCACCCGGTTGTCCGAGGAGGACATCGGAGCGGCGCTCGGGGTCTCGCGCAACACCCTGCGCGAGGCGTTCCGCCTGCTCGGCCACGAGCGCCTGCTGCTCCACGAGTTCAACCGCGGCGTCTTCGTGCGCAAGCTGACCGTGGACGACGTACGAGACCTCTACCAGCTGCGCCGCATCCTCGAGTGCGGTGCGGTGCGTCGCGCGGCCGAGCGCCGGCGGACGGACTTCTCCGCCGGCCGGTGGGCCGAGCTGCTCGTCCCGGTCCGCGAGGCCGTCGAGGAGGGCGAGGCGGCCGCGGCGCGCGACCGGTGGGTCGAGGTCGGCACGGCCAACATGCACTTCCACCAGGCCGTCGCGGCGCTGGCACAGAGCCCTCGCGTCACCGAGGCGATGGGACACCTCCTGGCCGAGCTGCGCCTGGTCTTCCACGTGATGGATGCTCCGCAGGCGTTCCACCAGGCCTACCTTCCCGAGAACCGCGCGATCCTCGAGCTGCTGGCAGCAGGTGAGCTCGACGCGGCCGAGTCGGCCATGGCGACCTACCTCGACGCCGCCGAGGCCCAGCTCATCGACGCCTACGCGGCGGGTCCCGCCTGACGCCCGTCAGGACAGACGACAAGAGGCCCCGATCCGCGTCTGGCGCGGATCGGGGCCCCTCACTGCTCCCCCACCTGGACTCGAACCAGGAACCCTCCGATTAACAGTCGAATGCTCTGCCAATTGAGCTATAGGGGATCGCTTGAGCAGCGGGGCAGAACACTAGCAAGCCAGCGTCGGCCCGGGTGAAATCAGGGCAGGCCGACCTCGATGCGCATCGCCTCGAGGGTGGTCCGGGCGACCTCTCGCACGGCCGGGTCGTCGGGGTCGACGCCCTCGTCGTACTCGTAGATCCACTGGACGCCGCCGGATCCCGAGGGCGCGCGGCGCGCGATGACACGCAGTCCGCGACGACCGTCCACCGACGACGTGACGCTGGAGGACGACGCTCGCGGTGACGCGCTCGCGGACCAGCTCGAGCAGGCGTCCGGGGTCGGCGAGCACCGCGGTGTGGATCGGCCGCTCCTCGCCCCACGTGCCGACCTCGGAGAGCCGGAAGGTGTCGGTGTCGCGGTCCCAGTCGGCGGCCTCGACCTGCTCCCACGGCACCCGGCGGGCCTCCCCGCCGTCGGCGGCGACGTAGAACGCGTCGCGCGTCCCGGCGAGCACGCTGCCGTCCTCCGCGCGGGTCGACGGCGAGCACCTTCTCCCCGCGCGGGACGTCGATCTGCGGGACGAGCGAGCTCCGTCGCCAGCTGACGGGACCGATCATGACTGTGCTCCTGCCTGGCCGACGGCGCCCTCGCGCAGCTTGCGGCGGTGCTGCTCGAGCATCACCAGCTCGCCGAACATCCGGTTGTACTCGAGCGCGTTCTCGACCGGGTTGGTGCGCTGGAGGCGCGCCTTGACGTCGGCGATCCGGCGCGCGGTGGTGAGCTCCTGGAGTCGGTAGACGTAGGCGACCGCGAAGGTCGGGTTGGGGTCGGAGGTGCCGCGCACCGGCTCCACCCCCAGCTCGGTGATCGCGGCGACGACCGCGGGGTCGGTCGCGGCGCCACGCACCTTGTTGGACCAGCCGGGGTCCTCGGCGCCGGCCGCCGGGCCTCCGGCGGTCGTCACCGCCTCCCAGACGCCCTGGAACGTCGGGTGGGTGAAGTCGCCGGTCGTCACGTGCGCCGTCGTGCGTCCGACGCCGGACGGGTGCTGGATGACGAGCTTGAGCATCTCCCGCTCGATGAGGAAGCGGGGGTCGGACAGGCTCGGCAGCGCCGGCCTGGTCGGCTCGGGCTGCGCCGGTGCCTCGCTCGCCCGGGTCGTACGCCTCTCGTCGGGCTGCTTCGCGGGTCGGTTGGCCGCGCGGCGCACCTCGCTGCGGACCTCGTCGACGTCGACGCCGACCATGTGGGCGAGCTCGCGGGAGAACGCGTCGACCTTGGTCTTGTCGCGGATGCCGGCGACCAGGCCCGCGGCGTCGCGGAGCGCGTCGATGCGTCCGTCGGCGCGGTCGAGGTCGTGGCGGGACAGGATGTTGTCGAGGGCGAAGCGGTAGAGCGGCTGGCGCTTGGCGACGAGCTCGCGCACCGCCTCGTCGCCCTCCTTGAGCCGGAGGTCGCACGGGTCCATGCCCTCGGGCGCCACCGCGACGTAGGTCTGCGAGGCGAACACCTGGTCGCTCTCGAGGATCTTCATCGCGGCCTTCTGCCCGGCCGAGTCGCCGTCGAAGGTGAAGATGACCTCCCCGCTGGTGCTGTCGTGGTCGCCGAGGAAGCGACGCAGCACCCGCGCGTGGTCGGTGCCGAACGCGGTGCCGCACGACGCCACCGCGGTGCGTACGCCGGCGAGGTGGCAGGCCATCACGTCGGTGTAGCCCTCGACGACGACGGCCTGCTGGGCGTCCTTCATCGCGGTGCGGGCCAGGTCGATGCCGTAGAGGACGTGGCTCTTCTTGTAGATCGCCGTCTCGGAGGTGTTGAGGTACTTCGCCTCGATGCGGTCGTCGTCGAAGATCCGGCGCGCGCCGAAGCCGATCGTGTCGCCGTTGGCCTCGCGGATCGGCCAGACCAGGCGCCCGCGGAACCGGTCGTAGTGGGAGCGGCCGTGGGCGACCAGTCCGGCGGCGACCGACTCCTCGTCGGTGAACCGCCGACCGCGCAGGTGGCGGGTCAGCGCCTCGCCGTCGCGCGGGGCGAAGCCGACGCCGAACATCTGGGCGGCGGCCTGGTCGAAGCCGCGCTGGTCGAGGAACTGGCGCGCGACGACGGCGTCGGTGGTGCCGAGCTGCTCGGCGTAGAACTCCTGCGCGACCTTGTGGGCCTCGATCAACCGGCCGCGCGCAGGACCGCGCGGTCGTACGGGCTCGTCGTCGCCCTCCTCGCGCCGGAGCTGGACGCCGAACTTCTCGGCGAGCCGCTCGACGGTCTCGGTGAAGGTCAGCCCGTCGACCTTCATCACGAAGGCGATGGCATCGCCGCCTTCCCCGCAGCCGAAGCAGTGGAAGAATTGACGCGCGGGGTTCACGTTGAACGACGGGGTCTTCTCGTCGTGGAAGGGGCACAGGCCCTTCAGCGACCCGCCGCCGGCCCGCTTGAGGGTGACGTACTGCGACACGACGTCGTCGATCCGCGCCTTCTCGCGCACCTCGGCGATGTCGTCGTCGCGAATCCGGCCTGCCACGCCGCGGAGTCTACGGGCGCGGACCCACCCCCGCGGACGGGTCTCCACAACGCTTGCCGCCTGAGGAGGCACCCCTCCGGGTTAGCGCGGCTGGTGCGCCGTCGAGCCGTGGGGCATGGTCGATGCATGGCAGACCAGACGTCCCGCACCCCCGAGCAGATCGAGGCCGAGATCGAGGCCCAGCGCGCCCAGCTCGCCGGCACCGTCGACCAGCTCGCCGCGAAGCTCGACGTGAAGTCCCAGGCCAAGGAGAAGGTCGCCTCGATCAAGGACTCCGCCACCACCGACTCCGGGACGCCACGGCCCGAGGTGCTCGCCGCCGCCGGGTCGCTCGTGGCGATGGCCGTGGTGCTGCTGCTCTGGCGCCGACGCTCGCACTGACCACACCCGCACGAACCACCTGAGGGAGACCACCATGAAGAAGCTCACGCTGCTCATCGCCGGAGGTATCGGCTACGTGCTCGGCACCCGCGCCGGCCGCGAGCGCTACGAACAGATCAAGAAGGCCGCGACCCGCGTCAAGGACGACCCGCGCGTGCAGGAGAAGGCGACGCAGGCCGCCGACCTGGCCAAGGAGAAGGCCCCGATCGTCAAGGACAAGGTCGCCGCTGCCGCGAGCACCGCGGCCGACAAGGTCACGCCGTCGGGCAGCGGCAGGACCACCGCTCCGACCTCGAGGACCAGCTCAACCCCGAGAGCACCGCGCTCCAGGACAACCCCTACCCGCAGGGCAACCTGCCCTGATCGAAGCCCGACTCGAGCGGCGGCGTGACGCGTGACGGCGCTGGCGTCGGTCAACGAGGCCACCTGGTCGATGACCACGCGGCGCCGTCCCGCGTCGTCCGCGGCGTCGTCCCAGTCCTGCACGAAGACCGGGTCGAGCGCGTCGGAGCCGCGGTCCCAGATCGCCTCGACCAGCTCGGCGACCAGTGAGCGCTGGCGCTCCATCAGGGTCACCCGGTCGTCGGCCTGCATGACGTAGTGGGCGGCGATGCCCTTGAGCACGCCGATCTCCACCTCGGTGTCGGCCGGGACGACGAGGTCGGCCCGGTGCCGCACGAGCGGCTCGCCGCCCGCCGCGGCGAAGGTCGACTCCTGCACGCTGCCGCAGAACCGCCCGATGAGGTCGCTCGTGAGGTTCTTGATCGCGGCCAGGCTCCGCCTGCTGCCGTCGTACGACGACCGCGGCCAGGACCCGATCGCACGCAGGTCGGCGAGGGCCCGGTCGAGCGCGGCGTCGTCGACGCCCGGCAGGTACCACGACCGCACCGTCGCCCACAGGGCGTCGCGGTCGAGGCGGGTGAGGTCGAGGCGACCGGCCACGATGCCGTCCTCGACGTCGTGCACCGAGTAGGCGACGTCGTCGGCGAGGTCCATCACCTGCGCCTCGAGGCACCGCCCGCGCCCCTCGACGCCGTGGCGCAGCCAGTCGAAGACCGGGCGGTCGTCGTCGTAGACGCCGAACTTCACCACCACGCGCGGGGTGCCGTCGGCGTGCACGCCGTGCGGGCCGTCGGCCGCCGAGCGCGGCCAGGGGTACTTGGTGCAGGCGTCGAGGGTGGCCCGGGTGAGGTTGAGCCCGACCGACCGGCCGTCGGCGTCGAAGGTCTTCGACTCCAGCCGGGTCAGCAGCCGCAGCGTCTGGGCGTTGCCCTCGAACCCGCCGCACCCGGCGCTGAGCTCGGCCAGCGCCCGCTCGCCGTTGTGGCCGAAGGGCGGGTGGCCGAGGTCGTGCGCGAGCGCGGCCGTCTCGGCGATGTCGGGGTGCGTGCCGAGCGCCCGGGCGAGGTCGCGGGCGATCTGGGCGACCTCGAGGCTGTGCGTGAGCCGGTTGCGGACGAAGTCGTCGGTCTGCGGACCGACGACCTGCGTCTTCGCCGCGAGCCGCCGCGACGCGGCCGCATGGACGACGCGCGCCCGGTCGCGCTCGAACGCCAGCCGCACGGGCGCGTCGACCCGCTTGGGCGGCTCGGCGACGACGCGCTCGCGCGCCGCGTCGTCGTACAGGTCCTCGATGCTCATCGGCCGGTCAGCCTAGCGAGCGCCGAGGACACCGGCGAGTCGGTCAGTAGACGGTGACGTGCACGTGGTCGTAGTGGTTGGCCGTCGTCGACCCACGGTCCGACATGCCGCGCCAGCCCTCGCCGGAGCGCTCCACCGACCAGATGTTCTGGGAGAAGATGATGTACTCGATGCCCAGCGCGGAGTAGTTGGCGCGCAGGAAGTTGGCCACCGCCCAGCCGGTCTCGCCGGTGGTCATGATGTCGATGGCGCGGCCCTGGCCGTGCTCGCCGTCACCGCGCCACGTGCCGTAGCTGGTGATCTCCGGCCAGTTGGCGCAGACCACGTCGTGGATCTCGTAGAGCGAGGCGCGCCCGGCGTCGATCGACGAGCCGTTGGCGCAGACACCGCTGAGGCTCGGGCCCGCGGGCTCGGGCTCCGGCTTGTCGGCGCTGAGGAAGTCGGAGCTGACCCAGCGCGACTGGCCGTCGATGACGACCTGCGTGCGGCCCATCTGCTCGCGACCGGTGACCGAGATCTGCTTGATCGCGCCGATCTCGCCGAACTTCTCGGACTTCTCCGACGGGCCGGCCCAGAGGTTGAGCACGTCGGTGGTCCACACGGACCGGTCGAGCTTCTTCGCGAGGCGGCGTGCCTGCTGGTCGACCTCGAGGTCCTGGCGCGCGGCCGACTCGGCCTTCGCGGCGGTCCGGATGGTCGAGCGCGAGACGACGTCACCGCGGCGGGCCAGCGCCGAGGAGGCGGCGCCGGAGAGGGACTGGGTCCCGGACGAGGCCAGGAGGTTGTCGTCGGACGTGGCCGGCTCGGCCCCGAGGACGCCCATGGTCACCGCGGACAGCGTCGCCACGACGGCGAGCGGTGCGGACACCAGGACGGAACGGGGGATGCGGGACGGACGGGGGGCAGCAGGGGTTTCCCGCTTGTGGCGATGCTGAGCCACAGCGCTGATCCTTTGCGGTTGCTGACGGGGGACGGATGCGCCGATCCACGAGGGGGAACTCGTGCCCACGCCGACGCGATCATCGAGTAGAGCACACGATTCCGGGCCTGTCCCAAATCTTCACAGCAAAATCATGCGTGTTCCGGGTCACCCGGCACGGATCGTTGCGTACGCCGACAGGGTCCGCCTGTCAGCCTCCTGTCAGCCGCCGGTGGTCTCGTTCGCGTCCTCGCGCAGGTGCGACCCGCGGCCGTCGGTGTCGTCGAGCCACCCCTCGGGCAGCACCACCTTCTTGCGCGGCGCACCCTGCCGACCGCGAGGCGTGCCGAGCTCGCGCTCGGGGAACGGAGCGTCCTCGTCGAGCCCCTCCAGCAGCACGTCGAGGGCGGCGAGCGAGTCGACGAGGGCGAGCTGGTGGCGCAGCTCGCCGCCGGCCGGGAAGCCCTTGAGGTACCAGGTGATGTGCTTGCGGAACTCCTTGCAGCCCCGCTCCTCCCCCATGTGCTCCGACAGCAGCTCGGCGTGCCGGCGCATCATCACCTTCACCTCGCCGAGGCTCGGGCAGGGTCGCGACGTCCTCGCCGTGGAAGGCGGCGGCCAGGTCGCGGAACAGCCACGGCCGGCCCAGGCACCCGCGGCCGACGACGACGCCGGCGACACCGGTCTGCTCGACCATCCGGATCGCGTCGGCGGCCTCCCAGATGTCGCCGTTGCCGAGCACCGGGATGTCGACGTGGTCGACCAGTGCGGCGATGGCGTCCCAGTCGGCCTCGCCGGAGTAGGCCTGCTGCACGGTGCGACCGTGGAGGGCGATCGCCGCGACCCCGGTCTCCTGCGCGATGCGGCCCGCGTCGAGGTAGGTCAGGTGGTCGTCGTCGAGGCCCTTGCGCGTCTTCATCGTCACCGGGACGTCGTACGACGACGCGGCGGAGACCGCGGACGTGAGGATCTCGCCGAGGAGGCCGCGCTTCCACGGCAGCGCTCCCCCGCCGCCCTTGCGGGTCACCTTGGGGACCGGGCAGCCGAAGTTGAGGTCGACGTGGGCCACGCCGAAGTCGGCGCAGAGGATCTCGACCGCCTTGCCGATGTAGACCGGGTCGGTGCCGTAGAGCTGCACCGAGCGGACCGACTCGAGCTCGTCGAAGACCAGCATCTTGCGCGTGGTCTCGTCGCCCTCGACGAGCCCGCGGCTGGTGATCATCTCGCAGACGTAGAGCCCGGCACCCTGCTCGGCGCACAGTCGGCGGTAGGCCGCGTTGGTGATGCCCGCCATCGGCGCCAGCACCACGGGGGTGTCGACGCGGACCGAGCCCAGCGTCAGCGAGGTGGGGAGGGCGGCCATGGCCCCATTGTCGACCGCGCAGCGACGTCGGTCGAAATCGTGCGCCTCAGGAGGCTTCCGGGCCGGGGCCGAGGACGAGCCCGTCGAGGCCGCGCAGTCGCGCCACCGTCGTACAGCCGCCGCTCGGCAGGTCGCACGCGGCGACGCGGACGCGGGTCCGGTCGCCGGGACTCCAGCTGTAGGAGAAGCGGCGGGGAATCGCGACGTAGACCGTGTCCGCGTCCTGCCACCCGGCGAACCATCGCCACCTGCTGTCCCACTCCGGGTCGAGGCGTGCGCCGGTGGCGGGGTCGGTGATCTTCAGCCGGGCGGTGGCGCTCACGTTGAAGGCGAACCGGCCGTCCGCGGAGAGGAAGCCCGGCTCGCCGCCGTACCCGTCCGTCGACGGTCGCCCGTCCACGAGAGTGACCGGGGTGCCGGTGTAGGGGTCGAGCGGCAGTCCCACGGGGTTCTCCCACCCCTCCTCGTCGACCGTCGCGGCGGGCGAGGTCTCCCAGGTCGTCAGGTCGGTGCGCACCCGGCGTACGTCGCCCACGACGCGGGACCAGTAGGCGTACCGGTCGTCGAACCCGTGGAAGACGGGGAAGATCTCCTCGTAGAGATCGGTGTCCTTGCCCATCCACCGCGACGTGGAGAAGACGACCCGCCCGCTCACCAGGTCGACCACCACGATGCGCCCGGCCCGGCCGTACCTGATCATCGGGCCACCGCGGTCCACCCAGCCGGCGAGGCGACCGTCCGGCGACACCTCCGGAATGGACGGGCTCCACCCGATCCAGGTCAGCGAGTGCCCGTCGTACCACGCCGTCCGGTAGTCGTCGCGGCTCGGACGGGACAGGCTGAGGAAGTAGCCGTGGGGCGTGCGCTGCATGCCGTTGATGCGCCAGGGCGCGAGGTCCGTCACCACGCCGGCGTCGTGCAGCCGGGTTCCCTTGGCCCACACCAGGTGGCTCGGGTCGTACGCCTCGCTGGCAGGTGGAAGCGCGCGCCTGCCGACGGCCAGGGTGCCGGCGGGCAGGCCGCCGCCGCGCGGACCCCTCCTGCGCCTGGGCCGACGGCTGGGCCTGCGACGGTGCCGTGAGGGTGAGCGCTGCGAGCAGCAGCGCCAGTGCGGTCCGGATCATCTCTTCTGCTTCCTTCCAGCGGACTTCTCCGGGCGAGTCACCTCGCCGGTCCAGGTGATCGGGTCGTAGCCCTCGGTCGGCTCGAAGACCAGGTCGCGGATGCGGGCGCCGTCGGGGACGAGGTAGACCAGGCACATGTCCGCCTCCGCGCCGGCGGCGAACGGCGTGGGAAGGGGTCCGCTCTGGCACTGGGCGAAGTCGCCGCCCAGGGTCCACGGCGCACCCAGCGCACCCGTGTCGTCCCGGAGGTAGAGCGGCACCTCCTGACCGCCGAGGTCGGACTCCCCTGCGTTGGCGAGGCTGACGGTGACGAAGTAGGGGCGCGCGTCGGGCACCACCTCGCTGACCCACCCGTCGAACACCGACTCGTCCTGCTCGGCGACCGCATCGACGCTCACGTCGAGCACGCCGGCGACGTCGGACTCGGGCTGCCAGACGACGGTCGCCTCCTCCCCGAAGCCGAGGCCCGTGCCCGGGTCCGTGCCGACGGCCGGGTCGACCGCAGCGGTGGGCGCCGGAGTCGGGCGACGACTCGGGGTCGTCCGGCGCGCAGGCGGACGCGGTCAGCACGAGGGCCGTCACCCCCGTCACCAGGAGGAGCACCGTGCGCTGCATGACGACATCGTCACACGGCTCGGCCGCATTCCGCGGCCGCCGGGTCAGCAGCCGACGAGCCTCTCGGCGAACCAGCGGGTGATGCCGTCGAGGCTGACCCGCTCCTGGCTCATCGTGTCGCGCTCGCGGATGGTGACCGCGTCGTCGTCGAGCGTCTCGAAGTCGACCGTCACGCAGAACGGCGTACCGATCTCGTCCTGGCGGCGGTAGCGGCGACCGATCGCGCCGGAGTCGTCGAACTCGACGTTCCAGTTCTGGCGCAGCTCGGCGGCCAGGGCCTTCGCCTTGGGCGAGAGGTCGGCGTTGCGGCTCAGCGGCAGCACCGCGACCTTGACCGGCGCGAGGCGCGGGTCGAGCTTGAGCACGACGCGCTTGTCGACGCCGCCCTTGGTGTTGGGGGCCTCGTCCTCGGTGTAGGCGTCGATGAGGAACGCCATCAGCGAGCGGGTCAGGCCGGCGGCGGGCTCGATGACGTAGGGCAGGTAGCGCTCGTCGGCGGCCTGGTCGTAGTAGGACAGGTCCTTGCCGGAGAACTCGCTGTGCTGCTTGAGGTCGAAGTCGGTGCGGTTGGCGATCCCCTCGAGCTCCTCGAAGTCACGACCCGAGAACCCGAAGCGGTACTCGATGTCGGTCGTGCCCTTGGAGTAGTGCGACAGCTTCTCGGCCGGGTGCTCGTAGTGGCGCAGGTTGTCGGGGTTGATGCCGAGGTCGACGTACCAGCGGGTGCGCTCCTCGATCCAGTAGCGGAACCACTCGTCGTCCTCGCCGGGCTTGACGAAGAACTCCATCTCCATCTGCTCGAACTCGCGGGTGCGGAAGATGAAGTTGCCCGGCGTGATCTCGTTGCGGAAGCTCTTGCCCATCTGGGCGATGCCGAAGGGCGGCTTCTGGCGGCTGGACGTCACGACGTTGGCGAAGTTGAGGAAGATGCCCTGCGCGGTCTCGGGCCGCAGGTAGTGCAGGCCCGACTCGTCCTCGATGACGCCGAGGTAGGTCTTGAGCATCATGTTGAAGTTGCGGGGCTCGGTCCACGCGTTGCGCGTGCCGCAGTTGGGGCAGGCGATCGACTCGTTGATGTCGACCGTGTCGGGGTCGTCGATCGCCCTTCTTGGCCGCGTAGTCCTCCTGCATGTGGTCCGCGCGGAAGCGCTTGTGGCAGGACTGGCACTCGGTCAGCGGGTCGCTGAAGGTGCTCAGGTGGCCGCTGGCCTCCCAGGTGCGGGTCGGCAGGATGACGCTGGAGTCGAGGCCGACGACGTCGTCGCGGCGGGTGACCATGAAGCGCCACCACTGGCGCTTGATGTTCTCCTTCAGCTCCACGCCGAGCGGGCCGTAGTCCCACGCGGACTTGGTGCCGCCGTAGATCTCACCGCAGGGGTAGACGAAACCTCGGCGCTTGGCGAGGGAGACGACGTTGTCCAGGGCGGTCGGGGCGGGCTTGGCCACGGTGGAGGTCCTTCGATATGACGTGTGTCCGGACCGGCTGGCTGCCGGTCCATGTTGGTTCAAGCGGGGCGAGCGGTCAGCCTAACGACCGGGGCTGGGACTCGTTGAGGTCGGTCCCCTCCTCGACGAGCTCGTAGGCGCTCGGCTCGTCCACGGCGTGCACCATCAGCGGCTGGATGTGCATCTTGCCCTCGTACGACCCCAGTGCCCGGCGGTAGGACCCGACGTTCTCCCAGCGGGTGGTCAGCACCCACAGGGTCGGGTCGTCGACGTTGCGGCCGACCTCTCCCCCGACGTGACCGGGCTTGGCGGCGAGGATCGCGAGCGCGTGGAGGAGGCCGCGGCGCAGCTCGTCCTCCGCGGCGGGGTCGGCGCCACGGGGACTGGACGGCGTACGGAGGCGGGTGACGACGAGCACGGGCCCACCCTACGTCCGGGGTAGTCCACTGGGTTCCGGTCGTCCGGGGGCCGTCCGCACGGCACGTTCGCCGCTGGACTACCCGGTCGAGTTGACAATGGTTCTCAATCACGGTGAGAATCGTTCTCATGTTGTCTGTCATCCGACCGGTCGCCCTCGCCACCACCCTCGCCTCGGCCCTCCTCCTTGCGGGCTGTGGCGGGTCCGCCGACGGCGCCGGGAATGGTCGCTCGGCCGTCGCGGCGTTCTACCCGCTGGCCTGGGTGACCGGTCGGGTGGCAGGCGACGGGTGGACGGTGGACAACCTGACCGGCCCGGGCACCGAGCCCCACGACCTCGAGCTCGGCATCAAGCAGACGGCCGCCGTCGCGGGGGCCGACCTGGTCGTGCTCGAGCACGACTTCCAGCCGGCGGTCGACGAGAACGTCGAGACCAACGCACCCGACGCCGTCGTGGTCGACGCGGCCGAGGTGGTCGACCTGATGCCGGCCTCCGAGCACGAGCACGAGCACGAGGAGGCCGGCCACGACCACGGCGACCTCGACCCGCACTTCTGGCAGGACCCGCTCCTGATGGCCGACCTCGCCGACGCGGTCGCCGACCGGCTCGCCGAGCTCGACCCCGACGGCGCGACGACGTACGCCGACAACGCCGCCGAGCTGCGCACCGAGCTGGAGACCCTCGACCAGGAGTACACCGACGGCCTCGCGACCTGCGAGCGCACCACGACGGTGGTCAGCCACGAGGCCTTCTCCTACCTCTCGCGCTACGGGCTGACCTTCGAGGCGATCGCCGGCCTCTCCCCCGACGCCGAGCCGACGCCCGCCGACCTGGCCCGGCTGCAGGACCTGATCACCACCGACGGCATCACCACCGTCTTCGCCGAGCGGCTCGCCAGCACCAAGATGGCCGACTCGCTCGCCGGCGACCTCGGGCTCGAGACCGCGGTGCTCGACCCGATCGAGGGCCTCTCCGACGAGACGGCCGACGAGGACTACCTTTCGCTCATGGGCGAGAACCTCGACGCGCTGCGGACGGCCAACGCATGCCAGTGACCCCGGAGGCTCCCGCGCCCGTCGTCGTACGCGGCGGGTCGGTCGCCATCGGCGGCCGGCCGATCCTGCGCGGCATCGACCTGACCGTCGAGCCCGGCGAGTTCCTGGCGCTGCTGGGTGCCAACGGGTCCGGCAAGTCGACGCTCGTGCGGGCGATCACCGGCCTGCTGCCGATGGCTGCGGGGTCGGTCAGCCTCTTCGGGACGGCGTACGCCGACTTCCGCGACTGGCACCGCATCGGGTTCGTCCCGCAGCGCTCGACCGCCAGCAGCGGCGTCCCGTCGACGGTCTGGGAGGTCGTCGCCTCCGGCCGGATCACCCGCCGTCGTCGGTTCCTGCCGCTCTCGCGGGAGGACCGCCAGGCCATCGCCGACGCGATCGACGTGGTCGGCCTCGCCGACCGGGCCTCGGTCGGCATCTCCCAGCTCAGCGGGGGTCAGCAGCAGCGCGTGCTGATCGCGCGGGCGCTCGCCGGGCAGCCCGACCTGCTGGTGCTGGACGAGCCCGCGGCCGGCGTCGACCTGGCCAACCAGCAGGCCCTGGCCGACGCGCTCGGCGTGCTGAAGTCGCGCGGCGCGACGATCGTCCTCGTCGCCCACGAGCTCGGCCCGATGGAGCCGCTGATCGACCGCGCGGTCGTGATGCGCGACGGTCGGGTGGCCTACTCCGGACCGGCCCTCGTCGAGCGCGACGGTCACGACCACCACCACGCCGACGGCAGCACGCACGACCACGTCCCCCACGTCGGGTCGCCGTTCGACGGGCTCGGTGGCGGGCGATGAGCGACTTCCTCTCCCTCTTCTCGCTGCCGTTCATGCAGCGGGCCCTCGTGGCCGCGCTCCTGACCGGACTGGCGGCCCCGGCGATCGGGACCTTCCTCGTCCAGCGCCGCCTCGCCCTGCTCGGTGACGGCATCGGGCACGTCGCCGTCACCGGTGTCGCGATCGGGCTGCTGACCGGGTGCCTCCCCCACCTGGACAGCGGTGGTCGTCGCGGTGCTCGGCGCCGTGCTGATCGAGGTGATCCGCGAGCGCGGGCACACCAACGGCGACGTCGCGCTGGCGCTGCTCTTCTACGGCGGCCTCGCCGGCGGCGTCCTGATCACCGGCATCGCCGGGCCAGGGTGCGGCCCGGCTGCAGGAGTACCTCTTCGGCTCGCTGACCAGCATCTCCGCGGGCGACGTGTGGTTCACCTTCGGGCTCACCGTCGTCCTGCTGGTGACGACGCTCGGCCTGCTGCCCCAGCTCTTCGCGGTGGCGAGCGACCCCGACTTCGCCCGCGTCGCCGGGCTGCGCGTGCGCGCCTACAACCTCCTCATCGCCGTGCTCGCCGCGGTCACCGTGACGGTCGCGATGCGCACCGTCGGCCTCCTGCTGGTCTCGGCGCTGATGGTCGTCCCGGTCGCGACCGCGCAGCAGCTCGCCCGCTCCTTCCGTACGACGCTCACGGGCGCGATGGTCGTGGGAGTCCTGGCTGCGCTCGGCGGCCTCCTGCTCAGCGCCGCGCTGTCCTTCCGGGCGACCGTGGCGCCGGGCCCGACGATCGTCCTGCTGGCCCTGGCGATGTTCGCCTCGACCTGGCCGATCGGCGTGTGGCTGCGGCGCCGGCGCCGCCTCCTCTCGCCGTTCCCCGCGGTCGAGAGCACGTCCCACACGATCACCGACGAGCACCCGCACGAGCACGGCCGGGACTGCGGCCACCCCGCCGTCCCCCACGAGGACCACGTCGACTACGTCCACGACGGCCACCGGCACGCCGTGCACGGAGAGCACTATGACGAGCACTGAGCGGTCCGCCGTACGCCCCACGCGCCAGCGCCGCGCCGTGGCGGCGGCCCTGGCCGGGTTCGACGACTTCCGCAGCGCGCAGGAGATCCACGACCTGATCTCGCAGCAGGGCGACTCGGTGGGCCTGGCGACGGTCTACCGCACGCTGTCCGCGCTCGCCGACGCCGGCGAGGTCGACATGCTGCGCAACGAGGACGGCGAGGCCATCTGGCGCAGCTGCTCCGACACGCACCACCACCACCTGGTGTGCCGCACGTGCGGCGCGACCGTCGAGGTCGAGGGGCCGGCCGTCGAGCGGTGGACCGGGTCGATCGCCGCCGAGCACGGCTACGCCGACATCAGCCACACGCTGGAGATCTTCGGCACCTGCCCGGCCTGTCGCTGAGTCCGGTCAGGACTCGTTGGGCACCGCGCCGCCGTAGCGACGGTCCCTGCTGGCGTACGTCTCGATCGCCGACCAGAGGTGGCGCCGGTCGACGTCGGGCCAGAGCACGTTGGTGAAGACCATCTCGCTGTAGGCCGCCTGCCACAGCATGAAGTTGGACAGCCGCTGCTCCCCCGAGGTGCGCCAGATCATGTCGGCGTCGGGGAGCTCGGGGACGTAGAGGTGGCGGGCGAAGGTCTTCTCGTCGATCTTGTCGGGGTTCAGCCGGCCGGCGGCGACCTCGCGGCCGATCGACCGGGCGGCGTCGGCCAGCTCGGCGCGACCGCCGTAGTTGACGCACATCGTCAGGGTGAGGACGTCGTTGTCCTTCGTCATCTCCTCGGCGACCTGGAGCTCCTTGATCACCGACCGCCACAGCCGGGGCGCGCGGCCGGCCCACCGCACGCGGACGCCGAGCTCGTGCATCTCGTCGCGGCGGCGGCGGATCACGTCGCGGTTGAAGCCCATCAGGAAGCGCACCTCGTCGGGCGAGCGCGACCAGTTCTCGGTGGAGAAGGCGTAGGCGCTGATCGCCTTGACGCCGATCTCGATGCCCCCCTCGACGACGTCGAAGAGGGTGCTCTCCCCCTCCTCGTGGCCCTTGGTGCGCGGCAGCCCGCGCTCCTTGGCCCAGCGGCCGTTGCCGTCCATCACGATGGCGACGTGCTCGGGGACCAGGTCGCGCGGCACGGGCGGCGGGGTCGCGCCGCTCGGGTGCGGGGTCGGCGGTCTCACCTGGCGCTTCACGGCCGCCAGCGTAGTGCGGTCGGCGTACGTCGTCCGTGCTGCACCAGGTGGTTACCGGACAGTCGTGCTGCATCCGGGCCACGAGCACGACACGACTGTCCGGTAGCTCGCCGGCGGACACGAGTAACGGCGGCACTGGCCCTTGAGTCGGCCAGAGACTCAACGTCCATCCCGGGCGTGTCGCTGGTCGCGCTGGACCGTGAGTCCCGCCAGAGACTCAACGCGCATCCCGGGCGTGTCGGACTGTCACGGAGGCTCGCTGGCCCTGAGTCGCTCAGAGACTCAAGGTCCAGTCCCGGCCACCAGTCGGCGATCGGCGAACGCATCGAGGAGGTCCTCGCAGCGCGGGCTGCTCGGCTGGCCGAGGTCGAGGTTGCGGAAGAACGCGACGGACGTCGCGGTCAGCGCTCGACGTACGCCATGGAGCGCAGGCCGCGCTCGAGGTGCCAGGCGAGGTAGGCCGAGACCAGGTTGCTCGCCTCGCGGAGGTGGCGGGGGTCCGCGGCGTGCACGACGGGCCAGTCGCCGACGAGCAGCGCGCCCAGCAGGACGACGGTCTCGGAGGCCGGGGTCGCGGACCCGGGCAGCCGGTCGGAGGCGCACAGCACCCCGCCGGCCGAGGGGTTGAAGAAGCGGTGGGGTCCCTCGACGCCGCACTGGACGCAGTGGTCGAAGGACGGGGCGTAGCCCGCGACCGACAGCGAGCGCAGGAGGTAGGAGTCGAGGACCTGCTTGGCCGGGTGCTGCTCGCTCGCCATCACGCGCAGGCCCCCGACCAGCAGGAGGAACTGCTGGACGGCGGGTTCGCCCTCCTCGGTGACCAGCCGGTCGGCGGTCTCGAGCATGACCGTGCCGGCGGTGTAGCGGTCGTAGTCCAGGCCGAGCCGCGCGTTGAACGGGTCGAGGGTCTCGGCCTGGGTGATCACGTCGAGGCTGCGGCCCTCCGCGAGCTGCAGGTCGACGTGGGTGAACGGCTCGAGGCGCGAGCCCCAGCGCGACGTCGTACGCCGCACTCCCTTGGCGACCGCGCGCACCTTGCCGCGCTGACGCGTCAGCAGGGTGATGATGCGGTCGGCCTCGCCCAGCTTGTGGGTGCGGAGCACGACCGCCTCGTCGCGGTAGAGGGGCACCCGGCCATTGTCCCCCACGCGCGGTGCCCGGGCGGGCTAGGACGTCAGCGTTTCCGGGCGCGTGACCTGGTCGCGGTGCCCGCCTGGGGCTCCACCCAGCAGTCGAGGGCGAAGTCGGTGGCCGCAGCGGTCAGCCGGTCCGGCCGGAACCGCCACTCGAGGATCGAGGTCGCTCGCTCCATCCGGACGCGCGGCAGCTCGGCGGCGAGCATGTCGGCGTCGACGAACGGGTGGATCGGGTCGATCGGGTGACCGACGACGAAGACCGGTGCCTGGATCTTGCGGCGCTGGCTCGACGAGGGGGCCAGCCGGCCGAAGATCACGCCGTGCAGCACCGAGGCGATCGAGTCGGCCCGGTGGTCGACCGTGTCGAGCCCGATGCCCGCCCAGAACGGGACCAGCCCGCGCGGCACGGATCGCGCCGCCTTCTGCAGGGTGTTGGCGGTGAAGGGCAGGTAGCGGGCGGCCAGCATGATCGGCACGAAGGCGAGGATCCCGGCGACCAGCGCGTGGTTGAGGACCGGCATCTCGACGATCAGGCCCTTGACCCGCTCGGGCGCGATGACCGCGACCTCGAGCGAGACGTTGGCGCCGAGCGACGTGCCGCCGATGACGGCCTGCTCGGCACCGAGGTGGTCGAGCAGGGCCACGACCTGCTCGCCGAAGGACGTCATCGAGTAGACGAGCGGGTCGGCCGGCTGGTCGGAGCGGCCGTGGCCGAGCAGGTCGAGCGTCACGACGTGCAGGCCCTGCGCCGCCATCGCCCGCGCGAGCGGCTGCTGCATCCGGCGGGGCATGAGCAGGCCGTGCAGCAGCACCACCCACTGGTCACCCGAGCCGTACTCGGTGTACTCCAGCCGGTCGCGCCCGCCGTCGGACTCGACGAAGAACTGCCCGATCCGCTCGCTCACCAACATGCACTCGAATGTAGTCCGCATCAAATCGGCCGTGTCGGATGTCCGCAGACGACCCATTTGATGCGGACTACCGGAGGGTCAGGCCCGGTTGACGGCGCTGATCACGGCCTTGAGCGAGGCGGTGACGATGTTGGCGTCGAGCCCGACGCCCCACAGCACCTTCTCGCCGACGGCGCACTCGACGTACGCCGCCGCGATCGCGTCGCCGCCCGCCGACAGCGCGTGCTCGGCGTAGTCGAGGACCCGGACGTCGTGGCCGAGGCCGGAGATCGCGTCGACGAAGGCCGCGATCGGGCCGTTGCCCTCGCCGGAGAGCTCCTGCCGCTCGCCGTCGACGTACACCCCGACGGTGAGCTGGTCCTTCTCCCCCGCCGCGCTGGAGGTGTGGACGGAGTCGAGCTCGAGCGGCGTACGTGCGGTCGAGGTACTCGCCGCGGAAGACCGACCAGATCTCCTCGGGCGTGATCTCGCCGCCCTCGGTGTCGGTGTGCTGCTGCACGACCCGGCTGAACTCGATCTGCGCGCGACGCGGCAGGTCGAGCTTGTGCTCGGACTTGAGGACGTAGGCCACGCCGCCCTTGCCGGACTGGCTGTTGACCCGGATCACGGCCTCGTAGGTGCGGCCGACGTCCTTGGGGTCGATGGGGAGGTACGGCGCCTCCCAGGGCAGCTCGCCCACGGGCACGCCCTGCGCGGCTGCCTGCCGGTCGAGGTCCTCCAGGCCCTTCTTGATGGCGTCCTGGTGGGAGCCGGAGAAGGCCGTGTAGACGAGGTCGCCGGCGTAGGGGTGGCGCGGGTGGACCGGCAGGTTGGTGCAGTACTCGACCGTGCGGCGCACCTCGTCGATGTCGCCGAGGTCGACCTGCGGGTCGATGCCCTGGCTGAAGAGGTTCATCGCCAGGGTGACCAGGTCGACGTTGCCGGTGCGCTCGCCGTGGCCGAACAGGCAGCCCTCGACGCGGTCCGCGCCGGCCATCAGCGCCAGCTCGGTGGCGGCGACGGCGGTGCCGCGGTCGTTGTGCGGGTGCAGGCTGATCGCCGAGTGCTCGCGGCGGGTCAGGCCGCGGCCGAAGTACTCGATCTGGTCGGCGTAGGTGTTGGGCGTCGACATCTCGACGGTGGCCGGCAGGTTGAGGATGATCTCGCGACCGGCCTCGGGCTGCCACACGTCGGAGACCGCCTCGCAGACGCTGAGCGCGAAGTCGGTGTCGGACTGGGTGAAGATCTCGGGGCTGTACTGGTAGCCGAAGTCCTGGCTGCCGACGATGCCGCCCAGCCGCTCCTCGGCGTACTTCATCACGATCTCGGTGCCGCGGACCGCGATGTTGCGGCACTCGTCGGGGGTGACGTGGAAGACCACGCGCTGGAAGAGCGGCGCGGTCGCGTTGTAGAGGTGGATCGTCGCCCGGGGCGCCCCGACCAGCGAGTCGACGGTGCGCTCGATCAGGTCCTCGCGGGCCTGGGTCAGCACCGAGATCTGTACGTCGTCGGGGATCCGGTCCTCCTCGACGAGCTTGCGCACGAAGTCGAAGTCGGTCTGGCTGGCGCTCGGGAAGCCGACCTCGATCTCCTTGTAGCCCAGCTTCACCAGCAGCTCGAACATGGTGAGCTTGCGGGCGGGCGTCATCGGGTCGATCAGCGCCTGGTTGCCGTCACGCAGGTCGGTGGAGAGCCACCGCGGCGCCTTCTCGACCTTCTTCGTCGGCCAGGTGCGGTCGGGCACGTCGACGGGCACGAACGGCGTGTAGCGGCCGAACGGCATCGGGCTGGTGCCCTGCTGGTTGCTGGTGTTGCTCAGGTGGGTCATGACATTCCTCGGTCTGCTCAGGTGGGGCTGAAGGGGCGACCGGCGCGCACCACACTCCGCAACGAGGGGGCCGGGTGTCAGGCCTCGTTGCGGCTCGGAAGGAGGAGCAGGCTGCGCATCATGACTCGGTAACGATAGCCCGCGACGACCGGATCCGGCGCGGGCTCGGCCACAACGTGGACAGGTCAGGCGCGCCCGCGGGCGGCGTACGCGTCGGCGGTGACGTCGAACGGCCCGTCGCCGAGGTTGCGGCGCAGGACCTCCTCGAGGCGGGTGCGCACGTCCGGGCTCATCGCGGCGACGGACTCGCCGGCCGGACCGACGCCCTCGAGGTAGGGGCTCCCACCACTCGTCGAACGACGGGTGGGTGACCGTCACGGCCAGCTCGACGGCCTCGACGTCCCGCAGCCCGGCGCCCTCGATGATCCCGAGCAGGCTCTCGCGCGAACCGCCCTGGAAGCCGCTCTCGTCGGGATGCTCGGGAGCGACCTCGGCGACCGCCGTCCAGAGCGGAGCCATCGGCGCGCGCGAGCCGGCCAGGTCCCAGACCGTGGCGGCGACCCAGCCACCGTCGCGCGTCACGCGCTTCATCTCGGTCACACCGGCGACCGGGTCGGTCATGAAGTGGACGACCAGGCACGCCGCGGTCACGTCCTGCGAGTCGTCGGCGAAGGGCAGGGACTCCGCGCCGCCCCGGTGGACGTCCACACCGGGGAACCTGGCCCGGCAGGCCTCGACGAACGGCGGCGAGGGGTCGATGGCCGAGACGTGGTCCGCACCCACCCGGGCGACCAGCTGCTCGGTCAGGGCACCCGGCCCGCACCCGACGTCGAGGGCGCGCTGGCCGGGCGAGAGGTCGAGCCACTCGGCGAACTGCTCCGCCAGGGGGCGCGAGTAGCGCCCCATGTACCGGTCGTACGCCGCACCCGCCACCTCGAAGCTCACGACGATCGACGCTACTCGCCTCGTAGGCTCACGTCATGCCCCAACTGCTGGTGGTCCACCACTCCCCGACCCCGTCGGTCGACGCGCTCACCGACGCCGTGGTCGCGGGCGCCTCGGACGACGCGATCGAGGGCGTCGAGGTGGTGGTCCGCGCGGCGCTCGAGGCCGACGCCGACGACGTGCTCGCGGCGGACGGCTACGTGCTCGGCACGCCGGCGAACTTCGGCTACATGAGCGGTGCCCTCAAGCACTTCTTCGACTCGATCTTCCTCCAGGCGGGCGGCGCGCTCGCCGACGACGGCTCGGCCGGGACGGTCGAGGGAGGTCGCAAGCCCTACGGCCTCTACGTCCACGGCCGCTACGACACGACGGGCGCCGTGCGATCGGTGCAGTCGATCGTCGGTGCGCTCGGCTGGCGCCAGGCGGCGCCGGTCCTGGAGGTGCTGGGCGACGTGGGCGAGCCGGACCGGGAGTCGGCGTACGAGCTGGGCGGGACGCTGGCCGCCCTGGTGATGGGATGAGGGCGGTCGTCGCGCTGGCCGCGCTCGTCCTCGCCGTCGCCGGGTGCTCGTCGCCGCCGCCGGAGCCCGTCAGCGACTCGACGCCGTCGCCCTCGTCGTCACCCACCGCGACCGAGACCACCGACCCGCCCGATCCCGGCCCGACACCGCGGGTCGGCCAGTGCCACCTGCTCTCCTTCGGCCAGGCCGTCAACGTCGTGGGCCGCACGGAGCCGGTGAAGTGCAAGCGCAGGCACACGGCGGAGACCTACTTCGTCGGGCGGTTGAAGCTGGAGACCAAGGCCGGGCACGTCCGTCGCGTCGACTCGCGGGCCGCCCAGGAGCAGGCGCGCTCCACGTGCGGCGCCCGACTGCCGCAGCACCTCGGTCGTACGCCGCGGGAGCTGAGGCTGACCCTGGCGCGGTCGGTCTGGTTCACGCCACCGCCGAAGCGCGCGGAGGCGGGCGCCGACTGGTTCCGCTGCGACGTCGTCGTCGTCGCCGGCCCGCGTCGGTTGCTGACGCTGCCGCGCGCCACGAAGGGTCTCGGCGACCTCCCCGCGGTCGCCATGTGCGCGACCGCGGCGCCCGGCACCAAGGCGTTCCGGCGGGTCGGGTGCGCCGCGAAGCATGCGTGGAAGGCGGTGTCGTCGGTCGACATCCCGGGCAAGAAGCTGCCGTCGGAGACGGCGGTGGCCGACCGGATGGAGGGTCCGTGCGGTGACGCCGCCCGGGCCAGCGCGGCCGACCCGCTGGACTTCACCTGGTCGCAGGAGAGCCCGACGCAGGAGCAGTGGGACGCCGGACAGCGCTACGGGATCTGCTGGGTCCCGGCATGATCTGCCCATGAGTCCCCGCGACGCGCGCACCGACGTGCGACGGCTGCCCGAGAAGCAGGTCCGCGACCTGGTGTCACTGCACGCGATCCTCGACGAGGCGCTCCACGCGTCCGTCGGCTTCGAGGTCGACGGCCAGCCCTTCGTGCTCCCGATGGCGTGCGCCCGCGACGGCGACACGCCTGCTCCTGCACGGCTCCACCGGCAGCCGGCTGATGCGCGCGCTCGCAGCGGGCGCGCCGGTCTGCGTCAGCGTCACCCACCTCGACGGGCTGGTCTACGCACGCTCCGCCTTCGAGTCGAGCATGCGCTACCGCAGCGCGACCGTGCTCGGCACCGCCACCGAGGTCGCTGCCGACGAGAAGCTGCACGCCCTCGAGGTGCTGACCGAGCACCTGCTGCCCGGTCGCTGGGCCGAGCTGCGGGCGCCGCGGGCCAAGGAGCTGGCCGCGACCTCGGTGCTGCGGGTCCCGCTCGACGAGTGGTCGGTGAAGGTCGGCGACGGCTTCCCCGAGGACCCCGACGAGGACCTCGACGAGCCGGTGTGGGCGGGCGTCGTCCCGATGCGGGTGGCGTACGACGACCCGGTGGACGCGCCCGACCTCGGACCGGACCGCCCCGTGCCGGCGCACGTCCGGCGCTTCGAGACCGGGGCTAGAACCCCTCTTGCGGTGGCGGGAGGTACAGGTCAGCGTCCGACGGCCCAGGATGACCTGGTCGGCGGCGAGACCCGGTCCGACGAGCTCCCACCCGCGCGAGGCGTAGAGGCGACGGGCGGGGTCGGTGGCATCGGCGGTCGTCATCAGGAGCCGGCGGTCGTGCGACAGCCCGGCGGTGACTGCGTCCAGCAGCAGCCCGCCGGCGCCGCGGCCGCGCGCGACCTGGCGTACGCCGAGCGACACGAGCTCGAAGTGCCCACCGAGCCAGGCCTCGGCGAGCTCCGGCGGCCAGGCCTCGGACACCCGATCGGTCCACCACTGGCCGTGCTCGCCGGTGAGGCCGTAGGCGAAGCCCACGAGGTCCGCACCGTCGCGCACGCGCGCGAGCCGGAAGCCCGCCCGCGCCGACGTGGCGGTCCCACGTGCCGGCGCGCCATGCAGCGAGGTCGCGGGTCTCGTCGAACACCTCGGCGTAGACCGGCCACACCTCCTCGGCGTCCGCGTCGGTCGCGGACGTGACGAGGTCGACCTCCACCGCTAGAACCCCAGCTTGCGCAGCTGGCGCGGGTCGCGCTGCCAGTCCTTGGCGATCTTGACCTGGAGGTCGAGGTAGACCGGGGTGCCGAGCAGCGCCTCGATCTGCTTGCGGGCGGCCGTGCCGACCGAGCGCAGCCGGGCGCCCTTGTGGCCGATCATGATCCCCTTCTGCGAGTCGCGCTCGACGTAGAGGTTGGCCACGATCACCAGCAGCGGCTTGTCGGCGGGGCGGCCCTCGCGCAGGCCCATCTCCTCGACGACCACGGCGATCGAGTGCGGCAGCTCGTCGCGCACGCCCTCGAGCGCGGCCTCGCGGATCAGGTCGGCGGCGAGCGCCTCCTCGGGGGCGTCGGTGAGGTCGCCGTCGGGGTAGAGCGGCGGCCCCTCGGGCAGCTGCCCCACCAGCAGGTCGGCCAGCAGCTGGACCTGGTCGCCGGAGACCGCGGACACCGGGACGATCTCGGCCCACACGGTCGACGTCTCCTCGCCCAGCGCCTGGATGTCGAGCAGGTGCTGGCCGAGCTGCTCGGGAGTGACGAGGTCGGTCTTGGTGGCGACGGCGATGCGGGTCGTCCGCCGCACCTTGGACGAGCTCGCTGACGAGGTAGCGGTCGCCGGGGCCGATCTTCTCGTTGGCCGGGAAGCAGACGGCCACGACGTCGACCTCGGCCCACGTCGTGCGGACGAGGTCGTTGAGCCGCTCGCCGAGCAGCGTGCGCGGGCGGTGCAGGCCGGGGGTGTCGACGAGGATCAGCTGGGCGTCCTCGCGGTGGACGATGCCGCGCACCACGTTGCGGGTGGTCTGCGGCTTGGACGAGGTGATGACGATCTTCTGCCCGACCAGCGCGTTGGTCAGCGTCGACTTGCCGGCGTTGGGGCGCCCGACGAACGACGCGAAGCCGCTCCGGTAGCCCTCCGGCGCCTGGTAGAACGCGCTCGCCGGGGCGACCCCGGAGAGGTCGAAGTCGTCGTCGAGCTCGTCGTCGTCATCCACGTCGTCGTCGAGCTCGTCCAGCTCCTCGCTGACGTCCTCGCTGACGTCCTCGGTGGTGTCGTCCTGCTCGTCAGCCATCGGTTGCCTCTCGCGCTGCGTCGTACTCCGCCCAGATCTGCTCGTCACTCTTCCCTGCCGCCTTGCCCGCGCGCCAGATGGGGCCGGGATCGACTGCTCGGGGCTGGCGGCCGGCGGTCGCGCGCCAGTAGCCCATCACGTCGTAGTGGCTGGTCGGGAGGCCGACCTCGCGCATCAGGTGCTTGCGGATCGCGCGCATCTGCGCGGACTCCCCCGCCATCCAGAAGTAGCCGTCGCCCTCGGGCCAGTCGATGCCCTCGACCACCTGCGCGAGCGCGCTCTGGCCGGGCGCGGGGGGCGTCAGCCAGGTCACGTCGGCGTGGCCGGGCAGGTAGCCCGAGAGGTCATCGGGCACCTCCGCGATGACGTACGTCGGCAGGTCGGGGTGGGCCTCGAGGATCCGGGCCGTCGCCGGCATCGCCGTCAGGTCGCCGACGAGCAGCAGCCAGGCGGCGTCGGCGGGAGGCGCGAAGGACGCCTTGGGCTCGGTGATCGTGACGGTGTCGCCGACGCAGTCGCGCATCGCCCACTCCGTCACCAGCCCGACGTCGTGGACCACGACGTCGAGGACCAGCTCGCGCCCGTCCCACGAGCGCACGGTGTAGTAGCGGCTCTGGAACTGCCCGGGCACCACGAGGCCGACCCACTCGTCGGGGACGCCCGTGCTCGCGAAGCCGTCGAGCCCGTCGAGCACGAGCCGCACGAGGTGGTCCGTCAGCGGCTCACGGCTCACGACCCGTGCGCTGAACTGGGCTGCCCGCGTGCTCACCCGTGGAGGTTATCGCCGCGTCACCAGTCGGGGCGCATCGGGAAGCCGGAGCTGCCGTCGTCGTGGTTGCGGGTCGCGAGCACCTGGTGGAGCTCGACCTCGTCGCGCTCGAACCCGACCCGCGAGCCGGCGAGGTAGAGGCCCCAGACCCGCGCCGTGCCCTCGCCGACCTCGGCGACGCACTCGTCCCAGTGCTCGACGAGGTTGCGGTTCCAGTCGCGCAGCGTGGAGGCGTAGTGGAGGCGGAGGTTCTCGGAGTGCTGCACCTCGAGCCCCTGGTCCTGCGCCGCCGCGATGATCGTGCCCGACCCGATCAGCTCGCCGTCGGGGAAGACGTAGCGGTCGATGAACGCGCCCGTCTCCTGGCGGCCGTTGTGGGGCCGGGTGATGCAGTGGTTGAGCAGCCGCCCGCCGGGGGCGAGCCGGTCGCGCAGGTGGCCGAAGTAGGCGGGGTAGTTGCGCACCCCGATGTGCTCGGTGAGCCCGATCGAGCTGACCGCGTCGAAGCCGGTCTCGGTGACGGCGCGGTAGTCGAGGTGGCGCACCTCGGCGAGGTGGCCGAGCCCCTCGCGCTCGATGGCCGCCTGCGCCCACTGGGCCTGCTCGGCGGACAGCGTCACGCCCAGCGCGCGTACGCCGTACTCGCGGGCGGCGTGGCGCACCATGGTCCCCCAGCCGCAGCCGACGTCGAGCAGGCGCTGGCCGGGCTCGAGTGCGAGCTTGCGGGCGACGAGGTCGAACTTCGCGGCCTGCGCCTCCTCGAGCGTCGCGGTCGGCGGGTCGTAGAGCGCGCAGGTGTAGGCCATCGACGGGCCGAGCACCAGCTCGTAGAACCGGTTGGAGACGTCGTAGTGGTGGGAGATGACCTCCGCGTCGCGCACCAGCGAGTGCCGCAGGCCCTCGACCGTGCGACGCCAGCGCGGCAGGTGCTCCTGCGGCGGCGGGGCCGGCGGACGCAGGTGGGACAGTCCGAGGCTGCGCACGATGGAGACGGCCTCCGTGGGCGTCGGCACCCGGAACTTCGTGTGGTCCTTGAGCAGCACCAGGGCGTCGTAGGGGTCGCCCGGGTGCACGCCGGTGAGGTCGAGGTCGCCGCTCGTGTAGGCCCGCGCCAGACCGAGGTCGCCGGGCGCCGTCATCAGGTAGGACAGCCCGCGCTCGGTGCGCAGGTGCATGCCCACCTCGGCGTCGGACGGGCCGGCGGTGCTGCCGTCGTAGGCCGTGAAGCGCAGCGGCAGCCCGCCGCGGACCAGGCGCCCGAAGGCGTCGCCGATGGTCATCCGTCCGCGGGGCTCCGAGCCCGCGTCGAGCTTGAAGCTCATCGTTCGCGCACCACCTTGTCGTAGAGGGAGGTCAGCCGGTCGTCGGGGTCGTGGATCGCCTTGACCCGCGCCAGCTCGGCACCGCCGTAGAGGCGGTCGAACTCGTCCGGGGCGTAGAACGCCTCGGAGTAGAGGCTCTTGTGCCCGCCGAGCTCGGACACCTTCGCCTCGATCGCCCGGTTGCGGGGGGACTGCGGGGCGTCGGGACCGACGTTGACGACGCCCCAGAAGCCGACGTTGACGTAGGTCGTGTCGCGGGCGAGCGGGTAGCCGGGCCACTCGCGGTCGCGCAGCCGCAGCGGGCACAGCCACACGGGTCGCATGCCGACCTCGCGGTCGAACCACGCCAGGAACTCCGCGAGCCGCTCGACCGGGACCTCGACGTCCTGCACGACGCGCTCCCCCTGCGGCCGTCCGGCCCGCCGGTCGAGCCGGTCGCCGATCCCGAACCGGCGGTCGAGGGCGACGAGCTTCCAGTAGACGTCGGAGCGACGCAGCCGCCGCGGCCACACCCGGCGTACGACCGGGTGCTGGGCGCCGAAGGCCCGCGAGCACCAGAACCAGTCGGTGTCCCAGCGCCAGAGGTAGTCGAGCATCGTGAGCCGGTCGGTCGTGCGCTGCTGGAGCGAGCGGTAGAAGACCTGCTGCCCGGCGTAGTCGCTGGTCGGGCCGGGCTCGTCGGTCCAGCGGGCCAGCGTGAGGTAGAGCTCGCCGGGCGCGAACGCCACCCCGTCGAGGCCGTCGACCCGCTCGCCCTCCCACTCGCGCGTCGCGACGATGCGCTCCACGGCCTCGGCGAGCGCGTGGGCGTCGTCGAAGCGGACGTGGCGGAGCGCGACGTGGGGCTGGACCGGCTCCAGCTCGATCCGCAGCCGGGTGGCGTAGCCGAGCGAGCCGTAGGAGTTGGGGAAGGCGTCGAAGAGCTCGTCGCCCGGCTTGGTCGTCACGACCTCGCCGCTGCCGGTGAGCACGTCCATCTCGAGCACCGACTCGTGGGGCAGCCCGCTGCGGAAGCTGGTCGACTCGATGCCGAGCCCGGAGACCGCACCGCCGAGCGTGATCGTCCGCAGCTGGGGCACGACCAGCGGGATGCGGCCGTGGGCCAGGGTCACCTCGACGAGGTGCTCGTAGGTGCACATCCCCTGCACCTCGGCGACGTCGCCGTCGACCTCGATCACGCCGTCGAGCCCGGAGACGTCGAGCCCCGCCGTCAGCGCCGCGCGACCCCGGAACAGGTTGCTGGTGCGCTTCGCGAGCCGGACCGGTGCCGTCGGGGGCAGGGCGGCGTACGACGCCTCGAGCCGCGCCACTCCTGCAGCGTGCTCGTCCCAGCCGATCGGCATGCGCACCCCTGCACGCTAGCGACCGGGTCGGACACTCGCGAGCGACTATCTGCTAGGTCACAGATGGTTGCGCTGGACAACCATGTGCGTCACACTCCGCGCGTCGCCAACCGGGTGTGGACGGCGCCGCGCGGGTCGCCCACGAGCACCGGCACGTCGGGTCCGGCGAAGTCGGTGGCGGCGGCGAGGTCGGGGACGTCGCCGTCGGTCAGCACGACCGCCGCCTCCAGGCCGGTCGAGCCCGACGACAGCGCCATCGCGACGCAGACCTCCAGCGCGGAGAGGCTCAGGTGCTCGAGGCGGACGCTCGCGGCGGCGTACGTCCGGCCGTCGAGGTCGCGCACCGCGGCGCCCTCGGTGGCGCGGGCGCGGGCGCGCGTGGCCCGGGCCAGGGTCACCAGCTTGGCGTCCTCGGCGCTGAGGTCGGCCGTCTGCTCGCTCATGCGAGCAAGCCTAGTGAGCGGCCTCGTGCACCACGGTGACCGGTCGGGGCACCGCGGCGAAGGGCGAGAGCAGGAACCAGCCGGGCAGCGCGGTCGCGACGTCACCGGTCGCGACCACCCGCATCGACTCGTCGCCGACCGCACTGGCCCAGCTGCGATCGCCACGCCAGATCTCGGTGAGGGTCCGCAGCGAGGTCTGCACCACCGCCGCCGGTTCGTCGCCCGGGTCGTCGTCGCACACGTCGACGTCGTCGGCCGTCATCACCAGCCACCAGCGGGCCACCCCCGGTGCGACGTCGACGAACTCGAAGGCCACCACGGTGCGGCGCGCCGGCACCGCCCCGCGGTCGACGTTGCGGTGCATGTCCCACAGCAGCAGCTTGGGATCCAGGTCGGGATCCGCCAGGTCGGGGATCCAGCGCGTGCCCCAGACGCCGAGCGCCTCGACGACCGGGCGCAGCTCCTCGCCCGCCGCCGTGAGCCGGTAGCGCACCTCGCCGCCGGCCTCCTCGCGCTCGACGACGCCCGCCCGCGCCAGCTGCTGCAGCCGGCGCGAGAGCAGCGTCGGCGACATCCGCGGGAGCCCGCGGCGCAGCTCGTTGAAGTGCTCGCTGCCGAGCATCAGCTCCCGGACCACGAGCAGCGTCCAGCGCTCGTCGAGCAGCTCCATGGCCTTGCTGACGGGACAGAACTGGCTGATAGCTGGCGCCCATCCCGGGCACGCTACGCCCGTCCCCGGGGGTGGTACAGATCGTGCACTCGTCGGTCTGGTCCGCCGCTCCTAGCGTGATCGCCACAGCCACACGAGGTTCGGGGAGGACCACACCATGACCACGCAGACCACCGACGCCGAGGCCGACGCCGACACCGCCCTCAAGCAGCGGCACCGCACGATGTGGGCCTCCGGCCACTACGACCGGGTCGCCCGCGAGATCATCCCGGTCCTCGGCGAGCGCCTCGTCGCCTCGCTCGGGATCACCGCCGGCGAGCGGGTCCTCGACATCGCCGCCGGCACCGGCAACGCCGCCGTCCCCGCTGCCCGGGCCGGGGCCTCCGTCGTCGCCTCCGACCTCACCCCCGAGCTCCTCGACATCGGCCGTGCCGAGCACCCGGACGCCGACATCGACTGGCAGGTGGCCGACGCCGAGGCACTGCCCTGGCCCGAGGCGTCGTACGACGTCGTGATGAGCACGGTCGGCGTGATGTTCGCGCCGCACCACCAGGTCGCCGCCGACGAGGTCGTGCGGGTGCTGCGCCCCGGCGGCCGGCTGGGCCTGCTCAGCTGGACGCCGGAGGGGTTCATCGGGCGGCTGTTCGCCACGATGCGCGACTTCGTGCCGCCGCCGCCGGCGGGGGTGCAGCCGCCTCCGCTGTGGGGCAACGAGGAGCACGTGCGCGAGCTGTTCGGCGACCGGGTCGAGGACCTCACGTTCGCCAAGGACCACGTCGAGGTCGACCTGTTCCCCGGCCCGACGGACTTCCGGACCTACTTCCGCGACAACTACGGCCCGACGCTGATGGCCTACCGCGGGCTGGCCGACCAGCCCGAGCGGACCGCCGAGCTCGACGCGGCCCTCGACGCGCTCGCCGCGGCGGCCGACGAGGGGTCCGGCCGGATGCGGTGGGAGTACGTCGTGGTCAGCGGCCGCCGGAGGTGACCTGGGAGGCGTCGTCGGCGTCCTCACCCTCCGCCGGCAGCAAGGAGACCAGCACGGTCTCGATCTTGTTGCGGCGACCCGTGGCACGCTCCGCCTCGAGGCGCAGGCCGTGGCACTCCACGACGGACCCGGGGATCGGGACCTTGCCGAGGTGCTTGGCCATCAGCCCGCCGACGCTGTCGACGTCCTCGTCCTCGACGTCGAAGCCGACGATCTCGTCGAGGTCGTCGACGGGGTAGCGCGAGGAGACCCGGATGGCGCCGCCCTCGAGGTGCTCGACCTCGACCTCGTCGACGTCGTACTCGTCGGTGATCTCGCCGACGATCTCCTCCAGCACGTCCTCGATGGTGATCAGCCCGGCGGTGCCGCCGTACTCGTCGACGACGACGGCGATGTGCTGGCGCCGGGCCTGGAGCTCGGTGAGCAGCGCGTCGACCGGCTTGGACTCCGGGACGTAGTGGACCGGGCGCATCACCTCGTCGACCCGCTGGGTGAACTCCACGTCGGGGGCCTCGAAGTCGCGGCGGACGAGGTCCTTGAGGTAGGCCATGCCGACGATGTCGTCGAGGTTCTCGTCGATCACCGGGATCCGGGAGTAGCCGCTGCGCAGGAAGAGCGAGAGCGTCTGGCGGATGTTCTTGTGGCGCTCGACGTAGACCACGTCGGGGCGCGGCACCATCACCTCGCGGGTCGTGGTGTCGCCGAGCTCGAAGACGGAGTGGATCATCCGGCGCTCGCCCGACTCGATCACCGCGGACGCCTCGGCCAGGTCGACCAGCTCGCGCAGCTCGGTCTCGGTCGAGAACGGGCCCTCGCTGAAGCCGCGGCCCGGGGTGATGGCGTTGCCGAGCAGGATCAGCAGCGCGGGGATCGGGCCGAGGATCGTGGTCACCAGCGAGAGCGGGCCGGCGGACAGGAGCGCGACGCGGGCGTCGTGCTGGCGACCGAGGGTGCGCGGCGCCACGCCGATCACGACGAAGGACACGACCAGCATCACGCCGATCGTGGTGAGGACGCTGGGCACGAGGACGTCGCTGTAGGCGTCGCGCGACCAGGTGCTGACGAGCACGATCGCGCTGATCTCGCAGAGCAGGCGCAGCAGCAGCGCGGTGTTGAGGTAGCGCGGCGGGTCGTCGAGGATCTGCACGAGCCGCCTGGCGCCGGCGCGGCCCTCGGCCCGCATCTCCTCCGCGCGGGCGCGGGAGAACCCGTTGAGCGCGGCGTCGGCGGCGGAGAAGAGGCCGGCGAGGACGACCAGCACCGCCGCCGAGCCGAGCTGCCAGATGTCGGCGGTCACGTCGGTCACCTCAGTCGGCGTCGGGGGCGGCGCGCCACTTGTCGAGCAGCTCGCCCTGCAGGCCGAACATCACCGCGTGCTCCTCCGGCTCGGCGTGGTCGTAGCCGAGGAGGTGCAGGATGCCGTGGACGGTCAGCAGGTCGATCTCGGCCTCGCGGCCGTGGCCGGCCTCCTCGCCCTGCCGCTCGGCGATCGTCGGCGCGAGCACCAGGTCGCCGAGCACCCCCTCCTCGGGCTCCTCGTTGACCTGGCCCGGGCGCAGCTCGTCCATCGGGAAGGCCAGCACGTCGGTCGGGCCCTCCTTGTCCATCCACTGCTCGTTGAGCTCGGCGATGGTGTCCTCGTCGACGGCCTTGATGCACAGCTCGGCCTGCGGGTGGACCCGCATCTCGTCCATCACGAAGCGCGCGAGCCGGGACAGCCGGCGTACGTCGACGTCGTGGCCCGACTCGTTGAGGACCTCGATGCTCATCGGGGCCCCCGCTCGGCCTTCTTCGGGCCGGTGCGCGGCTGCTCGTCCGCGGCGTCGAAGACCTCGTAGGCCTCGACGATGCGACCGACGAGGCGGTGGCGTACGACGTCGGTGCCGGTGAGCCGGCAGAAGGTGATGTCCTCCACGCCGTCGAGGATGCCCTCGACGACCCGCAGGCCGGACTTGGTGCCCGACGGCAGGTCGACCTGGCTGGTGTCGCCGGTGACGACGATGCGCGAGCCGAAGCCGAGCCGGGTGAGGAACATCTTCATCTGCTCGGGCGTCGTGTTCTGCGCCTCGTCGAGGATGATGAAGGAGTCGTTGAGCGACCGACCGCGCAGGAACGCCAGCGGCGCGACCTCGATGGTGCCGGCGGCGAGCAGCTTGGGGATCGTCTCGGGGTCGACCATGTCGTGCAGCGCGTCGTAGAGCGGGCGCAGGTAGGGGTCGATCTTCTCGCTGAGCGTGCCGGGCAGGAAGCCGAGCCGCTCCCCCGCCTCGACGGCCGGGCGGCTCAGGATGATCCGGTTGACCTCCTTGTTCTGCAGCGCCTGCACGGCCTTCGCCATCGCGAGGTAGGTCTTGCCGGTGCCGGCGGGGCCGATGCCGAAGGTGATCGTGCTGGTGTCGATCGACTCGACGTAGCGCTTCTGGTTGAGCGTCTTGGGACGGATCGTGCGGCCGCGGTTGGACAGGATGTTGAGGCTCAGCACGTCGGCCGGGCGCTCCTGCGTCTCGGTGCGCAGCATCTGGATGATCCGCTCGACGGTCTCGCCGGTCACGCCCTGCCCGGTGCGGACGAGCGTGACGACCTCGTCGAGCAGCCGCTCGGCCATCGCGACCTCGGCGGAGTCGCCGGCCAGCGTGATCCGGTTGCCGCGGACGTGGACGGAGGCCTCGAAGGCCCGCTCGATCAGCCGGAGGTGCTCGTCGCCCGGACCGAGGACGGAGACCATGTCGATGCTGTTGGGGACCACGACGGTGTGCGTCGGCTTGTCCTGCTCGCTGGCGGAGCGCGGGCTGCGGGTGGTGTCAGTCATGGATGCCCGTGACGGGCGGCCTTCCGGGTCGGTGGCAGAGCCCCTCCATGCTACCGAGCGGGCGGCGCGGACCACACCTGAGTAAGGGTGGTGCCCCTCAGCTCACGGGCGGGTGACCTGCAGCATGCCGAGGCACATCTCGTCGGTGGTGCCCTCGCCCCACACGACGTAGCGGTCGGGCTGGCCCTCGAAGGACGGGCAGCTTGTCGCGCAGCCACTGGACGTGGGTGCAGGTCACCTTGACCTGCTCGAACGGCTGCGAGCGTGATCGGCTCGATCGGGCGGCTGCCCTGGTCGTCGAAGTCCCAGACCGGGATGTCGAGGATCGGTCTGCGCCTGCGGCGTCCCCGGTCGGACCTCGATCTTGATCGAGCGGCCGAGCAGGTGCATGTGGCCGGCGACGCCGTGGATGGTGATCGGCTCCGACAGGGTGCGCAGGCACGACTGCGTCTGGCCGGGCTCCGGCTTGCCGCCGCACAGGAGGTGGAGGAGGTCGGCGGTGTTGCCCTCGGCGCCGAAGCGCTCCTTGACGTCGGCCAGGGCCGCGTCGCGGTCGCACAGCTCGCCGTCGTCGTGCTTCGGGCGGCACGGCAGCTCGACGGGCGCCGGCAGGAGCATCGTGCTGAGCGCCTGGTAGTCCCGGTTCGCCGGGCGCGAGCCGCAGCTGCGCGGCGGAGGTGTCGGGCTCCTGCCCGGCGAGCAGGTTGTAGTGGACCTGCATGACGATCCGGCTGCCCGTCGGCGAGACGGATGCCGAAGCCGGGCTTGGTCACCGACTCCTTGCCGCCGGGCGCCCAGGCGCCGATCCACGGCGACGTCGTCGACGTTCTGGAAGCGGTCGAGGCCGGTGCCGCCGAAGCACGTCCAGCCCTCGCCGTCCTCGGCCTGCGTCCTTGGCCTCCGCCGCCGCGACCTGCTCGGGCGGGACCTGGAAGAGGATGACGTGGTGCACGACGTCGGGGTTGCCGGGCAGGACCTGGGTGCCGGTGAGCCACGCAGGCCTTGTCGAGCTCGGGGTCGAGCAGGAAGCACCGGTAGTCGTCGGTGCCGGTGCCGTAGGGCGCGGACGGCGTGTAGCTGCCGGGCATCGCGATCGTCGTACGCGTCTCTCCCGCACGCAGCGGACGGGCCTTGGCCGGCTTCGCGTGGTGGCCGTCGTGACCCTGGGTGACCTGTTCGTCGGTCTGGCCGCGGCGCTGCTGTCCGCGCTCTGCGAGGCGTCGGGCGGCTGGGTGGCGCTGTCGTCGTCGGAGCCGCCTCCGCCGCGCACGCGGACAGGGTGAGCAGGCCGGTGGCGAGGAGCGGCGGCGAGCGGCGGTGACGGGTGCGGGTGCGGGACATCAGACCAGGGCCTCCGTCATGCCCGACGCGCCGGCGAGCACGTGGAGGTGGGTGTGGAACACGGTCTGGCCGGCGCCCGCGCCGGTGTTGACGATCATCCGGTAGTCGGCGTTGCCGGCCTCCTGCGCGACCTCGTCGGCGAGCGCCACGACGTGGCCCGAGGCTCGCCGGGTCGGCGGCGGCGGACGCGGCGGCGTTCTCGTGGTGGTCGAGCGGGCGCACGAGCACGTGGAACGGCGCCTGCGGGTTGAGGTCGCGGAAGGCGATGGCGTCGCTCGCTGCGGCCGAGCACCTCGGCCGGGATGTCGCCCGCGACGATCTTGCAGAAGACGCAGTCGGGCGCGGCGGTGCTCATCGTCCCAGCCTAGGGCGTGGGCGCGCGGCGTGTAACCGAATGACTGGCCCACTCGTCCAACTACCGTGACGAACATGACCTTCCCCGCTCGCCGCCCGTCCGTACGCCGACGGGCGCGCGCGTCCGCCGTCGTCGTCCTGCTCGCCACCCTTGCGCTGGCCGCGTGCGGCAACGACGACCCGGTGCCGACCTCGGGCGACACCAACGAGCCCGCCACGCAGGGCACGGACAAGCCGAAGCCGACTCGCCCGAGCCGAGCGAGACGCCCACGGCGTCGCCGACCGAGCGACGACGGCACCACGGTCCCGATCTACTGGGTCGGTGACGGCCCGGGCGGGGAGCCGCGGCTGTTCCGCGAGTTCCACCGGGTGCAGGGCAACCCGCTGACCGAGGCCGCGCGCGCTCGTGATGGGCGGCGGCCAGCCCGACGACCCCGACTACCGCACCCTCTGGCCCGAGGTGGAGATCGCCGACGTCGGGCGCGACCGACGGGATCCTGCTCGTGCAGATCCCGGGCGACGGCTTCACCGAGCGCCCCGACGGGATGACGAAGCGCGACGCCGACCTGGCGATGCAGCAGCTGGTCTACACGCTGCAGGGCGTGCAGCAGGAGCGCATCCCGATCGCAGGTCCAGCGCGACGGCACGGACGTCCCGCTCCTCGGGCTGCCGACCGACGTGCCCTACGAGCAGGCGAGCGCGCTCGAGACCCTCAACCTCGTCAACATCACCTCGCCCGAGGAGGGCGCCACCGTCACCGGCGACACCCTGACCGTGACCGGGGTGGCCAACTCGTTCGAGGCCTCCGGGCCCGTGCCGGCTGCTGGTCGACGGCGTCGAGATGGTGCTCCAGGGCTACCAGTCGGAGGGCTGGATGGAGGACCGGCTCTTCCCCTTCGAGGTGGACTTCCCGCTCGAGGGCATCAGCGGCGAGGTCGTCGTCCAGTGCGAGACCGACGACCCGTCCGGCGGCGCCGAGGGCAACGGCCCGGCGATCGACACCAGGACGATCACCGTCGAGTAGCGCGTCAACCGGCGCGCACCCTGGTGCGTCCCACTGCATGACCATCCTGACCGGACGACGAGGGAGGCCCGTGGCCGAGTCCCCGCCCTCGATCACCCGCCTCGTCGGGGCCGACGCCGACGTGGCGGTCGAGCAGCTGTACGCCGCCCACTGGCGCCAGCTCGTCCGGCTCTCCGTCCTGCTGGTGCACGACCAGGCGTCCGCCGAGGACGTCGTGCAGGACGCGTTCGTCGCGATGCACGGCAAGTGGTCGCGGCTGCGCGACCCCGACAAGGCGCTGGCCTACCTGCGCCAGGCCGTGGTGAACCGCTCGCGCTCGGCGCTGCGGCACCGCGTCGTCGTCGAGCGGCACGCCCGGAACACCGCGCACACCGACGTGGTCGTCGACGGCCCGGGCCTCGTCGGCTCGCGCCGCGACGCGGTGCAGCGGGCGCTGCTCCAGCTCTCCGACCGGCAGCGCGAGGTGCTCGTGCTGCAGCACTACCTGGACTGGTCGGAGGCGCAGGTCGCCGACGCGCTCGGCATCAGCCGCGGCGCGGTCAAGGCACACGCACACCGGGGACGTGCCGCGCTGCGCGACCTCCTCGGCGACTGGTGGGAGGACCCGTCATGAGCAGCCCCTCGAACGCGGACACGATCAAGGACCTGCTCCACGAGGTCACCGACGCCGTCGAGCCCGGCGACCGGCTCGACGCGATCCGTGCCGCGACCGCGGACAGCGGACGGCGTACTCACCGAGGCTGGTGGACCGCCGGCGGCGTCGGGCTCGTCGCCGCCTCGGTGGTGACCGCGCTGGCGCTGAGCACGGGTGGTGGACCTCGCGGCTCCGAACCCGGCCCGGCGGAGGAGTCGACGGCCACGTCCACACCGACCGAGCCGAGCCCGGCCACGTCGCGCGCGGTGCCCGTCTACTTCGTCGGCGACACCCCGTCCGGGCCGCGGCTCTACCGCGAGTTCCAGCGCGCGCACCGGGCCGATGTCGGCGGAGACCTTCGCGCTCGACGCGGCACTGAGCGGCGGCCTCGCTCGACCCCGACTACCGGTCGCTCTGGCCGGCAGGGCGCCCGGGTCCGGTGGCGTACGCGATGCACGAGGAGCTCATCACGGTCGACGCTCGAGGGCGACCTGCACGACCGGCCGCGCCGGGATGACCGAGGCACGAGGCCCGGCCTCGCCGTCGAGCAGCTCGTCCGCACCGCCCAGGCGCTCGTTCGGGCAGGGCCGGATCCCTGTCCGGCTGCTGCTCGACGACGCGCCGGACCGACCAGGTCCTCGGCGTCCCGACCTCCGAGCCGCTGGCGACCGCGGCCGACCTCGACGTGCTCGCCCACGTCTCGATCTCCGACCCGTCGGAGGGTCTGGTGGTCGACAACGACCGAGCCGTTCACCGTGAACGGGCGTCGGCAACTCCGTACGAGGGCAACATCGTCACGCCGGATCCAGCGCTGGGAGGGCACCGTACGTCGTCGACCAGACAGCCGACCGATCGCCGGGACCGTACGAGGACAGGCTCTTCCCGTTCGACGGTCACCTTCGACCTCACCGACGTCGCCCCCGGCGACTACGTCGTGATCTCGCAGACCGACGACCCGTCCGGCGGCGGGATGTTCGACACCGACACCCGGCGGATCACGGTCGTCGACTAGGCCCAGCGGTCGGTGCGCGAGAGCAGCGCGGCGACGGCGACGACGCCGGCGGTCGAGGTGCGCAGGACCTCGGCGCCGAGTCGTACGCTCCGCGCGCCCGCGGCCGTGAGGGCGTCGAGCTCCTCGGGCGAGATCCCGCCCTCGGGGCCGACGACCACGACGATCCGCCCGGAGGTGGGTACGTCGACCGCGCTGAGCGGGTCGGTCGCGTCCTCGTGCAGGACGACCGCGAGGTCGGCCTCCGCGACGAGGGCCGCGAGGTCGGCGGTCGAGGCCAGCGGCGTGACGGTCGGCAGCCACGAGCGGCGCGACTGCTTCGCCGGCCTCGCGGGCGGTGGCCTGCCACTTCGCGTGCGACTTCGCGGCGCGCTCGCCCTTCCAGACCGCCACCGAGCGCGAGGCGGCCCACGGCACGATGCGGTCGACGCCGACCTCGGTCAGCACCTCGACCGCGAGCTCGCCGCGGTCGCCCTTGGGCAGGGCCTGGACGACGGTGATCGCCGGTGCGGGACGGTCGTCGTGCGACACCGACTCGACGGCGACGGCGAAGACGCGCTTGCCGGTCGAGGCGACCGAGCCGGTGACGGAGGTGCCGAGGCCGTCGGTCAGCACGACCTGCTCGCCCTCGCGCAGCCGGCGTACGGCGACCGCGTGGTGCGCCTCGTCGCCCGTGACCTCCACGACCGAGCCGGGCGCGACGCCGGCCAGCGACTCGACGAGGTGGACCGGCAAGGACATGGCTCAGCCCTGGAAGGCGTCGCGGAGCCGGCCGAACATCCCTCTGGTCGGTGCCTCGTTCTGACCGTCGGGCGACTCCTCGCCGCGGATCGCGGCCAGCTCGCGCAGCAGCTCCTCCTGGCGCGGGTCGAGCCGCGTCGGGGTGTCGACCTTGATGCTGACGACCAGGTCGCCGCGACCACCGCGCAGGCTCGGCACGCCGAAGCCGCGGATCACCTGCTCGCTGCCCGACTGGGTGCCGGGGCGGACGTCGAGGTCGTACGTCGTGACGGGCTTCTCGCCCTCGGAGTCTCGTCGGACGACGTCAGGTCGGCCTCGAGGAGCGGCAGCGTCAGGTGGGTGCCCAGCGCCGCGGCCGTCATCGGCAGCGAGACCGTCGTGTGGAGGTCGTTGCCGTGGCGGGTGAAGGTCGGGTGCGGCTCGACGTGGATCTCGACGTAGAGGTCGCCGGCGGGACCGCCGCCGGGGCCGACCTCGCCCTGGCCGGCGAGCTGCACCCGCGTGCCGTGGTCGACGCCGGCGGGGATCTTCACGGTCAGCGTCCGGCGCGAGCGGACGCGGCCGTCGCCGGAGCACTCGCGGCACGGGTCGGGGATGACCGAGCCGTAGCCGCGGCACGCCGCGCACGGGCGGAGCGTGCGGATCTCGCCGAGGAACGAGCGCTGCACGACGGCGACCTCGCCCTGGCCGTGGCAGGTCTCGCAGGTGATCGGCGAGGTGCCGGGCGCGGTGCCCTCGCCGTGACAGGCCTCGCAGGTCAGCGCGGTGTCGACCTTGAGCTCGCGGGTGACGCCGAAGGCGGCGTCGGCCAGCGCGACGTCGAGGCGGACGAGGGCGTCCTGGCCGCGACGGGCCCGCGAGCGCGGACCGCGCGAGGCGCCGCCGGCGGCCGCACCGCCGCCGAAGAACGCGTCCATGATGTCGGTGAACGAGAAGCCCTGGCCGGCGCCGCCGAAGCCCTGGCTGAAGGCGTCGCCGCCCCGGTCGTAGGCCGCCCGCTTCTGCGGGTCGCTGAGCACCTCGTAGGCGCGCGAGACGTCCTTGAAGCGCTCCTGCGTCTCCGGGATCCGGGTTGACGTCGGGGTGCAGCTGGCGGGCCAGCTTGCGGTAGGCCTTCTTGACGTCGTCGGCGCTCGCGTCGCGGGAGACGCCGAGGATCTCGTAGGGGTCCTGGGTCACTGGTTTCCTTCATCGAGGATCCGGGAGACGTAGCGCGCGACGGCGCGTACGGCAGCCATGGATCCGGGGTAGTCCATGCGGGTCGGCCCGACCACGCCGAGGGAGCCGAGGTGCAGCTCCTGCGGTCCGTAGCCGGTGGCGACGACGCTGTTGGAGGCGAGCTCGGAGTAGGGGCCTTCGTGGCCGATGCGCACCGTGACGGCGTCGACGCCCGACTCCCCCAGCAGCTTGAGCAGCACGACGTGCTCCTCCAGCGCCTCGAGGAGCGGGCGCACGGCGGTGTCGAAGTCGCCGTAGCGCGCGAGGTTGGCGGTGCCGCTCACGGCGACGCGCTCGTCGCTGCGGTGGTCGGACATCGCCTCGGCCAGCACGGTCACGACCGCGCGGGTGATCTCGGCCTGCTCGGGGCGTACGACGTCGGGCAGGTCGCCGAGCGCGGCCGCGGCGGCGGCGATCTGGACGCCGGCCGTGGCGCGGTTGACCGCGACCCGGAGCTCGGCGAGGTCGGCCTCGGCCAGTGCCGTCTCGAGCTCGACGAGGCGCTGCTCGACCCGGCCGGTGCTGAGGATCAGGATCAGCATCACCCGCGTCGGCGTGAGGGCGACGAGCTCGACGTGGCGGACCGTCGAGCGGGACAGCGTGGGGTACTGCACGATCGCGACCTGGCGGGTCAGCTGGCTGAGCAGCCGGACCGACTTCTGCACGACGTCGTCGAGGTCGACGGCCCCGTCGAGGAGCGTCGAGATCGCGCGGCGCTCGGCCATGCTCATCGGCTTGAGGGTGGCGAGCTTGTCGACGAAGAGCCGGTAGCCCTTGTCGGTCGGCACCCGCCCGGCGCTGGTGTGGGGCTGGTGGATGTAGCCCTCCTCCTCCAGCGCCGCCATGTCGTTGCGGACGGTCGCCGGCGAGACGCCGAGGCCGTGCCGCTCCACGAGCGCCTTGGAGCCGACCGGCTCCTCGGTCGCGACGTAGTCCTCCACGATCGCGCGCAGCACGTCGAGCTTGCGGTCGTCGACCATGGGAACCTCCTCGCTGGCACTCGTGCTGGCACTCGTGTGATCGGAGTGCCAACTCTACAAGCAGCCCGTAGGGTCCGACGCATGCCCGACATCACCTCCCGGTTCACCGAGGTCGCGCCGCGGGTCTGGGTGGCGCACTACGACTGGATGCACGTCAACATCACCCTGGTCGGCGGTTCCGACGGGCTGCTGATGGTCGACACGCACGGCTCGGCCGAGGCCGCGCGCGTCGTGGCGGACGACGTACGACGCCTGGGCGCGGGTCCGCTCACCGGCCTGGTCAACACCCACGAGCACTGGGACCACCACTTCGGCAACGCGACGATGGTCGAGCAGTTCGGCGAGATGCCGATCCACGCCACCGAGTGGGCGCGCGACCACATCGAGGTCTCGGCCGCGCCACACCTTCGAGCACTACGAGCAGGCCACCGACCACCCCCGCCGCGAGGAGATCCTCGCGACGACGCTCCACCTGCCGACCCACCCCTTCTCCTCGGCCGTCCAGCTCGACCTGGGCGACCGCGCGGTCGAGCTGATCCACCCCGGCCGCGGGCACACCTCGGGCGACCTGGTCGTGCGGGTCCCCGACGCCGACGTGCTCCTCGGCGGCGACCTGGTCGAGGAGTCGGACCCGCCGTTCATCGGCGACGACTCGTGGCCCCTCGAGTGGCCCACGACCCTCGACCTGGTGATCAGCCTGATGACCGACGCGACCGTCGTCGTCCCCGGCCACGGCCAGGTCGTCGACAAGGACTTCGTGCAGGCCCAGCGCGTCGAGCTCGGCGTGATCGCCGAGACCATCCGCGACCTCGCCTCCCGCGGCGTACCCCAGTCGCAGGCCCTGGCCGAGGGCGAGTGGCCGTGGGACCGCGCGCTCCTGGAGAGCGCCGTACGCCTCGGCTACGAGCACCTCCCGCGCAGCCAGAAGCGGTTGCCGCTCATCTAGCCGACTGCGGGCACACCCCGAGGGGGCTGGACGCCCGCCCGTGGCGTCGGTAGGATGAGGGATGAGCGACGACCAGTCCACCGACACCCCGAAGTCCTCCAGCACCACCAGCGAGGCCGACGCCGACCACTCCGGCGACACGCAGTCCCCCGACGACGCGACGCTCGGCGGGATCTCCGACGACCAGCTCCCCGAGGACCTCCAGCCCGGCGAGGACAACCCGCTGGCCGAGCCCCTCGACCCGGACGCGGAGGAGACGAAGGACCGCGACGAGCTCGAGATGGACGCGACCCAGGAGGACCTGGGGAACGCGCCGGTCGAGTCGTCGGAGGACCGGGCCGAGACGGGCGAGGACGTGGACGACGAGTCCGACGAGTCCGACGGCCCTCCCGCCGGCTGAGTCACCGCGCACTGGCCCTTGAGTCTCCGAGAGACTCAAGGTCCAGTACGGCGCCTCCCGGAGACGCGACACGCCCGGGATGCACGTTGAGTCTCCGAGCGACTCAAGGGCCAGCGCGGAGCGAACCCGCAGGTCAGGGCGCTAGCGAGTCAGGGCGAGGAACGCGATGAAGGCCGCGTAGCCGCCGACGAAGACGAGCACGATGCCGATCGCGATCAGCAGCTCGTACGACGGCAGCAGCCGGTTGAGCCGGAACCGGTTCTGGTCCTCGTAGTCCTCGAAGTGGTTGATCGCGTCGTGCCAGTTGCGCACCGAGGCGACCCGTTCCGCCTTCGACGTGGCCGGCGCTCCGGGCGCCGTCGCCGCGTCGCGTCGCTCGCCCGAGAAGCCGCTGCGTCCCCCGAGTCCGCGCGCGATCGCGACTGTTGCTGGTGGGACGTGCTCCTGCGTTCTCCACGGCGTGGCCTCCCCCGAGATCGTGTGTGGATCCCTACCGTAGTGCGGTGCCTCTCGATCGCTACGGAACCGACGTCCTTTCGGGTGACTGGAAAGTCCCGCGCAACGGTCGTGCCGTGGAGGTGCCGACCGAGATCGGCATGGTCGTCGAGGAGGTCACCACCGACTGGTGCGGCGAGGTCGTCGCCGTCGACCGCGACATCGACACGCTCACGCTGGAGGACCGGCGCGGCAAGCGGCGTACGTTCCCGCTCGGCCCCGGCTTCCTGCTCGAGGGCAAGCCGGTGATCCTCACCCGCCCGGTCCGCGCGGGCGCGCCCGCGGCTCCCACGCGTACGGCGTCGGGCTCGGTCGCCGTGCAGGGCGTGAAGGCACGCGTCGCCCGCGCCAGCCGGATCTTCGTCGAGGGCCGCCACGACGCCGAGCTCGTCGAGAAGGTCTGGGGCGACGACCTGCGGATCGAGGGCGTGGTCGTGGAGTACCTCGGCGGCGTGGACGACCTCGCCGACCACCTGCGCGACTTCAGGCCCGGCCCGCGAGCGGCGCGTCGGGCGTCCTCGTGGACCACCTCGTGCCGGGGTCGAAGGAGGCGCGCATCGCGCAGGGCATCGCCCGCTCCCCCGTCGGCAAGCACGTCCTGGTCGTCGGGCACCCGTTCATCGACGTCTGGCAGGCGGTGAAGCCCGAGCGGCTCGGCATCGCGCAGTGGCCGGTGGTGCCCAGGGGCATCGACTGGAAGACCGGCACCTGCCAGCAGCTCGGCTGGCCACACCGCAACCAGGCCGACATCGCCCGCGCGTGGAAGCACATCCTCGGTCGAGTGACCTCGTTCGCCGACCTCGAGCCGGCACTGCTCGGTCGGGTCGAGGAGCTGATCGACTTCACCACCGCGCCCTGACGGGCGCGCTGGGCTAGTCGACGAGGTCGCGGACGATCGCGTCGGCGAGGAGCCGCCCACGCAGCGTGAGGACGAGCCGCTCGGCGACGAGGTCGACGAGGCCGTCCGCGACGAGGCGGGCGATCTGGGAGCGGCCGGGGGCGTCGAGCGCGGTGACCGGCAGCCCCTCGACGAGCCGGATCTCGAGCAGGATCCGCTCGACCTTCTGGTCGCGGTAGCCGAGGACCTCGCGAGCCAGGGCGGGCGAGACGCCGCGGGCCAGCCGCTCGGCGTAGGCCGCCGGGTGCTTGACGTTCCACCAGCGTGTGCCGCCGACGTGCGAGTGCGCGCCGGGGCCGACGCCCCACCAGTGGCCGCCGGTCCAGTAGAGCTGGTTGTGCCGGCACCAGTGGTCGGGCGAGGTCGCCCAGTTGGACACCTCGTACCACCCGAGCCCGGCGGCCGAGAAGCGCTCGTCGGCCAGCAGGTACTTGTCGGCCAGGTCGTCCTCGTCGGGCATCGGCAGCTCACCGCGCGCGACCTGCCGGCCCATCGCGGTGCCCTCCTCGACGATCAGGGAGTACGCCGACACGTGGTCGGGCTCGCACGCCAGCGCCGCGTCGACCGAGGTCTCCCAGTCGGCGATCGACTCCCCGGGCGTGCCGTAGATGAGGTCGAGGCTGACGTCGTCGAAGCCGGCCTGCCGCGCCCAGTCGACGACCGCAGGGACGCGCATCGGGTCGTGGGTGCGGTCGAGCGTGCGCAGCACGTGGTCGACCGCCGACTGCATGCCGAAGCTGATCCGGTTGAAGCCGGCGCTCCGCAGCTCCTGCAGGTCCCACGCGGCGACGCTGTCGGGGTTCGCCTCGGTCGTGATCTCGACGTCGTCGGCCAGGCCGAACTCGGCCGCCGCGCTCGCCAGGACCGCGCCGAGGTCGGACGGCTTCAGCAGCGTCGGCGTACCTCCTCCGAAGAAGATCGTGTCGATCTTGACGTCGCGGTGGCCCAGCACCTGGCGGGCGAACCGGATCTCACGGATCGCCGCCTCGGCGTACGACGACCGGCTGGCGCCGACCTCGTCGCCGAGCTCGTGGGCGGTGTAGGTGTTGAAGTCGCAGTAGCCGCAGCGCACGCTGCAGAACGGCACGTGCACGTAGAGGCCGAAGGGCCGCCGACCGAACTCGGCCCACGCCTCGTCCGGGAGCAGCCCGTCCTCGGGCGCGACGTCGCCGTCGGGTTGGGCGGGGGGCACGGTCGTCATCCAACCACGCAGACGCGCAGCGGGGGCCGGTGGTCACCCACCGGCCCCCGCGCGTGTCGTGCGTGGTGCGTCAGGCGTACATCCCGTCGATCAGCGCCTTGTGGTTCTCCTCCACGACGTTGCGCTTGACCTTCATCGAGGGGGTGAGCTCACCGGACTCGATGCTGAGGTCGTGGTCGAGGAGCTTCCACTTCTTGATGGTCTCCCAGCGGTTGAGCCTGCCGTTGAGCTCGTCGACGTAGTCGCTGACCATCTTGTGCACCGGCTCGCTCTGGACGACCTCGGTGTAGGACTTGCCCTCCATGCCGTTCTCGGTGGCCCAGCCGGCCATCGCGTCGGGGTCGAGGGTGATGAGCGCGACGACGTAGTTGCGCTCGTTGCCGAAGACCATGAACTGCCCGGCGTAGGGGCAGATCGCCTTGAACTTCGACTCGATCGCGGGCGGGGCGATGTACTTGCCACCGGAGGTCTTGAAGAGCTCCTTGATGCGACCGGTGATCGTCAGGTAGCCGTCGGCGTCGAGGGAGCCCTTGTCGCCGGTGTGCAGCCAGCCGTCGGAGGTCAGCGTCTTCGCCGTCTCCTCGGGGAGGTTGTGGTAGCCCTCCATGACGTGCGGGCCGCGCAGCATGACCTCGTCGCCCTCACCGATCTTGACCTCGCTGCCGGGCAGCGCCGGGCCGACGGTGCCGATGCGGTTGCGGTCGGGGTGGTTGACCGTGCCGCCGGCGGAGTTCTCCGTCATGCCGTAGCCCTCGAGGATCACGATGCCGGCGGCGTTGAACCACTCGGCGATCTCCCGGTTGAGGGCGGCGGAGCCGGAGATGAAGAAGCGCACGCGTCCGCCGAAGCGCTCGCGCACCTTGCTGAAGACGAGCTTGTCGAACAGGCCGTGCTGGAGCTTGAGCGGCAGCGGGACCGACTTGCCGTCGCGCTTGAGCCGGTCCACCTCGAGGCCGACCTTGAACGCCTGGTTGAAGATCTTCTCCTTGGCGCCACCCTCGGCCGCCTGCATCGTCTGGATCCGGCCGTAGGCCTTCTCGAAGATGCGCGGCGCGGCTCCCATGAACGTCGGCTTCACCGCGGCGCAGTTGTCGACGATCTTCTCGACGCGACCGTCGACCGCGGACGCGAAGCCGCAGGCGAGCTGGGTCGAGAGGAGCACCTTGCCGAACGAGTGGGCCATCGGCAGCCACAGGAACTGCAGGTCGGACTCGTCGAGGATCTTCTGGGCCTTGATGGCCTCGCCCTCGTAGACCCAGGACTTGTGGCGCAGGCGGACGCCCTTGGGGCGGCCGGTCGTGCCGGAGGTGTAGATCAGCGTCGCGAGCTGGTCGGGGCTGACCGCCTCGGACGCGGTCTTGACGACGCCGGGCTCCTCGGCGAGCTTGGCCGCACCCAGCGCGGCCAGGTCGTCGAGCGTGATGACCCAGTCGCCGTCGGCCGTGCCGTCGAAGGTGACGACCTTGGAGATGTGCGGCAGCTCGGCGCGGTGGTCGGTGAGCTTCTTGATCTGGTCGTCGTCCTCGGCGAAGACCACGCGGCTCTCCGAGTCGCCGAGGATGTAGGCCACGTCCTCGGCGTTCGTGCTCGGGTAGACGGTGGTCGTGGCGCCGGCGGCGCACATCACCGCGAGGTCGGCCAGGATCCACTCGTAGCGCGTGCCGGAGGCGATGCCGACGCGCTGCTCGGGCTCGATGCCCAGCGCGATCAGGCCCGCAGCGAGTGCCTCGACCTTGTCGCCGACCTGCTTCCAGGTGACGGACTCCCATGCCTCCCCACGCGGGAAGCGGAAGGCCTCGGCGTCCGGCGTCTTGGCGACGCGGTCGAAGAACTGGACGGCCACGTTGGCCGGCATGGTGTCGAGAAAGGCCGTGTCGATCGTGGTCGGCATCTGTTACCTACTCATTCGTCGGAGCGTGGCGCGACAGCGCCACACAGCGGGGGCGTGCTGCTGACTTGGGCTGTAACCTAGATCACTAGCGTTACCGGGTGGTAGCAATCGCCGCCATTTGGCGCGAAACACCGCGAAGGTTGCGACTTTCGGCCCATCCGACGGCTGTCTCCGGGGCGCCCCGGAGCTGCGGGGCTAGTCCTGCACGGCCTTCGTGATCGCGATGCAGCGCGTGATCCAGTCGCGCTCGTCCGCGTCGAGCGGGCGGTCCGCGCGTCGGGCGTCCTGCACCGACCAGCCGGCGTTGACGACCATGCGTACGACGACCCAGTCCCGCGCCCGGTCCTCCTCGAGCCCGGCCGCGTCGACGAGGGCGTGGAAGCGTCGCCGCAACCCGTCGCGCACCGAGCCGACCGCGCCGGGGCCGCTGAGCTCGTCCATCCGGTTCCAGAGCATCGGCGCCGGCTCGTAGTGGGCATCGCCCGCCATCGGCTTGGGGTCGATGGCCAGCCACTGCCCAGCCGCATCGGCCATCACGTTGGCGTAGTGCAGGTCGCCGTGCACCACCACCGCAGGCCCGGGGTCGGCCAGCAGGTCGCGCCCGAGGCCCAGCGCCTGCTCGACGTAGCGTCGCGGGATCGGGATGTCGCGGCCGAGCTCGTCGAGCTCGCGCAGCCACCGCTCGACGTACGACGCGACGGTGGCGAGCTGCGGGAGGGCCGGGAGGTGGAGACGGGAGTAGAGCGCGCCGACGACCTCGCACGCCTCGACGTCCCACGCGTCGCCGAGGTCGGGCCCGGGCAGCCAGTCGAGGAGCAGTGCGCGGCGGTGCGGGTCCGAGCGCCGCAGTCGTACGGCGCCGCGCCCGCCCCAGTGCTGGAGCGCCAGCCCCTCGTGGAGTGACTCGTCGTCGCCGTCGAAGGTGACCTTGAGACCGCCCGGCACCCCGTCGGCGTCCACCACCGGGACCACCAGCGAGCAGTAGCCGTGCAGCGCGTCGGCGACGGCCGTCAGCCGCCAGTCGGCGAGCAGGTCGTCGGTCAGGCGCGGGAGCCCGTGCAGCCAGCGTGCCCAGTCCTCGCCGAGGGCCTGCTGGGCGAGGAGGCCCGGAGGGATGGTGACCGGCACGCCCTGACCCTAGGCTGGCTGCTCATGACAGAGCGTCAGCAGGCGTGGATCGCCGAGCCGGTGCAGCGGGGGCGGGTGCTGGTCCTCAGCGACAACCCCATCGCCCGGTGCATCGCCGCCATCGCGTCGACCGTCGGTCGCACCGTCCTGGTCGAGTCGGCCGACGACGGCGGCCCGGGCCTGCACGTCCAGCCGGGTGACGCCGTCGTGCTCTGCGACCACGACGCCCCGGACGCACCGGCAGTGCTGCGGGCCGCCCTGGCCTCGGAGGCCATCTACGTGGCGATGATGGCGAGCCGGTCCCGTGCGGCCGGACTGGTCGAGGAGCTCGTCGCCGAGGGCGTCGACGTCAGCACGCTGCACGTGCCGGCCGGCCTCGACCTCGGCGGGAAGGCGCCGGGCGAGATCGCGCTGTCGGTGGTCGCCGAGATCGTCGCCGAGTCCTACGGCCGCTCCGGCGGCGCGATGCGCGGCTGACCCGCTCCCCGCTCAGCCGACGAGCAGCGCCTTCTCGACCTCCTCGAGCGCCTGGCGGGCATAGCCCTGCCACATGCGGCCCAACGCCGGCATGACCGGGCCGCCGACCCGCGTCGGATCGAGGATCCACTGCCAGGACACCTCGACCCCGTTGCCGGCCGGGTCGAACGACCACAGGCCCTGCGCCGAGGCGACGAGCGGCTTCAGCGGACCGGTGACCGGGGTGATGTCGTAGCCGAACCCCACGCCGGGCGTGACGCTGGTGAGTGTCTCGCGCATCGTGCCGCGGTCGGCCAGGACGATCGTGCGGGTCTGGCCCACCGTCCCCCACGTGCCGTCCTGGTCGCGGACCTCCTTGATCGGCGGCAGCGCGAGGTAGCGCCGACTGAAGATCAGTGGCAGCGGCATCGGCAGCACGGCGGCGTACGCCTCACCGACGGGGACGGGGATGCTGCGGCTCGCGCGCAGGGTGAGGGGCATGCCCCCAGTCAACCGCTCTCAACCACTATCGGGGAGGGGTGTCCCCACCATCCTCGTGCCACTAGCGTGCAGCGGGTGGCGCTCTCGTGGGACGACCTGGCCGGGCGGGCCCTGGGGAGGCAGTTCCCCGAGGAGGCACTCGACGTCACCACTGCGGTCGGCGTCATCGGTCCCATGCAGACCCAGACCGCGCGCTCGGCGTTCCTCGGCCTGGCCGCCCGCTTCCCCGGCACGACCCACGCGCAGGTCACCGAGGCGTACGCCGCCGGGGCGATCGTGCGCGGCAGCACGATCCGCGGCACCGTCCACACCGCGAGCCCGCAGCACTTCACCGTGCTCGCCGAGGCGACCCGCGTCGGTCAGCACCCCCGCTGGGCGCGCGTGCTCGGCATCAGCGACGACCAGATCGCCGACCTGTGGGACTCGATGGAGGACCACGCCCGCGAGTGGCGCACGCCCGAGGAGCTGCGCCTGCACCTCGTCGCGTGGCTCGGCGAGCACTCCCCCGCGACCCAGGACACCGCGGAGACCGCTCCCGGCCGCTACCTCGCCTTCGGCCACGGCGGGCTCGTCCGGCGCCCCGCCAACGGCGAGAAGTGGGAGGGGCAGGGCAAGCCGCTCTACGCCACGTTCGACCGCACCGGGCCGGCGACGATGGCCGACGTGGTCCGCCTCCACCTGGGCAGCCACGGACCGTCGTCGCGCCAGGACCTCGCCTGGTGGTCGGGGGTGCCGCTGCGCGTCGTCGAGGAGGCACTCGCCGGCCTCGACCTCGTCGAGGAGGACGGACCCGAGGGTCGCACGTACGTCGACCTGCCCGGCTCGCCGCCGCCGCGGGACCTCCCCGGCGTACGCCTGCTGCCGGAGTTCGACGCCCTGCTGTGCGGCTACGACTCCAGGGCGCGCGACCGCTTCGCGACGCCCGAGCACCACCGCCGGCTGTGGAACGAGACCAACGGGATGCTGCTGCCCCCGATGCTCGTCGACGGACGGATCACCGGCTACTGGCGGGCCGCCGGCACCGCGCGCACGCGACCGCTCGACGTCACCTGGTTCTCCCGCACCCGCCGGCCACGCAAGGACGAGCTCGACGAGCCGGTCGCCGCGCTCGAGGCCGTCCTCGGCATCACCGTCTCGTCGGTGACGATCACCCGCGAGCTGGTGTAGCCGACCGGATCTCGGCGGCGACCATCGCCATCGTCGTGCGGGCCCGGACCGGGTCCTCGGTGAGGAAGTAGTGGTCGACGCCGGGCGTGACGTCGTGGACCACGCGCACGCCGGCCTCTCGCAGGCGATCGGCGTACGCATCGCCCTCCGCCCGCAGGACGTCGCGCTCCGCCGTGAGCACGACCGCCGGCGGCAGCCCGGTGAGGTCCGGCGCGAGCAGCGGCGAGGCGTAGGGCTCGAGGCGGGTCGCCGGGTCGGGGAGGTAGACGCGGCGCACCAGGCGTCGGAGCGCGGGCGAGATCATCCCGGGATCGCCGTCCCGCGGCTCGGCCGACAGGTCGAGCGCCGGGATGCCGAGCACCTGCAGCGTCGGCGCGAACGACCCGGAGTCGCGTGCCTGCAGCGCCACCGAGGCGGCCAGTCCGCCGCCCGAGCTGAAGCCGCCCACCGAGACGGGCGTGCCGTCGGCCGCCAGCGCGGCCGCGACGTCGTGCGCCTGGTGCTGGGCGACGGGGTAGGTCACCCGGGGCGCGACCTCGAAGTCGACGTTGGCCACGACCACGCCGGCCGTCGCCGCGACGTAGCGGCACCACCAGTCGTCCATCGCCGGGTAGCGCATCAGGAACGCGCCCCCGTGGAGGTGCACGTGGACCGGGAGCGGTCCGGGCGCCGGACGGTGGAGGAAGACCGTGACCTTGCCGTGCCGCGTGGGCACCCGGACCCGCTCGGGCGCGGGCAGCTCGCGACCGGCGAACCTGAGGTCGTCGCCGTACGACACCGTGAAGCGTGCGGTGGCACGCATCAGCTCCACCCGCAGTCGGTCGTCGAGGCGCATGCCGGTGCTTCGCTGCGGCCGCGACCGTGGATGGGTCAGGGACGGGTCAGGCGCGCTCGAGGGTGACGACGGCGACGGTGCAGCGCCCGGCGACCTCGCCGGGACCCTGCAGCAGGCAGCCCGCCTGCTCGCCCGTGAGGACGTACGCCGCCTGGTCGGCGGCGAGCGGCAGGGTCGAGCCGCGGCCGAGCTCGAGGACCGTCACGAAGGGCTGCACGACCGCCGGGTCGACGACCACGTTGAGCGCCCGCACCGGCCCCTCGGGGACCGACGCCACGACCGACGCGTCACCGGAGAAGGCGAAGGGTCGCTGCGGCTCGACGACGTGGGGCTCGCCGTCGACGTCGAGGTCGAGCACCGGGCCGTCGACGACCGTGAGCACCCGGTGCCGGCCGGCGAAGACGGAGAAGGGGCCGTCCGAGCCGATGTCGGCCAGGCTGATCCGCCACGAGCCGTCGTCGGCGCGCGCCAGCTCCCGCGTCGTACCGCCGCCGTTGGCCCAGGGCTCCGGACGCACGTCGGCGGCGCGGACGATCACTTCTTGCCGGACTTCTCCGTCGGCTGCGTGGTCGCGAGCGCGGCGACGAACGCCTCCGGCGGGACCTCGACGGAGCCGATGTTCTTCATCCGCTTCTTGCCGGCCTTCTGCTTCTCGAGCAGCTTGCGCTTGCGGCTGATGTCACCGCCGTAGCACTTGGCCAGGACGTCCTTGCGGATCGCGCGGATCGTCTCGCGGGCGATCACGCGCGCACCGATGGCGGCCTGGATCGGCACCTCGAACTGCTGGCGCGGGATGAGGTCCTTGAGCTTGCCGGCCATCATCACGCCGTAGGAGTAGGCCGCGTCCTTGTGCACGATCGCGCTGAACGCGTCGACGGGCTCGCCCTGGAGCAGGATGTCGACCTTGACCAGGTCGGCGGCCTGCTCGCCCGAGCGCTCGTAGTCGAGCGAGGCGTAGCCCTTGGTGCGCGACTTCAGCTGGTCGAAGAAGTCGAAGACGATCTCGCCCATCGGCAGCGTGTAGCGCATCTCGACGCGGTCCTCGGAGAGGTAGTCCATCCCCTTCAGGTTGCCGCGCTTGAGCTGGCAGAGCTCCATGATCGTGCCGATGTAGTCGGACGGGGCGAGGATCGTCGCCTTCACGACGGGCTCGCGCACCTCGGCGACCTTGCCGTCGGGGTACTCGCTCGGGTTGGTCACGACGTGCTCGGTGCCGTCGTCCATGACGACTCCGTAGACCACGTTGGGCGCGGTCGAGATCAGGTCGAGGTTGAACTCGCGCTCGAGGCGGTCGCGGGTGATCTCCATGTGGAGCAGGCCGAGGAAGCCGCAGCGGAAGCCGAAGCCCAGCGCGCTGGAGGTCTCGGGCTCGTAGGTCAGGGCGGCGTCGTTGAGCTGGAGCTTCTCCAGGGCGTCGCGCAGCGTCGGGTAGTCGTCGCCGTCGATCGGGTAGAGCCCGGCGTAGACCATCGGGTTGGGGTGCTTGTAGCCGCCGAGCGGCTCCGTCGCGCCGTGGTGCTGGGAGGTGACGGTGTCGCCGACCCGCGACTGGCGGACGTCCTTCACCCCGGTGATCAGGTAGCCGACCTCGCCGACGCCGATCTCCATCGCCTTCACCGGCTCCGGGCTGATCACGCCGACCTCGAGCATCTCGTGCACCGAGTTGGTCGACATCATCTTGATCCGGTCACGGTGGCTGAGCTTGCCGTCGATCACGCGGACGTAGGTGACGACGCCGCGGTAGGTGTCGTAGACCGAGTCGAAGATGAGGGCCCGCGGGGGCTTGTCGGCGTCGCCGACGGGCGGCGGGGTCTGCTTGACGATCTCGTTGAGCAGCGTCTCCACGCCGACGCCGGTCTTGGCGCTCGTGAGCAGGACGTCCTCGGGCTCGCAGCCGACCAGGCCGGCGAGCTCGGCGGCGTACTTCTCCACGTTGGCGCTCGGCAGGTCGATCTTGTTGAGCACCGGGATGATGTGGAGGTCGGCGCCCATGGCGAGGTAGAGGTTGGCGAGGGTCTGCGCCTCGATGCCCTGCGCGGCGTCGACCAGCAGCACGGCGGCCTCGCACGCCTCGAGGCTGCGCGACACCTCGTAGGTGAAGTCGACGTGGCCGGGGGTGTCGATCATGTTGAGGACGTACATCCCGGGCTCGGCGCCCTCGGCGTTGTCCGCCGGGACGGTCCACGGGAGGCGCACGGCCTGGCTCTTGATCGTGATGCCGCGCTCGCGCTCGATGTCCATCCGGTCGAGGTACTGCGCGCGCGACGACCGCTCGTCGACGACGCCGGTGAGCTGGAGCATGCGGTCAGCCAGCGTCGACTTGCCGTGGTCGATGTGCGCGATGATGCAGAAGTTGCGGATGATCGACGGGTCGGTCGAGCCTGGCTGCGGCGCGTTCTTGAGGCTCACGGACTGCTTTCAGCTGTACGGCGGCGGGATCGGGCCATTCTCCCACGCGGGTCGTGGCTCACCGAACCGGCGACGGCGGCGGTGGAACCGGACGCTAGCGTGCAGCGGTGGCCCCTCGGACCGGAACGACGCTTCCCCTGGTCCCGGCAGCGGCCTTCGTGCTCGTCTGGTCCTCGGGCTACATCTCGGGCCCGGCGGCCGTGCACGCCGCGGCCCCGTTCTCGGTGCTGGGCTGGCGCTTCACGATCGCGGCGGTGCTCGCGGCCGGACTGGCGCTCGCGCTGCGCCGGCCGTCCCGGATGGACCGCGCCACCCTCGGCCGGGTCGCGCTGGTCGGCTTCGTGATGAACGCGGTCCAGTTCGGCCTGATGTACGTCGCCTTCGACCTCGGCCTCGGCGCGACCCTCGCCTCGCTCTTCCACGCGCTGAGCCCGGTGCTCACGGCGCTGCTCGCGGCCGCGCTGCTCGGCGAGCGGGTGTCGCTCCTGCAGGTCGGCGGCTTCGTCGTCGGCGTCGCGGGCGTGCTGATCGTCCTGGGCTCCGACCTCGGCCACGCCGGCGGACCGTGGGCGGTCCTCATCGGCGTGCTCAGCATGCTCACGCTGAGCCTCGGCACGCTCGGCCAGCGGTGGATCGGCGCGCAGCCCGACCTGCTGTGGTCGGCGGCCGTGCAGTTCGCGGTGTCCGCCCCTCCCCTGCTCGTCCTCGGCTGGACGACGGAGGGCGTGTGGCCGGTGACCGACACCCGTCAGGCGGTCGCCTCGGTGCTCTTCCTGGCGATCCTCAACTCGATCGTCGGGCTCGTGCTGCTCGCCCTGCTCGTCCTCCGCGGCGGCTCGGGTGCCGCGGCGAGCCTGTTCTTCCTGAGCCCGCCCGTGACGGCCGTGCTCGCGTGGCTCGTGCTCGACGAGACGCTGAGCGATCACCCAGCTCGTCGGGCTGGTGGTCGCGGTGGTCGGCGTCGGCGCGGCGACCCGCACGCGGCGTACGCCCGTCCCTCAGGACCCGGTCGGCACCCAGTAGCGGCGCTTCGTGCCGCGGACGTCCTCCATCACGCCGCCGGCGGCCTCGATCACCCGGATCGAACCCACGTTGTCGTCGTCGCACGTCACCAGGGCGGGGTCGATCCCGAGGTCGCGCGCCCAGGGCAACGCCGCCTCCAGCATCGCGGTCGCGTGACCCTCGCGTCGCCGCGTGGGGCGTACGTCGTACCCGATGTGCCCGCCGACGTCGAGGAGGAAGTCGTTGAGGGTGTGGCGGATCGCGATGCGACCGAGGTAGTCCTCGCCGTCGACCCACCAGAGCGTCGTGCACGGCACGTGCCAGTCCGGTCGCGGGTTGTCGAGCAGCGCGTCGGCCTTCACGGCCTCGACGAAGGTCTCGAACGCGGCCGGGTCCTGCCAGCCGGGGGCGTTGTGGTCGATCCACGCGGCGGTCTGGCTGTTCTCCGCGCCCTCGGCGACGAACTCGTCCATCGCCTCGAGGAAGGAGGTCATCACGGTGGTGGTCGGCAGGACGAGCTCGGGCATGGCGCCATCCTGCCGGTCCGGTCCGCCGCTCCTCCACGCGATATCCGGTCGAGACCACCGCGACGCGTGGGGAGGATGCCGCCATGTCCTCGACCCCGCGCGTCGCGCCGTACCCCGCTCCGCACGGGAAGACCGCGCGGCGCCTGGAGTGGCCGTTCCTCCCGCCGCACCTGCGGGCGTGGATCGAGCGCCGGTGCGGGTCCCCGGTGGTGTCCGCGCTGACGCAGAACAGCGGCTTCACGCCCGGCTTCGCGTCCGTGCTGGTGTGCGAGGACGGCTCGCGCCACTTCGTGAAGGCCGCGTCGGTCAAGGCCCAGCGGGTGTTCGCCGACTCCTACCGCGAGGAGGCCCGCAAGCTCGCCGCCCTCCCGCCGGAGGTCCCCGCACCCCGCCTGAAGTGGCACCTCGACGACGACTGGGTGGTCCTCGGCATCGAGTACGTCGCCGCCCGCACGCCGCAGCGACCGTGGGTGCTCGAGGAGCTCGACGCCCTCCTCGACGCGCTCGAGGACGTCGCCGACGCGGTCACGCCGCCGCCGGACGGGCTCGCGCTCGAGACGGCCGAGGCGGACTTCGCCCCGCTCGTGGACGGGTGGCCCGCGATCCGGGCGGCGCGCACCGACCTCGACGCCGCCCAGCTGGCCGAGGCCGAGGCGCTGGCGCGGCGCTACGCCGAGGTGGTCGGTGGCGACACGCTCGTCCACACCGACATCCGCTCCGACAACGTGCTCATCGACCCCGAGGGGCGTGCCCTCATCTGCGACTGGAACTGGCCGGTGCGGGGTGCCGCCTGGTTCGACTCCCTCGCCGCCCTGATCGCGCCGCGCGGCGAGGGCATCGACGTCGACGCGGTCATCGCGTCGCGCCGGCTGCTCCGCGACGTCGAGCCGGAGGCCTTCGACATCAACCTCGCGCTCTACGTCGGCTACTTCTTCGCCCAGTGCGAGCTGCCCTCGCCGCCCACCTCGCCGCACCTCCGCGACCACCAGCGCTGGCAGGGCGAGGTGTGCTGGGACTGGCTGGCGCGAGCGCCGGGGCTGGTCGTGACGGCTCCGCGCGCCGTCGGCGTCCGGATCGGGTACGCCGCCGTCCCCGCCGCCGTGCGCGCCTGGGTCGACGAGACGCTCGGCTCCCCCGTCGTCGCGACCGCCGAGCAGGTGGGCGGCATGTCGCCGGGCTGCGCGACGCGGGTGACCTGCGCCGACGGCACCCGCGCCTTCGTCAAGGCCGTCGGCGCCGAGCTCAACGCGGAGAGCCTGCGCCTCTTCCGCCGCGAGGTGGCCGTCCTCGGCCACCTCGGCGAGCACGAGCTGTGGGCCCGCCTGCTGGCGTCGTACGACGACGGCGCGTGGGTCGCGCTGCTGATCGAGGACGTCGAGGGCCGCCACCCCGACTTCACCGACGACGCCGAGCTGGAGGCCGTGCTCACCGGGGTCGACCTCCTCTCGGGCGTGCTGCGCGAGCGCGGGGTGCCGGCCGCGGTCGACCTCATCGAGGTGTCCGACGTCTTCCGCAAGTGGGCCGCGGCGCTCGACGCGCTGGGCGACGCCCCACCCGGCACGCCCGTCCCCGACTGGCTGCGGAGCGACCCCCACGGCTGGGCAGGCGTGCTGCGCGCGCACGCCGAGCGGCCGATGCCGGACCCCGTGCACTGGGACATCCGCGTCGACAACCTGCTGCGACGTCCGGGCGGCGAGATCGTCTTCCTCGACTGGGGCACCACGGCGCGGGGTCCCGCCTGGGTCGACGCGCTGCTGGCGCGGCTCGAGCGGGTCGACGAGCCGTGGTTCGACGTCGCCACGAGTGCGTGCCCCGCGCTCGCCGAGGCGGGCGACGACGCCGTCACGGCGTTCCTCGCCGGCTTCGGCGCCCACATGGCGGTGCGGTCGGTGATCGCCGTCGACGTCAACCTGCCCACGCTCAACGATTTCCGGATCACGGAGTCGCGGCGCATGCTGGCCGCAGTCACCCGTCGCACCGGTCGATGAGGGCATCACACGACCATCAGACGATTTGGGCGCTCACCGCGCCTGCCGGTAGTGTTTCTCCCTGCGTGTCCGGCACCCGACCCTCTCTGCTCCGGCCGAGGGGTTGCCAGGCAGCCGACAGCACCAGACTTCCATTCCAGACCAGTTCGAGCATCCGAGGATTCACACGTGGCGAACATCAAGTCCCAGATCAAGCGCAACAAGCAGAACGAGAAGGCGCGCCAGCGCAACGCGTCGGTCAAGTCGCGTCTCAAGACTGCCGTGCGCAAGTTCCGCGAGGCCGCTGACGCCGGCGACAAGGACACCGCCGCTGACCGCCGGTCGCGACGCGATGAAGGCGCTCGACAAGGCCGCCTCGAAGGGCGTCATCCACTCCAACCAGGCTGCGAACCGCAAGTCGTCGATCGCCAAGAAGGCCGCGTCGCTCTGACGCGCCCTGATCGACGCTTCACCGCAAGCACCCGCCCTCGTGGCGGGTGTTTCGCATTTCAGGGTCGAGCGGGTCAGCGGCTGTCGCGCAGCCCCGCCACGGTGAGCACCAGCCGCTCGAGCGTGTACGACGCGTCGTGGGCCTGGCCCTTGATGTCGGCGTCGGCGTGCGCCACCGCGCGGACGGCCGCCGCGATGCCGTCGGGGCTCCAGGAGCGCGACTGGTCGCGGACGGTGCGCACCTTCCACGGCGGCACGCCGAGCTCGCGCGCGAGGTCGGCCTCGCGCGCGCCGCGAGGCGAGCCGAGGTAGCGCGCCAGGCTGCGCGCGGAGGCCGCCATCGCCGAGGTCACCAGCACCGGCGACGTACCGGCGTCGAGGGCCCAGCGGAGCTCCTCCAGCGCCACGGCGCGCTTGCCGGCGAACGCGGCGTCGGCGACCGTGAACGACTTCGCCTCGGCGCGGCCGCCGAAGTAGCGCTGGACCTTGTCGACCGTGAGCTGCTCGCCGTGGAAGTCGTTGGTGAGCTGGTCGGCGGCCGCCGCGAGCGAGCGCAGGTCGTTGCCCACCGCCTGCACGAGGAAGGCCGCGGCGTCGGCGTCGATCCGCGCGCCGTGGGAGGCGACCTCGGAGCTGACGAAGCCGGGCAGCTCGTTGGCCCGGACCTCCTCGGACTTCACCTCGGTGACGGCGCCGAGCTTGCGCAGCTTGGTCAGCACGCCGCTCCCCTTGGCGCCGCCCGAGTGCACGAGCACGAGCGCGACGTCGTCGGCCGGAGCGCCGCAGTAGGCCAGCAGGCCGTCGACGGACTCGTCGGGGAGGTCCTCGAGGCTGCGCACCACCACGCACCGGATCGAGGAGAAGAGCGACGGCGCGGACATCTCCCCCAGCGAGGCGAGGGTGAGGTCACCGGCCGGCCGACTCGGCGATCTCCGCCTCCGCGTCGTGGGCGCGCACGGCGTCGCGCACCGACGCGACGGTGCGCGCGGAGATGAACTCCTCCTTGCCCGTCACGAGGACGACGTGGCCGAGGACCTGAGCGGCGGAGGGGGTGCGTGCCATGGTGCGGCAACTCTAGTCGCGCGGCGACGACACCCACCTCGCCCTCCCGCACCACCACGACGACGTCGCCGGACGTGTCGGTCCGCCACGTGCGGACCCCGGCGGCATCGAGGGCGGCGAGCAGGTCGGGCGCGGGGTGGCCGTAGTCGTTGTCCGCGCCCACCGACACCACGGCGACCCTGGCGCCGAGCGAGGTCAGCCAGTCGAGGTCCTGGTGACGGCTGCCGTGGTGGGGCACCTTCAGCACGTCGACCCTCAAGCCCGCGAGGTCGCGCGCGAGCGCAGCCTGCGCCGACGGCTCGACGTCGCCGGTCAGCAGGATCCGCACGCCGCCCACCTCCGCGAGCAGGACGACGCTGGCGTCGTTGGGCGCGCTCTCGTCGGGATCGACGCGCGAGCCGGGTCGCGGCCACACGACCTGGAGCGTGACCTCACCCACCGTCCGCGTGCTGCCGTACGCCGCCAGCCCGGGGTCGCGACCCAGCGCGTCCCCGACCTCCCGCACCCCCTCGACCGGCTCCAGCAGTCCGGTGCCCTCGACCGCGCCGACCTCGCGGCCCTCGAGCACGCCGGCGACCCCGTCGACGTGGTCGGCGTGGAAGTGGGTCAGCACCAGCAACGGCACCTCAGCGATCTCGAAGCGGTCGAGGCAGGCGTCCATCGCGGCCGGGTCGGGCCCGGCGTCGACCACGACGCCGGCGTGCGGCCCGGCACGCAGCACCAGGCCGTCGCCCTGCCCGACGTCGCACGCCACCAGCACCCATCCCGCCGGTGGCCAGCCGGGCGACGGCGGCCGGACGAGCATCACCACGACGAGCAGGCCGGTGCAGGCGAGCGCCGAGCCCGGCCGGCGCAGCACCCGCGGCGCCAGCGGGACGGACGCCACGCACGCGAGGGTCAGCAGGACGAGCGGGACCGGACCGGTCCCCCAGTCCACGGCAGCGGTCGGCACGTCCGCGCCCCACCGGGCGACGGCGATGATCCACTGCGCCGACCACGCGGCCGGCGCTGCCACCGCCACTCCCAGCGGCGACCAGGCGAGCCCGACCAGCCCGCCGCCGAGGCCCAGCACCGTGGCGGGTGCGACCGCCGGCGCGGCCAGCAGGTTGGCGGCGACGGCGACGAGGCTGACCTGTCCGGAGAGGGCGGCGACGACCGGCGTGCACGCGACCTGCGCCGCCAGCGGGATCGAGACCGCCTCCGCCACCCACCGCGGCGTCCAGCGCACCATCGCGTCGCGCCAGACAGGCGCGAGGAGCAGGATGCCGGCCGTCGCCAGGACCGACAGGGCGAAGCCCGCCGTCGTCGCGAGCCGCGGCCACAGCAGCAGGAGGCCGAGCACGGCGACGCCCAGCCCGCGGGCGCCGCGCGAGCGACCGTTGCTGCCCATCCCGACCAGCGCGACGGTGCCCATCGCGGCCGCACGTACGACGCTGGGCTCGGCGCGGGCGGTGACGACGAACCCGACGATCCCCGCCGCCGCCAGCAGGCGGAGCCAGCGCCCACGGACGCCGCACCAGCGGCCGAGGACCAGCACGAAGCCGACGATGAGCGTGAGGTTCGTGCCGCTCACGGCGAGGAGGTGGGTGAGCCCGGTCGTCCGGAAGTCGTCGGCGAGAGCCGGGTCCAGCCCGCCGTCGTCGCCCACCACGAGCGCCGGCACCAGCTCGCGCGCATCGGCGTCCCGGCCGGCGACCGCGGCGCGCACCGAACGGCGTACGGCAGCAGCGGCGTCCCACCACACGTCCGGCTCCGCGACGACGCGCGGCTCGCCGGTCGGCCGGACGAGCGCGGCGACCTCGTCGTCCCCCGGCACCAGCCGGGCGGTGGTCTCGATCGTCGTGCCGAGCGGCATGCGCGGCCAGTCAGCGTCCGCCATCAGCACGACCGGCGCGTCGAGCGACCACGCGCTCCCCCGGCCCTCGACCCGCGACACGTCGGCCTGCGCCACCTGGAGGTCGCCGTACTGTCCGGCCACGGTGCGTACGTCGCTGGTGATCTCGAGCCGGAGGTCGACGACCGCGCCGTCCTCGGCCAGCGCGGCGAGCGGCGAGGTCGCGACGAGGGTCTGCTGCAGCGCGGCGACGCCCGCAACGGCGACGAGGGCCGCGAGCGGTCCCAGCCAGCCGGGCGCGACGACCCGTCGCGCGACCAGGCCGGCGCCGACGACGGCCACGAGCAGGACGAGGGCCAGCGCGAGGCGCCCCGGCAGGACGAGCACCAGCAGGGCGCCCACCCACGCACCGGCACCGAGGGCGAGCGCGCGCAGGTCCGGCACGGGTCAGAGCGTCACGAGCGGCGCGAGGTCCTCGAGGGTGGCCTCGCCGATGCCGTCCACCTCCAGCAGCTCGTCGACGGAGGTGAAGCCGCCGTTGTCGGTGCGCCACGCGAGGATCGCCTCGGCGGTCACCGGCCCGACGCCCGGCAGGGTCTCGAGCACCGTCTGGTCGGCGGTGTTGAGGTTCACCAGCGACGCACCCTCCGGCGGCGCGGTCCCGAGGTTGCCCGCGACGCCCGGCGCCGGCGCGACGCCGACGAGGATCTGCTCACCGTCGACGACGAGCCGGGCGAGGTTGAGCCCGGTGAGGTCGACGCCGCGCGCGCGCTCCCCCGGCCGCGTCCAGCGCGTCGACCACCCGCGAGCCCGCGGGCAGCACCGCGATGCCGGGACGGCGTACCTTCCCCGCGACGTCGACGACCAGCTCGCGCATCCCCGCGCCGTCGTCGGCGGCCGGGGACGACGACGGCACCGGTGCCAGCGGCGCGGCCGCTCGCTCCGAGGTGACCGGGGTGGCCGGCACGATCTCCGCCTGGTCGCGGACCGCCCACCACGCCGCGAGCCCGACCGCGGTCGCGGCCACCACCGCGACGACCGCCAGGTGCACCGGGCCGAGGTGCAGCCCGCCGATCCGCATCCGCCGTGACGCGTGGCGGCCCGGCACCGGCAGCACCACCGGCACGGGTACGTCGTCGGGGCGGGCGCGGACCCGCGTGTGGGGCGAGCCGTCCCAGCCGTCGCCCGACGGCTCGCCGCGGACCGCCGCCAGCTCGGCGCTCAGCGTCGCCAGCCGCCGCGACACCGCCTCGGCGTGCTCGGACGAGGACTGGGATCGGCGCATCCCTCCACGCTAGGAACGCGCGACGCCCTCCCGACAGGGGTCAGGAGCGATCTGTGGACAGCCGCGGCGAGACGCAGACCGCCACCATTCCCGGCCCCACGTGCGCGCCCAGCACCGCACCGAGCTCGCCGCACATCACCTCGCGGCCCTCCAGCCCGTCAGCCAGTCGCTCGGTCAGTGCGGCGGCGAGCTCCTCGGCGCGGGCGGCGTTGGCCAGGTGGGAGACGCAGACGTCGACCGGCTGGTCGCCGGCGGCCTCGACCGCGAGGTCGGCGAGCCGGGCGAGGGCACGCGAGGCCGTACGCACCCGCTCCCGCGGCTGGACGCGGCCCTCGACGATCTCGAGCAGCGGCTTCACCGACAGCGCGCTGCCGAAGATCTTGGCGGCGGCACCGATCCGACCGCCGCGGCGGAGGTACTCGAGGGTGTCGACGTAGAACAACGAGGTCGCGGCCTCGCCCCGGGCGAGCGCGGCCTCGGCGGCCTCCTCGGCCGTCCCGCCGGCGTCGAGCACGTCGCAGGCGGTCAGCGCCGCGTAGCCCGTGGCGATGCCGACCTGGCCGGAGTCGACGACGTGCACCGGCATCTCGAGCTCGAGCGCGGCGAGCTGGGCGGACTCGAAGGTGCCGCTCATCTCGCCGGACAGGTGCACCGAGACGATCTCCTCGACGCCCTCGGCCTCGAGCGAGCGGTAGAGCTCGGCGAAGAGCGCGGGCGCCGGCCGGGACGTGCTGACCGGCACGAAGTCGCGCAGCGCCTCGGCGACCACCTCCGGCGTCGCACCGCCCGGACCCTCGTCCAGGACGCGGGCGCCGATCACGACCTGCAGCGGCACGACCCGGATGCCGCGAGCCTGCGCCACCTCGGCGGGCAGGCTCGCGGTCGAGTCGGTGACGACGACCACGCGAGGCATGCGGGCGACCCTATAGAGACGAGCGGTCAGACGACGATGTTGACCAGCTTGGGCGCGCGCACGATCACCTTGCGCACCGTTGCTCCGTCGATCGCCCGCTGCACGCCCTCGTCGGCCAGCGCGGCGGCCTCCAGGTCGGCGTCGGACACGTCCGGCGAGACCTCCAGGCGCGCGCGCACCTTGCCCTTGACCTGCACGACGGCGGTGACGGTCTCCTCGACCAGCAGCGCCTCGTCGACCTCGGGCCACCCGACGCGGGCGACCGTGGGTTCGTGGCCCAGCCGCTCCCACATCTCCTCGGCCGTGTAGGGCGCGACCAGCGACAGCAGGATCGTGACGGCCTCGGCCGCCTCGCGCACCGCCGGGTCGGCGGGGCCGACCCCGGAGTCGATGGCCTTGCGGGTCGCGTTGACCAGCTCCATGACCTTGGCGACCATCACGTTGAAGCGGTAGACCTCGACCAGCTCGGCCGCCTCGTGCACCGTGCGCGCGGTCGTACGCCGCAGCGCCTCGTCACCGGTGGTCACGTCGACGCCCGGGGCGGAGGTGACGTCGCCCGACAGCCGCCAGGCCCGCTGCAGGAAGCGCAGCGACCCCTCCGGCGACATGTTGGCCCAGTCGATGTCGTCCTCGGGCGGACCCGCGAAGACCAGGGTCAGCCGCACCGCGTCCACGCCGAAGGCCGTCAGCTGGTCGCCCAGGTTGACGCCGTTGCCCAGCGACTTGCTCATCTTCTTGCCCTGGTTGATCACGAAGCCCTGGTTCAGCTGGGCCGACCACGGCTCGCGGAAGTCGACCAGGCCCATGTCGTTCAGCACCTTGGTGAAGAACCGGCCGTAGAGCAGGTGCAGCACGGCGTGCTCGACGCCGCCGACGTACAGCTGCGACGGCATCCACGCGTTGACCAGGTCGCTGTCGAACGGGCGGTCGGTCTCGTGCGGCGAGCAGTAGCGGAACATGTACCAGGACGAGTCGACGAAGGTGTCCATGGTGTCGGTGTCGCGCGTCGCCGGGCCGCCGCACGTCGGGCACTCCACGTTGACCCACTCGGTCGCCCCACCCAGGGGCGACGTGCCCTTGGGCTTCAGGTCGCTGCCCTTCAGCATCGGCAGCGTCACCGGCAGCTGGTCCTCGGGCACCGGCACCTCGCCGTCGACCGGGCAGTGGATGATCGGGATCGGCGGTCCCCAGTAGCGCTGGCGGCTGATCAGCCAGTCGCGCAGCCGGAAGTTCACCGTGCCGCGACCCAGCCCCTGGCCCTCCAGGAAGGCGATCGTGCGTCGACTTCGCCTCGGCGACGCCCAGTCCGGACAGGTCGATCTCGTCGTTGGCGGAGTTGATCGCCGGGCCGTCGCCGACGAAGGCCTCGCCGTCGAAGTCCTCCGGCGGCTGCACCGTGCGGATGACCGGCAGGTCGAAGACCTGCGCGAAGTCCCAGTCGCGCTGGTCCTGCCCGGGCACGGCCATGATCGCGCCGGTGCCGTAGTCGGCCAGCACGTAGTCGGCGGCGTAGACCGGGATCTGCGTGCCGGTCAGCGGGTTGGTGGCGTGCACGCCCAGGAAGACGCCGGTCTTGGGCCGGTCGGTCGCCTGCCGCTCGATCTCGCTGCTCCTGGCGCACCTCCTCGCGGTAGTCCTCGAACGCCTCGCGCTGCTCGTCGGTGACCAGGTCCGCGGCCAGCGCGGCGTCGGCCGCGACCACCATGAAGGTCGCGCCGAACAGCGTGTCCGGGCGCGTCGTGTAGACGGTGACCGGCTCGTCACGGCCCTCGATGACGAAGTCGACGTGGGCGCCCTCGGAGCGGCCGATCCAGTTGCGCTGCGCGGTGACGACGCGGTCGGGCCAGGTCTTCTCCAGCTCGTCCAGGTCGTCCAGCAGCTCCTGGGCGTAGTCGGTGATCTTGAAGTACCACTGGGTCAGGTTCTTCTTGGTCACCTCGGCCCCGCACCGCTCGCAGGCGCCGTTGACGACCTGCTCGTTGGCCAGCACGGTCTGGTCCTGCGGGCACCAGTTGACCGGGCTGTTCTTGCGGTAGGCCAGGCCACGCTTGAAGAACTCCAGGAACAGCCACTGCGTCCAGCGGTAGTACTCCGGGTCGCTGGTGTTGAACGTGCGCGACCAGTCGAAGGAGGCGGCGTACTTCTGGCACGACTCGATCGACTTGGCGATGTTGGCGCGGGTGTAGGTGTCGGGGTGCTCGTCGTTGCGGATCGCCGCGTTCTCCGCGGGCAGGCCGAAGGAGTCGAAGCCCATCGGGTTCAGCACCTCGTAGCCGCGCTGCCACCAGTAGCGCGCCACCACGTCGTGCAGCGCGAACACCTCGGCGTGACCCATGTGCAGGTCGCCGCTCGGGTAGGGGAACATCGTCAGCGCGTAGCGCTTCTCGCGCGGGCTCGCGTCGTCGGCGCGGAACTGGTCGAGCTCCTTCCAGACCCGCTGCCACTTCGTCTCGGTGGCGGCGATGTCGTACGTCGCGCGCTCCCGCGTCGTGGGCTGCTGCGTCCTGGCTCATGATGTCTGTCCTCGGTGCTGGGTGTGCGGTTCGGGCATGAAAAAACCCCTCGCATGGAGGGGTGGCCGCGCGTCGGTCCTCGTGGGTGGAGGACTCGATCAGCGCGGCTGACGAAGAAGGAGCTGCTTCTGCACGGGACCAGCATAACGCCTTTCGCCGATACTGCTCGGCATGGCCGCTGACCTGACCAGGTACGACGACGTCCTCGCCCTCCTCACCGCGCTCCCCCAGCGGGTGCCGGCGCTGCAGGTCGTGGTGGTGAACGGGTCCGCGGTCACCGGCGGGTGGGACGACCACTCCGACCTCGACGTCGAGGCCTGGTGCAGCGGCGACGCCGTGACGACGTACGACGCCGTGCTCGCGCTGCTGCGCGACGAGCTCCCGGTCGACCACGTGTGGGAGCTGCCCGACGCGACGTGGCCCGACGGGCGGCAGTGCTTCGTCCACCTCCAGCCCGACGCCGCCGACCTCGGCCGGCCGACCCGGCTGCTCGACCTCGTCGTCCTGACGACGCCCGAGCGGCTGACGATGGACACGCGCCGGCACGGCACGCCGATCGTGCTGCACGACCCGGAGGGCCTGCTCCACCTCGAGGACGACGACGAGGGCGAGATGGAGGCGGGGCGCCGACTGGCCGTCGAGCAGACCGCGGCCCGCCGGCAGACGGCCGCGTGGCTGGTCGAGCGGGCGATCGCCCGCGACGACCTCGCCGAGGCGACGCTCCTCCACCTGCGGTTCGGCGTCGAGCCGCTCGTGAAGCTGCTGCGGATCCAGCACTGCCCGGCCCGCTGGGACTTCGGGCTGCGCTACCTGCGCACCGACCTGCCCGACGGGTTCGCGGAGCGGGTGGAAGCAGTGCTGCCCGGGCCGGACCTGGCGGTCCGGTCCCGGGCAGCGTTCGCGTGGCAGGACGAGGTGCTGGCTCAGCTCACTTCACGCTGAGTCACTTCACGAACCGAGGCGTGAACGGCGGGTTCCACCACTCGCCGTTGTAGGCCTTGATCGCGCCGACGACGTGCAGGATCCCGGCGACGACGAAGGCCGCCACGAGGGCCGGCACCATCACGATCAGGCCGAGGCCGAAGGTGAGCAGGGCGATCGGGATGGTCAGGATGCCGAGCACCACCAGCCAGACGAACATCGTGATCTGGATGTTGATCGAGTTGGCCGCGTGGGCCCGGACGAACGGTCCGCGGTCCTTGTGGATCACGTAGACCGCGACCGAGGCGAGGAAGCCGAGGAACCCGGCCGAGCAGATCATCGCGACCACGGCGCCGGCGTGGCTGACCGCACCCCAGGTGCGCTCGTCCTCGGCGGACATCGTGGACGGCTGCGTCGGGTAGGCCTGGGTGGGGTGCGGCTGGGTCCCGTAGCCGGGCTGCGTCGCGTACGCCTGGGTCGGGTCCGCGCTCTGCGGGTGCTGCGGGTACTGGTCGGACATCTCACTCACTCCTCGGTGGGCACTCTTCTCGGGGCCCGTGCCCTGTGATGACACCTAGCTCAAGCAGGCGCGGAACCCGTTTTCATCCCGTTCCGGGGTCGAGTCAGGGTCGGGTCAGGGGCGGTTCCGGGCGCCCCTCCCACCCTCCGCCCGGGTAGTCCACCGGGAAATGGTCGCCTGGAGGTCCGCATCCCAGACCACCTGCCGGTGGACTACCCCGACCAGCGACTGCCCAAGAAGTGTTTGACAGTCCCCCGACGCGTCACGCCAGACTCACTCCCCAAGAACTCTTGGGAGGTGACCGTGTCCGACGACCGAGCGACCCGTCGCGACGTCTGTCCGCGCTGCGCTCGGTGGCGCACCCGGTGCGGCTGCGCATCCTGTCGCTGCTGACCGCGGAGGCGATGAGCGCCGCCGAGGTGGCCCGCGCGCTGGACCTCACCCACGCCAACGCGTCGTACCACCTGCGCGTGCTGCTCGACGTCGGCGAGCTCGTGGTGGAGAGCGAGGAGAAGATCCGTGGCGGGCGTGGCCAAGCGCTACCGCTACGTCGTGCGCGGCGCCGACGACCGCCCGACCGCACCCGTCGACCAACGACGACCTGATCGCCTATGGCAGACCGCGACGCACGTGGAGGTCGTGCGCCGGCTCGCCGGGCGCGTGCGCGGGTCCGAGCACGTCGTCGCGACATCGAGACGTGGGTGAGCCCGCGAGGCGTGGCAGCAGGCGGTCGACCTGCGATCGCCGACGCGATGGTGCGGCTCCACGACGAGGCGCGTCCGCCCCACACCGAGGGCACCATCCACGTCAGCGCGTCCACGCAGGCGCTTCGCTGGATGGGTGACGACGCATGAGCCGCAGCGCCTCCCTCGCCCCGCTCGGCGAGCGCAACTTCGCGTGGTACTTCTCCTCGCGCCTGGTCAACACCCTCGGCGCGATGATGGCCAACATCGCGCTGACCTTCGCGGTGCTCGACATCGACGGTCGCGCGATCGCGATCGGCTACGTCCTCGCCGCGCACACGATCCCGATGATCCTGCTGCTGCTCTGGGGCGGCGTGCTCGCCGACCGGTTCCCGCGCGCGGTGGTGCTGCAGGTCTCCAACGTGGCGTCCGCCCTGTCCCAGGGCGTCATCGCCTACCTCGTGCTCTCCGGGCGGGCGGAGCTCTGGATGATCATCGTGCTCACCGCCTTCCACGGGGCCGTGTCCGCGATGTCGATGCCGGCGATGTTCGGCATGGTCCCCCAGCTCGTGCCGCGCGAGTCGCTCCAGCAGGCCAACGCGCTGCTGTCGCTGACCCGCAACGGCCTCACCGTGCTGGGCCCCTCCCTCGGCGCCTTCCTCGTCGTGACGGTGGGACCGGGCTGGGCCCTGGCGGTCGACGCCCTCACCTGGGCGCTCGCCGCGCTGCTCCTGCTCCCGATGCAGATCCCGCCGCGCGCCCCGCGGGCGGAGGCGACCTCGACCTGGGTGGACCTCCGCGAGGGATGGACCTTCTTCCGGAGCGTCACCTGGCTCTGGGCGGTGGTGCTGGGCTTCGGCGCCCTCAACATGATCCACAACGGCGCCCTCTTCACCCTCGGCCCCGTGGTCGCGGAGGACACGATCGGTCGCCAGGCGTGGGGGTTCGTGCTCTCGGCCGAGGCCGCCGGCCTCCTGGTGATGGCGGTCATCCTGCTGCGCTTCCGGCTCGAGCGTCCGCTGCTGTGGGGCATGCTCGCGATCACCCTCAACGGCCTGCCCATGATCATGCTGGGCGTCGACCCCGTCGTCGTGGCACTCGTCGTCGCCGCCTTCATCGGCGGGATGGGCATCGAGGTGTTCTCGATGGGCTGGAACCTGGCGATGCAGGAGAACATCGACGACGAGATGCTCAGCCGCGCGTCGTCCTACGACATGCTCGGCTCGTTCATCGCGATGCCGATCGGCCAGCTCGCGTGGGGACCGCTCGGCCTCGCCTTCGGCAACGAGCGCGTGCTCGTCGCGTCCGGGGTGGCGTACGCCGTCATCTGCGGGCTCGTGCTCTGCTCCCGCTCGGTGCGCGACCTGCCCCGCACGCCGGTCGAGCCGGCCGCGGCTACTGTCTCGCCATGAGCCTCATGGACCTCTTCCGACTCGACGACAAGGTCGTCATCGTCACCGGCGCCTCGAGCGGGCTGGGCGTCGCGTTCGCGCACGCCTTCGCCGAGGCCGGCGCCGACGTGGTGCTCGGCGCCCGCCGGGTCGAGAAGCTGGAGCAGGTGGCCGAGTCCGTCCGCTCCACCGGCCGCCGCGTGCACACGGTCGCCACCGACGTGGCCGACCCCGAGCAGTGCCAGCGGCTGGTCGACGAGGCGATGGCGACCTTCGGCCGGGTCGACGTGCTCGTCAACAACGCCGGCATCGGCACCGCGGTCCCGGCCACGCGCGAGACGCCCGAGCAGTTCCGCGGCGTCATCGACGTCAACCTCAACGGCTGCTACTGGATGGCCCAGGCGTGCGGCCGGGTGATGGAGCCCGGGTCGAGCATCATCAACATCTCCTCGATCCTCGGCATCACGACCGGCGGCCTGCCGCAGGCGGCCTACAGCGCCTCCAAGGCCGGGCTCGGCGGACTCACCCGCGACCTCGCCCAGCAGTGGACGGGCCGCAAGGGCATCCGGGTCAACGCGCTGGCGCCGGGGTTCTTCGAGTCGGAGATGACCGACAGCTATCCCGAGGGCTACCTCGACCTCGCGATGATGCGCGTGCCGGCCGGCCGCAAGGGCAACCCGCGCGAGCTCGCCGCGACCGCCGTCTGGCTGGCCTCGGACGCCGGCGGCTACGTCACCGGACAGATGATCCCGGTCGACGGCGGCCTCACCATCGCCTGATCTTCTGCCAAGATCCGGGGGCATGACCACCACCAGCCCGGGTCACGGGTCGGACCGTTCGCACCGACTCCGCCGGATGACCGGCCGCGACCCGAACGAGCCGCACCGCGCGGCCACTCCCCTGGAGCTGCTCTACGACCTGACGCTGGTCGTCGCCTTCAGCCTCGCCGGCTCGCAGTTCGCCCACGCCCTCACCGAGGACCACGTGGTCGAGGGGATGCTCGGCTTCGGGGTGGCGATGTTCGCCATCACGCTGGCCTGGATCAACTTCTCCTGGTTCGCGTCGGCGTACGACACCGACGACGCGTTCATGCGGCTCGCGACGCTCGTGCAGATGGTCGGCGTGCTGGTCATGGCGCTGGGGCTGCACGACGTGTTCGAGGGCTTCGCACCACGGCGAGTTCGACAACGCGGTCCTCGTCGCGGGCTACGTCACGATGCGCGTCTCGATGGTCGTGCTCTGGTCGCGCGCCGCGCGGCACGACCCGCAGCGACGCTCGACCTGCCTGGCGTACGCCCGCGGCATCGCCGCCGTCCAGGTCGGCTGGATCATCACCGCGCTCGACCTGCTGCCGACCGGCGCGCAGATCGCGCTCGTCGATCGCTGCTCTTCGCCGTCGAGGTCGGCGGCACGATCTGGATCGAGACGCACTTCCCGTCGACGCCGTGGCACCCGCACCACATCGCCGAGCGCTACAGCCTGCTCGCGATCATCACGTTCGGCGAGGTCATCCTCGGCACCACGACGGCGATCGAGGCGGTCGTCGCCGAGCAGGGCTGGAGCGCCGAGGCCGCCGTCATCGCGCTCGCCGGCGTCTCGCTCGCGGTCGGGCTGTGGTGGTGCTACTTCACGGTCCCCTACGGCGAGGCGCTGCGGGGCAGCAACGCGAGGAGCATGGTCTTCGGCTTCGGCCACATGCTGCTCTACGCCGCGATCGCGGCGACGGGCGCCGGCCTGCACGCGGCGGCGTACCTCCTCGAGCACCACAGCGAGCTCGACACGGCCCAGACCCTGCTCACCATGGCGATCCCGGTGGGCCTGTTCGTGGTCGTGCTGTTCGTGCTCTTCCACGTGATGTTCCCCGGGCGGGACCCGCTGCACTACTGGCTGCTCGCCGGCACCCTCGTCGTGCTCGTCGCCGCCTGGCTGCTCGCCGTCGGCGGCGCGTCCATGACGGTGGCCCTGGCGGTGCTGATGCTCGCGCCGTGGGTCACCGTCGCGGGCTACGAGCTGCGCGGCCACCGACACCTGGCGGAGGTCGTCGGCCGGGCCTGAGGCCGATCAGCGGCCGGCGAGGATCTCGGTGACCGCGGTGACCAGGCCGGCGATGTCCTCGTCGCTGGCGACCAGCGGCGGGGCGAAGCGGACGGTCGAGCCGTGGGTGTCCTTGGCGAGGATGCCGCGCGCCATGAGGGCCTCGGACATCTGGCGACCGGACATCAGCGTCGGGTCGATGTCGATGCCCGCCCAGGCGCCGCGGACGCGTACGTCGGAGAGGCCCTGGCCGATGAGCGGCGAGAAGCCGGCCTCGAGCTGGCGGCCGATCTCGGTCGAGCGGGCCTGGAAGGTGCCCTCCTCGAGCATCGCGACGACCTCGGTGCCGATCGCGGCGGCGAGCGGGTTGCCGCCGAAGGTCGAGCCGTGCGAGCCGGGCGTGATGACGTCCATGATGTGGCGGTCGGCCGCGATCGCGGAGACGGGGTAGATGCCGCCGCCGAGGGCCTTGCCCATGATGTAGATGTCGGGGACGACGTCCTCGTGGTCGCAGGCGAAGGTCTTGCCGGAGCGGGCCAGGCCGGACTGGATCTCGTCGGCGATCATCAGCACGTTGCGCTCGGTGCAGAGCTGCGCGCAGGTCCTTGAGGAAGCCCTCGGGCGGCATGACCACGCCGCCCTCGCCCTGGATCGGCTCGAAGAGCACCGCGACGGTGGTCTCGTCGATCGCGGAGGCGATGGCCTCGATGTCGCCGTACTTCGCGCTGCGGAAGCCGGTCGTGAACGGCGCGTAGCCCGAGGTCGCGACGTCGTCGTCGGAGAAGCTGACGATCGTGGTCGTGCGGCCGTGGAAGTTGCCCTCCATGGTGATGATCGTGGCCTGGCCGGCGGGCACGCCCTTGACCTCGTAGCCCCACTTGCGGCTGACCTTGATCGCGGTCTCGACGGCCTCGGCGCCGGAGTTCATCGGCAGGATCATGTCCTTGCCGGTGAGCCGGGTGAGGGCCTGCGCGAAGCCGCCGAGCTGGTCGTTGTAGAACGCCCGGCTGGTCAGCGTGAGCTTGCCGAGCTGCTCGCGCGCGACCGCGACGAGGCGCTCGTTGGTGTGGCCGAAGTTGAGCGCGGAGTAGCCCGCGAGGCAGTCGAGGTAGCGCTTGCCGTCGACGTCGATGACCCACGCGCCGTCGCCCTGCGCCAGCACCACCGGGAGCGGGTGGTAGTTGTGCGCGGCGTACTTCTCGGTGGCCTCGATGTGGGCCTCGGTGCCCTCGAGGATGGTGCGGGGGGTGCTGTCGGTCGCGGTCATGAGCACATGGTGCCACCGGCCCTCGCCGAACGCCGATTTCGCCCGCGGTGGGTGCCCTGGACCGGAGATCCTCCGGCGTCACGGCAGAATGCAAGAGGCCCGGTGCAGTGCACCGGGCCTCTCGTTGGTGGAGGTGAGGGGACTCGAACCCCTGACCCTCTGCATGCCATGCAGATGCGCTACCAGCTGCGCCACACCCCCAACAGCCGAGAACATTATCGGACTCACTGGCGCAGGTGAAATCGGGGTCAGGCGATGCGGTTCCAGGCGATGAGCCGCCACTGCTCGACGCCGCCGGTCCACGTCGAGGCGGAGTGCTCGAGCACGATCCAGCCGCAGTTGGCGAGCACGCCGAAGGACTCGCCGGGGTCGCCGTCCCAGCCGAGGAAGGCAGGTACGGCGACGCGCAGGGCGGCGCCGTGGGAGACGACCAGCGCCGGTCTCGCCCTCCCCCAGCGTGTCGACGTACGACGTCAGCGCGGGGACGAAGCGCGCGAGCACGTCGTCGCGGGACTCGCGGCCGGGGATGCCGGCGATGTCGCCGGCGAGGAGGGCGGCGTACTCGTCGGGGAACTGCTCGGCGTACTCGTCCGAGGTCAGCCCGGTGCGGTTCGGGCCGATGTCGAACTCCCGCAGCCGCGGGTCGCGCACGGCCTCCAGACCGCACTCGGCAGCGACCGCGTCCGCCGTCTGCGCCGCGCGGGCGAGGTCGGAGGTCCAGATGGCGATCGGCGCGAGTCCCGCCATGAGCGGCGCGACCTCCTTGGCCTGCGCCAGCCCGACGTCGTCGAGCGGGACGTCGGCGTGGCCCTGGGCCCTGCCGGTGTCGTTCCAGGCGGTGCGCCCGTGGCGCAGGAGGACCAGGCGCCTCACGTCAGCGTGAGCGGGATGACCGGGCAGTCGCTCCAGAGCCGCTCGAGGGCGTAGAACATCCGCTCCTCCTCGTGCTGCACGTGGACGACGATCTCGCCGTAGTCGAGCAGCACCCAGCGTCCCTCCTTGTGCCCCTCGCGACGGATCGGCTTGGCGCCGGCCTCGCGGAGCTTCTCCTCGATCTCGTCGACGATCGCGCCGACGGCACGCTCGTTGGTGGCGCTGGCCAGCAGGAACGCGTCGGTGATCGCGATCTGCTCGCTCACGTCGAAGGCCAGCACCTGGTCGGCCTTCTTGTCGTGGGCGGCCTGGGCCGCGACCTCGACGAGCTCGACGGCGTGGTCGGTGGCAGTCATGAATCGTCCTTGCTTGTGCCGGTTGCGGGTGAGGCATAGAGGTCGTGCTTGGCGATGTACTGCACGACGCCGTCGGGCACGAGGTACCAGACGGGTTCGCCGCGGCGCTTGCGGTCGCGGCAGTCGGTCGAGGAGATCGCGAGGGCCGGGATCTCGACCATCGTGATGCGGTCGGACGGGATCTTGGCGATCGCCTCCGGGTCCATGGTGTAGCCGGGGCGCGTGCAGCCGACGAAGTTGGCGAGCTCGAAGAGCTCGTCGGCGTCGCGCCACGTGAAGATGTCGGCGAGCGCGTCGGCGCCGGTGATGAAGAAGAGCTCCGCGTCGGGCATCTCGGCCTTGAGGTCGCGCAGCGTGTCGATCGTGTACGTCCTGCCCTCGCGGTCGATGTCGACGCGCGAGACGTTGAAGCGCGGGTTGGCCGCCGTCGCGACCACCGTCATCAGGTAGCGGTGCTCGGCCTCGGTGACGTCGCGCTCGCTCTTCTGCCACGGGTCGCCCGTGGGGACGAACAGGACCTCGTCGAGGTCGAACCACGACTGGACCTCGGAGGCGGCCACGAGGTGGCCGTGGTGGATGGGGTCGAACGTGCCGCCCATCACCCCGACGCGACGCACCACGGGATCAGCTGTGCTCGCGTCCGCCACCGAAGGAGACGACTGCGGCGAGGAGGACGAGCAGCAGGCCGAAGCGCGATGGCGCCGATCACGTAGGGGTGCACGGCGGGCTCGCCGTGCTCGGAGGTCTCGGCGGCCAGCAGGATGGCGGTGCTCAGCATGCTGGCGATCCTATCGCCTGCGTGGCGGCCGGGCTCACCGCACGTGCCCGTCACCGACGACGACGTACTTGCTGGACGTCATCTCGGGCAGCCCCATCGGTCCGCGGGCGTGCAGCTTCTGCGTCGAGATGCCGATCTCGGCGCCGAAGCCGAACTCGCCGCCGTCGGTGAACCGGGTCGAGGCGTTGACCACCACCGCGGCCGAGTCGACGGCCGCGACGAAGCGCCGGATGGTGGCCTGGTCGCGGGCGAGGATCGCCTCGGTGTGGCCGGACGAGAAGCGCCGGATGTGCTCGATCGCACCCTCGACGTCGGCCACGACGGCCGCCGAGATCTCCATCGCCAGGAACTCCGCCGCGTGGTCCTCGTCGGTCGCCGGCACCACGTCGTCGTACTCCGCGAAGGCGTCGTCGCCGTGCACGAGCACGCCGGCGGCCTGCAGCGCCTCGACGACGATCGGCAGGAACTCGTCGGCGACGTCGCGGTGCACGAGCAGCGACTCGGCGGCGTTGCACACGCTGGTGCGCTGGGTCTTGGCGTTGAGCACGATCGCGAGCGCCTGCTCGAGGTCGGCCGACGCGTCGACGTAGACGTGGCAGTTGCCCACGCCCGTCTCGATCACCGGCACCGTCGACTCCTCGACCACGCTGCGGATCAGCCCCGCTCCGCCGCGCGGGATGAGCACGTCGACCAGCCCGCGGGCGCGCATCAGCGCCTTGACGCTGTCGTGGGTCTCCCCCGGCACGAGCTGTACGACGTCCTCCGGCAGGCCGCTGCCGGCCAGCGCGCCGCGCATCGCCTCGACGATCGCGGCGTTGCTCGACCGGGCGCTCGACGAGCCGCGCAGCAGCACCGCGTTGCCGGCCTTGAGGCAGATGCCGGCGGCGTCGGCGGTGACGTTGGGGCGCGCCTCGTAGATCATCCCGACGACGCCGAACGGCACCCGCACCTGCCGCAGCTCGAGGCCGTTGGCGAGCGTGCTGCCGCGCAGCACCTCCCCGACCGGGTCGGGCAGGCCGGCGACGTCGCGCAGGCCCTGCGCCATCGCGGCGAGCCGGTCGTCGTCGAGCCGCAGCCGGTCGACGATGTTGGCGGGCGTGCCGCCCGCCTCCGCCCGGGCGACGTCCTCGGCGTTGGCGGCCAGGATCGCCTCCGAGGAGGCGAGCAGGGCGTCGGCCATCGCGTGCAGGGCGGCGTCCTTGGTCGCCCGGGTGGCGGTGGCCAGCTCGTGGCTGGCGGTCCTGGCCCGGCCGGCGACCTCGCGCACGGCGTCCTCGCTGCTCATGCCTCCAGCGTAGGTGTGCTGCGCCTAGGGTGGACCCATGTCTCGCATCACGGGGGTGATCGTCGCGCTGGCGACGGCAGCGGCTGTCCTGACCGGCTCGACCGTGGGCGCCGAGCCCGCGCCGGCTGCGCCGCCCGCGGCCGAGCTGCCGAAGGAGATCCCCGGCGGGGTCGAGCTCACCCTGGCCGACGGCGACCTGCTGCGGGTGTGGGCGGCGGACAACTACCGCGCGGTCTTCTCCAGGCGGCTCGACGCCGCCACTGGTGCGTGGGGGCCGCGACTCGAGGTGCTGCGCCGCCGGAACCTCTACTGCGGCGAGGTCGAGGGCCGCACCGCCAACGGCGCGGTCGCCCTCCTGGCGCAGTGCGACGAGGGCGGCTACTACGAGGACACCGCCCCGGTCTCCTCGCAGGCCATGTGGTCGCCCGACGGCGTCACCTGGACGTCGTACACGCTCGACGGGGAGGCCTACGAGGAGCCCGGCATCTCGCCCGACGGCCAGAACGCCGTCTGGCCGATGCACCAGCGCTACACCACGCGGACCGCGGCGGGCTGGACCGACCACTCCCTCCGGGCCGACGGCCAGGAGTACTCGGTCACCGCGACCATCACCGACACCGCACAGGTCTCGTTCGTGTACGGCACCTGCTCCGGTCGTCCGTCGCGACTCGTGGTGCTGACGCGCACCGGGGATGCCGCACCGACCCGGCAGGAGGTCCGGGTCCCCTTCGCCTGCACCGAGGGCGACCTCGCCAACGTCGACTCCGACACCGTCTGGCTGGGCACTCTCGGCGAGCCCGCGGGTCGGGCGGTCGTCTCCCGCCCGGACGGCGCCTCCCCCTGGGCCGTCACGCGCATCGCACCCGTCGACGCACCCGGGCTCTTCCAGACGTGGCGCGCCCTCGACCGGCAGTTCGTCACCGCGCCGGGCCGTCCGCTCTACGCCCTCGGGTCCAGGAGCCGGCGCCGGTGCTGGCCCAGTCCTACGACCCGGAGGCGCAGGCGTGGCGCCCGCCCACGACGGTGTTCTCCGCACGTGAGCGGTGCAGCTGGTCGGACAACTGGACGGCCGAGCCGCTCGGCGTGCTGGCCATCGGTCTCGTGTGCGGTGACAACGAGGTCGTGCTGACGACGCAGGACGGCGAGACGTGGCGCGCGGTGCGCGGCGACTGGCACAGGCGGGGGCTGTCGCCGGACGGGACGTACGTCGCCCTGCCGGCGCGCACCAGGACCTACGTCATCTCACCCGAGCGGGGCGTCGTCACGCTGCCCGGCGGAGTGCCCGGCCGCTGCGACGTGGTCGTCCCGGACGGACCGGACGCCGCCGTGCTGCTCACCTCGGCCGGCCGCCACCGCGACTGGCCCACGGTCCTCCAGCACTCGTCGCCCGACGGCTGGACCGCGGTTGTCCAGGACGTCCCTCCCGACGCCGCCCCCGGTCTGCCGCGCGGCCCGCGCCTCGACCTACGACCTGCCCTACCGCTTCGACATCCGCAGCGGGAACACGGGCTACACCGTGCAGGTCGTCGAGCGCGACGGCGCGTGGACGGTCCGCCGCAGCCGCTACTGACCGCACACGACGAACGCCCCCGGCCGTGGTGGCCGGGGGCGTTCGTCGTAGGTCGTGCGAGGGCTCAGCCCTTGCGCTCCTTGACCTTCTCGGTCGCGGCGGGCAGGACCGAGTGCAGGTCGCCCACGACGCCGAAGTCGACGAGCTCGAAGATCGGCGCCTCGGGGTCCTTGTTGACCGCGACGATCGTCTTCGACGTCTGCATGCCGGCGCGGTGCTGGATCGCACCGGAGATGCCGTTGGCGACGTAGAGCTGCGGCGAGACCGTCTTGCCGGTCTGGCCGACCTGGAACGCGTGCGGCATCCAGCCCGAGTCGACCGCGGCGCGCGAGGCGCCCACGGCCGCACCGAGCGAGTCGGCGAAGCCCTCGACGGGCTCGAAGTTGCCGCCCGTGCCACGACCGCCGGAGACCACGATCGCGGCCTCGGTCAGCTCGGGACGACCGGTCGACTGGCGCGGCTGGGTGGCCACGATCTGCGCGCCCTTGGCGGCGTCCGAGATCGTCGCGGCGAACGCCTCGACGGTGCCGGCACCCTCGGACTCCTCGGGAGCGGCCGAGTTGGGCTTGACCGTGATGATCGGCGTGCCGGTGGTGACCTTGGCCTGCACGGTGAAGTTGCCGGCGAAGACGCGACTGGGTCGTGACACCGCCGTCCTGCACGTCGACGGCGTCGGTGATCAGGCCGGAGCCGATCTTGATCGCCAGGCGGGCCGCGACCTCCTTGTTCTCGAAGGTCGAGGGCAGCAGGATCGCGCGCCGGGCTGCTCTTCTCGACCAGCTGCTGCAGCGCCTCGGCCTTCGGTGCGACGAGGAAGCCCTTGATCTGGGCGTCGTCGACGACGTAGACCTTCGCGGCGCCGTACTTCTTGACCTTCTCGGCCACCGCGTCGCCCTGGTCGGGCGAGCCGAAGAACACGGCCGACGGCTCGCCGAGGCGGCGCGCGATCGTGAGCAGCTCGTAGGTCGGCTTCTTGACCTCGCCGTCGGCGTGGTCGATGACGACAAGAACCTCAGACATGTCTCCAGCTCCTCAGATGAACTTCTTGGACGCGAGGAAGTCGACCAGCGCGCCGGCGCCCGAGCCGTCCTCGTCGGTGACGATCTCGCCGGCAGTGCGCGGCGGGCGGGCCTCGGTGTCCTCCACCTGCGAGTAGGCCACCGAGAGGCCGACCTGGTCGGCGTCGAGGCCGAGGTCGGTCAGCGACCACGTCTCGAGCGGCTTCTTCTTCGCGGCCATGATGCCCTTGAACGACGGGTAGCGGGCCTCGCCCGACTGGTCGGTCACCGACAGCACGATCGGCAGCGTCGCGCCGATGACCTCGGTCGAGCCCTCGTTGTCGCGCTTGATCCGGACCTGGTCGCCCTGCGACTCCACGACGGAGGCCAGCGTGACCTGCGGCAGGCCGAGGCGCTCGGCGAGCATCGCCGGCACGACGGAGCCGGAGGCGTCCGTCGAGGCCATGCCGCAGAGCACGAGGTCCGCGCCGGCGTCGGCCTTGATCTTCTCGATCGCCTTGGCCAGGACCAGCGAGGTGCCGAGGTAGTCGGAGCCCGCGATCGCGTCGTCGACGACGTGGACGCCGGAGTCGGCACCCATCTGCAGCGCCTTGCGCACCGCGTCGACGGCCTTCTCGGGGCCGACGGTGAGCGCGGTGACGGTGATCTCCTCGCCCTCACGCTTCTCGCGGAACTGCAGGGCCTGCTCGACGGCGTACTCGTCCAGCTCGGACAACAGGCCGTCGACACCGACGCGGTCGACGGTGTTGTCGTCCTCGAACTTCCGGTCGGCCGTGGCGTCCGGCACGTACTTCACACAGACAACAATGTTCATGGTGGTGTGGCCTCGCGGCCCCTCCTGTGGAATCGGATGTGCGCTCGAGGTTACTAGCCAGTCACCCCGGACCGGAATGCCGTTCCGGGTGGAGTGGCTCACAGGCCGCGACCGGGGTCAGCGCTGGCGGACGGTGAACTTCTCGGTTTCGCGCGACGCGAGGTGCTGGGCGTCACCGGCGTACGTCACTCGCACGCGGTAGGTGCCCGTGCGCAGGATGCCGAGGCGGGCCGTCGCCGCCCCGGACGGGTCGAGCGTCCGCTCCCGACGGGTGACCTTGCCGGTGCCGAGGTGGCGGGCCGTCACGGTCACCGGTCCGGTGGGCCGGGTGCCGAAGTCGCCGACCGCTCCGATGACCGCCGACGTCGGGACGTGCGCACCACGTCCGGTGACCCGCACCTGCACGAACGTGCGCGCCTTCGCGACGACCAGCGAGGCGGGAGCGGACTCGCTGCCCTGCTGCTGGTCGGGGTAGCGCGGGACGAAGGTGGCCGACACGGCGTGCTGACCGACGGGCACGTCGCGCGGCAGGGTGTAGGTCGCGATGCCGCCACTGTTGATGTTGGCCATGTAGGACGTGCCGTCGACCGCGAAGTAGACCTTGCCGTTCGGCGTCCCACCGGGCAGGACGACCTGCGCCGTGGCCGTCACCGACTGGCCGTAGGCCGCGGTGGGGCTGGTCAGGGTCAGCGTCGTCGTGGACGGCGGCGCCGCGTGGGCCGGCACCGCCCACCCGCCGCCGGAGAGGGCGACGAGGGCGGCAGCGACGGCGATGCGAGAGCGCGCGGAAGTCGTCGTCATGACCGTGACGATAGACGTTCGACTGCGCCCTGAGTCGGCTTTCAGGGCTTGATGATGCGATCCAGCAGGCGACCGACGACGAGGTACGCGATCGCGCCGAGGCCCCAGTTGAAGAGGGCGTTCTTGACCTGGGCGCCGTCACCCTTGAACTGCTTGATGCCGTCCTGGCGCGAGAAGATGTCGAGGTCGATGTAGTCGGCGGTGCGGAGCACGAAGTCCACGAGCGAGTTGCTCCGGTTGGCGTCGAGGGCGATCAGCAGCGCGCCGACGGCCAGGACGAGGGCGGACAGCGCCGCCAGCAGCCAGATCAGCTGCGCCAGTCGGGCCCGGATCTTCGTCACCACGGTGGATCTCCTCGTTCGTTCGGTCTGGTCGTCGATGTCGTTGTCGGTCGGGCGGGGCTCACCGTCCCACGAATGTTGCCTTGCCCGGTCCGTTCTCAACGAACGAGGACATGCCGCGGGTACGGTCCTCGGTCGCGAAGATCGCGGCGAACTGCTGGCGCTCGATGGCCAGGCCCGTGTCGAGGTCGGTCCCGACGCCGGCGTCGATGCACTCCTTGGCCGCGCGGATCGCGAGTGCGGCGCCGCCGCTGAACTGGGCGGCGTACGCCACTGCCTCGTCGAGCACCTGCTCGGCGGCGACGACGCGGTCGACCAGGCCGATGCGCAGCGCCTCGTCGGCCTTCACGAACCGGCCGGTGAAGATCAGGTCCTTCGCGGTCGACGTGCCGACCAGCCGGGCCAGCCGCTGCGTGCCGCCGGCGCCGGGGATGATCCCGAGCAGCACCTCCGGCTGGCCGAACACCGCGTCCTCGGCGGCGAAGCGCAGGTCCGCGGCCAGCGCGAGCTCGCAGCCCCCGCCGAGGGCGTAGCCGTTCACCGCGGCGATGACCGGCTTGGGGATCCGCGCGATCGCGGTGGTGGCGGAGCTGGCGGAGTCGGCGATGCGCACCATCTCGGCGTAGGAGACCTCCGCCATCTCCTTGACGTCGTTGCCGGCGGCGAAGACCCGCTCGCCGCCCCACACCACCACGGCGCGTACGTCGTCGCGCTCGGTCAGCTCGGCGGCCGCCTCCCGGAGGTCGGCCTGCACCTGGAGGCTGATGGCGTTCATCTTGGGCCGGTCGAGCCGCAGCACGGCGACCCCGTCGGTCACGTCGATCGAGACGAACTCCATGGTGTGCTCCTCAGGACGAGTGGTCGGGACGTGCGTGATGCGATTGAGACGTCGCATTGTGCCGTGCCGCGATGCGTCCACCACAATGACCCGGGTGACACCGCCCCCTGACAGCGCATCGGTCTGGAACCACGACGGCGAGACGAGAGACGTCTGGCCGGGTCGCCACTTCCCCCTGGGCGCCACGTGGTCGCGCGAGTCGACGAACTTCGCGGTCTACGCCCCCGCCGCCCGCCGGGTGTGGGTCTGCCTGTTCGACGACGACGGGTCCGAGGAGCGGCACCTGCTCACCGAGTCGACGCTCGGCGTCTGGCACGGCGCGATCCCGGGCGTGGCCCCCGGGCGGTGCTACGGCTACCGCGCCGACGGTCCGTGGGACCTGGCGGCCGGCCTGCGGTTCAACGCGGCCAAGCTGCTGCTCGACCCCTACGGCAAGGCGGTCTCCGGCGACCTGGTCGTCGACGACGCGATCTTCGACCACGACCGCGCCGACCCGACGGTGCGCAACGACCTCGACTCGGCGGCGTACGTGCCCCGCAGCGTGGTCGTCCACGACGAGTTCCAGTGGGGCGCCGACACCCCGCCGCGCCGACGCTGGCGCGACACCGTGATCTACGAGATGCACGTCAAGGGCATGACGGCGCTGCACGACCGCGTGCCCGAGCACCTGCGTGGGACGTACGCCGGCCTCGCGACGCCCGCGGTCACCGACTACCTCCGCGACCTCGGCGTCACCGCCGTCGAGCTCCTGCCGGTCCACCAGTTCTTCTCCGAGACCGCGCTGCTGGCCCACGGGATGACCAACTACTGGGGCTACAACTCGATGGCGTTCTTCGCACCCCACAACGCCTACAGCTCGTCGGGCGACCGGGGCCAGCAGGTCACCGAGTTCAAGGAGATGGTGAAGGCGTTCCACAGGGCGGGGCTCGAGGTCATCCTCGACGTGGTCTACAACCACACCGCCGAGGCCGGGCCGCTCGGCCCGACGCTGAGCTTCCGCGGCCTCGACGACCTCGGCTACTACCAGCGCGTCGTGCCGCCGGCCGTCGACGTGGACGACGACGCCGAGCCGGCGGTCGACACCTACTGGGACGTGACCGGCTGCGGCAACACGGTCGACGCGACCCACACCCAGAGCCTGCGGCTGATCCTCGACTCGCTGCGCTACTGGGTGAACGAGATGCACGTCGACGGCTTCCGCTTCGACCTGATGAGCGCGCTCACCCGCACCAACCAGGTCGTCGACATGGGCAGCCACCTGATCACCGCCATCGGCCAGGACCCGGTGCTGCGGCACGTCAAGCTCGTCGCCGAGCCGTGGGACGCCTCGATGGACGGCTACCGCGTGGGCGAGTTCCCGCCGCCGTGGATCGAGTGGAACGACCAGTTCCGCGACACGATGCGCGACTTCTGGCGCGGCCACGCGGCCGGCGTACGCACGGTGGCGACGCGCCTCGCCGGGTCGAGCGACCTCTACGCCGACGACGGCCGCTCGCCCTACGCCTCGGTCAACTTCGTCACCGCCCACGACGGCTTCACCCTGCGCGACCTCGTGTCCTACAACCACAAGCACAACGAGGCCAACGGCGAGGACAACCGCGACGGCACCGAGAACAACCGGTCGTGGAACCACGGCGTCGAGGGCGAGACCGACGACGAGGCGATCATCGCGCTGCGTCGTCGCCAGGCCGCGAACCTGATGGCGACGCTCTGCTTCTCCAGCGGCGTGCCGATGCTCACCGCCGGCGACGAGCGCGGTCGCACCCAGGGCGGCAACAACAACGCCTACGTCCAGGACAACGCGACGTCGTGGATCGACTGGCGGCCCGACGACGCGTGGCTCGACGTCTACGACATCACCAAGACCGCGCTGCGGCTGCGTCGCGAGCACCCCGCGCTGCGCCAGCGGCACTGGTTCGAGGGCCGGCCGACCATCAAGGGCGGCATCAAGGACCTGGTCTGGGTGCACCCGGACGGCCGCGAGATGTCGACGGACGACTGGAACGACGACTCCTGCCGCACGGTCGGGATGTTCCTCAACGGCGCTCCCCTGCGCTACCCCGGGCCGCACGGCGAGCAGGTGCGCGACAAGTCCTTCATGATCTGGCTCAACGCCGGGCACGACGACGTCAAGCTCACGCTGCCGGCGAACCAGTGGGTGCACCACGGCGAGGTGGTGCTCTCGACCAACGCCGAGCTCGCCGTGGGCACCTCGATCCTGGCCGGCAGCTCGCTGGAGCTGCAGGCGCAGTCGGTGCTGGTGCTGCGCCAGACCTAGGCCCGTCTGCTCCGCCACCCAGTGCGCGGGGTCACCGGCGTCGAGGTCGGTGATGCCGAGCTTCTCGTAGGCACCCAGCACCACGAGTCGGCGTACGGCCGCGAAGGTCAGCACGTGCGCGATCATCCCGCCGTAGGTGAACACCGTCGGCGGGTCGCAGGTGACGTCGACGAAGGTGTCGTCGAGCCGTCCCTCCGCGACGGTCGTCCGCACCTGCTCGAGGAACGCCGGACCCTCCTCGGCGAGCTCCCGGCGCAGCGTGCTGACCGACTTGCCGCGCTCCTGGTCCCAGTCGTACGACCGCTGCGTCGCGGCCGCGTTCCACTGGGCGAGCTGGCCGACGAGCCGCCCCAGCACCGACCGGATCGTCATGTCGTCGTCGATGGTGCCGATCGGGATCTCGATCGGGGCGTCGAGCTGCTCGTCGGTCAGGCGGGCGGCCCGCTCGAGCAGCTCGCCGGTCAGCCAGACGTGGTGCTCGACCATGCGTGTCATCAGGTCCATCGGGGTCACCTCTCGGGTGGTGGGCAGCCTCAGGCTGCCCGGCGGGTGGAAGTGCACGCCGCTCGGACCGTCGATCTGGGTCCGGGTCGGCTGCCGACGCCAGCGGCTGGGGGCGCTGCCGTACTCCCGCGCGAACGCCCGGGTGAACGCCTCGTGGGAGCCGAAGCCCGCCTCGAACGCGATGTCGACGACCTGCTGCTCGCTGGTCACGAGGCGGTACGCCGCCCGCTCCAGCAGCAGCCGTCGTCGCATCCGCTCCGGTGGCTCGCCTCCCGTCGCCGAGACCACCCGGTCGAGGTGGAAGCGGGACAGGTGGAGCCGCCGCGCCCGTTCGTCGGCGCCGAGGTCGAGGGTCTCGCCCAGGGTGTCGAGGAACGCGGCGAAGGTGTCGGCCGCTGTCGTCATGTCCACCACCTTGGTGCGGCGTGGACCTCCCCGCTTGATCGCACTTGCGCAGTCTGCACCGAATCGTCGTACCCAGCCCGCGGTGGGACAATGGGGACATGGCCAGCAGCGTTCCCGCCCGTCGTCAGGAGAAGGGCCGCGGCCACCTCCTCGACATGAACGCGCCGCGACGGGTCGTCAAGGACCCGGAGCAGGACGCCCGCGACCTCGCCCGCGTGCAGCGCTGGGTGATGTCGGTGCTCGCCGTCACCACGATCATCCACCTCGTCGTCGGCGTCCTCGTCGCGGCCGTGATGCTCGACGGCCCGACCAGCTCGCGCGTCGGCCTGGCCGTCATCTCGGGCATCTTCGGCGCCGGCGCGGTCGCTGCCGGGCTGGCCATCCACGGCAAGCGCGTGGTCTCCCCCTGGCTGCTGCTCGGGGTCGTCCCGACCGCCATCGGCCTCTGGCTCATCCTCGCCTGAGCGCACGTAGACGCGCGGACCAAAGGTGTCCTGCGCGTGTGTCCTCACGCTCAGCAACGAGGTCTGATCGGACTTCGGTCCGCGCGTCTGCGACCTCAGGGCTGGGGCGACGACTCAGAGGCCGAGCACCTGGATCACGACGAGGTACGCCCCACGGACGCCCTCGGGGTCGTGGAGGGCCGGGTCGTCGGCGATCGTCGTGGCGCGCGCTCGTACGACCTCGGTCGGGTCGGGTGCCGTGAGGTCCGCGGCAAGGGAGGCGACCGCGAGGGCGTGGTCGTGCTCGTCGAGGTGGTCGAGCGCGAGGCTGTTGTGCAGCATCTCGGCCGCCTCGCCCATCAGCTCGCGGGCGACCTCGGCGTCGACCTCGGGCCGTGGTCGCCGAGGCTCGATCAGCGGCAGCCAGGAACGGCTCGAGGATGCCCGGCGGGACGGTGACCATCGGCTCGATCCTCAGGCCGGCTCGGCCACCAGCCCGAGCTCGGCGACCGAGGCGAGGGCGTCGTTGCGCGGGACCACGCGGACCGTGTAGCCGAAGGGGCCGGAGGTCGCGAGCGGGACGGCGGCGTCGAAGCGGTGGCGGTTGCCGTCGTAGGACTCCCCCACCGACATCGGCGTGACGGTGGTGCCGGTCAGCACGTCGTCGGAGCCGATGCGGCCGTGGACGACCTGCACCTCGACGTCGTCGGCCGAGAGCGAGCCCAGGGCGACCCAGGCGCGGACGGAGAGCGTCGCGCCGACCTCGGCCTGGTCGCCGACGCCCTCGGAGTCGATGTGCTCGACCCGGACACCGGGCCACGCGGCACGGATGGTCTGCTTCCACGACGACAGCTCGTGCGCGCCGGCGTAGTCGCTGTTGAGCGAGCGCGCGGTCTGCGCGGCCGGGGCGTAGAGCTCGCGGACGTAGTCGCGGACCTGGCGGGTGGCCAGCACCTTGGGGCCGAGCGACTTGAGGTTGTGGCGCACCATCTCCAGCCAGCGCGGCGGGACGCCCTCGTCGTTGGTCTCGTAGAACCGCGGCACGACGTCGGTCTCGAGCAGGTCGTAGAGCGCGTTGGCCTCGAGGTCGTCGCGACGGTCGGCGTCGTCGATGCCGTCGGCCGACGGGATCGCCCAGCCGTTCTTGCCGTCGTACCACTCGTCCCACCAGCCGTCGAGGATCGACAGGTTGAGGCCGCCGTTGAGCGCGGCCTTCATGCCGGAGGTGCCGCACGCCTCGTAGGGGCGCAGCGGGTTGTTGAGCCACACGTCGCAGCCGGGGTAGAGCGGCTGCGCCATCGCGATGTCGTAGTTGGGCAGGAACGCGATGCGGTGCCGGACCTCGGGGTCGTCGGCGAAGCGCACCATCTCCTGGATCAGCCGCTTGCCGGTCTCGTCGGCCGGGTGCGCCTTGCCCGCGATGACCAGCTGGATCGGCCGCTCGGGGTCGAGCAGCAGCGCCTTGAGGCGGGCCGGGTCGCGGAGCATGAGCGTGAGCCGCTTGTACGTCGGCACGCGACGCGCGAAGCCGATGGTGAGGACGTCGGGGTCGAGGGCGGTGTCGACCCACGTGGTCTCGGCAGGGGCGAAGCCGCGCTTGGCCGCCGACTTCTTCATCCGGTCGCGGGCGTCCTCGATGAAGCGGGTGCGCAGCGTGCGCTTGAGGTCCCAGATCTCCTTGTCGCCGAACTGGTCGACCATCGGCCAGAGCGCGTCGGTGTCGTCGCCGTCGATGTCGGCGCCGCGGCTCGCGGCGAGCTCGATGACCTCGCGGGCGATCCAGGTCGGGCCGTGGACGCCGTTGGTGATCGACGTGATGGGCACCTCGGCCTCGTCGAAGGCCGGCCAGAGGCCGTTGAACATCCCGCGCGACACGTGGCCGTGGAGCTGCGAGACGCCGTTGGCGCGCTGGGCGAGGCGGAAGCCCATCACGGCCATGTTGAAGACGCCGGCGTCGCCACCGTCGTAGTCCTCGGCGCCGAGCGAGAGGATCCGGTCCACGGGCACGCCCGGGGTCGGGCTGTTGCCGCCGAAGTACTGCGAGACCAGCTCGCGCGGGAAGCGGTCGATGCCCGCGGGGACCGGCGTGTGGGTGGTGAAGACGGTGCCGGCGCGCGAGACCTCGAGCGCGGTGTCGAAGTCGAGGTGCGGACCGCCCTCGTCGACGGTGAGCTCGCGGATCCGCTCGATGCCGAGGAAGCCGGCGTGGCCCTCGTTGGCGTGGAAGACCTCGGGGGCAGGAGCGCCCGTGATGCGCGACCACACCCGCAGCGCGCGTACGCCGCCCACGCCGAGGAGCAGCTCCTGGCGCAGCCGGTGCTCGGAGTTGCCGCCGTAGAGGCGGTCGGTCACGTCGCGGTAGTGGGCGCTGTTCTCCTCGATGTCGGTGTCGAGCAGCAGCAGCGGCACCCGGCCGACGTGCGCGACGAGGATGCGGGCGACCAGGTCGGGGCCGTCGGGCAACGCCAGCGAGATGGTGGCCCGGGTGCCGTCGGCCTCGCGGAGCACCGTCAGCGGCAGCTCGTCGGGGTCGAGGACCGGGTAGGACTCCAGCTGCCAGCCGTCGCGGTCGAGCGCCTGCTTGAAGTAGCCGTGGCGGTAGAACAGGCCGATGCCGACGAGCGGGATGCCGAGGTCGGAGGACGCCTTGAGGTGGTCGCCGGCGAGGATGCCGAGTCCGCCGGAGTACTGCGGGAGCACCGAGGTGATGCCGTACTCGGACGAGAAGTACGCCACCGCGCGCGGCGCGTCGGCGCCGGCCTTGCGGGCGTACCAGCGGTCCTCGCTGAGGTAGCGCTGGAGGTCGTCGTGGGCCGCGTCGAGGCGCGCCCGGAAGTCGCCGTCGTCGACGAGCTGGTCGAGCCGCTCCCGACCGACCGCGCCGAGGAACCGCACGGGGTCGCGCTTGACCTCGCGCCACAGGTCGGCGTCGATCGCCTCGAAGACGTCCTGCGTCGGTGGGTGCCACGACCAGCGCAGGTTGCCCGCCAGCACGGACAGGGCGCCGAGGGGCTCGGGCAGGACAGGACGGACGGTGAATCGTCGGAACGCGCGCACGATCGAGCACGCTAGGGCATTTCTTGGAACGATCCAACCCCGCCCCGCCGCGTGGACACCCTTCACCCGCCCGGGTGGGCGTGTGATCGGGTGCATAACTTCGGACCCCTACGAAAGTTGTGGGGGGCATGACCCCATCTCGTCACCGCCTCGGCCGCACGTCCCTCGCGGTCGCCTCGCTCCTCGCGATCTCCGCCCTCACCACGGTCGCGACCCCGGCCACCGCCGAGTCCCCGGGCCAGGCGATCACCCCCGGACCGGCACCGAAGGACGTCCGCACGCCCGGCGACCCCGTCGTCGGCCCACGCGACACCGACACCCGCGGGACCGCCCTCCCCACGCAGGCGCAGCGCCAGGCGGTCGCCGCCCTCGGCGACGTCACCGCGCGGTGGGGCTCGCTGGGCACCCCCGCCTCGATCCTCCCCGCCGACGGCAGCCTCGGTGCCGCGACCGGCGAGCCCGTCGCTGCCGCGAGGAGCTGGCTGCGCGACCACGCCGCCGCCTTCGGCATGACGGCCCCCCAGGTCGATGGCCTCGTCCTGGTCAGCTCGCAGGAGCTGGCCGACTCCGACGCCCGTGCCGTGCTCTTCCGCCAGGACTTCGGTGGCGTCGCCCCCGCCCTCGGCGGGCTCGTGACGGTCGGCGTGGCCAGCGGCCAGATCGCCTACGTCTCGTCCTCCCTCGCGCGGACGACCGACGCGATGCCGGCCGCGACGCTCACCCCTCTCCAGGGCTGGCTGGAGGCGGCCACCGAGCTGTCGCTCGCCAACGGCCTGGACACCTCCGCCATCACCAGCAAGGTGAGCGGCGGGTGGACGCGGCTCACCGTCCCCGGGTTCGCGCAGGAGCAGCAGGTGCGCCTCCGCGCCCTGCCGATGGCGGACGGCTCGGTCCGTCCGGTCCTCGAGGCCAACGTCGTCAACGCCTCCGGCGGGTCGTCGCTGGCCTTCACGAGCCTCGTCGACGGCGTCACCGGTGCGGTGCTCGCGCGCCACAACAAGTCCGACAACTTCGCGTACACCAACACGTTCCAGGGTGCGGTGCCCCCCGGCGGAGACTGCGGTCCGAAGCACGTCTTCGAGCTCAAGGACGACCTCACCCGCACGATCAACGCCGTCGCCGTCGGCGTCCCGGCCGACGACTTCGTGGTCAAGCTGTTCAAGGGCGACACCGTGCTGACCACGGCGGACACCGCCACGAACCCCGAGGTCGCGACGTACTCCTCGACCTCGATCCCGGCCGGCACCTACGCGGTGCAGGTGTGCGCCTTCGACGCGGCGTCCGTGATCATCGGGCAGTACGCCCTCGCGGTGAGCACGAGCGACACCGCCGCGCCCGGTGCGGGCGACCTGACCGCCAACCCGCGGTGGCGCTACTTCGCAGCGAACCCGACCCTCGACTCCCCGACGCAGGTCCCGACCAACTCCATCGTCGGGTGCTGGCGGGCCGCGGCGGGTTGCACCGCTCCCCCGACCCCGCTCGAGAACATCGCGGACTTCGGTCCGTGGGACCAGCTCAACCTGGCGCCGACGTTCACCACGATCGGCAACAACGCGAACACCCACGAGGCCTGGCTCAGCCCGCTGACCCCCGGCGGCACGGCGCAAGCGCCGGTCTCCCTGACCCGGGAGTACACGACGGAGTTCACCGACCGGTGGAACAACAGCCGGTGCGACGTCGCCGAGCTGAAGCCCGGAGGCAACGACGTCAACGCCTCCGTCGGCAACCTCTTCGTCGCCCACAACCGGATGCACGACTACTCCTACTACCTCGGCTTCACCGAGAAGAACTACAACCTGCAGGCCGACAACGGCGGCAGGGGCGGCCAGGGCGGCGACCAGGAGGTCGGCAACGCGCAGGCCGGCGCGATCAGCGGCGGCAGCCCGACCTTCCAGGGGCGTGACAACGCCAACCAGATCGCCCTGCAGGACGGCATCCCCGGCATCACCAACCAGTACCTCTTCGAGCCGATCGCCGGCGCGTTCTACGCACCGTGCACCGACGGCGGCCTCGACATGGGCATCGTCGGCCACGAGTACACCCACGCGATCAGCAACCGGATGGTCGGCGGGCCCGACCAGGGCCTGACGTCCGAGCAGGGCGGCGCGATGGGCGAGTCGTGGGGCGACCTGGTCGCCGGCGAGTACCAGTTCGCGCACGGCTACAGCAACGGCGGCAACGTCTGGGCCGTCGGCGCCTACGCCACCGGCAACACCGAGACCGCCATCCGCGACTACTCGATCGACAAGAATCCGCTGAACTACTCCGACTACGGCTTCGACACCACCGGGACCGAGGTCCACGCCGACGGCGAGATCTGGAACGGCACGATGTGGGAGGTCCGCCAGGCCCTCGTCGAGAAGTACGACGCCCAGTTCCCGTACGCCGACAAGGCGCTGCAGCTCGCCTGCTCCGACGGCAACGCCACGGAGACGCCGCTGCGGGCGACCTCCTGCCCGGGCAACCGACGCTGGGTGCAGCTGATGTTCGACGCGTTCCTGCTGCAGCAGGGCGACACCTCGATGCTCGATGCCCGCAACGCGATGATCGCCGCGGACGAGATGCGCTTCGGCGGCGCGAACAAGGAGGCGATGTGGGCGGCCTTCGCCCGCCGCGGCATGGGTGTGGACGCGACGGTCGCGAACGCCGACGACGACCAGCCGACGCCGAGCTTCGCGACGCCGACCGGCCCGAGCTCGACGATCACCTTCGCCACCACCGGCAAGGCGAAGATCTACGTCGGTGACTACGAGGCCCGGGTCACCCCGGTCGCCGACACCGACCCGACCACCGAGCTCGGTGCCAGCGCGCGGTTCACGCCCGGCACCTACGACATGGTCGCCGTGTCGCCCGACCGGGGCTTCACGCGCTGGACGATGACGGTCCTCGCCGACGGTCAGCCCCGCACCGAGACCCTCGGTGACGTGGTCAACCTCGCGTCGGCCGCCGCGGGCGGCTCGGTCATCGGGTCCACGGAGGGCTCGCTCAACCCCGAGGCGCTGATCGACGGCACCGAGGCGACCAACTGGGGCGGCGTGACGGAGGCCCAGGTCGACGAGTCGCACCCGTCCGTCGCAGTCGACCTCGCCGGCGACGTCAGCACCGTGAAGCGGGTGCAGGTGAGTGCCTACCTCACGCCCGCACCGGCCTCCGCGACCGACATCCCGCTCGCGCAGGACGACCCGGACTCGGGCTCGCGCTTCACCGCGCTGCGCCAGTTCGCCCTCGAGGCGTGCACGGCGAGCTGTGCCTCGCCCGACGCCACGTGGACGTCGTTCTACACCTCTCCCGCCGACGCGTTCCCGAGCGGTCTCCCCCGTCCGGTCGCGCCGACGCTCACCATGCGCGAGTTCGACGTGCCCGACACCCAGGCCGCCGCCGTACGACTCGTGACGCTGGAGAACCAGTGCACCGGCCAGGAGGCGTACGCCGGCGACCAGACGGCGAGCGCGGCCAGCGGCCTGCCGACGGCGATCGCGACCGACTGCAAGACCGGTTCGGACCGCGGCACGATCGTGCACGCGTCCGAGCTCCAGGTGTTCGGCGAGGACGCGACGACGCCGACGCAGCCGACCACCGGCGGCGGCAGCGGCGCCGGGACCGGCACCGGCACCGGCACGGGCCGGCAGCGGGACCGGCAGCGGGACCGGCACGGGCACCGGCGCCGGGACGACCGGGGCCGCGGCCACCCGGATCCGGATGATCGTCAAGCGCGCCTTCCAGACCGGGAAGAAGCCCGCGCCGGTGCTGTTCCTCTCGATCCGCTCCGCAGTGGAGAAGGAAGCCGGGAAGTTCGTCGTCCGCATCAACAAGAGGAAGTACAAGGTCGTCGCGACGGCTGACGGGACGGCCCGCGTCAAGGTCTCCAAGGCCCGCCTGCACCCGGGTCGCAACACCGTGCGCGTCCGGTTCGTCCCGACGGACTCGACGGTGTTCACCTCCTCGAGGACGAGGCTGCGACGCATCACGGTCGAACGGACCCGCTGACGGCGACCCGCCCTACGCGACCAGCAGCTGGACCGGCCGCGGCCGGAGCCGTCCCAAGGGGTGGCTCCGGCCGCGGCTGGCTTGCATCAGGTCTGCAGGCCCGCAAGTGTGGGGGCATGGTCGGACGCATACCCGTGATGGATGTTTCACCAGTCGTCGACCTCGGTCGACTGTCGGCGAAGGCCACCGTCGGAGAGCCCATGCCGGTGCGCGCCGCGGTCTTCCGCGAGGGGCACGACCAGCTCGCGGCCGAGGTGGTGGCGATCGACCCGAAGGGCGTACGACGCGACCCCGTCCGGATGGTCGCCGAAGGCGATCAGCCCAACCGCTACGTCGCGCACGTCACGCCCGACGTCGAGGGCGAGTGGACCTTCGAGATCCACTCCTGGTCCGACCCGATCGGCACCTGGCAGCACGACGGCGGCATCAAGATCCCGGCCGGCGTCGACGTCGAGCTGATGTTCACCGAGGCCAGGCTGCTGCTCGAGCGCGTCGCCGCGGGCGAGAAGCCGCTCGACAAGCAGTCCTCGGCCCTCGTCGCGGGCGCCATCGCTGCCGCGTCCGACACCGGGCGTCCGGCCGGCGCGCGCCTCGCCGCGCTCCAGGACCCCGAGCTGGGCGCCGTCCTGCTCGCCCACCCGCTGCGCGAGCTCACCTCGATCAGCGGCCCCTACCGCTTCCGCGCCGACCGCACGCGCGCGCTCTTCGGCAGCTGGTACGAGTTCTTCCCCCGCTCGGAGGGCGCGACCCGCGACGAGAAGACCGGCACGGTCACGTCCGGCACGTTCCTCACCGCCACGGAGCGGCTGGACCGGGTGGCGGAGATGGGCTTCGACGTCCTCTACCTCCCGCCGATCCACCCCATCGGCGAGCTCAACCGCAAGGGCCCCAACAACACGCTGACCCCCGGCCCCGACGACCCCGGCTCACCGTGGGCGATCGGCAGCAAGGACGGCGGGCACGACGCGATCCACCCCGAGCTCGGCACCTTCGAGGACTTCGACGCGTTCGTCGCGCGCGCCCACGAGCTCGGCCTCGAGATCGCCCTCGACCTCGCGCTCCAGTGCGCACCCGACCACCCCTGGGTGACCACGCACCCGCAGTTCTTCACCACTCGCGCCGACGGCACCATCGCCTACGCCGAGAACCCGCCGAAGAAGTACCAGGACATCTACCCGATGAACTTCGACAACGACCCCTCGGGCGTGTGTCGCGAGGTGCTGCGGGTCGTGAAGCTCTGGATGTCGCACGGCGTGCGGATCTTCCGGGTCGACAACCCCCACACCAAGCCGCTCGCCTTCTGGGAGTGGCTGCTGGCGGAGGTGCGGCGCACGGACCCCGACGTGCTCTTCCTCTCCGAGGCCTTCACCAAGCCCGCGATGATGCACGGGCTCGGCGCGGTCGGCTACCACCAGAGCTACACCTACTTCACGTGGCGCACCGGCAAGCGCGAGATCGAGGACTACCTCGTCGAGGTGTCGCGCGAGTCCGACCACCTGATGCGGCCGAACTTCTTCGTCAACACCCCCGACATCCTCCACTCCTACCTGCAGTACGGCGGCCCGGCGGCGTTCAAGGTGCGCGCCGCCCTCGCCGCCACGGGATCGCCCAGCTGGGGCGTGTACGCCGGCTACGAGCTGTTCGAGCACGTCGCGGTCAAGCCCGGCTCGGAGGAGTACCTGGACTCGGAGAAGTACCAGATCCGGATCCGCGACTGGAAGAAGCACGATGCCGAGGGCACCACGCTGGCGCCGTACATCACGCGGCTCAACGAGATCCGCCGCCAGCACCCGGCGCTCCAGCTGCTGCGCAACGTCACGATCCACCACTCCGACGACGACCAGGTGCTGGTCTTCAGCAAGAAGGCACGAGGGCGACGTCGTCCTCACGGTGATCAACCTCGACCCGCACGGCACCCGGGAGACGATGATCCACCTCGACATGCCTGCGCTGGGCCTCAGCTGGCACGACTCCTTCGTCGCCCACGACGAGATCACCGGCGAGGACTGGAGCTGGCACCAGAACAACTACGTCCGCCTCGACCCCGGCCACGAGCCTGCCCACATCATCAGTGTCAGGAGCCCCCGTTGACCGAGCACCCCACGTCCGCCCAGATGCCCTCCGACGCCGGAGCCGCGACCGCGGTGCTGAACGCCGAGCCCGACTGGTTCCGCACGGCGGTGTTCTACGAGGTCCTGGTCCGGTCGTTCCGCGACTCCAACGGCGACGGCACCGGCGACTTCAAGGGCCTCATCGAGAAGCTCGACTACCTCGAGTGGCTCGGCGTCGACTGCCTGTGGGTCCCGCCGTTCTTCACCTCGCCGCTGCGCGACGGCGGCTACGACGTCGCCGACTACAACAACATCCTCCCCGAGTGCGGCAGCGTCGAGGACTTCCACGAGTTCATCGACGCCTGCCACCAGCGCGGCATCCGGGTGATCATCGACTTCGTCATGAACCACACGAGTGACGCCCACGAGTGGTTCCAGCAGAGCCGCAGCGACCCCGAGGGGCCCTACGGCGACTTCTACGTCTGGTCCGACACCGACGAGCTCTACCAGGACGCCCGGGTGATCTTCGTCGACACCGAGCCGTCCAACTGGACGTGGGACCCGGTGCGCCAGCAGTACTTCTGGCACCGGTTCTTCCACCACCAGCCGGACCTCAACTTCGACAACCCCAAGGTCCACGACGCGATGCTCGAGTCGATGGCCTTCTGGCTCGACATGGGCCTCGACGGCTTCCGCCTCGACGCCGTGCCCTACCTCTACGAGCGGCCCGGCACCAACGGCGAGAACCTGCCCGAGACCCACGAGTTCCTCAAGAAGTGCCGCACCTTCGTGGACGAGAACTACCCCGGTCGCGTGCTGCTCTGCGAGGCCAACCAGTGGCCGGCCGACGTCGTGGAGTACTTCGGTCCCGAGCAGACCGAGGACGGTCGCTGGATCGGCACCGAGTGCCACATGGCGTTCCACTTCCCGGTCATGCCGCGCATCTTCATGGCCGTGCGGCGCGAGTCGCGCTTCCCGATCTCGGAGATCCTCGAGCAGACGCCCGCGATCCCCGACGGCTGCCAGTGGGGCATCTTCCTGCGCAACCACGACGAGCTCACCCTCGAGATGGTCACCGACGAGGACCGCGACTACATGTGGTCGGAGTACGCCCACGACCCGCGGATGAAGGCCAACATCGGCATCCGCCGACGGCTGGCGCCGCTGCTCGACAACGACGTCAACCGGATGGAGCTCTTCACGGCGCTCCTGCTCTCGCTGCCCGGCTCCCCCGTCCTCTACTACGGCGACGAGATCGGGATGGGCGACAACATCTGGCTCGGCGACCGCGACGGAGTGCGTACGCCGATGCAGTGGACGCCCGACCGCAACGCGGGCTTCTCCTCCGCGACGCCCGGCAAGCTCCACCTGCCGGCGGTCCAGGACCCGATCTACGGCTACCAGTCGGTCAACGTCGAGGCGCAGCTGGAGAACAGCTCGTCGCTGCTGCACTGGACGCGCCGCCTCGTGCACGCCCGCCGCCGGCACCCCGCCTTCGGCCTGGGCGACTTCGTCGACCTGGGCGGCTCGAACCCGAGCGTGCTGTCCTACATCCGCGAGCACTCCCCCGCTCATCGGGCCCGAGGGAGCTGAGGCGGACGGGCGCGACGTGATCCTCTGCGTCAACAACCTGTCGCGCTTCCCGCAGCCGGTCGAGCTCGACCTGCGCCACTGGGAGGGCATGGTGCCGGTCGAGCTGCTGGGCGGCGTGCCGTTCCCCGCCATCGGCGAGCTGCCCTACCTGCTGACGCTCGGGGGCTACGGCTTCCTCTGGCTGCGGCTCACGGACCCGAACAACCACCACCAGGGGGTGGAGGGATGACCATCCCCCACGACCAGCTCCGTGGCCTGATCGACCACGCCCGGTGGTTCGGCGGCAAGGGTCGCGAGTGGACCCTGGCCGGCGTCCGACGCGTGGGCGAGCTGCCCGACGCGCCCGACGGCCTCCACGTGACGATCGACCTGGCCGAGATCGCGTACGACGACGGGACGACCGACTACTACCAGCTGCCGCTCGCCCTCTACGCCGAGCCCCAGGACCGCCTCTCGCACGCCCTCGTCGGTGAGTGGGACGACGAGGACCACGGCTACGCCCACGTCTACGACGCGCTCCACGACCGCGAGTCGATGGCCCTGTGGCTGGCGGCGTTCGCGGCTCACGGCGTCGACCCCGCGGCGTCACCACGACGTGCGCGGTGAGCTGATGTTCCACCGGCTGCCCGGGCACGACCTCGACCTCGAGGCCCACTCCACGCTCTTCTCGGGCGAGCAGTCCAACTCCTCGGTCGCCTTCGGCGAGGACGCGCTGATGAAGGTGTTCCGCAAGGTGACGCCCGGCGTGAACCCCGACATCGCGATCCACCAGGTGCTCACCGAGGCCGGCTCGACCCACGTCGCCGCGCTCTACGGCTGGCTCGACCTCGTCGACGACGACGCCGACGGGACGAACTCGACGATCCAGCTGGCGATGCTCCAGCAGTTCCTCCGCACCGCGAGCGACGGCTGGGACCTCGCCCTCGCCAGCGTGCGCAACCTGTTCGCCGAGGCCGACCTGCACGCCGACGAGGTCGGCGGCGACTTCGCCGGCGAGGCCGCCCGGCTGGGCACGGCACTCGCCGAGGTGCACGCCGACCTGGCCGAGCACTTCCCGGTCGAGCAGCGCGGGGCCGACGCGGCGTCCGCCCTGGCCGACGCGATGGAGGGCCGGCTCGACGCCGCGCTCGACGTCGTACCCGACCTGGCTCCGCACGCCGACTCCCTGCGCACGACCTTCGGGCGGCTCCGCGAGCTCGACGGGATCGACGTCCAGCAGGTCCACGGCGACCTGCACCTCGGCCAGACCCTGCGCACCGTCAAGGGCTGGAAGATCGTCGACTTCGAGGGCGAGCCCGCCAAGCCGCTCGCCGAGCGGCTGCTGCCCGACTCGGTGTGGCGCGACGTGGCCGGGATGATCCGCTCGTTCGACTACGCGCCCCGCGTGGTCGCGATGACCAGTGGGGGCGTCGACACCGGCGCGGAGGCCGACCAGCGCGCCTACCGGGCCGCGGAGTGGGCCGCACGCAACCGTGCCGCCTTCCTCGAGGCCTACACCGCCGCGCTGGGCACTGCACTGGACGGCGCGGCCGGCACCCTGCTGGATGCCTATCTCGCCGACAAGGTCGTCTACGAGGCAGTCTACGAAGCACGCAACCGCCCCGGATGGCTGTCCATCCCCCTGGCTGCACTGGAGGAGAGCTCATGACCGACCCGACCAGCACCGACCCCGACGCACCCGGTGAGCTCGACCTGCACCTGATCGGCGAGGGCCGGCACGAGGAGCTCTGGACCGTCCTCGGCGCCCAGGTCACCGACGGCGGCACGTCGTTCCGGGTCTGGGCGCCCAACGCGCTCGAGGTCCAGGTCGCCGGCGAGTGGGCCGGGTGGGACGGGTCCCAGCACCCGATGACGCGCCTCGACGGCTCGGGCGTGTGGCACGTCCACGTCGACGGCGCGGGTGTCGGTGCGCAGTACAAGTACCGCCTGCGCGGCGCCGACGGGCAGTGGGCCGACCGCGCCGACCCGATGGCCCAGTACGCCGAGAAGGCGCCGAGCTCCGCCTCGCGGGTCTGGAAGTCCGAGCACCAGTGGGGCGACGACGCGTGGCTCGAGAAGCGTCGCGCGAGCCAGCCCGTCGACGAGGCGATGTCGACCTACGAGGTCCACCTGGCCTCGTGGCGGAAGCACTACTCGGGCGAGATCTACTCGTGGGACGAGATCGCCGACGCGCTCGTGCCGTACGTCTCCGACCTCGGCTTCACGCACGTGGAGTTCATGCCGGTCATGCAGCACCCGTTCGGCGGGTCGTGGGGCTACCACGTCACCTCCTACTTCGCCGCGGACGCGCGCTTCGGCGACCCCGACGGCCTCAAGCGGCTGATCGACCGGCTCCACCAGGCCGGGGTCGGCGTGATCCTGGACTGGGTGCCCGGCCACTTCGCGACCGACGAGTGGGCGCTGGCGAACTTCGACGGCACCCCGCTCTACGAGGACCCCAACCCGCAGCGCGGGTGGCACAAGGAGTGGGGCTCCCACATCTTCAACTTCGGCCGCAACGAGGTGCGCAACTTCCTCTACGCCAACGCGGTCTTCTGGCTCGAGGAGTTCCACGCCGACGGGCTGCGGGTCGACGGCGTCGCGTCGATGCTCTACCTCGACTACGCCCGCGAGCACGGCGAGTGGTCGCCCAACAAGCACGGCGGCCGCGAGAACCTCGAGGCGGTCCAGTTCCTCCAGGAGATGAACGCCACCGTCTACAAGCGCGTCCCCGGGATCGTCACGATCGCCGAGGAGTCGACCGCGTGGCCGGGCGTCACCGGGCCGACCAGCGAGGGCGGCCTGGGCTTCGGCTTCAAGTGGAACATGGGCTGGATGCACGACTCGCTCAACTACGTCGCGCAGGACCCGCTCTACCGCAGCCACCACCACGGCCAGATGACGTTCTCGCTCGTCTACGCCTTCGCGGAGAACTACGTCCTGCCGATCAGCCACGACGAGGTCGTGCACGGCAAGGGCTCGCTCCTGCGCAAGATGCCGGGCGACCGGTGGCAGCAGCTGGCCAACCTGCGGGCCTACCTGGCCTACATGTGGGCCCACCCCGGCAAGCAGCTGCTCTTCATGGGCTGCGAGTTCGGCCAGGAGTCCGAGTGGGCCGAGAGCCGCGAGCTCGACTGGTGGCTGCTCGAGCACCCGGAGCACTCCGGCGTGCACGCGATGGTCCGCGACATGAACGCGGTCTACCAGGGCTCCGGCGCGCTGTGGGGCCGCGACAACGACCCGTCGGGCTTCCAGTGGCTCGACGCCAACGACGCCGGCCGCAACACGTTCTCGTTCGTACGCCGCTCGCCGGGCGAGCCCGACGTCGTCTGCGTCGCGAACTTCGCGGGCACCCCCCACGAGGGCTACCGGCTCGGCCTGCCGTCGGACGGCACGTGGTCGGAGGTGCTCAACACCGACGCGGCGGCGTACTCCGGGTCGGGGGTGGGCAACCTCGGGTCGGTCACCGCCACCAGGGGCGACCACCACGGCCAGCCGGCCTACGCCGACATCGTGGTGCCGCCCCTGGCGACGGTCTGGTTCCGCAAGGAGTCCTGACCGGGTCGTGACCGTCAGGTCAGGTGGATCATCTCCAGCATCCCCATGAGGGCGTGCGGCATGCCGCCCATCTGGGGGTCGGGGAAGAAGCACATGACGACGTACTGGCCTGCGGGCAGGTCGTAGTCCACCGTCATGCTGCGTCCCGGGCTGAGCGAGCCGGTCTCCATCCCCGCCTGCAGCGCCCACGCCGGAGGCGGGGTCTGCCCTCGTCGCGGTCTGCAGATACTCGCAGCACCGGTGTCGGTGGTCGTGCCCTCGGCGACCTGCTGGAGGATCACGAAGTGCGGGACACCCGTCGTGGCCTTGTTCTTGAACAGGAAGCGCCCGTTGGCCGGCATGCGTCGAGGACCCGCCCCACGAGGGGCCGGGCTTGGCGATGATCCTGCCGTCGGTCCGCGGCGCCGACGACGAACGCTTCGCCCCCTTGAGGGTGAAGGACTTGCCGACGACGACGACCGCGCTCACCGAGGGAGAACGGTGTGTAGGAGCCCGCCTTCGGAAGGACGATGGTGCCGGAGCCGCCGCCGGCCCACACCGCCCAGGATCTGGGCGTTCGCCAGCGCGTGCTTGAGCGCCTTGATGTCGTTCTTCGCGCCGAACTTGTTGATGTCGGCGACGAAGTCGGCGAGCGTCGTAGCCGCGCGTCGAACATGGCGAACTCCACGAGTCCCGAGCCCTTGACGTCCAAGCTTGACCCGACCGGGGCGCAGCCCGTCAGCGCCGGACATCTTGATCGACTTCTTGGTGAGCGTGGCGGTGATGTGCGGCATCGCCGCCTTCGACGATCGTGACGCGCGCCGGCGACGCGGTCGCCCCGGTCGGTGAGAGCAGGAGCGGCGTGCATGCCAGCGCGATCGCGCTGGCGAGTGCCACCCCCTTGCGCAGTGTGTTGATCTGCATGTGTGGACCAAACCTTTCTGGGAGTGCTGTCGAGCCCCCGACAGCACTCCAGTAAGGCACCATCCACCTGCGTCGTCATCCGTAGTTCTGACGATGTCCAGACCACCGTGAAAGCCGCTGTGGACACTGGCGCGCGGAGGAGCACACTCGACCGGATGTGGGGACAGTCGGTCCGACGGGGGCCGGGACGGATCTGGGTCGGCACCGCGGCGGTCGCGCTGGCGACCTCTGCCTTCGTGGCGTACGACGTCGGGGGCGCGTCCGAGTCCCCGCGGGCGGCGGCGTTCGCCGATCCGGTCCGCAACGGCACGGTGGTCATCGACCTCGGCGGGGCCCGCAAGGGCTTCACCACGACGGCCGTCACCGTGTCCGGAGGCGGGACCGTGACAGTGGTCAACCTCGACACGATGGACCACACCTTCACGTCCGTGGCCAAGGGCGCTGACGGCCTCCCGCTCTTCGACGTACGCGTCCCTGCCGGCACCACCGCGACGGTCCCCGGCGTCGAGCTGCTCGCCGCCGGCGAGTTCGCCTTCTACTGCAAGTTCCACCCGGGCATGCGCGGCGTGCTGACCGTCACCGGGGCGGGCGGAGGCGTCGAGCCCGAGCGGCCCACCTTCGACCAGCCGCTGGTGGTGCCGCCGACCGAGCGCGGCGCCGACATCCGCCTGGTGATGAAGCGCGCCCGCGTCCGGACGCTGCCGGAGGGACGGCGTACGTCCATGTGGACCTTCGACGGCACCTACCCCGGACCCACCATCCGGCGGCGCGGCGGCCAGGGCACCCACGTCACCGTGGTGAACCACCTGCCGAAGGGCGCCGGGTCGACCTCGACCCACCTCCACGGCGACCACCACGCGGCGAAGGACGACGGCCAGCCCACGACGCAGCTGGTCCGGCGCGGCGACAGCCGCACCTACGACTACCCGCTGACGGTCGACGGCACGGCGACGCCGGGGTCGTTCTTCTGGTACCACGACCACCGGATGGACCGCACGGCCCGCAACAACTGGCGTGGTCTCCAGGGCATGTTCATCGTCACCGATCCGCCGATGCCCGGCGTGCGCCTGCCCTCCGGCTCGCGCGACGTGCCGCTGATGATCTCCGAGCGGTCGTTCACGGCGGGCAACCAGCTCACGGACCCGTTCGCCGACGGTCCGGAGATGGTCCACGGGTCGGGGCACGACGAGATGTCGTGGACCGGTGACCACGCCCCGCCCAACGACGCCACGGTCGGTGACACCGTGCTCGTCAACGGCCGGGCAGCGCCGTACCTCGACGTCTCCGCCACGCGCTACCGGCTCCGGCTGCTCAACTCCTCACCGTTCTCCAGCTACAACCTCACGCTCTCCGACGGCCGGCCCATCCTCCAGATCGGCACGGGCAGCGGCCTGCTGCCCCGCGCGGTCGTCCGCTCGTCGATCCTGCTCGGCCCGGCCCAGCGCGCGGACGTCATCGTCGACTTCAGTGGCGCGACCGGCCAGCGGATCGTGCTCGAGTCGGTGCCCGCGGCGATCGGCAGCACCGGCGACGACGCCCGCCAGACCGCGGTGATGGAGCTCCGCGTCGGCGCCCGGGCGAGCGACCCGTCACGCCTCCCGTCGCGCCTCCCCTCCCCCACGCTCGTCTCGCCCGTGCCGCAGCAGGTCGCGAAGACCTGGACCTTCGGCCTCCACGACGGGGGCAGCCACGGGAGCGCGTGGACCATCAACGGCGAGCCCTTCGACCCGACGCGTGTCGACCACCGCGCCAGGCTCGGCACCGTCGAGCGCTGGCGCTTCCGCAACACCAGCGACGTCACCCACTACGTCCACATCCACGCCGAGCAGTGGCGCACCGTGCTGCGCGACGGCCAGGCACCCCCGCCCTGGGAGCGTGGCCTCGAGGACACCTGGCGGCTCGAGCCGGGCGAGGTCGTCGAGGTGGCCGCCCGCTTCACCGACTACACCGGGCCCTTCATGATCCACTGCCACATGCTCGACCACGAGGACCACGGGATGATGTCGCGCTTCGACGTCGTCCCCTGAGCCCGCTCTCGTCTGTCCACCATGGGATGTCGATGAACACGCACTTCCCTTGGTCAATTGACATGGGGAAGTGCCTGTTCGCCGACATCCCATGGTGAGCAGTCACCGCGAGTCGGGCCACCGAACCGTCCACAGACCTCCGCACCACGGCGCTCGTCCACAGCCCGGCGTACGCGCACGGCCGCGAGGCTGCGCTCGAACGCTCGACGATGCGCTGGATGGATGATCCTCTGCGCGCCATCTGCCGTCGAGCTCGGCTTCTTCACCGCGAGCTCACGCCCGTAGCGCGGGCTACGACGACCGCGCCATCACCCGCGAGGCGCGAGCAGGACGGTGGCGGCGTGATTCGACGCGGCTACTACACGTTCCCGGACGTCTGGCGGCCGCGGCCCGGCCGAGGAACGTCACCTGATGATGTGCCGCGCGGTCCTCGACTCGCTCGGCGACGCAGTCGCACTCAGCCACACGTCTGGGTGCGTCGCGCACCGGATCGACGTGTGGGGCGTCGACTCGATGACGTGGTCCACGTGACACGTCTCGACGGAGGCGCCGGTCGCATCGAGGCCGGCGTGGTCCACCACGAAGGACTGGTGCTGGACCACGAGGTCGTGGACGGTCGACGGAATGCGCGTGCTCGTGCCGCAGCGATGCGCCCTCGAGGCCGGCTCGCTCGACCAGCTCCGGAGAGCGCCTTGGTGCTGCTCAACTCCGCCCTGCACCGCGGACTGCTGCTCCATCGATGGACCTCGGCGACCAGTTCGACCTCATGAGCCACTGGCCGCAGGGTGCGACACCTCCATGTCCCGGTCAGGATGTGCACCGACCAGGCCGAGTCGGTCGGCGAGTCGCGTGGTCTGTGGCTCTTCTGGACGCAGAGCCTGCCGGCTCCCGTCCTGCAGTACGAGGTGTACGACGGCGCAAGACTCGTCGGACGCACCGACTACGCGTGGCCGAAGAGTCGAGGACTGGGCGAGTTCGACGGCAAGGTCAAGTACGGCCGCCTGCTCAAGCCCGGTCAGGATCCAGGCGAAGTCGTGTTCGACGAGAAGCGTCGCGAGGACGAGCTGCGCGAGATCGCGGACGCCTGGATGATCCGCCTCGTCTGGTCAGACTTCGACCAGCCGAGTGCGGTGGCGGCGCGGATCCGCCGATTCCTCGCCCGGGCCGGCTGACCGACGCACGATCCGTACGCCGACCGCCCGCGGCTGTCCACCATGGGATGTTGGTCGAGCACGCACTTCCCTGCGTCAATTGACGTGGGGAAGTGCTGACTCAGCGACATCCCATGGTGGACAGCCAGAGGCGCTGACCTGCCCCTCGTTAGGGTGGCCGGGTGCCGAGCCCCATCACCCTCACCTCCCACGACGGGGTGGCGCGACTGGCCTGGGAGGGCGAGGTCAGCACCGACGAGCTGCGGCGCGAGGTCGCGGAGGCGCTGACCGGGCACACGCGGGTCGAGGCCTGGGTCGGGAGCACCGACCCCACCGGCCAGCGCGCCGCGACCTGGGCGGGGATGCACCGCGAGGGCGTACGACGCGGGCTGGGGTCCGACGGCGAGCCCGAGGACCGGATCGTCTACGCGCGGCTGGTGACGGACGCCCCGGTCAACGAGCCCGGCGGGTTCCGGTCGCTCCTCAACTCCTTCCTCCCGCGCAAGCGGGCGATCTCGCAGATGCTCATCCGCGACCCCGACGACCGGGTGCTGCTGTGCCAGCTGACCTACAAGCGCGACTGGGACCTGCCCGGCGGGGTGGTCGAGGTCGGCGAGTCCCCGCGCCTCGCCGTACGCCGCGAGGTCGAGGAGGAGCTCGGCCTCGAGGTCGAGCCGGGTGAGCTCCTGCTCACCGACTGGCTGCCGCCGTGGGGCGGCTGGGACGACGCGGTGTGCCTGGTCTTCGACGGCGGCACCCTCCCCGCGAGCGTCCTCGACGAGGTGGTGAAGCAGGAGCGCGAGATCCGCGACGTGCGCTTCTGCACCCTCGAAGAGGTGGACGAGCTCGCAGCCGACTTCACCGCGCGCCGCGTGCGAGCCGCGGTGTCGGGCACACAGCCGTATACGGAGTCCGGTCGCTGAGGCAGGATGCCTCCATGGCGTGGGTCTACGAATTCTCAGAAGGCAACAAGGACCAGAAGGACCTCCTCGGCGGCAAGGGTGCGAACCTCGCCGAGATGACGACCCTGGGACTCCCGGTGCCACCCGGCTTCACGATCTCGACCGAGACGTGCCGGGCCTACCTGGCGCTCCAGGAGTCGGGCGAGGGCGGCATGCCGGAGGGCCTCGACGAGGAGGTCACCGAGCACCTCGAGGCCCTCGAGGCCGCGATGGACAAGAAGCTCGGTGACGCGACCGACCCGCTGCTCGTCTCGGTGCGCTCCGGCGCGAAGTTCTCGATGCCCGGGATGATGGAGACGGTCCTCAACGTCGGGCTCAACGACACCTCCGTCGGCGGCCTGGCCGCCCGCAGCGAGGACGAGCGGTTCGCCCTCGACTCCTACCGTCGCCTGCTCCAGATGTTCGGCGGCACCGTCCTGCACGTCAGCTCCGAGCTGTTCTCCGAGGCGCTCGACGAGGCGAAGAAGGCGAAGGGCACCGAGTCCGACCTCGACCTCGACGCCGACGACCTGCGCGCGATCGTCGAGACGTTCAAGGGCATCATCAAGGAGCAGACCGGCCGCGACTTCCCGCAGGACCCGCGCGAGCAGATGGACCTCGCCATCCGCGCGGTCTTCGACTCGTGGAACACCGACCGCGCGCGGCTCTACCGCCGCCAGGAGCGGATCCCCGAGGACCTCGGCACCGCGGTCAACGTGCAGGCGATGGTCTTCGGCAACTTCGGCATGGACTCCGGCTCCGGCGTCGCGTTCACCCGCGACCCCGCCAGCGGCGCGCAGGGCGAGTACGGCGACTACCTCCAGAACGCCCAGGGCGAGGACGTCGTCGCCGGCATCCGCAACACCGTCAGCCTCGCCGACATGGCCGACATCGACCAGAAGTCCCACGACGACCTGATGGCGATCATGACCCGCCTCGAGCGGCACTACCGCGACATGTGCGACATCGAGTTCACCGTCGAGCGCGGCAAGCTCTGGATGCTGCAGACCCGCGTCGGCAAGCGGACCCCCGAGGCCGCGTTCCGGATCGCGGTCCACATGGTCGACGAGGGCCTGATCCAGATGGACGAGGCGGTGCTGCGGGTCACCGGCGACCAGCTCGCCCAGCTGATGTTCCCCCGCTTCGACGAGAAGGCCGAGCGCACGCTCCTCGCCAAGGGCATGAACGCCTCCCCCGGCGCGGCCGTCGGCAAGGTCGTCTTCGACTCCGACACCGCGGTCGAGTGGGCCGAGCGCGGCGAGGACGTGATCCTGGTCCGCAAGGAGACCAACCCCGACGACCTGCGCGGCATGGTCGCGGCCCGCGGCATCCTCACCAGCCGCGGCGGCAAGACGTCGCACGCCGCCGTCGTCGCCCGCGGCATGGGTCGCACGTGCGTGTGCGGCGCCGAGTCGCTCGACGTCGACACCAGGGCGAAGCAGTTCCGCGTGCGCGACGGCGAGACCGTCGGCGAGGGCGACGTCATCTCCATCGACGGCACCACGGGCGAGGTGTTCGCCGGCGCCGTGCCGGTGGCCGACTCCGTCGTCGTACGCCACTTCGAGGGCGAGAAGCTCGACGACGACCTGGCCCACGCCGTCGCGCGGATCATGGCGCACGCCGACGGTGCCCGCCGGCTGCGCGTGCGCACCAACGCCGACACCCCGGAGGACGCCGCGCGCGCCCGCCGCTTCGGCGCCCAGGGCATCGGGCTGTGCCGCACCGAGCACATGTTCCTCGGCGAGCGGCGCGAGCTGGTCGAGAAGCTCATCGTCGCCGAGGACGAGGCCGGCACGGAGGCGGCCCTCGCCGCGCTGCTCCCGCTGCAGCGCCAGGACTTCACCGAGATCCTCGAGGCGATGGACGGGCTCCCGGTCACGATCCGGCTGCTCGACCCGCCGCTGCACGAGTTCCTGCCCGACCTCACCGAGCTCAGCGTGAAGGTGGCCGTCGCCGAGGAGCGCGGCGAGGTCGACGAGCACGACGCCACCCTGCTCACCCACGTGCGCCGGCTCCACGAGTCGAACCCGATGCTGGGCCTGCGCGGCGTCCGCCTGGGCATCCAGATCCCCGGCCTGTTCCGGATGCAGGCCCGCGCGATCGCCGAGGCCGCTGCCGACCGCACCGACGCGCACGGCACGCCGCGCGCCGAGATCATGGTGCCGCTGGTCGCGAGCGTGCGGGAGCTGGAGATCGTCCGGGCCGTGCTCGAGAAGGAGATCGCCGAGGTGCAGGAGTCGCGCGGGGTCACGCTCGACATCTCGATCGGCACCATGATCGAGCTGCCGCGCGCCGCGTTCCTCGCCGACCGCATCGCCATGGAGGCCGACTTCTTCTCCTTCGGCACCAACGACCTCACCCAGATGGGCTGGGGCTTCTCCCGCGACGACGTCGAGGCGGCGTTCTTCTCCCGCTACTTCGAGCACGCCATCTTCGACGTGTCCCCGTTCGAGACCCTCGACCAGCTCGGGGTCGGCGGGATGGTCGAGATGGGGACGACGAAGGGTCGCGCAGACCAAGCCCGACCTCAAGGTCGGCGTGTGCGGTGAGCACGGCGGCGACCCGCGCTCGGTGCACTTCTTCGACCGGATCGGCCTCGACTACGTCTCGTGCTCGCCGTTCCGGGTGCCGGTCGCCCGGCTCGAGGCAGGACGCTCGGTCCTGGAGAAGCGCGAGTCAGGCACGCACTGATCAGAAGAGGGCCGAGGCCAGGTTGCGACGGCCCGCCAGCACGCGCGGGTCGTCGTTGCCGACGGCGGCGAACAGGCCGAGCAGGTGGTCGCGCGCCTTCGCACGGTCGGCGTCGGCCGTCCGGGCGACGAGGTTCACCAGCCGGGTGAACGCGTCCTCGACGTGGCCGCCGAGCATGTCGAGGTCGGCGACCATCGTCTGCGCGTCGACGTCGTCGGGCTGGTCGGCGGCGGCCGCGCGCGCCTGGGCGAGGTCGACGCCCTGGGTGCGCTGCATGACCTTGGCCATCGCGAGCCCGCCCGCGGCCTCGACGTCGGCCGGGTTGGCGTCGAGCAGCTTCTGGTACTCCGCGCACGGCCCCGTCGATGTCACCGGCGACGAGCGCGTCCTGGGCCGGCGCGTAGCGCGGGTCGACGGTCTCCTCCTCGCCCTCCGCGGCCGGCGCGCCGCTCGACCGGGGCTGGTGCCGTCCGGCGATGCCCTGGGCGGTGAGCTGCTGGCCGACCTGGTTGAGCGCGGTGCGCAGCTCGTCGATCGGCAGGGGGTCCTGGATGCAGCGGCATCGGCCGGCCGTCGACCACGGCGACGACCAGCGGGATCGACGGGATCTGCATGGCCTGGGCGATCTGCGGCGCTGCGTCGATGTCGACGAGGCCGAGCAGGTAGCGACCCTCGTGCTCCTCGACCACGGTCACCAGGTCGTCGGCGAGCTGGCCGCTCTCGGGCATCCGGGTGCGCGAGTAGAACACCAGCAGCACCGGGGCGGTCATCGACTGCTCGAGCAGGCCCTGGAAGCTCTGCTCGTCCACCTGCACGCTGTACGACGACCCGGCGGGCGCCGGCGTGCTGCTCGGCGCGGCGGCACCGGGGCCGGCCGGGCGCCCGCGCGGGGCGCGGGCTGTCCCAGCCCGGAGAGGTCGATGGCACCGGGACGGCTGAAGGGCTGCTGCGTCATGGGGCCAATCCTAGGGAGAGTGCCCACGCGCGTACGCCCGGGTGGGTAGCCTCGGGCGCATGGCATCGCGGGGCAGCGCGCTCTACGTGCGCCACCGGCGGAACCTCGGGCTGCTGGCGCGCTTCGGCGTGGTCGGAGGCTCCGGGCGTCATCGTCAACCTGATCACGCTGGTCGTGCTGCGCCGGATCGGACCGCACTTCGACGACGCGGTCGTCGGGCTCGGCAGCTCCGACTTCAACCTCCGCTGGTACCACGTCTTCTCCACGATCGCCTTCGTCGTGGCGAACCTGTGGAACTTCCAGCTCAACCGCTCGTGGACCTTCCGCAGCAGCCGCGTGTCGGGCTGGTGGCACGAGTACTGGCCGTTCCTGGCGGTCGGCTTCGGCGGCCAGGTGGTGGGCCTGGCGCTGCTCACCCTGCTCCTGCACCCGCACTCCCCCGTCAGCCTGCCGACCGACGTGTTCGACGACTCGAGCGGGCTGCGCAACCGCCTCTACTGGTCCCAGCTGATCGTCATCGCGCTCGTCATGCCGGTGTCGTTCGTCTTCAACAAGCTGTGGACCTTCGCGGCCGTCCGGACCGGTCGGCTCGACCTGGCGGACCCCCTGTTCGAGGAGGACCTCCGAGTGGGACCTCACCCCTAGGGCGTGGTAGAAACCCTGATCGGGGCAGGCCACGTCGACGGGAGGCGAAGCCATGACATCGGGGTCCTACGACTTCGCCGGCTACCAGGTGCTGGTGGTGGGCGGCACCCGCGGTGAGGGACACACCATCGCGACCGCCTTCGCCGAGGCCGGCGCCTCCGTGACCGTCACCGGCACGATGATGCTCCGGGCGCTCTACGACACCGACCTGTCGCCCTTCGACTACGAGTCGGTCAACCTCGCGCGCCAGGACTCGATCGACCACCTCGCGGGGATGGTCGACCACCTCGACGTGCTGGTCCTCGCCGCCTCGGCCAACCTCCCCTACGGCCTGCCGCCCGACGAGCACGCCTTCATCGCCCAGGCGGCCCGCTCCGGCCTGCTGGGGCCGACGTTCCTCACCACGCGGCTGCGCCTCAAGCTCAGCCAGAGCCCCGCCCTCGGTGGTGGCTGCGTGGTCAACACCGGCGCCGTCCGCACGTGGCTCGAGCTCTCGAGCACGGCCGACGAGGCGCAGGCGCAGGTCATCGAGTCCACCGCACGTGCCGGCGAGAAGTGGGCCGGGCTCGGCGTCCGGGTCAACTCGGTGCTGCAGACCACGCGCCCGGTGCTCCCCCGCCAGTACGCCCCACGCGCCGGCAGCCGCGTGGCCGGCACCACGCTCCTGCGCGAGCAGGGCACGCGAGCGGGCGAGTCGGTGGCCGCCTCCGCCCTGTTCCTCGCGAGCAGCGCGGCCTCGCGCATCACGGGGCAGACCCTGCGGCTCGGCTGAGGACGGAGCCGGAGTACTAGCCCATCTGGGTGGTTCTGGCGACGGCACGTCGGAGTTGCCGCCACACGAGCCCCGACCCGGTTACGGTTCACCCACAAAAGCAACACATTCGACACATCTCGAGGCGTGGGGTCTCGGTCGGTTGCTTGTGACGGGTGGAGGACGTGCTGATGACTGCTCAAGGCATCGCGGGACAGTCGCGACGGCAGGCAGCGGGGTGGCGGGGCCGGGCCTCCGACCACCGACGTGAACAGGTGAAGGCCCGCGGCCTCCTGCCGCTCCCGGCCACTCCGACCGGTCCTGTCGGCCCGGGCGTGGCCCCCGCGCGGAGCATCGCGACGATCCTCCCCTCCATCGATGCGCAGTGGGCCTCGCTCGTGAACGTCCTCAACTCCATGGACGCGCCGGCCTACGCCCTGTTGTCGACCGAGTCCGGATTCCCGGTCAAGGCCCACGGCTACGGCGTGGGCGACCTGGTGACCGCCGTCCGTGCGGCCAACCGGACGTTCGAGGCGCGACGCGCCGACGTCGTGGTCGACCACGACGTGTCGACCCTCGAGCTCGACTCCGGGACGACCCAGACCGTCATCGCCGCCATCTCGTCCAGGCACGGCACGCACCTGCTGTCAGTGACGGCTGACGGGGTCAGCATGCCGGTGCTGCGCGCCTGGACCCACCACACGGCCGCGAAGTTCGGCGCCCTGCTCGATCAGCCCTGAGCCAGCAGCTCGTCCGCGGCCGCGTAGGGATCGGACTCCCCGTCCGCGACGCGTGCGGCCAGCCGGTCGAGGTCGGCGCCCCCGGCCCGCTCCCAGCGCTCGCGCACCGCGGCGAGGGCGATCGCCTCGACCTCGCTCCGCGCCCGGGCCGTACGCCGTCGCGCGAGCTCGCCCGACTCGGCGAGCCACGCGGCATGACGGTCGACCTCCGCCAGCAGCCCGTCGATCCCCTCCCCCGTGCTGGCCACCGTCTGCACGACCGGCGGTCGCCAGGCGCCCTCGGGCCGCTCGGCCATCGACAGCATCGTGCGCAGCTCGCGGCGGGTGCGGTCGGCGCCCTCGCGGTCGGCCTTGTTGACGGCGTACACGTCACCGATCTCGAGGATCCCGGCCTTGGCGGCCTGGATGCCGTCGCCCATGCCCGGCGCGAGCAGCACCAGGGTGGTGTCGGCGAGGCCGGCCACCTCCACCTCGCTCTGCCCGACGCCGACGGTCTCCACGACCACGACGTCGCAGCCGGCGGCGTCGAGCACGCGCACCGCCTGCGGCGTCGACCACGCCAGGCCGCCGAGGTGGCCGCGGGCGCCCATCGAGCGGATGTAGACGTCGGGGTCGAGCGCGTGGTCGCCCATCCGCACCCGGTCGCCGAGCAGCGCGCCGCCGGAGAACGGCGAGGACGGGTCGATCGCCAGCACGCCGACGCGCCGGCCGTCGGCGCGCAGCGCGGCGACCAGGGCGTTGGTCGACGTCGACTTGCCGACGCCCGGGGCGCCGGTGATGCCGAGCACGTGGGCGCGCCCGGTGTGCGGGCGCAGTGCCGCCATCACCTCGCGCAGGACCGGTGAGTCGTTCTCGACGAGGGTGATCAGGCGAGCGACCGCCGCGGCCTCGCCCTCGCGCGCCCGCGCGACGAGGTCGGGGACCGCCGGGGCGCCCCGCCGGGTCACGCCAGCCTCAGGACGCGGGCACGCGGACGATCAGGGCGTCGCCCTGGCCGCCGCCGCCGCAGAGCGCGGCCGCACCGATGCCGCCGCCGCGGCGCTGGAGCTCGAGGGCCAGGTGCAGCACGATGCGGGCGCCGGACATGCCGACCGGGTGGCCGAGCGCGATCGCGCCGCCGTTGACGTTGACCTTGTCCTGGTCGACGCCGAGCTGGCGCGCCGACTCGATGCCGACGGCCGCGAAGGCCTCGTTGAGCTCGAAGAGGTCGATGTCGGAGACCGCGATGCCCTCCTTCTCCGCGGCCTTCGCGATCGCGTTGGCCGGCTGGAGCTGGAGCGAGGAGTCGGGGCCGGCGACCTGGCCGGAGGCGCCGATCTCGGCGAGCCAGGTCAGGCCGAGCTCCTCGGCCTTGGCCTTGCTCATCACGACGACGGCGCACGCGCCGTCGGAGATCTGCGAGGCGGAGCCGGCGGTGATGCTGCCGTCCTTGGCGACCGGGCGCAGGCCGGACAGCGACTCGACGGTGGTGTCGCCGCGGATGCCCTCGTCCTCGGCGACGGTGATGTCGCCCTTGCGGCTCGGGATCGTGACCGGGACGACCTCGTCGTCGAAGACGCCGTTCTTCCACGCCACGGCCGCGCGCTGGTGCGACTGGGCGGCGAAGGCGTCCTGCTCCTCGCGGGTCAGGTTGGCGCCCGCGGCGTTGCAGCCGTCGGTGAGGCTGATCATCGCCTGGTCGGTGAACTGGTCGTAGAGCGCGTCGTAGGCCATCGAGTCGACGAGCGTCGGTGTCGCCGTACTTGAAGCCCTCGCGGCTCTTCGGCAGCAGGTGCGGCGCCTGGGTCATCGACTCCATGCCGCCGGCGACGACGATCTCGTGCTCGCCGGCGCGGATCAGCTGGTCGGCCATCGCGATCGCGTTGAGGCCCGAGAGGCACACCTTGTTGATGGTGATCGACGGGACGCTCATCGGGATGCCGCCCTTGACCGCGGCCTGGCGGGCGGTGATCTGGCCGGCGCCGGCCTGGATGACCTGGCCCATGATCACGTAGTCGACCTGCTCGCCGGTGACGCCGGCCTTCTCGAGGGCACCCTTGATGGCGACGCCACCGAGGTCGGCGGCCGTCTGGTCCTTGAGGCCGCCGAGCAGGCGGCCGATCGGGGTGCGGGCTCCGGCGACGATCACAGATCCAGTCATGGCAGCCGACGATACCCACCGGCGTACGCCCCGCGGCAGGGTCTGTGACGCCGCCCGCCGTGAGGCACACGTCACACCCCCTCGCGCCCCCGGCCGCCGGAGTGCACGATGTGGCCCATGAGCGCCGCACCGACCTCCCCGACGACGTCCAGCACCTCTTCACCGCCATCGACCACGTCGGCGATCGCGGTGCCCGACCTCGACGAGGCGATGGCCTTCTACCGCGACGCCTACGGCATGCAGGTCCTCCACGAGGAGGTCAACGAGGAGCAGGGCGTCCGCGAGGCGATGGTCGGCGTGGGCGACTCGGGCTCGTGCATCCAGCTCCTCGCCCCGCTGACGCCCGAGTCGACCATCGCGAAGTTCCTCGACCGCAACGGCCAGGGCATCCAGCAGCTCGCGTTCCGCGTCGACGACGTCGAGCACGTCGCCGACGTGCTGCGCGAGCGCGGCCTGCGCCTGCTGTACGACGCCCCGCGCCGCGGCACGTCCGACAGCCGCGTCAACTTCATCCACCCCAAGGACGCCGGCGGCGTGCTGGTCGAGCTCGTCGAGCCGGCGCGCCGCCCACGAGCCACTGAGCGACGTACCTCACACCTCGCCCCACGCGAGGTTACTCACCGGTACGTTGACGCCCGATCGCGACACCGATGCCTCACCGCCACTGCCTCACCCAGCAGGAGACACCCGTGCAGAACATCCTCGAAGCCATCCAGTCCGACAGCGCCACCGCGGAGGACTTCGCCTCCCTGGAGCTCCCCGAGTCCTACCGCGCCGCCTTCGTGAAGAAGGACGAGGTGGACATGTTCGAGGGCCTCACCGCCAAGGAGAAGGACCCGCGCAAGTCCCTCCACGTCGACGACGTGCCGCTGCCCGAGCTCGGTCCCGGCGAGGCCTTCGTGGCCGTGATGGCGAGCGCCATCAACTACAACACCGTGTGGACCTCGATCTTCGAGCCCGTCTCCACCTTCGGCTTCCTCGAGCGCTACGGCCGCAACAGCGAGCTCACCAAGCGCCACGACCTGCCCTACCACGTGGTCGGCTCCGACCTGTCCGGCGTCGTGCTCAAGACCGGCCCCGGCGTCACCAAGTGGAAGCCGGGCGACCGCGTCGTCGCCCACTGCCTCTCGGTCGAGCTCGAGGGCCCCGACGGCCACAACGACACGATGCTCGACACCGAGCAGCGGATCTGGGGCTTCGAGACCAACTTCGGCGGCCTCGCCGACGTCGCGATGGTCAAGGCCAACCAGCTGATGCCCAAGCCCGAGCACCTCACCTGGGAGGAGGCCGCCTCCCCCGGCCTCGTGAACTGCACGGCGTACCGCCAGCTGGTCAGCCAAGAACGGCGGCGACATGAAGCAGGGCGACAACGTCCTGATCTGGGGCGCGTCCGGCGGCCTCGGCGGCTTCGCGACGCAGTACGCCCTCAACGGCGGCGCCACCCCGGTCTGCGTGGTCTCCAACGAGGAGAAGGCCGCCATCGCCCGCAGCATGGGCGCCGAGCTGATCATCAACCGCTCCGAGGAGGGCTACAAGTTCTGGAACGACGAGAACACCCAGCAGGACCCGAAGGAGTGGAAGCGCTTCGGCGCCCGGATCCGCGAGCTCACCGGCGGCGAGGACATCGACATCGTCTTCGAGCACCCGGGCCGCGAGACCTTCGGCGCGTCCGTCTTCGTCACCCGCAAGGGCGGCACCATCACCACCTGCGCGTCGACCTCGGGCTACATGCACGAGTACGACAACCGCTACCTGTGGATGAACCTCAAGCGGATCATCTCCAGCCACTTCGCCAACTACCGCGAGTCGTGGGAGGCCAACCGCCTCATCGCCAAGGGCAAGATCCACCCGACCCTGTCGAGGACCTACACCCTCGACGAGGTCGGCCAGGCCTCGCTCGACGTCCACCAGAACGCCCACCAGGGCAAGGTCGGCGTGCTCTGCCTCGTCCCCCGAGGAGGGCCTCGGCGTCCGCGACCACGAGATGCGCGCCCAGCACGAGACCGCGATCAACCGCTTCCGCGGCGTCTGACCCCACCCCTCCGGCGGTGACCCGGAGCATTCCTCACACCCCGGCTCGCGCGATTCGTCCGCGAGCCGGGGTGTGATGTTCCCGGGGCATCGGCACAGACTGGCGCCGATCCGCAAGTGCCGTACGACGTGAGAGTGGGTGTCGCTGCATGAGCTCCGACCAGGGCCTGTCCATCTTCGACGACGAGCCGGAGTCCGGCGACGACGCGGGTGAGGAGACCCAGGTCATGCCGGTGACGCCGAAGGAGCAATCCGCGGCGAAGGCTGCCGCGACCGCGCCGGCGAAGGCCGAGCCGAGCCGAGCCCGAGCCGACACCCGAGCCGAGCCGACCACTGACCGCGCCGCGGACCCGACGCCCCCGCCCCGGTGAAGCCCGCGGTCGACGACGAGCCCACCCTCCGGGCGCCCGTGGTCCCGCCCGCGCCGCGGCCCGGCCGGCCGCCCAGGCCCCCGCGGCCCGCCCGCCGTGGTGCCCGGCCGCGGCCCCGCTCCCCGTCGTCCGCCGCGGCGGCTACGACAAGACGGCCGTCGACCAGCGCGTCGGCCAGCTCCAGACCGAGAAGTCCGGTCTCGCCACCAGCCTGGCCAGCAGCGAGCAGCGCGTCATCGAGCTCGAGCGCGAGCTCGACCGGCTCCGCGCGGAGCTCGAGGAGAACACGAACCCGACCTACGCCGGCCTCGGTGGCCGCGCCACCTCGATGCTCAAGCTGGCCGAGGACGAGGCCGCCGACGTGCGCGACGCGGCCCGCCGCGACGCCGACGACATCCGCACCCGGGCCGAGCGCGACGCCACAGAGCATCCGCGCCGACGCCGCCCGCGAGGCCGACGACATGCGCCTGGTGCAGCTCAAGGAGCTCGACGAGATGCGGGCGCGGATCACCGCCGACGCCGAGACCGAGCGCAGCCTCGCCAAGGCCGAGGCCGAGGACCTCCTGGCGGCCGCCCGCCGCGAGTCCGACCAGCTGCGCCTGGCCGCCCAGCAGGAGACCAACGAGGTGCGGGTGACCGCGACCCGCGAGGCCGAGCAGGCCCGCGCCGCCGCGGACCGCGAGGTCCAGGAGGCACGCCGCACGCTCGCGGTGGAGAAGGAGCGCCTCGCCCGCGAGGCCGCCGAGCACCACAGCAACGCGACCGCCGAGACCCAGCGGCTCGTCGCCGAGGCCGAGGAGCGGGCGACCGCGGCCGAGCAGCGGGCCCGCGAGGCGACCGCCCAGGCCAACGCCCACCGCCAGCAGGCGCAGAGCGAGGCCGAGGGCCTGCTCACCCGCGCCCGCCGCGAGGCCGAGCAGGTCGTCGCCTCCGCCCGCACCCAGGCCGACTCGATCGGCGCGACCCGCGCCGCCGAGGCCGAGCGCGAGCTCGCCAACATCCAGGCCGAGGTCGACCGGATCACCAAGCGCCGCGACGCCATCACCGCCCAGCTCGGTGCCCTGCGCGACGTCGTCGCCGGCTTCGCCGAGGACGAGTCCTGAGCTGGCGCGACCGGCTCCGGGAGGCCACCACCTCCCGCGACACCGCGTCCGACACGAGCAGCGAGTCCGTACGAGAAGCCGTCCGCAACGCCGACCTCACCGACCCCGACGAGGCCCCCGAGGTGCTCGAGGCGGTGGTCGAGCAGGTCAGCGAGGACGCCGACCGCGCCGAGGCGGCGGCCGAGGCCGCCGAGGAGTCGGCCAGGACGGCGGCCGAGATCGCCGAGAAGATCGACGACGCGACCGACCTCGTCGTCGACGACGCGGCACCGGCCCCCTACGTCCCGGCGGAGCCGACGGAGCCGCACCCCGCTCGCTGCTGCGGCACTCCCCGTTCAAGATCGGGTTCTTCGGTGCCCTCGGCGCCGTGATCGCCATCTTCCTCAGCCAGCAGCTGCTCAGCATCTCCTCGGTCCTGATCCTGCTCGTGATGTCGATGTTCCTCGCGATCGGGCTCAACCCGGTCGTGGAGTTCTTCATGCGGCGCGGCGTGCGCCGCGGGCTGTCGGTGCTGCTGGTGCTCGTCGTGGTGATCGGGGTGCTCACGCTCTTCGTCGTCGCCGTCGCGCCGGTCATCAGCGACCAGATCGCCGCAGATCACCCGCAACGCACCCGGCTGGCTCGACGACCTCCAGGCCAACAGCCAGGTCCAGAAGCTCGACGACCGGTTCGACGTCATCGCCAAGGCGCAGGACTACATCCAGAACGGCGACTTCGGCCAGAAGGTCTTCGGCGGCGCGCTCGGCGTCGGCCTGCGCGGTGCTCTCCGCGGTGACCAACAGCCTCATCGTGCTCGTCCTGATGATCTACTTCCTCGCCTCGCTGCCCAGCATCAAGCACGCCGCCTACTCCCTCGCGCCGGCCTCGCAAGCGCCCGCGGGTCAGCGAGCTCGGCGACCGGATCATCCGCTCGACCGGTGCCTACGTCGCCGGCGCCTTCCTCGTCGCGCTGTGCGCGGGACTCAGCACGCTGATCTTCTCGTTCATCGTCGGCCTGGGCGACTACGCCTTCGCCCTGGCCTTCGTCGTCGGGCTCTTCTCGCTCATCCCGGTCGTCGGTGCCGTCGTCTCCGGCGTGATCATGACGCTGCTCGCGCTGACGGTCTCACCGACCGTCGCCCTCGTGGCGCTGGTCTACTACCTCGCCTACCAGCAGTTCGAGTCCTACGTGATCTACCCGCGGATCATGAAGAAGTCGGTCGACATCCCGGGCTCGGTGACCGTGGTCGCCGCGCTCGTGGGCGGATCGCTGATGGGCGTCGTCGGCGCGCTGCTCGCGGTGCCGGTCGCGGCGGCCCTCCTGCTGCTGCACCGCGAGGTGTTCCTCAAGCGGCAGGACGCTCGCTGACGGGCTCCGCGTCGGGCAGCGGCTCGACGAGCAGCGGCGTGCGCCCCTCTCCCAGCTTGACCACGACGACGCCGGCGAGCACGAGCACGCCGCCGGCCAGCTGGATCGCCGCGCGGCAGCTCGTCGAGCAGCAGCCACGCCCACAGCACCGCGGCCAGGACCTCGCCGAGCGCGACGAACGACGCCAGCCGGCTGCCGAGCCGGCGGCCGGCCGCGATGCCGGTGACGTAGGAGAAGGCCGCCGTCACCAGGCCGAGCGCGACGACCGGGATCCACCAGGCGACGGTGCGTCCGTCGTAGACCGCGTCGGCGGTCGACGCGTGGAACGGCAGCACGCCCGACGGCCCCGGCCACGAGCAGGACGAGGCCGCCCACGAGCAGTCCGCCCGCGGCCAGCGTGATGCCGGGCAGGCCGTTGTCCTCGTCGGCGGAGATGATGAAGTACGTCGCCGCGCCGACCATCGCGCCCAGCGCCCAGAGCACCCCGACGGTGCTCAGCTCCGCGCCGGAGACCACGTCGAGCACCAGGACGAGGCCGGCGGCGGCGATGGCGGCACCGAGCACGGTGACGCCCGAGGGGCGGTGCCCGTGGCGCAGCCACAGCCAGACGACCACGGCGACCGGAGCGGTGTACTCCAGCAGCAGCGCGACGCTGACCTGCATGTAGGAGACGGCGTAGAAGTAGCAGAGCTGGGCTCCGGCGACGGCCGCGATGCCGTAGACCGTGATCAGGCCGGCGTTGTCGCGCACGCAGGTGCCACCGACCGCGCAGGGCCAGCGCTCCGGGCACCACCAGCACGGCGGCCGCGATGAGCGATGCGCAGGGCGACCGTCGCGCCGGCGCTCCAGCCGGTGTCGAGCAGGCCGCGCGCGAGCGCGCCGGAGAGGCCGAACGACGCGGCCGAGGCGACGGCGAGCAGCGAGGCCGGTCGTCGTCCGGGAGGATGCCGTGTCATGAGTCAAAGCCGTCACGGTCATGACACTAGGAGCGGGCTGAGGTAATGTGTCAACATGCTTTTCACGGATGACACGGACGCCGTCGCTGCAGGCCGCGGTCGCCCTCGTCAACTCCACCGACGAGCCCGGCGACCCGCTCGGCTCGGTCGAGGACCTGTCCGCCTTCCTCGCCTCCTGGCCCTACACCGGGCGGCTCGACGCGACCGAGGCCGAGCTCGACGCCGTACGCCGTCTCCGTCCCGCCCTCCGGGACCTGCTCCTCGCCGAGCGCGACGAGGCGGCGGAGATCGTCAACGGCATGCTCGCGCAGGCGAAGGCGCTCCCCCAGCTCCAGCGCCACGACCACTGGGACTGGCACGTCCACGCCGTCGACCCGGACCGTCCGCTCGAGGAGCGCGTCGTCGTCGAGACCGCGATGGCGATGGTCGACGTGATCCGGGCCGACGAGATGTCGCGGCTGGACCGCTGCGCCGCCGACGACTGCGACGACGTCGTGCTCGACCTCTCCCGCAACCGCTCGCGCCGCTACTGCTCGACCACGTGCGGCAACCGCGAGGCCGTCGCGGCCTACCGCGCCCGCCAGAAGGCCTAGGCGTCGGCCCCGTCCTCAGGTGGGGAGGGCAGGAAGCGCCGCAGCACCTCGAGGAAGATCGCGGGCTGCTCGGAGTGCACCCAGTGCCCGGCGCCCTTCACCAGCACCCGGCGGTTGCGCGGGAACCGGCGGTCCATCTCGGGCGAGTGCGCGTCGTCGATGTAGTCGGAGTCGGCACCGCCGACCCACAGCACCGGTCCGTCGTACGTCGCCTCGCCGAGCTCGTCGGCCGGCCAGCCGGTCAGGCCGTCCATCGACGCGCCGAGCAGGTCGAGGTTGACCTGCCAGTGCCAGCCGTCGTCGGTGCGGCGGAGGTTCTGCAGGAGGAAGCTGCGCACGACCGGGTTCGGCACGGCCTCGCGCAGCGCCTCGTCGGCCTGGTCGCGACGCTCGAGCGACGGTCAGGTCGAGCCCACGCATGGTCTCGATGTAGCCGACGAACTCGCGACCGCTCGGGTAGGCGACCGGCGCGACGTCGACGACGACGAGCCGCTCGACGAGCTCCGGGTGCCGCAGCGCGAGGCACATCGCGATCTTGCCGCCCATCGAGTGCCCGACGAGCGCGACCGGCTCGTCCCCGCAGCTCAGCGGCCACCGAGGTCGGCGAGCTCGAGGTAGTCGAAGGTCTCCGTCCACGGCGACCGGCCGTGGTTGGGCATGTCGAGCAGCAGCACCCGGTGGTCGGCGCTGAGCGCCTTGGCGGCCTGGGTCCAGTTCTTGCCCTGCCCGAAGAGGCCGTGGCAGAAGACGACGCGCGACCCGGACGTCGCCGAGCTCGGTGCGGTGCAGGCTCACCCGGCCATCCTCCCGCACCAGTGACGGGGACCCGACGTCAGGTTGCGGCGACCTTGCCGTCGTCGGTGGTGTGGACCATGCCGTCGCTGGCGGCGAGGGCGAGCGCGCGGTCGAACCTGTGCTCCTCCCACCAGCGTCCGCCGACCACCTCGCGCAGGTCCTCTGGGCGTGGTCGGTCCGTGCGCCTCGAGCGCGCGGACGATCTGGCCGATCTCGTGGAAGACCTGCCGGTCGCGGGGACCCTCCGTGGAGGGCTTGGGCGGGGGCATCGGGCTCATGGTCGTCTCCTCTCGTGTGCGGTGACCTGCGGTCAGGCGTGCGCGGGCTCGTCCTCGGCCGTCAGCGGCTGGGCGATGTCCTCGAGCGACTGCCCCTCCGCCTTGACGCCGAGGAAGATCTCGGCGAGGCCGCCGGCGATCATGAGGGCGGCGCCGATGAAGTAGCCGATCGCGATGCCGGTGATGTCCTTGCTCTCGCTGGCGTTGTCGATGAGGCGACCGAACAGGAGCGGGCCGGTGATGCCGCCGACTGCCGTGCCGATCGCGTAGAAGAAGGCGATGCAGAGCGCGCGCGTCTCCATGGGGAAGATCTCCGAGGCGGTGAGGTACGCCGCGCTCGCGCCGGCCGACGCGAAGAAGAAGATCACCGCTCCGAAGATCGTCAGCGTCACCGCCGTCAGGCTGTCGAGCATCGTGCCGGCGATCGCGAGCAGCACGCCGGACAGGATGTAGGTGCCGGCGATCATCTTGACCCGGCCCACCGTGTCGAACAGTCCGCTCAGCAGCAGCGCACCCGCGAAGTTGCTGGCGGCGAAGATCGCCAGGAACCAGCCGGTCTGCGTCACGTCGAGGAACGTGGTGAGGGTGTCGCCGTAGGTGAAGAAGAACGCGTTGTAGAGGAACGCCTGGCCCACGAAGAGGGCGAAGCAGAGCGCCGCACGGCGCGGGTAGAGCGTGAAGACGGTCTTGGCGATCAGCGGCAGGCTGATCGTCTTGCGCTGGCGGATCGTGATCGACTGGTCGACGCCGTGCAGGCTCTTGCCCGTCTCCTCCTCCACCGTGTGCTCGATGTCCTTGACGATGCGCTCGGCCTCGTCCTCGCGCTCGTGGATGAAGAGCCAGCGCGGGCTCTCCGGGACGTGCCGGCGGACGACCAGGATGCCGATCGCGAGGATCGCCCCGAGTCCGAAGGCGGCCCGCCAGCCCCAGCTGGGGTCGACGACGTTGGGGTCGAGCAGCGGGATGGTGAGCAGCGAGCCGAGGGCCGCGCCGACCCAGAACGAGCCGTTGATCGCGACGTCCACGCGACCGCGGTACTTCGCCGGGATCAGCTCGTCGATCGCGGAGTTGATGGCGGCGTACTCCCCGCCGATGCCGGTGCCGGTCAGGAAGCGGCACGCGAAGTACCACGCCGGGTTCATCGAGAACGCGGTGAGCACGGTGGCGACGGTGTAGACGCCGAGGGTGATGAGGAAGAGCTTCTTGCGTCCGAACCGGTCGGTGAGCTGCCCGAAGAACAGCGCGCCGATGCAGGCGCCGGCGACGTACATCGCACCGGCCAGCCCGACGTCGGCGCTGGAGAGGCCGAGCCCCGTGTCCGCGGGCTTGAGGGCCGCGGACATCGAGCCGACGATGGTCACCTCGAGGCCGTCCAGGATCCAGACGGTGCCGAGGCCGATGACGACCATCCAGTGCCATCGGGCCCACGGCAGTCGGTCCATCCGGGCGGGGATGTCAGTGGTGATCGTGCCTGTCTCGACTCCAGCCATGTCTCGCGACGCTAGACCCGTCGCACAGGGCCCTCCACACCCCTCCGGGCGAAGGTCCCCCTCAGGGGTGAAGGCTCAGAAGTCGAAGCCGTCGAACAGGCCGCCGATGCCGTCGCCGATGCCGCCGAACATGTCACCGAGACCCTCGCCGATCGCCCCGATGCCCTCGCCGATGCCGTCGAACCCGCCACCGAAGAGCATGCCCATGAACATCCAGTCCATCGGGCCGAAGCCGCCGAAGTAGCCCTGGGCGTAGGGCTGGTAGGCCCGGCCGCCCTGCCAGTAGGGCACGCGGCGCGAGCCGACCATCACCTTGCGGATGTCGGGCTCGGCGCCCGCGCGGACCCGCTCGACGTCGAGCGCGCAGGCCGGCACGTCACGCCTCGCGCCGCCGGGCGGGGTCCACGGCACGTCGGCGACCGACAGGCCGTGGCGGGGGTCGAAGAAGCAGGGTGGGCGACGCTGCGGGAGCGGCTCGCCGGCCACGCGGGCGCGGACGCACGCCATCGCGTAGCGACCGTCCTCGAGGATCTCCGTCACGTGTCGTACGTCGTCGGGGCGGGTGAGCGCTGCGGCTGCCGTCTTGGCGGACTCGTAGGCGTCGAGTGCGCGCTGGTAGTCGGCGTTGGCGCCGGGGTCGAGCTCCTCGCCGGCGAGGTCGATGTCGAGGTCCTGGAGCTCGACGCCGAGGGCGGTGACGTCCTCCTCGACGAGCCGCTTGACCGGCTCGACCTCGGCCTCGGCGCGGGCCAGCTCACGCCTCTTGCCCGTCTTGCCCGCAGCCACCGCGACCGCGGTGAGACCGCCGAGGACGACCAGCACGAGCACGAGTTCCATGGCCACAGCGTACGCAGCGGCGGCAAGGCACCACCGTCCCGGACGCGGCGACGCGGGCCCCGCGCGCACACACGAACAGGCCGCGCATCGACCCCCGACGATGCACGGCCTGTTCGGAGAAGCGGCCGGTGGTCGCGGGACCCTCCCCTGTGCGGTCCCGCCACCTCGCGGCGTGTGACAAGACTCCCCCGAACGGGTGTGGCCCGGCATCCGTAGTCCTACCTAACTCATTCCCCGACTCACCGGCGCATCAGCGATAGGTTCGTCCCGTGCTCTCTCCGTGCCTGGGTCGCGACGACGTCCAGCGTGCGCTGAGGGAGGCCCTCGACGAGTCGCGGTGGGTGACGGTGGTGGGTCCTCCCGGGCAGCGGCAAGACGCTGATCGTGCGCCACGTCGCGGCCGGGTCGCAGACGTCGTGGGTCGACGCGCGCAACCTGCGGACGCTCGACGACCTCCTCGTCGCGGCGCTCGAGAGCCTCGACTCGGAGACCGCCCCCGGCGACTCGCTCACCGGTGCCCTGGGCCGCGCCGTCGACGGCCGCGACTGCCTGCTGGTGCTCGACGGGCTCGACCTCGACGCGACCGAGGCGGGGCCGATGCTCCAGGGCATGCTGGACGGCACGACCGATGCCCGCGTCGTGGTGACCGCGCTGGCCACGGCCGACCAGCCCGCCGAGTCGGTCGTCCGGGTCGGCCCGCTCCCCGTGCCCTCGCACCACTCGCCGCTCGAGGGCCCCGCCGTCGAGCTGTTCCTGCGCCGGATCCGGGCCGCGGGCGGCCCAGCCCGTCGACCTCGCCCAGCAGGACCGGGAAGTACGCCGCCTGCTGGGGGCCACCGGTGGACTGCCGCTCCTCATCGAGCAGGTCGCCGTGCAGTCGGCGCTCGTCGGGCTGGGCAACGCGATGTCCACCGTCAGCCTCGACCAGGCCGTCGACTCCGCCCACGACCTGCTCGACGACGACAGCGCCACCGCGCTGCGCCGGATCGGCCTGCTCGGCTTCCCCATCGGACTCGGCGTGCTTGCCCGCGTGCTCGACCAGCCCACGCAGCGCGCCGCCGAGGTCGCCGGCAACCTCGTGCGCCGCAGCCTCGCCGAGGTCGACTCCGACGGCCGCTTCGACATGCTCTCCCCCATCCGCGGGCGCGCCCGCGCCCTCGCGCTGCCCGAGGACGTGGCGGCCGTCGAGGCCGGCCTGCTCGCGTGGGCCGACGAGCACGCCCCCGAGCACGACAACTACGGAGCCGCCGACGCCGACTGGCTCAAGGACCTGCCGGCGATGAGGCACGCGGTGCTCACCGCGTGCGCGAAGCCGGAGACGCGCGACGAGGGCTACTCGGTCGCCAACCGGATCTTCTCCTCGCTCTACACCTCGATGCGCGCGCGTGACGCCGTCGAGATCCTCGAGGCCGCCGTGGCGAGCGGCGACGGTCCGCCGGCGATCGGCGCGCAGATCGCCCGGCGCGCCGGGATCGCGGCCTCCGAGATGCGCGGCACCTACGAGGGCCTCTGGCTGCTCGACCGCGCCGACGAGCACGCGTCGTCGGCCCCGAGGCCGGAGGAGCAGCTGGCGAAGACGGCCTCCATCCGGGCCGAGATGCACCTCGACGCCGGCGAGATGGAGCTCGCCGAGCGCGAGGCGCGGCGGGCGCTCGACCTCGACCCCGAGGGCTCGATCCGACGACAGGCCACCCGCACCCTCGCCGACGTCTTCACCTCCCAGGGCCGGTTCGCCGAGGCCGCCCAGGCGGCCGGCGACGCGCTGCCGGCGCGGATGAGCCGCGACGAGCGCTGGATCGACCTCTCCGCCCGCACCCTCCTGGCCCGCATCGCGCTGGAGCAGGGCCGCATCGCGGAGGCCGTGGCGGGCACCCGTGCGGTGGTGATCGAGGCCCGCGAGCTCGCCGAGGACCGGGTCGGCCTGCTGGCCGAGACCCTCCTGCGCGGGCTCGACCCCACCTGGCAGGCCACCGCGGTCGACCGGCAGAGCCTGCCCTGGGCCGTACGGCTCCCGGTGCTCGCGCAGGACGGACGCGACCTGCTGCACCGCGGCGAGCTGCGCCAGGCCGCGGGTCTCGCCGCCGACGTGGTGGCGCTGGCCGACTCCGCCCGGCTCGGGCGCGACAGCGTCGAGGCGCGGCTGCTGCTCGGTCGGGCGCTGGTCGGCCTCGGCGACCTCGACCAGGCCACGACGACGTACCTCACCGCCCTCGAGCACTGCCGCACGATGCGGCTCCCGCTGCGCGCCGCCGACGTCCTCGACGGCCTGGCCGGCGTGGCCCGCGAGCGCGAGCTCCCCGAGGCACGCGGCCTCGCCGCCGCCGCGTTCGCGCTGCGCACACCGCGGATGGCGGTGCGCTGGGGCTACTCGGCCGACTACGACGTCGTGCCGGCGGGCAGGCCGCCGGCGGGGTGGATCGACGGCGACGACCTGTCCGCCGACGTCGGTCGCCCTCATCACCGCCGTGTTCAACCGACCGGCCTCGGCACCGCCGTCGGTGCTCGACCAGCTGACGGCCGCCGAGCGCCAGGTGGCCGAGCGGGTCGCCCACGGCCTGACCAGCCGGGCGATCGCCGAGGAGCTCTTCGTCTCCCCGCGCACGGTCGACGCCCACCTGACCCACATCTACCGCAAGCTCGACATCAACACGCGGGCGCGGCTCGCCGGGCTGGTGACCGAGCAGTCCCACCTGCGCGCCAACGCCTGAGTCCCGCTGTCGGTGGGTCGCGGCAGGATGTCAGGCATGAGCCGGACGATCCAGGTGACCTTCGACGCCCACGACCCCGAGACCCTGTCGCGCTTCTGGGCAGCAGCGCTGGGCTACGTCAACCCGCCCCCGCCGGGACGGGAGGTCGCGCCCGGCCAGGACGTCTTCGCCGCGTGGCACGACTTCCTCCGCGAGGTCGGGGTGCCCGAGTCGCAGTGGAACTCCTCGTCCGCCGCGCAGGACCCCGACGGCGCCGGGCCGCGGCTGTTCTTCCAGCAGGTGCCCGAGGACAAGACCGCGAAGAACCGCGTCCACCTCGACCTCCGCGCCGCTCCCGGTCTGGAGGGCGACGAGCGGATGGCGGCCCTCGAGGCCGAGTGCGAGCGGCTGGTCGGGCTCGGGGCCACCCGGGTCGAGCGGCACGAGCCCGCCCCGCCGATGGCCGGTGGTCACATCGTCATGACCGACCCCGAGGGCAACGAGTTCTGCCTCGATTGACCAGTGCTCAGCGGGCGCTGTAGTCCCGGAAGCCGCGCCCGGTCTTGCGACCGAGGTAGCCGGCCGTGACGAGGTGCTCCAGCAGCGGGGCCGGGGAGAAGCCCGGCTCGCGGAACTCGAGGTAGAGCTCCTTCTGGATCGCCAGCGACACGTCGTTGCCGACGACGTCGAGCAGCTCGAACGGACCCATCGGGAGCGCACAGCCGAGCTTCATCGCGAGGTCGATGTCGTCGGCCGTGGCGTAGTGCGCCTCGAGCATCTTCACCGCGTCGTTGAGGTAGGGGAACAGCAGCGCGTTGACGATGAAGCCGGAGCGGTCGCCGCAGCGCACGGCGACCTTGCCGACCTTCTCGCACAGCGCCAGCACGGTCTCGGTGACCTTCTCGTCGGTCGCCACCGTGGAGACCACCTCGACCAGCTTCATGATCGCCGCGGGGTTGAAGAAGTGCATGCCGATGACGTCCTGCGGGCGCTTGGTGACCTTGGCCATCGCGATGATCGGCAGCGACGACGTGGTGGTCGCGAGGATCGCAGCCAGGCTTGCAGATCTCGTCGAGGTTCTCGAAGAGCGTCGTCTTGATCGCCAGGTCCTCGGCGATGGCCTCCACGACCAGGTCGACGTCGCGGAGGTCGTCGAGCGAGGTGGTGCCGCGCACCCGACCGAGCACCTCGGCCTTCTGCTCCTCGGTGGCGCGCCCGCGCTGGATCTGCTTGTCGAAGTTCTTGGTGATGGTGGCGACGACGCCGTCGACCTTGTCCTGGCCGCGGCCGGTGAAGAGCACGTCGTGGCCCGCCTTGGCGAACACCTCGACGATGCCCGCGGCCATCGTGCCGGTGCCGACGACGCCGACGGACCGGATGTCGTGGTGCAGGCGCGGCTTGTCGGCCTCGCTCGGCGTCTGGGCGTCGTCCACGACGACGGGGCTGTCGGGGGCCTCGTAGGTGTAGAAGCCGCGACCCGACTTGCGACCGAGCAGGCCGGCGGTGACGTACTGCTTGAGGATCGGCGCCGGCGCGTGCAGCCGGTCGCGACCCTGCTTGTACATCGTGTCGAGGATCTCGTAGGCCGTGTCGAGCCCGATCAGGTCGAGCAGCGCGAGCGGACCCATCGGGTAGCCGCACCCGAAGCGCATGGCGGCGTCGATGTCCTCGCGCGAGGCGTACTTGCCCTCGTACATCGCCACGGCGTGGTTGAGGTAGCCGAAGAGCAGGGTGTTGGCGATGAAGCCGGCCTTGTCGCCGCAGACGACCGGGTTCTTGCCGAGGTCGCGCAGCACGCCCTGCACCTGCTCGAGGACGGCAGGCTCGGTGACGACGGTGCGGATGATCTCGACGAGGTTCTGCACCGGGCGCCGGGTTGAAGAAGTGCACGCCGATCACGCGGCCGGGCATCGAGTTGGCCGTCGAGATCTCGGTGACGCTGAGCGAGGAGGTGTTGGTCGCGAGGATCGCGTCGTCGCGGACGATGCCGTCGAGCTTGGCGAAGATCGACTTCTTGATCGCCAGCGACTCGACCACGGCCTCGACGACGAGGTCGGCGGCGGAGAGCGCGGTCATGTCGGTCGTGAGGGTGATCCGGCCGAGCAGCTCGGCCTGCTGCTCCTCGGTCATCTTCTCGCGCTTCACCGCGCGGCCGGTGGAGTGCTCGAGGTGCTGGCGGCCACGCTCGACACCGCCGTCGTTGAGCTCGACCCCGATCACGCTGTAGCCGTTGCGGGCGAAGACCTCGGCGATGCCGGCGCCCATCGTGCCGAGGCCGATCACGCCGACGGTGGAGAACTCGCGAGCAGCCGTGTCAGTCATGGACGCATGCTCCCACGACCCTCGGCGCCCCGGGGTGTGGGAACCGTCACTCCGTCACGTGGCCAGCGGGGGCGCGGGAGGGCGTACGACGACCACCTCGTCGCCCGGCCGGACCGGCCCCGGGCGCACCACCTTGGCGCACAGCCCGCGGAGCCGGCGCGGCTTGCCCTCGGGGCCGTTCACGAAGGTCATCGCGTCCTTGCCGAAGCGCGCGATGAACTTCCCGCAGCCGTTGTGCGGCACCTCGGTGACGACGATGACCGCGCCGTCCGGTCCGCCGATGTGCAGCTCGCTCCAGGCGGGGAGGTTGTCGTGGGACAGGTCGAGGTCGACGTACATCTGGTCGCCGGCGAGCTCGTCGCGCTCGGGGTCCTGGGCCAGGAACTGCACCAGTCCGTGGTGCATGACGTTGAGCTGCATGTCCGGGTCGGGCACGCCGTCCGGCATGTGCCGGGTCGCGCCGGGTCGACCAGCTGTCGCCGACCAGGCCCTCGGTGACGTCGAGGTGGCCGACCTGGAGGACCTCGCGCTGGCCGGGCGCGGGCCTGCGGATCACCGCCCTCACCGTGCCGACGTCGCGCGGTGCGTCGAGGGTCGCGACCCAGGCGTCGAGCTCGGCCGCGGTGCGGTGCGCGCGCAGCACCCGACGGACCAGCACCCGGCCCGGCTGGTCGGCCACCGCGAGCAGCGGGCGCGGGATCGGCTCGCCCTCGGGGACCTCCGTGAAGCCGAGGTCGGCGTAGGTCGCCGCCTCCGCGCCGGCGTACGGCGCTGCGGTGAGCTGGCCGAGCCCGCGGGCCGAGAGCCGCTCGCAGACCGCCTCCACGAGCGCGCGGGTGTTGGTGCCGCCGAGGTCGGCGCCGACGACGATCGAGTCGAGGTGCGCGAACCCGTCGAGCAGGTCCACGCGGATGTGCCCGACCGGCGGGTCGCCGACGACCATCACCAGGCCGGGACGCGACGCCTCGTGGGTCAGGTCGAGCTGGGCGAGGTCACGGCGGAGCGCGGGGCGCACCTCGTGGTCGGTCACGGGGCCACTGTAGATTCGCCCGTCGTGAGGATCGTCGTGGCGCGCTGCCAGGTGGACTATGCCGGGCGGCTGACCGCCCACCTCCCGCTCGCGACGCGCGTGCTGATGCTGAAGTCGGACGGTTCGGTGCTGATCCACTCCGACGGCGGCTCCTACAAGCCGCTCAACTGGATGTCGCCTCCCTGCACGGTCAAGGAGGGCGTCGACCGAGGACGGCCGGCCCGAGTGGGTCGTGACCGCCGGCAAGACCGACGACACCCTGCGGATCCTCATCGACGAGGTCCTGCACGACACCTCGCACGACCTCGGCGTGGACCCCGGCCTGCAGAAGGACGGCGTCGAGAAGCACCTCCAGGAGCTGCTCGCCGAGCACCCCGCCACCCTCGCCGACGGCCTCACGCTCGTCCGCCGCGAGTACATGACCGCCATCGGCCCGGTCGACCTGATGTGCCGCGACGCCGACGGCCTCTCCGTCGCGGTCGAGATCAAGCGCCGCGGCGAGATCGACGGTGTCGAGCAGCTCACCCGCTACCTCGACCTGCTCAACCGCGACCCCGCCCTGACCCGCAAGGGGGCCGTGCGCGGCATCTTCGCCGCCCAGGAGATCAAGCCCCAGGCCCGCGTCCTCGCCACCGACCGCGGCATCGCCTGCGCCCTGGTGGACTACGACGCGCTGCGCGGGATGGACGACGGCGCCGAGCACCGGCTGTTCTAGCCCCGGCCCGCCCCTGCCGCATGACCTCGACGAGCAGGTTCGCGTAGCCGCGGGCGTCGTCGATGGCGCGGTGGGTGTGGGGGACGTCGCCGAACCACGCCTTCGGCAGGTCGTGGACCGAGAAGGTGGCCCAGTCGCCGCCGGTGACCCCGCAGGCCAGGCTCTTGAGGCACAGGCCGGGACCGTGGAAGAGCGGATCCTCGTCGTAGAGCGCCGGGCACACGGAGTACGTCGTGAAGCGGCGCAGGTAGTGGTCGACGTACGGCCCGTCGAAGCCCAGCGGCGAGGCGACGAGCTCACGCTCCGGACCCAGCCCCTGCACCCACGCCACGAAGTCGGCCATCACCTGCGGCACCGGCTGCGGGTCGGCCGTCGCCGCCGCGAGCACCTCCGGCGGCTGGGACTGCCACCACGACCAGGTCTCCGGATGGGGCTGCGCGCCGGGAAGCGGCTCGAGCACCGCCTCGAACTCCCCGACCTGCTCCCCCGACGCGGTCACCGCGACCGACCCGAAGGACAGCATGGAGTTCGCCCCCGGCGTGAAGCCGTCGACCTCGATGTCCGTCACGACGTACACGCGCTCAGCCTTCGTCGACCCCGTCATGTCGTTACCCTCGCACGGTGACCGACCCGGCCCCCGACCGCATCTTCCACATCGCCACCGCGGCCGACTGGAGACGGACGCTGGAGACCGGGACCTACACGACCTCCACCGTCGGCCGGACGCTCGACGAGGAGGGCTTCATCCACGCGAGCAGGCGCGACCAGGTGCAGGGCGTCTTCGACCGCTACTACGCCGGCCTGGGCGAGGACCTGGTGCTCCTCACCGTCGACCCGGCGCGACTGGCGGACGCCGAGGTGCGGGTCGAGGCCGTCGGCGACGACACCTACCCCCACGTCTACGGACCGATCAACCGCAGCGCGGTCATCGACGTGGTCCCGCTGAGCGGAACGGGCGACCCTCAGCAGGTGTGAGGTCAGGGCAGCGGGGTGTCGGCCCAGCTCCGGCAGGCCCAGCCGTCCGCGTCGGCCTCCATCGCGACCACGCCGCAGTTGGGCATCGGCTTCTCGTGGCCGTGGGTCAGCGGCAGGTTCGTCGCGAGCGAGGGCAGCGCCAGGCACATCACCCCGCCGTGGCTGATCACGAGCACGGACTCGCCACGGTGCTCGTCGGCGACCTCGTCGAGGACGGCCGCGTAGCGCCCGACCACCTCGTCGCCCGTCTCCCCGCCGGGGATCCGCGCGGCGAGGTCGCCGGCCAGCCACGACGCGAAGGTCTCGGCGAAGGGATCGGGCACCCCGGTCGTCCCGGCGGCGTCGCCGACGCCGAACTCCCGGAGCCCCTTCCTCACGACCACGTCGACGCCGAGGATGCCGGCCACGATCTCCGCCGTCTGCACGGCGCGCGCCATGTCGCTGGCCCAGACGCGGGTGATCCGCTCGGGCGGCCAGGGTCGCTGCCAGGTCCGTGGCCTGCTGCCGACCGAGCGGGCTCAGCCAGCCGCCCGCGTCGCTCAGCAGCTCGCTCTCGTAGAGGGCCTCGCCGTGGCGGGCCACGAACACCCGGGCGGCGCACTGGAGGTCAGTCACCGGCCAACCCCACCACGTCGTCCGCGCAGCCCCACGACAGGGTCACGCCGGCACCGCCGTGGCCGTAGCAGTGGATCACCTCGCCGACCCGCTCGAGGCGCACCTCGGGCCGGGCCGGGCGCAGGCCGACCTTGTGGCGGACCACGCGGGCGCCCTCGAGCTCCGGCACGAGCGCGCAGGCTCGGTGCAGGACCTGCTCGGCGACCTCGGGGTCCGGCGTGCGACTCCACTCCCCCTCGACGTCCGTGCCGCCCAGCACGATCTCGGCAGCCCGCGGTACGACGTAGGTCAGGCCGCCGCCGTCGAGGGTCCACCGGTCCAGGCCGACCTGCTCCACCACCACGACCTGGCCGCGCACGGGCGTCACCGACGGGTCGGCACCGAAGTGCCGCGCGCCGAGGCCGGTCGCGTTGACGACGAGGCTGCCGTCGTCCGGGAGCGCGGAGAGGTTCATCCGCGTGAGCGTGCCGCCGAGCTCCTCGATCCTCGCGACCAGCCATCGGAGGTGGACGGGCATGTCGATCACCGGGGCGACGAACGTCCAGCCGTCGGCGTACCCCGGGGGCAGCGCCGTCTCCCGGTCCAGCGCGGGGACGGCCGGCCGCCACCACGGGTCCGGCTGCGGCGTCCGCAGCACCTCGGTGCCGGTGAGCATCCGCACGCCGGTGCGCTCGTCGGCGGCGAGCCCCTCGAAGACGGCGTACGACGTCGCGGACCAGGCGGTCACGCGGTCCTGCGGCAGCGCGCGGTAGGGGTACCAGAGCGCGGCCGCGACGGCCGAGGTCGTCTCGAGCGGGAGGTCGCGCGCGACGACGTCGACCCGATGTCCTGCCTCGAGCAGCCGGACGGCGCAGGACAGCCCGACCACACCGGCCCCGACCACGATCACGCGTCGCATGACCGGGAGTCTGCCAGCCGGCCGGCCGGTGGGTCAGTCGAGACCGTTGGCCCTGCGGATCACGTCGACGATGCCGCCCATGATCTCGGTGAGGCCGTAGTCCTTGGGCGTGTAGACCGCCGCGACCCCGAGCTCGCGCAGCCGCCGGCCGTCGGAGTCGGGGATGATCCCGCCGACGATGACGGGGATGTCGGACAGCCCCGCCCGCTCGAGGCCGTCGAGCACGTCGGGCACCAGCTCCATGTGCGACCCGGACAGGATCGACAGGCCGATGCAGTGCACGTCCTCGGCGACGGCCGCGGCGACGATCTGGTCCGGCGTCAGCCGGATGCCCTGGTAGATCACCTCGAAGCCGGCGTCCCGGGCGCGCACGGCGACCTGCTCGGCCCCGTTGGAGTGGCCGTCGAGACCGGGCTTGCCGACCAGCAGCCGCAGCCGACCGCCCAGCTCCTCGCCGGTGGCCCGGACCCGCTCGCGCACGGCGGTCAGCTCGGTGCCGGCCTCAGCGACGGCAGCGCCGCCGACCCCGGTCGGGCCGCGGTACTCGCCGAAGACCCCGCGCAGCGTGGCCGCCCACTCCCCCGTCGTCGCACCGGCACGGGCCGCGACGAGGGTCGGCACCATCAGGTTGTCCGTGCCCGTCGCGGCCTCCGCGAGGGCTGCCAGCGCCTGCTCGACCTCGGCCTCGTCGCGCTCGGCCTTCCACGCCTCGACGCTCGCGCGGGCGGTCTGCTCGGCCTCGGGGTCGGCGGCCATGATCGCGCCGTCGAGGTCCGCGGTCAGCGGCGACGGCTCGGTGGACTCGTACTTGTTGACCCCGACGATGACCTCCTCGCCCGACTCGATCCGCGCGCGACGCGCGGCGTGGGAGGAGACCAGCTCCGACTTCATGTAGTCGACGGCGGCGATCGCGCCGCCCATCTCCTGCACCCGGTCGATCTCGGCCCTGGCGCCCTCGACGAGCTCGGCCACCTTGGCCGCGATCACGTGCGAGCCGTCGAAGATGTCGTCGTACTCGAGCAGGTCGGACTCGAAGGCCAGCACCTGCTGGAGCCGCAGCGACCACTGCTGGTCCCAGGGGCGCGGCAGGCCCAGCGCCTCGTTCCACGCGGGCAGCTGCAGCGCGCGGGCGCGGGCGTTCTTGGACAGCGTCACGCCGAGCATCTCGAGCACGATGCGCTGCACGTTGTTCTCCGGCTGGGCCTCGGTCAGCCCGAGCGAGTTGACCTGTACGCCGTAGCGGAACCGGCGCATCTTCTCGTCGGTCACGCCGTAGCGCTCGCGCGTGATCTCGTCCCAGAGCTGCACGAAGGCCCGCATCTTGCAGGTCTCCTCGACGAACCGGACGCCGGCGTTGACGAAGAACGAGATCCGGCCGACGACCTTCTCGAAGTCGTCGTCGGAGACCTGCCCGGCGCCCTTCACCTCGTCGAGGACGGCGATCGCGGTGCTCAGCGCGTAGGCCAGCTCCTGCACGGGCGTCGCGCCGGCCTCCTGCAGGTGGTAGCTGCAGATGTTGATCGGGTTCCACTGCGGGATCTGGTGGACCGTGTAGGCGATCATGTCGGCGATCAGCCGCATCGACGCCTCGGGCGGGAAGGCGTACGTCCCGCGCGAGAGGTACTCCTTGATGATGTCGTTCTGGGTCGTGCCGGCCAGCTGGGCGGCCACGTCCTCCGGCGACACGTCGGGGTTCTGCTCCTCGGCGACCACCTGGTACATCGCGAGCATCCACATCGCGACGGCGTTGATCGTCATCGAGGTGTTCATCTCGGTGAGCGGGATGTCGGTGAAGAGCTTGCGCATCTCACCCAGGTGCGGGACCGGTACGCCGACCTTGCCGACCTCGCCGCGGCTGAGCGGGCTGTCGGGGTCGTAGCCGGTCTGCGTCGGCAGGTCGAACGCGACGCTGAGGCCGGTCTGCCCCTTGGCCAGGTTGGTCCGGTAGAGCGCGTTGGACGCCTCGGCGGTGGAGTGCCCGGCGTAGGTGCGCATCACCCAGGGGCGGTCCTTGGCGGGCCGCGCGCTGCTGTCGCTCATGGCGACAGGGTAGGGCGGTGGTTACCCGCGAGTCACCGGTGTGGACGTGTGACAGATGCCTCAGGAGGCGGGTCAGGCGGTGGCGGCGACCCGCTCGACCTCGAGGGCGTGGGCCAGCCGGGCCAGGTGCGCCATCCGGCGCACGGCAGGACCGGGGTTGCGGATCGTGAGGTGGTGGCCGTTGAGCCACGCGTGGCGGGTGGCCACGGCGAGGAGCCGCAGGGCGGTGACGTCGATGGTGGTCACGTCGCGTCATGTCGACGACGACCTCGTCGTCGGGCCCGTCGAGGATCTCGTAGATCGCGGCGCGCACCTCCCGCGTGCTGCGCACGTCGAAGGCACCGTGCAGGACCAGCGTGGGTCCGTCCGAGATGATGTCCATCGGGTGCTCCTCCCGACGTCCCCCGGACGTCGCTGCGTGACCTGTGTCACTCCTAGGACGCCGTTGTACCCCCTCAGGTTGCATCCATGCCGGATCTCGTCGGCGAGTTGGTCCCACCAGTCCCACTGGTCACGACACCAGGCGCGACCACGGCGCGACTAGGCTCCGCCCCATGGTCAACCTGACGCGCATCTACACCCGCACCGGCGACGCCGGACGCACCCGGCTCGGCGACATGAGCGAGACCTCGAAGAACGACCTGCGCCTCGAGGCCTACGCCTGCGTCGACGAGGCCAACGCGCACATCGGGGTCGCGCTGGCGCAGGGCGACCTCGCGGACGACGTCGTCGCCGTGCTCACCCACGTGCAGAACGACCTCTTCGACGTCGGCGCCGACTTCTGCACCCCGGTGGTCGCGGACCCGGAGTACCCGCCGCTGCGGATCGAGCAGGACTACGTCGACCGGCTCGAGGCGTGGTGCGACCACTACAACGAGGAGCTGCCCGCGCTGCGGTCGTTCATCCTCAACGGCGGCACCCTCGGCGCCGCCCACCTCCACGTCGCCCGCACCGTCGTACGCCGTGCGGAGCGGGCCGGCTGGGCGGCCTGGGCCGAGCACGAGGAGTCGATGAACCTGCTGGCCATCACCTACCTCAACCGGCTCTCCGACCTGCTCTTCATCCTCGCCCGCCACGCGAACAAGGAGAACGGCGACGTGCTCTGGGTGCCGGGCGGCGAGCGCGGCTAGACCGACCGGGCCGGCTCGCGCCACGCGAGGTAGCCCGTCGCGAGGGCGATGAGGGCCATCCCGGCCACCCCGGTCGGGGCGAAGATGTGGCCCACGTGCACGAGCACGGCGCCGGGCACCAGCGCGAGGCCGGGCACGGCGGCGGCACCGAGTCGTCGTACGGCGTCGAGCGCGAGGACCACCGCGCACGCGATCAGCGCCCAGGAGCCGACGTCGCCGATCCGGCCGCCGATCGCGAAGAGGAAGCGCACCTCGTCGGGACGGGTGCGCCCCCTCCCCCAGGCGCCAGGTCACGTAGCCGGCACCGATGCCGCTGATCACGTCGAGGGCGGAGTACGCCGTCGCGTACACGTAGGCGGTGAGGCGCACGACCCACGCCACCGCGTCGCGCCGGCGGCCGACGAGGGCCGCGAGCGCGACGCCGACGAGCGGGAAGACGAAGCAGCCCGGCGACGTGGAGGAGCGTCCACCGCGGTGCCGAGGCGTGGGTCAGCGAGTGCGGGTGGAACAGCCCGGCGACCGCCAGGGCGAGCGCAGGCAGGGCGAGCAGGACGACTCGGCTGCGGGTGCTCACGCCCCGACGCTAGCCGTCCGTGACAGGGACTCGCTGCTCGCGGGCCGACGGGACGACGAGGGCGGCCGGCATCAGGAGCACGGCGACCACGAGCAGCGCCTTGAGGGTGCCGACCTCGTCGCCGACGAAGCCGAGGAACGGCGGGCCGGCGAGGAAGGCGGCGTAGCCGATCGTGGAGACCACGCTGACCCGCGACGCGGCGCGCACCGGGTCGTCCGCGGCCGCGCTCATCCCGACCGGGAAGCCGAGCGAGGCACCGATCCCCCACGCCACGATGCCGACGACCACCAGGACGGGGTGGTCGGCGAACACGATCAGCAGGACGCCGGCGCCCGCGAGCACCATCGTGCCCCACAGCACGGCGACGCGGCCGAAGCGGTCGATGAGGCCGGTGCCGGCGAACCGGCCGGCCGTCATCGCCAGCACGAAGACCGCGAAGCCGGCCACGCCCGTGGCGTGCGAGACGTCGTGGCCGTCGACGAGGGCGACGGCGAGCCAGTCGTTGGCGGTGCCCTCGGTCATCGCGAGGGCGAGCACCATCACGCCGATCAGCAGGGTGCGCGGCTCCAGCCAGGCGCGCGCCGCCGAGACCGGTTGCTCGTCGTGCGACTCGACCACCGGCAGGAACGCCGGCGAGGTGCGCCACACCAGCACGATCGACAGCACCACGACGCCGACGAGGTGCGCGACGGCCGGCACGCCGACCTCGATCAGCAGGACGCCCAGCAGCGCACCGACGACCGTGCCGCCGCTGAAGCCGGCGTGGAAGCGGGGCATGATCGTGCGACCCAGCCCGCGCTCGACCTCGGCGCCCTCGACGTTCATCGCCACGTCCCACACACCGATGCCGAGGCCGTAGACGAAGAGCCCGACCACGGTGACGGCCAGGACGTGACCGAGGCCGAGGGCGGCGGTGAGCATCCCGACGGTCGCCGCGGTCGCGCCGATGCGGACGACCCGGACGGTGCCGAGGCGGTTGATGGTCGCGCCGGTGGTCGGCAGCGCGAGCACCGAGCCGAGCGCGATCGCGAGCAGCACCAGGCCGAGCTGGCCGTTGGTGAGGTCGAAGCTCGACCGCACCTCGGGGATGCGCGAGACCCAGCTGGAGAACACCAGTCCGTTGAGGAAGAAGGTGATCCCCACGGCGTTGCGGGCGGCGGTCAGGTCCGGCACGGCTCTCCTGCTGGTGAGTGGCGAATCGTTTCGATCGAATCGATTCGATGCTAACGTCCGCGGCGTGTCCGGATCAACTCGCAGCCCGACCCTGGCCGACGTGGCCGAGGCCGCTGGGGTCTCCCTGTCCACGGCGTCCCTGACCTTCTCGGGCAACAAGCCGGTGTCCGAGACGACGCGTGCCCGGGTGCTCGCCGCGGCCGCCGCGCTGGGCTACACCGGCCCCAACCCGCTCGCCCGCAACCTGCGCCAGGGCCGCAGCGGCGTCGTCGGCATCGCGGTCGGCCCGCTCAGCACGGCGTTCCGCGACCCGGCGGCACTGCCGATGCTCGACGCGGTCTCGGAGGTCCTCGGTGCCGCCGGCCTGGGGCTGCTCCTCATGGGCGACGACCACGCCCGGCTCCCCCTCGACGCGGTCATCTACGACATCTGCGGACGCGAGACCTGGGCGGCGTACGACGACCTGGCCGCGCGCGACGTGCCCCTGGTCGTCGTCGAGGGACCGGACTGGCCCGGCACGACCTTCGTCGACATCGACCACCGGGCCGGGTGCGCGGCGCTGGCGACCCACCTGCACGAGCTCGGCCACCGACGGGTCGCCCTCCTCACCCTCGAGCCCTCCCACCCGCAGCGCGAGCGCGAGGCGGGCGTGCGCGACGTCTTCCCCGACGCCCAGGTGATCGGGGCGTGCGCCAGCGACCTGGCGGCCGCCCAGGACCTCGCGGCCGCCTACCTCGCCACGGGCCCGGACGTCACCGCGGTCGTGTGCCAGAGCGACGTCCAGGCGGCCGCCGTGGTGATCGAGGCGAGACGCCTCGGCCTGGCGGTGCCCGACGACCTCAGTGTCGCCGGCTTCGACGGCGTGGCCACGCCCTGGCTCGACCTCGACGCTCACGACCGTGGTCCAGCCCCTGGCCGCCAAGGGGCGAGCCGTCGCCGACGCCGTCCTCCGGCGCATCGACGGCGAGGACGTGGAGGACGTCGTGCTCCCGGTCGAGCTGAGGATCGGCGACTCGACCGGTCCGGCCTGAGGCGGACCTCCGGTCAGCGTCGGTTCCAGTCGGTGCCGGGTGGTCCGGACTCCAGCCAGGACTGGAAGCCGGTGAGCGAGGCCTCGCTCATCGCGATCTCGAGCGGCCTCGCCGCCGTAGTGGCAGGAGGCGACGACGTGGCCGTCGTAGAGCGACATCTCCTCCGTGCCCGCGGGTGCGCGTCGGCCGGAGTACTCGAGGAGCTCACGCGCCCACACCCGCTTGGGGCGGGGCGAGAGCGAGAAGATCCGGAACCACTCGAGCGACTGCCCGGAGTAGCGGCCGATGCCGAGCAGCCATCCCCGGCCGGGGTGCTCGGTGCGCACGCGATAGCTGAGCTCGAAGGTGCCGCCGTGGCGGGCGAGGAACCGTCGGCGGACGATCAGGGAGATGCCGTAGAGCAGGGCAAGGAGGAGGAAGGCCCCGACGATGTCGAGTGCCCATTCCCAGGCCGGCATCCAGCCTCCCTCGACCCCACGGAACAGATGAGCGCACGAACCAGACGGTTCGTGCGCTCACCCTAGCGGTCGCGTGGAGACGCTCGTCAGGAAGCCCGCTCCGCGGCACGCACGCGCGCCTCGAGCCGGCGGACCTTCTCCTGGGCGGCGTCGTCGTTCTCGCCGGCCTGCTTGCAACGCTCGAGCTCGGCCCGCGCCTGCTCCAGGTCGATCTCGTGCGACATCTCGGCCCGCTCCGACAGGATCGAGACGCGGTTGTCGGCCACCGACAGGAAGCCGGCGTCGACGGCCGCGATCCAGGTCTCGCCCTCCACCGTCTGCACGTCCACGACGCCCTCGATGATCGAGGACAGCAGCGGAGCGTGGTTGGGCAGGATGCCGACGTCGCCCTCGGTCGTGCGGGCGATGACCATGGTGGCCTGGCCCGACCAGACGAGCCGGTCGGCAGCGACCAGCTCGACCTGGAGGACCTTGTCCGTCGTCTCAGCCATCAGAGGCTCTTCTGGATCTCGGCCCACTTCTGCTCGACGTCGTCCAGACCGCCGCACATGAAGAAGGCCTGCTCGGCCACGTGGTCGTACTCACCGTCGGCGATCTTGTTGAACGCCTCGATGGTGTCGGCCACCGGGACGGTCGAACCCTCGATGCCGGTGAACTGCTTGGCGACGTAGGTGTTCTGCGACAGGAAGCGCTGGATGCGGCGGGCCCGCGACACGATCACGCGGTCCTCCTCGGAGAGCTCGTCGACACCGAGGATCGCGATGATGTCCTGGAGCTCCTTGTTGCGCTGCAGGATCTGCTTGACCCGCACCGCGCAGCGGTAGTGCTCGTCGCCGATGTACTGCGGGTCGAGGATGCGCGAGGTCGACGTCAGCGGGTCCACGGCCGGGTAGATGCCGAGCGAGGCGATCTCGCGCGACAGCTCGGTCGTGGCGTCCAGGTGGGCGAACGTCGTGGCCGGGGCCGGGTCGGTGTAGTCGTCGGCGGGGACGTAGATCGCCTGCAGCGAGGTGATCGAGTGACCACGCGTCGAGGTGATGCGCTCCTGCAGCTGACCCATCTCGTCGGCCAGGTTGGGCTGGTAGCCCACCGCGGACGGCATGCGGCCGAGCAGCGTGGAGACCTCGGAGCCGGCCTGGGTGAAGCGGAAGATGTTGTCGATGAAGAGCAGCACGTCCTGCTTCTGCACGTCGCGGAAGTACTCCGCCATCGTCAGGGCCGACAGGGCGACGCGCAGGCGCGTGCCCGGCGGCTCGTCCATCTGGCCGAAGACGAGGGCGGTCTGGCCGAGGACGCCGGCCTCCTCCATCTCGACGATGAGGTCGTTGCCCTCACGGGTGCGCTCGCCGACACCGGCGAACACCGACACACCACCGTGGTCCTTGGCGACTCGCGCGATCATCTCCTGGATGAGCACGGTCTTGCCGACGCCGGCACCACCGAACAGGCCGATCTTGCCGCCCTGGACGTAGGGGGTGAGCAGGTCGATGACCTTGATGCCGGTCTCGAACATCTGGGTCTTGGACTCCAGCTGGTCGAACGCCGGCGCCTTGCGGTGGATGCCCCAGCGCTCGGCGGGCTCGAAGGTCTCGCCCTCGGCGAGGTTGAGCACGTCGCCGGTGGTGTTGAACACCTTGCCGAGCGTCGCGTCGCCGACGGGGACGGTGATCGACTCACCGGTGTCGATGACCTGGCCGCCGCGCACGAGGCCGTCGGTCGGCTTCATCGAGATGGCGCGGACCATGCCGTCACCGATGTGCTGGGCGACCTCGAGGATGATCGAGTGGGTCTCGCCGCTCAGCTCGAAGTCGCACGTCAGCGCGTTGTAGAGCGGGGGCATGGCGTCGGACGGGAACTCGATGTCCACGACCGGGCCGATGACGCGGGCGATGCGGCCCACGCCGCCGGCCGTGGTGGTGTCGGCGGACTCGTTGATGGTGGCAGTCATGTCTCATTCACTCCCGGCTTGTGCGTCGGCCAGCGCGTTGACGCCACCGACGATCTCGCTGATTTCCTGTGTGATGCCAGCCTGGCGAGCCTGGTTGGCGATGCGCTTGTACTTCTTGATGAGCTCGTCCGCGTTGTCCGTGGCCGACTTCATCGCCTTCTGGCGAGCGGCCAGCTCGGAGGCGGCCGCCTGCAGCAGGGCGAAGAAGATCCGGCTCTGGACGTAGCGCGGCAGCAACGAGTCGAGCACGTCGCTGGGCGAGGGCTCGAACTCGTAGAGCGGCAGCAGGTCGTCCTTCTCCGGCGCCTCGGTGCCCTCCACGACCTCCAGCGGAAGGAGGCGTACGGCGGTGGGCTCCTGGCTGAGCATCGACCGGAAGCGCGTGTAGACCACGTGCACCTCGTCGCACGCCCTCCTCGTCGAGGAAGGTCTCGATGAGCGTGGCGCCGATGTCGGCCGCCACGTCGTAGGTCGGCTGGTCGGAGTGGCCCGTCCACGCCTGCGCGACGCGGCGCTGGCGGAACTTGAAGTAGGCCTCGCCCTTGCGACCCGAGATGTAGAGGTCGACGTCCTTGCCCTCGCCCTTGAGCTTCTCGATGAGGCGCTCGGCCTCCTTGAGCACGCTCGAGGAGTAGGCACCGGCCAGACCGCGGTCGGAGGTGACGATCAGGATCGCCGCCCGCTTGGGGTCCTCCGGCTCGAGGGTCAGCGCGTGGTCGACGTTGGAGAACGTCGCCACGGCCGACACCGCGCGGGTCAGCTCACGGGCGTACGGCGCTGCGGCCTGGGCCCGCTGCTGCGCCTTGATGATCCGGGACGCGGCGATGAGCTCCATGGCACGCGTGATCTTCTTCATCGACTCCGTCGACTTGATCCGCGCGCGGTACTCGCGTACCGAGAGAGCCATGCGTCAGCCCCGCTTCTGCTTGACGATCTGCTCCTGCTCGACGTCCTCGTCCTCGAGGGCGACGTGCTCTTCCTTGCCGGCCTTGATGCTCTGGCCGTCGGAGGTCTCGAACTGGTCGAGGAAGGAGTCGTAGGCGGACGCGAGCTGGTCCTCGGTGGAGTCCTCGAACTTCGAGGTCTCGCGGATGCCCGCGAGGATGCCCTCGTGGCTGCGCCGCAGGTAGTCGAGGAACTCGTTCTCGAAGCGCAGGACGTCGTCGGTCGGGACCCTGTCGAGGCGACCCGAGGTGCCGGTCCACAGGGAGACGGTCATCTCCTCGACCGGGTACGGCGAGTACTGCGGCTGCTTGAGCAGCGCCATCAGGCGCTGGCCGCGGTCGAGCTGCTGGCGCGAGGCCGCGTCGAGGTCGGAGGCGAACATCGCGAAGGCCTCCATGGCGCGGAACTGCGCCAGGTCGACCTTGAGCGAGCCGGTGACGGTCTTCATCGCCTTCGTCATCGCCGAGCCACCCACGCGCGAGACCGAGACACCCACGTCGATCGCCGGGCGCTGGTTGGCCGCGAACAGGTCCGACTGCAGGAAGATCTGGCCGTCGGTGATCGAGATGACGTTGGTCGGGATGAACGCCGAGACGTCGTTGGCCTTGGTCTCGATGATCGGCAGGCCCGTCATCGAGCCCTTGCCCATCTCGTCGGAGAGCTTCGCGCAGCGCTCGAGGAGCCGGCTGTGCAGGTAGAAGACGTCACCGGGGTAGGCCTCGCGGCCCGGCGGGCGACGCAGCAGCAGCGACACCGCGCGGTAGGCCTCGGCCTGCTTGGTGAGGTCGTCGAACACGATGAGGACGTGCTTGCCGTCGTACATCCAGTGCTGGCCGATGGCCGAGCCGGTGTAGGGGGCGAGGTACTTGAAGCCGGCGGAGTCGGACGCGGGGGACGCCACGATGGTGGTGTACTCCAGCGCGCCGGCCTCCTCGAGGGCGCCACGCACGGCGGCGATGGTCGAGCCCTTCTGGCCGATGGCGACGTAGATGCAGCGCACCTGCTTGTCCGGGTCGCCGGACTCCCAGTTGGCCTTCTGGTTGATGATCGTGTCGATGGCGATCGTGGTCTTGCCGGTCGAGCGGTCACCGATGATCAGCTGGCGCTGGCCGCGGCCGATGGGCGTCAGGGCGTCGATCGCCTTGATGCCGGTGGCCAGCGGCTCGTGCACCGACTTGCGCACCATCACGCCGGGAGCCTGGAGCTCCAGCGCGCGGCGGCTGTCGAGGCCGGCGATCTCGCCGAGACCGTCGATCGCGGTGCCGAGCGGGTCGACCACGCGGCCGAGGTAGCCGTCACCGACGGGGACCGAGAGGATCTCGCCCGTGCGACGCACGGTCTGGCCCTCCTCGATCTTGTCGAAGTCACCCAGGACCACGACGCCGACCTCGCGGGTGTCGAGGTTGAGCGCGATGCCGAGGGTGCCGTCCTCGAACTCGAGCAGCTCGTTGGCCATGACCGAGGGGAGGCCGCTGACGCGGGCGATGCCGTCGGCAGCCTCCGCGACCGTGCCGACCTCTTCCTTGGCCGTCGAGTCGGGCTTGTAGTCCGACACGAAGCGCTGAAGCGCGTCCCGGATCTCGTCCGGACGGATGGACAGCTCCGTCATTTCATTCACCTGTTCTCTGGGTCTGCTGCTGCTCGAAAAGTTCTGGGATGTTCAGTGGTGGCGTCAGCCGGCGAGCCGGCGACCGGCGTCGTCGAGGCGGCTGGAGACCGTCCCGTCGATGACGTCGTCACCGATCTCGACGCGGATGCCGCCGATGACCTCGGGGTCGACGATGACGTTGAGGTGCACGTCGCGGCCGTAGCTGCGCGCGAGCGCACGCCGCCAGCCGATCACGGTCGGCGTCGGCGAGCGGACGGGCGACGCGGACCGTCGCCACTCCCTCGCCACGGACCTCGGCGGCCACCTTCTGGTAGGCCGCCAGGGCCACCGCCACCGTGCGGTGGCTGCCGGACAGCGACTGCTGCACGAGCGCCACCGTCGCGGGCAGGACCTTGTCGCCGAGCAGGCCGTCGACCAGCGCCGCCTTGTCGGCACGGCTGCGGGCCGGGTCGGAGAGCGCGTCGCGCAGCTCCGGGTTGGCCTGCACGAGCCGGCCCACGGCGAAGACCTCGTCCTCGAGGCGGCTTGCGTCGCCGCCGGTGGAGCGGACAGTGGCGACCACACCGAGCTGCTCGAGGGCGTCGCTCAGGTCGCGACCCGAGGTCCACCGCTGCGCGACCGCCGCGGCGACGACGTCCAGGGCCTCCGGGGAGACCTTGTCACCGAGCACGCCGCGGAGCAGGTCGGCCTTGGCCTCGCCGCGCAGCGACACGTCGGTGGCGACGCGGCGCAGGCCCGGCTCGGAGCGGAGCAGGTCCGCGGTCCCGAACAGGTCCTGGCCCACCCGGCCCAGGTCGCCGGTGCCCGGAAGCACAGCGGCGGCCGCGGCGTAGGCGTCTGCGGACGCACCTCGCATCATCAGTTGACGCTCCCCGACGTGGCGCCGTTGGACGCCTCCAGGTCGGCGAGGAAGCGCTCGACGACGCGGCTCTGACGAGCCTCGTCCTCCAGGCTCTCGCCGACGATGCGCCCGGCCAGGCCGGTCGCGAGGGCGCCGACCTCGGCACGGAGCGAGGTGACCGCCTGCTGGCGCTCGGCCTCGATCTGGGCCTTGCCGTGCTCGACGATGCGAGCGGACTCGGCCTGGGCCGTCTCCCGCATCTCGGCGACGATCTGGGCTCCCTGCTCACGCGCCTCCTCGCGGATGCGCGCTGCCTCGTGCCGGGCGTCGCCGAGCTGCTTCTCGAGCTCGGCGAGCTTGGCGTCGGCCTCGGCCTGCTTGGTCTCGGCCGCAGCGATGCCACCCTCGATCGCCTGGGTGCGCTCGGCGAAGGTCTGCTCGAAGCGAGGAGCGACGTACTTCCAGATGAGGAACAGCAGGATGCCGAAGATGACGAGCGACAGGGCGAACTCGACGGGCACGAAGCCGAGCGGGTTCTCCGGGGCGTGGCCGCCCTCCTCGGCCGCGAGGATGATCAGATTCTGCATGAGGAGTCCTAGGTCAGTGGAGGGCCAGCGTCAGTTGAGGACGAACGCGAGTGCGATACCGATGATCGCGAGCGCCTCGGCGAGGGCGAAGCCCAGGATGGCGATCGACTGCAGGCGGCTCTGGGCCTCCGGCTGACGGGCGACACCGGAGATGTAGGCCGCGAAGATCAGGCCGATACCGATACCGGGGCCGATGGCCGCCAGACCGTAGCCGATCATGTTGAGCGAGCCGTTGAGTTCACCGTTCACGGTGAGTTCCTTTCGTTCGGTACTACTTCAGGTGTTGGTGGTGCAGATCATGGGGTCGAGCGGGTCGTGCGGTGGATCAGTGCTCGTCGGCGAGTGCACCGGAGATGTACATCGCGTTGAGCAGGGTGAAGACGTAGGCCTGGAGGAACTGCACCAGGAGCTCGAGGAACGAGATCGCGATGGCCAGCACCCAGGCGAGCGGGCCGGCGACGTAGCCGATGCCGCCGTACTCGAGCAGGAACAGGCCACCGGTCGAGAACAGGATCAGCAGCAGGTGCCCGGCGAACATGTTGGCGAAGAGTCGCAGCGCCAGCGTCGCGGGGCGGACCAGGATGTTGGAGAAGAACTCGAGCGGCACCAGCAGCGGGTACATCGCCGGGCTCACGCCCGACGGCACGCTCTGCAGCTTGAGGTAGCCGATCAGGCCGTGCTTCTGGATGCCGACACCGTTGTAGATGAGCCAGCTCAGTGCGGCCAGGGCGTAGGCCATCGAGGCCCGCGAGAACGTCGGGAACTGGATCGCCGGGATCGAGGCGAACGCGTTGTTGATCAGCAGGAAGAAGAAGATCGTCACCAGGTAGGGGACGAACTTCTGGAAGTCCTTGCTGCCGATGATGTCGCGGCCGATCGAGTTGCGGACCATGCCGTAGGCGCTCTCGCCGGCGAACTGGAGGCGGCCCGGGCACCAGGGTGGCGCGGCGGGCAGCGGCGTAGAAGAACACGAAGACCACGAGGGCACCGAGCAGCAGCTGGACCATCGGCTTGGTGATCGCGACCTCGCCGACGTGGAAGAACGCCTGCTCGCTGAAGTCGAAGCTGTTGGGACCGGGGGCCTCGAAAGTTCCGCCGGAGTCAGCCGTGGTGATGCCGAACATCGGAGTCAGTCTCCTCGGTGCTTGTCAGAGAGGGGCTTGTCTTCGTGTGCACTTGCCTTGTTGAACCGTGCGTAGGTCATGTAGATCCCGAAGCCGGCACCGACCAGGATGCCGATCGCCACGAGGAAGGTCGTTCCCAGCCAACGGTCGAGCGCCCAGCCAGCGAGACCGTAGACACCCACTCCCGAAACGATGTAGCCGAAGGCGTGCCAGGGGTCGCCCTTGGGAGAGTCGTCGGGTGAGGCCGTCGGGGGAAGCTGTCGAGCCATCGCGCCCCGCACACTAGCAGCGGAATCGGTCATCGCTCACCCCCGGGGTGATCGACCGGCTCGGCGGTGACGGAGCTGCTCGGGGTGGTGCTCGACGGGGTGTCGTAGACCGGGATCCGCTGGCGGGTGGCGGCGACCAGCTGGCCCACCACCCACGTCAGCGTGACCGCGATGACGGCCGCCGCGAACCAGCCGCGGGACAGCGTCGCGGCGCTCAGCTCGGCCCCGTCGATGGCGGCCACGACGAGCGCCAGCACGAGGAGCTGGAGCGCGTAGGTCATCAGCGCCACGAGCAGCGAGGCACCCGGCAGGAGCCGGGCCACGAAGCCGACCGCGGCGACCCCGAGGGCGAAGACGACGAGCGTCAGCACTCCCCCGGTCGCCACCCCGACGACGGCGGCGACGGCCGTCCGACGAGCCCCGCCACGACGAGCAGGACCAGCACCGCGACGGTGCCGGCACCCAACGCACCGAGGACCGGCGACAACCCCGTGACGGGGGCCTGTCTTCGACTCGGTCGTCATGGCGGCGGCCTGTCTCTCAGTGGTCTGGGTGACTGCTCGTGAAAACTATCACAAAGTCCTGGCTCGCCTCCAACCGGGGCCTTCCCGACCCGTTCAGGCTCCCGGGAAGCCCCGCACCGCGCGGTCGTCCGGGTCCTCCATGGGCTCGAGCAGCGGGTCCTCGTCGTCCTCGGCCCAGCCCTCGACCTCCGCGTTCTCGGGCAGTCCGGTGTTGCCCAGCCCGGTCTTGCGCGGGCGCTGCACCCGCGGCAGCACGAACGTCAGCACGATCGTCAGGGCGAGCATCGAGCCCAGGCTCCACCAGACCCACGACCCCTCGTAGAGGCTCACGAGCACGGCACCCGAGGCGAGCGTGAAGGCCCACATCCACATGATCAGGACCGCGCGCCGCTGGGAGTGGCCGATCTCGAGCAGGCGGTGGTGGAGGTGCTGCTTGTCGGCGCTCATCGGAGATCGGCCGGCGCGCGTGCGTCGTACGATCGCGAGGACCATGTCGACGATCGGCACCATCAGGAGCGAGATCGGCAGCAGCACCGGGAGCACGGTCACGAAGAGGCTGTTGCCCGCCGACGTGGGCATCCCGAAGAACTGCCCGGTCAGGGTCAGGGCGCTGGCCGAGAGCACGAGGCCGATGAGCATCGACCCGGAGTCGCCCATGAAGAGCCGGGCCGGGTGGAAGTTGTGCGGCAGGAAGCCCGCGCAGGCGCCGGCGAGCGCGGCGCTGAGCAGGGCGCCCGTCGTGGCCAGCGTGAGGTTGTTGGTGTCGGAGAGCTGGTAGCAGTAGAGGAAGAACGCGGCGGCGCCGATGCCCACCACGCCGGCCGCCAGCCCGTCGAGGCCGTCGACGAAGTTGACCGCGTTCATCGTGCCGATGACCACGACCAGCGTGATGATCGCCCCCTGGGCGTCACCGAGGGCGATCTGGGTCCCGTCGGGGCTCGGGAAGTAGTAGAAGCGCACCCCCAGCGCGACCAGCAGGGAGGCGGCGAGCACCTGGCCACCGAGCTTGGTGAGCGCGTCGAGGTCGAAGATGTCGTCGAGCACGCCGACGGCGCAGACGAGGGCACCTGCGCCGAGGACGATGCCGGCGTCGCGGAAGACGAAGTCGTCGCTGGTGGACAGGAACGGCAGCTCGCGGGCGACGGCGTACGCCGCGACGAGGCCGCCGAGCATCGCCAGCCCGCCGAGGTAGGGGATCGGGACGGCGTGCACGTCGCGGTCGCGCACCGCGGCGACGGCGCCGGTGCGCAGGGCGATCTCGCGGGCCACCACCGTGAGGAGGTAGGTCACCGACAGGGAGACCAGGAAGACGAGGAGGTACTCCCGCACTCCTCAGCCCTCGTCCGTGAGCACGACCCCGTGCTCCTCGATCGCGGCGTTGAGCTGATCGAGCGAGAGGGCGCCGAGGCGGAGCACCCGGCCCTCGGGGACCGTGACGTCGACGATCGTCGACGCCTCGCCGCCCGGCGAGGTGCCGCCGTCGACGATCACCGCGACGGCGTCGGCGAGCATCTCCTCCGCCGCGTCGGCGTCGGTGGCGGCGGGCCGCCCGGTGAGGTTGGCCGAGGAGACGGCGAGCGGACCCGTGCGCTCCAGGACGGCGAGGGCGACCTCGTCGTCGGGCATGCGCACGGCGACCGTGCCGCGCGTCTCGCCCAGGTCCCACACGAGGGAGGCCTGCTGGCGGCACACGAGCGTCAGCGGGCCGGGCCAGAACGTCTCGACCAGGGTCCGCGCCCACGGGGGCACGCCCTCGGCGAGCGCGTCGAGCGTCGTGGCGGCGGAGACCAGCACCGGCGGGGGCATGTCGCGACCCCGGCCCTTGGCGTCCAGCAGGCGCTGCACGGCCTGGTGGTTGAAGGCGTCGGCGGCGATGCCGTAGACGGTGTCGGTGGGGATGACGACGAGCTCGCCGCGGCGTACGGCGCCGGCGGCGGCGGTCACCGCCGCCTCGCGCTCCTCGTCGGTCGAGGTCTCGAACCTGTCCACGCTGCTCATCGTGCCAGTCGGGCGGTCACGTAGCGCGGTCGACCCGCGAGGTCGCGGTGGTCGGTCACGTCGGTCCAGCGGGCAGCGGCGGTGAAGACGCCGGGGGCGGACTCCCCCTGCACGTCGGCGTGCTCGGCGCCCACCACTCCCCCGGGCCGCAGCAGCTGCGCGGCGCGTCGCTCGAGCACGCGGATCGCGTCGAGCCCGTCCTGGCCCGAGAAGAGGGCGAGGTGGGGGTCGTGGTCGCGCGCCTCGGCGGCCACGGACTCCCAGGCCTCGAGCGGGATGTAGGGCGGGTTGCAGACGACCACGTCGACGGTGCCGAGCAGGTCCTCGAAGGCGGTGGCGAGGTCGCCGTGGCGCAGGTCGACACCGGTGCCGGCGAGGTTGCGCTCGGCCCAGGCCAGGGCGCCCTCGTCGAGCTCGACGGCGTGGACGTCGGCGCCCGGGACCTCGTCGGCGATCGCCCGCGCGATGGCGCCGGAGCCGGTGCAGAGGTCGACGACCACCGGTCGCTCGAGCGTGAGGAGGTGCTCGATCGCCCAGCCGGCCAGCAGCTCGGTCTCGGGGCGGGGCACGAAGACGCCCGGCCCGACGGCCAGCTCGACGTGGCGGAACGCAGCGGTGCCGGTCAGGTGCTGGAGCGGCTCGCGGGCGGCACGGCGCGCCACGAGGGCGTCGTACGCCTCCTGCTCACTGCTCCCGAGGTCGTCGACGAGGGGCAGCCGGCCGAGGGCGACGTCGAGGACGTGGGCCAGCAGCAGGTCGGCGTCGCGCTCGGGCGAGGCGACGCCGGCGTCGCGCAGCCGGGCAGCGGCGTCGCGCCGCGCAGCGCTCGCCCGCACTCAGGACTCCAGCTCGGCCAGCCGGGCGGCCATGTCGGTCTCGACGCACGAGTCGAGCACCGGCTGGAGGTCGCCGTCGAGCACCTGGTCGAGGTTGTAGGACTTGTAGCCGGTGCGGTGGTCGGAGATGCGGTTCTCCGGGTAGTTGTAGGTGCGGATCCGCTCGGAGCGGTCCACCGTGCGCACCTGCGAGCGGCGTGCCTCGCTCGCCTCGGCGTCGCGGGCGTCCTGGGCGACCTGCAGGAGCCGGGCGCGCAGGATGCGCATCGCGGACTCCTTGTTCTGCAGCTGGCTCTTCTCGTTCTGGCAGCTCGCCACGATGCCGGTCGGCACGTGCGTGATCCGCACGGCCGAGTCGGTCGTGTTGACGCTCTGGCCGCCGGGACCGCTCGAGCGGTAGACGTCGATGCGCAGGTCGTTGTCGTTGATCTCGACGTCGACGTGCTCGGCGTCGGGCATGACCAGGACGCCGGCCGCGGACGTGTGCACGCGCCCCTGGGACTCGGTGACCGGCACCCGCTGCACGCGGTGCACGCCGCCCTCGAACTTCAGCAGGGCGTACGGCGCCTGGCCGGGCTCGACGGTGCCCTTCGCCTTGACGGCGGCGGTGACCGACTTGAAGCCGCCCAGGTCGGACTCGGCGGCGTCGAGCAGCTCGACGCTCCACCCGCGCGACTCGGCGTAGCGGGAGTACATCCGGAGCAGGTCGCCGGCGAACAGGGCCGACTCCTCGCCGCCCTCGCCCGACTTGATCTCCAGCAGCGCGTCCTTGCCGTCCGCGGCGTCGCGCGGCACCAGCAGACGACGGAGCCGCTCGCTGGCGACCTCCCGGCGCGCGGCCAGCTCGTCTGCCTCCTGCGCGAAGGCCGGGTCCTCCGAGGCGAGCTCGCGCGCGGCCTCGATGTCGTCGCCGAGCTGGAGCCAGTCCTGCCAGGTCGTCACGACGGCGGTCAGCTCGGCGTAGCGCTGGTTGAGCTGCTTGGCGAGCCGCTGGTCGGCGTGCGTCTCGGGGAGGGCGAGGCGTCCCTCGAGCTCGGCGTGCTCCTGGCGCATGCCCTCGACGGCCTCGAACACGGCGCTCCTCCTGCTGCTGGTGGGTGGACAGACGACAAGGCGCCGGCCACCCGCACAGAGCGGGCGACCGGCGCCTGACGTGGACTACTTGCTGTCAGCCGTCTCGGGCTGGGCAGCAGCCTTCTTGCCGTAGCGGGACTCGAACCGGGCGACGCGGCCGCCGGTGTCGAGGATCTTCTGCTTGCCGGTGTAGAACGGGTGGCACTGCGAGCAGACATCGGCGTGGATCGAGCCGGAGGTCGCGGTGCTGCGGGTGGTGAACGACGCGCCGCAGGTGCAGGTGACGGCGGTCTCGACGTAGTCGGGGTGCGTGTCCTTCTTCATGGTGTCCTCTCAGTTGCTCCGGGTCGTCCGCGTGGATCGCTGGTGACGTGAACCGGAACCGACGCACAAGTGTGCCACCGGTCTCAACAGCGGCGCCAATCCAGCCATTCCCGCGCTCAGCGGTGGCCGATGACCTTGCCGACGGCGGCCGGGGTCTCGGCGGCGGCGAGCTGCTTGCGCAGGTCGCCGACGACCGCTCCCTCGGCCGGCGCGAGCAGCTTCTCCTCGTGGCGGGTGCCCGACGCCGCGACGTCGACCGCGGGCACGATGCCCTTCGCCGCGCGGTCCGCGCTGAGCACCAGCTCGAGGTTGGCGGTGCCCGCCAGCTCCTCCAGGAAGAACTCGTCGGTGGCCGAGCCGGTGCCCACGCTCACGGTCGCGAGGATCGTCAGCGAGCCGGCGTCCTCGATCTTGCGGGCCGCGCCGAAGAACTCCTTGGTCGGGTGCACCGCCGAGGCGTCCACCAGACCACCCAGCACGCGACCGTTCGCGGGGGCCGCGAGGTTGTAGGCGCGGCCCAGGCGGGTCAGCGAGTCGAGCAGCACGACGACGTCGTGGCCGAGCTCGACGAGCCGCTTGGCACGCTCGATCGCCAGCTCGGCGACCAGGGTGTGGTCGCCCGGCTGCCGGTCGAAGGTCGACGCGACGACCTCGCCCTTCACGGCGCGCTGGTAGTCGGTGACCTCCTCCGGGCGCGTGTCGACCAGCACCACCATGACGTGGCACTCGGGGTTGTTGGTCGTCACCGACTGGGCGATCGACCGCAGCAGGGTCGTGGTGCCCGTACGCGGCGGGGTGCGCAGCAGCCCGCGCTGGCCCTTGCCGATCGGCGCGGCGATGTCGACCACCTTGCCGATCACGTTGGACTCGTCGGTGGCGAGCCGCAGGCGCTGGTGCGGGTGCACCGGGACCGAGTCGGCGAAGTCGGGACGCTCCTTGGCGCCCTCGGCCTCGGTGCCGTTGATGCTGTCGATGCGGACCATCGGGTTGAACTTCTCCCGACGCTCCCCCTCGCGCGGCTGGCGCACCTGCCCGACGACCGCGTCACCGCGGCGCAGGTGGTACTTCCGCACCATCGACAGCGAGAGGTAGACGTCCTCGGGGCCCGGGAGGTAGCCCGACGTGCGCACGAACGCGCAGTTGTCGAGCACGTCGAGGATGCCGGCGGCCGGCACCAGGACGTCGTCCTCGAGGATCGTGGTGTCGGGCTCGTTGCGCCCGCCGCCCGCGCGGACCGTGGTGCGGTCGCGACCCCGGCGGCGACGGTTGCGGCGGCTGCCGCCCTCGCCGTCCTCGTCGTCGTCCTGCTGCTGGTTCTGCTGCTGCTGGGCCTGCTGCTGCTGGGCGTGCTGCGCCTGCTGCTGGGCCTGCTGGTTCTGCTGCTGCTTGCCCTGGCCCTGCTGCTTCTGGCCCTGCTTCGGCTCGTTCTGCTTCTCCTGCTTGTCCTGCTTCTGCTCGTTCTGCCTGTCCTGCTGCCGGTCGGACTGCTCGTCCTGCCGGTCGGACTGCTGCTGCTTCTGCTTGCGCTGCGGCTGCTCGTCCTGCCGCTCGTCCTGCTTCGGCGTCCTGCGCGCGACTCCTGCTTCGACTCCTGGCGCGGCTCCTGCTTCGACTCCTGCTTCTCGGCCTGCTCGGCCTGCCGCTGCTTGCGGGTGCGCGTGCGCACGGTCGTCTGGGGAGCGGGCTCGTCGGCCGGCGGGTCGGCACGCGGTGCCTCCGCGGCGTCTCGGCCTGCGGCGCCTCAGCGCGGGGAGCCTCGGCCTTCGGAGCCTCGGCCTTCGGGTGTCCCCGCGGCCTTGATGGCGTCGACGAGCTGGGCCTTCTTCATCGAGCCGGCGCCGGAGATGCCCAGGCCGACGGCCATGGACTTGAGGTCGGCGAGCAGCATCGAGTTGAGGCCACCCGACTTGGCGGCAGCCTTCTTGGCCGGCTTCTTCGCCGCTGCGGTCTCGACAGTCTCGACAGAGGGGGTCTCGGTCACGTGGGTCCTTCGCACGTTGCGTCGCCCACACACGGCCGGGAGGGCCCGCGGGGCGGATGGTGGTCGCCCGGGCACGCAGTCAGATGGACCGGGTCGGGCGGGTACGCCGAACGGCGCACGCTCAGGCTAGCAGCACGGCTCCGTCGGACTCGATCGCCAGGTCGTGGCGCGCCCAGCCGTCGGGGCAGCGGTCGGCCAGGTCGGTGCCGGCAGCCACGAAGGCCAGCACCGTGGGGCCCGCACCCGACACGACAGCCGGTACGCCGTCCGCGCGGAGGCGGTGCACCAGCGCGAGCGTCTCCGGCATGGCGGGCTCGCGCTGCTCCTGGTGCAGCCAGTCGCGGGTGGCGGCGAGCAGGTGCTCGGGCTGCCCGCCCAGGGCCGCGACCAGCAGGGCGGCGCGCCCGGAGTTGGCCGCGGCATCCGCGTGCGGGACGGTCTCGGGCAGGAGCCCGCGGGCGACCTTGGTCTCGACGCCGGTCGGCGGCACGAGGGCGACCGCGGTGATCCGCGGGTCGACGCCGGCGCGGACGGCGTACCACCGATCGTCCTCGCGCCCGGAGATGACGAAGCCGCCGAGGAAGGCGGGTGCCACGTTGTCGGGGTGGCCCTCGAGGTCGGCGGCGAGGTCGAGGAGCGCCTCGTCGGACGCGAGCAGCTGGCCGCCCCCGACCAGCGCGCGGGCGAGCACGACCCCGGCGACGATCGCCGCCGACGACGAGCCGAGTCCCCGCGCGTGCGGGATCACGTTGCGGCACGACAGCCGCAGGCCCGGCGGCTGCTCCCCCATCAGCGCGAACGCCGCCCGCATCGAGCGGACGACGAGGTGCGACTCGTCACGGGGTACGTCGTCCGCGCCGGCGCCCTCGACCTCGACGACCAGGCCCTCGGGCAGCACCTCCGCCTCGAGCTCGTCGCGCAGCGAGAGCGCGAGGCCGAGCGAGTCGAAGCCGGGGCCGAGGTTGGCCGACGTCGCCGGGACGGTGACCCGCACCGGCCCGTCGACGAACTGGGGCATCAGGCGAGCCCGGCGGCGGCCGCCGCGGCGTGCACGTCGGCGTCGACGACCGTGTCGACGATGTCGGAGTGGCTCTCGAGCGCGGTCGCGGTGTCCTTGAGCCCGTGGCCGGTCACGGTGATGACGACGGACTTCCCGGCATAGGACTCGCCCGCCGCCAGCTCGCTCAGCATCCCGGCCACGCCGGCGGCCGACGCGGGCTCGACGAACACGCCGTCGCGGCGGGCCAGCTCGGCCTGCGCGGCGAGGATCTGCGCGTCGCTGAGCGCGGCGAACCGACCCTCGGACTCCTTCGCGGCCATCTCGGCCAGGTGCCACGACGCCGGGTTGCCGACGCGGATCGCGGTGGCCTTGGTCTCGGGGTCGGGGAACGGCTCCCCCGTCACGAGCGGTGCCGCGCCCTCGGCCTGGAAGCCGCGCATCACGGGCAGCCGCGACGCGCGGCCGAGCTCGGCGTACTGCTGGTAGCCGAGCCAGTAGGCGGCGATGTTGCCGGCGTTGCCGACCGGCAGGAGGTGGTAGTCGGGCGCGTCACCGAGGAAGTCGCACACCTCGAACGACGCGGTCTTCTGGCCCTGGAGGCGGACCGGGTTGACCGAGTTGACCAGCGCGACCGGGTAGTCGCGGGCCAGGCCGCGGGCGAGGTCGAGGCAGTGGTCGAAGTTGCCGCGCACCATGATGATCCGGGCGCCGTGCACGACGGCCTGCGCCATCTTGCCGGCGGCGATCTTGCCCTCCGGGATCAGCACCAGCGGCTGGAGGCCGGCCTTGGCGGCGTAGGCCGCCATCGAGGCCGACGTGTTGCCGGTCGACGCGCAGACGACGGCCTCGGCGCCCTCGTGCTTGGCCACCGAGATGGCCGCGGTCATGCCGCGGTCCTTGAACGAGCCGGTCGGGTTGTTGGCCTCGACCTTCAGCCACACCTCGCCGCCGGTGAGGCCGGAGAGCCACTCGGAGTGCACGAGCGGGGTGCCGCCCTCGCGGAGCGTGACCGCGACGAGGCCCTCCGGGAGGTCGAGGAGCTCGCGGTACTCCTCGATGACGCCCAACCACTGACCGTGTGCCACTACTCGTCCCCGCCTTCCACGCGCATCACCGAGGTGACCTCGCGGACGATGTCCATGCTCCGGAGCTGCTCGACCGTCGCGGCCAGGGCGGCGTCGGGGGCGGCGTGGGAGACGACGACGAGCTGGGCGTCGGCCCCACGACCCTCCTGCCGCACGGTCTGGATCGACACGTCGTGGTCGGCGAACGCGTTGGCCACCGCGGCGAGCACGCCGGCGCGGTCGTCGACGTCGATCGCCACGTGGTAGCGGGTGCGGGTCTCCCCCATCGGCTGCACCGCGCGGTCGGCGTAGGCCGACTCCCCCGGGCCGCGGGTGCCGGCGAGCCGGTTGCGGGCGACCGTGACGAGGTCGCCGAGGACGGCGCTCGCGGTCGGTGCGCCGCCGGCGCCGGGGCCGTAGAACATCAGCTGGCCGGCGGCCTCGGACTCGACGAAGACGGCGTTGAAGGCCTCGCGCACGCTGGCGAGCGGGTGGGTGCGCGGGATCATCGCGGGGTGCACGCGCGCGGCGACCTGGTCGCCGTTCGGTCCGGGCCGCAGCTCGCAGATGGCGAGCAGCTTGACGACCGAGCCCATGTCGCGGGCGCTCGCGACGTCGGCAGCGGTGACGTCGGAGATGCCCTCGCGGTAGACGTCGGAGGCGGTCACGCGGGAGTGGAAGGCCAGGCTGGCGAGGATCGCGGCCTTGGCGGCGGCGTCGAAGCCCTCGACGTCGGCGGTCGGGTCGGCCTCGGCGTAGCCCAGCTCCTGGGCCTCCTCGAGCGCCTCGGAGAAGCCGGCGCCCGAGCTGTCCATCTTGTCGAGGATGAAGTTGGTGGTGCCGTTGACGATGCCGAGCACCCGGGTGACCTTGTCACCGGCGAGCGACTCGCGCAGCGGCCGCAGGATCGGGATCGCTCCGGCCACGGCTGCCTCGTAGTAGAGGTCGCGCTCGGCCTTCTCCGCCGCCTCGAACAGGGTCGGGCCGTCCTCCGCGAGCAGCGCCTTGTTGGCGGTCACGACGCTGGCGCCGTTCTCCAGCGCGGAGAGGATCAGCGACCGGGCCGGCTCGATGCCGCCGATCACCTCGACCACGAGGTCGACGTCGGCACGCGCGACCAGGCCGGCGACGTCGGTCGTCAGCAGGCCGTCGGGCAGGTCGACGTCGCGCGGCGCGTCGAGACGGCGTACGCCGACCCCGACCAGCTCGACCGGCACGCCCACCCGGGCCGTGAGGTCGGTCGCTCTGCTCGGTCAGCAGCCGGACCACCTGGGACCCGACCGCACCGCAGCCGAGCACCGCCACCTTCAAGGTGCGCTTGTCGCTCATGAGATCCCTACATCGGTCGCCAACAGGTCGGCCTCAGTCTCTCGTCGCAGCACGGTGAAAGTCTTCCCGTCCCGAACTCCGATCACCGGAGGACGCAGGGCGTGGTTGTAGTTCGACGCCATGGATCTGCAGTAGGCGCCCGTGCCGGGCACCGCGACGAGGTCGCCGGGGCGTACGTCGCCGGGCAGGAACTCGTCCTTGACGACGATGTCGCCGGCCTCGCAGTGCTTGCCGACCACGCGGGCCAGCGCAGCCGGCGAGGTGGAGGCCCGCGAGGCCAGGGTCGCGGAGTAGTCGGCGTCGTAGAGGGCGGTGCGGATGTTGTCGCTCATCCCGCCGTCGACCGAGACGTAGGAGCGGCGCGCGCCGCCGTCGAGGGCGACCTCCTTGACCGTGCCGACCTCGTAGACGGTGCACATCGACGGGCCGACGATCGCCCGGCCGGGCTCGATCGACAGGCGGGGGCGGTCGATGCCGAGCGCCCGGCACTCGTGCTCGACGATCTCCGACATGCCCGCGGCGAGGGTCTCGGGATCCGACGGGTCGTCCTGGGTCGTGTAGGCGATGCCGAAGCCGCCGCCGAGGTCCATCTCGGGCATCACGACGTCGAGCTCGGTCGCGACCCGCGCGTGCAGCGCGAGCACCCGGCGGGCCGCGACCTCGAAGCCGGAGGTGTCGAAGATCTGGCTGCCGATGTGGGAGTGCAGGCCGAGCAGCCGGAGCCCCGGCGCGGCCAGCACCCGGCGTACGGCCTCGAGCGCGTCGCCGCCGGCGATCGAGAAGCCGAACTTCTGGTCCTCGTGGGCCGTGGCGATGTACTCGTGCGTGTGCGCCTCGACGCCGGCCGTGACGCGGACGAGCACGCCCGTGGTCCGGCCGAGCTCCGTCGTGACCGCCGCCAGCCGCTCGATCTCGTCGAACGAGTCGACGATCACCCGGCCCACGCCGAGCTCGACGGCCCGCTCGAGCTCGCCCAGCGTCTTGTTGTTGCCGTGGAAGCCGACCCGCTCCATCGGGAAGCCCGCCCGCGCGGCGACGGCGAGCTCGCCGCCGGAGCAGACGTCGAGCGAGAGCCCGTCCTCGGCCAGCCAGCGCGCCACCGTCGTGCAGAGGAACGCCTTGCCGGCGTAGAAGACCTCGTAGCCGGAGAAGGCGTCGCGGAAGGCGCGCGCGCGGGCGCGGAAGTCGTCCTCGTCGAGGACGTAGGCCGGTGAGCCGTGCTCGCGCACGAGCTCGGTCAGCGGCACTCCCCCGACCGCCAGCACGCCATCCGTCTTGGTCGCGGTCCGCGACCAGAGGTGCTCGACGAGCGCGTTGGCGTCGGCCGGCTCACGGAGCCAGTGCGGTCCTCGCAGGGCGCCGTCGGCGTGCGCCCAGCCGGACGGGTGTGCGGTGGGCACGCCCGCTCACATCCGCTCGGGAGCGGAGACGCCGAGGAGGAACAGGCCGTTGGCGAGCACCACCCGGGTCGCGTCGACCAGCATCAGCCGCGCCCGGTGGAGGTCACCGGTCTCCTCGTCGCCGCGCGGGAGCACCCGGCAGGCGTCGTAGAAGCGGTGGTAGGTGCCGGCGAGCTCCTCGAGGTAGCGCGCCACCCGGTGCGGCTCGCGCAGCTCGGCGGCCGCCTTGACCACCCGCGGGAACTCGGCGAGCGCGCGCAGCAGCTCGCCCTCCTTGTCGTGGGTCAGCAGCTCGGGGTGCGACTCGGCGACGACGCCCAGGTCGGCGGCGTTGCGCATCAGGCTGGCGACGCGGGCGTGGGCGTACTGGACGGTGAAGACCGGGTTGTCGTTGGTCGCCTTCGCCCAGAGGTCGAGGTCGATGTCGATCGGGCTGTCGGAGTGGTAGCGGGCAAGCGCGTAGCGGCTCGCGTCGACCCCGATCGCGTCGACGAGGTCGTCGATCGACACGACCGTGCCGTTGCGCTTCGACATCCGCATCGGCTGGCCGTCCCTGAGCAGGTTGACCATCTGGCCGATCAGGATCTCGAGGTTCTTGCCCGGCTCGTCGCCGAAGGCGCTGCACATCGCGTTCATCCGGCCGACGTAGCCGTGGTGGTCCGCGCCGAGCATGATGAAGCAGCGGTCGAAGCCCCGCTCGCGCTTGTCGAGGTAGTAGCCGAGGTCGCCGGAGATGTAGGCCGGGGTGCCGTTGGACCGGATGATCACGCGGTCCTTGTCGTCGCCGTACTGCTCGGTGCGCAGCCAGAGCGCGCCGTCCTCGGTGTAGGTGTTGCCCATCTCCGTGAGCCGCTCGATCGCGCGCTCGACGGCACCGGAGTCGTGGAGCGACTTCTCGTGGAAGTAGACGTCGAAGTCGACCCCGAAGTCGTGCAGCGACTTCTTGATCTCGGCGAACATCATGTCGACGCCGACCTCGCGGAAGACCTCCTGCGCGGCCGCGTCGTCGAGGTCCTTGACGTCGGGGCGCTGCTGCACGATCGAGTCGGCGATGTCGTGGATGTACTGGCCGCCGTAGCCGTCCTCCGGGGCCGGGCGGCCCTGGGCGCTCGCGAGCAGCGAGGAGCTGAAGCGGTCGATCTGGGCGCCGTGGTCGTTGAAGTAGTACTCCCGGGTGACGTCGGCGCCGGTCTTCTCGAAGATCCGGCCGAGCGCGTCGCCGACCGCGGCCCAGCGGACCCCGCCGAGGTGGAGCGGGCCGGTCGGGTTGGCGGAGACGAACTCGAGGTTGATCTTCTCGCCCGCGAACGCGTCGGAGGAGCCGTACGCCTCCCCTGCCGCGACGACGTCCGCCGCGACCTGGCCCTGGGCACCCGCCTCGACGGTGATGTTGAGGAAGCCCGGGCCGGCGACCTCGACGTCGCTCACGCCGTCGGAGGCCCGCAGCCTGTCGGCGACGAGGTCGGCGAAGGCGCGCGGGTTGGTGCCGGCCTGCTTCGAGAGCTGGAGCGCGACGTTGGTGGCGTAGTCGCCGTGACCCTTCTGCCGGGGTCGCTCCACCGTGACCTGGGTCGGCACGCCGTCAGGGAGCGTGATCGCGCCGTCGGCCACGAGGGCCGCCAGTGCATCGACGATGGTCGCGGAGAGCTGCTCTGGGTTCACCCACCAAGCCTATCGGCGGCCCACCCGTGCGACCGAACCGATATCGAGCGGTGACCACTAGGGTTCTGCGCTGTGACGACGCACCCCACCTACGACCAGCTGATCGACCTCCCGGCCTACGTGGAGCAGCCGGTGCCGATGCCCTTCGAGGACATCAACGGCCACCTCAACGTCCGCCACTACATCGGCATCGCCAGCGAGGGCCTCGACGAGTCGCTCGTCGAGGTCGGCATCCCGCAGATGTGGCCGCTGAGCCACGGCCAGGCCTGCTTCACCGCCGAGCACCACGTGACCTACCTCAACGAGCTGCGCACCGGCGACGAGATGTCGGCCCGGGTGCGGCTGCTCGGGCGCTCCGAGCGCGCCGGCCACGCGCTGGTCTACCTGCTCGACCACACCCACCAGCAGGTGGCGTGCGTGGTCGAGGAGGTCTTCCTCCACATCGACCTCGAGACCCGTCGTACGGCGCCGTGGCCGCAGGAGATCGCGGACGCGATGGACGCCCGGGTCGCCGAGCACGCCGCGCTCGCCTTCGAGTCCCCCACGTCGGGCTCGCTCGCCCTGCGCTGAGGTCCCGGCCGGTTGGGTGACCTCGTCGGACGCCCGGTAGTCTTCAGCGCGCACCGGCCCAGGCCGGTGCAGGCCTCCGTAGCTCAGGGGATAGAGCACTGGTTTCCGGTACCAGGTGCCGCAGGTTCGAATCCTGCCGGAGGCGCAACAACCTGTCAGCAGTGCCGCAACGCCGCGTCGGGACGCGCCTCGCGTCCGAGCCGCCGGGCCTGGGCGACGTCGGGGAAGACCACGCTCGCCGCGCCGACGAACCCGATCCGCCCCCGGACCACGCAGGTGGTGATCTTGCGGGGGTCGACCTGGGCGACGGCCTGCGCGAGCTCGTAGAGCTCGGCGGGCGAGGCGTTGGTGGCCATGTGCTCCATGACCGTCATCACGCCGCGCTCGATGAAGCCCGGCCTCGAGGCCTGGGCGCGGATCCGGGCGTGGATGCCGCGCAGGGTGCGCTGCTGGTTGGCCGAGCGGTCGAAGTCGCCGCCGGCGAGGCCCTTGCGGATCCGGGAGAAGGCCATCGCGTTGTAGCCGTCGAGGTGGATCCGGCCCTGCTTGAACCCCTCCTTCTTGAGGTAGGGGTCGTAGAAGCGGCGCGGGTTGGTGACCGTGATGCCGCCGATGTCGTCGACCATGTCCTCGAAGAACGGGAAGCGCGTCACCATCACGTAGTCGGGCTCGATGCCGGTGAGGTTGCGCATCGCGCCGGCCATGCCCTGCGGGCCGGCGAAGTAGAGCGCGGAGTTGATCTTCTCGCGCCCGTGGCCGGGGATGCTGACCCACGAGTCGCGGGGTACGCCGATCGCCGTCGCCGAGCCGGTGCGGGTGTTGATGCCGACGAGCTGGAGCGCGTCGCCGCGCGCGTGCCGCATGTCCTGGCCGGGACGCGCGTCCGAGCCGACGGCGAGGATCCAGACGACGTCCGCTCCCCCGACCGCGACGCCCTGGGCGTGCCGGATCCTGACCAGGCTGATGTCGGTCGGCTGCACCGTCGACTGGGGTACGACGACCGCGGTGACCGCCAGGACGGCGGCCAGGGCGAGTGCTCGGAGGCCCTTCACTTCGATCCCTTCGCGACGTCGTAGCCGAAGATCCGCCAGGCGCCCCGCTTGCGGATGAGGAACAGGCGGCCGCGGACGGTCGTGGTCCCGGCCCGGTCGCCGCTGCTGTCGAACCGCAGGACGACGTGGGCCGTCACGGTGCGCGCCTGCTTGCCGGTGGCGAGGATGTCGAGCGACACCGCCTTGCGGGTCGCGCTCACGGAGTCGACGTGCGGGCCGCGGGTCTGGTTGGTCAGGAGCGCCTTGTCGCCGCGCGCGCGCTTCTCGGCGACGGCGGTGAAGCCGGGGAACGCCGACGGGAAGGAGCTGCGGGGGTAGGTGCCCCCGAGGTAGGCGGCGTCCCACCAGCGGTCGACGACCTTGCCCACCTGGTGGCGTACGGCCTTGCGACGCGCGTCGGGCAGCCGGCCGTAGACCCGGTGGATCCTGGCCGTCGTCGGCTTCGGCGGGTGCGAGGCGAGGCTGGCCTGCGCGTCGTTGCGGCTGAGCCGCTCGGGCGAGGCCGACGGGTCCGCGCCGGACGTGCAGGCGGTGCCGGTGAGGGCGAGGAGGACAGCGAGCGCGAGGCCCGCACAGCGGCGTGGCATGGGAACTCCGGGGCCAAATACGACAATGACTAGTGGTGTGGTCGACACCATGCCTCACGCGGCGGGCCCGGCCCTGCATTTGCGTGCGTGTGCGACTAGCCTTGTGACGAGTTGTCCATCACTCGCGCGAAGAGATCTGGAAGAGGCGAAAGAAGCGTGGCGCAGTCCCCGAACGGGCAGTCCGGCAACCAGTCCTCGGTTGCACCGTCATCTGACCTGGGAGCCAACGAGTGGCTCGTGGAGGAGATGAAGGAGCAGTACGACAAGGACCCCGCGAGCGTGGGTCCGGAGTGGGCGACGTACTTCGGCAACGGGAGCGCCCCGGCGCCCGCCGCGCAGAAGGCGACCGCGACGGCGCCCGCCACGGCACCGGCGAAGGCACCGGCCAAGGCACCCGAGAAGGCACCCGAGAAGGCTGCCGTCGCTGCCGCCCCGAAGCAGGAGGCGAAGCCCGCCGAGAGCTCGGCCGCCAAGTCGACGGCGAAGTCCACGCCGCGTCCGGCCGCTGCGGCCGAGGAGCCCGCCAAGGGCACCAGCACCCCGCTCGCCAAGGACCCCAAGCCCGCCGCCCCCGCGCAGTCGAGCGACGCCCCGACCTACACGGTCCTGCGCGGCGCGCCCGCCCGCACCGCGGCCAACATGGACGCCTCGCTGTCGGTGCCGACCGCCACCTCGGTGCGCTCGGTGCCGGTGAAGCTGCTGTGGGACAACCGCACGGTCATCAACAACCACCTCGCCCGCGCCCGCGGCGGCAAGGTGTCCTTCACGCACCTCATCGGCTACGCCCTGGTCAAGGCGCTGCGCTCGATGCCGGAGATGAACGTCGGCTTCGAGGTCGTGGACGGCAAGCCCAACCTGATCACGCCGGCGCACATCAACCTCGGCCTCGCGATCGACATGAAGAAGCCCGACGGCACCCGCCAGCTGCTGGTGCCGAGCATCAAGGGCGCCGAGGCGATGGACTTCGCCGCGTTCTGGACGGCCTACGAGGACGTGGTCCGCAAGGCCCGCGACAACAAGCTCACCGTCGCCGACTTCCAGGGCACCACGATCTCGCTGACCAACCCCGGCGGCATCGGCACCGTGCACTCGGTGCCGCGCCTGATGGCGGGCCAGGGCGCGATCATCGGCGTCGGCGCGATGGAGTACCCGCCGGAGTGGCAGGGCGCCTCCGCCGAGGCGATCAACCGCAACGCCATCAGCAAGGCGATGACGCTGACCTCGACCTACGACCACCGCGTCATCCAGGGTGCGCAGTCGGGCGAGTTCCTCAAGCGCGTCCACGGCCTGCTGCTCGGCGAGAACGAGTTCTACGACGAGATCTTCCGCTCGCTGCGGATCCCCTACGAGCCGATCCGCTGGTCGCGCGACGTGGTCGCCAGCCACGACGACGACATCGTCAAGCAGGCCCGCATCCTCGAGCTGATCCACGCCTACCGGGTCCGCGGCCACCTGATGGCCGACACCGACCCGCTGGAGTACCGCCAGCGCAGCCACCCCGACCTCGAGGTGGAGTCGCACGGCCTGACGCTGTGGGACCTCGACCGTGAGTTCGCGACGGGCTCGTTCGGCGGCGAGGGCCGGCGCTTCATGAAGCTGCGCAACATCCTCGGCATCCTGCGCGACTCCTACTGCCGCACCACCGGCATCGAGTACATGCACATCATGGATCCCGAGCAGCGCAAGTGGATCCAGGAGCGGGTCGAGCAGCCGCACGTGAAGCCGCCCCGCGAGGAGCAGCTCCGGATCCTGCTCAAGCTCAACCAGGCCGAGGCCTTCGAGACGTTCCTCCAGACCAAGTTCGTCGGGCAGAAGCGCTTCAGCCTCGAGGGCGGCGAGACCACGATCCCGCTCGTCGACGAGATCTGCGAGGCGGCCGCCGAGGCCGGCCTCGACGAGGTCACCATCGGCATGGCCCACCGCGGCCGGCTCAACATGCTCGCCAACATCGTCGGCAAGAAGTACAGCCAGATCTTCCGCGAGTTCGAGGGCAACATCGACCCGCGTACGGTCCAGGGCTCGGGCGACGTGAAGTACCACCTCGGCGCCGAGGGCGAGTTCGTGGCCGGCTCGGGCGACAAGATCAAGGTGTCGGTCGCCGCGAACCCCTCGCACCTCGAGGCGGTCAACCCGGTCCTCGAGGGCATCGCGCGCGCCAAGCAGGACATCCTCAACAAGGGCGCCGACTACCCCGTCCTGCCGCTGCTCGTGCACGGCGACGCGGCCTTCGCCGGCCAGGGCGTGGTGGCCGAGACGCTCAACCTGTCGCAGCTGCGCGGCTACCGCACCGGCGGCACCGTGCACGTGGTCATCAACAACCAGGTCGGGTTCACCACCTCGCCCGGCTCGTCGCGCTCCTCGCTCTACGCCACCGACGTGGCGCGGATGGTGCAGGCGCCGATCTTCCACGTCAACGGCGACGACCCCGAGGCCTGCATCCGCGTGGCCCGGCTGGCCTTCGACTACCGCCAGGCCTTCAACAAGGACGTCGTCATCGACCTCGTCTGCTACCGCCGCCGCGGTCACAACGAGGGCGACGACCCGTCGTACACCCAGCCGCTCATGTATGACCTGATCGAGCAGAAGCGCTCGGTGCGCAAGCTCTACACCGAGTCGCTCATCGGTCGTGGCGACATCACGATCGAGGAGGCCGAGCAGGTCCTCAGGGACTACCAGCAGCAGCTCGAGCGGGTCTTCACCGAGGTCCGCGAGGCCAGCTCCGAGGCCCCGACCGAGTGGACGACGGTCCCGGACTACCCGGACAAGCCGGCCGGCGACTTCTCGACCGCGGTGACGCCGGAGGTCCTCAAGCGGATCGCCGACAGCTACGTCACGCCGCCGGACGACTTCACGGTCCACCCCAAGGTGATGCCGCAGCTGCAGCGCCGCTCGGCCGCGATCACCGAGGGCCCGATCGACTGGGGCACCGGCGAGATCCTCGCCTTCGGCTCGCTGCTCATGGACGGTCGCCCGGTGCGGCTGGCCGGTCAGGACTCGCGCCGCGGCACGTTCGTCTCGCGGTTCGCCACGATCATCGACCGGGTCAACGCCGACGAGTGGACGCCGCTGACCAACCTCACCGAGGACCAGGCGAAGTTCCACGTCTACGACTCGCTGCTCTCGGAGTACGCCGCCCTCGGGTTCGAGTACGGCTACTCCGTCGCACGGCCCGAGGCGCTCGTCCTCTGGGAGGCGCAGTTCGGCGACTTCGTCAACGGCGCCCAGACCGTCATCGACGAGTTCATCTCCGCGGGCGAGACCAAGTGGCGCCAGCAGTCCGGCGTCGTCCTGCTCCTCCCCCACGGCTACGAGGGCCAGGGTCCCGACCACAGCTCGGCGCGCATCGAGCGGTTCCTCACGATGTCGGCCGAGGACGCGATGGTCGTCGCCCAGCCCTCCACGCCGGCGTCGTACTTCCACCTGCTGCGTCGCCACTCGCTCGGCGAGGAGCACCGCCCCCTCATCGTCTTCACGCCGAAGTCGATGCTCAAGCGCAAGGAGGCGGCCTCGCAGCCGGCCGACTTCGTCGGGGACACCACGTTCCGCCCGTTCATCGGCGACGCCGACGCGGACGCCTCGCAGGTCGAGACGCTCATCCTCTGCTCGGGTCGCGTGACCTGGGACCTGATGGTCGAGCGCACCAAGCGCGAGAACGGCGTCCGAAGTTCGCGATCGGTCGCGTCGAGCGGCTCTACCCGAACCCCGTCGACGAGATCAAGGCCGAGGTCGCGAAGTACCCGAACCTCAAGGCGATCCGCTGGGTGCAGGACGAGCCGCGCAACATGGGCCCGTGGCCGCACTTCCAGCTCAACGTGTGGCCCCAGCTCGACCTCACCGTCGAGCCGGTCACCCGGATCGCCTCCGCGGCCCCGTCCGTCGGCACGGTGAAGCGCCACACCGAGGAGCAGAAGGCGCTCCTCGACGCGGCGTTCGAGTCGCCGCGCGGTCGCGGCGACGACTACTGAGCGAGCCGACAGGTGTACTTCACCGATCGAGGCATCGAGGAGCTCGAGCGACGCCGGGGTGACGAGGAGGTCACCCTGGCGTGGCTCGCCGAGCAGCTCCAGGCGTTCGTCGACGCGCACCCCGACTTCGAGGTGCCCGTCGAGCGGCTGGCGACCTGGCTGGCCCGCCTCGACGACCCCGAGGACTAGGCGGCGAGCGGCTGCTGCGCCGCGGGCTCCGGAGCCTGGGACGTACGCCGGTCCGGCAGCGCGAGGCGGCAGATCTTCCTCGCCACGCTGGCGAGCTGCTTGCGCAGCGGACCGGTCGTGTAGGCGATGCCGTAGCGCTCGCAGATCTCCTGCACCTCGGCGGCGATCATCGGGTAGCGCCGCGCCGGCAGGTCCGGGAAGAGGTGGTGCTCGATCTGGTGGCTGAGGTTGCCCGACAGGACGTGGAACAGCCGCCCGCCGGAGATGTTGGCCGAGCCGAGCACCTGGCGGTAGTACCAGTGGCCGCGGGTCTCGGTGCCGTCCGGCCCGTCCGCGCACTCCTCCTCGCTGAAGGTCTCGGCACCGGCCGGGAAGTGGCCGCAGAAGATGATGTTGAACGCCCAGACGTTGCGGATGAGGTTGGCGGTCGCGTTGCCGGCGAGGGTCAGTGGGAAGAACGGGCCGGTGAGCGCCGGGAACAGGACGTAGTCCTTGAGCGCCTGGCGGCGCACCTTGCGCATGATGCCGGCGTGGAGGGCCTTGTTCTCCTCGAGCTTGCGGGTGCCCTTGACGATGTTCTCGACCTCGAGGTCGTGCATCGCGACGCCCCACTCGAAGAACACCATCAGCAGGACGGCGTACACCGGGTTGCCGAGGTAGTAGGGGTGCCACTTCTGGTCCTCGTCCATCCGGAGGATGCCGTAGCCGATGTCGCGGTCCTTGCCGAGGATGTTCGTGAACGTGTGGTGGATGTAGTTGTGGGAGTACTTCCACTGCTCGCCCGGGCAGACGTTGTCCCAGTCGTAGATGCGCGAGTTGAGGTGCGGGTCGCCCATCCAGTCGTACTGGCCGTGCATCACGTTGTGGCCGATCTCCATGTTCTCGATGATCTTGGAGAGCGACAGCGCGGCGACGGCGAGCGGCCAGGCCGGCGGGAGGTAGAACAGCGCGCGGCCGAGCACCTCGAGCTGCTGCTGGCGCTTGACGACGTCGCGGATGTAGGCCGCGTCGTCCTCGCCGAGGTCGGCGAGGATCCGCTGGCGCAGGTCGTCCATCTCGCGGCCGAAGGCCTCGAGCTGGTCGGGGGTGAGCCTCTGGTTCGTGTGGGTGGTGGTCATGGGGAGGTCCTTCCTCACAGGTCGACGACGCAGTCGCCGACGGGGGCGGAGACACAGATCTGGATGTCCTCGTCGGGGAGCGAGGACTCGGTGCCGGTGAGCACGTTGCGCACGGTGCCCTCGGTCTTGCGGGTGGTGCAGGAGAAGCAGATGCCCATCCGGCAGCCGAAGACGGGGGTGAGCCCCGCCTCCTCGGCCTGCTCGAGGATCGAGGCACCGGAGTTGGCGACCTGCCGGTCGGTGTCGGCGAAGGTCAGGTCGCCCTCGGCCGCACCGCTGGAGGTCGTCGGCGGCTTGAAGAGCTCGAGCCGCAGCCGCGGGTTGTCGACGTACGCCGCCCGCACGAGCTCGAGCATCCCGGCCGGGCCGCAGGCCCAGGTGTCGGTGTCGCGGTAGCCGGGGACGAGGCGACGGAGCTCGAGCTCGTTGAAGACGGCGTCGCCGTGCCGCAGGTGGACGGTCACGCCGTTGTCGTCGGCGGCGATCCGCTCCAGCTCGTCGGCGAAGATCTGGTCCTCGGGCGAGCGGGAGTAGTGGAGGAACGTGACGGGGCGTCCGGCGCGGCCGTCGTAGCCGTCCCGGAGCAGGGTGCGCACCATCGACATGGCCGGCGTGATGCCCGAGCCGCCGGTGATGAACAGCAGCGGGTCGATGCCCGGCGTGGCCGGGCTGACCGGCAGGGTGAAGTCGCCCTGCGCCTGCGACAGGTGGATCAGCTGGCCGGGCTCGGCGTCGACGAGGTACTTGCTGACCTGGCCCTCGGCGTGCGAGCGGATGGTGAGGGTGAACGCCTCCCCCGCTCCCGAAGCGGCCGACGAGATCGAGAAGCAGCGGGTCATCCGGCGGGCCGAGCCCGGCAGGTCGAGCCCGACCTGGACGTACTGCCCGGCGCGGTGGCCGCGCCAGGTCGCGGTGGGCTGGACGGTGAGCGTGGCGACGGGAGCGCCGGCGGTCTCGGTCTCGCGGTGCACGGCGACGACGCGGCCGCGCACGTCGTGCGCCGCCCACATCGGGTTCACGCGCGAGAGGTAGTGGTCGACACCGTGGGGCGACGTGAGCGCGGCGACGGTGCGTGAGCGGGCGATCGTCGAGAGGACGGTCATGCCGACTCCTTTCAGTGAACGTGTGTTCACTCAAGTGTTGCGGAGGCTCACCGGGCCGTCAACGCACACGCCGGGTGATCCCGCCCACTCGCCCGCACTACGATCACGCCATGGCGGACGGCCCGGCAGACGCGAGCGAGTCGCGCGCGGAGCGCAAGGAGCGCACGCGTCGGGCCATTCTCGACGCCGCGCTCGCCCTCGCCGCCGACTCCAACCTCGCGGCGATCTCGCTCCGCCAGGTCGCCAAGCAGGTCGGCGTCGTGCCGACCGCGTTCTACCGCCACTTCGGCTCGCTGGAGCTCCTCGGGCTGGCCCTGGTCGACGAGAGCTTCCGGTCGCTCCGGCTGATGCTGCTCGACGTGTGGCGGCACGCCCCGGAGTACCGCGACTTCATCGACGGCTCGCTGCCGATCGTGGCCCAGCACGTGCGGGAGAACCGCTCCCACTACGCGTTCATCGCCCGCGAGCGGACCGCCGGGCCGCCCCGCGTGCGCGAGGCGATCCAGCACGAGATCGCCCTCATCACCCGCGAGCTCTCGACCGACATCGCCCGCACCGGAGCCGCCGAGCAGTACTCCACGCACGACATCGGCCTGCTCGCCGACCTGATCGTCTCCTTCGTGGTGACGATGGCCGAGCGGCTCGTGGAGGACCCCGACTCCGAGGAGCGCACGCTCGCCGAGGCGCGCACCCAGCTCCGGATGCTGCTGGTCGGCGCGCTCAACTGGCGCTCGCGCGAGCCCGGAGGTGGGGCATGACCGGCCTGGCCGCCGACCTCGGCTACAGCCACCACTCGGCCAACCCGCTGCACCGGTTGGTCCGCTGGGGTGCGGGCACCCGCCCGGGCGGCTGGCTCTTCTCGCACTCGCTGCGCCGGATGGACGACGTCGTGGGCCGGCTGACGAAGGGTCGCCACAGCGCGCCCAGCCTGCTGGCCGGGCTGGCGGTCGTCGACGTCACGACGACGGGGCGCAAGTCGGGCCAGCGGCGCACGAGCCACCTGATCGCGACGCCGTACGCCGGCACGCTCGCGCTGCTCGGCACCAACTTCGGCCAGCCCGCGACCCCCGCCTGGGTGCTCAACCTCGAGGCCGACCCGCGTGCGACGGTGACCTATCGCGGCGCCTCCCGCGAGGTGACGGCCCGGCCTGCGACACCGAGCGAGACCGACGAGGTGTTCGCGCTGGCAGGCGAGTTCTACCCCGGCTACCTCAACTACCGCGAGCGCGTCGGCGGGAGCCGGCGGATCCGGGCGTTCGTGCTCGAGCCGGTCTAGCTCCCGGGCCCCGGACGGACGGTGACGTCCGGGATGGTGGCGTCGGTGGGCAGGTCGAGGACGTGGAGGATCGTGCCGGCAACGGTCTCCGCGCTGATCCATGCCGAGGCGTCGTAGTCCTTGCCCTCCTGGCCGTGCACCTTCTCCTGCATCGGCGTGGCCGTGCGCCCGGGGTAGACGGTCGTGACGCGCACGCCGTGGTCCGCCTCCTCGGCCCGCAGTGCGTCGGCGAGCCCACGGAGCCCGAACTTGGACGCGGCGTAGCCCGACCACTCGGCGTGGGCGGTGAGTCCCGCGCCGGAGTTGACGAAGACCACCGTGCCGCGGGCCTGTCGCAGGTGGGGCAGCAGCTCGCGGGTCAGCACCGCCGGAGCGGTGAGGTTGACGGCGAGCTGCTCCTCCCAGTCGGCGAGCCGCAGCCGCGCGACCGGCCCGAGCTCGACCACGCCGGCGACGTGGACCAGCGCGTCGACCGGCCCGTCCACCTGTCGACCGAGCCCGTTGAGCGTGCCCGGGTCGGCGAGGTCCGCCACCAGCACCTGGGCGCCCGCGAAGGTGTCCGCGAGCTCGCCTGCGCGGGCCTCGGTGCGCGCCAGCAGGACGAGCTCGTCACCGCGGTCCGCCAGGCGCCGCGCCAGCGCGAGCCCGATGCCCGAGCCGGCACCGGTGACGACGTGCCTCACCGCGTGAAGACGATCTTGCCGAACACGTCACCCTCGGCCATCGCGGCGAACCCGTCCTTCGCCTGGTCCATCGGGATCGCCCGGTCGACCAGCGGCCGGGCACCGGTGGCGTCGAGGAACTTCACGAGGGCGTCGAGCTCCCCGCGGGTGCCCATCGTCGAGCCGATGATCGAGAGCTGCTTGAAGAACACGTGGGTCAGGCCGGCGTCGTCGACGTCGGGACCCGACGTCGTACCGCTGATGACGATGCGGCCGCCCGGCCGCAGCGAGCGGATCGAGTGGGTCCACGTCGCCTTGCCGACGGTCTCCATCACCGCGTCGACCTTGACCGGCAGCCGGGCGCCGGACTCGAAGACGTCGTGGGCACCGAGCTCGCGCGCCCGGTCGCGCTTGGCCTCGTCACGGCTGGTGGCGAGCACGGTCAGGCCGGCGGCCCGGCCGAGGGTGATCAGCGCGGTCGCGACGCCGCCGCCGGCGCCCTGCACGAGGATCGTCTCGCCGGGCTTGCAGGCTCCCTGCACGAAGAGCATCCGATAGGCCGTCAGCCATGCCGTCGGCAGGCACGCCGCTTCCTCGAAGGAGAGCGACGCGGGCTTCGGCACGAGGTTGCGGCGCGGCACGATGACCTGCTCGGCGAAGGTGCCCTGGTGGCGCTCGGAGAGCAGCGAGCGACCGGGGTCGTCGGCCTCGTCGCCGGTCCAGTGCGGGTCGCCGATGACGCCGTGCACGACGACCTCGTTGCCGTCCTCGTCGAGGCCCGCGGCGTCGCACCCGAGGATCATCGGCAGCGACTCCTCGCGCAGCCCGACACCGCGCAGCGACCAGAGGTCGTGGTGGTTGAGGCTGGCGGCCTTGACGGTCACCGTCGCCCACCCGTCGGGGGCCTCGGGAGCGGGCCGCTCCCCCACCACCAGCCCGCTCAGCGGGTCGTCGAAGGAGAAGGTCTCGGCGTAGACGGCGAACATGCTTCGACCCTAGCGAGTGGGTTCCTATCTCGGTTGCGCGTCCCCACCCCGGACTGTTGGGTTGCCGGATGAGCATCGACGTACGTCCCTCGGAGGACGCCGACAAGTACCTCGCGACCGACCAGCTCGTCTGGTTCGGCGAGGTCACCGACGCCGACGCCGACCACCTGCGGCTCGGGCTGCCCGAGGACCAGCGGTTCGTGGTCGACCTGCCCGACGGGCCGGAGGACCACCACGCCGGCATCTACGGCGTACGCCCGATGGAGATGTCGCTGCCCGGTGGCGCCGTCGTCCCGATCGCCGGCCTGACGTGGGTCGGGGTGCACCCCGACTCGCGGCGACGGGGCGTGCTGGCCGCGATGATGACCGACCACCTCACCCGCACCCACGAGGCCGGGACGGCGATCTCGGCGCTGCACGCCAGCGAGGCCGCGATCTACGGCCGCTACGGCTACGGCACCGCGGTGATCACCCACCAGGTCGACCTCGGCCGCGGCACGTCGTTCACCGCGCCGCACCTCGAGGACGAGGTCGCCGGCATCACGACGCACCTCGTCACGATGTCCGATCCCGGCGTGGCCGAGCGGATGCGCGCCTGCCAGCTGGCCCACGCGCCCGACTTCCCCGGCACCATCATCGGCTCGCCGGACTTCTTCTCGCTCCTCACCCTCGAGATCCCCGAGAACCTGCGCGACAAGGAACGCCGCCGCGTCATCTTCGCCCGGCGCGACGGCGAGGACGTCGGCTTCACCGGCCTGCGCCGCGAGCACAAGTGGGAGAGCGCCCGTCCGTCGGGCACCGTCGTGGTCGGCACCTTCACCGGCGGACCCGCAGCCCGCCTGGCCCTGGCCCGCCGCGTCGTCGACCTCGACCTGATGGGCACGACCAAGCTGGAGAACATCGGCGTCGACGACCCGCTGCTCGGCTGGGTCGGCGGCCCGCGCGGCACCGGCGACATCAAGACGTGGGACAGCACCTGGGTCCGCCTCGTCGACCTCGGCGCGGCCTGGTCGCTGCGGTCGTACGACGCCGACGTCGCCGTGGTCGTCGAGGTCGAGGACCGCCACGCACCGTGGAACGCCGGTCGCTGGCGGCTGACCGCCCGCTCCGGATCCGGCACGGCAGAGCGCACCGACGCGCGAGCCCGACCTCACCCTCGACGTCGCCGTCCTGGGCGCGGGCTACCTCGGCCACTCGATCGGCGGCCTGCTCCGTGCCGGCCTGGTCCGCGAGCACCGCGCGGGTGCGTACGCCGAGCTGGTGCGGGCCATGCGCACCACGGTCGAGCCGGAGCCGTCGATCGGCTTCTGACCAGGTCCGTTGACGGCGGGTCCGGCGCTGGACAGGCTGACCCCCATGACCTGGACCAACTGGGTGGGCAACCAGAGCTTCTCGCCCGTCACGACCGCCACTCCGCGCGACGAGGACGAGGTCGTCGCCCTCGTCAAGGAGGCGGCCGGCCGCGGCCAGGGCGTACGCGTCGCGGGCGCCGGCCACTCGTTCACGCCGGTCGTCCAGACCGACGGGCTGCTGCTCGACGTCTCCGCGATGCGCGGCGTGGTCGGCACCGACCGGGCTGCGAAGCGGGCGACCGCGCTGCCCGGCACGCTCATCCGTGACTTCTACGAGCCGCTGTGGGCCGACGGTCTGGCCCTGCGCAACCAGGGTGACATCGACACCCAGCAGATCGCCGGCGCGGTGGCGACGGGCACGCACGGTTCGGGCACCGGCTACACCAGCCTGTCCGGCGTCGTGCGGGGCGTACGCCTCGTCACCGGGACCGGCGAGGTCCGCGAGATCGGCGAGGACGAGCCCGACCTCCTCCACGCCGCCCAGGTGTCCGTCGGGATGCTCGGCGTCGTCACGCAGCTCGAGCTGGAGGTCACCGACGCCTACCGGCTGCGCGAGCACGTCAGCCTCCGGTCGTGGGACGACGTGATGGGCGACTGGGACCGGCTCGTCGCGGAGCACCGGCACTTCGGGATGTTCTGGCTGCCGACCGAGGAGTCCGGCGCGCTCTACAACCTCGACGGGCACGGCGAGCGGCTCCAGGACCAGTGCTACGTCAAGGTCTACGACGAGGTCGGGGCGGAGGTGCCGGACGACGACACCGTCGGGCGCCGCGTGGACCGGTGCTACCGGATCTTCCCGATGGTCTACGACCCCAACTTCCACGAGCTGGAGTACTTCGTCGCGCTCGAGCGGGCCCCCGAGGCCCTGACCGCGATGCGCGAGCTCATGCTCCGCAGCCTCCCCGACTCGATCTACCCGCTCGAGGTGCGGACGGTCGGGCCGGACGAGGCCTTCCTCTCCTCGCAGTACCAGACCCCCACCGTCGTCATCTCGGTCTCCGGCACCCCCGGGACCGACTACTGGGCCTACCTCCGCTCGGTCGACGCGCTCCTCGCCGGGTTCGACGCCCGCGTCCACTGGGGCAAGCTCCACTTCCTGACCCCCGAGCGCCTCCACGCGCACTACCCCCGCGCCGACGACTTCATCGCGATCCGCCGCGAGCTCGACCCGCAGGGCATGTTCCTCAACGACCACCTGCGCCCGCTCTTCGAGTAGGCGCATACTCGGGTCATGCGCAGGTCGCAGGCGGCACTGGTGGTGGGCCTCTTCGTCGTGCTCGCCGCGTTCGCGTACGGCGTCGAGGGCCAGGCCTCCACCACGGTCGCGGGCCAACGGGTCGACTGCGCGTCCGCCATCTCCGGTTCCTGGCTGCTGTCCGGGACGGACTACCCACGTATCGCCGAGCCGGCGACGACCGAGGAGCGCCGCGCGATGGTCGCCTGCGACACGGCGGTCCAGCGAGCCCGGATCGGTGTCCTGTCGACGATGGCCGCCGGCGGACTGCTCGCCCTCGTCGGGTGGACCGCGATGAGCGGGCCGAGCGTCCCGCGGCGCGCCGGACGACCAGAAGTGCGCTCGGCCTGAGGGCTCAGCCGTACGCTGCCGCGGTGCACGTCTTCATCAAGCCCACCCAGTCGTTCCTGTCCTGCCAGGTCTGCAGCGGCCTCGTGTTCGCGCGCCGCGAGATCAAGATGACGACGACCGGCATGACGTTCATGGACCTCGACTGGATGAACAAGTCGGCCGAGGGCGTGATCTGCGTGCGGTGCGGCTTCGTGCACACGTTCATGGGTGGCGGGCACCAGTTCGTCGACCCGGCGGACGTCAAGCCGCAGGACCTCCCCGAGGACCCGTACGCCGAAGGGTGACGCGGCTCAGCGGCGCGCGACCCCGTCGGCCCGGGCGGCAGCGGCGACGGCCTCGCGGACGGCACCCGGCACGCGGGGGTCGAACGGCGACGGGATGACGAGGTCCTCGCGGAGGTCGTCGCCCACGAGCTCGGCGAGCGCGGTGGCCGCGGCGACCTTCATCCCCTCGGTGATCGCGGTGGCATGGACGTCGAAGGCGCCGCGGAAGATGCCCGGGAAGGCCAGCACGTTGTTGATCTGGTTGGGGTAGTCGGAGCGGCCGGTGGCCACGACGCGGGCGTACTTGTGGGCCAGGTCGGGGTGCACCTCGGGCGTCGGGTTGGCCAGGCCGAAGATGATCGCCTCCGGCGCCATCGAGGCCACGATCTCCTCGGCCACCTGCCCGCCGGAGACGCCGATGTAGACGTCGGCGCCGGCCATCACGTCGGCCAGGGTCCCGCTGCGGCCGACGACGTCGGCGGTGTCGCGCGCGAGCGCCGCCTTGACCGGCGTCAGGTCCGAGCGCGTCGAGCTCAGCACGCCCTGCCGGTCGAGCACGGCGATGTCGCGCACGCCGGCCTCCAGCAGGATGCGGGCCACGGCCACCCCGGCGGCGCCGGCGCCCTGCACCACGACGCGGACGGTCGCCGCGTCCCGGCCGGTCAGGCGCAGCGCGTTGGTGAGCGCCGCGAGCGCCACGACCGCGGTGCCGTGCTGGTCGTCGTGGAAGACGGGGATGTCGAGGCGCTCCTTGAGGCGCGCCTCGATCTCGAAGCAGCGCGGGGCGGAGATGTCCTCGAGGTTGATGCCCCCGAAGCTCGGCGCCAGCCGCACGACCGTCTCGATGATCTCCTCGACGTCGGTGGTGTCGAGGCACAGCGGCACGGCGTCCACCCCGCCGAACTGCTTGAAGAGCACGGCCTTGCCCTCCATCACCGGCATCGCGGCGGCGGGCCCGATGTCACCGAGGCCGAGCACCGCGGTGCCGTCCGTGACGATGGCGACCACGTTGGGCACCCACGTGTAGTGCTGGGTCATCGACGGGTCGGCGGCGATCGCCTCGCAGACCCGGGCCACGCCCGGGGTGTAGGCGAGCGACAGCTCCTCCGGCCCGGTGAGCGCCACGGTCGACACCGTCTCCATCTTGCCGCCGAGGTGGAGGTCGAAGACGGGGTCGCCGGCGTGCGGGTGCGGTGTGGCCATGGCCGCGATACTGGCACAGCTCAGGGGCGCGAGAGCCTGCGTCCCAGACGTGGGGAAGGCCACACCCGCAGCCGTACGACGCCCACGACCTGGTCCTCGGCGACCGGTCCGCGGTGCCGCGAGTCGACGCCCTCGCCGGGGTTGTCGCTCACCAGCCACCAGCCCGCCCCGCCCGTGCGCGTACGCCGCTCCTCCGCCGCCCGCTTGACCGCCAGCGTCCCGTCGGGGAACCGCGCCACCACCAGGTCGCCGGGCCGGACGCGGGCGCCGTGGCGGACCAGCAGGAGGTCGCCCTCGCGCAGCGTCGGGAGCATCGAGCGGCCCCGCACGACGGCCGTCCCGAACGGGGGTCGACGGGCCCCACCCGATGGGGCGAGACCCCGCTGCCGACGCCGTTGCACGCGGAGTAGTGTCGCAGGGACGCACATCTTCCCGATCGAGAGGAACACGATGCTCCGCCACCTGCTTGCCCCGACCGTCGAGGTCTCCGCCCACTGCGACCTGCCCTGCGGTGTCTACGACCCCGCCCAGGCACGCATCGAGGCCGAGTCGATCAAGGGCATCATCGCCAAGGTCGCCGACAACGACGACCCCGACTTCCGCACCCGCGCGATCCTCATCAAGGAGCAGCGCTCGGAGCTCGTCAAGCACCACCTGTGGGTGCTGTGGACCGACTACTTCAAGCCCCCGCACTTCGAGAAGTACCCCCAGCTCCACACCCTCGTCAACGAGGCCACGAAGCTGGCCGGTGCCTCCGGCACCAAGGGTGAGCTCGACGCCGGCAAGGCCGACGAGCTGCTCGCCAAGATCGACGAGATCGCCGAGATCTTCTGGGAGACCAAGAAGGCCTGAGCAAGCTCAGTCCTTCTTGCTCCACCCGGACCCGGTTGCCCGTCGCGGCAGCCGGGTCCGCTCCATTTCCCGCCCCCACTCCCACCGGAGCACCCATGACCCGCATCACCACCCCCTTCGACGCCACGAGCACGGCCGCGGACGTGGTCGCCGGCCTCGACCTGTCCGGTCGCAGCGCCCTGGTCACCGGGGGCGCCGCCGGCATCGGGCTGGAGACGGCTCGCGCGCTGGCGGGGGCGGGCGCCGCGGTCACCCTGGCCGTGCGCGACACCGGCGCGGGTCGTACGGCGGCGCGCGACATCGCGGGGAGCACGGGCAACGACGCCGTGCAGGTGCGCGAGCTCGACCTGGCCGACCTCGGCTCGGTGGCCGCGCTGGTCGCCGAGTGGGACGAGCCGCTGCACGTGCTGGTGAACAACGCCGGGATCATGGCCAGCCCCGAGGCGTACACCGCGCAGGGCTGGGAGCTCCAGCTCGCCACCAACCACCTCGGCCACTTCGCGCTGGCGCTCGGTCTCCACGACGCGCTCGCGGCCGCGGACGACGCCCGCGTGGTGGCGGTGAGCTCGAGCGGCCACGGCAACGCGCCCGTCGACTTCGACGACCTGTTCTTCGACCGACGGCCCTACGACGCGGGCATCGCCTACGGCCAGTCGAAGACCGCCAACGTGCTGTTCGCCGTCGAGGCCCACCGTCGCTGGGCCGGGGACGGCATCACCACCAACGCGCTCATGCCCGGCGGGGTCTGGACGGGTCTCCAGCAGCACTGGGACCCCGCCACCCTCGAGGCGACGAAGGCGCAGGTCCCCGCGACCGACGCCTCCGGCATGGGCGTCAAGACGCCCGAGCAGGGCGCCGCCACGTCGGTGCTCCTCGCCACCTGGCCGGGACTCAGGGGCGTGGGCGGGCGCTACTTCGAGGACTGCCACGAGGCGGAGGTCGTCGACCAGGTGCGCGACGGCCTGCACGGGGTGTGCGGCTACGCCCTGGACCCCGAGGCGGCCGAGCGCCTCTGGGCGGTGTCGACCTCGCTGGTGGCCGACGCCGACTAGGGTGTCGCCCAGCACATCAGCCTCGAGGACGGGACGCAGACGCAGATGTCAGAGAACACCGGGGACCATCGCGCCGACGTCGAGCTCCGCCTGCCCGCCGAGGGCGCCTACGCCACCGTCGTACGCACCACGGCCGCAGGCCTCGCCGCGCGCCTCGACTTCACGATCGACGACATCGAGGACCTGCGCATCGCGATCGGCGAGGCCACGGCACTCGCGATCCCGTCGGCCGACCCGGGCACCGACCTGGTCGCCTGCTTCTACTTCGGGCGGGGCTCGATGACGGTCATGCTCGAGGTGGAGGCGATGGACGACCCGCCTCTCGACACCGAGAGCTTCGCCTGGCAGGTGCTCGACACGATGGCGCAGGACGCAACGGCCGGCTCGGAGTCGGGACGCTTCACCGTGCGGTTCACGGTGGCGTCACAGGTCACGGAGGGAACGGGTGCCGGGCGCTGACATGAGCGCACTCACGGGGGAAGGGGCGGCGGGGGCCGCCGAGCACCGCACGATCGACGAGGTCGCGACGGGCGGGGTGGATCTGCTGCGCGCCCGCAGCGCGGAGCTCTTCTCGGTCCTGCGCGACGACGACACGTCCGCGGCCGAGCGCTCGGTGGCGCGCGACGACCTGGTGCACCTGCACCTGTCGCTCGTCGAGCACTGCGCCCGCCGCTTCCGCAACCGGGGCGAGCCGTTCGAGGACCTGGTCCAGGTCGGCACGATCGGGCTGATCAAGGCCGTCGACCGCTTCGAGACCGACCGCGGCGTGGAGTTCTCGACCTACGCCACGCCGACGGTCATCGGGGAGATCAAGCGGCACTTCCGCGACAAGGGCTGGGCGATCCGGGTCCCGCGACGCCTGCAGGAGCTGCGGATGCAGATCGGCGGCGCGACCGGCGAGCTCACGCAGAAGCTGGGCCGCTCCCCCACGCCCCGCGAGCTCGCCGAGGTCATCGGCTGCACGGTGGAGGAGATCATGGAGGGCATCGAGTCCTCCCACGCCTACGCCACGCTGTCGCTCGACGCCTCCGACGACAACGACGACGGGCCGCCCGCGATGCTGGCGACGCTCGGCGTCGAGGACACCAACATCGAGCACGTCGAGATCCGTGAGTCGATCAAGCCGCTCCTCGAGGGCCTCGGCGAGCGGGAGAAGCGCATCCTGCTGCTGCGGTTCTTCAAGAACATGACGCAGTCGCAGATCGCCGAGGAGATCGGCGTCTCGCAGATGCACGTGTCCCGGCTGCTCACCCGCACGCTCGCCCAGCTGCGGACGTCCCTGGAAGCCGACTAGCAGCCGACCAGCAGCGGACTAGAAGTCCTCCAGCACCCGCGTGCTGGCGGGGTGCACCAGCCCGGCGATCACGACGAGCCCCACCACCGCGAGGCCGGCCGACAGCGGCCTGGTCGAGTCCGCCCACAGGTTCCACGCCAGGCCGAGCAGGATCAGCTGGGCCATCACGACGGGGCCGCGCGCCCAGCGGCGTACGCGCCACAGGGACCAGGCGCACCACGCGAGCGCAGCGGCCGCGCCGAGGAAGAAGGCGGAGGTCGTGACGCCCATCGTCAGCCGCCCGGCGTTGAGGTTGGCGACCTCCAGGAGACCCAGTCCGGCGAGCACGACTGCCTCGACCGCGGTGAGCGACGCGGCCACGACGAGGGGCGGCGGGGTCGGGGGTGGCGGGGTAACGGGCACCTCCCCACAGTAGTTGTGACGGACACGACCAGTGTGGGGGGTTGTGTGAACGTTCAAGACTTGCGAGTCTTGTCGCTGCGCCCCCCGCTCTGCTGAGGCGCGCCCGGGCACGCTGAACGTCCGTCAACAGCACCACTGCCTGTGACAGAAAGAGGGATTTCCCCACTCATGGATTGGCGCAGCCGCTCCGCATGCCTCGACGAGGACCCTGAGCTGTTCTTCCCGATCGGCAACACCGGTCCCGCGATCCTCCAGATCGAGGAGGCCAAGCAGGTGTGCCGTCGCTGTGAGGTGCGCGAGCAGTGCCTTGCCTGGGCCCTCGAGGCCGGGCAGGACCACGGAGTGTGGGGTGGCCTCAGCGAGGACGAGCGTCGCGCGCTGAAGCGCCGCAACGCCCGCGCCCGGATCCGCACCGCCTGACCGGCGGGCGGTCAGTCGACCGGCAGGTCCGCCTGCACCCGCGTGCCTCGCGTGCCGGGGCCGATCTCGAGCACGCCGCCGAGCTCTGACTCGACGAGCGTGCGCACGATCGACAGCCCGAGCTGGGTCGAGGCGTCGAGGTCGAAGCCCTCGGGCAGTCCGCGCCCGTCGTCCTCGACGACCACGTGCAGGCGCCCGACGATCCGTCGCGCGGTGATCACGACGCGACCTCCCGTGCGCTCGGGCTGGTCGCCGTAGCCGTGCTCGACGGCGTTCTGCAGCACCTCGGTGAGCACCATCGCCAGGGGCGTCGCCGCCTCGGAGGGCAGCTTGCCGAAGGACCCCTCGCGCACCACGCGGACCGGCACCTCGACCCCGCTGACGTCGACGACCATCGCGCCGAGCCGGTCGGCGATCTCGTCGAAGTCGACGGTCTCCTCGACCGCGTGGCTGAGCGTCTCGTGCACGATCGCGATCGACCCCACCCGGCGCACCGCCTCCTCCAGGGCCGCCTTGGCGTCCTCGGCCTGCGTACGCCGTGCCTGCAGGCGCAGCAGCGCGGCGACCGTCTGGAGGTTGTTCTTCACCCGGTGGTGGATCTCGCGGATCGTGACGTCCTTGGTGACCAGCTCGCGGTCGCGGCTGCGCAGCTCGGTGACGTCGCGCACCAGCAGCAGCGCGCCGCTGGGGTCGCCCTGCGGACGCAGCGGGATGCTGCGCACGATCAGGGTCACCTCGTCGGTGCCGACCTCGGTGGCGCGGCCGTCGCGACCGCCGAGGACGGCGCTGAGCGTCTCCTCGTCGGGACGTCTCCGCGCCGGCACGAGCTCTCGGGTCAGGTCGGTCAGCACCAGCCCGGCGAGGTCGCCCTGGAGCCCGAGCCGGCGGTAGGCCGAGAGGCCGTTGGGGCTGGCGTAGACGACCCGGCCGGCCGGGTCGAGCCGCACGAACCCGTCCCCCACCCGCGGTGAGTCGGCGTGGTCGCTGCGCTGGCCCGGCAGCGGGAAGTGCCCCGACGCGATCATCTGGGTCAGCTCGGCGGCGGTCTGGAGATAGCTCAGCTCGAGCCGGCTGGGAGTGCGTACGCCGAGCAGGTTGGTGTTGCGGGCGATCATGGCGATCACGCGACCCGCGCGCCGCACCGGGATGACCTCGACCCGCACCGGCACGTCGTCGCGCCACTCGGGGTCGCCCTCGCGCACCAGCCGGCCGGTCCCGAACGCCTCGTCGAGCATCCGGCGTCGCCCGGCGGGGATGAAGGTGCCGAGCACGTCGTCCACGAGCGCGGTCGGCCCGGTCGTCGGGCGCATCTGGCCGCCGGCCCAGTAGCCCTTGCCCTCGCGGTCGGGCAGCCACAGCACGAGGTCGGCGAAGGAGAGGTCGGCCAGGATCTGCCAGTCGGCCATGAGCAGCTGGAGCCACGCCACGTCGTCCTCGACGAGCTCGGTGTGGGCTCGCACGAGCTCGTGGAGGGAGGGCACCTCGCCAGCCTAGGGCGTGCCCTCGGTGGTGCTCGGCCCGCGCCTCGGGCACCCGCACGAGCCGCGGACGACCAGCCGCGTGGGCAGCACCTGCGGGTCGCACGTCGTGCGTGCGGCCCTCGATCCGCTCGTGGAGGCGGATGGCCGCCCAGCGCCCCACGGAGTACGTCGGCTGCAGCACCGTCGTCAGCCCGGGCACCACGTAGCGCGCGGTCATGATGTCGTCGAAGCCGACGACGGCCAGGTCGTCGGGCACCTTCACGCCCCGGTCCGCGAGGATCGCCATCACCGCGACGGCGAGCTCGTCGTTGGCGCAGACGATCGCGTCGGCGGGCTCGGACATGCCGAGCAGCGCGTCGACGACCGCGGGCAGCGCTCCCCTCGACCAGCGGCACGAGGAGCGGGAGCGAGGCCTCGACGGCCTGCTTCGAGCGGGCGAGTGCTGCCCGGAAGCCGGTGTAGCGCTCGGTGACGTCGTGGGAGCCGGCCGGGTCGCCGACGAACACCAGCCGTCGCCGACCGTGCTTGAGCAGGTGGTCGGTGAGCTCCTGGGCGGCGTGCAGGTTCTCCACCAGCACCGCGTCGCACCCGTCGACGGGCTCGCGCGCCAGCAGCACCGTCGGGGTGGACCTGCAGACCTGCCGGACGAAGGAGTCGGAGACGGTGTCGTTGGCGAGGACCAGGCCGTCGACGCGCGGCAGCACCTGGCGTACGGACTGCTCGAGGTCGACCGACGGGTGCGCGAGCCGGAGCACGACCGACTGGCCGTAGCGCGCGGCCGCCGCCTCGAACCCGATCAGCAGCTCGGAGTAGTAGGGACCCACCACGCCGGGGAGGACCAGTCCGTGCGTCTGGTGGCGCGGCACCTCGACCTGGCGGGCCGCCCGCAGCGGGATGTAGTCGAGCTCCTGCACGGCCTGGAGGACCTTGCGGCGCGTCACGGGGGACGTCGGCGCGGTGCCGCGCAGCACCCGCGACACGGTCGCGATCGAGACGCCGGCGCGGTCCGCCACGGTGTAGATCGTGACCGGGCGGTCCGCGGCGTCGGTGCTCACGGGGCACAGCCTCGCAGAGCGTGCCAGCGGCTCCCGGGAGATCGTGCCTAGAAGGGGTTGGGCACCGCGTCCAGGAGCGTGCGCGTGTAGTCGTCCTGCGGGTCGCGGATGACCTGCAGCGCCGGGCCCTGCTCCACCACGCGCCCCTCGTTGAGCACGATCACGTCGTCGGCGAGCATCCGCGCGCTGAGCAGGTCGTGGGTGATGTAGAGGATGCCGACGTCGTGGTCCTGCACCAGGTCGTTGAGCAGCTCGAGGATCTCCGCGCGGATGGAGACGTCGAGGCTCGAGATCGGCTCGTCGGCCACGATGACCTCGGGCAGGACGGCGAGCGCCCGCGCGATCACGACGCGCTGCCGCTGGCCGCCGGAGAGCTCGTAGGCGTAGCGGTTGATGAACCGGTCGGCCGGGGTGAGGGCGACCGTCTCCAGCAGCTCCTCGACGCGCGCGCGACGGGCATCGCCCTTGAGGCCGTGGTAGTTGATCAGCGGCCGCTCGAGGATCTGGCCGAGGCGCTTGGTCGGGTTGAGCGCCGAGTAGGGATCCTGGAAGACCATCTGGACGTGGCTGCGGTAGTTGCGCAGCGCGCGGCCGCGGAAGGAGGAGACCTCCTGGTCCCCGTCGGGCCCGTGGAAGACGATCCGTCCCTCCGTCGGGCTGTCGATGCCGGTGATCATCCGCGCGAGCGTCGACTTGCCGCTCCCGCTCTGGCCGACGAGTGCGGTGACGGCACCCTTGCGGAGCACGAAGCTGGTGTCGGCGACCGCGACGGTGCGATCCACCTTCAGCCCGCGTCGCTTCTCGAACACCTTGGTCACGCCGTCGACGGTGAGCACGATGTCGCGCTCGCGGGCCTGCGCCGACTCGTCGGCCGTCTTGACGAACTCGGGGCCGACGAAGCGGCGGGTGCGCTCGGGCAGCTCGACGCCGTCCGCACCGCCGAGCCGGTGCAGCGCAGCGACGTGGCAGGCGACCTCGCCCGACTCGATGGGGAGCAGCTCGGGGTAGTCGGTCAGGCAGCGGTCGATCTTCTCCGGGCAGCGCGGCGCGAAGCTGCAGCCCTCGGACACCAGGCTGAGGTCCGGCGGCCGGCCCGGGATGTAGGTGATCCGCACGGTCTCGGCGCGCGGGTCGCCGTACGAGCCCAGCAGCCCCTTCGTGTACGGGTGCAGCGGCTCGCGCAGCAGCTCCTGGGCGGTCTGCGACTCCACGATCCGCCCGGCGTACATCACCAGGATGCGGTCGGAGAGGTCGAGCACGGTGCCGATGTCGTGGCTGATGAAGAGGACCGCGAAGCCCTTCTCCTCCTGCAGCTTGCGGACGTTCTGCAGGATCGAGTGCTGCACCACGACGTCGAGGCCCGTGGTCGGCTCGTCGAGCAGCACCAGCTTGGGGTCGAGCGCCAGTGCCAGCGCGAGGTTGACGCGCTGCTTCATGCCGCCGGAGAGCTCGTGGGGGTACGCCGTGATGAACCGGTGGTCGATGAAGACCATGTCGAAGAGCTCGCGCACCCGGTCGGAGACGTCGTCACCACGCAGGTCGGAGTGCTGCTCGATCGCGTCGCGGAACTGCGGCTCGATCCGGACCACCGGGTTGAGCGAGTTCATGCTGCTCTGGAAGACGGTGGACAGGTCGCGCCACCGGATCTCGCGCAGCTCGTCCTGGTCGAGGTGGGTGATGTCGGTGCCGTCGAAGGTGATGGTGCCGTTGCTGATCCGGCCGGGCTTCTCCAGCAGTCGCAGGAGCGCCGTGGCGAGCGTGGTCTTGCCCGACCCCGACTCGCCGATCAGGCCGACGAACTCCCCCGGCTTGATGTCGAAGCTGACGTCCTGCACGGCGGTCATCGAGCGACTCGCCTTCGGCTCGTAGCGCACCTCGAGGTTGCGGACCTCCAGCAGCGCCGTGCCTTCGGTGGGTCTGGCCATGGTCAGTCCTCCCTGAGGTGGGGGTTGCTCAGCAGGTCCACGCCGAAGTTGATCAGGCTCATGGCGGTGATGAGGATCGCGAGCGCGAGGCCCGGCGCGAAGATCCAGGTGAGCAGGCCCTGCTGGATCGCGCCCTGCGCGTCGGCCTGGTAGAGCATCGTGCCCCAGGAGACGGAGCGGGTGTCGCCCAGGCCGAGGACGGCGAGGCCGGCCTCCGCACCCACGGCGCCGGTGGCGGCCCCGACGAAGCCCGCGACCACGAGCGAGCTCATGTTGGGCATGATCTCGGAGAAGATGATCCGGGCCGAGCCCTCGCCGGAGAACTTGGCTGACGTGACGAAGTCGCGGTTGCGCAGGGTGATGATCTGCGACCGCTTCGAGCGGGCGGCGCCGGCCCACGACGTGAGGGCGATGATGCCGACGATCAGCCAGACGCCGCGGGTGTCGGAGTAGGCGACCAGCGTGATGATGAGCGGCAGCGCCGGGATGACCAGCGCGACGTTGGTGACGAAGCTCAGCACGTCGTCGACGATCGTGCCCTCGGTGTAGCCGGACACCAGCCCGACGACGAGGGCGATCGCCGTGGCGAGCGCACCACCGAACAGCCCGACCAGGAGCGAGACCCGGCTGCCGTAGATCAGCTGCGAGGCGATGTCGCGGCCGTTGGTGTTGGTGCCGAGCCAGTGCTCCCCCGACGGCTGGAGCAGCGGGGTGAACCCGCCGTCCAGCGGGTCGTGGGGAGCGATCAGCGGCGCGAAGACCGCCATCAGGACGTAGAGGCCCAGGACGACGAGGCCGACGCGCGCCTTCTTGCTCGACCACACCACCTGCCACCAGCGGTCGGGGGTCGTCGAGCTCCCGACCTGCTCCAGGGACTGTGCCTGGTCGGGGTCGCCCTCGGCCATGAAGTCGTTCGGCGTGGTGGTCATCCCTCAGCCCTCCGAGCCCTCGGGTCGAGCACGCCGTAGAGCAGGTCGGCGATCAGGTTGGCGATCAGCACGCCGGTGGTGGTCAGCAGCATCAGCGTCTGCAGCAGCGGGTAGTCCTTGTTCTGCACGGCCTCCCCCATCAGCCGGCCGAGGCCGGGGTAGTCGAAGACGGTCTCCACGAGGATCGTGCCGCCGAGCACGCTGCCGAGGGCGAGCGCGAAGCCGGTGACGCTCGGCAGCAGCGCGTTGCGGGCGGCGTACCGGAGGGCGACGGTGCGGTCGGGCAGGCCCTTGGCCTTGGCGAGCCGGATGTAGTCCTCGCCCAGGTTCATGATCATCGTGTTGCGCATCCCCAGGATCCAGCCGATCGGCGTCACGATGAGGAGCGCCAGAGCCGGCAGCGTGGAGTGCGAGAGCACCTCCTCGATGAAGAAGGCGTTCATGCCGGGGATCGAGGCGGAGTAGCCGCCCGACGTCGGGAACCAGCCGAGCGTGTAGCCGAAGACGTAGAGCAGCACCAGCGCGATCCAGAACGGCTGGAGCGTGCCGAGGAACGTCGATCCCAGCGTGATCACCGTGTCGAGCCTGCTGTTGCGCCGCCAGGCGGCGTACGCCCCGAGCACGATGCCGACGACGAACGAGATGACCTGCGTGACGACGACGAGCCCGACGGTCCACCAGATCGCCTGACCGATGACCTCGGCCACCGAGAACGGGTAGTAGGTGTACGACACCCCGAAGTCCCCGCGCAGCAGGTCGGCCAGGTAGGCCCAGTACTGCGTCCACAGCGAGCCGTCCGGCGCGCCCAGCATCGAGCGCATCGCCTCGACCTGGGCAGTGTCGAGCTGGCTGTCCTTGCCCTGGAGCCTGCGCACCATCAGCTCGGCGGGGTCGCCGGGCTGCAGCCGCGGGATGAGGAAGTTCAGGGTCACCACGGCCCACAGGGTGCCGACGAAGAACCCGATCTTCCGGAGGAAGTAGCGCACCGGCCCCGCCTCAGCTCGGAGGCGTCAGGTGCGTCATCACCAGGAGCCGGTCGTCCGCACCGCTGGCGTAGGCGTCGTCCTCGGTCGGCCAGCCCTCCGCGTTCTCGGTGCGGTAGATCGTCCGTGAGGGGGCGTAGATCAGGGCGGTGACCGGGTACTCGGTCATCATCACGTCGACCAGCTCACCCAGGAACGGCCGCTGGTCCTCGAGGTTGGTCGCACCCGAGAGGCCGTCGATCGCCTTGTCCGTCGCGGGGTCGGAGTAGCGGCCCACGTTGGGCAGGATGTCCTGCTCCGTCGGGAACTGCTTGCTGCTCAGCTTCGAGCCCAGGTTGCGGGCCAGCTCGCAGCCGCCGTGCAGGTACTCCAGGACGACGTCGAAGTCACCGGTCTTCTTCTGCTCGTCGACCGACTCCGGCGCGGACGCCGTCACCTTGGTGTCGACCCCGAGGTCGTTGAGGTTGTCGGCGACGACCTCGGCGATGGCCTCGTAGTCGATGAAGCCGGCCTGCACGGAGAAGTCGACGGACAGCGGGCTGCCGTCGGGCATCGTGCGCTTGCCGTCCGAGCCCTCCTCGTAGCCGGCGGCGTCGAGCATCTCGGCGGCCTTGTCGGGGTCGTAGGGCAGCACCGTGTCGGTGTTGGCGAGGTCCTCGGGCAGCAGGTCCTCCATCGCGGGGAGCTTGAGGCCCGTCTGGCTGGCCGGCGCCATGATCCCGTAGATGCCCTTGTCCGACATCGACTCCTTGTCCATGCCGTAGGAGATCGCCTCGCGGAACTTCGGGTCGCTCCACGGCGCCTCGGTCAGGTTCCCGGTCAGCACGGTCTCCCCGGCAGGCGCGTAGAAGTAGTGGTTGTTCTCCGGGTCCTTCTCGACGAGCGTCTTCTCCGGGTTGGGGATGTCGCCGTAGTAGGCGTCGATCTCGCCGTTCTCGAGCTTGAGCGCCGCCTGCGAGGAGTCGAAGATGCCCTCCTGGACGATCTTCTCGACCTTGATCTTGTCGGCCTGCCAGTAGTCGTCGCGCCGGGCCAGGGTGAGCCGGCGGCCGTTGTAGCTCTCGACCTCGAACGGGCCCGTGCCGACCGGCTCCTTGTCGACGTACGTCGTCGGGTCGTCCACCTGGGAGTAGACGTGCTCGGGGAGGATCTTGGTCGAGATGATGCCGTCGTACTTGGCGGCGGCGTTGCCCGCGAACTCGATGACGACCTGGTTGCCATCAGCCGTGACCGACGTCGCCGGTGCACCGAAGGTGTCGTTCCAGAGACCGGCCTTGTCCATGCCGGGGAACTCCTTCTGGAGGTTCATCGTGAAGGCGACGTCCTCGGCGGTGAAGTCCTCGCCGTCGCTCCACTTCACGCCCTCGCGGATGTCGAGCGTCAGCTTGTCGCCGCCGTCCCAGGTCGCGCCCGTCGCCAGCCACGGCGTCTCCTCGCACGTCAGGTTGTTGCGCACGATCAGCGGCTCGTAGAGCCACACGGCGGTGAGCGGGGTCGGCGAGTACGGGTTGTAGTTGCCGAGCCCGCCGACGGTCGCGTCGACCTCTGCGGGGAAGGTCAGCTGGGCGATCATGCCGTCGGCTGCCGCGTTTCCCTGGTCCTTGGCGCTACCGGCGCAGCCGGTGGCGACGAGGCTCAGGGCGAGTCCGCCGAGAAGCAACGAGGTGGTGTGGGACGTACGCCGTGAGATGCGCAAGGGAGAGCCTCCTGTGGGCGAGCTAGGAGCCCAACGTGACCGTGGCCACAACTGCCCGTCAACCGCCCGGAGGCATGTAAGTACTTACATGACAGCCGCCACGCTCAACCGTTTTCTTACATCTACTTTCACGGCGCCACGGGCCTGACTGGGGTGCCCACGGCTGGTAGGGATGATCCCCATGCGGACCATCCAGCGGCCCGGCACCCGTCCTCGCCATCGGCTCGAGACCCCGTCGGGGATGCACGTCGAGGCCAACGCCGACGGGGCGCTCACGCGCTTCGGGGCGCGCGACCTCAGCCTCCTCCTCAACCCGGCGACGAGCATCGAGGCGGGTGCGGCCAACGTGCACCTGCGCCTCCTCGGCGAGGGGGGCGAGGTCGTACGACGCACTCCCCTGCTCGGCCAGGACTCGCCGAGCCGCGTCGGGATCGTCGACGACGCCCTGGTCGCGGCCGGCACCTGGGAGGGGCTCGACTACCGCCTCGCCCTCACCCTCGGGCAGGACGACCTGACCTGGTCGTGGGACCTCGAGGTGGTCAACCGCGGCTCGTCGGCCGTGCGGGTCGACGCCGTGCTCACCCACGACCCGGCGCTGGCACCGGAGGGCGCGGTCGCCAACAACCAGTACTACGTCAGCCAGTACCTCGACGTGACCCCGGTCGAGACGCCGGACCACGGCGTCGCGCTGGCCGTGCGGCAGAACATGCCCGGCGAGCGGGTGCCGTGGGTCGTCGTCGCGTCCGCCGGCCGCGGGGTCGGCTGGGCCACGGACGCGCACCAGCTCGTCTCCCGCACCACGACCGGGACCGAGTGGTCCGGCCTCGACCGCGACCTCCCGTCCGAGCGGCTCCAGCACGAGCACACGCTGGTCGCGCTGCAGGACGAGCCGGCCGACCTCGAGCCGGGCGGCAGCCACCGCACCGGGTTCGTCGGCCGCGTGGTGGAGGACCACCCCGAGGCGACCGGTCCCGACGACGTCGCGCACGTCGCGACGGCGCTCTCGGCCGCGCGTCCGGCGACAGCGGGGGCCGTCGACGACGTACCGAAGGCCGACGGCGCCGCGTCCGTGCTGGCGACCGCACCCGTGCTCGCCTGCGTCCCCCTCACGGACCAGGACCTCGCGCTGCTCGACCTCACCGCCGAGCCGGGGTCGTCCGAGCACGACGCCGACGGGATCGCGACGACCTGGCGCACCGCGCACGGCGAGGTCGTCACCGCCGCCCGCGAGCTGTCCGTCCTCCGCCCGCACGGCCAGGTCCTGCGCACCGGCGACACGCTCGTCCCCGACGCCGGCAGCCTCACGACGACCGTCTGGATGGGCGGCACCTTCCACTCGCAGGTGACGGCGGGCCACGTCGGCCGCGACACCATGCTCACCGGCCGCCGCAGCTATCTCGGGCTGTTCCGGGGGCAGGGCGTGCGGGTGCTGGTGCGCACCGGCGACGGGACGGGCTGGGAGCTGCTCGACCTCCCCAGCGCCTGGTGCAACGGGCTCGACGCCTGCCACTGGTGGTACGCCACCAGCGACGGCCGGCTCGTCGAGGTGGTCTCCCGCGCCCCGGCCGACCGGCACGAGCTCAGCCTCGACGTCCGCGTGGTGCGCGGTCCGGCGACCCGGCTGCTCGTCACGCTCGACACGGGCGGCGACGACGGGACGCCCGACCTCGACCTCGGCTGGTCCGGCGAGGTGTCGACCGAGCGGGACGAGGACTGGCTGGTGCTCGACGTGGCCGCGACCGATGCCTGGCAGCTGACGCTGCAGTCGTCCGACCCGTCCGACCCGGCCGCCGCGCCCGGCGGCGTCGGCGAGGAGTTCTGGCCCGAGGTCACCGGCTCCCTGCGGCTCGACCTGGCCGGCGACTCGGCCGAGGCCGGCGAGGTCGCGGCGATCACCGACGCCGTGCCGTGGTTCGCCCACGACGCCCTCATCCACTACCTCGCGCCGCGCGGCCTCGAGCAGTACTCCGGCGGCGGCTGGGGCACCCGCGACGTCTGCCAGGGCCCGGTCGGGCTGCTCACCGCGCTGGACCGGCACGACGAGGTGCACGACGTCCTGCTGCGGGTGATGCGCGCGCAGAACGCCCGCGGCGACTGGCCGCAGGCGTTCGAGTTCCTGCCGCCCACCGCCGAGCACGGCCAGCAGGACTCGCACGGCGACGTCGTCTACTGGCCCGTCCTCGCGGCCGGCGAGCACCTGCTCGCCACCGGCGACCCCGCGATCCTCGCCGAGGAGGTGCCGTTCGTCGGCGACGACGGTGCCACCGAGCCCGCAACCGTCGAGGAGCACCTGCGTCGGGCCGTACGCCGGATCGAGGAGATGGCGGTGCCCGGCACCCCGCTCCCGGCCTACGGCCACGGCGACTGGAACGACTCCCTGCAGCCCGCCGACCCCGACCTCGCCCGCCGGATGGCGTCGACGTGGACGGCGGTCCTGCAGGTGCAGGCGCTCGACGCGCTCGTCGGCGGGCTCCGCGGCGTCGGCGCCGCGGCCGACCTCGCGGACGACGCCGAGGCGCTGGCCGCGAGGACGCGCGAGTCGATCGCGAGCGACATGGTGGTCGACGGCGTGATGCCCGGCTACCTGCTCTACGACCGGGCCGAGGCCGGCAGCGCGGCCGTCCCCCTCGTCCACCCCGACGACACCCGCACCGGGCTGACCTACGGCATCCTCCCGTGGATCCACGCGATCACCTCCGACGTGCTCGACCCGGAGGCCGCGCAGGCCCACCTGCGGCTCGTCGAGCAGCACCTGCTCGGACCCGACGGCGCGCGGCTCTTCGACCGGCCGGTGGCCTACAGCGGTGGTCCGATGACGACGTTCCAGCGGGCCGAGGCGAGCACGTTCTGGGGCCGCGAGATCGGCCTGATGTACGTCCACGCGCACCTGAGGTACGCCGAGGCGCTGGCCCGCGTCGGCGACGGTGCCGGGCTGCTGCGCGCCCTGTCCCTGGCCAGCCCCTGGGGCCTGACCGACCGGGTGCCGCAGGCGCGACCGCGCCAGCGCAGCTGCTACTACTCCTCGTCCGACGGCGTCTTCGCCGACCGCGCCGACGCCTCCGAGCGCTACGCCGACCTGATGGCCGGCAACGTGCCGCTCGAGGGCGGCTGGCGGGTCTACTCCTCCGGACCCGGCCTGGCGCTGCGGCTCGTGGTCGAGCGGCTGCTGGGCCTGCGTCGGCGCGGCGACCTCGTCGAGGTCGACCCCGTGCTCCCGCCCGGCGCGGACGGGCTGACCGCCACCGTGCGCCTCGCCGGTCGCACCGCCCGGGTGACCTACGTCGTGGGGCCGGAGGGCGTCGGCGTACGCCGGGTGACGGGCGAGCACGGCGACCTCGCCCTCACCGCCGCTGGACAACCCGCACCGGCGCCCGGGCGCATCGGTGCGCACCGACGACCTGCGCGCGGCGATCGATGCGTGCCCGACGATCCGAGTGGAGACCTTCTGATGACCGCGACGCCGACACCCGCGCCTGGCTCGATCCGGCCCTCGACACCGAGGCGCGGGTCGACGCGCTGCTCGCCGAGATGACCCTGGACGACAAGGTCGGCCAGCTGCACCAGGTCGCCAACATCAACCCGGCCGAGGACGCCGACGACCTGCGGGCGGGCCGGATCGGGTCGAGCCTCTACGCGTCGGGTGCGACCGCCGGCAACGAGCGCGACGACGGCGTCCTGGCGGGAGTCATCGACGAGATCCAGGAGCTCGCGGTCGGCGGCAGCCGGCTCGGCATCCCGGTGCTCTTCGGGCGCGACGTGATCCACGGCCACCGCTCGGTCGCGCCGATCCCGCTCGGGCTCGCGGCGTCGTTCGACCCCGAGCTGGTGCGGCAGGCGGCGGAGACGGCCGCCCGCGAGGCGGTCGTCGACGGCATCGCGTGGACCTTCTCCCCGATGCTCGACATCTCCGAGGAGCCGCGGTGGGGCCGCGTCGCGGAGTCCTTCGGCGAGGCGCCGGTGCTGGCGTCCCGGCTCGCGGCCGCCGCGACCCAGGGCTTCCAGGGCGACGACCCGTCGCAGCCCGACCGGCTCGGCGCCTGCGCCAAGCACTTCGTCGGCTACGGCCTGTCCGCCGGCGGCCGCGACTACGACACGGTGTCGGTCGGCGAGAACACCCTGCGCAACCTGCACCTGCGCCCGTTCCGGGCCGCCGTCGAGTCCGGCGTGCTCAGCGTGATGGCCGCCTTCAACGACGTCGACGGCACTCCCATGCACGCCCACCAGCACCTGCTGCGCGACGTGCTCAAGGGCGAGTGGGGCTTCGACGGCGTCGTCGTCGCCGACTGGAACGGCATCGGCCAGATCGTCTTCGCGGGAGTCGCCGAGGACGACCGTGAGGCCGCCCGCCTCGCGATCGAGGCCGGCGTCGACCTCGACATGGTCAGCGGCGCCTACCTCGCCCACCTGGGCGACCTGGTCCGCGACGGCGAGGTCGACGAGGCGCTCGTCGACGACGCGTGCCGCCGCGTGCTCCGGATGAAGTTCCGCCTCGGCCTCTTCGACGGCGCCGCCGGACCGGACAGCCGTCCGGTGGGCAACGCACCGACCGCCGGAGAGCCGGGCGCTGGCCCGGCGGGCGGGCGTCGCGTCGCACGTCCTCGTGAAGAACGACGGCGCCCTCCCGCTCGCGGACGACGCGTCGGTGCTGCTCACCGGCGGCTTCGTCCACGAGGGCGACGTGCTGCTCGGCACCTGGGTGCTCGACGGTCGGGCCGAGGAGGTCGTCACCCCGGCCGCCGGCCTGACCGAGCGCCTCGGCGACCGCCTGACCGTCGACGACGGCCGCTTCCCCGACCGCACCCTCCAGCTCGCGCGGACCTCGGACGTCACCGTCGCGCTCGTCGGCGAGCACCCCAACCGCTCCGGCGAGGCCAACTCGGTCTCCGACCTGCGGCTGCCGCCGGGCCAGCTCGACCAGCTGCGGATGCTCGCCGGGCTGCGCAAGCCGCTCGTCGTGGTCGTCTACACGGGCCGCCCGCTCGACCTCACCGAGGTGCTCGACCTCGCCGACACGGTCATCGTGGCGTGGCACCCGGGCATCGAGGCGGGCTCCGCCCTCGCCGACGTGCTGAGCGGCGACGTGTCGCCGTGCGGCCGGCTGCCGATGACGTTCCCCCTGTCGACCGGACACATCCCGACCAGCACCCACCAGCGGCCGACGGGACGGCTGATCCGCGCCGACGTCGACCACAAGGAGGGGCGCTACGTGGACGCGCTGACGTACCCCCGCCTGCCGTTCGGGCACGGCCTCACCTACTCGACGGTCGAGTACGGCGCACCCCGCGTCTCCGACGACGAGCTCGGTCTCGAGTCGGCCACCACGATGACGGTCACCGTCACCAACACCGGCGACCGCGCGTGCCGCGAGGTCGTCCAGGCCTACTTCCGCGACCCCGTCGCGCAGGTCACCCGGCCCCTGGTCGAGCTGCTCGACTGGCGGCTCGTCGACCTCGAGCCCGGCCAGAGCGAGGACGTCACCTTCGAGGTCTGCGCCACCGCGTTCTCCTACTTCGGGACCGCGCTGACCGAGCGCGTCGACGAGGGCGAGGTGCTGCTGCTGACCGGGCCCGACGCGGCGACCCTCCAGCAGGTCTCGCTGCGCGTGACCGCCGCGGAGGTGCGCCCGTGATCGAGGTCCGCGACAAGCAGATCGTCATCGACGGCGAGCCGCGCCTGGTGATGGCCGGCGAGGTCCACTACTTCCGCGTCGCCCGCGACGAGTGGGAGCAGCGTCTCGACCTGGTCGTCGAGGCCGGCTGCACGGCCGTGGCGTCGTACATCCCCTGGCTCTTCCACGAGCTGCCCGACGGCTCGATCGACGTCACCGGCGCCACCCGGCCCGAGCGCGACGTGGCGGCCTTCATCGACCTGTGCGCCGAGCGCGGGCTGTGGTTCATCGCCCGCCCCGGTCCCTTCGTGATGGCCGAGCTGAAGAACGAGGGCATCCCCTACCGCGTCTACGACGAGCACCCCGAGGTCGTCCCGGTCGGCTGGGACGGGCGCGAGGCGCCGTCGCGGACGGTCGACTACCTGGCGCCGGCGTTCCTCGCCGAGACCGCGCGGTGGTACGACGCGATCCTGCCGGTGCTCGCGCCGCGGCTGCAGCCGCGCGGCGGCACCATCATCGGCGTCCAGCTCGACAACGAGGTGGGCATGCTCGCCTGGGTCACCAACAGCCCCGACCTGACGGACCACCTCGTCGCCGACCTCGGCCGCTGGGTGACCGAGCACCGCGGCACGGACCGCTACCCGGTCGGCCCCGACGACGCCGGCTGGGCCGACCTGGTCCGCTCCCCCGACGAGTCGGTCGCCGGCCGGCTGCGCGTCGACCTCGGGCTCTTCATGCGCGAGCGCTTCGCGGCGTACGTCGTCGCGCTGCGCGAGCTGTGCGAGGAGCGGGACGTGCGCGACGTGCCGTTCCTCGATCAACATCCACGGCACCGAGAGCGGCAGCGGCGGACCGTTCCCGATCGGGATCAGCCAGCTCGTGTCCACCTACGCCGGGATCCCGGGGATGGTGTCGGGCTCCGACCACTACCTCGGCGCCGCGACCTCGGACACCCTCACCGACCTCTACGTGATGAACGCCTTCATGGACGCGGTCCACGACGAGCACCAGCCGCTCACGTCGCTGGAGTTCGAGGCGGGGACGGGCGACTACAGCGGCGGCATCGAGAGCCAGCACGACCCGTCCACGGTCGAGCTCAAGACCCGGCTGTGCGTCGCCCAGGGCAACCGGCTCGTCAACTACTACCTGCTCGCCGGCGGCATCAACCCGCCGCTCGAGGAGGCCGTGGGCGACGGCAACGACCGGCTCAGCTTCACCGGCGAGCGGCACGGCACCGCCGCGCCGATCGGGCCGGAGGGCCAGCGCGGCTTCGCGTACGACGCCACCGCCCGCACGGCCCGGGCGATGACCGCCCAGCAGGAGTGGCTGTCGCGGATGACCGAGGAGCACGACGACGTCGCGCTCGGCCTCGTCCTCGACGCGTACGCCACCGAGTACCACCACCCCGACTCGCACCTGATGACCGAGGTCGTCGACGACCTGGCCGCCCACCGGGGCGCCGGCCAGCGCCGCTTCCTGCCGCGCTCGCTGCTCCTCGCCGGTTTCCGCTTCGGCGCCGTGCACCTCGAGGAGCGCGACCCCGCGCCCGGATCGGTGCTGGCGCTCGCGACGGGACGGTTCCTGTCCGCCGAGGTGCAGCAGCGGGTGCTCGACCACGTCCGCGCCGGCGGCGGCCTGCTCCTCCTCGGCCGGCTGCCCGAGCGCGACCTCGAGGGCGAGCCCTGCACCGTCCTCGCGGACGGCCTCGGCGTCCGCGCCGGCGGGTTCGTCCACGACGACCAGCACTTCTTCCCCTCCGTCGTCCGCCACGGGTGGGCGGCTCCGGGTCCGGAGGTCCGCGTCGGCTGGCGCCAGGAGATCGACGCACCCGACGGCGAGGTCGTGCTGACCGACGTCGACGGCGCCGTGTGCGGCGTCTCGGTGACGGCCGGCTCCGGCCGGGCCGTCCTCCTGACGGCGGGCCTGCCGTCCGACCCGACGCTGGTCGAGCGCGCGATGGCCCACCTCGGCACGCGGGCCGCGGTCCGCGTCGACGCCCCGTGGCCCGGCGTGCTGGCCACCACGACGGCCGCCGACGACGGCCAGCGAGCCGTCCACCTGATCAACCACTCGGCCGTCGACATGGACGTCACCCTCACGATCGACGGCGTCGACCTGCCCGACGGCGGCGCCCTGCGGCTGCCCGGGCGCAGCGGGCACGTGCTGCCGCTCGGGCTCGACGTCGCCGGCCGCCGCATCGAGTGGGCGAGCGCCGAGGTGACGGGCCACTCCCCCGACCACCTCGACCTCGCGCCGGGGCTCGACCGGGAGGGCCGCACCACCGTGCTGCTGGCTGCCGGGACGACCGTCGCCGACGACCCGTCCTACGTCGTGGACGAGGGTCCGGGCGGCTGCGTGCGCGTCACCGGCGGGCCGGGAGCGCTGTCGCTCAGGTTCGGTTAGGGGGTCATCCCGAGGGGTGGCAGGATGGCCGACATGTCGACGGGGTACTGGGACCAGGTGCAGGCCGCCGACTTCGAGGTCCCGGCCGATCGTCCCCTCGACGACCTGACGGCCGAGCTCACCACGATGCTCGGGTCCACCGAGCCGGAGGTGCGCGACGGCACCGCCTTCCCCGCCCTGGCCACCTGGATCGACCGCGGCGTGTACGACGACCTCCTCGCCGGCCTCGGCGACGGCATGGTCGCCGGGCTGTCGGTCGGACTGGGCGAGACCGGCACCGACAGCGTGTTCCGGCGCAGCTTCAGCGCCCTGATCGTCGGGTGCTGCATCGAGCGGGACAACGCGCAGCACCTGCTGCCGGTCGACAAGATCCTCGACTGGGGCGACCGCCTCGCGGTCTGGTTCCTCACCGAGGCCGACACCCGCGGCTGGGTGCCCGACAAGGGCTGGGCCCACGCCGTCGCCCACGGCGCGGACGCGATCGGCGCCCTCGGGGAGTCGCCGCACCTCGGCGCCGCCGAGCACCAGGCGCTCCTCGACGTGCTCGGCGAGCGTCTCCTCCGGCAGCCGGCCGACGTACCCCTCGCGGCCGGTGAGCCGGACCGGATGGCCGCGGCAGCCATGCAGATCCTGCGCCGCGGCACCCTCGGCACCGACGTCCTCGAGCCGTGGGTGCACCGCATCGGAGCGGCCGGCAATCCCTTCACGGGGCCCGTCGACCACGACCCCTACGCCCTCACCGCGGCCCCGCAGGCGTTCCTGCGCGCGCTGTTCGTCCAGCTCTCGCTGGCGCCGCAGCCGCCGGACGTCCGCTCCGACCTGCTGCTGGTCGTCATCGAGGCGCTCCGCCTGACGAACGCCCCCTTCCTTCAGGTGCGTACCAGCGAGTAGCAGGCCGCTAGCCTCTGCTCCATGAGCGAGAAGAGCGAGACCAGCGAGATCTCCGGTCACAGCGGCGAGCTGGCCGTGCACGTCGCCCGCGCCCACGGCGTGGAGACGATGTTCACCCTCTCCGGCGCCCACGTCTTCCCGATGTACGACGGCGCGGTGAAGACGCAGCAGGAGGGCCAGGGCCCGGCGATGCGGCTGCTGGACGTACGCCACGAGCAGACCGCCGCCTTCGCCGCCGAGGCCACCGGCAAGCTCACCCGCGTCCCCGGCCTCGCGGTCCTCACCGCCGGACCGGGCGTCACCAACGGCATCAGCGCCATCGCCCAGGCCCAGTTCGCCGGCTCCCCGATGGTCGTCGTCGGCGGCCGCGCCCCGCAGAACCGCTGGGGCACCGGCTCGCTGCAGGAGCTCGACCAGCCGCCGATCATCGCCCCGGTCGCCAAGGCCGCGAAGACGCTCATGACCTCCGGCGACGTCGCCGGCGGCATCGACGAGGCCTTCACGCTCGCCCGGTCGAGCCACCGCGGCCCGGTGTTCGTCGACGTGCCGATGGACGCCTTCTTCGACTCCTCGACCGGCACCGTCGGATCGGGCGAGGGCACCCGCATCGAGCCCGACCCCGACGCGATCCGGGCCGTCGCCCGGCTGCTCGCCGACGCGCGGCGACCCGTGCTCATCCTCGGCACCGACGTCTGGGCCGACCACGCCGAGGCCGCCGCCCTCCGCTTCGTGGAGGACCTCGGCATCCCCACCCTGACCAACGGCATGGGCCGCGGCCTGATCCCCGGCGGCCACCCCTCGCTCGTCACCAAGGCCCGCGGCGCCGCGCTGTCGGGTGCCGACCTCGTCGTCGTCGTCGGCACCCCGCTCGACTTCCGCCTCGGCTACGGCGCCTTCGGTGGGCCGGACAAGAACCCGGAGGGCGTCTTCGCCAAGGTCGTCCACATCGCCGACTCCCCCGGCCAGGTCTCGGGCCACGCCGAGCTGGCGGGCTCGGTCTCCGGCGACCTGACGACGGTGCTCGACGGCCTCCAGGCCGCGATCGAGCGCGGCGACAAGCCCGACTGGACCGACTGGGCCGCCGGCCTGCGCGACCAGGTGAAGGCCGCCGCCGAGCGCGACGCGCAGCTGCTGACGGCCGAGGCCGACCCGATCCACCCGGCCCGCATCTACGGCGAGCTCGTCCCGCGCCTGGCCGACGACTCGGTCGTCATCGGCGACGGCGGCGACTTCGTCTCCTTCGCCGGGAAGTACGTCGAGCCCAAGCGCCCCGGCGGCTGGCTCGACCCCGGCCCCTACGGCTGCCTCGGCGCCGGCCTCGGTGCCGCGATCGCCGCGCGGATCGCCCGGCCGAGCGCGCAGGTCACGCTGCTGCTCGGCGACGGTGCCGCCGGCTTCTCGCTGATGGACGTCGACACCCTCGTCCGCCACGACCTGCCGGTCGTCATGGTGATGGGCAACAACTCCGCGTGGGGCCTCGAGAAGGGCCCGATGCAGATGCTCTACGGCTACGACGTCGTCGCCGACCTCGCCCAGCGCACGCCGTACGACGACGTGGTCAAGGCGCTCGGCGGCGCCGGCGAGACCGTCACCGACCCCAAGCAGATCGGCCCCGCCCTCGACCGGGCGTACGCCGCCGACGTGCCCTACCTCGTCAACGTGATCACCGACGTCGAGGCCGCCTACCCGCGCAACACCTTCGGCATCTGAGGCTCGCCAGGTGACCGGGGTGGAGGTCCGGCGGATCCGGCCCGACGAGCTCGAGCGCGCCGGCGACGTGTGCGTGGCGGCGTACGACCCGCTGCTCACCGGCGCCGAGGACGACTACCGCGAGCGGCTGCACGACGTCGCCACCCGCGACGCCCAGGCCGAGGTGTGGGTGGCCGTGGTGGACGACGTGGTCGTCGGGGTGGTCACCTACTGCCCGCCGGGCTCGCCGTGGCGCGAGATCGCGCGCGAGGAGGAGGGCGAGTTCCGGATGCTCGCGGTCGATCCCGTCCGCGCAGGGCACCGGTGCCGGCACGGCCCTCGCCCGGCTCTGCGAGGAGCGCGCCCGCGAGCACGGCGCGACCGGGATGGCGCTGTCGTCGCTGGCGACGATGCGCGCCGCCCACAGCATCTACACGCGGCTCGGCTACGAGCGCGAGCCCGGCCGCGACTGGTCGCCGGTGGCGGGCGTCGACCTGCTGGCCTTCAGCAAGTCCTTCTGAGAGCAGGGCTCAACAGGCACGGATCGACGTCGGGTCGTCCACGTCGTCGATGCACCCGGTCCCCCACGGCAGCGCCGCGATCTCCGTCCGGGACACCATCACCCACTGCCACAGCGTCCCAGGCGCCGTCGTCCGTCGCGATCGCCGAGAGCACCGCGCCGTTCTCGGTGAGCCAGGTGCGCTGGTCGTCGTCGTTGGTCAGCTCGATCTCACCCACCGGGTCCATCAGGACCATCCGGTCGTCGTCCTGGGTGAACACCTGCACCACCGACGGGTCGGAGGCCGACGTGACGACCACCGACGCACCGTCGAAGAAGATCGAGGACGGCGGGACGCTGCCGAGCACGGGGTCGGGGACGTCGAGCACCTGCTCGATGTGCTGGCCGAACCCGTCGATGACGAGGGTGCCGGCTCCATCTATCCGCGCGGTGAACCCGTAACCCGACTCGTCCGTCGTGTCGAGCGTGCCACCGCGTTCGACGTACGCCGCCCGCTCGACCGGGATGTACATGAGCGTGTCGACGGGGTCGAGCCCGCACTCCCGCGCGCTGTCGAAGGACTGCATCACGCAGGTCGGCTCTCCGTGCCGCAGCACCCCGTCGTCGTCGAGGGTCCACTCCCACTCGTCCGCGACGTAGCTGCGTGGTGTGAACAGCATCATCTGGCCGCGGGCGTAGGCGTCGACCGACCGGCTGGAGCGCAGTGTGCCGTCCTCGATGGACCACGCGTGGACGCGCGCCAGGTCGTAGAACTCGGTCTCGCTGCCGGCCACGGGGACCTCGCCACGGACCAGCAGGTCGGGATCCTCCACGACCGCCTGCACGAGCAGGCCGTCGCGCAGGTCGAAGACGAGCGGGTAGTTGCCCACGACCGGTCCGGAGAAGCTCTCGTCGCGCAGGAGCACCAGCTCCTGGTCACCGTCGTCGTCGGCGTCGATCGGCTCGAGGGCGACTGGTGCCGATGGTGGTCCCGAGCTCGGCGATGCCGTACGCCTCCTCGCCGGTGCTGCTGAGGGTGGTCTGCAACCGGGTGCGCCCGTCGAACTTCTTGGTCGGCTCGCCGAGGAAGTCGACCTTCTCCTTGATCCCGTCGCCGTCGAGGTCGAGGCGAGCGGGCGTCGTGAGGTCGTCGGACTTCCAGTCGCGCCCGATGTCGGCCGGCAGCTCGATCGTCGGGGCGTCGGGGTCCGGCTCCGGCGCGAGCCGGTCGGCGCGCTCGCGTCCCCCGACCCCCTGCAGGACGACGCCGAGCACGAGCAGGACGACGGCTGCGGTGGCGAGCAGCACCCAGGGCGACTGCCAGCGCGGGCGCAGCGGGATGACCGTGGCGTCACGAGGCCAGGTCCTCCGGTCGTACGAGGTCGGCGCGGGCGGTGAGGGCGGCGCGGAGCCGTGCCTCGACATCGGTGCTCATCGCTGCTCCTTCCCCGAGCTCGTTGACGTCATGGCTTTCTCCAGTGCCACCAGCGCGCGGCTGGCGGTGGACTTCACGGTTCCCTGGCTGATCTGCAGCGCCGCGGCGATCTCGGCCTCGCTGAGGTTCGACCAGTAGCGCAGCACCAGCACCTCGCGCTGGCGCGGGGCGAGGCCGTGCAGCGCCACGATGACCTCGCGGTGCTCCTCGGCCAGCACCGCGGAGTCCTCCGGTGTGGGTGGTGGGGTGCCGTGCGGTGGTGAGTACGCCCTCGCCGTACGCCTGCGGCGCAGGGCCGAGCGGGACGCGTTGACGACCGAGACGCGCAGGTAGGCCAGCGCCTTCGACGGGTCCTTGACCGCCCCGGGCCGGCGTGCGAGCGCGGCGAACGCGTCCTGCACGACGTCCTCGGCCGAGGCGATGTCGTCGACCAGGAGGATCGCCAGCCGCACCAGCGACAGCCGGTGCGCGGCGTAGAGCTCAGTGATGTCCACTGCCGGCTCCACGCCCGCTCTCGCCTCTTCCCTCGTCGACCAGGTCCCCGTGCTCACGTCTGGTAGACGTGCCTGCGTCCCTCAGGTTGCCCCAGGTGCCAGGAAATCTTCGACAAGGGGTGCGGCGCGCTCGAGCGCGGCGTCGAGCATCTCGGGCGGCGCGCGTACCACTCGCGGTGGGCGGCGGCGACCTCCTCGGTGGTCACCGTCCGGCCGTCGATCGTCCAGTCGAGGGTGGCCGGGGCGTCCAGCCCGTGCGCGGCCACCACCTCCGGCAGCAGCGGCGCCCAGAGGGACGCGAGCAGCGGCCGGTCCACGCCGGGCGGCGCGGGCTCGAGGCCGAGGGCGTCGCGCAACCGGGCGGTCGCGGGCACCAGCACGGCGTTGCCGGGATGGTTGATGGTCCGCATCGCATCGGCGGTCGGGCGGTCGAACAGGTCGCTCACGACGACGGTGTCGTGCAGCTCCTCACGCCGGGCGAGCTCGGCGACGGAGGCTGCCGCGACCGCGCGGACGGCCTCGGCGGTGAGGCCGATCGGCTCGCGGGCAGGCCGCCCCCGCCGCTCGTCGTCGGCGGCCAGCACGGTGCGGACGTCGTGGTAGGGCACCAGCGGCGGGTCGGGGCGGTCGAGGCCCGGCGGGTGCACCAGCAGGTGGAACGGGTGCAGGCCGGCGTAGCGCAGGCTCGGCACGAGCGCGGTGCGGGCGCCGGGAGGCAGCACCGCGTGGAGCTGACGGGTGCCGACCGGGAGGCCGCGGTAGTCGTCGACCGTCGGCTGGCTGACGAGCAGGTCGGTGCGCGAGAGCAGCTCGAGGAGCGGCGGGACGTCCGCGGGCGTGAGCTCGTGCAGCGCGGGGATCCGCTGGGTGCGGACGTCGCCGGCGTCGAGCAGCAGGCGGTAGGACTCGGCCTGGCAGTTGCCCACCACGACGAGCAGCGGCCGGTCGTCACCCACGGTGCCACCCGCCCAGCCACGACTCGAGGGTGACGTCGTCGGTCCACGGCCGCAGCGCCGTCTCGAGCGGCTGCGCCCGCGGGCGCGAGGTCGGGACGGTCCCAGCGGGCCGCGCGCCGCAGCAGCCGCAGGTCCTCCAGCGCTGCTCGGCCGTCCGCCACCTCGCGGGTGCCGACCTCGCCGTCGAGGGCCGGTGACGAGGTCCGTCCACGCCCGCTGGTCGCCGTACAGCCCGCGTCGGACGGCGAGGTGGGTCCGTGCGGTCGTGGGGATCGGGCTCCTCGGCCTTGGCGATCCGCGGGTCGTCGCCGGCCAGCGCCCGGTGCGCCTCGCCGAGCCGGACGACGGCCCGCGGCAGCGCCGCCAGCAGCGAGTCGAGGGTCACCAGCACCTCGGTCGGTGCCAGCGTCGGCGCGAGCGTCACGACGAGGTCGGCCGGACCGCGCAGCAGGCCGCGCCAGGTCGTCCCGGCAGCCGACGTCCGGTCGGCGATCGCGACGGTCTCGGTGAGCTGGGCGTCGCGGGTCGCGGTCCCGCCCGCCGGCGTCCGGCCCGTCGTGCCAGGCGACGGCGTCCGGGCAGTGGGCGAGCAGCCCGCCGGCGGTCCAGGACCGGTGGGCGAGCTCCCAGTCCTCACCGCCGTAGGCGCGGAACGTCTCGTCGAAGCCGCCGATCTCGTCGTACCACCACCGGGTGCAGGCGACGACCGCGCCGATGAGGAAGCGGTGCCCGGTGGCGTCGGCGTCGCAGGAGGTCGCGGGTGTCGGCGTACGCCGTGCGCAGCCACTCCGGCTCGGGCAGCTCCTCCCCCGTCCCGGCGAGGTCGGCGTGGCGTCGTCGGCCGACGACCAGTGCCTCCGGCAGCGCCTCGGGCAGCGCGACCATGCGCTCGACGAAGGACGGCTCGGGCGTCGTGTCGGCGTCGAGCAGCACGAGGACGTCCCCGGTGCTGGCCGCGACGCCGAGGTTGCGCACCGCGGCGAGCCGGAAGCCGTCGTCGTCCTGTCGCACGAGACGTACGCCGTCCGGGACGACCGGCGCCTTGCGCGACCCGTCGTCGGCCACCACGACCTCGTCGGGCGGACGGGTCTGTCGCTGCAACGCCGCGAGCGTCCGGTCGAGCTCGGCCTGCTGCTCGTAGTGGGCCACCACGACGGAGACGGTGCGCCGCGGTGCACCTGCGGGCGCGAGGTCCCAGCGGTTGCCGGGGACGCTGGTGCCGAAGGGCGGCGCCGTCATCCGGCCACCGCGGCCCACCACGAGCGGTAGGCGGCGGCGGTGTCCTCGAGCCGCGGACCGAGGTCGGTCCCGGGCTCGATCCACGTCGTCGTCGGCCGGCGGAGCGCCTCCTCGAGGCGCGGGACCAGCGTGGAGTCGTCGAAGAGGGTGAGGGTCCCGGGCCGCAGCGCCGCCATCTCCCGGGCGTACGCGCTGTCGCGCACGAGCGGACGGCGGCCCGCCGCGATCCACGAGTTCACGCTCCCCGACGCCGAGACGTTGCGGTGGGCGGCCACCGGTACGCCGACCCGGCGCAGCGCGTCGCGCACCCCGGCCTCGGGGACGCGCCCGGAGACCTCGACGGGCACCCCGCGGGCGTGGCTGCTCCGCAGCAGCTCCTCGATCTCGTCCGCGTGCCCCTTCGCGGCGTCACCGAGCACCCGCACCGTCACCGGGAGCCCGCCGCGGCGCAGCGCTGCGGCGGCGCGCGCCACCTGCTGGTGCCCCTTGCCGGGGTAGACGAACCCGAAGACGCCGAGGACGTGGGCGTCCGTCTCTGCTGTCCCGCCGACCGCACCCTGGATGGGCAGCGGGATCACGGTGCCGTCGGCGTCCGCGACGCACCACCGGTTGACGAGCGCGTGCTCGTGCCACGAGTTGGTGGCCCAGGCGGTGCTGGCCCGCACGATGCGCCCGTACGCCGCCGCGCGGGCGCGGAACCGTGGTCCGTCGGTCGGCTGCGGGACGTCGTGCAGCGTCACCGTCAGTCGTACGCGTCGGGCCAGCGCCTCGACCAGCTCGGCCGCGGCCGTGGGGTCGGGCGAGATCAGCCGGTCGGTCACGTGCAGGTGGGCTCGCTCACCCTCCGCGAGGAGCTGGGTGTCCCGGACGATCAGCGCCCCCGCCGCTCCCGCCACCTCGCCGGCGTACCGCGTGACGCCGTGCGTGTCCGGCCCGATCAGCAGGTGGTGCGGCACCTCGGTCGCCGTCCGGGGTCGGGTCTGGGAGGTCGTCACCCCGGCATCCTGTCCGCTCCGGGTCCGGTCGAGGCTCCCCCCAAGGCGTACAAGGTCTGTGACAGGCTCCACGCGCATGGAGCGTCCCGAGCCGGCCACCCTGACCTTCCGCGTCACCGAGGACGACACCGCTGCCGCCGTCGGCAGCGGCTCGCTGCCGGTGCTCGGCACGCCCCGCCTGCTCGCGTGGCTCGAGGCCGCCACCTGCGCCTGCCTCGAGCCGGTGTCTGTCCGAGGGCTCCACGAGCGTCGGCACCCGCGTCCAGCTCGAGCACCTCGCCGCCAGCCCCGTGGGTGCTTCCGTCGAAGTCAGTGCCTCGAGCGCGTACGTCGACGGGCGGCTTCACCGGTTCACGGTGAGCGCTCGGGACACGACGTCCGGGAAGGTGCTGGCGGCTGGGGAGATCACGCGGGTGGTCGTGGATGCCGAGAGGTTCATGTCGCGGGTGTAATCCCCACTGGGTGGCACCATCCGACTACGACACCCCGCCGCCTGATTGTCACGACGTCGCAGACGCTCCAGCATCGGGAGCTGCAAGAGGATCTGCCGACCGCATCCGTCACGCGCACCCCAGCTCATTCCACGGATTACGTCGGTCATCGTTCAGCCCGGGCTCGGTATCCGCGCGTCCACCGACGAGCAGCTACGCCCAATTGCTTGGGCCTCGTCCTACGTTCAAGCCGTCACAAAGGGGGCATTCGCTGTTATGTGCTCACGCTGACATACGGGAGCGAGTTCATCTCCGTCGTGGTCCGTCAGCACACCGCGATCGACAGCCCGAAGCAGCGACGTCCTCCCGACGGAGGTCGACAAACTGAAGGAGGTCAAGGACCTGGTTCTCATCGAGATCGGTCCTGACGAGGTCGACCCGTTGCTCAGCCACGGCCGGAGCACAGAGCGCGTGGGGTCTACTTCTCCCAAACGGACAGCACCTTGTTGTTCTCGATGTAGGTCAGACCGACGCATCGCCAGCCTGAGATGTTCATCAGGTCGAGTTTCGAGTCGAAGTCAGCCGGACTGCATGTGATGCTGCGCTGTTTTGCCATGGCGCAAGGCTAGGCCTAGAGGATGCCGTATCGCTTCGGCTGCTCGCCGGTCGGCTGTTCCCGCGTGCCCCCTGCTGCGTCACGCTTCCAGAAGGTGAGGGTGTCGATGACTCCGTCGTGCATCAGCGTCTGAGCTGTGACCAGCTCCACCCTTCGCTGGACGCGCGCCCCATATCGAGCAGCAAGTTACCGCGGTGGTCCTCTGGCTTGGTGGTCTGTGTGGTCGTGTACTTAACAGTGTGCTCATACATGACGCAGAGCTTATGGCGGGAGTCCGGACAGGATCAGTTGCCTCATACATGCGCTGCGCGATCGGGACTGCTGTACGAATCGGTGTCAGACAGAGGTAGCCCATTCCGCCGCCTTTGCCGTACCCCGCTTGCTATCTCACGCGGGGTAGATGTCCACGCCGACTGGCGCGTCGACGATCATCCGGGCCTTCTCGGGGTGGAAGGGGCGGGTGCCGGTGTGGTCGACGAGGAAGCCCATACCGTGCGGGGTCAGCCAGACGTAACGGCCTTCGCCGCACTGGCGTGCGGTGTAGCCCGCGTGGGTCTTCCAGCGGTGGTGTCGTCGGCCGAGGGGGCCGGAGTTGTGGGAGCCGGTCTGTTCCGGCGGGGGTTCTCGCCCGGTCGTCGCCGTGGTCGTACGGGAGCGGGTGGTCGAGGTCGACGCTGCGGCTGGTGGAGGTGGCCCAGGGCCAGTAGTCGCCGCCGGTGACGAGGTGGACCTGGTCGCGGAGGGACTCGGGGTGCTCGTAGGCGGTGTAGCGGACCCGGTTGGAGAGGTCCTTGACCGGCTGCACCTTCACGACCGAGCCGCGCAGCAGCTCGGTGAGCTGCGCGAGCGTCACCGGGCCGAACCCCTCGACCCGCGCCACACCGTCGGTGCCGTGGAGGGCGGCCTCGTGGAGGTGGACGTGCAGCACGACCTTCGGGGCGAGCGGGGTCAGGTCGATGTCGCGGAGCGCGTCGAGCAGATCGGCGGGGAACGCGTACGCGCGAGCCGGCTCCGCCTCGGGCTCGGGCTCGGGCTCGGGCTCGGGCTCGACATCCGTCTCGGCCTCGAAGTCGAGGCCGGCGTCGGCGTCGGCGTCGGCGTGGTCGTCGCAGTCGGAGTCGGCGTCGGCCTCGAGCTCGGTCTGCGTGTGCTCGAGCAGGAGGACGAAGAGCTCGGCGGGCCGGGCGAGCCACCCGAACGCGATGGCGCGGAGCTCGTCGGGGCTGGCGTCGGGGTGGAGGGGTTCGATGATCTCCGCGACGCGGTGGACGGTGGCGTCGACGGCCACAGCGTCGCCGGCCTCGAGCTTGGCGATGAGGGTGCGCAGGCCGTACTCGTCGGTGCGGCCGAGGCCGATGTAGCGGCGGCGGCGTTCGGTCTCGCACCGCTGCTCGTGGAGGTCGGGGTCGGCCTCGATGACCTTGGCCTCAGCGACCTCGAGGACCCGGCCGGGTCGCTTCGCTGGCGATCATCCGGGACACGGCGGAGTCGACGACGTGGACTCGGTCGGCCGGGCAGGTGGCGTGAGAGCTTCGCGACCTTGCGGGCGACCCACACCTCGCACTCGCCGCGGCGGGTGACTGCCCAGGTCAGCGGGAGTCGGTGCTCGAGGTCGAGGACGTCGGCGAGCATGTTGCTGGTGGCGGTGACGCCGGCGCCGCGGGCCAGGGCGATCTCGCCGAGGCAGAAGTCCTGCACGCCGGGCGTACCGTCACCGCCGACCTGCCGCAGGACGTTGCCGACGCGGCGGGCGATGTGGCCGTCGGGTCCCTCGGTGGGGTCGGTGGAGTGGATCGCCGCCCACGCCGAGAGCAGCTCGAGCTTGGCCACCTCGGCCAGTCGGGACGCTCGCTCGGCCTCGGTCGCGGCGGCCAGGAGGGCCTTCGCGTCGAGGTCGAGGAGGTCGGTGTTCATGGGGTCGACGCTAGCCGCGCCCACCGACAGTCGACCCCTCGATTCACGCTCAGATCCGCATGGTGGACAACTATTTTCGAGAATGTGAGCGAGTCGTTGAAGGACAATTTCGAGGCTCGTCGCTGGCGCTCCTCGCACCTCAACCACCGAGGAGACCCGGCGCCCCTCGCACCTCAACCACCGGAGGGGAAGCGAGCCCGACCGCCCATTTCGCGGAACGACCTGCTCACGGACGTTCCCACCGATAGCCTTCCCGACGTCGAGACGGGGGAAGCAACCATGGTGGACAGTCCTCGCCCAGGGGAACCGTTCGGGCGCTACCGGATCGTGCGTCGGATCGGGCACGGCGGCATGGGGACGGTCTACGAGGCGGTGCAGGAGAACCTCGGACGCTCCGTGGCGCTCAAGGTCCTGCTGCCGCAGTTCTCCGACGAGGCCGACTTCCGCGCACGCTTCGCGCGCGAGGCGCACGCGTTGGCGGCCCTCGACTCGCCCCACGCCATCCAGGTCTACGACCACGGCGAGGAGTCGGGGCAGCTCTTCATCGCCACCCAGCTCATCCATGGCCCGGACCTCCACCGTCTGGTCGCCGAGCGTGGACCCATGCCGATGGCGATGGCGCTCGACATCGTGGCCCAGGTGGCCTCGGGGCTGGCTGACGCGCACGGGGTCGGGATCCTGCACCGTGACATCAAGCCGAGCAACGTCCTGCTGCGGGAAGGTCACGGGGACGCGCACGCCTACCTGTGTGACTTCGGGATCGCTCGGGCTGCGGAGGACGACCACACCGCCACGGGCGTGGTCGCCGGCACGATCGGGTACATGGCTCCCGAACGCCATCAGGGCGCCCCAGCGAGCGCTCAGACGGACATCTACGCCCTCGGCTGCCTCCTGTGGGTGCTGATCAGCGGTCAGTCGCCCTATGCCGGCAGCTCCGGGGTCCAGGTGGCACTGGCCCACATGCACCAGCCGGTGCCCCAGCTGGGTGCCGGCTCCAGCGAGTCGATCGCCGTGAATGCCATCCTCGCCCGAGCGATGGACAAGCGCCCCGACCACCGCTACCCCAGCGCGATCGAGATGCGCCGCGACCTGCTGAAGGCGGCGGAAGCAGCCCAGCGCGGCGGAACAGACCCCGACACCGTGCTGCGCGCATCGCTCGCACCCACCGAGCTCCGCGGTCCGGTCCAGCTCGCCAAGGCTCCGGAGCCCACGATCCCGCCGCGCCGACGCCCGGGAGCCTTGGTCGCCGTGGCGGCCGTGGCACTCCTCGCCGTGCTGGGCGGGGTGGGCGTTGCTCTTGCCGGCACCGGGGACGACGACCCGGGCGGCGACCCGGTCAGTGACACCGCGGGCACGAGCTCTTCCGGCTCGTCCCTCCCGGCTGGTGCCAAGGAGGAAGAGGCGTCGAGCTCGGAGACCGCGTCGGTCGAGCCCGTGCCCGAGTCCTCACCCTCCAGCACCCCAACGCCCAAGTCTCGAAAGTCCAGCACGCCCACACCAGAACCCAGCGAGTCGGTGACGCCGACCCCCAGCCCTGCCATCGAGACTGCACCGGCGACCACCGTCGGATGCTGGAACGGCACCGATGCGCCATCCCGACAGGACTGCGGCCTTCCGTCCGGCCCGGAGGGTCTCGCGACGGTGTTCCCATCGATGGCCGCCTGTGCGGCCACCACCTCGACCGTCGCGGGCAAGGTCGAGGTGTTCGAGTGCGCATACGGCGACTTCATCGTTCGGTACACGCGATGGGCGCAAGGGTTCGACCGGTACGGCTACCTCGACTCGGCCAACGGCGTCGAGGCGGCCGAGTGGTACGCCCAGGGCGAGTTCGCCGGACGGCAGTGGACCAGCTACGAGAGCGGTGACCCACAGCCCTACCAGTGGTCCGCGACCTACCGCTACTTCCCGTACTCCGTCTCGGTCGAGGGGACATCAGAGGCTGCGCGGCAGCGGGGTGTGGCGGCGGTCGTCGTCACGGCGCCGAGTCGCATCGGGCTGAGGTAGTCCTCGCTGCCGGGCCTATCCCCCGACGCGCCCCGTCTCGTAGGCCCACATCGCGACCTCGACCCGGTTGCGCGCGCCGAGCTTGCCCATCAGCGCGCCGATGTGGGTCTTCACCGTGCTCAGGCTGATGTGCAGCTCGGCCGCGATCTCGTGGTTGGTACGCCCGCGCGCGACGAGGAGGAGCACGTCCTCCTCGCGCTCGGTCAGCGGCGCGATCGGCTGCCGCGGCGCGGACGGCCGCTCCAGCGACGCCAGCGTCGTGAGCAGGCGGCGGGTGATGTCGGGCGAGATGAGGGCGTCGCCGTTCGCGGCGGCGTGGATCGCCTGGACCAGCAGCTCGGGGCCGGCGTCCTTGAGCAGGAAGCCGCGCGCGCCGGCCCGAAGCGCGCCGAGGACGTACTCGTCGAGGTCGAAGGTCGTGATGATGACGACGGCCATCGGGTCCTCGACGCCCGGCCCCGCCAGTTGCCGGGTGGCCTCGACGCCGTCGATGCCGGGCATCCGGATGTCGAAGAGGCAGACGTCGGGACGCAGCTCGCGTGCCACCGCCACGGCCTCGTGACCGTCCTTCGCCTGGCCGACGACCTCGATCCCGGGCTGCGCGTCGAGGATCATCGTGAGCCCCGTGCGGACGAGGTCCTGGTCGTCGGCGACCACCACGCGGATGCTCACTGCGGCACCTCCCGCGGGAGCGTCGCCGTGACGGTCCAGCCTCCAGTCGAGTCGGGTCCGGCCGAGCAGGTGCCGCCGAGCAGCTTGGCCCGTTCGGCCATGCCCAGCAGGCCGTAGCCCACGGTCGTCGCAGGGCGGGAAGCGGCTCCGTCGTCGTGCACACGCAACCGTACGACGTCCGCGTCCCCCGTGACCTGCACCGTGACCGCCGTGGCGTCGAGCGAGTGCCGGATCGCGTTGGTGACCGCCTCCTGGCAGATCCGGTAGACCGCCGACCTCCAGCGGCTGCGGGAGGCCGTCGAGCGAACCAGAGCGTGACACCGACACCAACGGGCTCATCCGGGCCAGCTCGTCCAGCGTCGCCGACTCCCCGCTGCGGGGCGTACTCGGCCTCTGTTCCCTCGCGCAGCACCCGCACCACCATGCGCATCTCGGCCAGGGTCCGCGACGCCTCCGCCTCGATCACCGCCAGCGCCCGGACCGCCGCCGAGGGGTCGGTGGCCGCCACCGCCCGACCCGCCTGGGCCTGGATCGCGATGGCCGACACGTGGTGGGCGACGGTGTCGTGCAGCTCGCGGGCGAGCTCGCCGCGCTCGTGCGTCCGGACCTGCTGCACCTCGCGCTGGTGGGCGACGGCGCGCCAGCGCATCGCCGCCCCGAGGGCGAACGACGCGACCACGACGGTGGTGCCACCGACCACGTCACCGAGGCTGCCGCTGGACGCGAGACCCGAGGACGACCGGCACGGCGATGATCGCCGTACCGACCAGCGCGTCACGACCGGAGGCCCAGCGGTAGAGGGAGTACGGCAGCAGCAGCACGACGACCATCGAGTCGAGCCCCACCTCGGCGCCGTCGCCGAGGAGCATCGGGAGCTGCAGCACCAGCGCGCCGCCGAAGCCGACCGCGGTGGCCGCGAGCGGGTGCGTACGCCGCCAGAGCAGCGCCGGGATCACCACGAGCGCGACCGCGACGGCCAGGGGCCGCATCGGCAGGTCGGGACGGAGGACCGCCTCGCCCAGGGCCACGACGAGCATGCACGCCGACCAGGACCCAGTCCCACCACGCCCGCGCCGGCGCACCCGGGGCGCGCGGCTCGGCGAGGATCGAGCCGAGGGAGGGGGCGAGCACGTCGTCAGCCTAGAGAGACGGGACGCTCGTGCGCGGCCACGTCCAGGCGGCACGGAGGATGAACGCGAGCACGAGCACCTCGACCCCGACCCCCAGTCCGTAGAACCCGAGCCAACTCGCCGCCGCTCAGGTTGAACAGCGAGACGGGGACGTAGAGCGCCGCCGACCACGAGGTTGAGCGGGCGGTTCACCCGCGCCGGCAGCGCCGCGGAGAGCACGACCATGACGGCCGGGATCCCGACGAGCGTGAGGGCGACGATGACGAAGGTCTGGTTGGCCTCGAACTCGAAGACGCGGCCGGCCAGGAGCTCCTCGACCACTCCGGGCTTGTAGAGGTTCAGGTGGTCGACGTAGATGTAGAAGAACATCAGGCTGGTCCAGCCCGCGGCGAGCCTCGCCTTCACCGGCAGGGGCGGGTCGTGCAGGGCGGTGGCGTCAGCGGTCGTGCGCAGGTTCGTGGTGGTCACGGTCGATCCTTCCGATCGGGCTTGTGACTCCACGATCACGGATCCGCGCCGCGTTCCATCGGACTGCAGGCCGGACCGAACTGGCCTGTGGTACGAGACGTCCCGGCAGCCAGCGTCACCCGTCAAGCCGAACTTGACTAGACCACCGGTCCGAGGATGGTCGCGTCGCACGCCCGAACGTCTTGCGTCTGGCAGTCTCCTCGCGGGCGACCTCGTGGGGAGGGAGCGGGTGAGGGGCATGGGACGTGGACGACAACCTGCGCGAAAAACTGGCGACGCTCGGACAGCGGTTCGAGGTCGCCGACTACGAACGACAGATCGCGATGGCCGAGGTGCGCGACCTGATGGCACTCCACCACGCCGAGATGCACCTGCCGTGCGTGGCTGAGCTGACCCTGCTCACCCAAGGCACACTGCACGCGATGCTGCCCGACTGACCGGCCGCGGACATGCAAAAGTCCCCGCCGTGGCGGGGACTCTCACGATGACGTGTCAGAGAGACGCGTCAGGCGTTGGGGCGCTTGCCGTGGTTCGCGCCCTTCTTCTTGCGAGCGCGGCGCTTGCGTCCGGTCTTGCCCATAGTCGTCCTCCTGAAGTCGTTGCTCGGACCAGTCTCTCAAAGGAGACCGCGAGGAGCGAATCGGCTCAGGAACCGGTCTCGGTGATCTCGATCCGCACCTCGCGCAGCCGGAGGCGTACGCGGTCGCGCAGCGACTCCGGCGCCGACTCCGAGCAGGACCTCTGGACGAGCTGCTTGACCGCCTTCTGGAGGTCGTGGCGCTCGAGGCAGGGGCCGCACTCGCGCAGGTGCATCTCGACGACGGCGCAGTCGGCCTGGTCGAGCTCGTTGTCGATGAAGTAGACGATGCGCTCGATGTAGTCGACGCAGTCGTCCTTGCCGTGCTCGTGCTCGCTCACGACGCGCTCCCCTCGCCGGCGGGAACAGTGCCGGGGACGGTCGAGGCCGGCAGCAGGTCGTTGGTCCGGACGTAGTCGGCGAGCATGTCGCGCAGCTGGCGACGACCACGGTGCAGGCGCGACATCACGGTGCCGATCGGCGTGTCCATGATCTCGGCGATCTCCTTGTAGGGGAAACCCTCGACGTCCGCGAGGTAGACCGCGAGCCGGAACTCCTCGGGCAGGCGCTGCAGCGCGTCCTTCACCTCGGAGTCGGGCAGGTGCTCCAGCGCCTCCATCTCCGCCGACCGCAGGCCGGTGGAGGAGTGCGACTCCGCGCGGGCGAGCTGCCAGTCCTCGACGTCCTCGGACATCGACTGCTGCGGCTGGCGCTGCTTCTTGCGGTAGGAGTTGATGTAGGTGTTGGTGAGGATCCGGTAGAGCCAGGCCTTGAGGTTGGTCCCGGGCCTGAACTGGTGGAACGCGCTGTAGGCCTTCGCGAAGGTCTCCTGCACCAGGTCCTCGGCGTCGGCGGGGTTGCGGGTCATCCGCATCGCCGCGCCGTAGAGCTGGTCGAGGAACGGGAGCGCGTCGCGCTCGAAGCGCGCGGACCGGTCGTCGGTGCTCTCGTCCTCGACGGAGATCTCGGCGGCGTCGTCCGCGGTGGACATCTCGTCCTGGAGCGATTCAGTCATCGCGTCCCACAGTACCGCCGGAGTCGGCGGCACCGTAGTCGGGCGTTCGAGGGTCAGTGCCTGCACACCACCCTGAACACCTCACCCCCTCCGGGGATTCCCGACCACTTCACGGACCAGCCATTCGAGCGTCGACTCGACGACGATGCCCATCGCCTCGTCCTGGCTGACCTCGCCGCGGGCGGGGACCTTGAGCCCGTGGTCGGCGCCGGGGATCACGACGAGGTCGAGGTCGTCGAGATCGCCGGGGAACTCCTCGGGCCGGCCCATCGGGTCGCGCTCGCCCTGCACGACGAGCGTCGGCAGCCCCGCGCCGCGGAGCTCGGGGAGGCGGGTGGCCTCGGTCCTGCCGGGCGGGTGGAGCGGGAAGGAGAGGGCCAGGCAGCCGCTCGCGCCCAGCGCCTTCGCCGTACGCGCTGCGCTGCGGGCACCGGCCGAGCGACCGCCCACCACGAGGGGCGTACGCACCCGCATCACGTCGGCGGCACGGGTCAGCGCCGCGTCGAGGGTCGGCGGCGCGGTCGCGACCTTGCGGCCCGCCACCCGCCACGGCTGCTCGAACAGCACCACGGAGACGCCCTGCGCGGGCAGCGCGTCGGCCAGCGCCCAGAGGTCGCGCGACTCGATGCCGCCGCCGGCGCCGTGGCTCAGCAGGAGGGTCGCGATCGGGCTGGTGGCGCGGCGCGTGTGGAGCCGGCCCTCGCCGTGGGGCGTGTCGACCGTGCGGACGGTGGCCTTCTTCACGACGTGCGCCTCCACGGCGGGCTCGACGAGCTCGGGCCCGTTGTTGCGGACGTTGCTCACGAGCGTCGGCACGGCGTAGGCCTCGAGCCGGCCGGGCGCGGCGGGGACGAGCAGCGAGGTGTCACCGGGGTGCGTCGGGTCGAGCCACTCGTGCCAGCGGTCCTTCTCGACCATCAGCGGCATCCGGTCGTGGATGTGGCCGAGCGAGTCCTCGGCCTGCGTGGTCAGGACCGTGCAGGTCCAGCGGAACCGGTCGGGGTCGTCCTCGTCCCTGGTCGGGTCGCGCCAGATCTCGTAGAGCCCGGCCATCGCGAGCACTCCCCCGTCCTTGGGACGGATGAAGAAGGGCTGCTTGACCGGCTTGCCCTTCGCGTTGGTCTGGGAGGTGGGGTACCACTCGAAGTAGCCGTCGGCGGGCAGCAGCGCGCGGCGGGTGGCGAACGCCTTGCGGTAGGCCGGCTTCTCCGCGACGGTCTCCATCCGCGCGTTGATCATCCGGTTGCCGATCGACGGGTCCTTGGCCCACGACGGCACCAGGCCCCACGTCAGCACCCGCAGCTGCCGCTGGGCCGGCTCGTCGCTCTCACGCGACGGCGGGCGCTCGACGATCGCGTAGACCTCCTTGGTCGGCGCGACGTTGTAGTCGGCGGCCAGGGGCGCGGCGATGCGGCTCTCGACGACCTCGAACTCCTCGATGAGGTCGTCGGAGTCGCGGGACGAGGCGTAGCGGCCGCACATGCCGCGACCCTAGCGGGACCGGGCGACGCTCAGCCGCGCGCGAGCTCGTCGAGCAGCGATCCGGCGAAGTGGTCGGTGCCGGGCAGGCCCTCGATCCACAGCCGCACCGCGGCCGTCCTCGGGCGAGCCCTCGAGCAGCGTGGCCAGCACCCGGACCCGTCGACCGAGCCGCTCGTCGCGGCGGCACAGGATCCCCACCCGGTGCCTGCCGAGCCGCGCGATGGTCTCGTCGCGGGCGAAGACGGTGCGCGCCAGCTCGCCGGCACGGGCGATCCGCATCGCGCGGGTGAAGTGGTCGCCGGCCTCGTCGGACGGGTCGTCGCCCAGCGGCAGGGCGACGACGACGAGCGCGTGGCCCGGCACGGCCGTCGCGCGACCCGGTAGAGCTCGGAGAGCCGGCTGCGCAGGTGCGCCTGGCTGGCGAGCCCGGTCAGCGGGTCGTCGCACGAGAGCTGGTGGAGGTAGCCCAGGGTCGTCTCGCTCCACGCGGTCACGAGCGCGCTCACGGCGTCGTACGACGGATCGCCGGCGGCGGCCTGTCGCCAGGTGTCGCGCATCCCCTCGAGCGCCTCCTGCATCGAGGCACCGTCGCGGGCGAGGTCCTCGCCCGCGACGGCACATGCCCCGAGCACATCGGATCCCGAGGTGAGTGCCTCCCCCAGCGCCTCGTACCGGTGCGGCAACCCCGACCGCACGGGAGACGCTGGCCCGCCCACCCCAGGACCGGCTGCCGCAAGACGACGCCCACGTGTGGCGAAGATCTTCACGGCAACCCCCCTTCGATGTGTCCTGCTCACCGATGTGACGGTCGCCGTGGGCGCGCATGACGCGGACCGGACCCGGATTTCCGGATTTTGCCGAAGGGCACCCGTGTCCCGCCGTGGAGGACTACAGTTCGAGGGCACCTTGGCGTGAGCCAGGGAGCTTTCCGGGAAGCATCCGTTGACATGAGCGTTGCGACCAGCATCGAGGCACCGGGGGACGCCGAGCTGATCTCGGCGGTCCGCGGCGGGGACGTCGACGCCTACGGCACCCTCTTCGAGCGCCACGTCGAGGCCGCCCGACGCCTCGCCCGGCAGCTCGTGCCGCCCGCCGACGCCGACGACCTGGTCTCCGAGGCCTTCGTCAAGGTGCTCGGCGTGCTCCAGCGCGGCGGCGGTCCCGACGTCGCCTTCCGCGCCTACCTGCTCACCGCCGTACGCCGCCTCCAGGTCGACCGGTTCCGCGCGACCGCGCGACTCACGACCACCGACGACATGGAGGCCTTCGACCCGGGCGTGCCGTTCGTCGACACCGCCGTCGAGGGCTTCGAGAGCGCCGCCGCCGCCAAGGCGTTCGCCTCGCTGCCCGAGCGCTGGCAGCTCGTGCTGTGGCACACCGAGGTCGAGGGCGACAAGCCCGCCGACATCGCGCCGATCCTCGGCATGAGCGCCAACTCCGTCTCGGCCCTCGCCTACCGGGCCCGCGAGGGCCTGCGCGAGGCCTTCCTCACCCAGCACGCCGCCGAGCTCGAGGCCGACACCTGCCGCTGGACCCACAGCCAGCTCGGCGCCTACGTCCGCGGCTCGATCTCGCGCCGCGACGGCGCCAAGGTCGAGGAGCACCTCGACGAGTGCCGCGCGTGCATGGCCGTCTACCTCGAGCTCACCGAGGTCAACTCCAACCTCGGCGCGCTGCTCGCGCCGCTCCTGCTCGGCGGGGTGGCCTCGGCCTACCTCGGCGCCGCCGCGGCCGGCGGCTCGGTGCCCGTCGGCCTCTCGCTCCTCGTCGGCCGCGTCCGCGACCTCGTCGCGGGCAACGCGGCCACCGCCGCCGTCGCCGGCGTCGCCGCCAGCACGGTGATCGTGGCCGGTGGCGTCGCGCTCGCCACCCGCGCCGCCCGACGCGCGCCCCGACCCCGCTGCGGCGCGCGACCAGGTGCCGTCCGCGACGATCGGCGCGTCGAGCGCGACGTCCCCCGACGCCGACGAGACCCGCTCGGACCGGTCGCCCGCCGGCCGTCGGTCCTGACCCCCGGCGACGAGGTCGACCTCCTCACCGACCCGACCGACGAGCCGACCGCGGGCACGACCACCGACGCCACCGACGGACCGGCGGCCGACCTCCGAGCCCGACGGCCACCGAGACGCCGACCGACTCGCCCACCTCGTCCGCCGACGAGCTCCGCCGACCTCGAGCCCCGACCAGCCCGCCGACCTCGCGCCCGACCCGACCCCGACGTCGAGCCCCACCGTCGAGCCCGACCTCCAGCCCGACCTCGACGCCGACCACCAGGCCACCCCGACGTCGCAGCCCACCACCGCGGTGACGCCGACCGCCAGCCCCGACCCCGACGCCGACCGCGAACCCGACGCCCACGCGCGCCGCCGCCGGTCGTGCGCCGACCCGTCCCTCGGCGGCAGCGTCGGTGGCGCGCGTCCGACGTACGTCGTCGTGCTGCGCGTCGCGGGCCTCCCGGCCGGACAGCAGCGCGACGCTCGTCGTCGAGTCCGACGCGACGTCGTCGCGCACCACCGACCCGCCGCTGCACCTACGCCACCAGGCGCGCGCGACCTGCCAGATCTCGGGTGCCGACCCGTCCCCGGTCACGCTTCGAGGTGGTCGCCCCGCAGGGTGGCGCAGGTCACGCGAGCCTCACGCCCGGCCGAGCAGGACGCCGACGCCGGCAACAACACCTGGCGCGCCGACCTCGGCTGAGCCACGCCGATCCCGGCACCCCTCCGGACGGAGCGCCCTCCCGCGCATCGTGTAGACAAGGGCGCATGACGATCACCCGGTTGCTCGCCCGTCCGATGCTGGCCACGATCTTCGTCGTCGGCGGCGTCAACGCCCTCCGCAAGACCGACGCGCACGCCGCGAAGGCCAAGAAGGTCACCGACCGGGTCGTCCCGCTCGCCCAGCAGGTCGCCCCCAGCGTGCCGATCCCGACCGACGCCGCGACGCTCGTGCGGCTCAACGCCGGGGCGCAGATCCTCGCCGCCGCCGCGCTGGCCACCGGTCGCGCCCCGCGGCTCAGCGCCACGGTGCTCGCCGCCTCGCTCGTGCCGACGACGCTGGCCGGGCACGCGTTCTGGGACGAGACCGACCCGCAGGCCAAGGCCATGCAGCGCCTCCAGTTCGCCAAGAACACCTCCATCCTCGGCGGCCTGCTCCTCGCCGGCGTCGACACCGAGGGCAAGCCCGGCCTGGCCTGGCGTGCCCGCCGCGCCGCCAAGGACGTACGCCGTGAGGCGCGGGTGCTCGCCAAGGACGCCCGTCGCGAGGCACGTCTGGCCAAGGCCCAGCTCACCTGACTCGATAGGGTGCGCGGGTGAGCGACCTGCCCGACCCCTGGCCCGCCCCGCGCCCCGACGGCCCCGTCGAGCGCGTCGTCTCGCTGCCCGGCAGCAAGTCGCTCACCAACCGCGCGCTCGTGCTCGCCGCGATCGCGGACGGCCCGAGCGTCGTACGCCGTCCGCTGCGCTCGCGCGACACCCTCCTCATGGCGTCGGCGCTGCGTGCGCTCGGCACGGGCATCGAGGACGCCGACGGCCACTGGGCCGTCACGCCCGGCGCGTGGGACCGCGACGCCGAGGTCGACTGCGGCCTCGCCGGGACGGTCATGCGGTTCGTGCCCCCGGTCGCCGGGCTGGCGCGCGGCACGGTCGGCTTCGACGGCGACCCCCACATGCGGCTGCGGCCCGTCGGTCAGATGCTCACCGCCCTCTCCGCGCTCGGCGTGACGGTCGACGACGGCGGCCGCGGCGCCCTGCCGTTCGCCGTGGCCGGCAGCGGATCCGTCCCCGGCGGCACCGTCACGATCGACGCGAGCGCGTCGTCGCAGTTCGTCTCGGCGCTGCTGCTCGCGGGTGCCCGCTACGAGCACGGCGTCGACGTACGCCACGTCGGCAAGCCGGTGCCGTCGCTCCCCCACATCGAGATGACCGTGCAGATGCTGCGCCAGCACGGCGTCGAGGTGGACGACAGCGACGCCAACCGCTGGGCCGTCGCCCCCGGTCCGGTGAAGGCGGTCGACCACGACATCGAGCCCGACCTGTCCAACGCGGCGCCGTTCCTCGCGCTCGGTGCCGCGACCGGCGGGACGGTCACGGTGCGGGACTGGCCGGAGAGCACCACGCAGCCCGGCGACCAGCTGCGCGAGATCCTCGCGCTGATGGGGTGCGAGGTCACCCTGTCCGGCGACGGGCTGACCGTGTCCGGTCCCGCCGCGGCTCTCCGGGGTCGACCTCGACCTGCACGACGTCGGCGAGCTGACCCCGGCGGTCGCCGCGCTCTGCGCGCTGGCCGACTCGCCGTCGCACCTGCGCGGCATCGCGCACATCCGCGGCCACGAGACCGACCGGATCACCGCGCTCGCCACCGAGCTCGGCCGCCTCGGCGCCGAGGTCGTCGAGCGCGAGGACGGGCTGTCGATCACGCCGGCGCCGCTGCACGGCGGGGTCTTCCACACCTACGCCGACCACCGGATGGCCCACGCCGGCGTCATCCTCGGCCTCGCCGTCGACGGCGTCCTGGTCGAGGACGTCGCGACCACCTCGAAGACCTTCCCCGACTTCGCCGGCGCGTGGAGCACCGCGGTGCTGGGCGGGCCACCAGGTGGCTCAGCGTGACGAACCGCTACTCCGAGCACGACCACGAGCACTACGAGCGGCCGCGCCGCCGCACCCGTCCGCGCACCAAGGACCGGCCGTCCTACGACGACGCCGTCCTCGCCCGCGTCGTGACGGTGGACCGCGGCCGCTTCACCCTGCTGTTCGAGGGCCGGCGCGTGATGGCGATGAAGTCGCGCCCGCTGGGCCGCAAGGGCGTCGTCGTCGGCGACCACGTGCGCGTGGTCGGCGACATGAGCGGCGACGACGGGTCGCTGGCCCGCATCGTCGAGGTCGTCCCGCGCACGCACGACGCTGCGCCGCACCGCCGACGACGACGACCCGGTCGAGCGGGTGATCGTCTCCAACGCCGACCAGCTCGTCGTGGTGACGGCGCTGGCCGACCCGGAGCCGCGCCCGCGGCTGATCGACCGCGCGCTCGTGGCGGCGTACGACGCCGGGATGGCGCCGCTGCTCTGCATGACCAAGGCCGACCTCGCCGACCCGGAGACCCTGCTGTCGACCTACCGCTCGCTCGGGGTGCCGTGGGTGGTGACCCAGCTCAAGGGCCGGCAGGAGGGGGACACCGCCCCGGACCTGACCGAGCTCCGCGACCGGCTGCGCGGCAGGACCAGCGTCCTGGTCGGGCACAGCGGCGTCGGCAAGTCGACCCTGGTCAACGCGCTGATCCCCGACGCCCACCGCGAGGTCGGCATCGTCAACGCGGTGACCGGCCGCGGCCGGCACACCTCCACCAGCGCGTACCTCCTGGAGCTGCCCGACGGCGACGGCTGGATCATCGACACCCCCGGCATCCGGTCCTTCGGGCTCGCGCACGTGCAGCCGGAGAACCTCATCGAGGCGTTCCCCGACCTCGAGGAGATGACCGAGGACTGCCCGCGCGGCTGCACCCACGGCACGGACGAGCCCGAGTGCGGGCTCGACGTGGCCGTCGCGTCCGGCGAGACCGACCCCGACCGGGTCGAGTCGTTCCGCCGGCTGCTCGCGGCCCGCTCGGCCACGGACTGGTAGGCGCCGGACTAGCCCCAGACGGCGTGGGCGCCGGAGTCGCCGGCGAGGTAGAGCGTGACGAGCAGGGCGACCGCGCCGATGGCGAGGACGGCCATCACCGGGATCGCCGAAGCGGGTCTCGCGCGCACCCCTGCCCGACGCGAGGGCCGAGACGCCGCCGAGCGCGTAGGCCGCGAGCAGCGAGAGGGCGGCGTACACGAGCGCGACGGTGCGCAGCAGCTCGCCGCTCTCCTCGTGCTCCTCGACGAGCGGCTCGAGCTCGGGCCGGGCCTCGAGCAGCGCCTCGCCGGCCGAGGCCGCCAGCACCGCGGCGCCCGCGGTGACCACCGCGAGCACGACGAGCGGCCACCGCAGCAGCCAGCGCCACCTCGGGACGAAGGCGTACGCCAGCCCCGTGAGGGCCGCGAGCGGGCCCAGGACGACGACTGCGTGGACCACGAGCGGGTGGAGCGGCACACCGTTGAGTTCCATGCGTGCAGGGTAGGGCGCGCTTTCTGGCAATAGCCTGTGGACATGCCCATCACCGGCCCCGCTTCGAACGACTACACCGACGACCTGCGCCTGGCCCACGTGCTCGCCGACGACGCGGACTCGCTGACCCAGGCCCGGTTCAAGGCGCTCGACCTCCACGTGATGAGCAAGCCCGACCTCACGCCCGTCACCGACGCCGACAAGGCCGTCGAGGAGGGCATCCGCCGCACGCTGTCGCGGGTCCGCTCGCGCGACGCCGTCATCGGCGAGGAGCACGGCACGACCGGCCACAGCCAGCGCCGCTGGATCGTCGACCCGATCGACGGCACCAAGAACTTCGTGCGCGGCGTGCCCGTCTGGGCCACCCTCATCGCGCTGGCCGTCGACGACGAGGTCGTCCTCGGCGTGGTCTCGGCCCCGCAGCTGCAGCGCCGCTGGTGGGCCTCGGTGGGCAACGGCGCCTGGACCGGCCGGTCGCTGCTGAAGGCGACGAAGTGCGAGGTCTCGGACGTACGCCGCCTCGAGGACGCGTCGCTGTCCTACGCCAACCTGTCCGGCTGGGACGAGCGCGGCCGCCTCGACGACTTCATCTCCCTGTCCCGCCGCTGCTGGCGCACCCGCGCCTACGGCGACTTCTGGTCCTACATGCTGCTGGCCGAGGGCGCGGTCGACATCGCCGCCGAGCCCGAGCTCGCGCTCTACGACATGGCCGCGCTCGACGTGATCGTCCGCGAGGCCGGCGGCATGTTCACCTCGCTCGACGGCACCGACGGGCCCTGGGGCGGCAACGCGCTCGCCACCAACGGCCACCTGCACGACGCAGCGCTGTCGTTCCTCGGCTCGATGGACGACGACGACACCGATCCCGACGTGCCGCGCCGCGGGCCCGGCACGGTCAGCAGCCTGCGCGAGCGCCAGGCACCTCCCGTCCTCGACTGAACTGTGGCTACGGTTGGTCGATGAAGATCAACGACGTGATCAAGGCCAAGCCGAGCCACCGAGTGGTGACCATCGGTCCGGACGCCACGGTGCGCGAGCTGATCGCCCTCCTCGCCGAGCACAACGTCGGAGCGCTCGTGGTGAGCGACGACGGCGAGCGGGTGACGGGCATCGTCAGCGAGCGCGACGTCGTACGCCGTCTGCACGCCGACGCGGACGTCCTCGAGACCGCCGTCAGCCAGATCATGACCGCCGACGTGCGCACCTGCGCGGGCGACGACGGCCTCACCGACCTCATGCAGACTGATGACCGAGCACCGCATCCGGCACGTCCCGGTGGTCGCCGACGGGAAGCTGACCGGCATCATCAGCATCGGTGACGTGGTGAAGAACCGCATCGGCGAGCTCGAGTTCGAGCGCGACCAGCTCGACAGCTACGTCCACCAGACCTGAAGTCAATCGAAGGAGTAGCTGTGAGCCAGAAGCCCGACGTCGACCCCCACATGGGCGAGGCGCCCACCGACCTCGAGGTCACCGACCTCGTCGAGGGCGACGGCGCGGAGGCCACGTCCGGCTCCACCGTCTCGGTGCACTACGTGGGCGTCGCCCACTCCACCGGCGAGGAGTTCGACGCGTCCTACAACCGCGGCGACCCGCTGCAGTTCCGCCTCGGCATCGGCCAGGTCATCTCCGGCTGGGACACCGGCGTGCAGGGCATGAAGGTCGGCGGCCGCCGCCGGCTCGTCATCCCGCCGCACCTCGGCTACGGCGACCGTGGCGCCGGTGGCGCCATCAAGCCGGGCGAGACGCTGATCTTCGTCGTCGACCTGCTCGAGGTCCGCTAGCCGTCAGCCTCGCCGCCTGGGCGTCGTGGACCAGGATCGCCACCTGCACCCGGTTCTCGACGCCCAGCTTGGCGAAGATCCGCCCGACGTGGGTCTTGACCGTCGGCACGCCCATGAAGAGCTCGGCCGCCACCTCGGCGTTGCTCAGCCCGCGGGCGACCCCCTCGGCGACCTCGCGCTCCCGCTCGGTGAGCTCCGCGAGGGCCGTCCGGGCAGCGCGGGTCCGGTCGTGCGTGGCCGTCCCGGCGTCGTCGCGGGTGACCGCGGCGATCAGCTGCGCCGTCACGCTCGGCGAGAGCATCGGCTGGCCGGCGGCGACGGTGCGGATCGCCTCGACCAGGCGGGCCGGCTTGGTGTCCTTGAGCAGGAAGCCGGCCGCGCCGGTGCGCAGGGCCCGGAGCACCATGTCGTCGGTGTCGAAGGTCGTCAGCACGATGATCTTCAGGTCGGGGTGGGTGCGCAGCAGCTCCTCGGTCGCGCTGAGCCCGTCGCGCACCGGCATCCGGATGTCCATCAGCACCACGTCGGCGCCGGAGTCGGGCACCACCCGCAGCGCCTCCTCGCCGTCCGCGGCCTCGGCCACCACGCTGATCCCCGAGCTGCCGCCGAGCATCATCCCGAGGGCGGCCCGCACCATCGGGTCGTCGTCGACGACGGCCAGTGAGATCGGGGTGGTGACGGCGGGCTCGCTGCTCACGACGTCCACGGTATCCATGCCCGCACGGAGTAGCCGCCGGTGCCGTCCTCGCCGTGGCTGATCCGGCCGCCCGCCAGCGCGGCGCGCTCGGCGAGGCCGATCAGGCCCAGGCCCGACGCGGGCAGCGAGGGTCGTACGACCGGCCCCACCGGAGCCGCGTTGCGCACGGCGATGACGAGTCCGTCGTCCTGCGTGCCGGCGAGGTCGACCGTCACGGCCGTCCCGGTCGCGTGCTTGCGCACGTTGGTGAGCGCCTCCTGCACGATCCGGAAGGCCGTGCGACCCGTGGCGGCCGGCACCTCGTCCTCGACCCGGTTGGAGAGACGTACGCGCATCCCGCCGGCTGCCTCCTCCGCCACCAGTCCGGCGATGTCGTCGATGCCGGGCTGGGGCCGTTCGGGGGTGCCGTCCGCGGGCTGGGTGGGGTCGCGGAGCACCCCGAGCACCGCCCGCAGGTCGCTCAGCGCCCGCTGGGCGTTGTCCTCGATCGAGCGCGCGGTCGCGGCGCGCTCGTCGTCCGACAGGTCGGTGCGATAGCTCAGCGTCCCGGCGTTCATCGCCACCAGGGAGATCCGGTGGGCGAGCACGTCGTGCATCTCGCGGGCGATCCGGGTGCGCTCGGCCGCCCGCGCCTGGGCGACGCGCGCGACCTGCTCCCGCTCGGCGGTGACCGCCCGGTCGCGGTAGGAGTCGACGAGCTGGCGCTGCGAGGACATCGCGTAGCCGGTGGCGACGAGGATGCCGACGACCAGGGCCCCGAACGCGGCCGACACCCACAGCGGCAGGGCGTCGTCGCCGATGCCGATCCGCTCGAGCACGACGCCGGCGAGCACGTTGAGCAGCCCGATGACCGCGACCAGCCGCCAGCGTCGCCGGGCGGCGAGGGAGCCGATGATCCACGACGCCGGGCCGGCGCGAGGCCGCGGAGACGAAGGAGAACGCCGTCAGGAGGCCGGCGACCAGCGCCGGGCGCCGGTGCCGCCACCGGATCAGCCCGAACGACACCAGCCCCAGCAGCGGGTCGCCGACCAGGAACCACATCAGCACCGGGTCGGGCTCGCGCTCGCCGGCGCTGACCACCGGCGTCCCCCACACGACCAGGCTGATGAGCACCGCCAGGCGCGTAGCGCCACGCGACGCCGAGGCGCCCGCTGCGCTGCACGGGCTCGCCCTGGTCGCTCGACATGCCCCGAGGGTAGGGCCGGAGGGTCGAGCCGGACGTCCGACCAAGGTGTCGTCCTGCGTCGGAGGGCGATACCTGGGGTGGACCCCGCCGACCCCTGCGCCCGATGTCCGGGACCCCTCCGCTCGCGGAGGGTGGAGCCATGATCACAGTCGAGAACCTCACCAAGCGCTACGGCGGCTTCACCGCCGTGGACGACATCTCCTTCGAGGTGCGTCCCGGCAGCGTCGTCGGATTCCTCGGGCCCAACGGCGCCGGCAAGTCGACCGCGATGCGGATGATGACCGGGCTCACCCCACCCACCTCCGGCCGCGCGACGCTGCTCGGCCAGACCTACCGCGAGCTGCACAACCCGGGCCGCCAGGTCGGCGTGATGCTCGACGCGTCGGCGCAGCACCCGGGTCGCACGGGCCGCGAGGTCCTGCGCGTCGCCGCCGTGTCCATCGGCGTCTCGAAGGCGCGCGTCGACGAGGTGCTGGGCCTCGTCGGCCTCACCGAGGAGGAGGCGGGCCGCCGGGTCCGCAACTACTCGCTCGGCATGCGCCAGCGGCTCGGCATCGCCGCGGCCCTGCTCGGCGAGCCGCAGGTCCTGATCCTGGACGAGCCGGCCAACGGCCTCGACCCGCAGGGCATCCACTGGATGCGCGGGCTGCTGCGGCGCTTCGCCGACGGCGGCGGCACCGTGCTGCTGTCGAGCCACCTGCTCCACGAGGTGCAGATCGTGGCCGACGACCTGGTGATGATCGGCCGCGGCCGCATCGTGGCGATGGGCTCGAAGGAGGAGCTCCTCAGCCGCGGGGGCACGACGGTGCGCTCCACCGACGACGTACGCCTCGCCGCCCTGCTCGAGCGCGCCGACGTCCCGGTCACCACGATCGGATCGAGCGGGTCGGGCCTCGTCGTCGACGCCGAGCCCGGGGTGGTCGGCAGGATCGCCGCCGACGAGAGGGTCGTGCTCCTCGAGCTGCGGTCCGGGGGCTCCGAAGGCCTCGAAGAGATGTTCCTCGGCCTCACGGCCGCCACCTCGCGCGAAGGAGACGCAGCATGAGCACCACGACCGACACCACTCCCGTCGTCGGCGGCGGCACCGCCGTCCCGACGCCGACGCCGCTGGACGGCCGGCCGGGCGTTCCGTTCTCGCGGACCTACCGCGCCGAGCTGCGCAAGATGGTCGACACCCGCTCCGGGCGCTGGATGGTCATCGTGATGGCCGCCGCGGCCGCCCTCATCCTCACCGGCTTCGTCATCTGGGGACCCGCCGAGGACGCGTCGTTCCGCGGCCTGCTGGGCCTCGCGACCCTGCCGCTCGCCATGCTGCTGCCGATCATCGGCGTGATGGCCGCGACCGCCGAGTGGTCGCAGCGCACCGGCCTGGTGACCTTCGTCCTCGAGCCCCGCCGCGGACGTGTCGTGCTGGCCAAGGCCCTCGCGGCCCTCAGCCTCGCCGTCGTGGTGCTCGTCGCCGCCGTCGCGGCGTCGGCGCTCGCCAACGTCACCGGCGGCACCGGTGAGTGGGACGTCACCGCGGCGATCGCCGGGGGCACCGTGCTCGCGCTGCTGGTCTACGTGCTGCAGGGCGTCGCGTTCGGCCTGCTGTTCCTCAACACCCCGGTCGCCATCGTCTCCGTGCTGGTGCTGCCGACCGTCTGGTCGATCGCCACGGTGGCCATCTCCTCGCTCGAGGAGGTCGGCCGGTGGCTCAACCTCGACACCGTGATGGCGCCGCTCTTCGAGGGCGAGATGGTCGGTCAGGACTGGGCGCGGCTCGCGACGTCCGCCGCGGTCTGGGTGCTGCTGCCGCTGGCCATCGGCACCTACCGGGTGCTGCACCGCGAGGTGAAGTAGCCCGTCGACCGTCACCTCCCTCACCAGGGGACGTCGATCTCGACCTCTCCGGTGGCGACCCGGGCCGCCTGCCCGCCCAGCGTGACCACGTCACCTGGCGCGAGCTGGCGGCCTCGGCGCGTCTCGACCTCACCGTTGACCAGGACGCCGCCGTCGGCGATCACGGGCTTGGCCTCCGCGCCGCTCTCGACGAGGTTGGCGAGCTTCATGAACTGGCCGAGCCGGATCGACTCGTCGCGGATCGGTACGTCGACGGGCTCAGGTCCCGGGGTGGAGCTCATGGGTCCAGTCAACCAGTTCACCTACCCTTGGCGATCGTGCGCACTCGACGCTGGATCACCCTGCTCGCGGCCGGCCTCCTGGGGCTGGCCACCCTGAGCACGTCCCTCTCGTCCGGCGGGGCCTCGGGCGAGACCGCCGCGGCCCGGGGGAAGTCCGGCTGCTTCGCCGACTCCGGGATCGAGGTCTGCTTCACCTCTCCCCCGACCGTGCCCGCCGACCCGACGGTGCTGGGCCGCGCGAGCACCCTCTTCGACTCGGCCGGCCCCGGCGACACGATCCGGGTCGCGATGTTCCGCTGGGACATCAAGCCGCCGACCGACGCGCTCATCGCCGCCCAGCGTCGTGGCGCGGTCGTCTACCTCGTCGGCGACGACGACCTGCGGCTCAACCGCCACGGGCGCCGGCTGATCAAGGTGCTCGAGGAGCAGGACCCGGCCCGCACGAACGTCACCATCTGCGACGGCGCCTGCCTGCCGTGGCGCGCGCCCGGGCCCTACCCCGACAGCCAGGACGTCCAGCACCTGAAGTTCTACCTGACCGAGATCGGCGGCGTGCAGTCCTTCATCACGTCGTCGGCCAACCTCGAGGACCGGCAGTACCGGCAGTACAACTCGATGCTCAAGATCGACGACCCCGGGCTCTACGCCTTCGGCCTCGACTACTTCGCGCGGCTCGAGGCGCAGAGCACCAGGGCCGGCGGCAAGCGGTGGGACGACCGGGACAAGGTGTGGTCCAACGGGCCGATCACCGCGACCGTCTACCCCAACCGCGGCGACCTGCTGCTGTCCACGCTGCAGGACCTGTCGTGCCCGAAGGGGTCGCGCGTCTCGGCCATGTTCGCGGTCATCCAGCGCGACGACGTACGCCGTCAGCTCGCGCGGCTGTCCAAGGCGGGCTGCAAGGTCCGGATCGTCACCTCGCGCGACACGGTGGAGAACTGGATGGAGGCGCCGCAGCCCACCGGCGACGTCCCGGACTCCGCCGTCAAGACCGTGCTCACCCACGACAAGATGCTCGTCGCGCACGCCGGCTTCCGCGGGAAGGTCACCGACCTGGTGGTCACCGGGACGTCCAACACGACGTGCGGCGGCCTGCTCTACAACGACGAGGTGATGGTGCGGGTGCTCGGCAACCGGTGGCTGCACGACCAGTACCTGGCGCACTTCGACGACGCGTTCTCCCACGCCGTCCAGGGCAGGACGCGGGTCATGCCCGTGATGAAGCCCTGCCGTCGGTAGCGGCCGTCAGCCGACCGCCAGGCTCACGGCGTGGATCACCACGCCGACCAGCCCGCCGACGATCGTGCCGTTGATCCGGATGAACTGGAGGTCGCGGCCGACGTGCAGCTCGATGCGGCGCGCCGCCTCCTTGCCGTCCCAGCGCTCGATCGTGTGGGTGATGACGGTGGTCAGCTCCGCGCCGTAGCGGGCGATCATGAAGACGGCGACGTCGGCCGCCGTGCGGTCGAGGCGCTCGCGGAGCCTGGCGTCCTCGCGCAGCCGGCCGGAGAAGGTGTTGAGCTCCTCGAGCAGGCGCCGGCGCACGGCGCCCTCGGGGTCGCGGACCGAGCCGAGCAGGGCCGCCCGCATCGCCTTCCAGAGCGAGATCGCCGTGGTGACGACCTGCGGGTGCTCGAGCAGCCGGTTCTTGAACCCCTCGGTCCGCTCCTGCGTCTCGGTGTCGTTGAGCAGGTCGTGCGCGAGCTGGCCGAGCATCGAGTCGAGCGCCTCGCGCGCCTGGTGGTGCGGGTCGTCGCGGATGTCCTCGAGCCACGCCACGGCCTGGACGTGCAGGCGCGAGGTCACCGCGTCGTTGAGCTTGGGCGGCGCCCACCACGGTGCGCGCTCCTCGAGGACGCGGGTGAAGGTCGTCGGGTTCTCCACCAGCCACTGCTGCATCTCCTCGACAGCCAGGTCGACGACCCCGTGGTGCAGGTCGTCGCGCAGCACCTCCATCAGCGTCGTGCCGAGCAGCGGCGAGATCGGCTCCTCGCGGAACCGCGGCACCAGTGCCTCGGTCACCAGGTCGGCGATGTGGTCGTCGCGCACGTTGCCGAGCGCGATGGCGGCGACGTCGGAGGCCTCGTCGACCACGCGGCGCGCGTTGGCCGGGTCGCTGAGCCAGTCGCCGACCCGCGCCGAGATCGTCGCGGCCGCGACCCGCTCCCGGATCACCGCCTCCTGGAGGAAGTTCTCCCCCACGAACTCCTCGAGCCCCTTGCCGAGCTCGTCCTTGCGGCGCGGGATCAGCGCGGTGTGCGGGATGGGCAGGCCGAGCGGGTGCTTGAAGAGCGCGGTGACGGCGAACCAGTCGGCGATCGCGCCGACCATCGACGCCTCGGCGCCCGCGTTGACGAAGCCCCAGAAGCCGTCGCGGCCCAGCGTGGCGACGTACACGCAGGCGGCGAGCAGCAGCAGGCCGACCGCGACCGTACGCATCTGCCGCAGGCCGCGGCGTCGTGCCTCGTCGGCACCCGGATCGGGCGTGATGAGGGAGATCGGCGGTGAGGTCGCGGACATGTCTCCCATCCTCCCCGACCGCGCCCAGAACAGCGTGCCAGAATGCCGCGCATGCCTCGCACCGTGATCACCTTCGGCACGTTCGACGTCTTCCACGTCGGACACCTGCGCGTGCTCGAGCGCGCCGCGGCCCTGGGCGACCGGCTCGTGGTCGGCGTCTCGGCCGACGCCCTCAACGAGCGCAAGAAGGGCCGTGCCCCGATCTTCAGCCAGCGCGAGCGGCTCGCGATCGTGGGTGCGCTCAAGGTCGTCGACGAGGTCTTCGTCGAGGAGAGCCTGGAGCTCAAGCGCGACTACGTCGTCGAGCACGGGGCGGACGTCCTGGTGATGGGCGACGACTGGGCCGGCAAGTTCGACGAGCTGGGCGACGTCTGCGAGGTCGTCTACCTCGAGCGGACGCCCGCCATCTCCACCACGGCGATCATCGAGCACATCGCTGATCTGTGAGCGGTCCTGTCACCTCCGCGCGTTAGGGTCGCCTGCGAGACACCGACCACGAGGGGAACCATGCGCCGAATCGTCACCACTGTTGTCGCCGTGGCACTGATGGGCGGCGCGGCTCTCTCCGCGCCCGCCGTCGCCGCCGACAACACCCGATCCGACCGACGGGTCGCGCCCGGCTCCGCCGGCGTCCTGTCACCGGACGACCTGCTCGAGCTGGACCCCGAGGAGAAGGCGCCGCCCGCCTTCGGTGAGCAGACGGCCTCCGACACCCTCGCCACCGCGCGCCGGGTGCTGAGCGGCAGCGCGCTGCCGGCGCGACCCGTCCGCCACCCTCGCGCTGCGCGACCTGTGGCTGAAGAAGTCCGAGCTGCGCGGCAAGGACCGCGCGGCTCGCGAACTCGCTCCTGGCCCGGCCCACCGACGGCGCGGGCGACGACCAGGGCTTCGGCTACACCGTCCCCGAGGCCGCGCCCATCTGCAACACCCGGCTCTGCCTCCACTACGTCGCCACCGGCACCGACGCCCCGCCGACGCCCGAGTGGCCCGCGCAGAACCTCGCGGTGATGGACTCCGTGTGGAGCAGCATCGTCGACCAGCTCGGCTACCGCGCACCGCTGACCGACGGCACCCGCGGTGGCAGCCCGCTCTTCGACGTCTACCTCAAGGACCTCGGCGGCGACATCTACGGCTTCTGCGCCGGTGAGAAGCAGGTCAAGAAGCGCACCGGCTCCGGCTACTGCGTGCTCGACAACGACTTCGCGGCCGCGCAGTTCCCGACCGGCACCCCGACGGACAACCTCACCGTGACCGCCGCCCACGAGTTCTTCCACGCGGTGCAGTACGCCTACGACTACGCCGAGGACCCCTGGATGATGGAGGCGACCGCGACCTGGATGGAGGAGCGCATCGCCACCCAGGTCAACGACAACCGCCAGTACTTCCCCTGGAGCCAGATCTACGCGCCCTACGTGCCGCTCGACGCGTTCAGCAACAAGGCCGGCTACCAGTACGGCAACTGGGTCTTCTGGGAGTACCTCTCGACCAACTACGGCATCGGCATCGTCAAGAAGGCGTGGAACGAGGCCGGCTCGCTCAAGAAGGACGGCGGCAAGTACAGCATCACCGCCCTGCAGAAGGTCCTGAGGAAGAAGGGCGGCCTCACCAAGGTCTACGCGAAGTTCGCCGCCGGCAACCTCACGCCGGCCGTGAACTACCCCGAGGGCGCGGAGTACCCGTTCCCGAAGGTCCGCGGCGGCAAGCAGCTGAGCAAGGGCAAGCGCACGAAGCGGTTCGGCACCAAGGTCAACCACCTCGCCTCCGCGTCCTACGTCTACGCACCCGGCAGGGGCCTCTCCGGCAAGAAGTGGAAGCTGTCGCTGGCCGTCAACGGTCCCGTCAAGCGCACCTCGCCGTCCGCGGTCGTCGTGGTCTACCTGCTCGACGGCAGGCGCCAGGTCAAGACGGTGCGCCTCAACCGCGGCGGCGACGGCCGGAAGTCGGTCACCTTCGACAACCGCAAGGTGGGCGCGGTCTCGGTGACCCTGGTCAACGGCTCGACGCGCTACACCTGCGGCAAGCAGACCGTCCTGGCCTGCCAGGGCAAGCCGCTCGACGACAAGCAGCGCTTCAGCGTGACGGGCCGCGTCACGAAGTGACCGACTGTCACGCTCAGGCGAGCAGGGCGTGGAGCGCGGCGACGCACTCCGCGACCAGCTCCGACACCGAGACCGGGCGTTCGCCGGTCGGCACTGCCGACCAGGTGAGCGCCCGGTCCTCCGTGTAGGCCCACCACGCACGTACGACGTCGCGCTGGCGCTCCGGCACCCCGAGCGCCGCCACCACCCGGTCGGTGCTGCCGTCGCGCACCGACTCCATCACCTCGCTCACGCGCGGGTCGGCGACGCCGTGCCCGTGCACGAGCGCGAGGTAGAAGTCGCGGCGGCGCTCGATCTGCTCGACCATCAGCCGGGTCACCATCTCGACCTGCTCGTCTCCCGGCAGGGCCTCGTCGGGCGCGGTCGTGCGCAGCATCCGGCGACCGGCGGCGGCGATGCAGGCGAGGTAGAAGTCGGTCTTGGTCGGGAAGTAGTGGAAGAGCAGGCCGCGCGAGATCCCGGCCTCGGTCGCGACGTCGTCGAGCGAGACGTCCTGGATCGGCTTCTCGACGATCTTGGCCAGGCCGATGCCCACGAGCTGCCGGCGCCGGTCGTCGGCGCTCAGCCTTCGGCGGACTGCGGGATCTGACACGCTATTGAGCATTGCTCAACAGTGTGCGAAGGTCAATGGCATGGACTTCTCCCTCTCCCCGCGCGCCGCCGACCTGCGCGAGCGCGTCCACGCGTTCGTCACCTCGGAGATCGAGCCGATCGAGGCCGAGGCGCACCACCGGATCACCCGGCTCCGCGAGAGCGGTGGTGACAACTGGACGCCCGACCCGGTGATCGCCGAGCTCCAGGCGAAGGCGCGCGAGCAGGGCCTCTGGAACCTCTTCCTGCCGGCCGAGCACGCGGGGTCGTACGCCGCCGACTTCGGCACCGACGGCGGCGAGGGGCTGACCAACGTCGACTACGCCGCGGTCGCCGAGGTGATGGGTCGCTCGTTCCTGGCGCCGCTCGTCTTCAACTCCAACGCTCCCGACACGGGCAACATGGAGGTGCTGCTGAAGTACGGGACCGACGAGCAGCGCGCCCAGTGGCTCGAGCCGCTGCTGCGCGCCGAGATCCGCAGCGCCTTCTGCATGACCGAGCCCGCGGTCGCCTCCTCCGACGCGACCAACATGGCCGCCACCGCACGCATCGAGGGCGACGAGGTCGTCATCAACGGGCGCAAGTGGTGGTCGACCGGCGTCGGCAACCCGGACTGCAAGATCTTCGTGTTCATGGGCCTCTCGGACCCCGACGCCGACCGGCACTCGCGCCACACGATGGTGCTCGTCCCCCGCGACGCCGCGGGCGTGAAGGTCGAGCGGATGCTCACCACGATGGGCTACTACGACGAGCCGCTCGGCCACGGCGAGGTGTCCTTCACCGACGTGCGGGTCCCGGTGGGCAACGTCCTGCTCGGTCCCGGCCGCGCCTTCGAGATCGCCCAGGGCCGGCTCGGCCCCGGCCGCGTGCACCACTGCATGCGCGCCATCGGCCTGGCCGAGCGGGCCCTCGAGCTCGCGTGCACGCGCGCCGTGTCGCGCACCGCCTTCGGCAAGCCGATCGCCAACCTCGGCGGCAACCGCGAGCGGATCGCCGACGCGCGGATCGCGATCAACCGCTCCCGCCTGCTGGTCATGCACGCCGCGTGGCTGCTCGACCAGGGCATGAGCCGCGAGGCCTACTCCGCCGTGTCCGAGATCAAGGTCGAGGTGCCCAACATGGCGCTCGACGTCATCGACATGGCCATCCAGCTGCACGGCGGCGGCGGCATGTCGGACGACTTCCCGCTCGCCAACGCGTGGGTGGGCGCCCGGTCGCTGCGGCTCGCCGACGGACCCGACGAGGTGCACCGCAACGTGATCGCCAAGATCGAGCTCGGGAAGTACACCGCGTGAGCCGCGTCCTGGTCACCGGCGCCGCGTCCGGCCTCGGCGCCGCCCTGACTGCCGCCTTCCGCGCTCGCGGTGACGAGGTGCTCGCGACCGACCGCGTCGCGGGCTCGTCCGTCGAGGGTGGCATCGACCTGGTCCTCGACATCACCTCCGACGACGACTGGGCCGCAGCCCTCGAGGCCGTCCGCGAGCGCTGGGGCGGGCTCGACGTCCTGGTCAACAACGCCGGGGTCGCCGGCGGCGGCCGGGTCGACCGCTGCACGCTCGAGGAGTGGCAGTGGATCACCGACATCAACCTCTTCGGGCTGGTGCGCGGCACGCGGACCTTCGTGCCGATGCTCAAGGAGCAGGGCTCCGGCCACCTGGTCAACGTCGCCTCGCTCGCCGGCCTCGTGCACCCGGCCGGGATGGGCTCCTACAACGCCACGAAGGCCGCGGTGGTGGCGTTCACCGAGACCTGCGGCCACGAGCTGGCGTCGTACGGCATCCGGGCGAGCGTGGTGTGCCCGTCCTACTTCCGCACCAACCTGATGGACTCGATGCAGGGCAGCGACGAGCTGGTCGGACAGGTCGTGGGTGGGCTCGTCGAGCGCTCCCGGATCACCGCCGACGACATCGCCGCCGCCGTGCTGGCCGGGATGGACGCCGGTGACGACGTGATCGTGCCCGACGAGCCCGCGCGCCAGGCGTACTTCCTCAAGTGGGCCGACCGGCCCGCCTACGACGCGGTGATGCGCGACCAGGCGGCGAAGCTGCAGGCGGCCGGCTCGTGACCGCCGTGCCCGGCGCGCGCGAGGTGCGCGAGGAGGACGCCTTCGACGTCGACGCCGTGGCCGCGCTGGCTCCGCGCCCACGCCGCGACGCCCGAGGGCCTCGACGGCGACCCGTCGGTGCAGCAGTTCACGGGCGGGGCGTCCAACCTGACCTACCTGCTGCGCTACCCGTCCGGCCGTGACCTCATCGTCCGCCGCGCGCCGAAGGGCACCAAGGCCAGGGGCGCGCACGACATGCACCGGGAGTACGTCATCCAGTCGGCGCTCGCGCCGGTCTTCGACTACGTCGCGCCGATGGTCGCCTTCTGCGACGACCCCGACGTGGTCGGCGGCGACTTCTACGCGATGGACCGCATCGTCGGCGTGATCCCGCGCAGCGAGTGGCCGGCCGACGTGCCGCTCTCGCCCGAGCAGGCGCGCGCCCTGTGCCTCGACGCCGTCGACGTGCTCGCCGAGCTGCACGGCATCGACCCCGAGGCCGCCGGGCTCTCCGACCTCGGCAAGGGCGCGGGCTACGTCCGCCGCCAGGTCGAGGGCTGGTCGACGCGCTACCGCAACGCCCGCACCGAGGACGTCCCCGACCTCGAGTCGGTGATGGCGTGGCTCGACGCGCACCAGCCCGACGACGTCGCGACCTGCGTGATCCACAACGACTTCAAGCTCGACAACCTCGTGCTCGCCGCCGACGACGTGACCCGCGTGGTCGGCGTGCTCGACTGGGAGATGGCGACCCTCGGCGACCCGCTGATGGACCTCGCCGGGTCGATGGCCTACTGGGTGCAGGCCGACGACACCGAGGAGTTCCAGATGATGCGCCGGGTGCCGACGCACCTGCCCGGGATGCTGACCCGCGACGAGTTCGTGGCGGCGTACGCCGAGCGCACCGGACGCACCGTGACGCCCGAGCAGTGGCGGTTCTACGAGGTGTTCGGGCTCTTCCGGATGGCCGTGATCGCGCAGCAGATCTACTACCGCTACTTCCACGGCCAGACGAGCAACGAGATGTACGCCCTCTTCGGCCCGGCCGTGCAGATCATCGGCCGTCGGCTCGACGGGCTGATCGCCCGCGTGAGCCGCATCCTCCTGGTCCGGCACGGCCAGGCGTCGTTCGGCGCGGCCGACTACGACGACCTCTCCCCGACCGGCCACGAGCAGTCGCGCGTGCTGGGTGCCGCCCTCGCCGCGCGCGGCATCACGCCGGACGTCGTCGTGGTCGGGCGAGATGCGGCGGCACGCCGCAGACCGCGGCCGGCGTGCTCGACGGGCGCCGGCTGGACGGCGGACGCGTGTCGGTCGACGCCGGCTGGAACGAGTTCGACCACGTCCAGGTGCTCGGCGTCCACGACTCACCGACGGCGCGGGAGGGCGAGTCGGAGAAGGCTGCCTTCCAGCGCTGGTTCGAGGAGGCGACACGTCGCTGGACCTCCGGCGAGCACGAGGAGGCCTACGACGAGTCGTTCGCCGCCTTCGCCGCCCGCGTCGACGCCTCGATGTCGCGCCTCACCTCGTCGTCGCCGCTCCCGCGCGGGACACCGCCGTCGTGCTGACCAGCGGCGGCGCGATCGCGTGGACCGTCGCCTCCCTGCTGGCCGACGACCACCCGGCCCGCACCGACCTCTGGCTGCGGCTCAACCCGGTCTCGATCAACACCGGCACCTCGACGATCGTGCGCGGCTGCGCGCGGCACCACGCTCGTCACCTTCAACGCCGCACGACCACCTCTCCCCCGACCTGCTCACCTACCGCTAGGACCCTCCATGCCCACCATCCTGATCACCGGTGCGAGCAGCGGCCTCGGCGCCGAGATGGCCCGCCAGTTCGCCGACCTCGGCTACGACCTGGCGCTGTGCGCACGTCGTACGGACCGGCTCGACTCGCTGCGCCTCGGAGATCACTGCGGCCCACCCCTCGCTGCGGGTCGTGGTGAAGGCGCTCGACGTCAACGACCACGACGCGGTCTTCCGGGTCTTCGACGAGTTCGCCGACGAGCTCGGCGGGCTCGACAAGGTCGTCGTCAACGCCGGCCTCGGCAAGGGCCAGCCGCTCGGCACCGGCCGCTTCGACGCCAACCTCGCCACGGCGCAGACCAACTTCATCGGCGCCCTCGCCCAGACCGAGGCGGCCGCCGCGATCTTCCGCCGCCAGGACGCCGGCCAGCTCGTGATGGTCTCCAGCTTCTCCGCGCTGCGCGGGATGCCGAAGAACATCACGACGTACGCCGCCACCAAGGCCGCCGTCGCCCACCTCGCCGAGGGCTTCCGCGCCGACGTGCACGGCACCCCGATCAAGGTGACCGTCCTCTACCCCGGCTACATCGTCTCCGAGATGTCCGGGCACGTCGGCGAAGACTCCGCTCGTCGCCTCGACCGCGCGCGGGGTGCGTTCGATGGTCGAGGCGATCGAGAAGGAGAAGAAGTCCGCGCGGGTCCCGGCCTGGCCGTGGGCGCCGCTGGGGTTCGTGGTCAAGCACGTGCCGGTCGGTGTGCTGCGCCGGATGAGCTGAGGGCCTGCGCGCCGGGCGTTTGAGCCCACGTCCCGGTGGGGAAGTGCCCTGCCATGACCGTTGTGCTGTGGATCGTGGCGTTGCTGTTGATCCTCCTGACCGTGGTCAACCCGCGCGAGCTCTGGTACTCCACCACCGCGTGGCAGTTCAAGCACCCGGAGGCCAACGAGCCGTCCGAGGCCAGCTTCGCCCTCGGGCGGGTCGTCTCCGGTGCCGCCGCGGCGGGCTTCACCGTCGCAGCGATCATCGCGACCGTCGGGTCGGTGGCGCCGCTGAGCCAGGACCGGCTCGACTCCGCGGGTGCCTCCGCAGCACGTGAGCTCACCGGCGAGTACGGCAAGTACGGGTCGCCGGGCGTCACGGCGATCAAGGAGGCGCTCGGGCGCGACGACGTGGAGGTGCGGGAGGGGCGGACGGTCAACGAGGACGCGCCGTTCGGTGAGTCCTACGGGATCCAGGAGTCCTACGAGCTCACGGGCGTCGACGACGCATCGATCGCCGGGTGCCTCGAGGTGTCCTACGACGGAGGCCTCTTCCACGAGGGGGACATCGACGTCGATGCCACCTACGCCTCCGGGTCCTGCTGAGCAGGCAGCCATCGGGTGTCACCTGGCGCCGGTCGGGGTGCTGCTGCGGACGGCGTGACTCGTCGACGAACGAAGTGGGGCGTCGGCGCGGTCCTCGCCTCATTAAGTACTCGTTAAGCGTCCAGCGTCACGGTGGTTGTCCGACCGACCACCCGAAAGGCGCCCGTCATGACCAGTAGGACGCGCAGATTCGAGCGATGCTCCGCACGTGCCCTCGTCACCACCGCGGTGCTCACCGCGCTGTTCCACCCCTCCGCGGCGGAGGCCGTACTCGCGGATTCGGACCGTGCGACGCATGCGGTCCAGGTGTCGCGAAGCCAAGCTCGACAGCAGGACACGGTCGTCGGCGAGACCGTCGACGCAATCAACACCACGACACGGTTCTGGGACTGGTACATGCCTCGCTTCACCGGAAGTCAGTTCCGACGCCCCGGACTGGGAAGTTGGGGATACGGGCGGAACTCGCTCTACAACAGGGACGACACGCTGCTGAGGTGCGGGACGACGACGCTGGGATACCGGAACGCGTACGCCTGCACAGGGGGTACCAACAACTGGGTCGCCTTCGAGGTGCACCTGATGAACACGGCTGCTCGGTTGGGGGACGCATTCATCTGGGTCATCGTGGCCCACGAGTACGCACACGTCGTCCAGAAACAACTGGCAAGGCAGTACCTCTCGCAGGCTTTCGAGCTGCAGGCGGACTGCTTCGCAGGCGCGACGCTGGGTGAGATGTACCGACGCGGCATGCTCATACTCGAGCCAGGGGACTACGGCGAGATCGAGGACTCGCTCGCCGCGGTTGCTGGATTGCCATGGGGTCGAGGAGGCACCCATGGCTCAGTCGCCCAGCGCTGGTCTGCCTTCGGGACGGGTTGGGCCCGAGGTAACGCTCGCTGCCTGAACTACGTGCCCTGAGCCCAAAGATGTAGTGATGCGTCTCTGTGACGGAGGAGGGAACCGCGGGCGATGCGGGCTCCTACGTCCGCATCACGAAGGTCACCTTGTTGTCGGCGTGGACGGTCATCGCGTAGCGGGAGTCGTGGGCGAGGCGGTGGTGGCGCGGGCACAGGAGCCGGCCGTTGGCGAGGTCGGTGAGGCCGCCGCGGGACCAGGGGGTGTCGTGGTGGGCGTGACAGCCGGACGCGGTGGTCTCGCAGCCCTTGGCGGTGCAGCCGCTGTCGCGCAGGCCGAGGGCGATGCGCTGGGCCTTGGTGAACAACCGCCGGCCGCGACCGAGGTCCAGGGGTTGGCCGTCACCGCCGAGGACGATCGGGATGATCCCGGCCTCGCACGCCAGCCTGCGCGCCTGGGCTGCCGACATCCGGGAGCCGTCGTCGAGCAGTGCCGTCGCGTGCTCACCCAGCAGGTCCTGCAGGTGCATCGTGACCACGACGGTGGCGTTGACCCCCGCGGTCTGCGGCGTCGCGTCCAGCGGGTAGCGCTCGACGTACTCGACGAAGGCCTCGCCCAGACGCCGGCGCAGCGGTTTCCAGTCGCCGGACTCGTCGCGCAGCTCGTCCTCGGTGTGGCGGGCGGGGTTGGCCAGCGCGAGCAGGTGTCGCTTGAACATCGCGCCCACGTGCGACGGCACCGTGAACTGGCCGCGGCAGCGCCCCTCGCCGTCGTCGGAGAGGACCAGGTCGACGCCGGCCATGGCACGGCGCTCCTCGTCCTCCAGCACCTTCGCCTCGTGCGACTCCCCCACCTCGGTGCCACGGTGTCGAGGATCCGCTTCCCGAGCTGCTTCAGGTCGCGCGCGTCGTGCTGCCGAGCGAGCTCCAGCAACGTGGCTCGGGCTCGGTCGCGAACGTCGTCGTCCACGTGCGACGGGAGGGCGTCGACCGCCTCGACGATCACCCGCGCCTGCTCGACGCGCAGGGTCCCGTCAGCCAACCGGCGCGCCACCTCGCCGTGCTCGGGCGAGTCGAGTGCGGTGCCCAAACCAGTGAGTCTGCCCGCCTCGGACCGGGTCAGCCGGCTGCGCCGGGCCCACCACTGGTGGGTGTGCCGAGCACCGACCGCATCCCCCAGCCGACGGCGATCCGCCTCCGCAACCGCCCGGCACTCCAGCGACGCGACACGGCCCGCGGCAGCCGTCGCCGCATCGAGCAGCCGGACCACATCCGCGTCCGTCAAGCCGCCCGGCGCCAAGTAGCCCAGGTCGTCCAGCACCGAGTCGAGCCGGCCCAGCAGCGCATCGAGCGGCGATGCGCCCGGCGCGGGCCACACGCTCTCCGCCACTACTGCACTCACCGGACCAGACCTCCCCACGCCACCCAGGGCGCGTCGACAACAGGTGGAGCGGCCTATGTCATGAGGTGTGTGCAGCCGGTGATCGGCTTGCCGGAGGGCCCGAGCTCGCTGGCTCGAATCTGTTCTCGAACCTATACGAACCCACCGACAGTGCCCTCCGAGGATGCGAGGAACCTTCGCCCTCAGGGGGCTGTCTCGCGAACACCCGCCGGTCTAGGGTCGCGCGATGACCACCAAGCCCCTGGCCCTCGCCGCCGGACTCGCCGCGTGCGCACTGCTCGCGAGCAGCATCGCCGCCACCCCCGCCAACGCCACCAAGCCCGGCAGCGGCTCGAGCATGGGCACGGCCCGGATCTTCAAGGTCAACCCGATCCAGTCCACCGGCGACCAGTCGCTGACCGATGCCAAGGACGCCGCCAGCGCCGTGCCCGAGTCGGCGTACGCCACCGTCGAGCTGCGCAACCTCGACGGCTCCGGCACGCTCTCCGGCGCGTGGGCCAACGTGCGCACGAGCACGGGCACGCCGGCGTACTCCACGACCAACGCGTTCCTCTTCAACCGCGACCAGGACCAGTTCGAGCAGACGATGGGCTACTTCTGGGTCAACGAGGCGCAGGAGTACCTCCAGTCCCTCGGCTTCGGCACCACGCTGCCCGCGATCCTGAAGAGGCCGTACGACGTCCGCGTGGGCCAGTACGGCATCGACAACTCCTACATGACGAGCAAGGGCGACTTCGTCCGGCTCGGCAAGGGCGGGGTCGACGACGCGGAGGACGCCGAGGTGATCGTCCACGAGTACGGCCACGCCATCCACCACGACCAGGTGGACGGCTTCGGCGAGGGCCTGGACGCCGGTGCGATCGGTGAGTCGTTCGGCGACTACTTCGCCGTCTCGGTCGGGCTCGCTGCGGCCGACCGCTACACGTGGCCGGTCGCCGCCGAGCGCGCCTGCCCGATGGACTGGGACGCCTCGTCCTACACCGCCGCGCCGCACTGCATCCGGCGCTTCGACACCAACCGGACCGTCGAGACGCGCTTCGGCAGCATCCACGCCGACGGGCAGATCTGGAGCCAGGCGCTGTGGGAGATCCGCCTGGGCTACGTCGAGATGGGCAAGTCCACCGCGGCCTGGGACACCAGCCTGATCCTGTCCCAGTTCGAGTACGCCGCCGACACGACGTGGCAGGCGGCGGCCCGCGAGACGTACCTCGTGGCGCAGGTCCGCGACGGCCAGGCTGCCGCCGACCTCGTGCGCCAGAAGTTCGCCGCGCGCGGGATCACGTTCACCGCCTGAGGCGGGTCACACGTCCGTCCCGGGCGACTCCGGCTCGTAGTCCGCGGGCATGCACTGGCCGAGGGTGATGGCCTTGTTCCTGGCGAAGTCCGGCGAGGACCGGGCGGCCTCGGGATAGCGCCCGGGCCGGAGCTCGGCGTAGTAGCGGACGGCGTCGACCAGCTGCCCGGCCGGCTGCAGAGCCGTCGTCCTGCTCCTCGGCCAGCGGCAGCGCGTCCTCGAAGTGCTCGACCGTCCCGTCGTAGTCACCCTCGTTGAAGGCATCGATGCCGCTGCGCACCGCCTGGCACGCCTCGCTGTCGACGACGGCCACCTCGTCATCGGTCGGGGTCGCGCTCGGGCGGTCTCGTCGCTGCTCCGCGGATCGCCTCGGGCCGGTGCACCCGCTGGTGAGCGCCACGAGCACGAGCGCGATCGCCGCGACGGATGTCCTCACTCCGTGGAGGCTACCTGCGGGTCCGCGAGCAACAGACGGGTCCAGAGGTCACCCAGCCGGTCGGCGTACGTCGTCGGCGACCAGCCGCGGGCGACGGCGAGGACGTAGTACTCCGGCGCGTTGGTCGTCCAGAGCAGGTCGGCCACCTCGTCGTCGTCGAGATCGTCGCGCAGGTCGCCGGTCGCGCGCAGGTCGAGCGCCATCGCGAGCATGTTGGCGCGGCGGCGCGCCCCGATCTCGTCGCGCACGGCGGCGCAGCCGGGCTCGGTCACCGCAGCCTGGGCGAGCGCCTCGAAGAGCGGCGCGACGCGCGGCATCACGCGGCCCAGCGCGTCGGCGTACGTCGTCAGCTTGAGGCGGGCGCCGTCGGCGGCGAGGATCGCCCGGACGTAGTCGCGCTGCTCGGCCTCCACCGGACGGTCGGAGCCCGCGAGCTCCATGTCGATCACGGCGAGCAGCAGCTGCGGCTTGCGCCCGACCGCGCGGTAGACGGTGTCGGTGTTGACGCCCGCCGCCCGGGCGATGTCGGCGACACCCGTCGCGGCATAGCCGACCGTCGTGAAGTGCTCGCGGGCGGCGCGAAGCACGGCCAGCTGGGTGGCGACGGCCTGCTCGGCGCGTCGCTCGGAGCGGTAGGACCTCTTGACCTCGGCAGGCACGCGGCCTACCTTACATTCATCCGATGTCAATTCGGATGAATTGAGGACGCGCCATGGGCGAGACGAACGGCGTCGTGGTCCGACGCCCCGAGGACCGACCGGCCACGTGGGCCATGGGCTCGCTGTTCGAGCACCTGGTCACGGCCGACGAGAGCGACGGCAGGCTCGGCGTGTCGTTGGTGACCCAGCCGCCCGGCATCGCGACGCCGCTGCACCGGCACACCCACGAGGCCGAGGCGTTCCTCGTGCTCGAGGGTCGCGTCTCCTACCGTGCCGGCGACGAGACCTACGAGCTCGACGACGGCTGCTTCATCTACCTGCCGCAGTCGGTGCCGCACGCGTTCCGGATCCGCGGCACGTCCCCCGCGCGCTTCGTCGCGTTCACCGCACCGGGCGGACTGATGGGGCTCTACGACGAGGTGGGCATCCCCGCGGCGGAGCGACGCCTGCCCGGTGAGGACGGACAGCCGCCCGAGGTCGAGCTGCCGAAGTGGGCGGAGGTCGGTCCGCGCTACGGGCTCGAGGTCGTCGGCCCCGGCATCCCCGAGTGACGGGCGACCGGCTCAGTCGTCGTACGACTCGGGCTCGGGCTCGCGGGTGACGTGCATCGCCGCCTCCTCGGCCGACGCGCCCGCCCCGTCGATGCCGACGTCGGACGCGATCTCCTGCTTGTCGACGTCCTCGCCCAGCCCGGAGTCGGGCTGCACGAGGCGGCCGGTGCGCTCGTCGGCCTCGTCGAGGCCGAGCTGCTCGTCGAGGGCGTTCTCGTCCTCGTGGTCGGAGTCGTCGTCGTCCTCGGCATACGGGTCGATGTCGGGCTCCTCCTCGGCGAGCTTCTCGTCGAGGGACTCCCCCTGCAGGCGCTCGGCCTCGGTCGGGTAGTCGTCGTAGCCCTTGGGTGCCCGGTCCGGCGGCGAGAAGCCGCGGTCGAGCACGTCCTCGAGGTCGCCGTCGTCCAGCGTGTCACCCGGCTGGAGCTGGTCCTCGTCGTCGATGGACATGTCGCCGTAGGTCTCGCGGTCCTCAGTCATGCGTCCACACTGTCCGACCGACCAGCGCCGGACAAGGGCCGAACGGGTGTGTCAGGCGATGCCGAGCTCGCGCGTCAGGGCGTCGGTCAGCAGCGCCACGAGGGCCTCGGTCTGGATGTTGGCCGACGACGAGACCTCCTCGTCGGAGCCGTCGAGTGCGCGCGCGGCCAGGCCGGCCTTGGCGTCGATCAGCTCGGCGATCCGGGTGTCGATCGTCTGCGCGGCGATGATCCGCCAGGCGGTGACCGGGTCGCTCTGGCCGATGCGGTGCACGCGGTCGATGGCCTGGGTCTGCTCGGCGTCGGTCCACGACAGCTCGGCCAGCACGACGTTGGACGCGACCTGGAGGTTGACGCCGACGCCGGCCGCGGCGAGCGAGCAGACGACGACCGCCACGTCGGGGTCGTTGACGAAGGAGGTGATCGCCTTCTCGCGCGCCTTCGGCGTCTGGTCGCCACGGATCGAGACGTGCTTGAGGCCGCGCTTGGTGAAGGTCTCCTCGGCGATGTCCATCACGTCGACGTGGCGGGCGAAGAAGACGACCTTGCCGACGTTGCGCGCCAGCTGGGCGGCGTAGTCGGCGGACAGACCCGCCTTGGCGCGGCCGATGCGGCGGAACATCGAGAAGACGTTCTCCCCCGACGTGCCCTTGTCCATCTCCTCGCGCTCCCACGTCGCGACGCGGCGGACGAGCTCGTGGTCGATGCCCTCGACGACGGAGCCCGTACGACGGGTCTCGAGCGCCGCCTTGTAGCGCTCGACGAGCCGCCGGGCGAGCTCCTTCTCGGCCGCCTTGATCGAGCGGGCGTCCTCGTCGTCGAGCTCCACGGGGATGTCGGCGATGCGACGGGCGGGGATGTCGGCGGCGACGTCGACCTTGCGGCGACGCACGATGCCCATGTCGATCACGGCCTTGCGGGCCGCGGGGTAGAACGGGTGGTCGGCCGGCGTCAGGTCGGTCTCGTCGAGCGCCTCCATCAGCCGCGCCATCGGGGCGGTGTCGTCGATCCAGCCGAGGAACTGCCAGATCGCGCGGAAGTCCTCGATGTCGTTGATCAGCGGGGTGCCGGTGAGCGCCATCAGCAGCGGCCGGGCGGTGCGGGCGCGCAGCTGCTCGGAGAGCTCGAGCACGTGGCGCGAGCGCTGCGAGGTCTTGTTCTTGATGAAGTGCGCCTCGTCGACGACCATCCCCTTGAAGCCGAAGCTGCCGAGCCAGCCGACGTGTCGGTCGAGGATCTCGTAGTTGACGATGATGACGTCGGCGAACGCGTCCACCTGGCCGCCGTCGCCGTGGATGACGGTCGCACTGCGGCGCGGCGTCCACCGCTCGGTCTCGCGGGCCCAGTTGGTCTTGACGACGTTGGGGCACACGACGAGCAGCGGGAAGGCGTTGGCGGCCTGCGCGGCGAGCAGCGCCTGCGCGGTCTTGCCGAGGCCGGGCTCGTCGGCGAGGAGGAAGGTCCGGTGGCCCTCGGCCGCGGAGGCGATCATCGCGGCCTGGTGGGGCATCAGCTCGAGCTTGCCGGGGGCGTCGAGCGAGGTCGGCTCGGGCAGGTCCATGCAGGACGAGGAGCCGCCGAGCTCGAAGGAGCGGAACAGCGGGCCGAGCAGCTCCCACGTCGAGAGCCGGCCGTGGGTGCGACGGCGCTCCCGGCCGATGTCGAAGTCGGGGACGAGGAACGGGTTGGCGAGCTGGTGCTGCGCGACCGACTGCGGGATGACCCGCCGCTCGCCGACCCCGGGGCCGGACTCGTCGTCGGGCTTGGGCTCCTCGGGGACGGCCTCGATGCCGGCCTTGCGGAGCATCTCGAGGCGGAGGTCGCGGGCGCTGCCGGTGATCACGGAGTCCTCGGACAGCAGGCCGAAGAGGGAGGGGTCGCGGGTCGCGGTCTTGGCGAGGATCGTCGCGATGCCGTCGAGGCGCTTGAGCTCGTCGGCCTTCTGCGCGTCGGTCAGCTCCGTCGAGGCGCGTACGTCGCCGCGGTGCTCGCGCACCAGCAGGGCGACCACCTGGAAGCGCACCCGCTGGCCGGGCGCGAGCGGGCCGCGCTGGACAGCGGACTCGAGCTCGCGGACGGCACGCGCCAGGACGGGGACGATGCCCTCGTTGTCCTTGTGGCGGGCGTGCGCTGGGGTGCGGCGTGAGCCGCGTTGACGCTGGCGCTGGGCCAAGGTGTCCTCCCGGGACTGCAGACGCGGCACGGAGCAGGCGAGCCGGTCGGGCCTCGGCCTGCACGCCGCGGCGTGAGGTGTGGAGCGGGCGCCAGGTGCGCGGTGGCCGCAGGATCATGGGTGATCAGTGGGGCACGGCGTCTGCACGCTGATTCCACTGTAGCCCCCGTGGGGCCGTCAGCGGTAAATAACCGCTCAGCGCGTCGGCCGGTGGTCGACGATCCGCTTCATCTTGCCGACCGAGCGCTCGATCGAGGCGACCTCGACGACGTCCACGCCGACGCTCACGCCGATCCGGTCCTTGATCCGCTGCCGCAGCTCGGTGCCGGCGGCATCCGCCTCGTCGGCCGTGGTGTGCTCGCGCCGCTCGACCCGCACGGTGAGCTCGTCGAGGTTGCCCGTGCGGTCGAGGTGGCACTGGAAGTGCGGCGACAGCGCCGGCAGGCCGAGGACGATCTCCTCGATCTGGGTCGGGAAGAGGTTCACCCCGCGCAGGATGATCATGTCGTCGGTGCGACCGGTGATCTTCTCCATCCGACGCATCGTGCGGGCGGTGCCCGGCAGGAGCCGGGTGAGGTCGCGGGTCCGGTAGCGGATCACCGGCATCGCCTGCTTGGTCAGCGTGGTGAAGACCAGCTCGCCCTCCTCGCCGTCGGGGAGCACCTCGCCGGTCACCGGGTCGATCACCTCCGGGTAGAAGTGGTCCTCCCAGACGTGCAGCCCGTCCTTGGTCTCCACGCACTCGCTCGCGACGCCGGGCCCGATCACCTCGGACAGGCCGTAGATGTCGACGGCGTGCATGTCCATCCGCTCCTCGACCTCACGACGCATGTCGTTGGTCCACGGCTCGGCGCCGAAGATGCCCACCTTGAGGGAGGTCGAGCGCGGGTCGACGCCCTGCGCCTCGAGCTCGTCGATGATCGACAGCATGTAGGACGGCGTCACCATGATCACGTCGGGCTCGAAGTCGAGGATCAGCTGCACCTGCCGCTGCGTCATCCCGCCCGAGACCGGCACCACCGTGCAGCCGAGCCGCTCGGCACCCGCGTGCGCGCCGAGCCCGCCGGTGAAGAGCCCGTAGCCGTAGGCGTTGTGCAGGATCATCCCGCGCCGGCCGCCCGCCGCCCGGATCGAGCGTGCGACCACGTCGGCCCACATGTCGAGGTCGTCGCGGGTGTAGCCGACCACGGTCGGCTTGCCGGTGGTGCCGCTCGACGCGTGGAGTCGTACGACGTCCTCGCGGGGCACCGCGAACATGCCGAACGGGTAGTTGTCCCGCAGCGTCGCCTTGGTCGTGAACGGCAGCCGCGCGAGGTCGGCCAGCGACGCGATGTCGTCGGGTCCGACGCCTGCCTCGTCGAAGGCCTGGCGGTAGTGGGCCACGTGGTCGTAGGCGTGCCGGACCGACCACTGCAGCCGCTCGAGCTGGAGCGCCCGCAGCTCCTCGACGGGTGCGGTCTCGATCGGGTCGAGGTCGCCGGGCTGCGGGCTCAGGTCGTGCACCGTGGTTCCTCCAGATCGAGCGGTCGGTCGTGAGAACGTTCATCCATGTCAGAGCGCGCACGTCGCGGCCGGCCGGGCCACGACCAGCAGTCGGTCCTCCGGGTCGCCATCGAGCTCTTCAACCGCCAAGGCTACGACGCCACGAGCATGGGCGACCTGGCCCGCGAGCTCGGCCTCACCAAGTCCGCGATCTACCACCACGTGCCGAGCAAGGAGCACCTCCTCGAGAGCGCGATCGACGAGGCCCTCGACGCCCTCACGGCGTCCCTCGACGAGGTGGCCGCGACCACGGGCCTGGATGCCGGCGAGCGGCTGCGCGCCGCGGTGCGCGGCAGCGTCGTCGTGCTCGTCGAGCACCTCCCGGCCGTCACCCTGCTGCTGCGGGTGCGGGGCAACACCCCGGCCGAGAAGGCTGCCCTCCGGCGACGCCGCGAGATCGACGACCGGCTCGCCGACATGGTGCGCGGCGCCGCCGAGGCGGGCGCGATCCGCGGTGACCTCGACCCGCTGCTGACCAGCCGCCTGCTCTTCGGGATGGTGAACTCGATGACCGAGTGGCTGCGCGACGGTGGCGATGTCGAGACGATCGCCGACACCGTGACTACGCTGGCGTTCGACGGCCTCACCAGGCACGCCTGACCACCACGGGGGAACGACGGTGCGACGCACCCACTGGCTCGGAGCGCTCGTCAGCGCGCTCGCGCTGGTGGCGACGATGCTCGGCACCGCCTCTCCTGCCGCTGCGGCCAACACGTTCCAGGGCAATGTCGAGGAGATCGTGTCGCCAGCGCCCGGCCAGGTGCGCGTGGCCGGCTGGATGTTCGACGACGACGTCCCGACGGTCTCCATCAGCTATCACGTCTACATCGGCGGCGGTCCGGGTGACCCGAACGCGATCGGGTTCAACATGGGACCCGCGGCCATCCAGCGTGACGACGTCGCACGCAACTACCCGCACGCCGGCCCCTTCCACGGCTTCGGCGGCACCATGGACGTTCCGCTGCGCGGCAACCAGCCGGTCTACGTGTATGCCATCAACGGGGGCGGCCCCGCCGACGTCAACCAGTTGATGAGGGTGGACAACGTCTTCATCCAGAACCCCCTGCCGGACACCACGATCACCTCCGGCCCGCCGGCCACCAGCACCAACGCGACGGTGACGTTCGGCTTCGGCGCCACCGAGCCGAGCAGCTTCACGTGCCGCTGGGACCAGGGTGCGTGGACGCCGTGCACCAGCCCACTCAGTGCCACCGTCGGCGTCGGGAGCCACACCTTCTCGGTCTACGCCACCGACTACGAGGGCGCGCCGGACCCGAGCCCCGCGTCGTACGCCTTCACGGTCGCGGCACCTCCGCCACCTCCCCCGCCGGCACCGCCGCAGGTCACCGATCCCCCGCCGCCCACGATCTCCTCTCGCTGCGGGCGGTCCGGAAGAAGTCGAAGGTGCGGATCGACATCGGCCCCGACCTCGACCCGTCGAACTACCGCTTCCTCGTCCAGCGACGCGCACGGCAAGAAGTGGCGCACCGTGCGTCGTACGCAGACGCTCGGTGCGCGGGACGTCTCGATCATCGACCTGCCGCGCGGCACCTACCGCGTGGTCGTGCCGCGTCAGCACGACGATGGCCGGGAGCGCGGGCCGAGGTCAGGCTGAGGCGCTAGCCGGAAGCGTCCGGCTGCGACCGCGGAACTCGGCGATGACCTCGCCGTCGGCCGGGTCATCGGCCCGCACCGTCACGTCGTAGATCCCGGACCGGCCGCGCAGCGACACCTCGCGGGCGTCGGCGTACAGCGTCTGGCCCAGGCGCCCGGGCGCGAGGAAGTCGATCGAGAAGCCGGCGGCGACGGTCACCGGTCCGTGCGAGTTGCACGCGAGCGCGAACGCCGAGTCGGCGAGCGAGGCGATGATCCCGCCGTGGCACAGGTCGTGGCCGTTGACCATGTCGGGCCGCACGACCATCGACACGCGCGCGCTCCCCGGACCGACGTCGACCAGCTCCATGCCGAGCGCCGCGCTGGCCGCGTCCGCGGCCCACATGGCCCGCGCCGCGTCAGGCATCGAAGTCGACGGTCACCGCGTCGCTGACCGGGTAGGTCTGGCAGGTCAGCACGAACTGCTGCTCCACCTCGGCGGGCTCGAGGGCGTAGTTGCGCACCATCTCCACCTCGCCGTCGACGACCTTCGCGCGGCAGGTGCCGCACACGCCGCCCTTGCAGGCGAACGGCAGGTCGCTGCGCACGGCCTGGGCCGAGTCGAGCACCGTCGTGTCGCGTGCCATCGGCGTGGTCGTCGTACGTCCGTCGAGCACGACGGTGACGTCGCTGGTCACGCCCTCGACCACGCGGTCCGCGTGGCGCAGCGTCGGCGGCGGCTCGTCGACGAAGAACAGCTCGAAGTGGATCTTCTCCTTCGCGACTCCGAGCTCCTCGAGGACGGTCCGGGCGTCCTGGATCAGCCCCAGCGGGCCGCACAGCCAGACGTGGTCGACCGCAGCGAGCGGCACCTTGACCGGCAGCAGCCGGCGGAGCTTGTCGGCGTCGAGCCGGCCGGAGAAGAGCTCGACGTCGCGCGGCTCGCGCGAGAGCACGTGGACGAGGTCGAAGCGCGGTCCGTGGAGGTTCTTGAGGTCGCTGAGCTCCTCGGCGAACATCACCGACGTCGTCTCGCGGTTGCCGTAGAGCATCGTCACCGTGCTGGCCGGGTTGGCCAGGACCGAGGCGGCGATCGAGAGCATCGGCGTGATGCCGGAGCCGGCGGCGATGCAGAGGTGCCGCCCCGGGCTCGACGGGTCGGCGCGGAAGCTGCCCGAGGGCTCGGCGACCTCGACGGTCTCCCCCGGCGCGACCTGGTGGATCAGCCACGAGGAGAACATCCCGTCGGGGATCTCGCGCACGCCGATGCGCGGTGCGGCGCCGGCGGGCGCGCAGATGGAGTACGTCCGGCGGTGCTCGACGCCGTCCACGACCCGGCGCAACGTGAGCGACTCCCCCGGCTCGAAGTCGAAGAGCTCGCGCAGGTCGTCGGGGACGTCGAAGGTCACGGCGGCCGAGTCGTCGGTCAACGGCTCGACGTCGCGGACGGTGAGGGCGTGGAACACGGTCGCCACTAGATCTCCTTGACGTGGTCGAACGGCTCGAGGCACTCGGTGCAGCGGTACTGCGCCTTGCAGGCCGTGGAGCCGAACTCCGAGACCAGCTCGGTGGCGGGCGAGCCGCACTGCGGGCAGCGCACCTGGCGTGCGGTCGGCAGCAGGGACAGCGGGATCGGGCCGCTGGTCGACGGCGCCGGTCCGGGAGGGGAGATCCCGGCGGCGGCGAGCGCGGCCCGGCCGGCCGGGGTGATCCAGTCGGTCGTCCAGGCGGGGTGGAGGCTGACCCGCACCTCGACCCGGTCGAAGCCGGCGCCGGACAGCTCGCGCACGAGGTCGTCGCGCATGGCCGCCATCGCCGGGCAGCCGGAGTAGGTCGGGGTGATGTCGACGACGACGTGGGAGTCGGCGACCACGTCGACGTCGCGCAGCACGCCGAGGTCGGCCAGCGACAGCATCGGCAGCTCGGGGTCGGTGACCCGCTCTGCCACACGGCGGGCGCGCTCCGTCGTACGACTCATGAGCCTCACCACTGCCCCCTCGGGTGGGCCCGCGCGACGGACTGCATCTCCGCGAGCATCCGGCTCAGCGGCTCGCCGTGCATGCCGTCGCGACCGGTCTTGCCGAGCACACCGGAGCGTCGCGGCGCCTCCGAGCGCTCGACGTCGGCGGCGGTGAGGACCTGGTCGAGGACGGCCTCGGCCGCCTCCCGCACGGTCGCCGGGTCGACGCCGACGCCCGCCTCGGCGGCTGCCGCCTCGACCGGGTGGGTGTCGTACAGCTCGGGCCACAGCGGCCACAGCGCGTCGAGCGCCGTGATGAGACGTCGGCGCGACTCGTCGGTCCCCTGCGCGAGGGTGACGAACCACCGTGCGGCGTAGTCGCGGTGGTAGGCCAGCTCCTTGACCCCCTTGGCGGCGACGGCCGACAGCACGTGGTCGCGGCTCTCGCGCAGCCGCTCGAAGACGGCCAGGCGCCACACGGAGAACAGCAGCACCCGCACGGTCGCCTCGGCGAAGTCGCCGTTGACGGCCTCGGCGAACCGCACGTTGCGGAACTGGTGGGCCTCCCGGAAGTACGCCAGCGCGTCCTCCGGCGGGGCCGGCGAGCCCTCCGGGCAGCGCGGGCACGACCGCGTCGTCGGCCTTCGCAGCGCGCGCCAGCAGCAGCCGCGCCTGGCCGAGCAGGTCGAGCGCGATGTTGGACAGCGCGATGTCGTCCTCGAGGTCGGGCGCGTTGCTCGTCCACTCCGCGATCCGGTGGGACATGACCAGCGAGTCGTCGCCCAGCATCAGGGCGTACGTCGACAGGGTGGCCGCATCGATGCCGTCGGGGATCGTCGTGTCGACGCCCGCCAGCGGGTCCTCGAAGTCGGTGCCGAAGGCCCAGTGGGCGTCGTTGACGAGCAGCCCGCTGTAGGCGCTGTCGTGGTCGTCCTCGGGAGAGGTGTGGATGTGGTCAGCCATCACATGTGGGGGACGTTGTCGGGGATGTCGTAGAAGGTCGGGTGCCGGTAGACCTTGTCGCCGCTCGGCGCGAACATCGGGTCCTTCTCGTCCGGGCTCGACGCGGTGATCGCGTCGGCGCGCACGACCCAGATGCTGACGCCCTCGTTGCGGCGGGTGTAGACGTCGCGGGCGTGCAGCAGCGCCATCCGGTCGTCGGCGGCGTGCAGCGAGCCGACGTGGACGTGGTTGAGCCCGCGCTTGCCGCGGACGAAGACCTCGTAGAGGGGCCACTCGGGCTCGGGGGCGGGCACGCCCTCCCCCGTCGGCACGCCTTCCAGCGGCACGGCTCCGTGGCCGCCCTCGGCGGAGAGGTTGCTCATCGTCCCCTCGCGGTCGAGTGCGCCGCGAGGGACGAGCGGTGCTTTCGAGACCCGGGCGTACGCCGTCGCGGCCTCGCGCACCCACGCACCGTCCTCGTGGGCGCGGCGACGGTGGGCCATCCGCTCGGCGTTGCAGGGACCGTTGCCCTTCACGCCCTGCATGAACTCCTCCCAGTCCGGCTGGCCGAAGTCGTGGTGGCCGCGCTCCTCGTTCCACCTGCAGCTCGGGGTCGGGAAGCGTCACGCCGAGCGCCTCGGCCTGCGGGACGGACATGTCGACGAACTTCTGGCGCAGCTCGTCGTTGGTGTTGCGCTTGATCCCCCACGCCATCGACTGGGCCGTGTTGGGCGAGTCGGCGTCGGGCGGGCCGAACATCATCAGCGCCGGCCACCAGAACCGGTCGACCGACTCCTGCACCATCGCGCGCTGCTCGTCGGTGCCGCGCATCATCGTGGTCAGCAGCTCGTAGCCCTGCCGCTGGTGGAAGGACTCCTCCTTGCAGACGCGGATCATCGCGCGGCCGTAGGGACCGTAGGAGGTGCGGCACAGCGGGACCTGGTTGCAGATCGCGGCACCGTCGACCAGCCAGCCGATCGTCCCGACGTCGGCGTACGACAGGGTCGGGTAGTTGAAGATCGAGGAGTACTTCTGGCGTCCGGAGATGAGCAGCTCGGTGAGCTCGAGGCGGGAGACGCCGAGTGTCTCGGCGGCCGAGTAGAGGTAGAGCCCGTGGCCGGCCTCGTCCTGCACCTTGGCGAGCAGGATCGCCTTGCGCCGCAGGCTGGGCGCGCGCGAGATCCAGTTGCCCTCGGGCTGCATGCCGATGATCTCGCTGTGCGCGTGCTGCGCGATCTGGCGCACGAGGGTCTTGCGATAGCCCTCCGGCATCCAGTCGCGCGGCTCGATCCGGTCGTTGCGCGCGATCGTCGCCTCGAAGTGGCTCTCCAGCTCTTCCTCGGGCGCGGCGTGCGTGAGCGTCATCAGGCCTCCAGCGATTTACTGACCGATCGGTCTGGTATTAGTGTGTCACTCGCCACTCTGGCACGCAACACGCCGCACAGCGAGGGAGACCGCCCGTGACCCGTCTGCTCGAGAGCTACGCCGCCGGCCGCTGGTACGCCGCCCCTGCCGAGGGCGACCCGCTGCTCGACGCCGCCACGGGCGAGGAGGTCGCGCGCATCTCCAGCGCCGGTCTCGACCTCGGCGCGATGGCCCACCACGCCCGCACCGTCGGCGGCCCCGCGATCCGCGAGCTGACCTTCCACGAGCGGGCGCTGCTGCTCAAGGAGCTGGCCACGCACCTGACCGGTCTCAAGGACGAGTTCTACGAGCTGTCGCTGGCCACCGGCGCGACCCGCCGCGACTCGATGATCGACATCGACGGCGGCTTCGGCACGGTCTTCAGCTACTCCTCCAAGAGCCGCCGCGAGCTGCCCAACGACATCGTGGTCTGCGACGGCGACCTCGAGCAGCTCGGCCGCACCGGCGTCTTCATGGGCCAGCACGTCTACACCTCGCGCCCCGGCGTCGCGGTGCAGATCAACGCCTTCAACTTCCCCGTCTGGGGCATGCTCGAGAAGCTCGCGCCCGCCTTCGTCGCGGGCCTCCCCTCCCTGGTGAAGCCGGCCAGCCAGACGGCGTACCTCACCGAGCTCGTCGTCCGCCGGATCATCGAGTCCGGGATCCTGCCGGAGGGCTCGCTGCAGCTGCTGTCGGGCTCGGCCGGCGACCTGCTCGACCACCTCGGCGTGCAGGACTCGGTGGCGTTCACCGGCTCCGCGCACACCGCCGGGATCCTGCGCCAGCACCCGTCGGTCCTGCACGGCGGCGTGACGCTGCAGGTCGAGGCCGACTCCCTCAACTGCTCCGTCCTCGGCCCCGACGTCACGTCGGGCGACCCGGAGTGGGACCTCTTCGTCAAGGGCGTCGTCACCGAGATGACCGCCAAGGCCGGCCAGAAGTGCACGGCGATCCGCCGGGTCATCGTGCCGGCGGGAGTCGCCGACGAGATGACCGACGCGATCGCGGCGAAGCTCTCCTCCATCACGGTCGGCAACCCCGGTGACGAGTCCGTCCGGATGGGTCCGCTCGCCTCCCTCGGCCAGCGCGAGGAGGTCCGCAAGGCCGTCGAGGCGCTGCGTTCGTCCGCCGACGTCGTCCTCGGCGACCCGACCGCGACCTCCGGCTTCGCCGGTGACGGGGAGCGCGGCGCCTTCATGTCGCCGGTGCTGCTCAGGGCCCGCGCGGGCGCGGTGGAGCCCCACGACGTCGAGCCCTTCGGCCCGGTGTCGACCGTGATGTCGTACGACTCGCTCGACGAGGCCGTGACCCTGGCGGCTCGCGGCAAGGGGTCGCTCGTCGGGTCGGTCGTCACCCACGACCCGGCCGTCGCCCGGACGCTCGTCCTCGGCCTCGCGCCGTGGCACGGCCGGATCCTGGTGCTCGACCGCGACGACGCGCCCGAGTCCACCGGCCACGGCTCTCCCCTGCCGATGCTCGTCCACGGCGGTCCCGGCCGCGCCGGCGGCGGCGAGGAGCTCGGCGGCGTCCGCGGCGTGCTGCACCACATGCAGCGCAGCGCGATCCAGGCCTCCCCCGACATGCTCACCGCCATCACCGGTCGCTGGACCCGCGGGTCGCAGCGCACCGTGACGCCCGAGCACCCGTTCCGCCACTCCCTCGCGACGCTGAAGGTCGGCGACACGATCACCTCGGAGCAGCGGGTCATCTCGCGCGACGACATCGACCACTTCTCGGAGTTCACCGGCGACACCTTCTACGCGCACACCGACCCCGAGGCCGCCGCGCAGAACCCGCTCTTCGGCGGGATCGTCGCCCACGGCTACCTCATCGTGTCGATGGCCGCCGGCCTCTTCGTCGACCCGGCGCCGGGCCCGGTGCTCGCCAACTTCGGCGTCGACAACCTGCGCTTCCTCACCCCCGTCAAGGCCGGTGACGCGATCCAGGTGACGCTGACGGTCAAGCAGATGACCCCGCGCGCGACCGCCGACTACGGCGAGGTGCGCTGGGACGCGCTGGTCGTCAACGGCGACGGCGAGCCGGTGGCGACGTACGACGTGCTGACGCTGGTGGCCAAGGAGTCCTGACTCGCTTCCGGGCGGTCCTCGCCGAGCGGTGGCCCACCCACATTCGAGGAGCCAGGAATGTCGCTGCGCCACCGTTGGTCCGGCGAGTCGCCCGGGACACGCCGGGGGCGGTGGTCCAGCCACCTTCGCGTGACGCGGAAGGTGGCTCCACCACCGCTCCGGCAGGCGCTACGTTGACGCCGTGACTCCTGCAGCCCAGCGCGTCGTCGGTGGGGTCCTCCTGCTCGCGACCGGCATGCTCAGCCTGCCCGTGGCGGCGTTCCTGCTCGACGGGCGCGCCACGGAGAACTGGATCATCCCGGTCCAGCTCCTCGCGATGGCCGTGACCGGAGCGGCGCTGACCGTCGGGCTCCCGGCCCTGGCGCGCGAGGGTGCGTCGACCGGTCGGCGCATCCGCACCGGGATCTGGTGGGGACTGCTGGCCGCACTCGTCGGCGTCCTGGTCTCCTGGTTCCTGATCAGCGGCTTCGGCGGCGCCTGACCCGCTGCTCGCTGCCGGTACGGTGCGGGCATGGCGAAGAAGTCCTGGTCCGACATGACCCCCACGCAGAAGAAGATCGTCGTCGCGACCGGCATCGCGGAGGTCGCCCTCACCACGTGGTGCCTGCGCGACCTCAAGGCGCGACCCGCCGAGCTGGTCCGCGGCCCGAAGGTCCTGTGGGGTCCGGCGATGTCGGTCCAGCCGGTCGGCCCCCTCGCCTACCTGCTGTGGGGCCGCAAGCGCTGAGCGCTCAGCCGCGGTAGGCGACCTCGCTCGTCCACTCCGCCGCGTCGCGGGTGACCGCGTCGTGGATGGCGTCGGCGACCCGGTCGGGGGTGAACGCCCCCTCGCGGGCGAGCGCGCCGTGGACGGTGACCGAGACGGCCCGGATGTCGTCGGCCGACAGCGTCTTGTCGAGGCTGTGCACCAGGTTGCGCACGCCGGCCTTCTGCACGCCGAGCGACGCCGCGCCCTCCCACGGGTCGTCCGCGGCCATGCTGCCGGTGACGCTGATCCGTCCGCCCGACGACAGGTAGGGCCGCGCCGCCTGGACCACCGTCAGCAGCGCGCCGACGCCGAGGGCGACGTCCTCGAGCAGCTCGGGGACGGTCAGGGTGAGCGGGTCCTTCTCGCGGAACGCGCTCGGGTTGAAGTGCAGGACGTCGATGTGGCCGGTGTGCTCACCGAAACGTCGTACGGCGTCGCGTGCCGCCTGCTCGTCGGTGACGTCGGCGACCGTGTGGCCGACGGTCGCGCCCCGCGCCTCGAGGTCGGGCACGAGGTCGTCGATCGCCTGCTGGTCGGCGCCCAGCAGTGCGACGTCGTACCCCTCGTCCGCGAAGCGGCGCGCCACCGACCCGCTGACTCCCGGTCCGGCTCCGATGATCACGATGACAGGTTTACTCATGCACGTACTCGCTTCGCTCCGTGCGCGCATGAGGCACCGGTTGCGCTGTGTCGGATGACTCGCTCGCTGCGCTCGCTCATGACCAGTGTTCTACCGCGTCAGGGCTTGTGCGGCTGCTTGCCGGTCGGGTCCTCGGGGATCGCGTTGGGGCCCTGGGCGCCCTCCTGCACGTCTCCCGACTCCTGGTCGGGCTGCCCGGCGACCGAGTCGCCGGCACTGATGTCGTCCGGCTCGTCGCCCTCGGGGGCGAGCTCGGAGACCTGTCCACCTTCGTTGCTGTCCATGCTCCCCACCCAACCACCGGACACCTGAGGGGCTCACCTGCCTGGGTGGTGGCTCGCCCCGCCGCGCTGGCTACCGTCGAGGGATGACGCGTTTCGGGTACACGTTGATGACCGAGCAGAGCGGCCCGCGGGAGCTGGTGGCGTACGCCGTCGCGGCGGAGCGGGCGGGCTTCGACTTCGAGGTGATGAGCGACCACTTCTCCCCCTGGCTCACCGAGCAGGGGCACGCGCCCCACGCCTGGACGACCCTCGGGGCCGTCGCCCACGCGACCGAGCGCGTCGACCTGATGACCTACGTGACCTGCCCGACGCTGCGCTACCACCCGGCCGTCGTGGCCCAGAAGGCCGCGACGCTGCAGATCCTCGCCGAGGGTCGGTTCACCCTCGGCCTCGGCAGCGGCGAGAACCTCAACGAGCACGTGGTCGGCGAGGGGTGGCCGGCGATCGCCGAGCGCCAGGACATGCTCGCCGAGGCGATCGAGGTGATCCGGGCACTGCACACCGGCGAGCTCGTCGACCACCGCGGAGACTTCTTCCAGGTCGACTCCGCGCGGATCTGGGACCTGCCCGAGCAGGGCGTCGACATCGGCGTCGCGGTCGCCGGCAAGCGGGCGATCGAGCGCTTCGCACCCCTGGCGGACCACCTCGTCGCGGTCGAGCCGAAGGCCGAGATCGTCGACAGCTGGAACAGCACCGAGGGCGCGCCCCGCATCGGCGCGGCGACGCCCGGGCGATCGGCCAGATCCCGATCTGCTGGGACCCCGACGAGGAGACGGCGATCGCGAGGGCGCACGAGCAGTTCCGCTGGTTCGGCGGCGGCTGGTCGGTCAACGCCGACCTGCCCACTCCGGCCGGCTTCGCCGGCGCGACGACGTACGTCCGACCGGAGGACGTCGCCGAGTCGATCCCCTGCGGGCCCGACCTCGACGCGATCGTCGAGGCGGTCTCGGCCTACTGGGAGGCCGGGTTCACCGACGTCGCGCTGGTGCAGATCGGCGACGAGGGCCAGGACCGGTTCATCGCCGAGGCGGCCGGCCCGCTGCTGGAGAAGCTGCGGGCCGCCGCACCCTGAGCCCTCAGCGCCAGCCGAGGTCGGGCGCGACCTGGGTCAGCACCGTCTCGAGCAGGTGGGCGTTGTAGTCCACGCCGAGCTGGTTGGGCACCGTGAGCAGCAGGGTGTCGGCTGCGGCGACGGCCTCGTCGTCGGCGAGCTCCTTGACCAGGATCTCCGGCTCGGCGGCGTACGTCTTGCCGAAGACGGCGCGCAGGTTGGCCTCGATCTGGCCGAACTGGTCCTGGCTGGTGCCCTCACGGCCGAAGTACATCCGGTCGAGGTCGGTCGTGATCGGCATGATCGACCGGCTGACCGAGACGCGCGGCTCGCCCTCGTGGCCGGCGGCCTTCCAGGCCTCGCGGTAGACCTCGATCTGCTTGCGCTGCTGGACGTGGAACGGCTCGCCGGTCTCGTCGGCCTTGAGGGTCGACGACATCAGGTGCATGCCCTTCTCGGCCGTCCACCGGGCGGTCGCGTCGGACGCGGCGCCCCACCAGATGCGGTTGCGCAGGCCGGGCGAGTGCGGCTCGGGGCGGAGCAGGCCGGGCGGGTTGGGGAACATCGGGCGCGGGTTGGGCTCGGCGAAGCCCTCGCCCTCCAGCACCTGGAGGAAGACCTCGGTGTGGCGGCGGGCCATGTCGGCCTGGTCCTCGCCCTCGGCGGGCGCGTAGCCGAAGTAGCGCCACCCGTCGATGACCTGCTCCGGTGATCCCCGGCTGATGCCGAGCTGGAGCCGGCCGCCGGAGATGAGGTCGGCGGCGCCGGCGTCCTCGGCCATGTAGAGCGGGTTCTCGTAGCGCATGTCGATCACGCCGGTGCCGATCTCGATGCGGCTGGTGCGCGCGCCGACCGCGGCGAGCAGCGGGAACGGCGAGGCGAGCTGGCGGGCGAAGTGGTGCACGCGGAAGTACGCACCGTCGGCGCCGAGCTCCTCGGCCGCGACCGCGAGGTCGATCGACTGCAGCAGCGTGTCGGAGGCGGACCGCACCGCGGACTGCGGCGAGTCCGTCCAGTGGCCGAAGTTGAGGAAACCGATCTTCTTCATATCTGGTTCAACGCTCAACCACTCCGGTTGTTCCCGGCCTTCACCGGCAACCCGTCGTCGGCCGTCGGCGCACGTCCCGGAGCGCGCGAGCGAGAGCACCGCGCGGGCGATCTCGGGACGCTCCTCGAGGTGGTCCTCGAGCCGCTGGAGCTCCTCCGCCGCGTGGGTCTCGGTGTCGTCGCCGACGAGGTCGACCGAGCCGACGAGGAAGATCTTGCCGGGGCCGACGTACTCCAGGTGGAGGGTGCTGACGGTCTCCACCTCGGGTCGCTCGCGCAGCCAGCCGAGGACCGGTCTCGCGGATCCGCGGGTCGGCGACCTGGCCGACGAGGAAGTCCATGTTGCGGCGCAGGAGGTAGATCGCGACGAAGCCGAGCAGCAGGCCGACGAGGATCGAGCCGATCGCGTCCCACACGGGCTGGTGGGTGACCTGGTGGAGGACGAGGCCCGTCACCGCGATCACGATGCCGATCAGCGCGGCGGCGTCCTCGAAGAAGACCGCGCGCAGCGTCGGGTTGGACGTCTTGTCGAGGAACGTCACCCGGCTGACGTCGGCCTTGCGCGCGCCGCGTCGTACCTCCCGACGCGCCTGGAAGAAGGAGATGCTCTCGAGCACGAACGCCGCACCGAGGACGACGTAGGCCCACAGGTAGTCGGCCTCGGCCTCCTCCGCGGTGAGCGACTGGATGCCGTGCCACACCGAGACCCCGGCGCCGACGCCGAAGAGGCCGAAGGCCGCGATCATCGACCAGACGTAGGCCTCGCGGCCGAAGCCGAGCGGGTGGGTGGCGTCGGCCGGCTTCTCCGCGCGCCGCTCGGCGATGACCAGGAAGACCTCGTTGCCGGCGTCGGCCCACGAGTGCGCGGCCTCCGCGACCATCGACGCCGAACCGGTGAGGACCGCCACGATGCTCTTCAGGATCGCGAGGATGGTGTTCGCGGCCAGCGCGATGACGACGGTGAGCACGGGGCCAGCCTGCCACTTGACGCGAGGGCCGTCGCGATGTGCAATATATTGCATGCCGGTCCCCGCGACCGCCGCTCCCCTGCGGACCGAGCTGCTGCGCGACTCCGTCCACGACCGGCTGCGCGACGCGATCGTCGACGGCACGCTGGCTCCGGGCGAGGTCGTCCGCGACACCGAGCTCGCGACCTGGCTCGGCGTGAGTCGTACGCCGGTGCGCGAGGCGCTGCTGCGACTCGGCGGGACCGGCCTCGTGCGGGCCGCGCCCGGGCGGTCGACGGTGGTCGCCGAGATCGACCTGGCCGAGGTGCGCGAGGCGCACGCGGTCGTGGCGAGCATGCACCGGTTGGCCGTCGCCGAGGCGGTCGCCCGGCTCACCAGCGCCGACCTGGCGCGGATGCGCGCGGCCAACGAGCGCTTCGCGAGTGCCGTCGACGCGCACGACACCGACGCGGCGCTCGCCGCCGACGACGACTTCCACGCCGTCGCCGTCGACGCCAGCGCCAACCGGGCGGTCGCCACGGTGCTCGACCAGTTCGGCCCGGTCGTGCGCCGTCTCGAGCGGCTCCGCTTCGCCTCCCTGGCCGCCGCCGACTCCGTCGACCTCCACGACCGGCTCGTCGCCGCCTGCGAGTCCGGCGACGTCGACGCCGCGGCCGATGTCGCCTTCCGCACCTGGCAGAACCTCGCCGACCTCATCCCCGACAGCACCGTCACCCAGGAGACCCCGTGATCCTCGACCAGTTCGAGCGCTACCCGCTCACCTTCGGCCCCTCGCCCGTCCAGCACCTCAAGCGACTGACGCAGCACCTCGGCGGCGGCGCCGAGGTCTGGGCCAAGCGCGAGGACGTCAACAGCGGCCTGGCCTACGGCGGCAACAAGGTCCGCAAGCTGGAGTACATCGTCCCCGACGCCCTCGCCAGCGGCGCCGACACGCTCGTCTCCATCGGCGGCTACCAGTCCAACCACACCCGGCAGGTCGCCGCCGTCGCCGCGCACCTCGGCCTGAAGTGCCGCCTCGTGCAGGAGAAGTGGGTGCCGTGGGACGACCCGACCAACACCCAGGTCGGCAACATCCTGCTCAGCCGGATGATGGGCGCCGACTCGCGCCTCGACGACAGTGGCTTCGACATCGGGATCCGCGACTCGTGGAAGGACGCGATCCGCGAGGTCGAGGAGGCCGGCGGCACGCCGTACGCCATCCCGGCCGGCGCCAGCGAGCACCGCCTCGGCGGCCTCGGCTTCGCCAACTGGGCCTTCGAGGTCGCCGAGCAGGAGAAGGCGCTCGGCATCACCTTCGACACGATCGTCGTGTGCACCGTGACCGGCTCGACGCACGCCGGCATGATCGCCGGGTTCGCCGCGCTCGAGGACCTCACCGGCACCCGACGTCGCGTGATCGGCATCGACGCGAGCGCCACCCTGGAGAAGACCCGCGACCAGGTGGACCGGATCGCGCGCCACACCGCCGACCTGATCGAGCTCGGCCGCGACCTGCGCGAGGACGAGCTCACCGTCCTCGAGGGCTGGGCCGGCGACCTCTACGGCGTGCCGGTCGACTCGACGATGGAGGCGATGGCGCTCGGCGCCCAGCTCGAGGCGATGATCACCGACCCGGTCTACGAGGGGAAGTCCCTCGCCGGGCTGATCGACCTGGTCAAGGACGGCGACATCCCGCGCGACTCGCACGTGCTCTACGCCCACCTCGGCGGCCAGCCGGCGATCAACGCCTACCACTCCCTCTGGCCCGCGGAGGGCTGAGGCTAACCTCGCCCGGGTGTACGACGACGCACTCGCCTGGGCCGGCTCGGCCATGGGATCGCCGGTCTCCTCGCACGAGCGGCTGCAGGGCGGGATGACCTCCCGGATGCTCGCCCTGCGCCACGCCGACGGCACCGAGTCGGTGCTCCGGTTGATGATCAACGAGCCGTGGCGCACCCACGGCGCCGAGCTCACCACCCGCGAGCGCGACGCCCAGCTCTTCCTCGCCGGGACGGACGTGCCGGCACCGACGACCATCGCGCTCGACGCGGACGGGCCGCGCCTGCGGCGTCGCCGGCCACCTGATGTCGCGGCTGCCGGGGACGGCACGGTCCGAGGTCGACCACGACGCGCTCCGCGCGATGGCCGACCTGCTCGCGCAGGTCCACCGGCTGCGTCCGGCCGAGCCGTTCCGCGACTACCAGTCCTGGGCGTGGGAGGCGAAGTGGGTCGTGCCGTCCTGGACGCGCCACCCCGACTCGTGGCGCCGCGCCTTCGAGGTGCTGGCCGGGCCGGCACCGGCCCACGAGCCGACGTTCCTGCACCGCGACTTCGGCCACCGCAACCTGCTGTGGACCGACGGTGCGATCAGCGGTGTCGTGGACTGGGTGGAGACGTCGACCGGGCCGGCCTGGCTCGACGCCGCGCACGCCGCGTCCAACCTCGCGGTGCTGGTCGGCACCGAGCCCGCCGCCGCGTTCCTCCAGGAGTACGCCGGCCACGCACCGGAGCCGCTGCACCCGTTCTGGCTGGTGATGGACACCGTCGGCTACCTGCCGCCGCCCGGGAAGCCGCAGATGTTCCGGCAGCCCGACCAGGTCGAGCGGCTCGACGACTGGCTGGACGAGGTCGTGCGGCTCAGCTGAGCGCGAAGTCGACCGCGGCCCGCGCGTGCAGCGCGGTCGTCGCGAACACCGGGACCTCCACGTCCTCCGGGCCGATCAGCAGCTCGATCTCGGTGCAGCCGAGGACCACTCCCCCGGCGCCCTGCCCGACCAGCCGCCGCACCACGTCGACGTACGCCTCCCGCGACTCCTCGCGCACCACGCCGAGCACGAGCTCGTCGTAGATGACGTCGTGCACGAGCGTCAGGTCGTCGCCCTCCGGCACGAGGACGTCGATGCCGTGCGAGCGGAGGCGGTCGGCGTAGAAGGGCTGCTCCATCGTGAAGCGGGTGCCGAGGAGGGCGACCCGGTCGAGGCCGGCCGCGCGGACCGCGTCGGCCGTGACGTCGGCCAGGTGCAGCAGCGGGATGTCGACGGCGGCCTCGATCGCGTCCGCGACCTTGTGCATCGTGTTGGTGCAGAGCACGACGCACTCGGCGCCGGCGGCCTCGAGCCCGCGCGCCTCGGCGGCCAGCAGCGCACCGGCCGCCTCCCAGTCGCCCGCGACCTGCATCGCCTCGACGTCGGCGAAGTCGACGGACGCCAGCACGAGCCGCGCGGAGTGGAAGCCGCCGAGCCTCGTCCGGACGTCCTCGTTGAGGAGCCGGTAGTAGAGCGCGGTGCTCTCCCAGCTCATCCCGCCCAGCAGGCCGATGCGACGCATGGCTGTCAGTCAACACCTCTAGCGTGGCCACATGTCCACCACTCCGCTCGCCCGCGCCGACGGGATCGTCGTCCACCCCGCGACCCACGCCCGCTTCGACGACGTGCGCACGATGGTCGGCCCGAAGAACCCGTCGTCCAACGTCTGCTGGTGCCTCAGCCACCGGATCCCCGCCAAGGACAACACGTCGCTGGCCGGTCAGGCCCGGGCCGACTTCGTCGAGGCGCTCACCCGCAAGCGCACCAAGCCCGGCGTGCTCGCCTACGACGGCGACGAGGTGGTCGGGTGGGCCGCGGTCGCCCCGCGCGCCGACCTGCCCTTCGCCCGCTCCACCAAGATCCCGCACGTCGACGACCAGGACGCGTGGTCGGTCTGGTGCATCCGGGTGCGCCCCGGCCACCGCGGCCGCGGGATCTCCCACGTGCTGCTCGAGGGTGCGGTGGCCTACGCCGTCCAGCGGGGCGCGCCGGTCGTCGAGGGCTACCCCGTGGACAACCGGGGCGAGAAGGTCGACCTGACCATGGCCTACGTCGGCACCCGCGCCCTCTTCGAGAAGGCGGGGTTCACGCTCGCGGCCCGCACCGAGGCGACGTCGGCGGGATTCCCGCGCGTGGTGATGCGGCGAGAACCGTAGGTCGTTGCTACCTTAGTCAAGTAAGTCAGTTGACTATTGAGGACGGAGCGACGGCATGATGACGAACGAGGGCGACTGTCGGGTCGTCGTGGTCGGTGCCGGCGCCGGCGGTGCGCTGGTCGCGACCCACCTGGTCACCGCCCTCTCCTCGCGCTTCCGCGTGGAGCTCGTCGACCCGGCGCCGACGACCGGTCGCGGGCAGGCGTACTCGACCACCGACGAGCGCCACCTCCTCAACGTCCCCGCGTCGGGCATGACCGCCTTCCCGCGCGACCCCGAGCACTTCCTCCGCTGGCTGCGCAACCACCACGACCCGAAGTTCCAGCCGCACGAGTTCGCGCCGCGAGCCGTCTTCGGCCGCTACATCGAGAGCCTCCTCACGACGGCGACCGAGTTCCCCGGCAACGCCCGGCTCGTACGCCGCCAGGCCGAGGTCGTCGACATCTCCGAGGCGGGCGGCGGCTTCGTCGTCGACCTCTCCGACGGTGACCGCATCGAGGCGCGGGCCGTCGTCCTCGCGACGAGCAGCAAGCCGGGCACCGGCTGGGCGCCTGCCGAGCTGGCCGACGACCCGCGGCTCATCGCCGACCCGTGGACGCAGCCGATCCCCGAGGTGGGCGACGTGCTCATGCTGGGCTCGGGCCTGACGATGGTCGATCTCGCGATCAGCGCGGACCGCCCCGACCGCACGGTCCACGTCGTCTCGCGCACCGACGCGGTGCCGCACCCCCACGTGCTGCCCACGACTCCCCCCGTGCCGCCGCCGCCCGGCGTCACCCGCACCCAGGACCTCGACGCGTTGCGCTCGACGATCGCCGCACACGTCGACACGACCGTCGAGGCGACCGGCGACTGGCGGGCGGCCATCGACGGCCTGCGCCCGGTGACCGCCCAGCTGTGGCGCGGCCTGTCGGAGGCCGACAAGCGCCGCTTCATCGCCGAGGACGCCCGCACCTGGGACGTGCACCGCCACCGGATGGCGCCCGCGACCGCGCGCCGGTTCGACGCGATCGCCAACGCCGGCCGGCTCGAGCGCCACCGCGGCACCCTCGCCGCCGTGCGCGCCGGCGACCACGCCCTCCACGTCACCCTCGACGACGGCACCGAGCTGCGCGTCGCCGCCGTCGTCAACTGCACCGGCCCGGTCGGCTCCATCGCCGCCGACCCGCTGATGACCCGGCTGGCCCAGACCGGGCTCGTCCGGCCCGGTCCGGCCGGCCTCGGCATCGACACCGCCGACGACGGCCGCATCCTCGGCACCCTGCCGGACCACCTCCCCTTCCTCGCGGTCGGTTCGCTGCGCCGCGGGAACCTGTGGGAGTCCACCGCGATGCCCGAGATCCGCGAGCAGGCCTACGACGTCGCGCGCGTCGTGAGCCGCTCGATGCACGGCGAGTCCCGCCGCCGGCCGGTCGACCCCTACGGCCTGACCCTCTCCACCAGCAGCGACGCCGCCGAGCGCTACAACGCCGCGCTCGGCCGCCTCCTGCGGCTCCAGGACGGCGTCGAGGACGGCCTTGCCGCCGCCGTCGCCGAGGACGAGGGCTTCGTCCAGGCGCACGCCGCGCTCGCCCTGCTGGGCCACGAGTGGGGCGCCGAACGAACCACTGGCAGGCCTCGCTCCGCGCGGCCCACCGCGCCGCCGCCGAGCGTCACCTCGACGACCGCGAGAGCTCGTTCCTCGACGCCGTCACCACCCGCCTCCGCACCGACGAGGCGACCGGCGCCGCGGCCCTCCTGCGGCACGTGCGCCTCTTCCCGCGCGACGCCCTCGCCGTGAGCGTCGCCGTCCCGACGGTCGCCTTCGGCGGCCTCACCAGCGGCAGCCAGACCGCCCAGCTGGTCGAGTCGCTCGGCCGGTCCTACGGCGACGACTGGTGGTACGCCGGCCAGCTCGCGTTCGTCCGCCAGGACCAGGAGCGCTGGGCCGAGGCGGAGGAGCTGTCGTCGTACGCCCTCTCCGTCGAGCCGGCCTCCGGCCACGCCGTGCACGCCCGCGCGCACGTCTTCTACGAGACCGGCGACCACGTGCGCCGGCCTCGCCTGGCTCGACGAGTGGATCCGGTCGCGCGGCCCCGAGGCCAACCACCGCTCCCACTTCTCCTGGCACGCCGCGCTCCACGAGCTGATGCAGGGCGACGTCGAGGCCGTACGCCGTCGCTACGCCCGCGAGCTCGCGCCCTCCGTCGTCAGCGGGAGCCGCGTCGTCGTCGACAGCGGCGCGCTGCTGTGGCGTGGCCGCGTCACCGGCGCGTGGACCGACGACCTGCCGGTCGGCGAGGTCCGCGCGCACGCCCCGGCCGAGTGGCTCACCGCTCCCCCGACACCGTTCGCGGCGATGCACAGCGCCGTCCTGCTCGCCGCCGACGGCGACGCCGAGGCCCTCACCCGGCTGGCCGACGAGTCGGCGCGCCACGAGGACCGCGTCTTCCGCGACGTCGTCGCGCCCTTGTGCGCCGGCCTCGTCTCGGTCGTCGAGGAGCGCTGGAACGCCGCGTCCGCGACCCTCACCTCGGTGGTCGCCGGCATGGCCCCGCTGGGCGGCAGCAAGGCTCAGCGCGAGGTCGTCGAGGACACCCTGGTCTTCGCCCTCGCGATGGCCGACCGCAACGCCGAGGCGGCGGCCGTCCTCGACGAGCGGCTCTCCCGCCGTTCCTCGCCGCTCGACGCCCGTCGCCGTGCCGCTGTGGTCGCCGGCGTGCCGGCCGGCCGCTGAGCAGACCGTGCCAGCCCACTGGTGGGCCTAGGCTGCACGCGTGACCCCGGAGGACGTTGCCCGCTACGTCGAGTCGCTCCCGCAGGTCAAGCGCAAGGGCACCGAGTCGCGCCCGGGGTGGTACGTCCACGACCGCCTGGTCGCGCGTCTGCAGGACCCCGGCACGCTCGTGATCCGGGTCCCGATGAGCAAGCGGGAGTCGCTCATCGAGAGCTGTCCGGACGGCTTCGGCGTGCCGCCCCGGATGGAGGCGCACCACAAGGTGGAGGCCTACCTCGACCGCGTCGAGGCTGAAGCGGTGCACACCGCGATCGACCTCGCGTGGGAGATGCAGCACCGCGCATGAGGTTCGTGGTTGCGGCGTCCGCGCTCGCACGTACACGTGTCCGCGATGTCGCCCTCGATCCCGTGCGTGAGGGGCAAGAGGTCGGACACGTGTCCCGACTTGACGGCCGCTACTGCGAGAACGGCGTACGCCGGCGCAGGACCTCGTCGCAGATCTCGCCCACGAGGTCGTAGGGCAGCTCCTGCGAGTGCCGGAACCGGACCGAGTCCTTGCCGGAGCGGTACGGCGCGACCCGAGCCTCCAGCTCACCCTCGAACGCCGGCACCGGGTAGAGCGCGACGTGCTGCTTCCACCCGGCGAAGTGCAGTCCGTAGCGCTCGCCGACCATCACCGCCGGCATGCCGTAGCGGACCACCTCGTGCCCCTCGGGGAAGTGGTCGCCGATGACCCGGCGCAGCTGTGCCAGGCGTTCGCGGACGTCGGGTGGGAAGCCGGCGATGTAGGCGTCGACGTCCTTCTCGCTGCTGGGTGCCATGCCTCATCCTCGCCGATCGGGGTACGGGACCTCCACACCGACGAGAGGACTCCCGTGCACCACATCAGCAAGGCCACTGCCGTCATCACCCTCCCCGCCCGGATCGCGTTCGCGGTCGCTAGCGCCGGGGCGCGTACGACGGTGCGCCTGGTCGGCTGGGCCGCGGAGCAGGCGGCTGGACAGCCGGGCCCGCGCATGGCGCCTCCCGCGACGGTGCCGGCTCCACGCGCGACCGAGCCCGACGTCGACCCGATGGAGCCGACCCGGACGCCACCGCCGGCGATGGTGCCTCCGGTGAAGAGGGCGCCCGCGAAGAAGGTCCCGGCGAGCCAGGTGCCGCTCAAGTCGGCGCCCACCCCGTCGATGCCCGCCGGCGTCGAGGCGATCGACGCGGCGCTCGAGGTGCCGGTGCCCGCTCCGGCGAAGAAGGCTGCGGCCAAGAAGACCCCCGCCGAGAAGGCCACCGCCAAGAAGACCCCCGCGAAGAAGACCCCCGCCAAGAAGACCCCCGCCAGGAAGGCGCCGTCGAAGAAGGCTGCGGTCCTCGGGCCCGCCCTCGGCCTCTCGGAGGACGAGGTCGCCGAGCGCTGACCGCTGTCGGCCTGCGCCCTTATCCTCGACCCATGCACCGGATCTTCACCACGAGCGTCGCCTCGGTCTACCCGCACTACGTGACCAAGGCCGAGAAGAAGGGCCGGAGCAAGGCCGAGGTCGACCAGGTCATCGAGTGGCTCACCGGGTTCGACGAGACAGACCCTGCAGCAGCACCTCGCCGACGGGACGACGTTCCACGACTTCTTCGAGGCCGCGACCCTCAACCCGCACGTCGACCAGATCACCGGGTCGGTGTGCGGGGTCAAGGTGCAGGAGGTCGAGGACCCGCTGATGCGCCGGATCCGCTACCTCGACAAGCTCGTCGACGAGCTCGCCAAGGGCCGGCCGATGGAGAAGGTGCTCCGGGGCTGAGCCCGCTCAGGGCACGTCGAACGTGACCGTCCGCACCGGGTTGTCGAACTCAGACGTGCGCAGCGACACCTGCACCTCCCAGGTGCCGGCGGTCGGCAGCACGACCTGCGCCGGAGTAGATGCCCGGACCGAGGTTCGTGAGGGACACGGCGCCCAGGTCGACGCCCTCGGTCGACAGGCTCATCCGGGGCGCCTCGAAACCCTCGGCGGGCTGCCCCGCGTCGTCGGTCATCGTGAGGGTGAGCGTGGCCGGGCCGACGCCGAGCGGGTCGAGCGTGACCTCCGCGGCGATCTCGTCGAGCTGCACGCGCTCCGACCCGCTCGAGGCAGCCGCGCTCACCGCCACCTCCGGCTCGGGGCTGCGGTCGACGAGGAACCCGGTCACGAGCAGCACCACCACCAGCACCCCTGCCTCGGCGAACGTCGTCCGCACCAGGAGCGCCGCCGCGTCGCCCCGCTCGGGCCTCTTCGTCGCCGCGCGCAGTCGCGGCACCAGCGCGAACCGGTTCCACGCTGCGATCGCGATCGCCACCAGGACGACCAGCACCTTGACGATCAGCAGGGTGCCGTACGTCGTGTCGAACAGCGCGTCCCACGACCCGACCACCCGCCAGGACATCACCGAGCCGGCCACGACGAGCACCGCCAGGATGCCCGCCGCCCAGGTCGAGAACCGTGCCAGCACCGCCGCGCCCGACTCGTCCCGGCCGGCCAGGTCGCGCAGCACGAGGACGAGCGCGACGAGCCCGCCCAGCCACAGCGCTCCGGCGACCAGGTGGAGCACGTCGACGGCGATGACCAGTGCCTGCGGGGACGTCGCACGGGTGTGACCGGTGAGCGACGGCGCGGCCAGCGCCACCAGGCAGCCGACGAGCACCGGGCCGCGGCGGGATCCAGCGGCGAGGGCGAGGCCGAGCGTGACGGCGGCAGGTACGACGTACTCCCAGGCGGCGAGTGCCGACCACGTCGACGCGTCGCCGAGCGCCGACGCGGGCAGGCCGAGCTGGTAGAGGGCGACGAGCGGCACCGCCGCCCACCACGCCAGCACCGCGACCGCCGCTGCGAGGAGCGTCGTCCTGCGCAACCGGCCCCGCTCGGCGTCGACGCCGTCGGCCGGGAGGAACAGCGCCGCGAAGGCGGCGACACCGGCGGCGACCAGCAGGCCGAGGTAGGCCAGCCAACGCAGCACACCCAGGAGGACGGGTGCGTCGGTGTCCCCGTCGCCGGCCGACGGGACGTCGACGACGTCGCTGGGGGCGCCGACCGAGAAGCTCAGCGAGCCGCCGATCGGGTGGCCGTCGGCCGAGACCAGGCGCCAGACCACGACGAGGGTGCCCTCGCCGACCTCGTCGTCGAGGGAGACGACGAGCTGGGCGTCGCGGACCTGGGCGCTCGAGGCGATCTCGGCGCCGGTGGCGTCGAAGACGGTGATGCCGGCGGGCACCCCGATCACGGACTCGTTGAAGCTGAAGGTGACCTGCTCGGGGGCGGTCTCGAGGACCGCGCCCTCGGCCGGGTCGGTGGCGATGAGGGTCGCGTGCGCGGCGGCCGGCGAGGCAGGCGCCAGGACGAGCAGGGCCGTCAGCGGCAGGAGCAGCGCGGCGAGCAGTCGGCTCATGCGCGACGGCGCCGGAGCACGAGGAGGGCGCCGCTGCCGACACAGGCGAAGCCCAGGAGCCCGCCCGCGGCGTAGGACATCAGGTCGCCCGTCGCCGGGTCACCGGTCGCCGCGGCCTGCGCCGTCGCACCGTCGGCGGCGGTCACCACGATCACCGGAGCCGGCATCTCGAGGTCGGCGCGCGCGGCGGCGTCCTCACCGACCTCGGTCCAGGCGGACTCCCCCACCTCGCACCGCTGGACGACGGGGAAGACCAGCTCTGCGCCGACCCGGTCCGGCAACCGGACCGAGAAGACCACCTGCTCGCGCATGCCGTCAGGCAGCGGCTGCTCGGTCCGGAAGGAGACACCCTCGTCGGTGACCGACGCGGTCCAGCGATCCGTGTCGGCGGCCTCGACGTCGCTCACGCCGGCCGGCACCCGCACGGCGACCTCGGTGGTCGCCGATCCCTCGCACCCGTGCGGGACCTCCATGGTCAGCACCGTCGTCGCGCCCGCTCCCGTCGTGGACGCGTCGAGGGTCACGTGGGCACTGGCGGGGGCGGCGACGCCGATCACCAGCACCGCCAGGGCCGCCGGGAGGGCGGCCACGGCGGCGGAGCTGGTGCGCGGCATCGTGGGAGCTCGATCAGTCGTCGGCGAGCGCGGCGACGACGCCGGCGCGGCTGTCGTCCTCGCTGGCCAGGACACCGCCGTTGGCGACGATGTCGGCGGTGATCTCGGTGAAGACCATCCGGACGTCCTGGCGGCGGGCGCCGAGGATCTCCACGGCGCTGTCGGCGACGGCCCGGGCGAAGTCCCGCCGCTGCTCGACGGAGCGGCCCTTCAGGAGCTCGACGGTGATGTTGGGCATGGGATGGATCCCTCTCAGTTCGGATCTGGCACACCACGCTAGTGGTAGTTCATGTACGTGACAACAGTTCGACAGGCTGACTTTGCGCGGGACGGGCCCGGAGGATCGCTCCCCCGGGCCCGTCCTGCCGTGCGGGTCCGCCTAGCGGCGGATCCTGATGATCACCTTGTCGGCGACCGACTCGGCCAGCCCGCTCCCCTGGTAGGTCACGGTCAGCTTCGTCTTCTTCCTCACCTTGGGCAGCTTGACGACGACCCTCTCGCCGTCGAGCGTCCCGGTCAGGGTCTTCCCGCCCTTGATCGCGATCGACACGGTGCCCGTCACCGGCACGTCGTCGGGCGCTCGCAGGACGACCTTGACCTTCGGCGCCTTGCCCTTCTTCACCTTGCTCGGCGCCTTCACGGTCATCCGCGGGACGACCTTGTCGACGGTGACCTCCACGGTGGAGGACGAGGCCTTGTGGCCGCCGTCCCCGACGTAGCGGAGGGTGAGCTGGTGCGTGCCGGGCGGCAGGCTCTTCGCCGGCAGCACGAGCGTGGCCCGGCCGGAGGCGAGTGCACCCGAGGCGATCAGGTCGTTGCCCTGGCGGACCTCGACCGTGCCGGTGGCGGCCGCCGGGGCGACGCTCGCCACGACGGTGCCGAGCTTGCCGTAGGTGAACGGTGCCGAGGCGCCCGCCACCGCCGAGGTGAGCGGTCCGCCACCCGTGCCGCCCGCAGGCTTCACGGTGATGGTGACGGTCGCAGGTGCCGAGGTGTCCGTGCCGTCGCTCACCGTGTAGGTGAACTGGTCCTTGCCCACGAACCCGTTGTCGGGCGTGTAGGTGAAGGAACCGTCGGCCTGCAGCGAGACCGCGCCGTTGACCGGCGTGCTCGTGCGGGTCGCCGTCAGCGCGTCACCGTCGGCGTCGGTGTCGTTGGTCATGACCCCGGGTGCCGCGAGCGACAGCGCCTCTCCGGAGACGGTGCTGTAGGCATCGCCCTCGGCCACCGGCTCGGTGTTCGGCGGTGCGGCGACCTCCTCCACGGTGATCGTCACCGTGGTGGCGGCCGACGTCGACGTGCCGTCGTTCGCCTTGTAGGTGAACGTGTCCGTCCCGGCGTAGCCCGCGTCGGGCACGTAGGTGAACGACCCGTTCGCGGCCAGCGACACGACTCCGTGAGCCGGCTGCGTGACGTCACCGGCAGTGAGGGCGTTGCTCTCGGCGTCGGTGTCGTTGCCCAGGACCCCGGGTGCCGGGACGCTCGAGCGGCACGTCCTGCACCGTGGAGTACGAGTCCGCGACACCCACCGGGGAGACGTTGGTCGTCCCGTTGTAGAGCGCGAGCACGTCGGCGGCGTCCAGCTCGTAGCCGTAGAGCCGGAAGTCGTCCTGCTGCTCGGTGGGACGCGGGTCCGGCCAGCTGGTGTTGCCCAGGAAGTTGGCGGTGGTGCCGCCCTCCCCGATGTCACCGATCGACACCGGGATGTTGTCCCGGGTGCCACCGTTCTGCAGCACACCGTTGAAGTAGATCTTGCCCGTGGTGCCACCGCCGGTCGGCGACGGACCCAGGGTGACCACGACGTGGGTCCACTGGTTGAGCGGCAGGTCGGCCGTGCCCGGCAGCTGGATGCGGTACTGCTCACCGTTGTTCTTGCGCAGGGTCGCTGCGAAGCCGCGGGTGCCGTTCTCGGTCTCCGACTGCAGGAGCAGGAACTCCGAGGTGTCCTTGCCGATCTGGACGTGGGTCGTCCAGTTGGGCAGGTTCGTCGGGCGGATCCACGTCGACACGGTGGCCTCGGTGGTCATCCCGAACGTGATGTCGTTCGGCAGCTGCACGTGTCCGGCACCGGGCAGGTTCACGCCGGCGCCGTACTTCGCGGACGCCACCCAGCCGGCGTTGCCCTGGAGCACGGCGTTGCCGATGGCCGGGTCGGAGCCCGAGTTGACCGAGGTGGTCCCGGTGCCCTCGTCGAACTTGTAGTGGACCGGGACGCCCTCACCCACCGGGGGCCTGGCGACCGTGTGCGACACGGTGTTCGTCGAGTCGCGCCAGCCCGCCTCCGCGATGAAGCGGACCTCGATCTGGTACGTCTTCGGCGGCAGCGTGACGCGCCGGGAACGTGACGGCGCCGTTGGTGACCGTGACCGCGCTGCCCTGGCGGGCACCGTCGATCCAGAGCTCGGCGCTTCCCGTCGGGTTGGCGTTGGCCGAGTCCTTCACCGTCGCCGACACCGTGATGGGTGCCTCGAACGGGGACGGGGACTCCGGGCTGACGCTGACCGTGGTGGTCGTGTTCAGCGCGGTGCCGTCGGCGTACATCGCGGCGATGTCGGCGCCGCTCAGCGTCGAGGTGTAGAGGCGTACGTCGTCCATCAGGCCGTCGAACGACGGGTCCGGGTAGCCGTTGCGACCCAGCCAGTTGTTCGTCGTCGGACCGACGTCCGCCATGGTGATCGTGAGGTCGTCCTTGCGAGCGATCTCGGCTCCGTTGAGGTAGAGCGTGCCCGTGGCGCCCTGTCGCGTGAACGCGACGTGGTTCCACTGGCCGGCCGTGACGTCCTTGGTCGGGACGGCGTAGACCCGCTCCTGGAGGATGTTGCCCTTCTTCTTGAACGTCGCCGCCAGACCGGTGTTGCCGCTGGCCTGGGTCTGCATCTGGATCTGGAAGAAGCTGCCGGCGTCACCGAGGCCGTCACCGATGTGGAACAGGTTGATCCAGTTCCCCTTGGTGTCCGGGCGCACCCAGAACGACGTGGTGAAGTTGGCCTCGCCCTGGAGCAGGTTGTCGGGGAGGTCGACCGTGTTGGCGTTGGTGCCGCCCTTCAGGTCGAGCGCCTTGCCCGAGATGCCGTGACGTGCTCCAGCCGGTGGTGCCGATCAGGATGCGCCGGGCCGACGGTGCTGTCCGTGCCGGTGTTGGCAGCGGTCTGCCCGGTGCCTTCCTCGAACTGGTAGCTGCACCGGGATGTCGGACGCACCGGACGCGGTGCCCACGACCACGAGGTCGTCGACGACGAGCCCCGCACCCGAGCTGCCGGCCGTGAGGACCAGCGGCATCCGGCGAGAGGTCGCGGTGAACGTCCCGACGTAGGTGGCGAACGCGTTCTGCGAGGACTGGTCGGTGCCCGCGGACAGGTCGGCCGACAGGCCGCCGATCGTGAGGTTCGCCGTGCCCGGGGCGGTGCCGGTGGACCGGCTGTCACGGGCGTAGCGGACCGAGAGGCGGTAGTCCTTGCCGACGTCGAGGCCCTGGAGGGTGCGGGTCAGCTTGCCGGTCGTGCCCACCGCGAGGTGGTAGCCGGTGAGGCCGAGGCCGCCCATGCCCGCCAGCGGCGGCACGGATCAGCTGCACCTGGTTCTGGACCTCCCACGGCGACATCCGGCCGTTGCCGGGCGCGACGTCGAAGCTGGTCGGCACGTTGTTGGACTGCCAGCCGACCGGGAGGCGCGGGTACTCGAACTGGTCGACGACCTTGGGAGCCGGCGAGTCCATCTTCACCTGCGGGTCGATCTGCACGATCTTCGCCATCGACGGCGTCCCGGTGGCGCTCCAGAGGAACACCATGTAGGCGCCGGGCGGGGCGAGTTGGCGTTGGTCGGCGAGGTGATGCTGACCGTGCCGCCGCTCTGGGTGAAGGCGAGGTCCTGGAAGTTCTGGTCGTTGTTGAACCCGTGGGTGACGGACCCGTTGCGGACCAGGGTGACCCGGCTGATCGGGCTGTCGGACGTCATGGTGAACGTGCCGTTGTAGCCGACCTTCTTCGGGGCGTTGCTGACCTGCGGGCGCGTCGCCGCGGCGTTGCCGTCGAAGAGGTACGCCGGCGAGTAGTACTCGACGTCCGTGTAGTTGCGCGGACCCGGCGTGCCGCCGCCGCCGATCATGATGCGGCCGTCGGGCAGCAGCAGGGCGATCGAGTGGTAGAGGCGGGCGTGCTCGTAGGGGATCTTGATCTCCTTCCACACACCCGTGTCCGGGTTCCAGATCTCGGCGTTGGTGACGTAGCCGCCGTTGCCGTTGTTCTCGCGCGAGCCGCCGGTGACGATGACGTTGCCGTCGGGCATCACCGTCGAGGTGGGCCAGTGACGGGCGTACTTCATCGGCTGGGTCGCCGCGATGACCGGGTTGGCCGTGCCGCCGCTGATGTCGACGGTGAATCCGGCGCGGGCGCCGGCGGGGCCGCCGCCGTTGGACCACGTGCCGCCGCCGACCTGGAGGATCTTGCCGGGGCGGTACATCGTCGCCGTCGACGTGGCACCGACCGGGTTGCCGAGGTCGCCCTGGTTGGCGATGGCCGACGGGAGGGTGCCGCGCATCGCGATCGTGCCGTCGCCGGACGGGTCGAGCTCGGACATCTGGGTGCCGGAGATGTTGAAGATGTTGCCGTTGGTCGGTGCGACGAAGGCGCGCGGGTACCACCAGCGGTTCTCGTCGGGACCGCCGTTGACGCCGTCGCCGTACGCCTGCGCGCTGGTCGCGCCGGTCAGGAGCTTCCACGAGTTGCCGGCGTTGGGCGTGTAGATCTCCGGCGTGAGGACGCCGGGACCGCCCGGGCCGCCGCGGAGGGCGCCGCCCTGGACGACGACCGAGCCGTCGGGCGTGGTGGTGCCGGTGGGGTACCAGCGGGGGTAGTTCATCGGGGCCTCGTTGCGCAGGCCCGAGTTGGTGGAGTAGCTGGTGACGCCGATGGCCGAGTCGTTGGGCGCGTTGCCACCGAGGCCGTCGTCACCGCCGACCGTCATCGTCGAGCGACGGTGCGGCATCTGCACCTGCATGGAGCAGAACAGGTCGGTGTAGGTCGCGTTGGGGAGCAGGCCGGACGCCGCCGTGGCTGCCGTCCTCATCACCGCGGGGTCCCAGATGTCGATCTCCATCTGGCCGCCCTGCGTCACGCAGTCGTTGCCGCCGAAGTCGTAGGGGTTGTTGTCGGTGCAGCCCGAGGAGACCGAGCCGAAGGACTGGACCTTGCCGTCCGAGGTCAGCGCCGCGTTGATCGGGACCAGCGGCCACGGCGTGACGCCGCTCCACGAGCCCTGGTCGTCCTTGGCCGGCGGGGCGCAGTCGGCCGGGAGCAGGCCGGAGGAGTAGGCGATGCCCTTGCGCAGCTGGCCGCGGACGAAGTCGTCGGCCTGGTTGTCGTTGGCGTTGCCACCGTCGTCGCCGGCGGTGTAGGCCGACGCGTGGTGGCCCAGCGAGGAGTACCACGACCGGCCCTGCTCGATCTTCTGGCACCAGGTGACCGGGTGGGTCGTGCCCTCCTCACCGACCTCGGTGCCCGCGGGGTACGACGACTCGTCCACCGTCACCAGCGTGTGCACGTCCTGCGACGGGTTGACGTCCCACTCGTACCACTCGTCCGTGTAGGAGAGCGGCGACTGGAGGCCCGCGGTGAGCGGGCTGGTGGTGTCGCTGACCGAGATCGTGCCGCGCTGGCCACCGGCCGGCTCGGGGTGGCCGGTCGCGGCCGCACCGACGAGGCGCCGGTAGAAGGGGTTGACGTCGTGCTCGGTCTGGTCGGGCGACCAGGCGGTGTAGTGGATGCCGACGAAGCCGCCACCACCCGTGATGTAGGCCTCGAGCGCGGCACGCTGGTCGGTGTTGAAGAGCACGCCGGCGGTGTGCGCGAAGACGAGGACGTCCTTGGTCGCCAGGTTCGCGGGGGTGAACGCGGTGGCGCTCGTCGTCTCCTGGATGTCGGCGACGGCCTGGGCCGGGTCGCCGGTGTTGTTGTCCAGGCCGTACTCGAGCGCGAGGGAGTTGGACAGCTCCTTCACCGCCGCACGGGTGTTGGCGACCGACCCGTGCACGCCGTCACCGCTGGAGAACAGCAGGACGCGCAGCACGTCGTCATCGGCGGCCGCAGCAGCGGCCGGCGCGGTGGTGACCGCGACAGACAGGGGGAGGGCCACCGCGAGCGCGATGGTCGACGCCAGGAGGTGGCGTAGGGGTTGCAGGTTCATCAACGTCTTCCCTAGGGGCTCGGCAATGCGGAGCTCGGCGGGCGGCGGGTGCGGTCTGCGCTCACGAGATGGGAGTGACCGTATGACGCCGGTCACACACAGTCAAGAACTCTGTCCATATTGTTGAACGCTTTTACCAAGCAGTTCACGTACATGAAAAAGCAGGCCTGGGCGGCCGAGTCCCCCGCACGGGGTCGACCGCCCAGACCTGGCCTGGGGGTGGGTGGTGCTAGCGGCGTACGCGCGCGCTGCCGCCACCGGCGAGGGCGCGCACCTCCGCGACCGTCGCCATGGAGGTGTCGCCGGGCGTGGTCATCGCCAGCGCCCCGTGGGCGGCGCCGAGCTCGAGGCACTGCTGCAGGGGCTCCCCCTCGAGCAGGCCGTAGACGAGCCCGGACGCGAAGCCGTCGCCGCCGCCCACGCGGTCGAAGATGCCGAGGTGGTCGCGGGGCGTCGAGGCCAGGACGCCGGTCTCCGGCGACCACGCGATCGCCTGCCAGTCGTTGTCGCTGGCGGTGTGGACGGTGCGCAGCGTCGTGGCGATCACCTTGAACCACGGCATCTTCTCCGCCACGGTCGCGACCATCGCCTCGAAGCTGTCCATCGGCAGCGTGCTGAGGTGCTCGTCGACGTGGGCGACCTCGAAGCCGAGCGCGGCGGTGAAGTCCTCCTCGTTGCCGATCATCACGTCGACGTGGCCGGCGAGCCGGGTGTTGACGTCGCGGGCGAACTCGGTGCCCCCGATCCCGGCCCAGAGGCTGGGGCGGTAGTTGAGGTCGAAGGACACGACGGTGCCGTGCTTCTGCGCGGCCGCCATCGCCTCCTCGGCCACGGCGGCGGCGTTCTCGGAGAGTGCGGCGTAGATCCCGCCCGTGTGGAGCCAGCGCACACCGCGCCGACCGAACAGGTCGTCCCAGTCGATCGTCCCCGGCTCCATGTGCGCGATCGCGGTGTTGGCCCGGTCGGAGACGCCGACCGCACCCCGGACGCCGTAGCCCCGCTCGGTGAAGTTGAGTCCGTTGCGGACGGTGCGGCCGATGCCGTCGTACGACTCCCAGCGGATCAGCGAGGTGTCGACTCCGCCCTGCATGACGAGGTTCTCGACCAGGTGGCCGATCTCGTTGTCGGCGAGGGCGGTGACCACGCCGGCGCGCAGGCCGAACACCTTGCGCATGCCGCGGGCGACGTTGTACTCACCGCCGCCCTCCCACGCCTCGAAGCGGCGGGCGGTGCGGATCCGCCCCTCCCCCGGGTCGAGCCGGAGCATCACCTCGCCGAGCGCGACGATGTCGAGCTCGCACTCGTCGGCGGGTCGGGTCTCGATCATGCGGGTGCTCCTTGCACGTAGAGGGCGGTCGAGGCGGCGCAGCGGGCCGCGACCTCGTCCCAGCGGCCGTCCCTCAGCAGGTCACCGGCCACCATCCAGCTGCCGCCGACGGCGGCGACGGACGGGTGCGCGAGGTAGGAGGGAGCGCTGTCGACGGTGATCCCGCCCGTGGGCATGAAGCGCACCTGCGGGAAGGCGGCGGCCAGCGCCTTGATCGTCGCGAGGCCGCCGTTGGCCTCGGCCGGGAAGAACTTCACGGTGTCGAGGCCCAGGTCGAGGGCCTGCATGATCTCGCTGGGCGTGCTGATGCCGGGGACGACGGGCACGCCCGCCTCCTGGCACCGACGTACGACGGACGCGCTGAGGCCCGGCGAGACCACGAAGCGGGCACCCGCCTCGAGCGCCTCGTCGACCTGGCGTGCGGTGAGGACGGTGCCGGCACCGACGACCAGGTCGTCGCGCTCGGCGAGGCGCCGCAGCACCATCGCGGCCTCGGGGGTGCGGAAGGTCGCCTCGGCGACCGGGAGGCCGCCCTCCACGAGGGCGGCGCCCAGTGCGTCGGCCTTGGCTGGGTCGTCCAGGACGACCACCGGCACGATCCGGTGGCCGCCCAGGACGTCTGTCGGGTTCACGGTGTGGAGCGCCCCTTCGATCAACGCAGCTCGGCGATGACGGTCTTGAGCTCGGTGTAGTCGTCCAGGCCGAACGAGCCGAGCTCGCGACCCCAGCCCGACTGCTTGAAGCCGCCGCGCGGCAGCGTCACGTCGTCGGCGTGCCACGTGTTGAGCCACACCGTGCCGGCGCGGAGCTTGCTGCCGACGCGGTGGGCGGTGCCGATGTCCTTGGACCAGACGCCGGCGGCCAGGCCGTAGACCGTGTTGTTGGCGGCGGCGACGACCTCGTCCTCGGTGTCGAACGGGATCGCAGTGATGACCGGGCCGAAGATCTCGTCGGTCTGCACGGCCATCTGCTCGGTGACGTCGGTGATGAGCGTCGGGGAGAAGAAGTAGCCCTTGTCGGCGGCCGGGTCGGGGCTGCCGGCGGCCAGGGTGGCGCCGTCGGCGACCGCTCCGCGGACGTAGCCCATGACCTTCTCGTGCTGCTCCTGCGAGACCAGCGGGCCCATGGTCGTGGCCGGGTCGAAGGCGTCGCCCACGCGGATCGCCTTCGCCGCCTCGGCGACACCGGCGATGACCTCGTCGAAGACGTCGCGCTGGACGTAGAGCCGCGAGCCGTTGACGCAGCACTGGCCCTCGTTGAAGTAGCCGGCGAGGGCGGCGCCGGCGATGGCGGCCTCCAGGTCGGCGTCGTTGAAGATGATGTTGGGGGCCTTGCCGCCGAGCTCGAGCGAGACCTTCTTGAGGTTCTTCGAGGCGCCGGCCGCGATCTTCTTGCCGACCTCGGTGCTGCCGGTGAAGGCGACCTTGTCGACGTCGAAGTGGTCGACGAGCGCAGCGCCCGCGTCGCCGAAGCCGGGCAGGATGTTGACGACACCGGCGGGGACGCCGGCCTCGAGCAGCAGCTGGCCGAGGTAGAGCGCGGTGAGGGGCGTCTGCTCGGCGGGCTTGAGCACCACGGTGTTGCCGGCGGTGATCGACGGGATGATCTTGAAGGCGGCCATCGTCAGCGGGAAGTTCCACGGCACGATGCCGGCGACGACACCGATCGCCTCGCGACGGGTGTAGGCGTGGAACTCGCGACCCGGCACCGACATCGGGATCGTGGTGCCCTCCATCTTGGTGGCCCAGCCGGCGAAGTAGCGGAACAGCTCGGCCGCGACGCCGACGTCGCCCCGGGCGGACGCGAGGGACTTGCCGTTGTCGAGCGACTCGAGCTGGGCGAACTCCTCGGCCCGCTCGTCGATCGCGTCGCCGATGCGCCAGAGCAGGTGGGAGCGCTCGCGCGGGGTCATCCGCTGCCACGGGGAGCCGGCCTCGAAGGCGTTGCGGGCGGCGACGACCGCCCGGTCGGCGTCCACGGCCGAGGCCTGGGCGACCTGGACGAGGACGTCCTCGGTGGCGGGGTTGACGGTGTCGAAGGTCTGGCCGTCCTTGGCGTCGACCCACTCGCCGTCGATCAGCAGCTGCCGGGGCGAGGAGAGGAACGAGGAGACGGCGGGGAGGAGCTGGGAGTTCTGCTGGGACTCGGTGGACATGAGAGGCCTTCCGGGAGGAAACAGGTGGTCGTACGTCAGGGGGCTGGGGGGACTCGGCTACTTGATGATCAGCACCTTGGATCGGTCGAGGGTGAGGGCGACGGCGGCGACGATGATCGCGCCGTAGAGGATCTGCTCCCAGGCCGACGGGACGCCGACGATCGGCAGGCCGACCCGCAGGAGCGTCACCACGAGGGCACCGGCGAGGCTGCGCCACAGGGAGCCGTGGCCCCCGGTGATCGCCGTACCGCCGACCACGATGGCCGCGACCGCGGGCAGGAGGAGGTTGTCGGCCATCGTCGGGCTGCCACTGAAGTTGCGGGAGGCGAGCATGACGGCGGCGAGGCCGGCGCAGGCGCCGGAGACGGTGAAGGCGGCGACCTTGACCGCGTCGACGGGCGTGCCGGCCAGGCGCGCGGCCGACTCGGAGTAGCCGGTCGCGCGGACGAAGCTCTCGAGCGGCGTGAGCTTGATGATCAGCGAGATCACCGCGACCACGAGCAGCGCCACGAAGAACGACATCGGGAGGTAGCCGGCGACGTAGAGGTTGAGCCACCCGGTGGCGTCGCGGTCGATCACGCGGATCGGACCGGCGTCGGAGATGACGAGGGCCACCGCGGAGAAGATGCTCATGCCACCGAGCGTCACGACGAACGACGGGATCCTCAGCACCACGTGGGCGATGCCCTGGACCGCGCCGATGGCCCCGGCCGCGGCGACGACCACGAGGATCGTGAGCCCGCCGAGGTCGGGCAGCCACATCGCGAAGAACACCGTCGAGAGCGAGCAGAGCGCCGCGATCGAGAGGTCGATGCCGCCGCAGAGGACGACGAGGGTGGCGCCCGCGGCAAGGACGACCAGCGGGGCCGAGGTGCGGATCGCGGCCGTGAGGCTGCGCTGGGTGAGGAAGTCCGGGTCGGCGATCGTCAGCGCCGCGAGCAGCGCGACGAGCGCGATGACCGGCATGAACGACGTGACGCGCTGGGCGGCGGTGGGGGCGCCCGTGACGACGGCCGGCTCGGCGGCCGGGTTCGATGCCGGCTCGGTGATGACGGGGGTGCTCACTCAGACCATCTCCTTGACGAGGTCGAGGGGGGTCGGCTTGCCACCCGAGGGGCAGGAGACCTCCTTGGTCGCGCGGCCGTCGTTCATCACGATGATCCGGTCGGACATGCCGATCGCCTCCTCGAGGCTGTCGGCGAGCAGCACGGTGGCCACGCCGCTGTTGGCGAGCTCGCGCATCAGGCGGTAGACCTCGGAGCGGGCACCGATGTCGAGGCCGCGGGTCGGGTGGTCGAGCAGCAGCAGCCGGATGTCACCGGCCACGAGCCAGCGGGCCAGGACGACCTTCTGCTGGTTGCCGCCCGACAGGCGCCCGATCTGCGTGCCGCGGTGTGGCGTGCGGATCGAGAGGCGCTCGATCCACTGGTCGACCAGGGTGGCCTGCTTCTTCGGGACCACCATCGGCCCGGTGCAGCGCGCCTTCTGCTTGGTCAGCATCATGTTGTCCGCGACCGACATCGGTCCGACCATGCCCTCGATCTTGCGCTCGGCAGGCACGTAGCCGACGCCGGACGCGACCGCACCGCGGGTGCCGGACAGGTCGAGCTTCTCGCCGTCCAGGGTGACCTCGCCGGACAGCGTCGGCTCGGCGCCGAACAGGGCCCGGCACACGTCCTCGCGTCCGGAGCCGTGCACGCCGACGATGCCGACGATCTCCCCGGCGCGGACCTCGAGGTCCACGTCGCGGAAGGTGCTGCCCGACATGCTCTTCACGACCAGGCGCGGCCGGGCCGGCTCGTCCGAGTGCTCGGCGAGCCCCTCGTGGTAGTGGTCGTCGGATCCCGTGGACCCGATCATCATCCGGTGCAGGTCGGCCGGCTCGGCGCCTGCGGTCGGCACCTCCCCCACGGACTGGCCGCCGCGCAGCACGCTGACGCGGTCGCACACGTCGAGCACCTCGTCGAGGCGGTGCGAGACGAAGACGACGGAGGCGAACTCGCGGAGCCGGCGCACCTGCGTCGAAGAGGGTCTCGATCTCCGCCGACTCCAGCACCGAGGTGGGCTCGTCGAGGATGATCACGGGCGGGTTCGAGGTGCGCTCCTCGATGCGGAGCACCTTGGCGATCTCCACCATCTGGCGCTCGGCGAACGAGAGCGAGTCGGTGCGCGCGAGCGGGTCGATGTGGGAGCCGATCTTGTCGAGCTGCTCCTGGGCGAGCTTGCGCATGGTGTCCCAGCGGTAGATGCCGCGCCGGACTCCCGCACCCTCGCTGCCGAGGACGATGTTCTCCGCGGCCGTCAGGTTGGGCACCAGCGACTGCTCCTGGAAGACCATCCCGATGCCGTGGTCGGCGGCGTCGACGACGCTGCGCAGCTTGACCTTCTCGCCGCGGACCCAGATCTCGCCGGCGTCGGGACGGACCAGGCCGACCAACGCCTTGAGGAGGGTGGACTTGCCGGCGCCGTTCTCGCCGGCGAGGCCGAGCACCTCGTTCTGACGCACCACCAGGTCGACGCCGTCGAGCGCCTTGACGCCCGGGTAGTGCTTGACCAGGCCGCGCACCTCGAGGGCGTTGACCGGGGCAGGGGTGTCCTGCAGGTTCGTGGTCGCTGAGGTCATTTCGTCACCTGGTTCCTACGACGCTGGGGAAGGACGGCGGCGGAGACGGCCGCGACGACGATGAGGCCCTGCACACCGCCCTGCCAGTAGGGGCTGACCCCGACCTGGACGAGGCCGTTGGTGAGGACGGTGACGAGCAGCACGCCGACCGCGGAGTGGAGCACTCCCCCGCGACCGCCGGTGAGCAGGGTGCCGCCGACGACGGCGGCGGTGATCGCCGCGAAGTCGTAGCCCTTGCCCGCCTGCACGAGACCGGCGCTCAGCTGGCTGGTGACCATCACGCCGGCGAGCCCGTAGAACGCGCCGGCCAACGTGAACACGGCGACCTTGTAGGGGGCGACCCGCACGCCGGAGAGCGAGAGCACCTCCTCGGCGCCGCCGATGGCGTACGCATAGCGCCCCAGGCGCGAGTAGCGCTGGATGAGCCAACCGATGAAGACGCAGGCCACGGCGATCCAGGTCAGGTAGGCCAGGCCGAGGAAGCGGTTGACGGCCCACCCGCGCAGCATCTCGTCGGTGATGTTGGGCTGCACCCCGGCGAACATGAGGGTCGCGACACCGAGCCCGACGGCGGAGACGCCGAGCGTGGTCATGAACGACGGGACCCTCAGGCTCACCAGCGCCATCCCGCTGACGCAGCCGAGGCCCGCGCCGAGCAGGACCGCGACCACGATCCCCAGCAGCCCCCAGGAGTTGTCGTTCCTGTTGTTGGCGACGAGGAGCGCGACCGCGATCGCGGAGGCGCCCATCACGCCGGGGACGGAGAGGTCGATCGAGCCCATCATCAGCACGAACGTGATGCCGCAGGCCACGACGGCGAGGACCGCCGCCGCGTCCAGGATGTTCTGCACGTTGCCGACCGTGCGGAAGTCGGAGCTCAGGGCTGCGAAGACAGCGAAGATCACGACCAGCGCGATCGGAGGTCCGGCGTCCAGGAGGGACACCCCCCGCCGAGGCCGGGGGCGCGGCGGGACCACCACGTCGGTGTCGGCCTTGGCGGGGGATGTCATGGTCACGAGATGGCGCCCTGCGAGCGGCTGAAGACGTTGTCGCACTCGAAGTCGGCCTCGTCGACCTCCGGGGAGGTGAAGTCGCCGACGTTGTCGCCGGTGATCAGGAACTGCTCGGCGAACCAGGCGCGGTCCTCGTCGGCGATGTCGTCGACGGAGAGCTCACCGGTGGCCACGCAGTAGCCGATCGCCAGGCCGATGCCACCCTGCCACGGGCCGTCGGAGGAGACGGTGGCGGTCATGGCGCCGTCCTCGATGGCGGTCAGCGCGTCGGGAACGGCGTCGATGCCGACGACCGCGACGTCGTCGCGACCGGCCTGCTCGAGCGCCGCCAGCGCACCGAGCGCCATGTCGTCGTTGGCGGCCCAGATGCCCTTGATGTCGTCGCCGTGCTTGGTGAGCAGCGTCTTGGTGACCGCGAGCGCCTCGTCACGCGAGAAGTTGGCGGTCTGCTGGTCGAGCAGCTCGACGTCCGGGTTGTCCTCCAGCGACGCCTCGAGACCGGCGAAGCGGTCCTTGGCGGCACCGGTGTCCAGGATGCCCTGGAGGGCGATGATGCCGCCCGAGCCGCCGATGGCCTCGGCGAGCGCGTCGCCGATCTGCTGGCCCGACTCCACACCGTCGTAGGTGATGTGGCTCAGCCACTGGCTGTAGTCGGTGACGTTGACGTCGGCCGGCTTGTTCCACTGGGTGACGAGGTAGGCGCCGGCGTCCTGGGCACCCTCGACGATCGGCAGGGTGTCCGAGTCGCCGTTGGGCAGGATGTTCATCACGAGGCACTCGGTGTCGCCGGCGAGCAGCTGGGTGATCTGCTCCTGCTGCTTGGTGGAGTCACCGTCGTAGGTCAGGCGGTCCTGGGAGAGACCGACCTGCTCGGCGAAGGCGTCGCCGCCGTCGAGCCACGCGGCCTCGTAGGGGTTGGACTCGTTGCGCACCTGGCCCACGAGGACGACGTCCTCGGGGGCGCAGCCGCCGGCCTCGGCACCGCCGCCGCCGGCCCCGCCGGCCTCTTCGCTGCACCCGGTGAGGGCGGCAGCGGCCAGGGTCAGGCCGATGACTGCGGCAGTGGGTCGGGAGATGGACTTCATGGTGATCCTCATTCTCTTCGGTGCCGCGTAACGGCGGGTGGGACTGAGCTGGATGTGAGCTGGTGGTGCCCCGAGGAGTGCGTGGTACGGGTCGTGCTTGTGCGGTCTGGTGGTGGGGGAAGCAGTGGTCAGCGGGCCAGCCAGCCGCCGTCGACGACCAGGACGTGGCCGTTGACGTAGTCGGCTGCGGACGAGCTGAGGAAGACGGCGGCGCCGGCGATGTCGTCGGCGCTGCCCCACCGACCCGCCGGGATCCGCTCGAGGATCGACCGTGCCCGGTCGGGGTCCTCGCGCAGCGCCGTGGTGTTGTCGGTGGCGATGTAGCCGGGAGCGATGGCGTTGACCTGCACGCCGTGGGGACCCCACTCGTTGGCGAGGGCCTTGGTGAGGCCGGCGACGGCGTGCTTGCTGGCGGCGTACGACGCCACGCGGATGCCGCCCTGGAAGGTCAGCAGGCTGGCGATGCTGACGACCTTGCCGTCGCCGCGCGCGACCATGGTGCGGCCGACCTGCTGGGTGAGGAGGAAGACGCCGTTGAGGTTGACGTCGAGCACGCGCTGCCAGTCGTCGCGGGCGAGGTCCACGGTGTCCTGGCGGTCGATGGTGCCGGCGTTGTTGACCAGGACGTCGACCTGCCGCGACGCGGCGATCTCGGCGCCGACCTGCTCGACGGCCGCGAGGTCGCCCATGTCGAGCTCGACCACGTCGACCTTGCCACCCAGCCCGACGACCGCCTCGCGGGTCGCGTCGTTGCTGCCCGGCCGGCCGACCAGGACGACCTCGGCGCCGGCGCGGGTCAGGCCGAGCGCGATCGCCCGGCCGATGCCGCGACTGGCACCGGTGACCACCGCGCAGCGGCCGGTGAGGTCGAAGGGGGACGAGGTCACAGGTCCTCCACCGCGACGGGGCTCAGGTCGGTGTAGACGTTGTTCTCGCCGGCCATCGCCCAGATGAAGGCGTAGGACCCGGTGCCGGCGCCGGAGTGGATCGACCACGGCGGGGAGATGACGGCCTCGCGGTTGCCGACGACGAGGTGGCGCGTGGAGCCGGGCTCGCCCATGAAGTGGAAGACCCGGTCGTCCTCGGCGAGGTCGACGTAGCAGTAGACCTCGGTGCGACGCGGGTGCAGGTGGGGCGGGAACGTGTTCCACACCGAGCCGTTGGCGATCACGGTGACGCCGAACTGCAGCACCGCGGTCTGGAGCTCCTGGCCCCAGGCGTAGCGGAACAGGCTGCGCTCGTTGGCCGAGTCGGAGGAGCCGAGCGCGACGGGCTCGACCTCGCTGTGGCTGAGCAGCTGGGAGGGGTACGTCGCGTGGGCGGGCGCGGAGACGAAGTAGAAGGCGGCCTCGGCGCCGGCGAAGGCGACGTCGCTCCCCCGGCCCACGAAGAGGCCGTCGAGGTGCTCGAGCTCGAACTTGTCGCCGTCGACGAGGACGTGGCCGGCGCCGCCGACGTTGATGACGCCGAGCTCGCGGCCGGCGAGGTGGGACTCGGTGCCGAGGACCTCGGTCCAGGCCGGCAGGTCGAGCTGGCCGGTGCCGGGGACGGCGCCGCCGACGACGAGCCGGTCCTCGTGGGTGTAGGTGGCGCGCACCTCGCCGTCCACGAAGAGGTCCTGGACCAGGTAGCTGTCACGCAGGTCAGCCGTGGTGGCAGTCTCCGCACTGGTCGGAGCTGTCGAGTATCGGACCTGCATCAACGGAAACCCCTCGGTGTTGTGAACTGCGTTCGTATTCGTGAACCGCGAGAACCATAAAGGTGATGCCGGTCACTGGTCAAGGGGTTGAATTGTGGTCCATGTATGCGAACTCGGCTACGCTGCTCCCAGCGGGGCCGGGGGCCTCGTCCGACACCAGGAGCACGCCATGAGTCCAGCCGTCCAGCAGCAGGAGCTCGCCGCACCCGCGGCGGCCGGTCCGGTGAAGTCCGCAGCACGCGCACTCGACCTCCTCGACGAGATCGCCGCCCACGGCCCCGGCACCCAGCTCCAGCTCTCGACCCGGCTGAGCATCCCCAAGAGCAGCCTCCACGCCCTGCTGCGCACGATGGTCGACCGCGGCTGGCTCCAGACCGACCCGACCGGCAGCGTCTACCAGCTCGGCATCCACTCCCTCGTGGTCAGCTCGGCCTACCTCGACGGCGACCCCGTCCTCGCCCGCGCCACGTCGGTGCTCGACGAGGTGGCCGCCGCCACCGGGGAGACCGTGCACCTCGGCCGCCTCGACGGCCCCGACGTCATCTACACCGCCAAGCGCGAGTCGGCGCACCCGCTGCGGATGCACTCCGCGGTCGGGCGCCGGCTGCCGGCCTACGCCACCTCGCTGGGCCGCGCCCTCCTCGCCGAGATGCCGGTCGAGGACCGCGGCGCGATGGTCCCCGAGCACATCAGCGCGATCACGCCCAACACCACGACCGACAAGGACGCGGTGCTCGAGATCATCGACCGCGCGGCCTACCAGGGCTACGCCACCGAGAGCGAGGAGTCGTGCATGGGCGTGCGCTGCTTCGGCGTCGCCCTCCCCTTCACCCACCACGCGGTCGACGCGCTCAGCGTCGCGGTGCCGATCAGCCGTCTCGGCGACGGTCGCGAGGACCTCATCATCGAGACGCTGCTCAGCGTCAAGGCCCGCCTCGCGGCGGTGCACGGCAACAGCCTGGTGCGCTAGCCCCCAGCCAGTCTCTTCACCACCGCCCGCAGCGGCGGCCAGCTGTCGCGCCCGCGGCGGGTGACGGCGTACGCCCTGAGGTGCACGCCGCCGTCGCCCAGCCGCACCACGCTCACCCCGCGACGCGACGCGCGACCGCGGGGCAGCAGGCCGACGCCGCGCCCGGCGACGACCAGGTCGTCGACGAGCTCGAGCGAGTCGATCCGGTGCACCACCCGCGGGGCGAAGCCGGCGCGGGCCGCCAGCGAGCGGAGCGCACGCTCGTCGGCGAAGTGGCGGGAGTTCACGATCCAGTCGCGGTCGGCGAGGTCGGCCATGGCCAGCCTGCGGTCGCGCGTCGGCACGCCCACTCCCCACTCACGCGTCCACAGCGGCGTGACCTCGTGGTCGTCGCGCCACTCCGCGGGTGCGAGGTCGTAGTCGTAGACGAGGGCCAGGTCGACCTCGTCGCGCGCGAGCAGGTCGAACGACTCCGGCGGCTCGTACTCCAGGATCCGCACGTCGATGCCGGGGTGGGCGGTGCGGAGGTCGTCGATCGCGGGGAGGAGCGAGGTCCGGATCGCCGACGCGAACCCGGCCACGCGGAGCACGCCGACGGGTTCGGCTCCCGGGTCGAGGTCGAGGCGCGCGGACTCGACGGCGGCGAGGATCGTCACGGCGTGGTCGGCGAGCCGCCGGCCCGCCGGGGTCAGCCGGACCCGGCGGCCGTCCGGCTCGACGAGGGGCGTGCGGACGTCGCGCGCCAGGGCCGCGATGCCCTGGGAGACGCTCGACGTCGTGGTGCCGAGGGCGTCGGCGACCTCGTGCATCGAGCCGAGGCGGGAGAGCTCGAGCAGCATGCGGAGGCGGCGGACGTCCATGTGACCATTGTGCTGATCCGGTGAACGAACTGTCCACCAAACTCACGTGGACGCGAACGGTTCCGATCACCTTCACTGGACGCATGACCCGCTCCCCCGCCCGCACCGGCACCTCGATGGCCGTCGCCTCCATGCTCTGCGTCCAGCTCGGGCTCGCCGCGTCCGTCGGCCTGATCGACGACGTCGGCACGTCCGGCGCGGCCTGGCTGCGCCTCTTCTGGGCGGGCATCCTGCTGCTGGTCATCGTCCGTCCGCGGGTGCGCGACTACAGCCGCGAGGCCCTCGTCGCGGGTACGGCGCTCGGCGTCGTGACCGCCGGCGTGACGATCCTCTTCATGGGTGCGGTCGCGCGACTCCCGCTCGGCACCGCGAGCGCGCTGGAGTTCCTCGGCCCCCTGACGGTCGCCGTCGTCCGGAGCAGGGGCACCGGGCGCGCGTGGGCGCTGCTCGCCGCCGCCGGCGTCGTGTGCCTGACCCAGCCGTGGACCGGCGACGCCGACCCGGTGGGCGTGGCCCTCGCCCTCGGCGCGGCGGTGTGCTGGGCGGCGTACATCCTGCTCACGCAGCGCGTCGGCGACGCGGTGAGCGGGCTGGGCGGACTGGCGATCTCGATGCCGGTCGCGGCACTGGTCGCCACCGTCGTGGCCGGCCCCGGCGTCGTCGACCACCTCACGCCGGGCCTGCTGCTCTACGGCCTCGGCCTGGCGATCCTGCTGCCCGTCGTGCCCTTCACGCTCGAGCTGCTCGCCCTCCGCCGGCTGACCACCGGTGCCTTCGGCACGCTCATGGCCCTCGAACCGGCCTTCGCCCTGATCATCGGCTTCCTCGCCCTCAGCCAGGTGCCCAACGGGCTGGCCGTCGCCGGCATCGGGCTCGTCGTCGCGGCCGGGATCGGCGCCGAGCGCAGCGGCTCACGGCACGAGGGCGGGGATCCTCGGCTCGAAGAGCGGGCGACGGTCGACGTCGTCCCGGCCGGGCCTGACGAACTCGAAGCTCGCGGCGGTGACGACCACCCAGTCGCCGGGCGGGGTGTCCTGGCCGAGGACCGGGTCGACCACGTCGGCGTACGCCTCCAGCAGTGACTCCACGCAGTCGACGTGGCTCGGCGGGAAGTGGAACGACAGCCGGTCCAGCTCGCGTCGCGAGCCGACGAACGCCAGCGGCCGGCCCAGCGTCGCACCGCACACGCCGCACACCCGGCTGAGCGCGCACTGGGTGACCCGTCGCTTGTCGAGGTCGCGGACCGTCGCACCGACCTCGGTGCCGGCGGCGAACGGCACCGGGACGTCGTACGCCGGATCGGTGGGGAGCTCGTCGAACGAGCGGGGAGCGGCGTCCATCAGGCGCTCCGCTCCCGCGGGCTGCGGGACCACGCGCCCAGCTCGGGACGGCGCGTGGGCCGCTCGGCGTCGGACTTGCGCCTGCGGTCGCGCACCGGGCTCGGCGGCTCCGGCTGGTCGCTGCTCGTCCAGCTGTTGGGGACCGACAGCTTCATGATCGTGCGCAGCGCCTGGCCGTACTGCCGGTGGAGCGGGCCGATCGTGTAGGGGATGTCGTACTTCTCGCAGAGGGCGCGCACCTTGACCGCGATCTCCGGGTAGCGGTTGCTCGGCAGGTCGGGGAAGAGGTGGTGCTCGATCTGGTAGCCGAGGCTGCCGCTGAGGACGTGCAGCGTGCGGCCGCCCTCGAAGTTGGCGGATCCGAGCATCTGGCGCAGGTACCACTCCGCGCGGGTCTCGTCCTCGAGCTCCTCCTCGGTGAAGTGCAGCGCCCCGTCGGGGAAGTGGCCGCAGAAGATGATGACGTAGGACCACAGGTTGCGGGCCACGTTGGCGGTCGCGTTGGCCTTCAGCGTCGACTTCCACTGGCGCCCCGACAGCGCCGGGTAGACGACGTAGTCCTTGAGGATCTGGTTGCGGCCCTTGCGTCGCGATCTGGCGCAGCTGGCGCTTCATCTCCCTCGGGTCCTTCTCGCCCTTGCGGATCCGCTCGAGGTCGAGGTCGTGGAGGGCGACGCCCCACTGGAAGAGGCTGGCGAGGAGCGCGTTGTAGACGGGCTGGCCGAGGTTGGCCGGGTGCCACTTCTGCTCGCGCGCCATCCGCAGGATCCCGTAGCCGATGTCGTTGTCGTGGCCGAGCACGTTGGTGAACTGGTGGTGGACGTAGTTGTGCGAGTGCTTCCACTGCTCGGCCGGCTGCGCGGTGTCCCACTCCCAGTTGCTCGAGTGGATCTCCGGGTCGTTCATCCAGTCCCACTGGCCGTGCATGACGTTGTGGCCGATCTCCATGTTCTCGAGGATCTTGGCGATCCCGAGCATGGCGGCGCCCGCGACGAGGGCGGGGCGACCGGCCTTCGTGTGCGCGCTCGCGAGCATCGCGACCCGGCCGCCGGCGGCGAGGCCGCGCTGGAACCGGATCAGCCGGTTGATGTACGCCGCATCCTCGGCGTTGCGCGACTCCTCGACCTCCGTGCGGATGGCGTCGAGCTCGCGGCCGAGCTGCTCGACCTCGTCGGTCGCTGAGGTGGGTGTACTCCGTGACGTCGGCGATGGCCATGTCAGTCCTTTCGGCGGTTGAGGTGGAGCGCAGCGGCCTCGAACCCCTAGATGTCGAGCGTGCAGTCACCGACGGCGGCGGTGACACAGGTCTGCACCTGCTCGTTGGGTTGTCCGTACTCGTCGCCGTTGCGGAGGTCGCGGACCGTGCCCGAGACCAGGGTGACCGTGCAGGTGTGGCAGATGCCCATGCGGCAGCCGTAGGGCATCCCGACGCCTGCCTCCTCGCCGGCCTCGAGGATGGTGGTGGCACCGTCGACCTCGACCTCCTTGCCGGAGTTGCGGAAGGTCAGCGTCCCGCCCTCGCCACCCTCTCCCCCGAGCTCGAGGGAGAACCGCTCGACGTGCAGCCGGTCCTCCAGCCCGGCGTCGGCGAAGTGCTCGGTGATCGCGTCGAGCATCGGGGCCGGACCGCAGGCCCAGGTCTCGCGCTCGCGCCAGTCGGGACAGATCGCGTCGAGGTCGGCGAGGTCGAGCATGCCGTCGGTGTCGGTGTGGAGCTGGTGCAGCCGCAGCCCGTCGTGCTTGGCCTCCAGGCGCTCCAGCTCGTCGCGGAAGATCATCCGGTCCGGCGTGGGCGAGGAGTAGTGGAGGACGACGTCGGGCATCGTCCGGCGCCGGTCGAGGGTGCGCAGCATCGACATCACCGGGGTGATGCCGCTGCCTCCGACGAGGAACAGCATCCGTGCCGGCGGCGGCTCGGGCAGCGTGAAGTCGCCCTCGGGAGCCGCCAGCCGGACGATGGTGCCGGGCTCGAGGCCGTTCACGAGGTGCGACGACAGCAGGCCCTCGGGCATCGCCCGGACCGTGATGGCGATGGTCCGGCCGCGCTGCTTCGTCGGCGAGCTGACCGAGTAGGAGCGCCACTGGAACTTGCCCGTCGACCGGGATCCCGATCCCGATGTACTGCCCGGGCCGGTGGTCCCAGCGCCAGCCCCACCCCGGCCGGATCACCAGCGTCGCGGCGTCCTCGGTCTCGGGGACCACCTTCTCGACGCGGCCCCGGAGCTCGCGCGAGGTCCACAGCGGGTTGAGCAGGCGCAGGTAGTCGTCCGGGTGCAGCGGCGTGGTGAGCTTGGAGCCCGCTCGGCGGACCCGGTCCCACGGGACTGTGCTGGTCGACATCGGCCCAGTGAACACTTGTTCACGGAACCGGGTCAACCCCCGGGAGGGTGGCTCAGTCGTTCTCCCAGTAGGGACCCGTGGCGTAGTTCTCCGGGGTCAGCGTGGTGACCTTGCGCCGCTCCGTCACCCACCGGCCGTCCCGGAACACCCGGAAGTTGGCGTACGACGTCGTGTAGGCGTTGCGGGAGTTGCGCGTGTTGTTCCACTGGTAGTCGTAGTTGCCGAGGTACTTCTTGGCGACCCGGGCCCCCTGGATGGTCATCCAGATCTCGTCGTTGGCCGTGCTGAGGCTCGCCCAGTTCGACGACCCGGTGATGACCATCTCGGTGCCGGGGATGCCGTTGTAGGTGCCCTGGATGACCAGGTACTTCTGGTGGCTGTAGAAGTCGAGGATGAGGTCGTCCACGCCGTCGCTGTTGAGGTCGAAGTTGTCGTCGAGGTTGTAGTCCATCCCGGTCGAGCGCAGCGGGATGCGGCCCCGGGCGGTGGGAGCCGCGATGACACCCTTGGTGTGGTAGCCGATCAGCCCGAACATCACCCGCACGGCGCAGCCCTGGGCCCACTTCTTGCGGATCGCCTCCGCGAGGTAGTTGCCGCGGTTGCCGCGCATCGTGTGCATCGACAGCGCCAGCTTGGTGCGTACGACGTTGCCCTCCGCGTCGGGAGTCAGGCACTGGACCTTGTCGAGGGTGTCGATCACGAGGTCGTTCTTCGGCCCGCTCACCCGCGGGAACGCCCAGACGGTGTGCTTGTCGACGGAGTCGTCGCAGACCGCTCCGGTGGGGACCCCGCAGAAGAAGAGCGGGTCCTGCCGCGTGTTGTAGTCGTTCTTCATGTCGTTGAAGAGCCCGACGAACTGGCGGAAGATCTCGTGCTCGCCCGACATGAAGTAGAGGTCGTTCCACTGGTGGATGTCGGCGTTGCGGGTCAGGTTGTGCGAGCCGGTGGCGATGACGTCCTCGGACTTGCCGGCCTGGCTGAAGAGGTAGAGCTTGGAGTGCAGGTTGTTGAACTCGTTGGCTGCGCTGCGGCAGCTCTTCTTGCACTTGTAGATGAAGCTCTTCGCGTTGCGGTTGGTGCCGATCACGTTGCGGATCTTCTTCATCGCCGCGGTGTCCCAGTGGTCGTTGAGCAGGATCTGCACCTTCACGCCGCGCCGGTACGCGGCGAGGAGCGCGTCCGCGACGTTGACCCGGTCGAAGGAGTAGACCGCGATCCGGATGTAGGACCCCTTCGGCGTGTGGTTGATCGTCTGGACGACCTTGCTCTCGATCCGGAAGTGGCCCTCCGCGCGGTGCGGGTCGTTGAAGAACGGGCCGCTGGGGGCCTCCCACTTCCGCCACTTCTTGGGCGGCTTCGGCGCCTGCCGCGCGGCCTGCTGCTTGGCCTCCTGCTTGGCCTCCTGGGTGGACGCGCCGGCGCTCCCCTGCGTCGCGGACGCTGTCGTGCCCCCGGCCAGTGCGGTGCCGAGCACCAGGGAGGCGACGAGCACCAGGGTCGGGAACCGGGACACGGACACACCTTTCGCGAGCGCGCCGGAGGTCGGCGAGGTTGCTACCCGTAGTTTCTACCTCGTCGGTGAAGGCTGCGCCTGCCACCCACGCCGTTGACAGCAGGCAACCCGACCGGCGCCCACGCCGACCGGGGGCAGGCTCGCCTCAGGTCACGCCTTTACGCGCAGTCGCGACAGACGAGCGGAATCTCGGATACTCGTGCACTGCGGTGGTGCACGAGGAAGCACACGGAGCACGTGAACTCGTCGTCCTGCTTCGGCACCACCTCGATGCTGAGCTCTTCGTTCGACAGGTCGGCCCCAGGCAGTTCGAAGGACTCTGCGGCCTCGGTTTCGTCCTCGTCGATCCTGCCGGAGTTCGTGTCCTTGTCGGTCGCAGCAAGGCGCAGCGCCTCGAGGCTGTCCTCCTTCTGCTCCTCCTCGCTCTTGCGCGAAGCGTCGTAGTCAGTAGCCATGGTGGAGTCAGTCCTGTTCGTCGGGGCGAGCGGCAGATCGCGGCGAGATCGGCCCACGCGTTGCCCACGAGCGCCGAAATACAGTCAGAGGCGGTTTCTCGGATCTCTCCGGAAAACCGCCTCTGACCTGCTGTTTCACTGTGTAGCGGGGGCAGGATTTGAACCTGCGACCTCTGGGTGAGATCGAGCGCTACGGGCTGGCTCGGACGAACGCGGATGTCCGTGGGTTTACGTGGGGAGACCTCTTGGTCCACCTCGGAGTGTAGCGCCCGCGTTCGGACGTGATCGGACCGTAAGTGTCTAGTTTGTGACAGCGGATCTGGTCCTGCGCTCTCCCCCCGCACCTTGTCGACGGCGTCGCACACGAGCCGCGCCCGTTCAACGCCCCGAAGCAAGTGCCCTGTGCCTGGAGTGCGCGGGGCAGCCCATGCCGCGCTCCCAAGCTGCGCGTCCCATCCTGGCGGTGACAGCCGTGGTGAATTGGGTCATGAACTGGGTATGGCTTGCCCGGGCGGCCAGACTCGTGGCACGGTTTGGTCACCCTCGCTGGAGCCAACGGCGAGTGACCTCCTTCGCCGCAAGGAGTTGAGCCTTGGCTCACAAGACAATTGCCCCGCCGTCTCGGGCATCGCGGCCGACTTCTCAGTCGGCAGAGCCTCTTCAGGCCGAGCCGCGCGCCCGTCGTACCAACGGCATCATTGCCGATCTGAAAGTGGCGGCGTCAAACTCCGCGGACGCTCGCGACCTCACGACGGCCTTGATCGAGACGAACGCGGGTGTGGCTCGCTCCATTGCGAGGCGATATCGAAACCGGGGTGTCGACCTGGACGATCTCGAACAAGTCGCGTTAATCGGCCTGACGAAGGCCGCCCAGCGCTTCGATCCAGAAGCTGGCAACGACTTCCTGTCGTATGCCGTCCCGACCATTCGTGGCGAGTTGCGCCGCCACTTCCGCGACGCCGGCTGGATGGTCCGTCCACCTCGCCGGGTGCAGGAACTGCAAGCTCGCATCTCCCGAGCCCACGAGGAGCTCGAAGTCCACCTAGGCCGATCCCCACGTCCTACAGAGATCGCCGTACACCTTGACGAGCCCCTCGACAACGTGGTGGAAGCGCTGACGGCGGATGGGTGTTTCACGCCCACCTCCCTTGATGGGCCAGTAGGAGACGACGGCTTAACATTGCGCGACCTGCTCGGCCGGGACGATCGCGCCCTGGAATCCGCCGAGGCGCGCGTCGTCCTGGAGCCGCTCGTCCGCCAACTGTCCGAGCGTGACCAGCTGATCCTCCGAATGCGGTTCATGGAGGAGTGCACTCAGCGAGAGATCGCTCAGGCTGTCGGCCTTACCCAGGCCCAGGTTTCGCGGAATCTCAAGCGGATCCTCTGCGACTTGCGCTCCAGATTTGTCGGTCACACCCCTGCCGCCTAGCGAACCCACGTTCCGCGGTTCTGGTGAACGCGCCATGGACCCTCGCCGTGCCGGCTGAAGGCCATGTGAGACGCCCAACAGCACCCGCGAGCGATGCGCCGGTGCGTGCCTTTACGCCGATCAAGTACGGCGGCCGAGGTAGCCTGCGGTCCATGACCGCGAGGGAGGCGCAGAGTCCGTACCAGCTGTCCCCTGGGCCGGACCGCCGGGCGATGATGCACGGTATGGGTATCCCGGTTTGCCCGTTGGACTACGACGATGCCGAGTGGGCTGCAATGCAGGCAGGACACACGCGCTCGAGTACGGCTGCGGAGCCTGCCGCTGACGTGTCCGAGCACATCGCTCGACAGGCTTGACGTCTGCCGATCGCCTGCGATGGGGCGAGGTTGTTTGTCCCTCGGCTGCGCACTCGTCGAGCACGACCACGTGGTATCGAGAACCTGCTATTTTACTCAGGCGTCGACGGAGAGCGCCTGAAGCCAAAGTGACGATCTCGTCGGCAACGTCGCGGAGATTGATGTTGCTGTTCAAGGATGCCGCACCAGGAACTGGAAGGCGTGACCGGCGTCGGTGCCATGGCGCTCAAGGAGGATGCTGGAGGCCTAGCGACGAGTGATCGAGCGCGCCAAGGGCGTGCTGGCCCAGACCGACGATCTCGTGGATGAGGCATTCGCCCGTTTGCGCAGGTCAGCGCCGACACTCCGCGACCGCTGTCCCGGCTGACGAACGACCCTCGACACCATGGTGATCACTCGGCACCAAGCGGAAGGTTGAGCGACCGTCCTCAAAGGCGCGGTCTCACTGGCTCACGCAGCAAGACTCTGACCTGCTACTTTGCACGAGTCACCGCTTCGGGCAACCCGGCTAGGGACAAGAACGGGATCGAGCATGAGCAACCCAACGTGGACCTACCGCGTCGAGCTTGCCGCGCAATCCGCCAGCGTCCGAGAAGCACGCCTTTTCGTCTGTGGTCTCTTGCGTGCGCATGGACTGGCCCACATCGCGGAGAACGCCGAACTTGTCGTGAGCGAGCTCGCCACGAACGCAGTCACTCACGCCGGCACGCCCTTCGTCGTGACGGTTCGTCGTGACGGTGCACGATTGATGCTCACCGTCCAGGACGGAACATCTGAGCGCCCCGTGTTGATGAAGGCAGAGGCGACGGACACCCGCGGGCGTGGACTCGCGATCGTGAACGCCCTCTGCCAGGACTGGGGCAGTGTCGAGCATCCCGCTATGGCCAAGTCGGTGTGGGCATCATTCGCGCTGCCCGCTTCGTGAAGAGTTCGGGTACGGCGCCAGTAAGCAAGCGACCAGAGGGCTTTGTCTACCTCGTGGCCCGGATAGCAAGCAGGGCGATGTCATCGCGCGGCAACTGCTGCTGGAACACGAGAATCCGGTCAAGAACACGATGGATCAGGTCAGGCGATGTCCCGGGCTCATCAAGTACCTCGAGAAGCCCGTGCTCGCCGAAGAAGTCCCCTGCGTGACTCGCCTCAGTCACTCCGTCGGTGTAGAGGAACAGCGACTCGCCAGGTCCGAGGGGCACCGTGACTTCGGAGAAGTAGGCTTCATCGAATGCGCCGACGATCATGCCTGGCTCGCCTACCTTCGCTGGTAGGCAGCCGGGCCTCAGGTGCACTGGCAGTGGGTGACCGCCGGAGCTGATCGTCACCTGCCAGCCGTCCTGGCCCAGGCGCAGGCGGAGTAGCACGAGGGTGCAGAACCGATCGGTGTCGCCGGACATCAAGATGGCGTTCAACTGGTGGAGGACGTCTCGCGACGAGCGTTCCACGACGGCCAGCGCGCGTACGGTGTGACGGACGAGGGATGTCACGACAGCCGCTTCCACACCCTTCCCGCAGACGTCGCCAAGGACGGCTACCCAGTCGCCTTGTGCTACCTGGAAGACATCGTAGAAGTCACCGCCCACCTCGTCGCCCTTTCCGGCCGGACGGTAGGCGGATGCGACCTGGAGACCGGGGATAGCTGGTGTCACCGGCGGAATCAATGTCTGCTGCAAGGTCCGGGCAAGTCGCACCGCGTGCACTTCCGACTCCTCGGCCCGGCGCTTTGCGAGCAGAAGCTCCTGCTCGTACTGGTGCCGTTCAGTCGCGTCGAACAGTGCCACCCGCACTGCCCTCGGCTTGCCATCCATGCTGCGATCGAGCATCGCGTTGACGAGTACCGGCATCCGTCCGCCGTCAGCCTTGACGATCTCGAGCGCGATCTCTTTCACCTCGCCAAGGACGTGCAGCATCGGACTGATGTGCGTCTCGTGATAGATCCGCCCGCCGGGGGCCAACAGGTCGACGAGTCGACGACGCCCCACCAGGTCTTGAGCGGCGTATCCGGTCCACGTCTGGAATGTGTGGTTGACCTTGACGATGGTGCCGTCGGGCGCCGTCGAGAGATAGCCGCACGGCGCCTTGTCGTACAGGGCGGCGGGATCATCGTCGAGCAATGCCTGTTGGAATGCTTGGGTGGCTTCGCTCGTGGCCACTCAGCGCACCTCTGTCAGGAAAGATTCCAGAGCCTTGACCACTTCGTCAGGTGCGCTGAGGTTCGGGCAGTGACCACTGGCCTCTAGAACCACGAGGCTGCTGTTGGGAACGGCGGCGGCGACGTACTCACCCACGACCATGGGCGCGATCAGGTCGTCGCGGCACTGCATGACCAGGGTCGGTACTGAGACGAAAGGGAGATCCGCCCTGTTGTCGGACAGAAAGGTTGCACGCGCGAAGCGCTCGGCGATGTCCGGATCACTTCGGCAGAAGCTCTGCGTCAGCTCCGCGCCAAGTTCTGGCCGCTCCGCGTTTCCCATGATCGCCGGGGCCATCACGCTCGACCAGCCGAGGTAGTTGCTGGCGAGGGATGCGAGCATTTCGTCGATGTCCGCGCGTGAGAATCCGCCTGTGTAGTCCTTGTCGTTGATGTAACGCGGAGAGGGCGCCACCATCGCCAGCGCGGAGAACGTCTCGGGCGCACGGAGGTGGGCAAGTACGCCGATCATCGCCGAGACCGAGTGGCCTACGAAGACGACGTCGCGTAGATCTAGCTCTTCGCAGATACGGACGACGTCGTCCGCGTATCCCTCCAGCGCGGCGTACCGATCGGCGCTGTACGGCGCCTGGGCACCTCCCGAACCGACGTGGTCGAACAAGACCACCCGATCGTGGTCCTCGAAGTGGGGCGCTACGTAGCGCCACATGTCGTGATCGCACCCGAAACCGTGCGCAAACAGCAAGACTTTTCCGTCGGGAATACCCGATTCGAGCACGTTGTGTGCACGCCGGACATCCACCCGCTCAGGGTACGTCACGGCGGTGCTCGCGTACGGGAGCCTGCGGGTTCGGGTCAACCATCGAACGACAACCGTCCCGCTTCTCGCAGGACTACCTGCTTCGTTGGTCGGGTCGGACGGTTGGATGCATCAGACCGTCGGATGAGCCTCGACGCTCGACGTGATGTTGAAGACGCGGTCGAGACCAGTGATCTCGAACAGGCTGCGCAAGCGCGCATTCGAACAGACGATGCCCAGCGAGCCGTTGAAGACATGCGCCTTCCGGCGCGCCGCGACGAGCGCTCCAAAACCGAGAGAATCGAAAAATGTGGTGTCGTCCAGATCAACCAACACGTGTACGCGGCCTTGGATGAAAAGCTCGACAAGCACCCCGCGAAAGACATCAACGGTTGCTATGTCTACTTCCCCGCGCGGCGTGACGACTGTGTAGCCATGCTCGACTCGAGTATCTACGACCAGATCCACAGTCACAACCACCCGTCGCAGGACGGGCAAGGGTCCAGATGGACGCCGTGGCGCGAAGCGGTATCGCTCGCCCCGGTGCCTGGGTCGTACAGGCGCGACAACCGTGGCACGTCGCGAAGGGTAGTTGCCACGAGCGAAGGATAGACGCGCGCCACAATGCATGGCCCGCGATCTTCGCAAGACTGGTCCGAAAGGGTGACCATCAAATCCGCTGGGACGCCGCCGGTCTGGTGAGCAGTCTCCACGGGCGGCTGAGAACAACCGGGGTACACCGGACTTCGCGACCTTGTGGGGTTGGTCGCGCGGCCCAGTTGACCCCTCCCGTTCGACGGGGGCCGCACCCGTGCCTCACGAGCGCGATCCATGACGGCCCGGCTGCTGGGGTATCGGGTCGGTCGACGACTCCGCACATAGAGTGCCGGCGTGGTCGCAGTGGCCCGTCGCTGTCCTTTCGGCCAGGCCACTTCTGCGCGTTGGCCGTCTGACAACCTGGTCGCCGATTGCGAACGGGCGCAGGCTAGACCAGTCGCGACTGTCGCGTGACCGGAGAGTCGCCCTCCCGTTATAGGGCAGCGTGCGGTACTCAAGCGCACCGCTCGTAGGCCTCGCCGGCTCGCCCTCCCGTGGTCGGCGAGGCCGCCGACCACGGGCCCTGCGGCCGCACGAACCACAGCAGAACCGCCCACGGTTCTCGGGTCCGTGGGCGGCTCTGTGCAAGAGGTGCCGCGCCCCCAGCACGGCTCTCCTCACCCCATGGTCAAATTGCCCCGGGCCCCTGTGACCGCACGAGCAATTCCGTCATTGAGACGCTGCTCAAACCGATGCATGACGCGGTTTCGCCATCCCATGCCGAGTGAATCTCTCGGACGTCATCTGACTTGTCCGCGTCGGCCACATTTTGTCGGCGCTCCACTCGTACCCACGGTCTGAACCGCGTTTGCGTTCCTGGCACGACTGTCGAACCACCACAACCTGAAGCTGACGATAGTTCCTGATCAGGTCATCGCAGCGACCAACGACAAGCCTGCGGGACGTCCGCACCTGAGCAGGACCCGGGCCCTCTTCGTGAGCCCTGTTCGAGCACGTGCTGCGCTCCGTCGACGTGGGCCGGGCCTAGTACATGGCTGGCGAAGTCAGCGGTACCTGCGCGGGGGAGTCCAGTGGCGACCGAACTCGACGTTGAAGGACTCCGGATAGAAGGGGCTGTCGCCACCGGCCGGGAAGCTCGACAATTCGCCGAACACGATGCGCTGCGGCAGGTCGTAGAGGTCCACCCTTACGAAGTCGACACCCGCTGACAGTTGTTCCGCAAGGTCAAGCAGTTCCTCCAGCCGCGCCGGCCGTGGGATGTGAGGATCGGCCCATGGGTTGCCGCCGCTCAGCGGCAAGTGCTCCCAGTGCCGGGTGAAGAAGTCCTGCGTCCTGCTGCCGAACCGTCCACGATCGACCTGGACGTATCGGCACCTGCCGTGGAACACGAAGAACTTGTAGTCGTCCGGCACGCCTCCGTCTGCACCTTCCAGGAGCTCCTCGACGACGAGTCGTCGCGGGACGTGCCCGTAGACCCACTCCCGGTTGGGACCTTGGCCGTACAACTGGGACAGCCACGACTCACCCAGCGCCACGAGCTGCTCGACCGGTGCATTCTCGGGCTGCACGTGGTGATACGCCCAGGCGTGCTGCGGCAGCGGTAGCCGGGACCAGACGTTCGCCTTATCGGAGACGATGACGGCCACCCCGCTTCCGTGGGTGGGCTTGAGCACGAACTCGGGCGGCAGGGCGGCGTCGAGCAGTCCTCTCGGCGCGTCGAGGACGTGCAGCAGCTCCGGTAGGACGTGCCTTCCAGCGAGCCCCGCAACGTGCTCGCGGACGGCGACCTTGTCCGCGAACGTCACCAGCAACGTCCGGCGGTCACGCAACATCTTGTAGCGGACCTTCTCGTTGAAGGTGTGCGGCTGGCGCGTTCGCCACAGACGACGCCAACGAACCAGTCGACTGCGTTCGCGCCACGTCACGGGAGTCACCCGATGAGCTCGGGGTGCGATGCGGTCACGTTGCTCGCCGTGTCACGCGGGAGTTGGCCCCGAGGCCTGAGACGAGAAGGCGTTCCCCTCATCGTCGTGATGGAGGTGCAGCACGACCTTCGCCAACGTGAAGACAGGAATGCCGGCTCGACTGGAGGCATCCTCGAGATGTTCACGCGCCTGAGTCACGGTGACGTTGTGCTGCGCCGCAAGGATCCCCGTGGCGGCGTCGACCGTGGCGGCCTCTCGCAGCTGAAGCGGTGCCCGCTCGGCTATCGTACGGGTCGAGAATGAGAGGTCGGCGTTGCCGACGGCGCCCGGTGCCCATGCGCCGAAGACGTCGGCCAGCACGTGGTGCTGATCGTTGAAAGTTGCGTCGGCGTGCCCGTAGAGGTTCACGGTCGAGACGACTGCCCCTCCGCTGACGATCGGCAGGGTCAAGGTGCTGTGCACACCGCCGGCAGCACTCGCCCGAGCGAACTCCTGCCACCGTGTCTCGTTGAGCAGTCCGTCGGGGGTGGCGATGCCGTGGCCCAGGTCGATGGCATCGACGCAAGGACCGCTGGCGAGGTACTGCACCGCATCGAGGGCCGCGACCTCCTGCACTGGTGGCGACAACAGTGAACGTCAGGCCGTGCTGTCGCGAGGCGATGCTCACGCCGACCAGGCCTGGTACGAGCTGGCGCGCGCGGTGGCTCGTCTCGAGCAGCTGGTCCAGGAGCATCGCTTCATCGAGCGAGGCGTCCAGCTCGTCCAGCGCCTCGAGGGTTTCCGGTATGGGTTCCACACCCCCTTGTACCCACGCAGCGTCCAATCAGATGCAGTTGCTCCAACGTCACCAGCGTCGGCCATTCACGGCGTGAAATCACGGTGAGATCGCTGCTCGCCCTTCCACCGGGCGGTGAGGCGTACAGTCGAGAAGCCGGACGGTTCACCTCGAACCAGCGGCGGGTCTGCAGCGTCTCGTGATGAGCGCCTCTCTGTGTGCCGCACCTCTACGCACGGTGAGAGTTCCTCATGACTGAGTTGTCCGACTTCACACACTCCATCAACGAAGCCGTCCGCACGCTGAACAAGCCGCGCAGCCTCGACGACACGCTTCAGACGATCGTCGAAGTCGCCTGCAACTCGGTGCCCGGTTTCGACCAGGTAGGCATCTCGACGGTCGAGAAAGGTGGCGTGATCATCACCCGCGCATGCACAGGCGACTTGGTCCTCGCCCTCGACAGGGTCCAGTACGAACTGGGCGAGGGACCGTGCTCGGCGACCCTGCAGGGAGACGAGACGGTCTCGGTCTCGAGCCTCGGCCGCGAGCAGCGGTGGCCCCGCTACGTGGCACAGGCGCTGGAGCTCGGCCTTCGATCGCAACTGGCGGTCAAGCTCTACATCGACCACGACACCCTCGGCGGCATCAACTTCTACTCCACCCTTCACGACGAGGTTGACGCCGACGCTCGCGAGCTGGCCCAGCTGTTCGCCACCCACGCCGCCATCGCCCTCGGCCACGCACAGGAGCGTGAGGACTTCAGCGAAGCGCTTCGCAGTCGGCGCGCCATCGGTCAGGCCATCGGACTGCTCATGGAGCGCTTCGACATGACGGAGGACCGCTCGTTTGGCTTCCTGGTCCGCGCGTCCTCACATCGCAACATCAAGCTTGCGGCTCGTTGCTCAGGAGTTGGTCGACGAGTCGAACGCCAAGGCCGGAACCAGCGCGCTTCCGGGTCGGCGCCCTGCCGCTGCGACACCCAAATCCGTCTAGTCGAAACGGCGGCAACCGCTACCACCCGTCTCCGAATCCCCATGATGACGGGAGGCGTGGAAGACCCCGGTCTGGGGTGGGTGACGTTCTACTTTCGCCCCAGGGCCTCGGGCCCGCTCGAGATGTCAAGCAGTCAGCGTCCCGGGCGGTCCTACGGCCCACAGCGACCATCGGTAGTCCGCGAGGAGGCTCACCCCGGTCCCGCCCCAATCCGGCCCTGAGGGGGTTTCCGAAACAATCGGTGAAGCCTAGTATTTCCCCGTCGCGCGATCACGGGGGCCGTGGGAGGAGTGATTGTGAGCGAGCTTGAGGACTACCTGGTCGAGTCTTTGCGATTGGATCAGACGCTTGCCGAGATTGCTGAGGACAACGATCGTCTCGTCCTTGCGCTTGCCGCGGCTGGAGCGGAAAACGACCATCTCCATGCCGCGCTCGCCAATCGCCTCGTCATCGGCCAAGCACAAGGCCTACTCATGGAACGGCTCGACCTCGACGCCGCCCAAGCCTTCGCGTATCTCAAGCGCGCCTCCATGCACCTCAACCGCAAGCTCATCAGCATCGCTGAGGAGATCGTGTGCACCCGAGACCTCCCCGCCCTCGAATGAGTCACGTGTGACCGGCGCCAGACGGTGACGAGGCGTGGCCGACCTGTAGGACGTGTGTCGAGGGTGCGACCGCGCGGTTCGCGCCAAGGCACCAGACGCGGACACCTAGACGATGAGGGTCGCACCTGACGAGCACCACGGGGGATGGGCACGTCGTCAGGTACGACCTCTTGAGAGCCTACGTGTGAGCGATCGACGGCGGCAGCACGATTGGTCGGCACGACAAGACCAACCCGCCTCCACACCATCTCGGGAACGGTTGGCGACGGGTTGGCCTCGGTGCTAGTTGTCACGCTCCCCCCGAACAGTGTGGCGGGCGCACCGATGCGATCGAGGCTAGGCGCGACGTAAGGCGCGAACACCACCCGCAAGAGGGCAATGTGACCAACCTTCTCGGTGATGGGGTCTGCTGCACGAACGGGTGACAGTTTCGGTTAGGCCGCTTGGGTGGCGGTTGTCGTCATGATCAACTCGTATTCGACCGGGGTCAACCGTCCGAGAGCAGCTTGCCTGCGACGGCGATGGTAGGTCCTCTCGATCCACCTGACGATCGCGATCCGCAGCTCCTCTCGCGTGGCCCAGGAGCGGCGGTCGAGAACGTTCTTCTGCAGCAGCGAGAAGAACGACTCCATCGCAGCGTTGTCGCCGGCCGCGCCGACGCGGCCCATGGACCCGACCATGTCGTGACGGTTGAGCGCGTGGACGAACTTCCGGCTACGAAATTGCGACCCCCGGTCGGTGTGCAGGACACATCCGGCCACGTCATCACGACGCGCGACGGCGTGGTTCAGCGCAGCAACCGCGAGTCGGGACTTCATCCGTGAGTCGATCGAGTAGCCGACGATGCGGTTGGAGTAGACGTCCTTGATCGCGCAGACGTAGAGCTTGCCTTCACCTGTCCAGTGTTCGGTGATGTCGGCCAGCCACAGCTCGTTCGGTCCGGTGGCGGTGAACTCGTGCCTGACTCTGCCCTTGTCATCGACCACGGCACAGAGGTCGTCGTGCACCGGCGGACCGGGCTTCTTCCCGTTCTTGCCGCGCTTCTTCCCGAACGCCGACCACCAGCCGAGGTCGGAGCAGATCCGCCAAGCAGTGCGCTCGGCCATCGACTCACCGGCAACGCGGGCTTCGTCGAGGAGGAATCGGTAGCCGAACTCGGGGTCGTCCTTGTGGGCGTCGAACAACGCGTTGGCGCGGTATGCCTCGGTCAGCTCGGCATCGGTGACCGGGCACTTCAGCCAGCGGTAGTAGGGCTGGCGAGCGATCTTCAGCACCCGGCACGTCACCGCCACAGGCACCCGCAGCGGGGCGTCCTTCGCGGCCAGCTCGCGGACGAGCGGGTACATCATTTTCCCGGCAGGTTCGCCTGCGAGAGGTAAGCAGCAGCCCGCCGCAGGACCTCGTTCTCCTGCTCGAGGAGCTTGATCCGCTTGTTCGCCTCGCGCAGCGCATCGGACTCAGCCGCTGGGCTCGTGCGACCTGATGACCTCGACGAGTTCCGCTCGTCGATAGCCAGCCAACGCTTCAGACACGACGGCGAGATGCCGAAGTCCTTCGCGACCTGGGCCATCGAGGCATCCGAGTCACGAAAGACCCGTATCACGTCGTCGCGGAACTCCTTGGGGAACGCCTTCGGCATGGTGCACATCCTTCCAGCGCCGACACACATCGACGCAGATCAGATGTCACCTATCCGTGCAGCAGACCCGTCCGACGTCGAATACGAGTTGATCATGACGTACACCGCCACCCAAGCGGCCTAACCAAAACTGTCACCCGTTCGTGCAGCAGACCCTGAGGAACCACCGCTGAGGCGTCATTGTCGCGACCGCTCGAGTGGCGGAATGCATCGCTTCAGCGTCGCGGCCACCGTGCATCCGGGTCTGCCGAATGGGCACGCCCACCCCGCCGCGTTCGGGTGAGGACTGAGTATCGAGCACCTAGGGCTGGAGTGCGGGTTACCCCTGTCGAAGCACTCGGTAGATGGTCTCGGACTTCGGCGCCGGTCGAGGTTCGTCGTGCCAGCCGATCTCGTCCGCCTTCTTCGCGATTGCGGCCTTTACCTCGGCGACGTCGACATCGTCATCGAAAAACGCAATCGACAACCCATTCCCGGTCGCGGGGTCGACAAGGTGGTACGCGTCCATCACGCCCGGAACGTTTTTGGCCGCATCGATGACCCACTGGCGGTCGTCGTCCGGCATCGGCTCCCAAACAGCAATACGCGCGATCATCGCTCGCCTCCTCTGGGGGGTCGAGCCCAATGTAGTAGCGAGGGAAGCTCCTGGCATGCTGTCGAGGCGCTTCACTCCGCCGCTATCGACGCTGAGGCCGTCCGTGGTCGAGCTCTTGGCCCTCGACCACGCCGCTACGCGCAGTCGCGACAGACAAGCGGATCCTCGGATACTCGTGCGCTGCGGTGGTGCACGAGGAAGCACACGGAGCACGTGAACTCGTCGTCCTGCTTCGGCACCACCTCGATGCTGAGCTCCTCAGTCGACAGGTCGGCTCCAGGCAGTTCGAAGGACTCTGCAGCTTCGGTTTCGTCCTCGTCGATCTTGCCCGAGTTCGTGTCCTTGTCGGTCGCAGCAAGACGAAGCGCCTCGAGGCTGTCCTCCTTCTGCTCCTCCTCGCTCTTGCGCGAAGCGTCGTAGTCAGTGGCCATGGTGGAGTCAGTCCTGTTCGTCGGGGCGAGCGCATTCTGCCGCACGCCATTCCCGGCCCAAGGGTCGGCTCGCCCCGGTCTAGCAGGAGCGTCCTGATCCCCGGTTCAGTTCGTCGGGCTCAGACTGTTGGCGTACGACACCAGGTCCTCCGTGCGCACCCTGCGACAACCGTCCACCTTGACCGCGGGGAGCGCGCCACAGGCGATGAGTTCGTAGAGCTTGGCCCGGCTCACGCCCAGTGCGGCAGCTGCCTCGGGAACCTTCATCAACAGCACGTCCATGTCCCTGTCCTCCTCAGTGTCACGGTCCCTGTGGGGCCGTAGTGGAAAGGCAGTCGGTCGTGGACGACATCGGACATTCGTACCTGATGAGTCCTGGGAGCGTCGAGCACGGAGGGCTCACCACCTTGCTCACCAGCCGCCAGAGGGCACGATCTTTGCCCGGTGAGCCACCTTCGACGCTGACTGGCGAGGCTCTTGCTGGTGGCAGGTCGCGGCGAGTTCTGCCCACGAGTTGCCCACGAGCGCCGAAATGCGATCAGAGGCGGCCTCCCGAACCTCTCCGGAAAACCGCCTCTGACCTGCTGTTTCTTCTTGTAGCGGGGGCAGGATTTGAACCTGCGACCTCTGGGCAAGATCGGAGGGCCTGATCCCGCTACCTCAAAGTTCGGGTCCCTCTGGAAAACCTCGGGTTGATCTGGAGGTTCTCCATCGGACAGTGCAAAGTCTATCGGAACGCCTTGGAACCGTTGCCCATCATTTCCGATGACGTTCTGATGACCTGTTGAATCTCATAGGGCCAGCCCTGGGGCCAGCCCGCCGGGCGATCTCTGCCTCTGGGGCCGCGTCAAATGCCGTCACGTCGACAACGTCCGGCCCAGGATGCCGATGGAACAGTCGTCCTTTGTGGCGTCGCGGATCTTGAGATCCATAAGCCGTCGCAAGCGCTTCGTGTACTTGGAGGTCTTGCTCAGCCGCGGGGGCAGAACCCACAGCCGCGATAGAGCAGCTTCTCGCAGGCTCCAGCCGCGCCAGTGCGAGCATCGAACAGGCTCTCACTGGTCCCATCGCTCATCAGGATGAAGCCGGCGACTCCGTCCAGTGATCCGCGGAACAGTCGCATCGACTCAAGGGCGCGGCCAGACGTGACGAAGGTCGTCTGGTTCGCAAACTCACTGTTGTCAGGCGCCGAGATGACCCTGAGTTGGCCGTTCTTCACGTACCCGACGACGCCATCGCCAACGTGGGCACCAAGGAACCGCTCCCCCGATACAGCAACGCAAAGGAAGGTCGAGGCCAGGTCACCAGGTTTCACTCCGTGCCGCGTCGCAACGTTGTTGAGTTCGGGGACAAGCTGATACGAGGAGTTCCACCTTGACGCGGGCACCGTCGTCGCACGCCGAGAACTCGGCAAACCGGTCGACGAGCATGGCGCACGCTTCATCCACAACGGCCTGGGCGCCGAACTCGGAATGCGACGCCGATCCAGCGCCGTCTGCAAGGCAGAGGACCTGGACACCGCCACGCGAGAGGTACTTGGTCCGATCCTGGACCGGAGTGCCGTCGCGCAGGTGCCCGTGGCCCCTGACTTGATAGTGGAACTCCTTGAACACTTACAGCTCCGCCCCAGCCGGCAAGGCCTTCGAGGTCCAGCTTCACGGTGTCACCAGGCGTCGACCGCGAGACCCGTGCGACCGACTTCGAGAGCCACTCGAAGAACTCCTTTGAACTTTGAGCCCGTCAAGCCGAAGAGGTGGCCGGTTGGGGCTAAAGCGCGCAAGGGTGTTCATGTCGGCGCCGGTGCCGATGCCGATCGGAAACGCGGTAGCTTCTTCGCCTCGACCAGGTCGACGACTCGCTTCACCGCGAGGTCGATGTTGTCGGTGGGGCCGCCGTCCGTCATGAGGACGAGCCACGGCTGGTAGTACAAGACGCCGCTGTCCGAGTACGTGGCCTTGCGCCTGTCCAGCGTGTCGACGAGCGAGATTCACGCCCGCGCCCATGGCGGTCGCACCGTTGGCGGTAAGCGAGGAGATGCGCTAGAAGCCGCTCGATGCTGGCGAAATCGTGGACGAGGCCCGCCGAGGAGTTGAACTCCACGATGTTGATCTCTGCTGAGTCGTGGGCATCGTCGTCCTCGTCGATGGCGTCATAGAAGAGGTTGACGCCTCGGACTCGCTCCTCGATCGGCGATCCGCCCATGGAGCCGCTGGTGTCGAGGCAGAGGGAGACCGGCACGCGCGGGGTCGGGTTGTCGACGAGGTCGTCGGCACCGATGTTGAGTGTTGCCATTGTTGTTTCCTTTCGTTGGTCGCGGGGTGGCTAGTTGCCCTGCAGCCACTTCTTGAAGCGGGCCCAGAAGCCAGAACTGGGGCTGGGCGCTCGACTTGGTCGTAGACGGGCGCGACGGGGCCGAGCAGGTCTGCTTGATCGCGGAGTGCGACTTAGGCACGTCCAGGAAACGGCTCTGGAACCAGCCGATGTGGTCATAGGTGATGAACGGCTGGCGGCAGTCGTTGCACAACCGGTTCGTGTCCAGCGAGTTCGCCTTCGTTGTGCATGCAGGGCATCGGCCGTATGTGAGCTGTGCTCTGGCGAAACTCTTGCCGCAGTCCTTGCAAGCAGCGGTCGCCGGCGCGGCGGCGCGGGCAACAGTTGGCCGGGCAGCGGAGGGCCGGGACGGCTGGGCATCGCGGCACTTGTTGCACTGCCTTGGGACGAAGTACTGCGCCTCGTCGTCGTTCCAGATACCAGCGATCGCGTGCTTTGCGACCAGCGGTTCAGGTAGTCCTCAATGGGGGTGTCCGGCCTGAAGGCCTTGTTACGGATCGGACGAACGTCGTTGGACATGGGGTCGAAGTTCAGGCGCTTGTTGCCCAGGTAGGCCTTGTATGCCTTGAACGCTTCGAGCCACTCTGCTGCCCGTCGGACGCTGCTTGTAGCGCTTGCCCTCCGGTGGAAGGTGTGCCAGAAGAGGTCCTTGACCGGCTTGTGGATGTGGCTCCAGATGAACTTCCAGTCTCCGTCGGGCTGGTCCTTGTTGTTGCGGTTCTCGTACTGGAAGGCGAAGTTGCCCTCCTTGATCAGCTGCACCATGTCACCGTCGTGCCGGTGCGCATGTAGGGGAATTGTCCCGTCATGACGATCTGGAACAGCATCGTCGCGACTGCAAACAGCTCGTCCTCCATACTCCGCAGATCGTCCGAGTAGGTCTTCCCCGAGCATCGTGGGAGACGTGTACATCGGCGTGCCGACGGGGCAGGGATATCCCTCAAGTTGCCAGGAGTCCGCGTCGATGATGAAGACGCTCTTTCGGTCGTCGATCATCAGGTTCTTGGGGTTGATGTCACCGAGGATGATGTTCATCGAGTGCAGGTGCTGCACCTGCTCCAGGAACGAGATGCAGATGTCGACGAGGTCGGACTTGTTCCAAGTCGGGAAGTCCTTTCCGAGGCTTCGGATGTTGAAGATCGTCCGTGCTTCGCGGCCAGTCGCTTTGGGCATGACGTAGCCGACGAACTCGCCTGCGGCATTGCAGACCATCGCGGAGGGGATGCACAGGCCCTTTGCCTGGATCCCGCTGCGGACCAGCAGTTCGATCTTCTCCTTGCGGTGTCGAGTGACATGCTCTTTGTAGGAAAATCTTGACGACCGTGTTGCGGTCACCTTGGTACACCGACCCTTCACCACCCTCCCCAAGCAGTGAGCCGAGGAGGAAGGTGCCGCTCTTGCTGGCGGACTCCCACGACACCCGGTCCCCCTCCGTGGGAAGGGATGCGAACGCCAGCACCGCGTCGCGCGGCTTGATCTTGGACGTAGAAGCTGAACGGCTGCGCCTTCGGTGCGCGACCCGAACTCCCCCGCTGCGCAGACGGCTTGGCACCCCGGTCGCCAGCCTTGACCTCCGGCGCCTTGAGGTCCAACGCCTGTCGGAACTGTTCGAGCAGCGGCTCAAGTGACGCAACTTCCGATCTGTCCTTGAAGTTGCCGTTGCCCTCCGCGACGTTCGATGTGTGCAAGGCGTACTTGCGGAGCCCTCGGTCAAAGAGTGACTGGTCAGACTCGATCTCCAGGTCACCATCCTTGGTGAGCACACGGTGAGGAGGCGCTTGTCGAGCCGATGAGCCAGGAGACGAATTCGCAACTTGATGGTGATGTCACGGGTCAGAAGACACATCTCGTACGTCGGCGCGAATCGTTCGAAGATCCGCAGGAACAGGTCGTCCGCGTAGGGGTTGCTGTCGTCGCCGAGGTCCTTGCGGACCAAGCCGACCTTGCTTGCATCCTCAAGGAACGTCAGGGCCGTGCCGGCCTTCTGTATGGCCACCTTCGTGCGTTCTTCAGCTTCTCGGGAGGGGTCGCGCCGACTCTGCTTGGTGAGCTCACCAATGACCTTCGTCGGCACGACGATGGGGTTGCTGTTCGTCAGGATCACGTCTTGACCCCGCTCGAACAGTCGCTTCAGGCCTCCGGCGCGACGCGCGTCGGGGTCCATGAAGATGTTGGTGTCGATCAACAGCCGCCGGTTGGGCCGGAGGAACTCGACGGGTCGAGCAAATGAACGTCGAGACTCACTGGTTGCCCCCAAAGGTGATGTTGCTGCGGAACTCCTCCGCTGCCGCAACACTCTGCTCGTGCTCGTGTTGGCGGTGCCGCTGATACGCGACGATCGCTCCCATCGGGATGCGGCGGTGGGTCCCTACCCGAACGTGCTCGACGGCGCCGGCGTCCACAGCTTCATCAGAGTGGGTCGCGACATGCCGAGCATCGTCGCGGCCTCGGTGCTGGTGGAACAGGTCTTTCACAGGAACAACTACGGCACCGGTCGAGTGTTCGGCTCGGTGAGCGACCTGTCGGCGCTCTTGCGGGTCAGGCTGAGGGTGACCGTCACCTCCCCCCGGCGAGGCCTCCAAGGCGTCGCGGAGAGCCTGGACATCGTCCGGCAGGATCTCTGGCATCGCTTCCACTCCAACTGATGCAGGTGTAACTAACTGCAATAACTGTAACCATCTGAAACAGGTGTAGCAACCCGGTTTCGAGAAATTCTCCCGGCCGGTTCATAGACCGAGGTGCTTGTGCCGGGTCTGGACTGCGATCCGGTTCCAGCGGCAGCCGGCGAGTGCGGCGGTGGTGGCGTGCCAGGGCTGACGTTCTGATCTGATGACCTGTCGAATCTCCCGGCGGTCACCATCCCGGGTAGCGCTCGGTCCACCGCGTGGACGGCCCGTACTCGCCGTGCAGTCGGTCACTGGCGGTGAACTCGTAGATGAAGTCGTCGGCCAGCGTAAGGATCGTGCCGCGTCCTTCAACCTCGAATGCGAGGTCAGGAGGCAGCGCCGTCTCCCCATGAAGCGCACCGAGGATGTTGCCGCAGATCGCGCCGGTGGAATCGCTGTCGCCGGAGTGGGTGACCGCGAGCGACAGTGCGTCGAGCAGCTGACCGGGCTCCTGGTAGACGAGCGACGCGTAGATCGCCATCGCAAGCGCCTCCTCCGCTACCCAGCCGCCGCCAAGCGACTCGATGTGCTCCGGCCCCGGGCCCCTGCGCGCGACCTCAGTCGCTTGCTTGATCGCCTGGTAAACCTCGGCATAGCCATGGCGGCCGCGGAGCTGGCTCTCCACCTCGTCGATCGCCCCTGGCAGGTCGTGGCCACGCATGGTCGCGCCGATGAGAACGGCCAGCGCCCCCGACGCCATCTGACCGGTCGAGTGACCATGGGTGTAACCGGCAGCCTGCGCTGCTGAGTCGAACTGCCAATCCGATGGCCAGACCCAGGCGGGACGAGCCCAAATGGAGCGCTGCGCATGACGCCGCCGCACCCTTTGGACGTGTTGGTCGCTTCCGCGCCGAACTGCTCAAGCTTGCGTCGGCCGCCTCGCGGGACTTCGAGGGCGGAGAGGCACGTGTTGCCTGGCGCTCTGCGGGAGTAGAGCCAGCGTTCGTTGATGAGCCAGCCGTCTCGCTCGCCGTCCGGGCCGCTCTGAAGCTGGGTGTCGAGCCATCGGTCGTAGGCGTGGTGGAGCACCGCCACGGTGAAGCCGAGGCCGCGGTCCTGCCGGACCGAAGCACGGATCATCCCCTCGACGGTGAAGAGCGTCATCTGGGTGTCGTCAGTGATACGGCCGTACGTGCGGGAGCCCGCGACGTTCTCGGGCAGGTACTCCTTGACGCCATCTCGTCCGCACTCGCGCTGGATCCGATCCAGGCTCCAGAACTCCACCGGTCCACCGAGCGCGTCGCCGACCGCGCCGCCCAGAAGGCTGCCTCGGACTCGAGAGCGATAGCTCTCAAGTTCCTGTCGTTCAGGCGCCCGCCCCGTGGTCATCAGGCACCGCTCGTGGGCTCCGACCTACGTACCAGAACTGGGACGGATTGCCACCCGGCGACCGGGTGGTGACTCGATGATCCCGCCCGTTCATATCGTGAAGCGCCTCATAAATGGAGATGTAGACGACGTCTCCGATGCGCTGGACGACCTGCCACAGCCTCAGACCCTTCTCTCCTACCGCCCACCCACCGCTGTCGATCATCGCTCAACCTCAGCAATGGCATCCGGGAGTGGGAGGCGCCGCACCTCGGGGTAGCTGGAGGGAGGCATCATCGGGCCGTCGTGCGCCGGGTGACTGATTAGCAGCCACTCCCTCTGAAGGTCATTGCTGACCCGGTTCCAGACCGGGCGGGGCGCGTCTTCCTCGCCGAACTGCTCGACGATTCGGTGCTGCCATCCCGTCCAGTTCTCGCGGACTCCCGCCTCGTGCGAGGACAGCACGAACTCCCGAACAGCGGCATCTAGACCCTTGGGAGCGCCCCGCTCGACGGTTTTGCGCTGGACGTACGCGACCTGACCCTGCTGCCCGCAGTAGCAAGGGTCGGCGTCACACAGGTGGCAATAGGTTTCACTCATGTCGGGCACACCGTAACCGCGGGCGCCGACAGAGCAGGCCCAGAGCCGAGGGCCGCCACCGCGCAGAAACCCGCACCCACGGGTGACGGACTTAGTCCTCGTGAATGATGTCGTCAGCCACCGACGGGAGAGGGACGTTGACCATCTTCTGAAGTTCCTGCGTTGCGACGATCTCTGCCCGCAGTTCGGGGTCGATGTCGACCACGTGCAGTTCGACGTCGAAGACTTCAGCGGCACGCTTCACCCAGCCGGTGATCGACGAGCGAGCCTCCTCGCTCGCGAACACGATGATGGGCCGCACCTCTGCGAAGTCGGGCTCCCGGCGAAGCAGCGCGAGCTTCAGCACGTCTTGAGCGATCTTCTTGAGCTGACCGCCCCTGAGAACGCCCTGCCGGGCGTACGCCTCGACCGCGAACTTTCCATCCTCGCTGCGGGCATCCAGTTGGATCTTTACCCCTCCGCTCAGCGGCAGCGTCCCGCCGCTCACGAGGGTTACGCCGAGCTTGGCGGCAAGCGCGGCAACGATCGCCCCTTCGGCGTCTCGCTGGATTGCCGAGTCGCTCTGACTGTTGGCCGTCATGATGGCCAATCTACGACTGATCGCGGAGGCCAGAGAACTCGCACCGCGTGGTGACAGTTCCCGTGAACCTCACCATCTGTCGGTGCTTCCGGCCATGATCGGACAGTGGTTTCGACATTCGGCTGGCTCGACACGGACAGCGAGCAGCGCAGGAGGATGCTTGAAGTCGTCGACCTCTTCAAGGAAGAGGGGACGGTCGACGAACTCGGCATCGGCTCGATCAGAGATGCCCTTGCGGACTCCTTGTTTCCGGGGACGTCAGTTCTGCACACTCGGCTCCGCTACGTGCTCTTCATTCCGTGGCTGATGGAGCAGGCCGCCCACAAGCCCACTCCGACGGAGATGAGCGCCGAGTTCCGCAACCTGGAGTACCGACTGATCAACAGCCTGCTGGCCGGCGGTGAGCGACAGGGCGTCATCGGCAACACCGCGCGCGCAAGCCTCAAGCGAATGCCGAGCGGCATGTACTGGGCGTCGCTCGGTGCCTGGCAAATCCGCCAAGGCGACTTCTCGGCAGATGGCTTCTTCCGCCGCCAACACGACTACCGACAGCTCTCGCAGCGGACGGCCAAGGCCGACGATCCCGAGGCACGTGAGTTGCTGCCAGGGACTGGCCTTGATCGACACCTTCCGTCCGCGCCCGCAGGTTGGCTGAAGGCCGCAGACTTCGCACTGACACCCGACGAGGAGCAATACCTGTCAGACCAGATCGCTACGGCAACCGAGGGATCGATGCTGGCATGGCTGGTTCGGAATCCGCCGGGGAACCGACCCGGACTTTGTATGGGAAGTCGACAACCTTCATCGAGCTCCTCGAGCAGCTTCGCGACCTGGCCGACCACTCACGGCGTTTCAGCATCGCCATCCACGGCGCGGCGCTGGTGTACAACCTCCTGCTAGCTCGCAAGAGCGATCGTCAGACCTGATCGACGAATACGAGGATCGCATCAACCGGTGGACGAACGAGCAGCTCCTTCCGTCCGGCGCCCTTGAAGGCTGGAGCCGCACCGATTGGTGGGCCACCATCCAGCGCAAGAATCCGCGACTCAGGCAGCCGACCATCTCGTTCGTCAACCGATGGCTCGACCTGCTGGAAAGCGGGGCGCCTAGTGACCAACAGCAGCCGGCGGCGGATCTCGTCGCCACTCGAGAACGTCAGATCAAAGGAGGACGGGCACGGCTGGCCAACCAGTCCGCCCTGGACCGATGGTCGGGCGAGAGCGGGCCTCGGCCGGCATCGAGCTTCCGCTGGTCGATCGCCAGCCGACACCTCGACGACCTCTACGCCGCACGGGCGGCTTCGTGACGCTGACCCCAGAGACGCGCGTCATGCTGACCGACGCGCTGCGACCACCCGCGGGCTACCGCGTCGAAGTCGCCGTCGGGACAACCTATTCGCTCAACCTCACCGCGCTGCTCCTCGCGCCGCTGTCGTTCGCACTTCGATTTGAACAAGGCAGATCGCGACGAGATTGGCGCAGTCGATCCGATCCGACTTGCTCGAGGCCGTACGTCGCTACGCCGACCACACCACGGTGTTCTGCCAAGCCGGCGGCATCCACGTCCCGGGCAACTACCGCAGCATTCTGACTTTCGTCGAGGACAGCGTGCTGGAGGTCATGCCGCCGCACGAGGGCGCAATATTCCACCCGAAGATCTGGGCCATGCGTTTCTCGATCCCGAAGGGAACGCGGCTGCACCGCGTCGTCATCCTGAGCCGCAACCTGACGTTCGACCGATCGTGGGACACCGCCCTCGTGCTCGACGAGGACGAGACTGGCGTCATTGATGCGGAGCCGGCCGCAGCGTTCGTCGAGGGCCTCCCCGCCCTCTCCCTCCGGCCGCTCGCCCCCGAGCGAAGCGCCGAGATCGCCAGCCTCGTCGAGTCTCTCGCCAAGGTCCGCCTCGCGCCCCCCGGAGCCATTCCGTGGCGGCGAGTTACCATCCCGATCGGCATGACAGGCGCACGTGTCTGGCCCTTCCCCGACGCCGGATCTCGCCTCCTGGCCATCAGCCCATTCTTGACCAGACCCGCCGTCGCCGAACTGAGCAAGGTCGCTACTGACAGGACATTGATCTCCCGCGCGGAATCCCTAGCTCATCGGCGCTCAGGCAGTCGACGGGTGGCACGTCAACGTGCTGCAACGACTGGCGGAGGTCGACCCTGGAGACGACATTGCCGACGTCTCCTTGCCGACCATGGACGGTTTCCTCGAAGCCCACGACGGCCTACACGCGAAGACATTCGTTATCGACACGGGCAACGGCCAGTCGACCACTGTCACCGGAAGCGCGAACCTCACCAGCCCAACGTGGGGCACCAACGTCGAGTTCGATGCTGTTCTCCACGGCCCAACCGCTGACTGCGGCGTCGAAGCAGTATTGAACGGGTCACCCCGAGGCACCCGGCCTGA
>CAWCGM010000009.1:0-57189 GCA_963795095.1 uncultured Actinomycetota bacterium | reverse complement strand
GAGCCGGCCTTCCCCACCCGCGACGCCTCCGCCGTCCCGGCCGGATCGGGCGGCACCAAGCGCAACCTGTTCTTCTACTCGCGCCCGCTCAACGCCCGCAACCTGTTCTGGCGCGGCGCCCAGGTCCTCGCGCGGGCGGTCGAGCAGCGGATCATCGACCCCGACGAGTGGGACATCCACTTCGTCGGCCGCGGCACGCCGGAGCTGACCCTCCCGCGCGACGTGAAGGTCAACGTCATCGAGGGCCTCGGCTGGACCGACTACCAGGACCTCGTCGCGTCGATGGACGCCGCGCTCGTGCTGATGGACACCCCGCACCCGTCGTACCCGCCCTACGACCTCGCATCGGTCGGCGCGGCCGTGCTCACCAACTCGCACGGCATCAAGACCGACCTGTCCGACATCTCGGACAACATCATCGTGGCTCCCTCGACCGTCGACGGGCTGCTCGAGGGCCTGCGCGGGCTGGTCGAGCTCGCCCGCGACCCGCAGCAGCGCGCCGCCAACGTCGCCGCGGACCACATCAACCGCGACTGGGAGACCACGCTGGTCCCGGTCGTCGACTGGGTGATGGACCGATTCCGCGCCACGCTGGGCAGCGACCGCCCCGGCGAGCGCACCACCGAGGAGAGCATCGTCCCGGATGTTCACTGACCTCCCCGAGCCTCCCGGCAGCGTCAAGGACCTGTGGGACAGCTCGATGGCCGAGCGCGTCGGCACGATGCTGGACGGCGAGCACCGCGTGGCGTTCGTCTACCGCACGCCCGACACGAGCACCTTCCGCTACCGCGTCGCCAACACGGTCGACGCGCTCAACCACGACCCTGCGGGACGCCTGCGGGCGGGGTGGTTCTGCGACGACGAGCTGCGCGCGCTGACCCGGATCGTGCCCGAGCTCGACGTGATCGTGGTGGCTCGCTACCCGTGGAACGCCGCCCTGCGCGAGCTCGCCCAGAAGGCCGCCGCCCACGGCGTCCCGATGATCTTCGACTGCGACGACCTCGTCTTCGACGTGGGCTTCGCCGAGCTGGTGATGAGCTCCCTGGGCAAGGACCCGGACGTCAACGCCGAGTGGGACGTCTGGTTCGCCTACATGGGCCGCCTCAACGCCTCCCTGGCCGAGTGCCGCGGCGCCACGACCACCAACTCGCTCCTCGCCAGCCGGCTCTCCGCCTATGTCGAGGACGGCGCGGCGATCGTCCCCAACGTGCTCAACCGCACCCAGCAGGAGTACTCCCGCGAGCTGCTCGACGCCAAGGTCGCAGGCAGGTGGCGCCGCTCCGGCCCCGTCACCGTCGGCTACTTCAGCGGTACGCCGTCGCACGTGCGCGACTTCGCCGTCGCCAGCACCGCGCTCGCCCGCCTGCTCGACGAGGACGACGACGTGTCGGTGCGGATCGTCGGCTACCTCGACGACCTCGGGGCCCTCGAGCCGCACCGCGAGCGCGTGGAGTTCCAGAAGTTCATGCACTACGTCGAGCTGCAGCGCTCGATCGCGGAGGTCGAGGTCAACATCGCCCCGCTGTCCCACACGGCGTTCAACATCTGCAAGTCCGACCTGAAGTTCTTCGAGGCGGCTGCCGTCGGCACGTGGACCGTCGCCTCGCACACGCCGTCGCTCGACGAGGCGATCCAGGACGGCGTCACCGGCCGCCTCGCCAAGGCCCACGAGTGGGACGCGGCGCTCCACGAGGCCGTGGCGCTCGCGCGCGACACCCGTGCGTACGCCGACCGCGCACTCCCGGCCGCCGAGGACGCCCACACGCGGTGGGCGTGGGACTCGGTGGCCGAGCCGCTCACCCGGGCGCTCGAGCCCTACCTCCGTCGCTAGACGATCGGCTCGAAGAGCTCGTCGCGGCAGCTGCTGCACGCGGCGCAGGTTGGGCATCGCGACCTCGCTCGGGGTGAAGCGGTCCTCGCCGGGCACGCCCCACCGGGCGACGACGGCCAGGCGCTCCCACTCCTGCACGCGGGCCTCCCGGGTGCGCGACTCGTAGTGGTAGAGCTCGCTGGTGGCGACGTAGAGGGTGCGCAGGCCGGCGGCCTGCACCTTGTAGCAGAGGTCGACGTCGTTGAAGTTGCCCGGCAGCGCCTCGGAGAAGCCGCCGACGGCGAAGAACGTCTCGCGGCGCATGGCCGCGCACGCCGCGGTCACGCCGGTCACCTCGCGGCTCACGACGAGCTCGCCGAACGGACCGACCTCGTCGCGGGTCCAGAACTTGAACGGGTGGTGGTAGCCCGCGTTGTAGTAGGCGTGGCCGGCGTGCTGCACGGTCTGGTCGCTGAAGTAGAGCTTGGCGCCGGTGAGCCCCACGTCGGGCTCGTCGAGCGGTGCGACGAGCTGCTCGAGCCAGCCCTGCGAGATCGCCTCGACGTCGTCGTTGAGGAAGACGACCCGGTCGCCGGAGGCGTGGCAGACGCCGACGTTGATCTTCTCGCTGAAGTTGAACGGCCGGTCGAAGGGCACCAGCACCAGCCGGTCACCCGCGACCTCGCGGAGCTCGTCGAGGACGGCGGCCGGGGTGGGGGTGTCGTGGACGACCACGACCTCGACGGCCTCGTGGTCCGTGCGCTCCAGCAGCGAGCGCACGGCCTCGACGACCAGCACCCGGCGACGGCCGCGCACCAGTGACGACTGGCCCATCGTCGGGATGACGACGGACACCGTCACCGCCGGGTCGAGGCGACGCTCGACGACGTACCTGCCGGGCTCTGCGCCCGGGCCTGCCGTGGCGTCGATGCCCAGCCGGTCGAGGTGCTCCTGCACCGCACGGATGCCGGCGGTCTCGGCATAGGGCTTGGCCTCGATGTCGACCGCGGTCGAGCCCTCGACGGCGCGCCAGTGGTAGAGCACCTCGGGGACGTGGACGACGCGACGGGCACGCTCGGTGACCCGGAGCACGAGGTCGTGGTCCTGCGAGCCGTCGAAGCCCTCGCGGAAGCCGCCCACCTCACGGACCAGGCTGGTGCGCAGGACGGAGAGGTGGGAGGTGTACATCTGGCCGCGCAGCCGCTCGGGCGACCAGTCGGGCTTGCGGAAGGCGCCGTAGGTCGCCCCGTCCTCCCCGACCTTGTCCTCGTCGGTGTAGACGTAGTCGACGTCCTCGTGGCGGTCGATCGCCTCGACGACCCGCGACAGCGCCTCGGGGACGAGCAGGTCGTCGTGGTCGAGGAGCGCGATGAACTCACCCGTCGCGGCGGCGACGCCGTCGTTGGAGGCAGCCACGATGTGCCCGTTGGTGTCGCGCTCGATCAGCTGGATCCGCGAGTCCTGCTGGACGTAGTGCGCGATGACCGTCGGGACGGCGGCGTTCGGGGAGAAGTCATCGACCATGATGAGCTCCCAGTTGTCGAAGTCCTGGGCGAGGACCGACTCGATGCACTCCTTGAGCACGTCGACGGGCGGGTCGTAGACCGGGGTGACGATCGAGAACCGCGGTGGTGCGATCGGCTTGGGACTCACCTGAGCGCCCCGCGCACCCGCCGGGCCACTCGGCGGGCGACGGACGCCCGCGGCTGCTCGATCTCGGCGCCGCGACCCCGGTGGCGCTCCAGCCGGGTGCGTACGTCGGCCAGGCGGGCTCGCGCGTCGTCGCGCTGCTTGAGCAGGGTCTTGGTGCGCTTGCGCTGCCGCCGCAGCTCCATGGTCACCCGGGTGAGGTCCAGGTGGAGCCGGCCGTTCTCGGCCTCGAGGCCCACGATGTGGTCCTGGACGGTGAGCAGGTGGTGCCGGGCCTCGGCGACCTCCTCACGGAGCCGGTCCGCCTCGGACCGGTCGGTCGCGTCCTGGGTCACGCTGTCTCCTCCACTCGCTCCGGCTGGTGCGTGCGTCACGCTATCCCACCCCGGAGCGCCGCCCGGGTGCCGCACCCGACGCGTCGTCGGGCGGGTCGGTGGCCCGGCGGAGGCGGCGTCGGAGGCGTCGGACCCGCTGCTGCGCGTCGTCGAGCGCCTGCGCCGCGACGTTGCGCTGGTGCCGCACCGTGTCGAGCTCGACCCTGGTGTCGTCGGCACGCTGCTCGGCCTCGGCGACAGCGCACGTGGAGGCGAGGTGATCGTCCTCCTCGTGCCGGGCGATGACCTCGTCGCGGTGCGCCGACCGTCTCCGCGAGCGTCCGGGTCGCGTCGTCGAGGGCCTGCTGGAGCGCGCCGATCCGGGCCGCGGGCGGTCGGAGCGCCTCGCGGAGCCCGGAGCCGCGACCGGCTGGGTCGCGGCCTTCGGCGACGGGCCACTCGTGCCACGGGGAGGCGTGCGAGTCGACCGGCTGCGACGCGACGCGCACGCCGTGGCGGCGCATGACCGGCACGAACGACAGCTGGTCGCGGCGGGAGTAGCGCAGCACGTGCTCCCACCACGCCGTCATGGCGGCGCTCGGTGGCGCTGGTGCGGCGGCGCGCCAGCATCCCGGTCCAGTGCGGGTTGGCCTCGAGCACCTCGCCGTCGCACGGCGAGGTAGTGGGAGAGCTGCTCGTAGACGCGCGCGAAGTCGTCGAGACCGGCGTCGAGCACGGCCTCGGCCTCGGCGAGCGACCGAGCGCCGGAAGGAGTGGAGCGGCGCGGCGACGTCGGCGTCGGCCAGCCACTCGTCGAACAGCGCGTCGGGCGGCTGCCTCAGCGCCACCGTGTTGTCGACCCACAGCGTCTCGTCGTAGTCGTCGAGCAGCGGGTGGCCGAGGATCTTCAGCGCGCGGGCGCTGCGCGTGGAGTCGCGGGGAAGCCGAGGCTCGACGAGCTCGACCTGCCACGTGGTGCTGGTCAGGGTAGGGTCGTCGGTGAAGCAGATGAACGGGAGGTCGGACTCGCGGGCGACCTCCTCCTCGTGCAGCTGCTCGTAGCCGCCGAGGAGCGCCCGGTAGACCGCCCTGCGGGGCGCGGGCGTGGTCACGCCGCCCCCCGGCGGTCAGCAGCACGTCCTGGGAGTGCAGCCAGGACGCGTCGAGGAGCCCGGCGACGAGGTCGGCGCTCGCCGGCGGGACCACCACCAGGTCCCCGGTCCGCACGTCCATCACCCGCATCACGTAGTCCTCGGCCAGCCGCGCCTTCTCGAAGGCGTCCATGTGGAGGACCTCGACCATCACCGCCCACGACCGGTCGGCGAGCTGCTGCCGGGCACCCGCGAGCACCTCGAACTCCGCGCCCTCGACGTCGACCTTGATGCAGACGCTGTCCTCGGCCCGGAGGTCGAGCTCGTCGTCGAGCGTCCGCACGGGGACCGTCACGTGGTCGAGGTCGTGAGCGGCATCCGTCCGGTGGCTGTGCGCCAGGCCCGACCGTCCCGACCACTCCGTGTCCACGACGAACGAGGCCTCGGCCTCGGCGGCGCCGACGGCCACCTCACGCAGCTCGACGTCGAGCCCCGACTCCTCGATGGAGCGTCGCAGGTAGGGCAGCACGCGCGGGTTGGGCTCGAAGCCGATCCGACGGGCGCCCGCCGGCACCTCGGCGTGCAGCAGCATCTCGCCGTAGTTCACCCCGACGTCGACCACGACGTCCCACGCCTCGAGGCCCAGCGCGGCCCGCCACAGTCGCGTCGACCCGGCGCTGAAGCCTCCGCCCGAGCGCAGCAGCTCCCGGCGCGCTCATCCGCCGGGTCGACGTACATCCGACGTCCCGAGGGAGCCCTCCACCCACGACCGGTCCCCGGCCCTCTCCACGACGTCCTGCAACGCAACCCTCCCTCTGCGAAGGGATCAACCGTATCGACGTCCACGGGGCACGTCAGTGGGGTCTGCACCCCCTGTGGACGACGCTCAGGTCGGGACGATGCCGGTGCGCCCCTGCCAGGAGCCGTGCTCGGAGAGCGGTCGGAAGCGGTACGTCGCGAACTCGCGGTGGAAGTCGCGGCGCTCCCGCTCGGCCATCGCCGAGGCGTGCCGCGCGGGGTCGGTGACGGCCGAGCGGCCGTGGACCATGTCCTCCATCTCCTGCACGCTGCGCCAGACCGAGAACGTCGAGATCGTCCGCGGTGGGCGGATCGCGGCGAGCGCGAGCGTCACCGCGGGGTCGTCGCGGACGAGCCGCTCGACCGGCTTGCCGTGCCGGAGGAAGCGCGGCACCTCGGGCAGCCGCATCCGGGCCAGCGTCACCGCCACGACCGGTTCGTCCTGCGTCCACGTGCCGGCCCGCACGGGGAGGCCCGGGAGGGCGGCGAGCGTCGACCACCGCCGCAGGAACTCGAGCCGGACGTGCCACCCGCCCGCGAGCTGCGCGACCGAGCGGGTCGCCGGCCAGGAACCCGTCGAGCGCCGCCTCGTCGCGCCACTGGGCGAAGACCGCGATCCGCCGCAGCTGGAGCCGGTCCGGCGACACGGTGGGAGCGCCGAGCCGCATCAGCGACAGGCACTCGAGGTGGTCGAGGCCCGCGACGGACGGGGCCGGGTGGACGCAGCAGCGCCCGCGCGCCGACCCTGCGCGACACCTCGGCGAGGTGGAAGGAGTGGAGGGTCACGGCACCCGCTCGAGCTTGTAGTGCAGCCGGACCGCGGACGCGCGCCACAGCCGGAGGACGTGGTCGGTGCGCAGCACGCCGTCCTCGTCGACGTACACGTGGAAGGACTCGTGCAGCGGCACCCGGGCGGCGTACGTCGTCCCGGCGTCGCGGACGACGACGTAGGCACCGTCCTCGCCGAAGCGACCGGCCGGCGACGCCAGCAGCAGTCCCCCGTCGGCCACGACGGTGGGCCGGAGGAACACCTGGACGTTGCCCGACTCCAGCGGGAACGCGACGTGCACGCTGGGCCGGTCGGCACCGGGCAGGGCACGCGCGGAGTAGGCGCCGCTGAACACCGGGCGCCCGTTGCCGCGCAGCGTGCGCGTCCACGCACTCGACACGTGCGTGCCCTCGCGGTCGCGGATCGGCGTCACGCGACTGTCCATCCCGCGCGCGACGTCGAGGGGGTTCATCGGCAGGGCGAGCTGCTCGACCCGCCGGCCCCAGACCCGCGAGACGATCTCACCGCCGGGCCAGAACACCGGCGACCACCCGCTCCACACCTCCATCCGCCAGGACGCGGTGTGCTCGTAGAAGTCGCGGATCTCGGGACGCAGCAGCTGCGCGTCGAACCCGGGTCCGTCGAGCGCCGCCATCGACGGCAGCAGCCCGGCCCGCGGGTCCTCGTCGCCGAGGGCGCCACCGTGCCGGGTCGCCTCGGCCGCGAGCCACGCCTCGGTGACCCGCGACGAGTCGCTCATGGGCGCGTCGAGCCAGCGCTCCGCTCCCGCGAGGTCGATCGGGCGCCCGGTGAGGCGCCAGAACTTGCGGGTCCCGAGGTCCAGCAGCTGCAGCACGCCTCAGATCAGACCACAGACCGGGCCGGAATCAGACGACCGACAGCGGGAGCAGCTTCTGGCCGGTGGGGCCGATCTGGATCTCGGTCTGCATCTCCGGGCACACGCCGCAGTCGTAGCAGGGCGTCCAGCGGCAGTCCTCGATCTCGATGTCGGCGCCGTCGGCGGCCGCGAGGGCGTCCTCCCAGTCACCCCACAGCCAGTCCTTGTCGAGGCCGGAGTCGAGGTGCTCCCAGGGCAGCACCTCGTCGTAGTCGCGCTCGCGGATCGTGTACCAGTCGACGTCCACACCGGTGCCGTCCAGCCCGCGCTCGGCGGCCGCCATCCAGCGGTCGTAGGAGAAGTGCTCGCTCCAGCCGTCGAAGCGGCCGCCGTCGCGCCAGACCTCCTCGATCACGCGACCGACCCGGCGGTCGCCGCGGGACAGCAGTCCCTCGACGATCCCGGGCTTGCCGTCGTGGTAGCGGAAGCCGATCGCGCGGGCGAACTTCTTGTCGTCGCGCACGACGTCGCGCAGCTTCTTGAGCCGGTCGTCGGTGGTGTCGTGGTCGAGCTGGGCGGCCCACTGGAACGGCGTGTGCGGCTTCGGCACGAAGCCGCCGATCGACACCGTGCAGCGGATGTCGTTGCGACCGGTGACCTCGCGGCCCTTCGCGATCACGCGCTTGGCGAGGTCGGCGACCTGCAGCACGTCCTCGTCGGTCTCGGTGGGCAGGCCGACCATGAAGTAGAGCTTCACCTGGCGCCAGCCGTGGGAGTACGCCGTCGCGACGGTGCGGATCAGGTCCTCCTCGCTCACCATCTTGTTGATCACCTTGCGCATCCGCTCCGACCCGCCCTCGGGGGCGAAGGTCAGGCCCGAGCGGCGGCCGTTGCGGGAGAACTCGTTGGCGAGGGTGATGTTGAAGGCGTCGACGCGCGTGCTGGGCAGCGAGAGGGAGACGTTGGAGCCCTCGTAGCGGTCGGCGAGGCCCTTGGCGACCTCGCCGATCTCGGTGTGGTCGGCGCTCGAGAGCGACAGCAGGCCGACCTCCTCGAAGCCGGTCTTGCGGATGCCGTTCTCGACCATCGCGCCGATCGTCTCGAGCGAGCGCTCGCGCACCGGGCGGGTGATCATCCCGGCCTGGCAGAAGCGGCAGCCACGCGTGCAGCCGCGGAAGATCTCGACGGAGAAGCGCTCGTGGACGGTCTCGGCGAGCGGCACGAGCGGGTTGGCCGGGTAGGGCCACTGGTCGAGGTCCATCAGCGTGTGCTTGCGGACCCGGAACGGGATGCCCGGGCGGTTGGGGACGACGGCCTCGATCGACCCGTCGGCGGCGTAGGCCACGTCGTAGAAGCGCGGGACGTAGATGTTGCCGGTCACCGCGAGGCGGCGCAGCAGCTCGTCGCGCCCGCCCGGCTCGCCCTCGGTCTTCCACTCGCGGACGACCTCGGAGATCGCGAGCACGACCTCCTCGCCGTCACCGAGGACGGCGGCGTCGACGAAGTCGGCGATGGGCTCGGGGTTGAAGGCGGCGTGGCCGCCGGCGATCACGATCGGGTCGTCCTCGCCGCGGTCGGCCGCGTGGAGCGGGATCCCGGCGAGGTCGAGGGCGTTGAGCATGTTGGTGTAGCCGAGCTCGGTGGAGAAGCTCAGGCCGAAGAGGTCGAAGGCGCCGACGGGGCGGTGGCTGTCGACGGTGAACTGCGGGATCGGGCCGTGCTCGTCGCCCGTGCGCATGACCTGCTCCATGTCGGGCCACACCGAGTAGGTGCGCTCGGCGAGGATCCAGTCGCGCTCGTTGAGCACCTCGTAGAGGATCTGGACGCCCTGGTTGGGCAGGCCGACCTCGTAGGCGTCGGGGTACATCAGGGCCCAGCGCACGGTCGGGCCCCCCTCGTCCGACTGAGCGGCGCAGTCCCAGTCCTTGACGACCGAGTTCAGCTCACCACCGACGTACTGGATGGGCTTCTGCACCGAGGGGAGCCTGGACTCCAGACGCGGGAAGACCGACGCGACGGACATGGGCAGAACACCTCGTGTGGATAGGGGAAGGGCCGACCGTCAAGAGTACGTCGCCCGCGCGGGCGCCGCCTACTCAACGGGGCTCAGCGGCGCGCGGCGGCCGCCGACCTCAGGTGGATGTTCTGGAGCAGGCCGAGCGCGAGCATGCCGGCGAAGAGCGAGCTGCCGCCGTAGGACACGAACGGCAGCGGGACGCCCGTGACGGGCATGATGCCCAGGCACATGCCGATGTTCTGGAAGGCCTGGAAGCCGAACCAGCAGGCGATGCCGGCAGCCGCCACCCGACCGAAGAGGTCGCCGGCGTCGGCGGAGATCGCGAGCGCGCGCCAGATCACCACGGCGAGCAGCAGGATCAGGATGCCCGCGCCGACCAGGCCGAGCTCCTCACCGGCGACGGTGAAGATGAAGTCGGTGTGCTGCTCGGGGACGAACCCCGACCGGGTCTGCGAGCCCTCGAACAGCCCCTGGCCGAGGAGGCCGCCGTTGCCCACCGCGATGCGCGCCTGCTCGACGTTGTAGCCGGCGCCGCGCGGGTCGAGCGTCGGGTCCATGAAGGCGAGGAAGCGGTCGACCTGGTAGGGCTTGAGCACGCCCGCCGAGACCGCCGCGATCGCGCCGACGACCGCACCGAGGGTCAGCCCGGCCAGCCAGGTCCGGCCCGCGCCGGCGACCGCGAGGACCCCGAAGACGGTCGCGGAGAGCACGAGCATCGTGCCGAGGTCGGGCTGCAGCAGGATCAGCACCGCGGGGATGCCGGCGATCAGGAGCATCCCGACCACCTCGAGGCTGCCCACTCCCCTGCCCCAGCGACGCTCGGTGCGCTCGGCCACGACGAGGGCCATCCCGATCACCACGGCGAGCTTGGCGAACTCCGACGGCTGGATGGACATCCCGCCGACCTGGAGCCACGAGCGCGAGCCGTTGATGGTGCTCCCGGCGACCAGCACCATGACGAGGCCGCCGACGCTGGCGACGTAGGCCAGCGGGGCGAGGATGCGCACCCAGCGGTGGTCGGTGGCCATCACCGCGACCATCAGCACGAGGCCGATCGCGATGTTGACGAGCTGCTTGCGGAGATAGGTGTTGGGGTCGCCGCCGGTGAGGTCGGCGCGCGTGGAGGTCGCCGACCAGACGAGCAGCGTCCCCATCGTGATGAGGGCGAGCGAGGCGAACATCAGCAGCCAGTCGAGGCCGGGGGCGCGCAGCGCGAGCGGTGCCTGCGCCGGACGGCCCGGACGGGAGGAGGTGACGGTCATCGGGTCACTCACCCACCTTCGGCGGCATGATCGAGCCGTCGTCGAGGAACTGCGGCAGCCGCTCGGCCGGGACCGTGCCGGGGGTCGCCGCCCGCGCGGGGCGCACGGTCTCGCCCTCGACGCCGTACAACGCCTCCCAGATCGCCCGGATCCCGTCGCCGGTGGAGCCGGAGCCCGTGCCGGCCTGGCTGATCATCATCACCACGACGTAGTCCTTCGTGTAGGACGCGACCCAGCCGGTCGTCTGCTTGCCGTAGACCTCGGCCGACCCGGTCTTCGCGCGGATCGTGACGTCGTCGAGCGGGAACCCGACGAGCTTCCAGGCCATCGTGCCCACGCGGCTCACGTTCTGGAGGGCGGCGTCGATGTAGTCGAGGTACTTCTTCGGCACGTCGACCTGGGCGACCTTGCGCGGCGCCATCCGGCGCAGCACGGTGCCGTCGGGGCTGACGAGCGCCTTGGCCACGGTGGGCGCCCACAGGGTGCCGCCGTTGCTGAGGGCGGCGTAGGCCCGGGCGAGCTGCAGCGGCGTGACGATCGTGTCGCCCTGGCCGATGGCGAAGTTCACGGCGTCGCCGGCGCGGTAGAGGTTGCCCTCGAGGCAGAACTCGTAGGCGAACTTGTAGACGAAGTCGCTCGTCTCCTTCGTCTGCGGCTTGGCGCTGAGGTCGCAGTAGTAGTCCTTCTGCGACTTGTAGTAGTCGAGCTTCCACTGGCGGTCGGCGATGCGGCCGGGAGCCTCGCCGGGGAGGTCGATGCCGGTGCGCGAGCCGAAGCCGAACTCCTTGGCCTCCTCGACCAGCGGGTCCTTGGCATCGACGTCGGCGGGGTCGCTCCCGAACTTCTGCCAGAAGTTGAAGCCGATCCGGTAGAAGAACGTGTTGCACGAGACCTCGAGCGCCTTGGCGAAGCCGATGTCGCCGTAGGCGCCGGACTCGTAGTTCTTGAACACCCGGTTGCCGACCTGGAAGCCGGACGAGCACGGCAGGGTCGTGTCCATCGAGTAGCCGTTGGTCAGCGCGCCCGCGGTCATGAACGGCTTCCACGTCGAGCCGGGCGCGAACTGGCCCTGGGTCGCGCGCGACAGCAGCGGGGTGCCGGCCTTCTCGGAGTAGAGGTGCGCGAGCTGGGCCTCGCTGATGCCGCCCGTCCACACGTCGGGGTCGTAGGTCGGCTGGCTGGCCATCGCGACGACGCGGCCGGTCCTGGCGTCGAGGACCACCGCGGCGCCCGAGTCGGCGGCGTACTTCCGTCCGGTCACGGGGTCGACCTGGGTGCGCTGGTAGGCGATCCGGGCGGCGAGCTGCTTCTCGACGACCGACTGCACCTTGGCGTCGATCGACGTCACGAGCGTGTCGCCGGGGGTGCTCTCGACCACCGAGTCGTCGCCGAGCACGCGGCCCATGGAGTCGACGGCGACGCGGCGGTAGCCGGGCAGCCCGCGCAGCCACTCGTCGTACTGCTTCTCGACGCCCGCGCGGCCGACGACGGACGCGCCGTTGAGCGAGCGGTCGTCGCGCTCGGTGGCGAGGTCGTACTCGTCCTCGGTGACCGGGCTCAGGTAGCCCAGGACGTGGGCCAGGTTGATGCCGTAGGGGCGCGGGTAGGAGCGGACGTTCTGCTGCTCGGCGAGGACGCCCGGGTAGTCCTCGGGCTGCTCGAGCACCCGGAGGGCGACGTCCTTGGAGACGTCGGACGCGACGGGGACCGGCTGGTAGGGCGAGCCGTTCCAGCAGGTGCCGCGCACGCTGCCCGGGTCACCGCAGGTGACCAGGCGCGCCTCGACGTCCTCGGGCGTCGACTCGACCGCCACGGCGACCCGGCGGACGAGCTCGGTGCGCTGGTCGTCGGCGAGCTTGCCGAGGAGGGTGCGGTCGACCGAGACCACCCACGACGTGCGGTTGGCGACCAGCGGCCGGCCCTGGCTGTCGACGATGAGGCCGCGCTGGGGCTGGACGACGATGTCGCGCACGGACTGGTTGGCGGCCTGCGCCTGGTAGCCCTCGCCGCCGATGACCTGGAGGTAGTAGAGCCGGACGAAGAGAGTCGAGAAGAGTGCGAACGCCAGGGCCTGCACGACGACGAGGCGCAGGCGGCTCCTGCTGGTCGCTGCCCGGGAGCCCGTGCTCACGTCGTCGCCCACTGCGGGCTCAGTCGCGTGAAGAGCCTCATCAGCGGCGGCAGCACGAAGGGGGTCAGCAGCACGTCCCACACGACGGCGACCAGGACGACCTCGAGGAGGCCCGCGACCGACGTGCCGGGGTCGTCGAGGACGATCCCGGACAGCGCGAAGAGCGAGGTCGCGACGAACGACGCCGCGGCCACGGTGCCGACCACGGCCATCGCGCTCGGCTTCTGGTCCTGCCGCACCCGCGCGGCGAGGAAGGCGGCGATGGTGAGGGCCAGCGCCCAGCGGCCGGCGACGTGGTCGGCCGGGGGTGCGAGGTCGAGGGTCAGGCCGGCGACGAACCCGAGCACCAGCGCGAAGGGTGCCTCGACCGTGAGTGCGGCGGCCACGACGACGAGCAGGCAGATGTTGGGCACGATGCCGTGCCACGCGAGGTGCGGGAACAGCGAGACCTGCACGACGAGGGCGACGACGACGGCGGCGATCGCGGCGAGCCAGCGGAGGTAGGTCATCGCAGGGTCCCGTCCGCCTCGACCAGCGCTCGGTCGCTCTTCGAGCCGCTCGGCACCATCACCCCGACCACGTCGAGGGAGGAGAAGTCGACGAACGGCTCGACGACGGCCCGCTGGGACGCCTCGCGCAGCGAGCTGTAGACCTCGGTGATCCGGCCGATCGGCACGCCCGGCTCGTAGGGGCCGGTGCTGCTCCCCCACGTCACGACGGTGTCGTCGCGCGCCGGGACGGAGGCGTCGTCGACCAGGCGCAGGTCGAGGCCCGCCTCCTGGCGCAGCGAGCCGCTGCCGTTGACGAAGCCGATCTCCATGCTCGAGCCGACGCGACCGCCGACCGTCGAGTCGGGGTCGACGATCAGCAGGACGGTCGCGGTGCTGCGCGAGACGCGCAGGACGCGACCGACCAGGCCGTCGTTGTTCACCACGGTCATGTCCGGACCGACCCCGGCCGCGGAGCCCGCGTCGATGGTGACCGTGAAGCTCTGCGACTGGCGGGAGCCGACCGCCACCACCCGGGCGGGCACGAGGGCCGAGCCCAGGTCGGCTGCTGCGGTGGTGAGGCCGTCGTACTGCTCGAGGCGGTTGCGGTCGAAGCCGGCGAGCTCGACCTGGCTCTTGAGGTCGGCGTTGCTGGCCTCGAGGTCACGCACCTCGTCGGCGAGGTCGCCCTTGCTGCGGAACCAGGCGGGCACCGAGGTGAAGGGGCGTACGGCGGCAGCGGCGGCCGACTCGGCGGGACCGAACGCCTCGCCGACGGCGCGGCGGGCGGGCTCGAGCGGCGAGCTCGCGCCGCCGGAGACGTCCAGGGTCACGAGGGTGACGCTGGCGAGCACCAGTGCCACCAGCAGCGAGCGCGGCGCGCGGTTGCGCGACTCGAGCCTGTCGAGGCCGGTCCAGCGTCGCTCCCGGCCGTCGTGTCCCCCGAAGGCACCCATCAGAAGCGCCTCACGTCCGAGACCAGCACCTGCTGGAGGGCCTCGAACTCCTCCACGCACTTGCCCGCGCCGTAGGCCACCGAGGACAGCGGGTCCTCCGCGACGTGGACGGGCATGCCGGTCTCGTGGCGCAGCCGCTCGTCGAGGCCGCGCAGCATCGCGCCGCCGCCGGTGAGGACGATGCCGCGGTCCATGATGTCGCCGGCGAGCTCGGGCGGGGTCTGGTCGAGGGTGCTGCGGACGGCGTCGATGATGTTGTGGAGCGGCTCCTCGAGCGCCTGGCGCAGCTCGGAGCTCGACACGACGACGGTGCGCGGCAGGCCGGAGACCATGTCGCGGCCGCGGATCTCCGCGTCGGGCTCGCTCGGGAGGGGGAAGGCCGACCCGAGGGTCATCTTCATCTCCTCGGCGGTGCGCTCCCCCAGCATGAGGGAGTACTCCTTCTTCATCCACGCGATGATCGCCTGGTCGAGGTCGTCACCCGCGGTGCGGATCGACATGCTGGTCACGATGCCGCCGAGGCTGATCACGGCGACCTCGGTGGTGCCTCCGCCGACGTCGACGACCATGTTGCCGGTGGCCTCGTGGACGGGCAGCCCGGCGCCGATCGCGGCAGCCATCGGCTCCTCGACGATGTAGACCTTGCGGGCGCCGGCCTGGTAGCCGGCCTCCTTGACCGCGCGCTGCTCGACGGCCGTGATGCCGCTCGGCACGCAGATCACCATGCGGGGCTTGGCGAAGTAGCGGCGGCGGTGCACCTGGTGGATGAAGTAGCGCAGCATCTGCTCGGTCGCCTCGAAGTCGGCGATCACGCCGTCCTTCAGCGGCCGGATGGCGGCGATGTTGTCGGGCGTGCGCCCGATCATCCGCTTCGCCTCGTGGCCCACGGCGAGCACCTCGCCGGTGGTCGTGTTCATCGCCACGACCGACGGCTCGTCCAGCACGATCCCCTTGCCGCGGACATAGACGAGCGTGTTGGCGGTGCCCAGGTCCACGGCCATGTCTCGGCCGATCAGGTTGTGTGCCATTGCCGCTGCTGCCCCTGCAGGTCGGGTGGTGCTCCGGGAAGAGGGGTCAGCGCTGGCTCCGACCCACGCTCAGGTTAAGGAGCGCGGGTCGGTCTTCCCGGCAGGACACGCGCGGGGCGTGTGGGGCTGAGGTGAAAGTCGTGCGGGCGCGGCTGGGGCTCCGGCTGGGGGTGGCGGCACATCGCACGGCCGATGCACGGCCACCTAGCCCGCAGATCTGCCGCCACCCTCGGCGGCGTACGCCGCCGGGAGATCGATCAGGCCAGGTCGGAGAACCAGATCCCGATCTCGCGGGCGGCGGACTCCTCGGAGTCCGAGCCGTGCACGAGGTTCTGCTGGACGGCGAGGCCCCAGTCGCGACCGAGGTCGCCGCGGATGGTGCCGGGGGCGGCGACGGTGGGGTCGGTGGCGCCGGCGAGGGAGCGGAAGCCCTCGATGCACCGCTGGCCCTCGATGACCACGGCGAGCACCGGGCCGGAGAGCATGAACTCGACGAGCGGGCCGTAGAACGGCTTGCCCTCGTGCTCGGCGTAGTGGGCGGCGAGGATCTCGGGGGTCGCGCTGCGCAGCTCGACGGCCGCGAGCGTGTAGCCCTTGGCCTCGATCCGGCGCAGGATCTCGCCCGAGAGGCCGCGGCGTACGCCGTCGGGCTTGACGAGGACGAGGGAACGCTGGGCGTCGGTCATGCGGGCAGCCTAGCGAGCAGCGGTCACTGCTGCTCGGAGCGGTACGCCGCCCACGCAGCGGCCCGCTCGCTCTCGATCTTGCGGCCGAGCAGGTCGGCGCCCGCCCAGAGCGCGGCGAAGATCGCGCCGAGGCCGAACATCACCGGCACGACGAAGCCGAGCGCGATGGCCGCGACCTGGACGACGTACCCGGCGAGGTAGGCCCACTCGGCGCGGAGCATGCCGGCGAGCAGCAGGCAGACCACGGCCAGGCCGAGCCCGACCGACAGGGCCGTGCTGGTGTCGACGTCGGCGATGGTGATCATCACCGGGGTGGTGAGGCCGAGCGCGATCGCCTCGAGGCTGAGCACGGCGGCGCACATGCCGCGGCGCGGCGAGCGCTCGGTGTTGGCAGGCGCGTCGGGTGCGGACGGTTCGGGTGTCTCGCTCACTGGCGGCCCTTGAGCATCGCGCGCGCCTCGCCGACGGTGACGACGGAGCCGGTCACGAGGACGGCCCCGGAGCCGATCGACACCTCGATCGCCTCCTGCGCCTCGGCGAGGGTGGCGGCGCGGTCGATGGCCTCGGCGAGGTCGGGCACGACGCTGACCCGGTCCTCGCCGAAGACCTCCGCGGCGGCGCGGCCGAGGGCGGCGGCGGACATCGAGCGCGGGGTGGAGTTCTGGGTGCAGACGACGTAGGAGAGCACCGGCTCCAGGGCGTTGAGCAGGCCCTCGTGGTCCTTGTCCTCCATCACGCCGAGCACGCCGACGAGCGGGCTGAACGCGAAGGAGTCCTCCAGCGCCGCTGCGAGCGCCTCGGCGCCGTGCGGGTTGTGCGCCGCGTCGAGCACGATGGTGGGGCTGCGGCGGATGATCTCGAGCCGGCCCGGCGAGGTCACCTCGGCGAACGCGGCGCGGACCAGGTCCTCGTCGAGCGTGCCGGTGCCGAACGACTCGACCGCGGCGAGGGCGACGGCGGCGTTCTGCGCCTGGTGGGCGCCGTAGAGCGGCAGGAACACGTCGTCGTACGCCCCGCGCAGGCCCTGGAGGGAGACCATCTGGCCGCCGACCGCGGGCGTGCGGCTGATGACGCCGAACTCCACGCCCTCGCGGGCGACGGTCGCGCCGACCTCGGCGGCCCGCTCGAGCAGGACGGCGGCGACCTCCGGGGTCTGCTCGGCGAGCACCGCGACCGAGCCGGGCTTGATGATCCCGGCCTTCTCGACCGCGATCGTGGCGGCGTCGCTGCCGAGGTACTTCTCGTGGTCGACGGCGATCGGCAGCACGACCGCGACGTCCGCGTCGACCACGTTGGTCGCGTCCCACGCGCCGCCCATCCCGACCTCGACGACGGCGACGTCGACCGGCGCGTCGGCGAAGGCGGCGTAGGCCATCCCGACGATCGTCTCGAAGAAGCTCAGCGGGTGCTCCTGCTCGGCGTCGACCAGGTGCGTGTAGGCCGCGACGTCGTTGAACGCGCGGACGAAGGCCTCGTCGTCGAGCGGCTCGCCGTCGACGCTGATCCGCTCGCTCATCCGCTCGAGGTGCGGGGAGGTGAAGCGACCGGTGCGGAGGTCGAGGGCGCGCAGGAGCGTCTCGATCATCCGGCTGGTGCTGGTCTTGCCGTTGGTGCCGGTCAGGTGCACCGTGCGGAACGAGCGCTGCGGCTCCCCGAGCAGCTCGGTGAAGGCGAGGATCCGGTCGAGGCTCGGCTCGAGCTTGGTCTCCGGCCAGCGGGACAGGAGGGCGTCCTCGACCTCGGCGAAGGTCTGGGCTGGGCGGGCTTCAGGCGGCTGCTCACGGAGTCTAGGGTCTCGAGTCGATCTCGACGACCGAGTCCCTACGGGGCGCGCCGCGCGAGCAGGCTCGCGACGTCAGCAGCGGACGACCCGCTTCCACGGCTTCACGACCTCGAGCGAGCGGCCGTCGAGCGGGTGCTCGCGGAACTGGTCGAGGGCGTCGGCCCAGCGCGGGTCCGCGGTGCCGGTGACGTACATCGCCGAGCCCTGGTCGGCGTAGACCAGCCCGTAGCGCTTCATCGCGACGACGACGGCCCTGGCCGCGCCCGTGTAGCGGGCCGTGGGGAACGACTTCTTCAACCGGAAGCGCATGCCGTACGCCGGCAGGTCCCGCGCCGTGTTGCCGCTCGGGCCGCAGTGGCGGGCCGGCCACGTGTACGCGTAGCGGGCGCTCGGGAGGGTGAAGCGCAGGGCGTGGGTGATCCGGCCGGACGCCGCCTCCTCGTAGGAGAGCAGCCCGGGCAGGATCGGCAGTCCGGCGGCATCCGCGGAGGTCCAGCGCGCCGGCCGCAGCCGGTTGGACGACAGGTCCCAGCGGGCGGCCGCGGCGGCCCGCCAGGCGACGACCGTGCCCGAGGAGTCGCGCACCCGCTCGGCGGCGTACAGCTCGACGAGGTCGCAGGTGCCGCGCCGCACGGTGATCACGTGCCGGTCGCCGGAGTCGGGGTCGGGGTCGTCGGTGCTGCCGCCCTCGATCGCGGCGTCGGCGGGGACGAACACCGGCCCGCGGTCGCTCTCGTCGCCGTAGTCCTCACCGTCCACGCCGAACTGCAGCGGCAGCAGCGGCTGGTCCTCGTCGACGACGTTGACCGGGATGCCGTAGTAGTCCTCCGTCGTGCCGAGGTCGAGGTGCAGGTCGTGCCCCGCGGCCTGCCCGGCCACGATCGCGCGGGACTGCTTCCACACCGGTCGGCCGTCGATGCGTCGGTTCCACGGGTTGTCGGCCGGGAACAGCTCGCAGCCGCCGACCGCGTGCACCGGCGCCGCGCGCCTCTCGACCTGCGGGGCAGCCCCGGCCGGCAGCGCGACGGCGGCGACCACGAGGGACAGGGTGAGGAGCAGGGTCCTGCGCATCCGACGAGGCTAGGGCCTGGTGGGTTCGGTGACGAGGTGCTCGGCCATCTCGACGACCGGCTCGTAGCCGAGGCCGGCGTAGATCTTGTTCGAGGTGGGGTTCGCCTGGTCGGTGAACAGGCACATCCGGTTCCCGGCCTCGAGCCCGCGTCGCGTCAGCTCGCCCACGACGTACGACGCGATGCCGCGGCCGCGGTGCTCCGCGGGCGTGTAGACGGGACCGATGCGGGCGACGCCGTAGGACGGCAGCCCGGAGCCGGTGAGGTGCGCGACCGTCCCGTCCGGCAGCTCCCAGAGCCACTCGATCCCCTCGCGGATCCGGACCAGGACGCTGTCGAGGGTGTTGTGCTCCCCGGACTCCGGGTCGGGCTCGCGGCCGGCCTGCTCGTCGGCCTCGGCGTGGAAGGCGGTGAACCACGCGAGCACCAGCTCGGCGTCGTCCTCCGTCGCGAGGCGCAGCCGCCCCTCGGGCGCGGGCGGGACCTCGACCGAGGTGCACTCCCAGAGCCGGGTCGCCTTGTCGCTGACCACCTCTCCCGCCGGCCAGCTCGGCGGTCGCTCGCGCCAGCACCTCGGCACCGGGCAGGGCGCCGTTGGCCCCGCCGAGGTGCTCGCCGCGCTCGTGCAGCGCCGTCGCGAGGGCGTACGCCGCCTCGTCCGACATCGGCAGCGCGAAGGTCGGGTAGGGCTTGAACGGAGCCGTCCGCATCGCCGCGCTCACCACCGTGCCGGCGTCGTCGCGGACGACCACCCACCACCGCTCGAACGGGGCGCCGACCTCGGCCCACGAGTCCGTGCCGGACGCGATCTCGCGCGCCGTCCGCGAGCTGACGCTGGCGATCACGCTGCCCAGGACGGGCTCCGCCGCGAGCAGGTCGCCGGCGACGTCGAGGAACGGCTGCGGGGTGGTGAAGAACTCGAGCTCCATGGAGGACGCTACCCACGGCGACGAGGCCGTCGATACTCGTTTTCGCAGGCAGGAGGCCCGTCAATAGACTCACTGCATGACTGAGAACCCCAGCACCCACGCCCCGGACACGACGAGCACCGACCCGCGTGCCGTCGTCGTACCCGAGCGTCCGGCGCTGGAGGGCCTCGAGGACAAGTGGTCGCGCACGTGGGCCGACAACGACACCTACGCCTTCGACCGCACGCAGCCGCGGGAGAACGTCTACTCCATCGACACGCCCCCGCCGACCGTCAGCGGGTCGCTGCACGTCGGGCACGTCTACTCCTACAGCCACACCGACCTGATCGCGCGCTACCAGCGGATGCAGGGCAAGGCCGTCTTCTACCCGATCGGCTGGGACGACAACGGCCTGCCGACCGAGCGCCGGGTCCAGAACTACTTCGGTGTCCGCTGCGACCCCGCCCTGCCCTACGACGCCGACTTCACGCCGCCGGAGAAGCCCGACCCGAAGAAGCAGGTCCCGGTCAGCCGGCCCAACTTCATCGAGCTGTGCGAGCAGCTGGTCGTCGAGGACGAGAAGGCCTTCGAGGCGCTGTGGCGCCAGCTCGGCCTCTCGGTCCAGTGGAACCCGACCTACACGACCATCGGCGACCACTCCCGCACGGTCAGCCAGCGCGCGTTCCTGCGCAACTACGCCCGCGGCGAGGCCTACCTCTCCGAGGCGCCGACGCTGTGGGACGTCACCTTCCAGACCGCCGTCGCGCAGGCCGAGCTCGAGGCGCGCGACTACCCCGGTCACTACCACCGCGTCGCCTTCCACCGCCCTGACGGCACCCCGATCCACATCGAGACGACCCGCCCGGAGCTGATCCCGAGCGTCGTCGCGCTGATCGCGCACCCCGACGACGAGCGCTACCAGGGCCTGTTCGGGACCACGGTCACCTCGCCGGTCTTCGGCGTCGAGATCCCGGTCCTGGCCCACCACGCAGCCGAGCCGGACAAGGGCGCCGGCATCGCGATGTGCTGCACGTTCGGTGACCTCACCGACGTCATGTGGTGGCGCGAGCTCGACCTCCCGGTCCGCACCGTGGTCGGCCGCGACGGCCGGCTCACCCGCGAGACGCCCGAGTGGCTCGGCACCGACGCCGCGTCGACGGCGTACGCCGAGATGGCGGGCAAGACGACCTTCAGCGCCCGCGAGGCGATGGTCGCCCTGCTCCGCGAGTCGGGCGACCTCGACGGCGAGCCGAAGGCCACGCAGCGGATGGCGAACTTCTACGAGAAGGGCGACAAGCCGCTCGAGATCGTCGCGACCCGCCAGTGGTACATCACCAACGGCGGGCGCGACGCCGCGCTCCGCAAGGAGATGCTCGTCCGCGGCGAGGAGATCACCTGGATCCCCGCCCACATGAAGCACCGCTACGACAACTGGGTCGGCGGCCTCAACGGCGACTGGCTCGTCTCGCGGCAGCGGTTCTTCGGCATCCCGTTCCCGGTCTGGTACCCCGTCGACGCCGACGGCGAGCCCGACCACGACCACCCGCTCATGCCGTCGGAGGACCAGCTCCCCGTCGACCCGTCGACGCAGGCGCCGCACGGCTACACCGAGGACCAGCGCGGGAAGCCCGGCGGCTTCGTCGGCGACCCCGACGTGATGGACACGTGGGCGACCTCGTCGCTGACCCCGCACATCGCGGGCATGTGGGGCGTCGACGACGACCTGTTCTCGCGGGTCTTCCCCTACGACCTCGCCACCCAGGCGCACGACATCATCCGCACCTGGCTGTTCTCCCGCGTCGTCCGCGCCGACTTCGAGAACGGCGTCGCACCGTGGTCGCACGCGATGATCTCGGGCTTCATCGTCGACCCCGATCGCAAGAAGATGTCGAAGTCCAAGGGCAACGTCGTCGTCCCGACCGACATCCTCGACAAGTACGGCGCCGACGCCGTCCGCTGGCGCGCCGCCATCGGTCGCCCCGGTGCGGACTCGCCCTTCGACGAGACGCAGATGAAGGTCGGGCGCCGGCTCGCGATGAAGGTGCTCAACGCGTCCAAGTTCGTCCTCGGCAACGTCGGCGCGACCACCCTGACGCCCAGCGCGGTGAGCAACCCGGTGGACTGCGCCCTGCTCGGCCGGCTCGAGACCGTCGTCCGACGGGCGACCGAGGCGTTCGACGCGTACGACTACACGACCGCGCTCGAGGTCACCGAGAAGTTCTTCTGGGAGTTCTGCGACGACTACCTCGAGCTGGTCAAGGAGCGCGCCTACAGCACCGAGGGTGGCGCCGGGACCGACTCGGCCCGCGCCACGCTGGCGATCGCCCTGCACGTCCAGCTGCGGCTGCTCGCGCCGATCCTCCCCTACGCGACGGAAGAGGTCTGGTCGTGGTGGCAGGAGGGCTCGATCCACCACGCCGCCTGGCCGACCGCCGCCGACCTGGGCTCCGCGGCCGCGTCGCAGCCGCTCGTCCTGGACGCCGTCGCGGCCGCCCTCACCGGGATCCGCGGTGCGAAGTCGCAGGCGAAGGCCAAGATGCGCGCCCCGCTCTCCCGCGTGGAGATCACCGGCCCGACCGCGCTCGTCGAGGCCGCCCGGGAGGCGCAGGACGACCTCCGCGCCGTGGGCAACGTCGTCGGGTCGCTCGACTTCGTCGCCGACGACTCGGCGACCGAGCTCCGCGTCACCGCCGAGCTCGCACCCGTCGAGGACGCGCCCGCGACCTGACCCGGGCCTGACCCGCGCGTCGAGCGGTGGTCCAGCCACATTTCCGACGCCCGGAACGTGGCTGGACCACCGCCCGCCGGCGCGCCGTCGTACGACGCGCGGCCGTGCAGCGGCCTGGTCCGGCCACAGCCTGCTCGGCGTCGCGGTCAGCCTCGTCGGCGGTCTTCTCGACGTCGCGGACCGCCTTCGTCCGCGTCGCGCTCGGCGCGCTTGCGGCCGGCCTTCTCACGGCGTCGCTGGGCAGCCTTCTCAGCGTCCGCTGGGCGTCGCGGCGGCCTTCTCCGCGTCCTGGCGGCCTTCTCAGCGTCGCCTGGGCGTCGCGTCGGCCTTCTCGGCGTCGCGGCGGCCTTCTGCACGTCGCGGGCAGCCTTGGCCGCGGCCCTCTCGGCGGCGCGGGCGGCCTTGGCGGCCGACTTCTCGGCGCGGCGCTCGGTCCTCGCGGACTCACGGTCGGCCTTGCGCTGCGCCCTGGCCTCGTGCCGGGCGGCCTTGCGCTCGTCGCGGGCGGCAGCCCGGTCGGCCTTGCGCTCGGCCCTGGCAGCGGCGCGGTCGGTCGTACGGTCGGAGGTGTCGCGCAGCGACCACGGTCTCGGGGGACGTGGTGGCCGTCTCGACGGAGGTCGTGCCGCTCTTCGCCTTCTTCGCTGCGGTCGCCACGGTCGCCACGGGCTCCTGACGCGGCACCGGGAGCGGCTGCGTGGTCAGCTCGACCGGGACACCCACCTCGACCCGCTGGGCCGGCTCGGCCGCGTCGGGGGCGGGCGCAGGCACCCGCTCGACGTGACCGCCCACGGCCGACGCGATCGGCTTGCCCGGCTGGATGAAGTCGAAGCTGTAGCCGCGACCGACCGAGATGAACATCAGGACGGCACAGAGCATGGCCACGAGAGCGAAACCGACGAGCGGCCGCTTCGGATCAACCCCCACGGGGTCCCCTTCCCACACGTTGACGAGACGTCAGTCTGGGTGGGTCATGACGCGTGATCACGGTCGATGGTCAGGAATAGTCCGAAATGACTAGACCAGTCTGGTCACATCGGACCACCCGACCCCGGGAAGGGCCCGAGAAAGAGCCGAGAACGACCGGGGAGCGTCAGGCGGACTTCTTCTTGCGACCCTCGGACTCGCGCAGGATGAGCGTGGGCGCGACGTCGTCCTCGACGGTCTCGCGGGTCACGATCACCTTCGCCACGTCGCCGCGCGAGGGCACGTCGTACATCACGTAGAGGAGGACCTCCTCGATGATGGCGCGCAGCCCGCGGGCACCGGTGCCCCGCTCGAGCGCCGCGTCGGCGATCGAGTCGATGGCGTCGGGGGTGAACTCGAGCTCCACACCGTCGAGGTCGAAGAGCTTCTGGTACTGCTTGACGAGTGCGTTGCGCGGCTCGGTGAGGATCTGCACGAGCGCCGCGCGGTCGAGCTTGGAGACGCTCGCGATGAGCGGCAGGCGGCCGATGAACTCGGGGATCAGGCCGAACTTGGTGAGGTCCTCGGGGCGGACCTGGACGAGGTAGTCGTCGGCCTCGCGCTCGGCGGCCCCGCGGACGTCGGCCATGAAGCCCAGCGACTTCTTGCCGACGCGCTGCTCGATGATCTGCTCGAGACCGGCGAAGGCACCACCCACGATGAACAGGATGTTGGTGGTGTCGATCTGGATGAACTCCTGGTGGGGGTGCTTGCGCCCGCCCTGCGGAGGCACCGAGGCGGTCGTGCCCTCGAGCATCTTGAGCAGCGCCTGCTGGACGCCCTCACCGGAGACGTCGCGCGTGATCGAGGGGTTCTCCGACTTGCGGGCCACCTTGTCGATCTCGTCGATGTAGATGATGCCGGTCTCGGCCTTCTTGACGTCGTAGTCGGCGGCCTGGATGAGCTTGAGGAGGATGTTCTCGACGTCCTCGCCGACGTAGCCGGCCTCGGTCAGCGCGGTCGCGTCGGCGATCGCGAAGGGCACGTTGAGCATCCGGGCCAGGGTCTGGGCGAGGTAGGTCTTGCCGCAGCCGGTGGGCCCGATGACGAGGATGTTGGACTTCGCGACCTCGACCACGTCCTCCTTGGCCTTGCCGCTGACCGGCTGGAGACCCGACTGGACCCGCTTGTAGTGGTTGTAGACCGCGACGGCGAGGGACTTCTTCGCGTGCTCCTGGCCGATGACGTAGGAGTTGAGGAACTCGAAGATCTCCTTGGGCTTGGGCAGCTCCTCGAGGCTGACCTCCGAACCCTCGGCGAGCTCCTCCTCGATGATCTCGTTGCAGAGCTCGATGCACTCGTCGCAGATGTAGACGTTGGGACCCGCGATGAGCTTCTTGACCTGCTTCTGGCTCTTGCCACAGAAGTTGCACTTCAGCAGGTCGCCGCCGTCACCGATTCGTGCCACGAGTCGTGTCCTCCAGTCTCGCCGGGTGGGGGCCCCGGCACTCAGCACCTTGCACTGTCCGGTCTTGCAAGGGGCCCGACGACGGTACCCCGTGCCGGCCCCGGGCGGGGGCCGGACACGAGATGTCGCGGGTCATGATTTCTGCGGGTCAGACGAGCGCAGGGACGCCCTTGCGCGACTCGATCACGGCGTCGATCAGGCCGTATTCCACGGCCTGCTCGGCGGTCAGGATCTTGTCGCGCTCGATGTCGGCGCTCACCTGGTCGAGGTCCTTGCCGCTGGAGTCGGAGATCATCCGCTCGAGCAGCTCGCGCATGCGGAGGATCTCGTTGGCCTGGATCTCGATGTCGGACGTCTGGCCGAACGTGCCCTCGGTGTAGGGCTGGTGGATCAGGATGCGGCTGTTGGGCAGCGCCATCCGCTTGCCCTTCGCCCCGCTCGCCAGGAGGATCGCCGCGGCGGAGGCCGCCTGGCCCAGGCACACGGTCTGCACGGCGGGCTTGATGAAGCGCATCGTGTCGTAGATCGCGGTCAGCGCGGTGAACGAGCCACCGGGGCTGTTGATGTAGATGCTGATGTCGCTGTCGGGGTTCATCGTCTCCAGGCACAGCAGCTGGGCGATGACCGCGTTGGCCACGTCGTCGCTGATGGGTGTGCCGAGGTAGATGATGCGGTCCTCGAAGAGCTTGGCGTAGGGGTCGATGCGCCGGAACCCGTAGGAGGTGCGCTCTTCCCACTGGGGGATGTAGTAGTTCATGTTCAGTCCTTGTTCCGGGCCGGGCGGCCCTCGTCTGCGGCCTCGCGGGCGCTGGTGATGACCTGGTCGACCAGTCCGTAGTCCACGGCCTGCGGGGCGGTGAACCACCGGTCACGGTCGGCGTCGGCGACGACCTGCTCGACGGACTGGCCGGTGTGCTCGGCGATCAGGTCGAGCAGCACCTTCTTGATGTGGAGCGACTGCTGGGCCTGGATCTTGATGTCCGAGGCCGAGCCGCCCATGCCCGAGGACGGCTGGTGCATCATGATCCGCGCGTGCGGCAGGGCGTAGCGCTTGCCCTTGGTGCCGGCGCAGAGCAGGAACTGGCCCATCGAGGCCGCGAGGCCCATGCCGACGGTCGCGACGTCGTTGGGGATGTAGTTCATCGTGTCGTAGATCGCCATGCCGGCGTCGACGGAGCCGCCGGGGCTGTTGATGTGGAGGAAGATGTCGGCCTCCGGGTCCTCCGCGGAGAGCAGCAGGAGCTGGGCGCAGATCGCGTTGGCGTTCTGGTCGCGCACCTCGGAGCCGAGGAAGACGATGCGCTCGCGGAGGAGGCGCTGGTAGATGTGGTCGTCGAGGCCATACATCCCACCGGCGCCGTTCATCTCGGGCGAGAGGGCTGGGCTGGAGTTCTGGTTCACGCTGGCGACATTAGCCGGAAGGTCGGACAGTTCCACGCGACAACCCGCCCTGTTCGCCCAGAGCGGATTCGGGCGCACAGCGGCAGGACCGGGTGCAGGTCAGCCGAGCGCGACCTCGGCCAGGACCTCGCGGAAGACCCGGTAGCGCTCGGCCCCGACGCGCTCGGACCACTCCTCGTCGCAGGCCTCCAGCACCAGGGTGGCGCGGCGCACGGCGTCACGACCGCGATCGGTGATGCGTACGCGGCGGGCTCGCGCGTCGTGCTCGGCGACCGCCACCTCGACCATGCCGAGCCCCTCGAGCTGCCGCACGAACTGTCCGCACCCCTGCGTCGTCATCTCCACGCTCTCGGCGAGCTCGCTGATCGTCAGCCCGTCCGGCGGCAGCCACTCCAGCACCCGCAGCTGGGAGGGCCGGAGCTCCGGGGCGTCCTCGGCGACCCGCTCACGCAGGTGGGAGAAGACCATGCCCATCAGCATCGGCAGGTGCGGCTCGACGGCCGGCAGCCGGCCCTTGACGTCGGTCATGAAAGCAACTTACCTTTTCATGTCATGAAAGCAACTTTCACGCCTGAGGGGTCGACGGGCTCGCACGACCGGGCGGCACTGGGCGCCGACGACGTCCCGGACGCCGAGCTGGCCGCCCTCGTCGCCGCGCTGTGGCAGGTGCCGGGCGTCGAGCTGCTGGACTCCGAGGCCGAGGTCGTCGACTACCACGTGCCGTCGATCCTCACCGGCGCGCGCACCTGGGTCCGCGGTCGCGCCGACGCCGGCGACGGCCCGCGGGCGTACGCACTCTTCGTGAAGCGCGTGCACAGCTGGCGCCACTCCCCCGCGTTCGCCTTCGTGCCTCCGGAGATCGGCGAGTGGGCGGTCACCTCCGTGCCATGGCGGTCCGAGCCGCTCCTCTATGCCAGCGACCTGGCCGATCGCCTCCCCGAGGGTCTCTCGATGCCTCGCGCGGTCCGGGTCGACGAACGGGCCGACGACACCGCCACCATCTGGATGGAGGCGGTGGAGGCGAGCCCCGAGCCCTGGGACCGGGAGACGTACGTCGAGGCTGCCGGCCTGCTGGGCCGGATGTCCGGCAGCAGCCGGGTCGCCGAGCTGGCCGCGATCGACCCGCAGCCGTGGCACGTCCAGTACTTCGTCGAGGGTCGCATCGGGCACACGGTGCTCCCCGGCCTCTTCGACGACGCCACCTGGGAGCACGAGCTCGTCGCCCCGCACTTCGGCGACCTGCGCGCCCCGCTGACGGGCGTGGCCCACCACCTCGACGCCCTCGCCGAGGAATTCGCGGCGATGCCGCACCGCGCCTCCCACGGCGACGCGTGCCCCAACAACCTGCTGCGCCACCCGTCCGGCACGGGCTTCACGCTCATCGACTTCGGCTTCTGGCGTCCGCAGCCGGTCGGCTTCGACCTCTCCCAGCTCCTCGTGGGCGACATCCAGATCGGGCGGCGCGACGCCGCCGACCTGCCCGAGCTGGCCGAGGCCTGCCTGGCGGCGTACGCCGACGGGTTGGCCGCGGAGGGTGCCGAGGTGCCGGACGCGGTCCTGCGGCGCGGTCACGCCGTCAGCCTGATGCTGTTCAACGGCCTGCCGAGCCTGCCGCTCGAGCAGGTGGCCGAGGCCGAGCAGCTGGAGGACGCCGGCGAGCTCACCGACCAGCGCCTCGCGGCGATGCACGACTGGTCGCTCCAGCGCTCCCGGATCGCGCGCTACGCCCTGGACGTGCTCGAGCGCACCGACGCCGCCGATCGCTAGGTTCCGCTGACGCCGCGCGTCGACCTGCCTAGGGTGACCGCGTGGACCGGAGGGGGAACCGACCCAGGGCAGCGGCGTGCTGCGCCGCCGCGGCAGTGGCGTTGCTCGCGGTCGCCTGCGGGGAGTCGCCCGCGCCGGGTCCGGCCGGGCCGACCACCGGCTCCGCCGTGGGGGCGTCTGCCGACGCCGAGGCGATGCGGGCGGCCGAGACGACCGTCCGCGACTTCTTCGCCGTGGAGGGACGCGCGGAGGATCCGATCAGCGTCCTGATCGACGAGCAGGCCGCCTACCTCACCTCCCGCGACGTGCACCCGACGACGGCGTACGACGTGAGCAGGAGCGACCGCCCGTCCGGGATCACCGACACCGACAAGCAGGTCACGCTGTCGAACACGCGCATGGTCGGCGACGAGGTCCTCGTGGACTTCGCGGCCGAGTGGACCAGCGTCAGCTACCCGTTCATCGACGGCGTGATGCAGCTCGACCAGGCACAACCCGGCGCGGGCTACTGGGACGGGACCGCGACCCTCGAGCAGCGCGACGGCGAGTGGTTGATCAACGACCTCACCATCGTCCGCAACGGCGGCAGCACCGGCTGAGCCCGCACGAACGACGACCGGCGCCCACCAGGAGGTGGACGCCGGTCGTGGTGCGAGTGGGGCGGAGGCTCAGGCCTCGTCGTCCGCCTTGGTCTCGTCGGCAGCCTCGTCGGCAGCCTCTCGTCGGCGGTCTCGTCGGCAGCCTCGGCGGTCTCGTCGACCGGCTCGCCGATGGTGCCGTCGGGGCGGAGGTTCTTCAGCTCGACCACGTTGCCCGAGGCGTCCTTGACGGTCGCGGACTCCACGATCTGCGCCAGGGCCTTGCCGCGCATGATCTCCTGCACGAGCTCGGGGATGTGGTTGTGCTCGAACATGTGGTTGGCGAACTCCTGCGGGTCCTGCCCGGACTGCTGGGCACGACGCACGAGGTGCTCGGAGAGCTCGGCCTGGTCGATGCCGAACTCCTCCTTCTTCGCGATCTTGTCGAGGATGAACTGGGCGGCGACGGCGTCGCGGACGCGGCGCTCGAGGTCGGCCTCGAACTCCTCCTGGGTCTGGCCCTCGTCCTCGAGGTACTTCTCCATGGTGATGCCGGCGAAGCCGAGCTGCTGCTCGACGTTCTGGCGACGGGCGTTGAGCTCGTCGGTGACCATCACCTCGGGGAGCGGGATCTCGACCTTCTCGAGGAGGGCCTCGAGGACGGCGTCGCGCGCGGCGGCGGCCTGCTCGAGGCGCTTGCCCCGGCCGAGGCGCTCGCGCACGTCGGCGGTGAGCTCCTCGGAGGTGTCGAACTCGGAGGCGAGCTGCGCGAACTCGTCGTCGTACTCCGGCAGCTGCTGCTCCTGCACGGCCGTCACCTTGACGGTGACCTGCACGGCCTCGCCGACCAGGTCGCCACCGACGAGCTCGGAGTCGAAGGTCTTGTCGTCGCCGGCCGACAGGCCGACCAGGGCCTCGTCGAGGCCGTCGATCATGCCGCCGCGGCCGACCTTGTAGGACATGCCGGTGACCTCGCCGCCCTCGACGGCCTCGCCGTTCGCGGCCGCGAGGAGGTCGATCGTGACGAAGTCGCCCTCGGCGGCCGCACGCTCGACCGGGACGAGGGTGCCGAAGCGCTCACGCAGCGCCTCGACCTGCTCGTCGACGTCGGAGTCGGAGATCTCGATGTCCTCGACGGTGGCCTCGAGGCCCTCGTAGGACGGCAGCTCGAAGTCGGGCTTGATGTCGACCTCGGCGGTGAACTCGAGCGACTCGTTGTCCTCGAACTTCGTGACCTCGATCTCCGGCTGCGCCAGCGGCTCGAGGTCGTGCTCCTGCAGGGCAGCCATGTACTGCTGCGGCACGACGGCGTTGATCGCCTCGTCGAGCACGGGACCGCGGCCGACCTGGCGGTCGATGACCGCCGGCGGGACCTTGCCGCGGCGGAAGCCGGGGACGTTGATCTGCTTCGCGATCTTCTGGTACGCCGCGTCGAGGCTCGGCTTGAGCTCCTCGAAGGACACCTCGACGGTCAGCTTGGCCCGGGTCGGGCTCAAGGTCTCGACGGCGCTCTTCACAAATGTCTCCTGGTGCTGGTCATGGGGATGGGCGCGCGCGCATGGGGGAAGGCGCGACCGCGAACCACGAGAGTCTATCGACGCTGCGCGCAGGGGCCGAATCAGTCGGGGCGACAGGACTCGAACCTGCGGTCTCCTGCTCCCAAAGCAGGCGCGCTAGCCACTACGCTACGCCCCGCCAAACCGGCCTCCGGGCCGCCTGGACGGCGGCCCGACGGCCTGCTTGGAGCGGATGACGGGAATCGAACCCGCGTAGCCAGTTTGGAAGACTGGGGCTCTACCATTGAGCTACATCCGCGCGGGAGTCATGGTGCCACAGGTGCGCCTGTGGTCCCCCATCGGTCGGGGTGCCTCAGCGGCGGTGCACGAGCAGCAGCGCGCGGTCGTCGCTGCGCGATCCGAGCGACTCGATCAGGCGCTCCGCCCCGCCCTCGAACTGCCCGCGCAGCAGCCGTTCGGCCTGTCCGAGCATCTTGTCGATGCCCGAGCCGATGTCACGCGTGCGGGTCTCGACCATGCCGTCGGTGTAGAGCAGCAGCGCGTCACCGTGGCGCATCTCCCCCGAGGTGGCGGCGAAGTCGACCCCGTCCGATCAGGCCGAGGATCGGCCCCTCCGTCTCGATCACCTCCCACCGGCCCGACCCCGCGTGGCGCAGCGCGGCCGGCGGGTGGCCGGCGCTGCGCAGGTCGTAGCGCCCGGTGTCGAGGTCGAGGGACAGGTGGATCGCCGTCGCGAACCCCTCGTCCCAGTCCTGCTGGAGCAGGAACGTGTTGGCGCCGGCGAGGAAGTCGCGCGGCGGCAGGGCGCTGAGCAGCCCGCCGATGGCACCCGACAGCAGCAGCGCGCGGGTGCCGGCCGCCTGGCCCTTGCCGGACACGTCGACGACGGCGACGTCGAGGCGGTTGCCGACCCGCGAGGTCACCACGAAGTCGCCGGCGAAGGGCGTGCCACCCGCGGAGCGGAGCTCGGCGGCGGCGTACCACTCGTCGGGGAGGGCGGGGATGCCGCCCTGGCGCAGGATCCGGTCGCGGAGGTCGACGAACATCTGCTCGCCCTGGATGCCTGCGACGCCGAGGCGCGAGCGGCGCAGCGACGAGAGCAGCACCACGAAGCCGAGCCCGAAGATGATGACCACGGTCAGCACGACGCGGACGTTGATGTCCTGGACCAGCACGACGATCGCGAGCACGAGCAGCACGAAGAGGACGAACCACGGCAGCTGACGCGGTCCGAGCATGAGGCTGGACACCACGAGCGGGACCAGCAGGGTCGTGAGCGGCGCGTAGCCGGGGAAGAGCCAGATCACGACGCCGATCGCGATCGTCGCGACGACCAGCGCGACGAGGATCCGCGAACCGCGCGGGAGCACCCGGTTGAGCACGTCCTCGAGCCGCTGGCCCGCGCTTCGGGGGGCGCGGTCGCGGGCAGGGCTCATCTCTGCGCTCCTCCCGATGCGCCGGCGTCCTTGGACGCAGACTGTACGGCTCGGGAGCGGAAGGTGGGCTGACATCTCGGACACCAGAAGATGTTGCGTCCGACGAGCTCACCGGTCCGGACCGTCGAGCCGCAGACGTGGCACGGCATCGAGGTGCGTCGGTAGACGTAGACCTCGCCGCCGTGGTCGTCCTGACGGGGTGCGCGGCCCATCGCCTCCGGCAGGTGCTCGGGTCGCACCGTGTCGATGCGGTTGGTGCGCACACCCTCGGCCATGAGCTCGACCAGGTCGGCCCAGATCGCGCGCCACTGCCCGACCCGGAGCGTGTTCCCGGGGCGCAACGGGTGGATGCGGTGCCGGAAGAGCACCTCGGCGCGGTAGACGTTGCCGACGCCGGCCAGCACCTTCTGGTCCATCAGGAGGTCGCCGATCGCGCGCGGGCTGCGCGAGATGCGTCGCCAGGCCAGGTCGGGGTCGGCGTCGCTGCGCAGCGGGTCGGGCCCGAGCCGGTCGAGGATCTCGGCGCGCCGGGCAGGACCGACCAGGTCGCACAGGATCGCGCCCCGCAGGTCGGCGTACGCCGTCCCGCGCGGGTCGGCGTCCCCGCCGGCCACCAGCCGGAGGCGCACGGCGCCCACCGGCGCGGGCACCTCGTCGACGCCGGTGTGCACGTCGAACGTGCCGATCAGGCCGAGGTGCACGTGGACGAAGCGCTCGTGGTCGAGGTCGACGAAGAGGTGCTTGCCCGCCGAGTCGGCGCCGACGACGGTCGCGCCGTCGAGCTGCGCGGCCTCGGCGGCGAACCGCCCCTGCGGCGAGGAGACCCGGACGGCGCGCCCGGCGAACGCCGCAGCCAGGTCGTCGGCGAGCCGGCGGAGGGTGTGGCCCTCAGGCATCCGCTGCCGTGGGTGTCGGGGCCGCGCAGGGCGGACTCCGGCAGCGGGGGCAGCTCGCGGGTCTCGTCGTAGACGGACAGCTGGCCGATGCGTCGGGCGTGCCGCTCCTCGCCGGAGAACGGCGTGGTGAGGAAGACCTCGACGAAGCGGGTCATGTCCTCCACCGAGTGCATCCGGCCGCCGACCGACACGACGTTGGCGTCGTTGTGCTCGCGGCCGAGGGCGGCCGTCTCCTCCGACCACGCGAGGGCGCAGCGGATGCCGGTCACCTTGTTGGCCGCGATCTGCTCGCCGTTGCCCGAGCCGCCGATGACGACGCCGAGCGAGTCGAGGCCCTCGGCCCGCTCCGCGGCGACCGCCTCGCCCGCGCGCAGGCAGAAGACGGGGTAGTCGTCGACCGCGTCGTAGACGAACGGGCCGTGGTCGACGGCCTCGTAGCCGTGGTCGACCAGCCAGTGGAGGAGGTGGTCCTTCAGCTCGAGTCCGGCGTGGTCGGAGCCCAGGTGAACGCGCATGGGGAAAGTGTTCCAGAGGGGGCTGACGGTCAGGCGAGGTGCTGGTCGATCCACCCCGCCACCGTGCGGACCAGCGGCTCGGACGCGGTGAACTGGGCGTGCCGCCAGAAGCCGTGGGTCTGGCCGAGGCAGCGGATGCCGACGGTCTCCACGCCGGCCTCGGCGAGCAGCCGGGCGAGCTCCTCCCCCTCGTCGCGCAGCGGGTCGGCCTCCGCGCTCGCCACGAAGGTCGGCGGGAGCGTGTGCAGCCGGTCGGAGAGGAGCGGCGCGAGGTCGGGGTCGTCGAAGTCGGCCTCGCTGCGGGCGTACTGCGCCCAGTACCAGTGGGCCTCGGCGGGGTCGAAGCCCGTGTCGCGCGCCTCGTCCCACGAGGGGAAGGCGCAGCGGGGGTCGAGGAACGGGTAGACGAGCGCGACCACCGAGAAGAACCCGGGGTTGCGGAGTGCCGCGACGAGGGCGAGGTTCGCGCCGGCGGAGTCGCCGTGGGCGGCGTACGGCCCGGCCAGGTCGGATCCAGCCCCTTCGCGGCGCAGCCAGCCGACGACGGTGTCGAGGTCGTCGGGCGCGGCGGGGAACGGGGCTTCGGGCGGACGGCGGTAGTCGACGCTCAGCACCGCCCGGCGGCCGCGGTTGGCCATCCGCCGGCAGATGCCGTCGTGGACGTCGACGTCGTTGAGGACGAAGCCGCCGCCGTGGGCGTGCACGACCAGGCCCGGGAGCGCGTCGGCGGGCGTGAAGAGCCGGCACGGCACGCCGTCGGCGTCGACGTCGGCCACCGAGGCGACGTCCTCGCGGGGCAGCCGCAGGTTGGCCAGGCGTACGTCCTCGCGGTGCGCCGCGACGTCGAAGCCGGGCGCCGTCAGGTCAGGGCCGTCGTCCGCCGCGACCGCCGCACGGACCTCGGGGTACATCACGGCGTCAGCGCGACATCAGCGCGTCGAGGCCGACCGCGACGGCCGCCGCGACCCGGAAGTCGACCCGCTCGTCGGGCACGGAGACCCGGTAGCGGTCGCCGAACGACATCTTCCGCTCGACCGAGAAGAGCGGGTTGCCCCCGGCGTCGACGAAGTCGAAGTGGATCGGGATGAAGTCGAGCTCGGTGAAGCGGCGCAGCAGGCCGACGACCTGGTTGCGCTCCTGGCCGGTGCCCGTGTAGCCGGGCCCCTCGATGTGGAAGGTCGAGCGCAGCAGCGAGGCGCCGAAGTCCTTGCGGAAGAAGCCGATCTGGGCGCCGCCCTCGTCGGTGATGTCGTAGCCGGCGTTGAGGTCGATCTTCTTGCGGGCCTTGAAGCCGAAGACCGGTCGCGACTTCCCCGCGTCGGAGTAGAAGGTCACCTGCTCCTTGAACGCCATCCGCTTCTGCTCGGCCAGGGCCATCAGGCGGGTCGGGTTGCCCGCCGCGTCGGACTCCGACACCTCGTAGCGGTTGATCATCAGGGTGAGCTTCTGCTTCACCACGAAGTGCGGCAGGTGCATCTCGGCAGTCGGGTGGACGGCTCTCGGCAGGCATGCGGAGAGCCTAGTCAGCCGTGACGCGCGCCAGCTCCTCGTCGACCACCGACGGGTCGAGCTTGGTGAAGACGGGCGTCGGCTTCTCGACCGTCGCCCCCACCGTGACCGGCCTCGACTCCCAGCGCGGGGTGCCGGAGTAGTCGCCGGTGATGACGGGGTACGACGTCAGCCCGGCGCCGTTGTCGGGGTCGAGCTCGTCGACCTGCTCGATGCGCGGCATCGGGACGAAGTCACCCTCGCCGCCGAGCACCCGGTGCACCTTGTTGGCGGCGTGGGGCAGGAACGGCGCGAGCAGCGTGTTGCAGTCGCTCACGCACTGGACCGCGACGTGGAGCACGGTCGCGAGGCGGTCGCGCTGCGACTCGTCCTTCATCTTGTAGGGCTCGGTGACGGTGAGGTACTTGTTCACCTCGCCGACGATGCGCATCGCCTCGGCGGTCGCGGCGCGCAGCCGGTGGTGGCCGAGCAGGTTGCCGACGGTCTCGAACCCACCGCGTACGGCGGCGAGGACGGCCTCGTCGACCGGCTCGAGCTCGCCGAGGGGCGGGATCTCGCCGAAGCTCTTCGCGACCATCGTGGCCGTGCGGTTGACCAGGTTGCCCCAGCCCGCGACGAGCTCGGAGTTGTTGCGGGTGACGAAGTCGGCCCAGGTGAAGGCGGCGTCGGAGGTCTCCGGGCCGGCGGCGCAGATGAAGTAGCGCAGCGGGTCGGGGCCGTAGCGGGCGAGGAAGTCGCCGACGTAGAGCACGTGGCCGCGCGAGGTGGAGAACTGCTGGTCGCCCATCGTGAGGTACTCCGAGGAGACCACCTCGGTGGGCAGGTTGAGCAGGCCGTACGACCCCGGCTCCCCGCCGCGCGAGCCCTGGCCGTTGTAGGCCAGCAGCTCGGCCGGCCAGATCTGGGAGTGGAAGACGATGTTGTCCTTGCCCATGAAGTAGTAGGACAGGGCGTCGGGGTCGTTCCACCAGGCGCGCCACGCGTCGGCGTCGCCCGAGCGACGGGCCCACTCGATCGAGGCCGAGAGGTAGCCGATGACCGCGTCGAACCAGACGTAGAGCCGCTTGGTCGGCTGGTCCTCCCAGCCCGGCACCGGGATGCCCCAGTCGATGTCGCGCGTCATCGCGCGCGGCCGGATCTCCTTGAGGATGTTCTGGCTGAACTTGATGACGTTGGGCCGCCACGTGCCGCTCGACTCGCGCTCGTCGAGCCACTCCCCCAGCGCGTCGGCGAGGGCGGGCAGGTCGAGGAGGAAGTGCTGGGTGTCGACGAACTGCGGCGTCTCGCCGTTGATCTTCGACCGCGGGTCGATCAGGTCGGTGGCGTCGAGCTGGTTGCCGCAGTTGTCGCACTGGTCGCCGCGGGCGTCCTTGTAGCCGCAGATCGGGCAGGTGCCCTCGATGTAGCGGTCGGGCAGCGTGCGGCCCGTCGACGGGCTGATCGCCGCCTGCGTGGTCTGCTCGACCATGTAGCCGTTGGCCAGCACGGTGCGGAACATCTCCTGCACGACGCCGTAGTGGTTGCCGGTCGTGGTGCGGGTGAAGAGGTCGTAGGACAGGCCGAGGTCGGCGAGGTCGTTGACGATGACCGCGTTGTTCTTGTCGGCGAGGTCCTTCGCGCTCACGCCCTGCTGGTCGGCGGTGACGAGGATCGGCGTGCCGTGCTCGTCGGTGCCCGAGACCATCAGCACGTCGTGGCCGGCCATCCGCATGTAGCGGCTGAACACGTCGGAGGGCACACCGAAACCGGCCACGTGGCCGATGTGGCGCGGGCCGTTGGCGTACGGCCAGGCGACGGCGGACAGGACACGAGTCATGGGGATGAGCCTAGTGACCGGGCGCGACCCGATTTCCGCGGGTCGCGCCGGTCGGGACGCAGGCGAGTCAGGAGAAGTCGAGGTCGCCCGTGCGCGAGCGCTTGAGCTCGTAGAAGTAGGGGAACTTCGCGAGCGCGACGGCGCCGTCCCAGACCTCGCCGGCCTCCTCGCCGCGCGGGATCTTCGACATCACGGGGCCGAAGAAGGCCGAGCCGTTGATGTGGATGGTCGGGGTGCCGACGTCGTCACCGACGGCGTCCATGCCCTCGTGGTGGCTCTTGGCGACGGCGTCGTCGAGCGACGCGTCGTCCCAGGCCTCGATCAGGTCGGCGGGCAGGCCGACGTCGGCCAGCGAGGCGGCGACCATGTCGCGGTCCAGCTCCTCGCCGTTGTTGTGCCGGCGGGTGCCGATCGCGGTGTACCACTCGCCGAGCGTGGCGTTGTCGTGGTCCTCGGCGATCTTGATCGCGACCCGGACGGGCTTCTCCTTGCCGGCGAGCATCTCGCGGTAGCCGTCGGGGATGTCCTTGTCCTTGTTGAGGTACGCCAGCGACATCACGTGCCACTGCACGTCGATCTCACGGACCTGCTCGACCTCCTTGATCCACCGCGAGGTGATCCAGGCGAACGGGCAGAGCGGGTCGAACCAGAAGTCAGCAGTAGCCATACCGTATTCCAAGGCTGTGCGGCCGTGGAGTATTCCGCGGTCGGTGGCAGGATGCGCCCATGCCTGGAACCAACCTCACCCGGGACGAGGCCGCCACCCGCGCCTCCCTCCTGGACGTCACGTCGTACACCGTCGACCTGGACCTGATGAGCGCCACCCAGCCCGACCAGGGCACCTTCGGCTCCGTCACCACGCTCGAGTTCACCTGCCGCGAGCCCGGGTCGAGCACCTTCGCCGACCTGGTCGCGCCGACGGTCCGCGAGATCACCCTCAACGGGCGCACCCTCGACCCCGCGACGGCGTACGTCGACCACCGCATCGCGCTCGACGACCTCGAGGCGACCAACACGCTCGTCGTCACCGCCGACTGCGCCTACTCCAACACCGGCGAGGGCCTCCACCGCTTCGTCGACCCGGCCGACGACCGGGTCTACCTCTACAGCCAGTTCGAGGTGCCCGACGCCCGTCGCGTCTTCACCACCTTCGAGCAGCCGGACCTCAAGGCGGTCTTCACCTTCAACGTCACCGCCCCGTCGCACTGGGTCGTCGTGTCCAACGCGGCGACGCCGGAGCCGGTCGAGGGCCCGGACGGTGCGTCGGTGTGGCACTTCCCGACGACGAAGCGGATGTCGACCTACATCACCGCGATCGTCGCCGGTGAGTACCACGGCGAGTTCGACACCTACGAGGGCAAGTTCGGCACGATCCCGCTCGGGCACTACTGCCGGCAGTCGCTCAAGGAGCACCTGGACACGTCGGTGCTGGTCGAGCTCACCAAGCAGAGCTTCGCGTGGTTCGAGGAGCAGTTCGACTACCCCTACCCCTTCGGGAAGTACGACCAGCTCTACGTCCCGGAGTACAACGCGGGCGCGATGGAGAACGCCGGCTGCGTGACGCTGCGCGACGAGTACCTCCCCCGCAGCCGCCAGCCGCGCTCGTTCTTCGAGTTCCGCGCCTCGGTGATCACCCACGAGATGGCGCACATGTGGTTCGGCGACCTCGTGACGATGAAGTGGTGGGACGACCTCTGGCTCAACGAGTCGTTCGCCGAGTGGGCCTGCTACTGGTGCGAGGCCAACGCGACCGAGTTCACCGACGCCTGGACCGGCTTCGCCAACGCCCGCAAGCAGACCGGCTACCGCGCCGACCAGCTGCCGTCCACGCACCCGATCGCGGCCGACAACGTCGACCTCCACGCGGTCGAGGTCAACTTCGACATGATCACCTACGCCAAGGGCGCCTCGGTGCTCAAGCAGCTCGTCGCGTGGGTCGGCATCGACCCGTTCCTCGAGGGCCTGCGCGCCTACTTCAAGGAGTGGGAGTTCGGCAACCCGGAGTTCAAGGACCTGCTCGCCACCCTCGAGAAGGCCTCGGGCCGCGAGCTCGACGGCTGGGCGCAGGAGTGGCTCCAGACGGCCGGCGTCAACACGCTCGCCCCGTCCTTCGAGCTCGACGACGACGGCGCCTACCGCTCGTTCGCCGTCACCCAGACGGCCCACGAGGACTGGCCGACGCTCCGCCGGCACCGCCTGGGCATCGGCCTCTACGACACGGTGTCCGACGAGAACGGTGACGGAGCACTCGTGCGCCGCGACTACCTCGAGATCGACGTCGAGGGCGCCAGCACCGACGTCAGCGAGCTCGTCGGCGTGAAGCAGCCGGCGCTGCTGCTCCTCAACGACGAGGACCACGCCTACGCCAAGATCCGCCTCGACGAGCGCTCGATGGCCACGGCGATCGCCTCGCTCTCCACCTTCGAGGACTCGCTCCCGCGCGCGCTCGTGTGGGGTGCCGCGTGGGACATGACCCGCGACGGCGAGATGCGCACCCGCGACTGGACCGACCTGGTGCTCGCCAACATCGGCCAGGAGACCGACGCCTGGGCCGTCACCCGGATCCCGTCGTCGACCGCGCTCGCCGTGAACTTCTACTCCGACCCGGCCCACCGCGCCGACCTCCGCACGCAGTGGGAGTCGGGACTGCGCGAGCTGCTGCTCGCCGCCGAGCCGGGCAGCGACCACCAGCTGACCTTCGCCCGGTCGTACGCCGGTGCCGCCCACCACGACGCCGCGCTCGACGACCTGATCCACCTGCTCGACGGGTCGTTCGCGGTGGAGGGCCTCGCCATCGACCAGGACATGCGCTGGACGCTCATCACCGCGCTCGCGAAGTCGGGACGCTTCGGCGACGCCGAGATCGACGCCGAGCTCGAGGTCGACAAGACCATCTCGGGCCAGGAGCTGGCCGCTGCGGCCCGCGCGGCGCAGCCGACGCCGGAGGCCAAGGCGGCCGCCTGGGCGGCGATCATCGATCCGTCGACGCCCAACGAGACCGCGCGCGAGGTCGCGTTCTCCATCTTCCGGTTCGGCCAGGAGGACGTGCTCGAGCCCTACCTCGAGAAGTTCCTCACGGCCGCGGAGACGCTGGTCGACGTGCTCGGGTTCCACAAGGCGTCGACGATCCTGGAGTACGCCTTCCCGAAGCCGCTGGGCTCGGCCGCGACGCTCGCCCGGCTGGACGAGTGGCTCGCCGCGAGCAGCGCGCCCAAGCAGGCCCAGCGCTACATCGGCGAGGCTCGGGCCGACATCGCCCGCGCGCTCAACGCCCAGGAGTGCGACGCTCGCTGACGCGACCGCGCTGCACGCCTGAGGTCAGGCGTGCAGCGTGTTCTGCGGCCGCGCGTGCTCGGCGAGCATCGAGATCCCCCGCTGCAGCCCGCTGAGCAGGCCGCCGGAGGCGAGCTCGGACGACATCGCGAGCACGGCCAGCTCGACCTCGGCGTCGCTCAGGTGACGGCGTACGTCCCCACCCGTGACGACCTCGATCGCGCGGCGGGCGGTGTCGACGAAGATGAGCACGCTGCGCGCCGGCACCACGAGCCGGTTGTGCAGCCGGGTCGCCCACGCGCGGGTGTCGTCGGCGTCGGCAGGTCCGACGTAGACCGAGAACTCGAAGCGGCACGACTGCTCGGCGAGCCGGATGGTGCGGTCGAGCGCGAGCCGGTCGGCCGCGGTCAGCTCACCAGCTGCCACTTGCGCCACCTGCTCGCGAGTCGTCGCTGTCGGGTCCCGGCAGCTCGGCGACGCCCTGGCGGGGTCCGCCGATCCACTGGCCCTCGGGGAGGCCGTGGTCGCCGCGACCGGCGTGGTCGGGCAGCAGCTTCTCGCCGCGCGTCATCGCCGGGAGGTACGTCGCCAGCGCGATGAGCACGAACAGCAGCAGCGGGGCACCGAGGTAGAGCCCGAGCGCGTGCAGCGCGTCGAGGCTGTTGTGCTCGGTCTGGTCACCCCATCCCTCGGGCACGTCGGCACGGGCCGGAGCCGCGAGCAGGGCCAGCACCGGAGCACTGGTCAGGACGAGGGAGCGGACACCTCGACGGGCCGAGCGTGGAGGGCTGAGGCGCGTGGTCACGGCAAACAGGCTATCGCCATACTGGCGGGCATGCCTCACCCCCTCATCACCCCGATCATGAACGTGACCGAGGTCTCCGGGAGCGAGACCGTTCCACCCAGGATTCCACTCAGCACGCCCCTCACCACCTGCACCGACGGCAACCTCTGCAACCTGGTCCGCGACTGGACCGGCAACGACACGGCCGCCAACGTCACGGACTGGGTCGTCGGCAAGCCGAGCGCCCTCATCGGGCTGATCATCATCGGCCTGATCGCCCGGTGGCTGCTCCACCGCGTCATCGACCGGGTCGTCAAGCGGGCCGAGGTCGGCGTGCTGCCCAACCGCCTCAGCCGCGCGATCTCGGGCAGCAGGGCCGGGGCCGCGCTCAACCTCCGCGACGACGCGACCTACACCCGCCGCGTGCAACGTGCGGCCACGATGGGGACGCTGCTCAAGAGCATCGTCAGCGGCGTCGTCTTCACCGTCATCACGCTGATGTTCATCGCCGAGCTCGGCTACGACATCGCGCCCCTGATCGCCAGCGCCGGCATCATCGGCGTCGCGCTCGGCTTCGGGTCGCAGGCGCTGGTGAAGGACTTCCTGTCCGGCATCTTCATGATCTTCGAGGACCAGTACGGCGTGGGCGACGTGGTCGACCTCGGCGAGGCCTCCGGCACGGTCGAGGCCGTGAGCCTGCGCGTCACCCGGCTGCGCGACGTCAACGGCACCGTCTGGTACGTCCGCAACGGCGAGATCCTCCGCGTCGGCAACATGAGCCAGAACTGGGCGCGCACCGTGCTCGACGTCACCGTCGGCTACACCGAGGACCTCGCGCAGGTCCGGCGCGTGCTGGACGACGTCGCGCACGACCTCTGGGAGGACGAGGACTTCAAGGGCCTGATCATCGAGCCGCCAGAGGTCTGGGGCGTGGAGTCGCTCGGGGTCGACGGCATCGTCGTCCGGGTCACCCTCAAGACCGCACCCATGGAGCAGTGGGGCATCGCCCGGGCGATGCGCGAGCGGGTCAAGGCACGCTTCGAGCACGAGGGCATCAACCTCGCCGTGGCCCAGCGCGTCATGTGGCAGGAGAGCGCGCCGTCGGCCGCCTCCGCCGAGCCCACCGAGGAGGCGTGACCATGACCACGACGTTCTACGACGAGATCGGCGGCGAGGCGACGATCCGCACGATCGTGCACCGCTTCTACGAGGGCGTGGCCACCGACGACGTGCTCCGCCCGATGTACCCCGAGGCGGACCTCGGGCCGGCCGAGGAGCGCTTCGCGCTGTTCCTCATCCAGTACTGGGGCGGCCCGACGACGTACGGCGACACGCGGGGGCACCCGCGGCTCCGGATGCGCCACGCGCCGTTCGAGGTCACGCCGACCGCCGCCCAGCACTGGCTGACGCACTTCCGGGCCGGGCTCGACGCGGCGGAGCTGACGCCCGAGCAGGACGAGCGGTTCTGGGACTACGTCACCCACGCCGCCCAGTTCATGGTCAACACGCTGCAGTAGCGGCTCAGCGGGCGGCGAACTCGCGGAACGCCTCGGGCACCGGCGCCGGTCGCCCCGTCTCGTTGTCGATGCAGACACCGACGACGGTGGCACGCGCGAGCACCTGGCCCCCGGCCAGGTCGTCGAGGACCACGGACTCGAAGACGACCGACGTGCTGCCGATGCGCGACACCCAGGTCCGGCAGTCGTAGGGCTCGGGTCGGAACAGGATCGGCCGCTTGTAGTCGACGTCGGTCTGCGCGACGACGAGGTGGTAGCCGTCGCCGAGCTCGCGGCCCTGGGCGACCATGAGCTGGATCCGGGCCTCCTGGAAGTACTCGAAGTACTTCACGTTGTTGACGTGGCCGTAGACGTCGACGTCGCTGAAGCGGACGTGGACCGGGTAGCGCCCTCCGGGGACGTCGACCACCTCGGGCACGGCGGGTGGCCGCACGGGATCGCCGGGCTCGAGCAGCCGGGAGAGGGACTCCTTCTCCTCGGGGTGGAGACGGCGCGGGCGCTCGGTCGCGAAGACGTACGGCGTCAGCAGGGTGCGCGCCCGGAGGTAGATCGTGCGGTCACCGGACTCGTCCTCGGCGAAGACCTCGTAGGCCATCGTGAAGCTCGCGCCCCGGATCTCGGTGACCCAGCACTCGATCGCGACCGGCTCGAAGCCGAAGGTCAGCGACGAGACGTAGGTGACCTCGTGCCGGACCACCACGACGCCCTCGGCGAGGTCGTCGGCGCGGCTGTCCGGGGCGTGCGTGCGGAACATGTCCACGCGCGCTTCCTGGAGGTAGTCGACGTAGGTGACGTTGTTGACGTGGCCCAGGAGGTCGAGGTCGGCCCACCTCAGCGGACAGCGATAGAGATGGCGCACGCCGTCGATCGTCGCAGATGATCGTCGGGACGGAGCGTCCCGGACGATCAGAGTGGGCGAAGTGCAGGCGTCCGTAGTAGGCGGGGATGGACTCGTGGCGAGCGATGCGGTCGCTGCGGGTGCTCCGGAGGAGCGGCGGGCAGGGCCGACGCGCGGTCAGGACGACGGCGGCGAGCGCGGCGATGCCCACGACGACCATGAGGGTGATGATGACGGCGGGGTCGAGGATCTGCATGTGTGGTCCCTTTCCAGACTCCGTAGGATTTCTACGTATGTAGAAGACTACTCTTCTACAGCTGTAGAGCAACTCCGGCGAGGTAGTGTCCTGCGTCACCGCCGACCGCCGGAAGGACAGCCGTGAGCACCGTCCAGCGACGCGAGCTGTCGCCGCGCCGACGCGAGATCCTCGCCGGCCGCGACGACCGTCCTGGCCCAGCTGGGCAACCGCGGCCTGACCCACCGGGCCGTCGACCGCCAGGCCGGGCTGCCCGAGGGAAGCTCGTCGGCCTACTTCCGCACGCGCGAGTCGCTGATCGGCGCGCTCGGCGACTTCGTCGCCGACCGGCTCGCCGCCGACGTCGAGGCGCTCGGCGCGCGACTGGCCTCGTGCCCGGGCGACCACGGGACGGCGGTGGCCGAGGTCTCGCGGCTGTTCTCCCGCTGGCTCGACGAGCCCGACCTGCTCGCCGCTCGGCTCGAGCTGACGCGTCGCCGCGACGCGCGACCCGGCGCTCGCCGAACGCTTCCGGCGGTGGCGCGACGACCTGGTCGAGATGGTGCGACGAGGTCGTCGCTGCAGCCGACGCGCGGCCGAGGAGCCGGCGGCGCGTCCGCCGAGACCCTGATCGCGGCCCTCGACGGCGTGCTGCTCGCCTCGCTCCTGCTCCCGCGCGTCGGCGCGACGCGCTTCGTCGACCGAGAGCGTCGAGCAGCTGCTGACGGGACTCGGCCCGCGCCCCGCACCCGCCTGATCCGACTGGGTCGCGGACTAGTCTGCACGTGACCGAGTGACCCACGAGTAACCGGAGTTCGCCATGCCCGAGGCAGTGATCGTTTCTGCAGCCCGCTCCCCCATCGGCCGAGCCAACAAGGGCTCGCTCAAGGACTTCCGGCCCGACGACCTGACGGCGCTCGTCGTCCAGGCCGCGCTCGACAAGATCCCCGGCCTCGACCCCGCCGCGATCGAGGACCTCCTCCTCGGCTGCGGCCTGCCCGGCGGCGAGTCCGGCAACAACATGGCGCGCGTCGTCACCACCCTGCTGGGCCTCGAGGTCCCCGGCGCGACCGTCACCCGCTACTGCTCCTCGTCGGTGCAGACCACCCGGATGGCCTTCCACGCGATCAAGGCGGGCGAGGGCGACATCTTCGTCTCGGCCGGCGTCGAGACCGTGTCGCGCTTCGCCAAGGGCACCTCCGACCACCTCCCCGGCACCCGCAACCCGCTCTTCGAGGACGCCGGCGCCCGCACGGACGACTACGCGAAGGGTGGCCAGGACTGGCACGACCCGCGCGAGGACGGCCTGCTGCCCGACATCTACATCGCGATGGGCCAGACGGCCGAGAACGTCGCGCGCCTGCGCGGCCTCGACCGCACGGAGCTCGACGAGTTCGCCGTCCGCTCGCAGAACCTCGCCGAGAAGGCCATCGCCGACGGCTTCTGGGAGCGCGAGATCACCCCGGTCACCACGCCCGACGGCACGGTCGTGACCAAGGACGACGGACCGCGCGCCGGAGTGACGTACGACGCCATCGCCGGTCTCGACCCGGTCTTCCGACCCGACGGCGTGGTCACCGCCGGCAACTGCTGCGCCCTCAACGACGGCGCCGCGGCGGTCGTGATCATGTCCGACACCAAGGCCGCCGAGCTCGGCCTCACCCCGCTCGCCCGGATCGTCTCCACCGGCGTGTCCGGCCTCTCCCCCGAGATCATGGGCCTCGGTCCGGTCGAGGCGACGAAGAACGCGCTGCGCTACGCCGGCATGTCGATCGGCGACATCGACCTCGTCGAGATCAACGAGGCGTTCGCGGCCCAGGTCGTGCCGTCCTACCAGGACCTCGGCATCGACCTCGACCGCCTCAACGTCAACGGCGGCGCGATCGCGGTCGGCCACCCGTTCGGCATGACCGGCGCCCGGCTCCAGAACACGATGCTCAACAGCCTCGACTGGCACGACAAGTCGACCGGTCTGATCACGATGTGCGTGGGTGGCGGTCAGGGCATGGCGATGATCCTCGAGCGCGTCTGACGGCTAGGCTGCCCGCCATGACGGAGGCCGGGGAAGCCCGTTGGCTCGACGACGACCAGCAGCACTCGTGGCGTGCCCTGATGATGGGCATGACGCTGCTGCTGGAACGGCTCGACGACGACCTGCGCCGCGAGTTCGGCATGTCGCTCACCGAGTACGAGGTGCTGGTGCGGCTCTCCGAGCGGCCCGGCAGGGCGATGCGGATGGCGCAGCTCGCCGACGCGATGGCGCACTCGCGCAGCCGGGTCACCCACACGGTCGCCCGGATGGAGGCTGCCGGCTTCATCACTCGCGGCACCACCCCGGAGGACGGGCGCGGGGTCGTGGCGACGATGACCGAGCAGGGCTACGACCTGCTGGTGAAGGCCGCGCCGTGCCACGTCGAGAGCGTGCGACGCAACGTGGTCGACCTCGTCTCCGACGACGACTTCACGGCCGTCGGCCGGGTGTTCGACAGCATCGCCGACCACCTCGTCACGCGGCACCCGGAGTCCGAGATCCGCTGACGAGGCAGCCGGGCGTGCCTAGTCGCGCGTCAGGCGCCGGTGCGTGACCCGGTGCGGGCGGGCGGCCTCGATGCCGAGGCGCTCGATCTTGTTCTCCTCGTAGGCCGCGTAGTTGCCCTCGAACCAGAACCAGTTCGCCGGGTCCTCCGCGTCGCCCTCCCACGCCAGGATGTGGGTCGCGACGCGGTCGAGGAACCACCGGTCGTGCGAGGTGACCACGGCGCAGCCGGGGAAGTCGAGCAGGGCGTCCTCGAGGGACGACAGGGTCTCGACGTCGAGGTCGTTGGTGGGCTCGTCGAGGAGCAGCATGTTGCCGCCCATCTTCAGCGTGAGCGCGAGGTTGAGGCGGTTGCGCTCACCACCGGAGAGCACGCCGGCCTTCTTCTGCTGGTCGGGGCCCTTGAAGCCGAACGAGGCGACGTAGGCGCGCGAGTTCATCTCGAAGTTGGCGACCTTGATGAAGTCGAGCCCGTCCGAGACGACCTCCCAGACGTTCTTGTTGGGGTCGATGCCACCGCGGCTCTGGTCGACGTAGGAGATCTTCACCGTCTGGCCGACCTTGAGGTCGCCGGTGTCGGGCTTCTCCTCCCCCGTGATCATCCGGAAGAGCGTGGTCTTGCCGACGCCGTTGGGGCCGATGACGCCGACGATGCCGGCGCGCGGCAGCTTGAAGGACACGTCGTGCATGAGGGTGCGGCCCTCGAAGCCCTTCCCGAGCTTGTCGGCCTCCAGCACGATGTCGCCGAGGCGCGGACCGGCCGGGATGTTGATCTCGGAGGTGTCGATCTTGCGCATCCGGTCGGCCTCGGCCGCCATCTCCTCGTAGCGCGCGAGACGCGACTTGCTCTTGGTCTGGCGGGCCTTGGCGTTGGAGCGGACCCACTCGAGCTCGCGCTCGAGGACCTTGGCGCGCTTGGCGTCCTTCTGGCCCTCGATCTTGAGGCGGCTCTGCTTGGTCTCGAGGTAGGTCGTGTAGTTGCCCTCGTAGGGGTGCGCCTTGCCGCGGTCGAGCTCGAGGATCCACTGCGCGACGTTGTCGAGGAAGTAGCGGTCGTGGGTCACGGCCAGGACGGCGCCGGGGTAGCTGGCGAGGTGGCCCTCGAGCCACTGGACCGACTCGGCGTCGAGGTGGTTGGTGGGCTCGTCGAGGAGCAGCAGGTCGGGCTGCTGGAGCAGCAGCTTGCACAGCGCGACGCGGCGACGCTCACCACCGGACAGGTTGTCGACCAGCACGTCGGGCGGCGGGCAGCGCAGGGCGTCCATGGCCTGGTCGAGGCGGCTGTCGATGTCCCACGCGTTGGCGTTGTCGAGCTCGGTCTGGAGGTTGCCGGTCTCCTCCATGAGCGCGTCCTGGTCGGCGTCGGGCTCGCCCATCTCCATGTAGGCCTCTTCGAGGCGCTTCATCTTGCCCTTGATCTCGCCGACGGCCTCCTCGACGTTCTCCAGGACGGTCTTGCCCTCGCTCAGCGGCGGCTCCTGCTGGAGCATCCCGACCGTCGCGTCGGGGTCGAGGATCGCGTCACCGTTGTTGGCGTGGTCGAGCTGCGCCATGATCTTGAGGAGCGAGGACTTGCCCGTGCCGTTGGGTCCGACGACGCCGATCTTGGCGCCGTGGAGGAACGAGAGGGTGACGTTGTCGAGGACGACCTTGTCACCGTGGGCCTTGCGCACATTGCGCAGTGTGAAGACGTACTCAGCCATGCGGTCGAGCCTACGGGGAAGCGCGCCCGCCCCGACAATCGCGCCTCGCGTGCGCCGACCGGCCTACGCGGCCTGCGGCTCCACTGCCTCCTCGGGAGCTGCGACCTGCACGACCTCCGGCTTGCTGAAGGTCGTCGTGCCGTGGGCGAGGTCGTGGCCCACCGACGTGGCCACCACCTCCCACGAGGTCTGCGGCTTGCCGTCGCGCTCCCACACGTCGGCCACGAGCCGGCCGTGGACGACCACCGGGTCGCCGCTGTGCAGGGAGGCGGCGACGTGGCGCGCCAGCCGGTTCCACGCCTTCACGGTGTGCCAGGACGTGGTGCCCTTGACCCACTCGCCGTCGCGGTAGCGGGTGGGGGTGCAGGCGACCCGGAAGGACGCGACGTGGCGGCCCTCCGCGACCTCGCGCAGGGTGACCTCGCCGCCGATCCAGCCGGCGAGGGTGATCTGGGTGTCGTACATGGGAACGTCTCCTCGAGGAGGCGGCGGTGGGTCCGCCGCGATGACCTCAAGGCTCGGTCGGGCGACCGACGCCGGGGACCGACCCGGGCGCGAGCCTGTGGACAGGCCCCGATCTCGCGGTCCTGTGGACGGATTGCGGCCCGCGAGCTCAGCGCAGGGCTGTGGCGAGCCCGTCGCGGACCTCGCCGTAGGACACCAGCTCGGCCTGGATCGGCGCGACCACCATCTCCTGCGACACCGCGGAGATCGCGTCGCGCAGCCGCTTGTCGGCCTTGCGCGCCCGCGACCGGGCCGTCAGGGACACCAGCCACCGGCACACGAGCGCGAGCAGGAGACCCAGGCCGATCCCGCCCAGGAGCAGGAGCGTCGGCAGCGGGAAGCTGCCCACCTCCGGCGTCGGCGGCTCGGGCAGCCGGGCGTAGGAGCCGAACGCCAGCAGCGCGAGCCAGCCCGCGCCGACGACCGCTGCGATGATGAGGACGTACTGCAGGACGCGCACGAACCCCGCCCACACCGGGATCTTCCCGGCGCCGAGGTCGGTGGAGGCGACGGCCGTGTCGAGCCGGTCGCCGAGGTCGGGCAGCCGCGAGACGGACGCGGCGCGCACGGCCTGCGCCCACGACGGGGCCATCCCCTCGCCGACCTGGTCGGCCAGCGCGCGCACCTCGGTGTCGACCCTGGCCCGCTGCACGCCGGTCGCCTTCGGGACCGAGGTCCGCGAGGCGCCGGTCAGCTCCTTGCCGGCCGCGCCGAGGTTGAGGTGGAGCCGCTTGAGCGGATCGGGCTTGAGCCGGGAGAACCAGGCGGTCACCGGCCAGCCGGTCGCCCGGTTGGCGCGCAACCGCGTGGAGTCCGCGACGGCCTTGACGACCGTCGGCACACCCGCAGCCTCGGCGAAGGCGTCGTCGAGCGCGGCGACGCGCTCCTTGGACAGGCTGGGCGTCTTCCCGCTGCCGGTGGCCTCCTGGAGGCGTTCGGCGGCGGCCCGCACGTCGGCCTCGAGCCGCGACCGGGTCACCTTCTTCTCCGCGACGCGCTTGGCGACCAGCGCCCGCAGCTCGTCGACGCCCCAGCCGTGGCGTGCGCTGATCGGCAGCACCGGCACGCCGGCCAGGCCGTCGGCCTCGAGCAGTCGGCGTACGTCCTCGACCATGCTGGCGCGGCGGTTCTCCGGCACCGTGTCGATGTGGTTGAGCACGACGAGCATCACCTCGTGGTGCCCGGCGAGCGGCCGGAGGAAGCGCTCGTGGATCGCGGCGTCGGCGTACTTCTGCGGGTCGAGCACCCACACGAGCATGTCGGCGAGCTGCACCAGCCGGTCGACCTCGAGGTGGTGCGAGACCTCGGTCGAGTCGTGGTCGGGCAGGTCGAGCAGCACGACACCACGCATCTCGACGTCCTCGTCGGCCTGCGACAGCATGGAGTCGCGGGTGACCTGGTGGCGGGCCGGGATGCCGAGCCACTCGAGGAGCTCCTCGGCGCCCTCCTTGCCCCACACGCAGGCGGTGGCCCACGACGTGGTGGGACGGCGTACGCCGACCGCGGACAGCTCGAGGCCGCTGAGGGCGTTGAAGGTGGAGGACTTGCCGCTCCCGGTCGCGCCTGCGAGCGCGACGACGGTGTGGTCGGCGGAGAGCTTGAGGCGACCGGCCGCGCGTGCGGCGACGGCGGCGGCGTCGTCCACGATCGCGTCGTCGACCCGGCCGCGCGCACCCGCGGCGGCACGCTCGAGGCCGTCGACCCGGGCGCCGACGTCAGAGCTCCGGGTGACCAGCTTCTTGGCCCCTTCGAGCAACGACGTCATGACTCCCTCACGGTCCCGGTGGTGCGGTGCGGATGCACAACAACCCTAGGGTGCACCGTCACGCGGGTCCGACACCGACTCCGGCACCTGCGGTGCCCGTGTCGCGGCGAACCGCAGGTCGTCGACCTTGCGCGCGGTCTTGCGCAGCCGCTCGGGCGCCTCCGGCTCGATGCCGAGGCTGTCGAGCAGGTCGGTGTAGCGCCGACGCTCGCTGTCGAGCAGCTCGCTGACCGAGGCCTCGAGCCGCTGCTTGGCGCGCTCGGCGAGCGACCGCACGGCCTGGTCGCCGAAGACGGCCTCGAGGAGCTTCTGGCCGAGGAGGGCTGACCCGCCGGCGATGCCCGCCTCGGCACCCGTGACGCCCGCGGTGTGCGCGAAGACCACGACCATCAGCGCGACCGACAGGCCGTTGACGCCGAAGGCGAGGAAGCGCGCGGTCGAGCGCTTGTCGGCACCCTCGGTGCGCACCATGTCGAGCACGTCGGACTGCCAGTCGCGGACGACCCGCTCGGCCCGCCGCCGGAAGTCGCGGGACGCCCGGCCGAGGTCCTCGCCCGCGTCACGCAGCAGGATCTGGCCGGCCGCGGTGCTGCGCCACGACGCCTCGGCGCGCTCGGCGGCCGCCTCGGCGTGCTCGAGGATGAGCGTCTCGAGGCCGGACTCGACCGCGACGGTGACCCGTTCGGCCTGCTGGGGCTTGCCCTTCACCGCGTTGACCACCCGGTCGCGCAGCCAGCCGACGCGGGTCTCCAGCGACTTGAGCAGCTCGCCGGTGCCGACGAACTCCTGCCAGCGCGCCAGCACCTCGCCACGCAGCAGCGTGCCGTCGGCCGAGGCCTCGGCGATCGCGACGGCGGCCCGGTCGTAGGCGTCGTTCGCGTCCTCGCGCAGCCGGCGTACGGCGTCGGCCTGCTCGGTCGCGGCGTCCGCCACCTGGTGCGTACGACGTGCCAGCGTGCGCACGGCGCCGTCGAGGGTCTGCTGCACGACGGCCGCGCGCGCCTCCTGGTCGTTGGCGAGCGCCTGCAGCCACGTCCGGATCTCGATCACGGCCGACGACTTGAGCAGCCCCATCTCCGAGACCTCGCCCTCCTCGACGGTGAAGAGCGGGGAGTCCTTGAGGCCGCGGCTGGCGAGCATCCGCGCGAGGTGGGTCGTGATGGTCTCGACGGCGTCGGGGGGCGTGCGGTCGAGCACGATGGCGACGGCGGCCGAGCGCTCGGCCGCCTTGCGGAGGAAGTCCCACGGCACCTGGTCGGCGTACCTCGCCGCGGACGTGACGAAGAGCCACAGGTCGGCGGCGGCGAGCAGCTGCGAGGCGAGGACGCGGTTGCGCTCCTCGACGGAGTCGATGTCGGGCGCGTCGAGGATCGCGAGCCCGGGCGTCATCGCGGGCGACGCCACCAGCTGCAGCGCCGCGGGGTCGTTGGTCTGGCGGGTGACCCGCTCGAGGTCGGGCAGCAGGCCCTCCTGGCCGAACCACTGCGCGTCGTCGGGGTGGTGCACCAGCACGGGCGAGCGCGTCGTCGGGCGCAGCACGCCCGGGGTGGTGACGCGGGTGCCGACGAGGGAGTTGACCAGCGTCGACTTGCCGGCACCGGTCGAGCCGCCGACCACCGCGAGGAGCGGGGCGTCGAGGGTCATCAGGCGCGGGATCACGTAGTCCTCGAGCTGGTCGACCATCTCCGCGCGCGACGTCCGCTGCTCGTCGGCGCCGGGCAGCTCGAGCGGCAGCCTGGTCTCCTGCAGCGCGCTCCGCATCCGCACGAGGGCGGTCACCATCGCGGTCGTGGACTCGGCCAGGTGGCGGCCCGAGCCGGTCGGCTCCGCTGGGTTGGTCGGGTCCGGGCTCATCGGGTCGGGACCACCTGTCCGGGGAAGGAGATGTAGGGGCGGATGCGCCGCAGCTCCTCGACGTGGTCCTGGCCCCGGACGGAGAAGTCGTCGGGCGCGGTGCCACGGAGGTAGCGGTGGTGCAGGTAGCCCAGCTCGACCGCGGCCGCCTGGTACTCCCGCATGCCGCGCTCGGCCTGGGTGCCGCCCTGCGCCTTGGCCCAGCGACGCGCGTGCCGGCGGGCGCGCAGGTCGATCAGCCACGGGATGTCGGTGGCCGGCAGGAGGCCGCGGTCGGCAGCGTCCTGCAGGGCCGCGGCGAGGAGCGGCCGCTCGGAGCGGCGCCGGTAGATCGCGAAGGCTGCGACCCCGACGAGCGCCGGGAGCATCAGCGTGCCGTAGACGAGGAAGAAGTGGCCGGTGCCGGACAGGGTCGAGCCGTTCCACAGCCCGTGCAGCAGCGCTGCCACCAGGAACCCGACGACCGGCGCCAGCAGTCGTACGACGGAGCGCCGCGAGGTGATCGCGAGACCGACGCCGATGCCGGTGAAGACCGTGAAGAGCGGGTGCGCGAACGGGCTGATCAGGCAGCGCAGGATGAACGTGCCGGTGAGGGCCGTCGTGCCGCCGGGGCCGAGGCCGTCGGTGCCGTCGTAGGCCGCTGCGAGGTAGAGGATGTTCTCGGTGAAGGCGAACCCGATGCCGACCATGCCGGCGTAGACGATGCCGTCGAGGACGCCGTCGAGCTCGGCGCGGCGCCACCACAGCAGCAGGAGCAGGAAGGCGCCCTTGGTGGCCTCCTCCGTCAGCGGCGCGACGACGGCGAGGCTGTCGCGCTCGCTGGCGCCGCCCGCGAGGCCGAGCCCCTGGAAGACGAGGGCCGCCGCGGTCGCGACGAACGCACCCCAGAGCAGGCCCGCGGCGAGCAGGTTGCGCGGCTCGGGCTCGTAGCGGTCGAGCCACATGAAGCAGCCCACCAGCGGACCGACGGGCACGGCCGCGAGCAGCGCCGCGATGGCGAGCGAGCCGGGCGCACCGGAGAGGCCGATGACGAGGGCCATGGCGAGGCCGCCGAGAAGGACGAGGATGCCCACCACGACGGTGAACGCGACACTGTCGCGACGACCTCGGTGCATGGGTCGACCCTAACGGAGCAGCCGTGTCCGACCGGTTTCGCCGCACCCCTACGGGGGCCCCGGCGCCCGGTCGCGGGCGGCGCGTCGCCGCGTAGAGTGACCGCGTGAGCGAGCCGACCGCGGAGAACCCCGCCGACAACCCTGTCACCAGCCCTGCCGACCAGCCGAAGACCGAGTCCCACGACCCGGCCGTGCCTGCCGCCTACGCCGCCTTCATGCGCGAGGGCTGGGGCGACCGCACCCTGGACGTGCCGCGTCACCCCGTCGCGGACGCCGCCGCCGCGCGCCGCGCGAAGCTCGCCGACGCGTTCCCCGGCGAGCGCCTCGTGCTCCCGGCCGGCACCTACAAGGTGCGCGCCAACGACACCGACTACCGCTTCCGGCCCGACACGGCCCACACCTACTTCACCGGCAACCAGACCTCCGACGCCGTCCTCGTCATCGACGACGGCGAGTCGGTGCTCTACGCCCGCCCGCGGTCCGAGCGCGACACCGACGAGTTCTTCCGCGACCGTCAGTACGGCGAGCTGTGGGCCGGTCGTCGCCCGTCCGCGCAGGAGATCTCCGACTCGCTCGGCATCGAGGTCCGCCACGTCAAGGACCTGCCGTCCTTCGACGACGACCGCAAGAGCCGCGACGTGACGACCGACGAGGACCTCGGCCGCGTCGCCGACGAGCTGCGCCTCGTCAAGGACGACTGGGAGGTCGGCGAGCTGCAGGAGGCCTGCGACATCACGGCCCTCGGCTTCGAGGACTCCGTGCGCGACTGGGACCGGGTGCTCGAGTTCGGTGAGCGCTGGATCGAGGGCACGTTCTTCCGTCGCGCGCGGGCGATGGGCAACGACATCGGCTACGACTCGATCTGCGCCGGCGGCTCGCACGCGACGACGCTGCACTGGATCGACAACACCGGCGCCATCGAGCCCGGCAAGCTGGTGCTGCTCGACATGGGCGTCGAGGGGGGCAACCTCTACACCGCCGACGTCACCCGCACGCTGCCCGTCGACGGCACCTTCACGCCGCTGCAGCGCGAGCTCTACGACCTGGTCCTCGCGGCGCAGCAGGCCGGCATCGACGCCGTACGTCCGGGCGTCCCGTTCCTGGCCGCGCACAACGCGGCGATGGCGGTGCTCGCCCACGGCCTCGAGGACATGAAGCTGCTGCCGGTGTCGGCGCAGGAGGCGCTCGACCCGGAGTCGAAGGTCTACGCGCGCTGGACCCTCCACGGCACCTCGCACATGCTCGGCATGGACGTCCACGACTGCGGCCGCACGTCGGTCGACATCTACCCCAAGGGCGACCTCGCCGAGGGCATGGTGCTGACCGTCGAGCCCGGCCTCTACTTCCAGGAGGACGACCTGCTCGTCCCCGAGGAGCTGCGCGGCATCGGCATCCGGATCGAGGACGACATCCTCGTGACCGCCGACGGCAACCGGAACCTCTCCGCCTCGCTCCCCCGCACGTCGACCGACGTCGAGGAGTGGATGGGCCGGCTGCGCCGGTAGTGGACTGCCACCACTACGACGCGTTCCGCTGCCGCTCCTGCACGCTGCTGGAGGTGCCGCGGGCCCGGCAGCTCTCCGACAAGGAGGAGCACGCCCGGTCGCTCGTCGACTCCCCGGTGTGGCTGCCGACGGTCGCGGGCGTCGAGTCGGGCTTCCGCAACAAGGCCAAGATGGCGGTCGGCGGGACGGTCGAGGCCCCGACGCTGGGGATCCTCGACCGCGACCTCGCCGGTGTCGACCTGCGTGACTGCGGCCTGCACTCCCCCGGGCTCACGACGGCGCTCGAGCGCATCGCGTCCTGGATCAGCAGCACCGGCCTGACGCCGTACGACGTCGCGGCGCGCAGCGGCGAGCTCAAGCACGTCCTCCTGACCGAGTCGCCGGACGGCGAGCTGCTGCTCCGGCTGGTGGTGCGGTCGACCGCCCTCGAGGCGCGGGTCCGCTCCCGGCTGCCGGCGTTGCTCGACGCCGTGCCGGGGCTGCGCGTGGTGACGCTCAACGTCCAGCCCGAGCACAAGGCGGTGCTCGAGGGCGACCGCGAGATCGTGCTGACGGAGTCGGCGGTGCTGCCGATGCGGCTGGCGACCGGCGTGACGCTGCAGCTCGGACCGCGGTCCTTCTTCCAGACCAACACCTTCGTCGCCGAGGCGCTCTACGACCAGGCCCGCACCTGGGTCGAGGGGCTGGACGTCCGCACGACCTGGGACCTCTACTGCGGCGTCGGCGGCTTCGCGCTCCACCTCGCCGGCCCGGGGCGCGAGGTCCTCGGCGTCGAGGTGTCGGCCGACGCGATCGACGCGGCGACCGCGACGGCGGCCGAGCTGGGCGTGGCGGCGTCGTTCGTCGCCGGGGACGCGACGGCGTACGCCCTGGGCTCGGACGCCGCCCCCGACCTCCCCGATCTGGTGGTCGTCAACCCGCCGCGACGCGGCATCGGCGCCGAGCTCGCCGGCTGGCTGGAGACGTCGGGCGTGCGCCACGTCGTCTACTCGTCGTGCAACGCCGAGTCGCTGGCGCGCGACCTCGCGCTGATGCCGTCACTGCGGCCGGTCGAGGCGCGGGTGCTCGACATGTTCCCGCACACCACCCACTACGAGGTGATCGTGCTGCTGTCGCGCCGGTGATCGGGCTGCGGTCAGCCGCGACGGACCTTCGGACCCAGGGCGATCCGGTCGCGGATCTCGCCGACCCGGATCGCGTCGTCGCCGTAGGCGGCACCCTCGTCGGGCTGTCCGTCGACGGCCGTCGATGGCGACCGCTCCGACCCCGACCTGCACCCACCGCGGGTCGTCGAGGCAGGACGCGGGCAGCGACACCGTGACGGTGTCCGCACCCAGGTCGACCTTGGCTGCGAGGCCTCGGCACTCGACGTCCTCGGGGCCGCGGCCGATGGTGGCGATCGGCTTGCCACCGAGCCGTTCGACGGAGATGTCGAAGGCCCTGTCCGGGGTCTTCACTCGGACCACCGTGATCTGGAAGGGGTCTCGCTCCAGGGCACGGAACCGCACGCCCACCCGCAGCCGGTTCGCGCCGAACGCCACCGTCGTACGAAGCACGTCGACGCCGGCGTAGTCCGGCGCCGGCACGGACTCGCCGAGCTCCTGGTCATCGGTGACGCTCACGACGTCGCCGACGGCGTCGTCCAGGACCACCTTCTCGGCGTGCGCGGCGGCGGGCACGAGGAGGGCGAGGGGAAGGACAGCGGCGAGCACACGGAGCCCGGAGCGGGAAGTCATGGGCGAACCGTAGTCAGGCGACGCCTGACGTGTGACTCGAACCACGGAATCCTTTGTCGGGCATGTCGGTTGCGCCTCTATGTGACCACCTCCACGACCGCCCCCGTCACTGTGGGAGACCTGCTGACGCAGCGTCGTGCCGTCGACCTCCTCCGCACCGGGAGCGCGCTCTGTCGTCCCCGCCGTGCCGTCGACTGACCCCAGCCCCACTCGTGCGTCACCGGCACCTCGCTTTGACGAGGCGCCGTTCCGAAAGGTTATCTTTTCAGTATGAATACTTCAGTTACTGAGCCGGAGCAGCACACCCGCCGCCTCCGGCTCCCCTCGTTCGGCGTCCAGGTCCTGACCGGCCTGGTGCTCGGCGTGGCCCTCGGCCTGGTCGCCCGCGCCATCGGCGCCGACGGCGTCGACGCGTCCACCGGCGAGGTCGACCCCAACTGGCTCACCGAGACCCTCGACACCGTCGGCGGCACGTTCGTGACGCTGCTGCGCGCGGTCGTACCTCCCCTGGTCTTCCTCGCGATCGTCGCCTCGATCGCCAACCTCCGCGACGTCACCGGCGCTGCCCGCCTGGCGTGGAAGACGCTCACCTGGTTCGCCATCACCGCACTGATCGCGGTGTCGATCGGCATCGTGCTCGGCCTCGTGCTGCAGCCCGGTGACCACACCAGCGTGACGTCCGACGCCGCGTCCGCCCCGTCGTCGAGCGGGTCGTGGCTCGACTTCCTCACCGGTCTCGTGCCGGCGAACATGCTCGGCCTCGAGGGGTACGACAACGGCGACGGCACCGTCGGCTTCTCGTTCAACGTGCTGCAGATCCTCGTCATCGCCATCGCAACGGGCATCGCCACGCTCAAGGTCGGCGAGGCCGCCGACCCGTTCCTCGCCTTCGTGCGCTCGGCGCTCGCCGTCGTGCAGAAGGTGCTGTGGTGGATCATCCTGCTCGCCCCGATCGCGACGATCGGCCTGCTCGGCAACGCGGTCGCCAGCTATGGCTGGGACGCGCTCAGCTCGCTGGGCACGTTCACCATCGCCATCTACGCCGGCCTCCTCCTCGTCCTGCTCGGCGTCTACCCGATCCTGCTGCGCCTCAACGGGCTGTCGGTCAAGCAGTTCTTCTCCGGCGCCTGGCCCGCGATCTCGCTGGCCTTCGTGTCCCGCTCGTCGGTCGGCACGATGCCCGTCACCGAGTCGGTCACCGAGCGCAACCTCGGCGTGCCCCGGTCCTACGCCTCCTTCGCGGTGCCGCTCGGCGCGACCACCAAGATGGACGGCTGCGCCTCGATCTACCCGGCGATCTCGGCGATCTTCGTCGCGCAGTTCTTCGGCCTCGACCTGTCGATCACCGACTACGTCCTGATCGCGTTCGTCTCCGTGATCGGCTCGGCCGCCACCGCCGGCGTCACCGGCGCGACCGTCATGCTGACGCTCACGCTGTCGACGCTCGGCCTGCCCCTCGAGGGCGTCGGCCTGCTGCTGGCGATCGACCCGATCCTCGACATGGGCCGCACCGCGGTCAACGTCGCCGGCCAGGCGCTCGTCCCGACCATCGTGGCCAAGCGCGAGGGCATCCTCGACCTGGCGACGTACGACGCCCCGCGCGGGCGCACGGCCTGGCGCGAGGACGCGACGACCGAGACCGAGACCGTGGCTCCGGCCCAGGACCCCGTCACGGCCTCCGCCTGACC
>CAWCGM010000008.1:0-102375 GCA_963795095.1 uncultured Actinomycetota bacterium | reverse complement strand
GACGGTCCCGGCACGCTCCCCGACGGCACCGTCCTCCCCGCCTCCGCGATCCAGGCGCCGGCCAGCGTCGGTGACGCGGTCACCCGTGCCGCTGCGCTCACCCCCGGCTCGGCCAGCAGCATCCCGCAGGCCGCGCTCTCGGCCTACCAGCGTGCCGAGGCGGTCATCAACAAGGCCGACCGCGGCTGCGCGCTCCCGTGGGAGCTCATCGCGGCGATCGGTCGCGTGGAGTCCGACCACGGCCGCTACGGCGGCAACACCCTCGACGACCAGGGCGTGGCCCGCCCCGGCATCTACGGCATCCCTCTCAACGGCAAGAACAACACCCAGAGCATCGCCGACACCGACGCCGGGCAGTACGACGACGACACCAGGTGGGACCGTGCGGTCGGCCCGATGCAGTTCATCCCCTCGACCTGGTCGGTCGTCGGCGTGGACGGCGACAGCGACGGCACCCGCAACCCGCAGGACATCGACGACGCGGCCCTCGCGACCGCCGTCTACCTCTGCTCGGGCGACGACGACCTGTCCGAGGAGAAGGGCCAGCGCGCCTCGGTCTACCGCTACAACCACTCCAACGACTACGTCGACCTGGTGCTGTCGATCATGCAGTCCTACATGGACGGCGACTTCAGCGCGGTCCCGACCTCGGTCCTCACCTCGGGCGTGATCACCCCCGAGACGAAGGGCACCGGCGGGGGCAAGGGCGGCGGCAAGGGTGGCGCGACCGGCGGCGACGGGCACCTCGACGCCGACCGTGAAGCCGACCAAGTCGCCCACGCAGACGCCGACCCAGACGCCCACCCAGACGCCGACGCAGACCCCGACCCAGACGCCTACGCAGACCCCGACGCAGACGCCGACCAAGACGCCGACGACCGTCGTCCCGACGTCCACCCAGACGCCGACGATGCCGATCCCGACGACGCTGCCCCCGCTCCCGACGGCCACGATCTCAGGCGATCGCTCACCCTGCCGATCGGCTGACCGCTCAGTGCGCTCGCTGGAGGGACTCTCGTCGACACACCCGCCTCATCCGAGCCCAACGCCCTGCCACCGACTGCGTCACGGCGAAGCTCCTCAACCCCTGAGCCCTCGCCGCCGCTGAGCGGTGGTCCAGCCACATTCCGCGGCGCCCGACTGTGGCTCCGTCACCGCCCACGGGCGCGTCGTACGACGACACGCAGGCGAGCGGTGGTCCAGCCACATTCCGCAGCTCGGCAATGTGGCTCCACCACCGCTCGGGCGGCAGGTGAGCCGGCTCAGCGGCGGACGAGCCTCGCGGCCTCGGCGGCCCAGTAGGTGAGGATCACGTCGGCGCCGGCGCGGCGGATCGAGGTGAGGGTCTCCAGGATGGCGGCCTCGCGGTCGATCCAGCCGTTCGCGGCGGCGGCCTCGACCATGGAGTACTCGCCGGAGATGTTGTAGGCGGCGACCGGGATGTCGACGGCGTCGCGCACGCGGCGGATCACGTCGAGGTAGGCCAGGGCGGGCTTCACCATCACGATGTCGGCGCCCTGCTCGACGTCGAGCAGCACCTCGCGCACGCCCTCGACGGCGTTGGCGGGGTCCTGCTGGTAGGTCTTGCGGTCGCCCACGAGGGACGAGTCGACGGCCTCGCGGAACGGCCCGAAGAACGCGGAGGCGTACTTCGCGGAGTAGGCGAGGATCGAGACGTGGTGGTGGCCGGCCGCGTCGAGCGCGTCGCGCACCACGCCGACCTGGCCGTCCATCATCCCGCTGGGGCCGACCATGTCGACGCCGGCTGCGGCCTGCGCGAGCGCCATGTCGGCGTACGCCGCCAGCGTGAGGTCGTTGTCGACGTCACCGTCGGGCGTGAGCAGTCCGCAGTGGCCGTGGTCGGTGAACTCGTCGAGGCAGAGGTCCGACATCACCGTGAGCTGGTCGCCGACCTCGGCGACCACGTCGGTGATCGCGAGGTTGAGCACGCCGGCGGGGTCGATGCCGCCGGAGCCGGTGGCGTCCTTGGTCTCCGGGATGCCGAAGAGCATCACGCCGCCGAGGCCGAGCTCGGCCGCCTCGGCGACCGCGGCCCGGAGCGAGTCGCGGGAGTGCTGGACGACGCCCGGCATCGACGCGATCGGGCGGGGCTCGGTCGCGTTCTCGCGGACGAACACGGGGAGCACCAGCGAGCTCGGCTGCACCGACGTCTCGGCCACCATCCGGCGCAGCGCAGGTGTGCGCCGCAGCCGGCGGGGCCGGACGAGCGGAGGCTGGATCTGGCGGTGCTCCTCGGTCACTTCGCGCGTGCCTTCCGACGACCCGAGGCGGTGCGCTCGCTCGGCCGGGTGACGGGCTCGCCCGCCTCCAGCATCGCGAGGCGGCGCGAGGCACCGAAGTCGGCGAGCGCGTCCACGAGGACCTCGACGTCGGGCGACGGCGCGAGGACATCGACCCGCAGGCCGTGCTCCTCAGCAGTCTTGGCCGTGGCCGGCCCGATGACGGCGATGATCGTCGACGGGTGCGGCTTGCCGGCGATCCCGACGAGGTTGCGCACGGTCGAGGACGACGTGAAGACGACGGCGTCGAACTTGCCGGTCTTGATCGCGTCGCGGACCGGCGCCGGCGGCGGGGTCGCGCGCACGGTGCGGTAGGCCGTCACGTCGTCGCACTCCCAGCCGAGGTCGATCAGGCCGGCGACGAGGTTCTCGGTCGCGATGTCGGCGCGCGGGAGGAAGACCCGGTTGATCGGGTCGAGCACGTCGTCGTAGGGCGGCCAGTCCTCGAGCAGCCCGGCGGCGGACTGCTCACCGGACGGCACCAGGTCGGCGCGCAGGCCCCAGTCGGCGATCGCCTGGGCGGTCTTCTCACCGACGGCAGCGATCTTGAGGCCGGAGAACGCACGGGCGTCGAGGCCGTAGTCCTCGAACTTCTCGCGCACGGCCTTGACCGCGTTGACCGAGGTGAAGGCGATCCACTCGTAGCGGCCCTCGACGAGACCGCGGACGGCCTTGTCCATCTGGAGCGGGTTGCGCGGCGGCTCGACCGAGATGGTCGGCACCTCCTCGGGCACGGCGCCGTACTCCCGCAGGCGACGCGACAGCGAGCCGGCCTGCTCCTTGGTGCGGGGCACCAGCGCGCGCCAGCCGAAGAGCGGCTTGGTCTCGAACCACGACAGCGTCTGGCGCAGGTCGACGACGTCGCCGATGACGATGATCGCCGGCGGCGCGATCCGCGCCGAGCGGACGTCGGCGGCGACCGCGGAGAGGGTGGAGACGAGCGTCTGCTGCTCGGTCGTCGTGCCGACGCGGGTCACCGCGACGGGCGTCTCGGGCGAGCGTCCGGCCTCGATCAGCGCGGCGGCGGTCTCGCCGATGCTGCCGACCCCGGAGAGCAGGACGAGCGTGCGGTCGTCGGCGTAGGAGGTCCAGTCGACCTTCTCGCCGCAGGTGACGACGGCCATCTCGCGGTGGCGCTTGGTCGTCAGCGGGATGCCGGCGTAGGCCGGGACCGCGCTCACGGAGGAGACGCCCGGGACGACCTCGAAGCCGACGCCGGCCTTGACGCAGGCCTGCGCCTCCTCGGGGCCGGAGGCGTAGAGGAACGGGTCGCCGGTCATCAGGCGCACGACGCGCTGCTTCTTGCCGTGGCGTACGACGACCTTGGCGCGGGCCGCGTGGGTGAGCGGCTGGCCGTCCTCGCCGAAGCCGCCGTCGACGATCTCCGGGCCGCCCTCGGCGCCGTGGGGCAGGCCGAGGACCGAGCGGACCAGGTCGGCGTGCTCGGGCGCCTCGGTGACGACCACCTCGGCGCTCTGGATCAGCTCCACGGCACGCACCGTCAGCAGGCCCGGGTCTCCGGGTCCGCTGCCGACGAACGACACCCAGCCGGGGGTGGCCGCCTTGCCCTGTTCGGTGCCGGTGGCCTGCGGGGTCTGTACTCGCGTCATGCGTGTGTGTTCCTCACTGGTGGTGCGTGCATCAGGTCTGCTGCTCCGTCGTCGAGCATGTCGCTCGCGAGTCGTCTGCCGAGCTGTTCGGCCTCGGTGACCGGGCCGGTGGCGCTCATCCGTACGGACAGGCCACCGTCCTCGGAGAGGGCCACGGCGCGCAGCCACAGCTCCTCCCCGTCCTCGCCCTCGACGACCTCGGCCAGGGCACCCAGCGGGGCGGAGCAACCGGCCTCGAGGGTGTTGAGCACGGCCCGCTCCGCGGTGACCGCGGCACGGGTGGGGGCGTCGTCCAGCCGGCCGAGCGCGGCCACCAGGTCGGTGTCGCCGGAGCGGCACTCGACGGCGAGCGCGCCCTGCCCGGGGGCGGGGAGCATCTGGAGGGGGTCGAGCACCTCGGTGATCTCGTCGAGGCGGCCGAGGCGGGCCAGTCCGGCGCGGGCCAGGACGACGGCGTCGTAGGACCCGTCGCGGACCTTGCGGATCCGGGTGTCGACGTTGCCGCGGATGCCCTCGATCTCGAGACCGAGGCCGAGCGCCTCGAGCTGGCTCACCCGGCGCGGGGAGCCCGTGCCGAGGCGGCTGCCGACGGGCAGCTCGCCGAGGGTGAGGCCGTCGCGGGCGACGACCGCGTCGCGGGGGTCCTCGCGCTGCGGCACCGCGGCGAGCGCGATCCCCTCGGCGGGGGTCGTGGGGAGGTCCTTGAGCGAGTGGACGGCGACGTCGACCGAGCCGGCGAGCAGGGCGTCGCGCAGCGCGCTGACGAAGACGCCGGTGCCACCGAGCGTGGCCAGCGGCGCCGCGCTGCGGTCGCCCTCGGTCGAGACCTCGACGAGCTCGACCTCGCGGCCGAGGTGCTCGCGGATCAGGTCGGCGACGAGGCCGGACTGGGTGGTGGCCAGGGCGGAGGCGCGGGTGCCGAGGCGGAGCGGGGCTGTCATGGCTGCTTGCCCTCCGCTCGCGAGATGGCGTCCACGGCCTCGGGGTCGAGGCGGAACAGCTCGGCCAGCGCGGCGGTGTAGGACACGGCGGGCTCGGCGTCGGCGAGCTCCTTGACCCGGACGGTCGGCTCGTGGAGCAGCTTGTCGGCGACCCGTCGGACGGTCTGGAGCACCTCGGCGCGGGTGGCGTCGTCGAGGTCCGGCAGCCGGGTGCCGAGCCGTGCCATCTCGGCGTCGACGACGGAGGTCGCCATCGACCGGAGGGCCACGACGGTGGGGGTGACGCTCGCCTGGCGGCGTACGGCCAGGAAGGCGGCGATCTCCTGCGCGACGATGGCGCGTACGTCGTCCACGCCCGCCGCGGCCTCGAGGCCGCGGAGCTCGTCGGCGAGGCCGGCCAGGCTGATCAGGTCGACACCGGGCAGGTCGGCCACGGACGGGTCCACGTCGTGGGGAAGCGCGAGGTCGATGACCGTCAGCGGCCGGTCGCTGCCGCCGCGGGCGGTGACCACGTCGCCGAGGCGCACCAGCGGCTCGGGGGCGCCGGTGCACGAGACGACGATGTCGGCCAGCGGCAGCTCGTCGGCGAGCGCCGACAGCGGCGCCGAGGTGGCGCCGTACTCCTCGGCGAGCCGCTCGGCGCTGGCAGCGGTGCGGTTGAGCACGGTGATGGCGGACGCGCCGCCGCGCGAGAGGTGGGCGGCGGCGAGCGACGCCATCGCACCGGCGCCGATCACGAGCGCGCGAGCACCTGCGACGGGGACGCTGCTGCGCTCGAGCGCCGCGGTGACGAGCGACGGGGCCGCCCGGTCGATGTCGGTCTCGGCGTGGGCCCGCTTGCCGACGCGCAGCGCCTGCTGGAAGAGGGTGTTGAGGGCCGGTCCGACGGTGCCGTGCTCCTGGCCGACGCGCAGTGCGTCCCGGGTCTGGCCGAGGATCTGGCCCTCGCCGACGACCATCGAGTCGAGCCCGGCCGCGACCTGGAAGAGGTGGGAGACCGCGCCCTCGTCGTAGTGGACGTAGAGGTGCGGCAGCAGCGCCTCGGTGGACTGCTCGGCCCGCGCGACGAGGAGGCCGGAGAGGTCCTCGACGCTGCCGTGGAAGCGGTCGACCTCGGCGTAGACCTCGAGGCGGTTGCAGGTGACGATCGCGGTGGCCTCGGTGACGTGCTCGCCGGCGATGACGTCCTCGATCAGCTTGACCGCGCCGTCGGGGTCGAGGGCGAGCCGCTCGAGCAGCTCGACCGGGGCGGACTTGTGGGAGATGCCCACGACCAGGACGCTCACGAGACCCCCTCTGCTCCGGTGCCCACCGACTTGCGCTGCTCGTGGTACGCGAGGATCTGCAGCTCGATCGACAGGTCGACCTTGCGTACGTCGACGCCCTCGGGCACCGCGAGGACGCTCGGCGCGAAGTTGAGGATGCTGGTGACGCCGGCGGCGACCATCCGGTCCGCGACCGCCTGCGCTGCGACGGCGGGCGTCGCGATCACGCCGATGGAGACGTCGTGCTCGGTGACGATCGACTCGAGGTCCTCGAAGGACCGGACGTCGAGGCCGGCGACGACCTCGTCGTGCCGGTCGGGGTCGGCGTCGAGCAGCGCGACGACCCGGAAGCCGCGGCTGCGGAAGCCGGAGTAGTTGGCGAGGGCGTGGCCGAGATTTCCGATGCCGACGATGACCACGGGCCAGTCGTGCGTCACGCCGATCTCGCGGGCGATCTGGTAGCGGAGGTACTCCACGTCGTAGCCGACGCCGCGGGTGCCGTAGCTGCCGAGGTAGGAGAGGTCCTTGCGGAGCTTGGCGCTGTTGACGCCGGCGGACGCCGCGAGCTCCTCGCTGGAGCAGGTGGTCGTGCCGTCCTCGGCGAGGCCGATGAGGGCACGCAGGTACACGGGAAGCCGAGCGACAGTTGCCTCGGGAATGTCCCGGGCAGAGTCGGGGGTCCGTGCGGTCACAGCTTGCTTCTCTCCAGCCAGGGACGGGGATCGCCTGACTCCGTCACTGTAGGAGTTTGTGAACGGGAGAACAAAACGGGACGAGGGCCGGCTAGCACATGTGAGATGACCCACCCGTGGCGGGGGTCGACAGCATCCTCGGCGTGTGGTGACCGCCGCCCGCGGTAGGCCGACCGGCCCCTTGTCGTCGGAGTCGGGTCGGCGTTCGATGGGTACCTGCCCGGACGCCACCCCCGCCGACTTGCGCGAGGCCGTTGAAGGCGTCCTCGACCGTCCGCGCCGGCACGTCATACGGACGGGCAGGCGTCCGCCCTCGGGACCCGGCGCCGGCGCGCCCACGCCGTCCAGCCCGTGACGGCCCTGCAGAGCGAGTACTCCCTGTTCTGGCGCGAGCCCGAGGACGAGATCCTCCCGGCGCTGGCGGAGCTCGGCATCGGGTTCGTCCCGTTCAGCCCCCTCGGCCGCGGGTTCCTCACCGGGCAGGTGACGGCCGGCACCGAGTTCGCCGAGGGGGACATCCGGGCCAACCTGCCGCGCTTCGAGCAGGAGGCGCTCCGCGCCAACCTCGCCCTGGTCGACCGGGTGCGATCGGTCGCCGAGCGCAAGGGCGCCAGCGTCGGCCAGGTCGCGCTCGCCTGGCTGCTCGCGCAGCAGCCGTGGATCGTGCCGATCCCCGGCACCCGCAGCCTCGCGCGCCTCGACGAGAACCTCGGCTCCGCCGACGTCGAGCTCTCCGCGGAGGACCTCGCCGAGCTCGACGAGGCGTCGGCATCGGTCCAGGTCGTCGGCGACGCGCTACCCCGAGGCCATGCAGCGGATGATCGACCGCTGAGGCGGATCCGCTCAGCCGAGCGCCGCCCGCAGCCGGGCCTCGTCGACGCGCCAGAAGTCGTGCTGCCGGCCGTCGACGAAGGTCACCGGCACCTCGTCGCCGAAACGGTCGGCGAGGTCGGGGTCGGCGTCGACGTCGACCTCGTCGAAGGACTCCCCCAGCTCGTCGCACACCCGCGCGACGACCTGCCGGGCGTCCTCGCAGAGGTGGCAGCCCTGACGGGAGTAGAAGGTGACGCGGGCGGGATTCGTCACAGGAGTCCGTCGAGCCGACGTCGTTCGATGCCGCGCAGCCGGCCCTTCTGCACCTTGCCGGTGACCGTGAGCGGGAGCTGGTCGACGACCTCGATGCGGCTCGGCCGCTTGAAGCGCGCCAGCCGCACGACCGCGTGCGCCCGGACCGCCTCCTCGAGGTGCGTCACCGGGCGGGAGGAGACGACGTACGCCACGACGGCCTCGCCGGTCTCCACGTCGGGCACCCCGATGACCGCCGCGTCCGCGACGCCGTCGACCTCGCGGATCACGTCCTCGACCTCGGTCGGGTAGACGTTGAAGCCGCTGACGATGACGAGCTCCTTGACCCGGTCGACGAGGAACAGGTCGCCGTCGGCGTCGAGGAAGCCGACGTCGCCCGTGCCGTACCAGCCGTCGGCGTCCGGGCCGTCGGCCCCGTCGGGCCAGTAGCCGCTGAAGAGGTTGGCGCCGCGGACCTGGATCTCGCCCGGGTCCTCGCCGACCACCGGGCGCCGGGCCTCGTCGACGAGCCGCAGCTCGATGCCGGGCAGGGCCGCACCGACCGAGGCCGCCTGCCGCTCGCGGCTGCACAGCGTGCTGGTCACGACCGGCGAGGCCTCGGTCAGCCCGTAGCCCTGGTGGACGGGGATGCCGGTGATCGAGGTGAACTCCTCGATCACCCGCGCCTCCAGCGGCGCCGAGCCGGACAGCACCAGCCGCACCGGGCCCAGCCGCTCGCGCAGGTGCTCGTCGGGAAGCCAGTGGACGAAGACGGGCGGCGCGATCGGCACCACGCTGCACGCCTCGTCGTCGATCAGGTCGAGCACCGCCTGCGGCTCGAACTGCTCGACGAGCAGCAGCCGGGCTCGGTGGCGCAGCACGCCGCCGAGGACCGCGTTGAGGCCGTAGACGTGGAAGAGCGGGAGCACGCCGAGGACGACGTCGTCGCCGTGCATCATCGGCGGCTCGACGGACGCGACCTGCTCGATGTTGGCCAGGAGCGCGCGGTGGCTGAGCATCGCGGCGCGGGGCAGGCCCGAGGTGCCGCTCGTGTAGAGGAGGGCAGCCAGCTTCTCCGGGTCCGGCAGCGGCGGCACGGGGCGTACGACGTCCGCGCGCAGGGCAGCGAAGCCGACCTCGCCCGGCCCGGGCTCGGCGCCGGTGACGACCACCGTCGGGGCAGCGACGTCGCCCAGCCCGGGGAGCTGCTCCAGCGCACGGCGTACGACGTCGAGCGCGGTGTCGTCGACGACGACCAGGCGCGTGCCGGAGTCGGCGATCATCCGGGCGACCTCGCCGGCGGTCGAGCGCGGGTTGACCGGGACCGCGACGACCTGCGCCCGCAGGACGCCGAGGTAGGAGGTGACGAACTCGATGCGGTTGCCGACGAGGATCATCACCCGCTGGCCGGCGCGGATCCCGTGCGCGCCGAGCCCGGTCGCGATCCTGGCCACCTCGTCCTCGAGGCCGGCCCACGTGAGGGTCCGTCCACCGCTCTCGACGAGCGCCTGCCGCTCCGGCACGTCCTCGGCAGCCTCGGCCACGAACGCGGAGACGTCGGTGCGCGGCATGGCGCGATCCTTCCACAGCATCGCCGCCGAGGGACGCCGCTAGGCTCGCCGGGTGACCCCGTCGGAGCGACCGCGCAGGCTCAACCTGCAGCAGCGCTCGGCCCTCGCGGGCGAGGCCGCCGCGGCCGCCGCCGAGGTCGAGAACGCGCTCATGCTGCCCAGCGACCCGAGTGCCGCGGCCTTCTTCGACGTCGACAACACCGTCATGCAGGGCGCCAGCATCTTCCACCTCGCGCGCGGGCTGCACCGCCGCAAGTTCTTCACCACCCGGGAGATCGCCGGGGCCGCGTGGAAGCAGGCCTACTTCCGCGTGGTCGGCGTCGAGGACCCGACCCACATCGCCGACACCCGAGCCTCCGCGCTGTCGTTCATCGCCGGGCACACCACCGTCGAGCTCGAGGAGCTCGGCGAGCTGATCTTCGACGAGGCGATGGCGCACCGCATCTGGCCCGGCACCCGGGCGCTCGCCCAGCTGCACCTCGACGAGGGACAGCGGGTCTGGCTGGTGACCGCGGCCCCGATCGAGATCGCCAGCATCATCGCCCGACGGCTCGGCCTGACCGGCGCGATGGGCACCGTGGCCGAGCACGTCGACGGCGTCTACACCGGCCGGCTCGTCGGCGACCTGCTCCACGGCCCGGCCAAGGCCGAGGCCGTTCGTGCGATCGCGGCCCGCGAGGGGCTCGACCTGGCGCGCTGCTCGGCCTACTCCGACTCCTTCAACGACCTCCCGATGCTCTCGCTGGTCGGCGACGCCTGCGCCGTCAATCCCGACTCGCGGCTGCGCGCCCACGCCAAGGCCCACGGCTGGCGGATCCGCGACTACCGCACGGGTCGCAAGGCCGCGCGGGCCGGCCTGATGGCTGCCGCGGTCGCCGGTGCCGTGTCCGGAGCGGTCGCCGCGGGGGTCAGCGTGCGAGGTCGAGAGCGTTCCTGACCCGTCCCGGCGACCTGTAACTCGTAGTTACTCACGGGTTCACAAGGACGCAGCAGCCCTTTATCGTGAAGACTGCTGCAACCGGGAGGGACGGACCGCATGCACCCCATCGAGGACGGCCTCGACGCGCTTCGGCGTGCGGTGTGGGCTGCCCTCTCGCCGGAGCCGGCGGCACGCCTCGCGGGCGGCGGCATCCTCTACGCCGAGACGACCTCGCCCGGCTCCGCCTCGCTGCCGCTCGACGACGGTCGGGGTCGGCTCGGCTCGCCGGGCGCTCCCGTCGGCGACGAGGACCAGGCGGCGTCCTCGGAGGTCGACGAGGCCGAGCGTGAGCGGCTGATCGCGCTCGTCGAGCTCGCCCGCCAGGGCGACAAGGAGGCGTTCGGCCTCCTCTTCGACCACTACCAGGCGTCGGTCTACCGCTTCCTCTACTACCGCACGCGTTCCCAGGCGCTGGCCGAGGACCTCACGTCCGAGACCTTCTTCCGCGCGCTGCGGAGCATGAACAACTTCCGGTGGCAGGGCAAGGACTTCGGCGCGTGGCTGATGACCATCGCGCGCAACCTCACGACCGACCACTTCAAGGCCGGCCGCACCCGCCTCGAGATGACCACCGAGGACATGACGCCGCACGACGATGCGACGGAGGGTCCCGAGGACGAGGTCATCGCCGGGTTGACCAACGAGGTGCTCCTCACCGCCCTCACCGAGCTGCCGACCGAGCAGCGCGAGTGCCTGATCATGCGGTTCCTGCAGGGCATGTCGATCGCGGAGACGGCGAAGGCACTCAACCGCTCGGACGGCGCCGTCAAGCAGCTCCAGCTGCGCGGCGTACGCAACCTCGCGAAGCTGATGCCCGAGGGGTTGAGGGACTGATGACGTCACTCGTGTCGGCCACACCCGTAACGTGCACCCGATCTGCTTCGTTCGTCTGTGTGGGAGGACCCACCAGCAGCGAGACAGGAAGGGCGCGATGACATCCGCCTTCTCGGCACGACGCCGTGCCGACGAGTTCGAGGCCCTCCTCACCCGGACCCCGGGCGCCCCCCTCACCGATCGCGAGGCCGCCCGCTACGCCGAGCTGGTCGCGCTCGTGTCCGACCTGCGCGCGCTTCCCGAGGTCGCACCGCGGGCCGAGTTCGTCGGCTCGCTCCGCGAACGCCTGATGGCCGAGGCCGACACCGTGCTGGTGCGCCAGCCGCCCGCGCCGCAGCGCCTGGCCATGCCGTCGACGACGCGTCCGCGCGACCGCCGCCTCGCCACCCTGCTCGGCGGTGCCGCCCTCGTCGGTGCCACCGCGACCATGGCAGTCGCGGCGCAGACCTCCCTGCCGGGCGAGTCGCTGTACGGCGTCAAGCGCGGCATCGAGTCCGCCCAGGTGCGCCTGGCCGACGACGACGCGGCCCGCGGTCGCACCCTGCTCGCGCAGGCCGAGACCCGCCTCACCGAGCTCGAGGAGCTCGCCGCCGGCACGGGCGGGACCGAGCAGCTCGTCCCCGACACCCTCGACGCCTTCACCGAGCAGTCCGGCGAGGGCGTCCGCAGCCTGCTGACGTCCTACGGCTCCGGCGGCGGGACCGACGCGGACGTCCAGGTGGCACGCGCCTTCACCTCGACCAGCATGGACCGCCTCGACGCCCTCCAGGGCACGCTGCCGGACAGCGCGAGCGACGAGCTGCTCGCCGCCGGTCGCACCCTCACCGACCTCGACACCGAGATCAGCACGGCCTGCGGTCTCTGCGACGGCGCCCTCACCACGACGCCCGACTTCCTCAACGCCAGCGCGGCGATCGACCTGGTCCAGGGCCTCGACGTCGACGAGCTCACGCTCGAGACCGTGCCCGTCTCGGGCCAGGACGTCACCGGCATCACCATCCCCAAGGCGCTCCAGTCCCCGCAGCAGGTGCTCCCCGACCCGTCGGTCACCCCGACGTCGGTCGTGCCGACGACCGCGCCCACGCTGCTGCCCGGGACGCCCACGCCCACGCCGACGGTCACGCCCACGCCCACCAAGGGCGCCGACCCGACGAAGCCGGTCAAGGACATCACCAAGGGCGTCACCGACACCACCAGCAACCTCACCACCCAGCTCAACGGCGTCACCGGTGGAGCGGTCGGCGGTCTGACCGGCGCCGTCGACGACGCGACCGGCGGACTGATCGGTGAGGTCACCGGCACCCTCGACGGTGCCACCGGCGGCCTGCTCGGCAACGCGACCGGCGGCCTGCTTCCCTGACCGCGCTCCGACCTAGCTGAAGACGCCGTCGCGCTCGCGCAGCAGGTCGAAGAGGGTGTGCTGGATCGTCTCGCGCACCTGGTCGGTGACGTTGAAGACCAGCATCGGGTCCTCGGCCTCGCCCGCGTCGTAGGAGTCGGTGCGGATCGGCTCGCCGAACTCGAGGATCCACTTCGACGGCAGCGGCACCATGCCCAGCGGGCCGAGCCACGGGAAGAACGGCGTGATCGGGATGTAGGGCACGCCGAGCAGCCGCGCGAGCGACGGGACGTTGCCGACGAGGGGGTAGATCTCCTCCGCGCCGACCACGGACAGCGGGATGATCGGCACTCCGGTGCGCAGCGCCGCGGAGACGAACCCGCCGCGGCCGAAGCGCTGCAGCTTGTAGCGCTCGCTGAACGGCTTGCCGATGCCCTTGAAGCCCTCGGGCCACACGCCGACGAGCTCGCCGCCCGAGAGCATCCGCTCGGCGTCCTCGACGCAGGCCAGCGTGGCACCGCTCTTGCGGGCCAGCGAGCTGACGATCGGCATCTTGAAGACGAGGTCCGCGCCGAGCGGGCGCAGTGAGCGGTGGGCCTTGTCGTGCACGGCCAGCATCGTCATCAGCCCGTCGAGCGGGACCGTGCCGGAGTGGTTGGACACGACGAGCGCACCGCCCTCGGCCGGGATGTTCTCCAGGCCGCGCACCTCGAGGCGGAACCACTTCTCGGCGATCGGGCGCAGGGCCGCCATGAAGAACCGCTCGGTCAGCTCGCGGTCGAAGCCGTAGTCGTCGACCTCGTAGTCGCCCTCGAGCCGGCGACGGGCGAACGCCATCAGCTCGGCGGCGCGGCGCTCCCAGTCGTCGCCGAAGACCTCGTGCGCAGCGGTCTGCAGGGCGGCGAGCCAGTCGCCGACCGGGATGCCGGTCGTCGGGGCATCGCCCGTCGGCGGGCTGCTCGGCGGGCGGCGGTTCGCCGACGGGGGCCACCTTGGCGCGCGCGGGCGGGCCTTCTTCGGTGGACTTCTTCGCGGGCGTGGACTTCTTCGCGGGCTGCCGGCTTGCGGGCGGCCGAGAGGTTGCGGGCGGCCGACGACGGGCGGGCACTGCCCGACCCACGACCGGGGCGGCCCCCGGTGCCGATCGGGATGACGACGGCGTCCTCTGCGCGTGCTTCCTCAGCCACGACCCGCTCCTTCCCTCACGCGTTCGGTCGCGGGCGTCACCGAGCGGCAGAAGTCGGCGAAGGCCGCGGCGGTCGTGAACGACGGCTCGAAGCCGAGCACGCTGCGCATCCGGGCGGTGTCCACACCCCGACCGTAGGTGAGGAACCCCAGCTGCTCGGGCGAGAAGTCCGACAGGCGGGCCTGGCGCATCGTCGCGCCGAGGCGACCGACGGCGAACCGGGGCATCGCGATCGACGGCGTGCCGAGACGGCGTACGGCCTGGGCGAGGGTCAGCAGCCCGTCGCCCGCCACGTTGAAGGTGCCGGGCACCGCGTGCGTGGCCGCGTGGGTGAGCACCCGCATCAGGTCGTCCTCGTGGAGGAACTGCAGGCGCGGGTCGAAGCCCAGCACCCGCGGGATGACCGGGAGCCGGAAGTAGTTGGTCAGCGGGCTCGAGACGTGGGGACCGATCACGTTGGCCGCGCGGACCATCGTCACGTCGACGTCGGGGCGACGGCGGGCGAAGCCGCGGACGTAGCCCTCGATCTCGTAGACGTCCTTGGCGTAGCCCGAGGACGGCAGCCGCTTGGGCCCCATGTCCTCGGTGAACATCGCCGGGTCGCGCGGGCTCGAGCCGTAGACCGTGGTCGTCGACTTCACCACGAGACGGTTCACCGTCGTCGACTTCTGGCACGCAGCGAGCAGCTGCATGGAGCCGATGACGTTGAGCTCCTTCATCGTCCCCCGCCCGCCGGCCGAGCCGGGGGTGGCGATCACGCTCATGTGGACGACGGTGTCGACGTCCTCCTTGGCGAGGACCTTCGCGATGACGGGGTTGCGGATGTCGGCGCGGACGAACGAGACGTCCCCGATGTCACCCCGCGGAGGGATGACGTCGACCCCGATGACTCGATCGATGGACGGGTCGCCGGCCGCGGCGCGCGCGAAGCGTCGGCCGATGTCCCGGGAGATCCCGGTGACCAGCACGACCCGTCCCATGGTCGAGGGTGTTACTTGCCGAGCTTGCGGCGCTGGACGCGCGTCTTCTTGAGGAGCTTGCGGTGCTTCTTCTTGGCCATGCGCTTGCGCCGCTTCTTGATGACAGAACCCACGTGGATCAGACCTTCCTTTTCGGCCGACGCTCGTCGGCCGGACCCCGACACCCTACTTGTCAGCGGGGTCGGGGGTGGAATCGCCTCAGCACCGTGGGCCGGCGGACCTCAACCGGCGTTGTAGAAGCTCTTGCGCAGGTACTCGTTGACGTCGTCCTCGGTCACCCGGAACGAGCGGCCGACGCGGACCGCGGGCAGCTCGCCGCCGTGGACGAGCCGGTAGACCGTCATCTTCGAGACACGCATCTTCGACGCGACCTCGGCGATGGTCAGGAACCGGGCGTCCGACATGTCTCCAGGGGTGTTCTCAACCATGGGTGTGCACCGATCCTTCTTGCGGGACGGCGCCGGCTTCCCCACCGGCGTCACAGGCGTGCCGCTCCGACTGAGATTAGGGGTCGCGTGACGCGTGGGGAAGAGGAATGCCAAAGAAACTTGTGTGACTCGCGGCGTGTCTACTTGAAACTTTACCCAGCGCCGCCCGCGCCCACGTTCAGGGCAGCGGGTCGAGGCCGTGCAGCGGGAACACCGCGGTGCGGGTCGCGTGGATCGCCCGGTCCAGCCACGAGTCGGGGTCGTAGCCCGCGGACCAGTCGCGGAACGCCGGCGTGCGCCCGTCGGTCATCCGGTGCGGAGGGGACGCGCCCAGCACCTCCTCGACGTACGCCCGCCACGCCGGAGGCGTCGCCACGGTCGGCTCGATCGGGTTCCCCGAGGCGATCGCGAGCAGGTGCGCCCACGACCGCGGGACCACGTCGATCACCGAGTAGCCGCCACCGCCGGTGACGACCCACTTGCCGGCGGCGACCTCGTGGGCGAGCTCGTGAAGGGCGAGGTAGGCCGCGCGCTGGCCGTCGACGCTGAGCATCATGTGGGCGAGCGGGTCGTCCATGTGGGAGTCGCACCCGTGCTGCGTGACGAGCACGTCGGGGGCGAACTCGCGGAGCAGAGGGGGTACGACGGCGTGGAACGCGCGCAGCCACCCGGCGTCGGAGGTGCCGGGCGGGAGCGCGACGTTGACCGCCGAGCCCTCGGCCTCGCTCGCCACCGGTGTCGCTCGGGAAGCCGGTGCCGGGGAAGAGCATCTGGCCGGTCTCGTGCAGGGAGATGGTCAGCACCCGCGGGTCGTCCCAGAAGATCGACTCGACCCCGTCGCCGTGGTGCACGTCGATGTCGACGTAGGCCACCCGCTCGGCGCCGTCGGCGAGGAGCTGCTTGATGCCCACCGCGACGTCGTTGTAGATGCAGAAGCCGCTCGCCCGGTCGGGCATGGCGTGGTGCAGCCCGCCGGCGATGTTGACCGAGTGGAGCGACTCGCCGCTCCACACCTGGCGGAACGCCTCCAGGCTGGCGCCGACGACGTGCGCGCTCGCGATGTGCATGTCCTTGAAGACCGGGTCGTCGTCGGTGCCGAGGCCGTGCTCGGGCGACTCGTAGCCAGGCTCGGTGCCGCAGCGGGTGACCGCGTCGATCAGGCCCTGGCCGTGCACGGTGGCGATCTGCTCGTCCGTGGCCATCGGGGCGTCGACGAGCTTGAGGCCGTCGAGCACCCCCAGCTCCTCGGCCAGCCGCATGGTCAGGTCGACGCGGACCGGGGACATCGGGTGCGTCGGGCCGAAGTTGTAGTCGGTGAGCGTCGGGTCGAAGACGACTGACGTGGGTCCGGCGCACTCCATGTGGCGGACGTTACCCCTCGCGCGGCGCGCCGACCCCGTCCGTCCCAGCGAGGTCGAGGTCGCGCACGCAGAACCCGTGGTGCTCGTGCTCCTCGTTGAGGACCGTGCGGAGGCACTGCGCCACCGACCGGCCGCGCGCGTAGGGCGGCCACCTGTCGTCGTCGGGGATCGGCGCCGGCGCGGCGAGCTGCTCGGCGGTGACGGAGTCCAGCCAGTGCTCGAGCTCGGCCGCCTGCTCGTCGCGGACCGCCACCACCTCGTCGAGGGTCGGGTCGGCCGACGGGTCGAGGCCCTGCGCCTCACGGTCGGGCACGTCCTCGATCCCGAGCCCCATGGCGGTGAACACCTCGGTGGAGCCGAGGCAGCAGCGCCGGAACCACGAGTCGTGGACGAAGACCAGGTGGCGCAGGGTCTGCACGGCCGACCACTCGTCGTTGACGCTGGCGTGCTCGACGCCGGGTGTCTGGCGCATCCGCGCCACGGTCGCCGCCCAGTCCGCGCGCAGCAGCCGCGCGGCGCGGCGCAGGTCGTCGGGGTCGTCGGACCGGACGAGCAGGCGGACCGGATGACGCCGGTCCAGCTCCTCCTCGACGTACGCCGTCACCTCGACGCCGTTGACCACGAGGTTGGTCACCAGGCCGTCGATCACCGCGTCCTGCATGACCACGCCGACCAGGCGGGCGCTGCTGAGGTCGCACTCGCGGAACTCGGCGCCCGACAGGTCCTCGTCCACGAAGCGCTTCATGCCCGGCACGCTACGCCCGGCGACCGACAGCGCAGTCGGCTCAGGAGCCCTCGGCCAGCTCGCGTGAGCGGTTGCGCGCAGCCTCCATCGCGGCGAGGAAGGCGGCGCGGACCTTGTGCACCTCGAGCTCGCGCAGTGCGGACGCGGTGGTGCCGCCCGGCGAGGTCACCTGCTCGCGCAGGACGACGGGGTGGGTGCCGGTCTCGCGCAGCATCGTGGCCGACCCGACGAGCGTCTGCACGACGAGCTCGGTGGCGGTGGCGCGCGGCAGGCCGAGGTGGACGCCCGCCTCGATCATCGACTCGACGACGAAGAAGATGTAGGCCGGTCCGGAGCCGGAGATCGCGGTGACCGCGTCCATCTGCTTCTCGGGGATGCGCAGCACCTTGCCGGTCGAGGCCATCAGCGACTCGACCTCGGCGAGGTGGGCCTCGTCGCAGTGGGAGCCGGGCGAGATCGCGGCCATCCCCTCGTCGACGAGCGCCGGGGTGTTGGGCATGACCCGCACGACGGCGACGCCCTCCGGCACGCGCGCCTCGATGAAGGCAGTGGTGATGCCGGCGGCGAGCGAGACCACGAGCTGGCCGGGGCGCAGCTCGGGGGCGATCTCGTCGAGCACGTCGCCCATGTCCTGCGGCTTGACCACCAGCGCGACGGTGTCGGCCTTCGCGGCGGCCTCGCGGTTGGAGACGACGGCGACGCCGTAGCGCTCCTCGAGCTCGCGGGCCCGCTCGGCACGCTTCTCGCCGACCATCAGCTGGTCGACGCGGCGCCCGGCGCGTACGAGCCCGGACAGCAGGGTCTCCCCCATCACGCCCGCGCCGATGATCGCTGTGCTCATGGGCGCAATCTACTGCGTGGGCTCACTTCTTCGAGACGAGTGACCGCAGGAAGAACGCGAGGTTCTGGGGCTTCTCGGCGAGGCGGCGCATCAGGTAGCCGTACCACTCGGTGCCGTAGGGGATGTAGACGCGCATCGTCTCGCCGGCGGCGGCCAGGCGCTTCTGCTCGTCGGGCCGGATGCCGTAGAGCATCTGGAACTCGTAGGTCCCCGCGCGGCGGCCGAAGCGGCTGGCGAGCGACGAGGCGATCTGGACCATCCGCGGGTCGTGCGTGGCGATCATCGGGTAGCCCTGGCCGGCGAGCAGCACCTTGAGGCAGCGGACGTAGGACTTGTCGATCTCGACCTTCTCCTGGAAGGCGACGTCCTCCGGCTCCATGTAGGCGCCCTTGCAGAGCCGCACGCGCGAGCCCTCGTAGGCCAGCGCCCGGCAGTCGGCCTCGGTGCGGTGCAGCATCGCCTGGAGGACGGCACCGGTCTCCGGGAAGTCCTTGCGCAGCTCGCGCAGGATCGAGAGCGTCGAGTCGGTGGTGGTGTGGTCCTCCATGTCGAGGGTGACCGTGGTGCCGGCGTTGCGGGCGGCGCGGCAGATGTCGCGGGCGTTCTCGAGGGCGACCTTGTGACCGTTGTCGGGGAGGAACTGGCCGATCGCGCTGAGCTTCACCGAGACCTCCGCCTGCGACGCGAGCCCCTTGGCGGTGAGGTCGGCGAGGACCTCCTTGTAGGCCGCCACCGTGGCCTCGGCCTGGGCGGCGTCGGTGGTGTCCTCGCCGAGGTAGTCGAGCGTCACCCGGAGCCCGTCGTCGACCAGCGCCTGCGTCGCGCGGACCGCATCGGCGGTCTGCTCACCGGGGACGTAGCCGGTGACGATGCCGCTGGAGACGGGCATCGTCGAGACGAGCTTCTTGACGCCCTGGCTGCGGGCGAGGAGGAGGATCGGCTGGCGGAGCAACGACATGACCCGAAGGCTACGCCGGTCCCCGGTCGCCACCCACACACACCGGTGGGTCAGGGAGTACGTCGGCGCAGCGTGGCGGCGCCCAGCCCCAGGGCGGCGAGCGCGAAGACCGCCACGACCAGGACGTCGCGCCAGACCTCGCCCTGGTCGGCGCTCCCGACGAGCTCCTGCATCGCGTCGACGGCGTACGACAGCGGCAGGACGTTGCTGATCGCCTCCAGCACGCCCGGCATCGCGTCGCGCGGCACGAAGAGCCCGCACAGCAGGATCTGCGGGAGCACGAACGCCGGCATGAACTGCACCGCCTGGAACTCCGTCGTGGCGAAGGCGCTGACCAGCAGGCCGAGGGCGGTGCCGAGGACGGCGTCGACGACCGCGACGACGCCGAGCAGCCAGACCGGTCCGTTGACGTCGAGGCCGAGCAGCCCGACGCTCACGCCGACGGCGAGCGCCGCCTGCACGGCGGCGAGCAGGCCGAAGGCGAGGGCGTAGCCGACGAGGAAGTCGAGCCTGCCCATCGGCATCGTCAGCAGCCGCTCGAGGGTGCCGCTGCCGCGCTCGCGCAGGGTCGTCACGCTCGTGACGAGGAACATCACGATGAAGGGGAACATCGCCAGCAGGCCGGGGCCGAAGCGGTCGAACAGGTCGCCGGGGAGGTCGTCGAACATCCACCACAGCAGGCTGATCAGGACGCACGGGACGACCAGCAGCATCGCCAGGGTGCGGTGGTCGCGGCGGACCTGCGTCAGCACGCGGCCGGCGACGGCGAGGGTGATCCGGGCGCTCACTGCGTCGCCTCCACGAGGTGGAGGAAGGCCTGCTCGATGTCGGCGGCACCGGTGCGCTCGCGGATCTCGTCGGGCGACCCGTCGGCGATGATCCGGCCCTCCCGCATGAGCAGCAGCCGGTGGCACCGCTCGGCCTCGTCCATGACGTGGCTGGACACGAGGACGGCCGCGCCGGCGTCGGCGATCCGGTGGAACAGCTCCCAGAGGTCGCGACGCAGCACCGGGTCGAGGCCGACGGTCGGCTCGTCGAGCACCAGCAGGTCGGGCTTGCCGAGCAGTGCGACGGCGAGGCTGACCCGGCTGCGCTGGCCGCCGGAGAGCCGGGAGACCACCTGGTCGCGGTGGCTCGCCAGGTCGACCGCTCCGATCGCCTCGTCGACCGTGGCGGGGTCGACGCCGAGCACGCGGGCGAAGAACCTCAGGTTCTCCACCACCGTGAGGTCGTCGTACACGCTCGCGGCCTGGGTGACGTAGCCGATGCGCGTCCGCAGCGGCGCGCTCCCGGCCGGCTCCCCCAGCACCTCGACGGTGCCCGACCTCACCTGCTGGGCCCCGACGAGGCAGCGCATCAGCGTGGTCTTGCCGCACCCGCTCGGCCCGAGCAGCCCGGTGACGCCCGAGGGGACGTCCAGCGAGATGCCGGGCAGCACCTCCCGCGCACCGCGTACGACGACGAGGTCGCGGACCTCCACGACGTTTTTCATCATGTGTTGAATTGTGCTCGCGGGGTGGCGCCGCCGTCAACCCGTGCCGAGCGGTGGTCCAGCCACATTTCCCGGCAGCCCAAGGTGGCTGGGCCACCGCCCGTGGGCGTGCCCACGTGAGACACGCCGGTCAGCGGTGGCACACCCACGTTCGACTGGCGCCGAATGTGGGTGGACCACCGCTCGGAAGGGCAGGCGGCGTACGACGACCTACGGCAGGTCCCCGGTCAGGTACCGCTGGAGCGTCGGGCCGACGCGGGCGACCACGTCCTCGCTCGGCATGAGCGCGAGCGGCGGGAGGGCGACGACGTAGCGGGTGACGATCAGGCCGATGATCTGGCTGGCCACGAGCGGGATCCGCACCTCGGGACGGTCGCGGACGAGGCTCGCGAGCACCGGTCCGACCACCACCGGGATGAAGCCGTCGCGCACCAGGCTCGCGTTGTTGTCCGACACGATCGAGCGGGCGAGCGCGACCAGCCCGGGCTGGAGCTCGGGGTCGTCCCAGACCGAGAGCAAGGTCCGCAGCAGGCGCTCGCCGGCGCCGTCCGGCCCGGCGGCCACGACCGGCGCCAGCACCTCGCGCGGGTCGACCGGGATCTGCAGCGCGGCGACGAAGAGGTCGTCCTTGGTGCCGAAGTAGTGGTGCACGAGGGCGGGGTCGACGCCGGCGGCGGAGGCGACGGCGCGGATGGTCGTGCCCCGGAAGCCCTTCTCCGCGAAGGACGTCCGCGCGGCAGCGAGCACCTCGGCCCGGGTGTCGGGAGCGCCGGGTCGTCGCCCCCGGGAGACCGTCATGGGGTCGTGACGCCGAGGTGCATCCGGGCGAACTCCAGCGACTCGGCCAGGTCGGCCTCGCGCTCCTCGCGGTTGGCGCAGCGCCGGGTGTTGATCTCCAGCACGACGTGGCCGGCGAAGCCGGTGCGCGTGAGGTGCTTCAGGAACTCCTCGGCGTGCATCACGCCGCGCCCCGGCACCAGGTGCTCGTCCTTCGCCGAGCCGGACCCGTCGGTCAGGTGGATGTGGCGCAGCGAGTCGCCCATCCGCTCGGCCATCTCGACGACGTCGCTCTTCGCGATCGCGGCGTGCGACAGGTCGATGGTCGTGTTGGCGTACGGCTCCTCGCTGGGGTCCCAGCCGGGCAGGTACATCTCCATGCCGCGACGCGACGAGGCCCGCCACGGGTACATGTTCTCGACCGCGAAGGCGATGCCGGTGCGCGCCTCCAGCGACGCGATGCCCTCGACGAAGCCGGCGGCGTAGTCCTTCTGCCACCGGAACGGGGGATGGACGACGACCACGTCGGCGCCGACCGCCTCGGCCATCTCCGCCGACCGCTCGAGCTTGCCCCACGGGTCGGTGCCCCAGACCCGCTGCGTGAAGAGCAGGCACGGCGCGTGGATCGCACAGATCGGCACCTGGTGGTGGTCGCTGAGCTTCTTGACCGCGTCGACCTGCTGGCTCAGCGCGTCGATGCCGACCATCACCTCGACCGCGTCGTAGCCGAGCGACGCCGCCCACCCGAAGGCGTGCGCCGTCGACTCGGGGTAGACCGAGGCGGTGGAGAGGCCGATCAGCGGGCCGTTGGTGGCGCTCATGGGATCAGCGCGACCTCGTCACGACCGAGATCTGGTCGAGGCGCTCGAGGATGACGCCCTCGCGCAGCGCCCACGGGCAGATCTCGAGCTCCGTGAGGTCGAAGATGTCCATGCAGGCCTCGGCGACGAGCGCGCCCGGCACGATCTGGTGCGTCCGGCTCGGCGAGACACCCGGCAGGTCGGCGAGCTCGTCGGGCGACATGTCCATCAGCTTGGGGATCCACTCCGACAGGGTCGACAGCTCCAGCACCCGCGGCACGAGCGGGCCGTCGCCACTGGGCGCCGCTCCGCAGATGCGCGCCAGCGAGCGGAAGGTCTTCGACGTCGCGGCCGCGCGGTCGGGCACGCCGGGACGCAGCAGGTGGCCGGCGTCGCGGGCGATCTCGGCGCGCACCTGCTTGCGGAGGTCGCGTACGTCGTCCTCGCTGGGGCGGCCGCCCGCGAACCACGCCCGCGCCATCCGCGCCGCACCCAGCGGCAGGGACCAGGCGACGTCCGGGTTCTCGTCGGTGCCACCGGCGATCTCCAGCGACCCGCCACCGATGTCGAAGACCGCGAGCCGGCCGGCCGACCAGCCGAACCAGCGGCGTACGGCCAGGAAGGTGAGGCGCGCCTCGTCCTCGCCGGAGAGGACCTCCAACCTGACGCCGCTGTGCTTCTCGACGTGCTCGAGCACGTCGTGGGAGTTGACGGCGTCGCGGACCGCGGAGGTCGCGAAGCCGAGCATCTCCTCGCAGCCCTTGTCCTCGGCGATCTCGGTCGCGGAGGCGCAGAAGTCGGTGAGGGCCTTGATGCCCTTCTTGGTGACGGCGCCGTCGTCGTCGAGGTGCTCGGCCAGCCGCAGCGGCTGCTTGTGCGAGGAGGCCGGCAGCGGGGCGGCTCCACCGTGCGCATCCACCACCAGCAGGTGGCCGGTGTTGGAGCCGATGTCGAGGACGCCCAGGCGCATGACACCCAAACTACTAGGCTCTGCAGGTGCCCGAAGTCGACCTCGTCTTTCCCCGCGCGTACGTCGAGTTCGTCGACCCGGCCGACGGGGACCAGGTGTTCCGCTGCGACCTCACCTGGCTGACGTCGGCCTACATGTGCATCTTCGGCCAGGGCTGCCAGGGCATCTACGCCGATGCGCCCGACGTCGGCTGCTGCACGCTCGGCGCTCACTTCGCCGACAAGGACGACGAGAAGCGGGTCGCCGGCTTCGTCGACCAGCTCACGCCGGACGACTGGCAGCTGCACCCGGGCCGCAAGGCCAAGAAGTCGGACTGGATCGAGACCGACGACGACGGCGAGCGCAAGACGCTGGCCGTCGAGGTCGACGGCCAGCAGGCGTGCGTGTTCCACAACCGCACCGACTTCACCAACGACTCCGGCCACGTCGGGGCCGGCTGCGCGCTCCACGGCCTCGCGCTGCGCCAGGGCCGCAACCCCCTCGAGACCAAGCCCGACGTGTGCTGGCAGCTGCCGATCCGCCGGCAGTACCGCCCCGTCGAGCGGCAGGACGGCACGTCCTACACCGAGGTCTCGATCGGCGAGTACGACCGCCGCGGGTGGGGGCCGGGAGGGCACGACCTCGACTGGTACTGCTCCGGCAACACCGAGGCGCACGTCGCGCTCGAGCCCGTGTTCGTCACCCACGAGGCGGAGCTGGTGGAGCTGATGGGACGCGAGGCGTACGTCGAGCTGGTGCACCACTGCGAGGCGCACGTGCGCTCGCGATCGGCGCTCGCCCTGCATCCGGCCGACCCGCGCTGACCGGGCTGGCGTCGCCGCCGCGGATTCCGCACCTCCGAATGGCTTGACGTCGAGAGATTCCGACCCCGGTGTCAAGGGCTCCCGACCGCATGTTGAGAATCTTGGTATGCGCCTGGACCACGTCAGCTTCGCCGCCGGACCTGATGGACTTGCCAGCACCGCCCAGCGCATCGGGGGGCTGCTCGGCACGGACTTCACCACCGGAGGCGTGCACCCTCGCTTCGGCACCCGCAACATGATCCTGCCGCTGGCCGGCGACATCTACCTCGAGATCGTCGAGGTGCTCGACCACCCCGCCAGCGACAAGGCCCCCTTCGGCCAGGCCGTGCGGGCCCGCTCCGCCCTCGGCGGCGGCTGGATGGGCTGGGTCGTCTCCGTCGACGACATCACGCCCGTCGAGGCGCGCCTGGGTCGCGAGGCCGTCAAGGGCAACCGCCACCGCCCCGACGGCACCGAGCTGCTCTGGCAGCAGGTCGGCGTCAACGGCCTGCTCAACGACCCGCAGCTGCCCTACTTCATCCACTGGCAGACGCCCGCCGACCTGCACCCCAGCCACGGCGCCACCGGCGACTACTCGCTCGCCTGCCTGGAGATCGCCGGCGACCCGCAGCGCGTGAGTGAGTGGCTCGGCGAGACCGTCGAGGCACCGCTCGAGGACATCAAGGTCGAGTGGGTCGCCCCCAACGGCACCCCCGGCATCGTCGCGGTCCAGCTGCAGACCCCGAACGGCCTCGTGCGCATCTGAGCGTGAAGCCGCGCCCCTCCCCCAACATCTGGCACACCCCCGAGCTCTACGAGGTCGAGAACCGGGCCGCCGATCCGCTCGGCCGCATCCCGGCCGCGATGCAGGAGCTCGGCGACTGGTCGGGCCGCACGATGCTCGACATCGGCTGTGGCACCGGGTTCCACCTGCCGCTGTGGGCCGAGTCCGCGGCGCAGGTGGTCGGGGTCGAGCCCCATCCCCCGCTCGTGTCGCTCGCGAAACGGCGTACGAAGCGGCTGAAGAACGTCACCGTGGTCAAGGGCCTGGCCGAGTCGCTGCCGGTGCGTGACGCATCGGTCGACGTGGTCCACGCGCGCTGGGCCTACTTCTTCGGTCCGGGCTCCGAGCCGGGGTTGCGCGAGCTGACGAGGGTCGTACGCCGTGGCGGCACGGCGTTCGTGATCGACAACGACCCGACCCGGTCCACCTTCGGCGGTTGGTTCCGGCGCGGCTACCCCGAGGTCGACGCCGCAGCGGTGGAGCGGTTCTGGTCGAGCCACGGCTGGAGCCGGCGGGAGATCGACATGGGCTGGTCGTTCACGTCACGCGAGGCGCTCGAGGCCGTGGTCCGCATCGAGCTGCCGCCCGCGGTCGCCGAGCAGGCGCTCGCCGAGCACACCGGCACCGAGGTCGACTACGCCGTCAACCTCTGGTGGCGGCACTACTAGCTCGTCGGGAACCGGAACGCGGTGCTGCTCATCGGCTCGAGGACCACGCGGTTCTCGACCGTCGCGGACCGCTCGCAGGCCCCCGTCGACAGGCGGCAGCGCACCACCTCGACGAACTGGTCGAAGTCGACCGACGGGTCGTCGCCCTCCATCGTGCGGTCGGCGATCGGGATGAGGAAGCTGTCGTCTGACTCCCAGACGATCCCTCCCACGAGAGCCTCGCGGCTCACGGCCACCACCTCGCGCGGCACGCCTACCGTCGCGAACTCCCCGGCTTGCAGGTCCCACACGCGCGGCAGGTCATCGGTGATCAGCCAGTGCCCCCCGGGCGAGATCGACAGCGCCTCGCCCAGGCCCTTGCCCAGGCAGCCCGTGCCCTCCTCTGCCCACTGGTCGTCGGTCAGTCGATAGGACGTGACGCAGGTGTCGGACTCGTCCGCGGTGTAGTCGTACGCCACCGCGACGTCGCCGGGCGAGTTGTCGGGGATGTGGGTGTCGGGCGGCAGACCCACCCGCGCCGTGGATCCGTCGGGTCGCAGCAGCCATGTGGTTCCGAGACCCTGTGCGTAGGGGGCCGCCTCGTAGACGAGGCCCTTCGCGGTGAAGGCCTTGGGGCGCACCTCCGTGACGTACCCGCCGGACTCCGCGGCCGTGGGCGCGTGCGGGAGCTCGCTGGCGGTCATGTCGGTGAGATCGACCAACCACTTCCCCGTCGCGACCTGCCGGCCGTCCGGCGAGACGTCGATCCGCACCATGCCGAGGCCGTCCGCCCACGTCTCCGGGGGCAGCTCACGCAGGCCGCCCTCGGGTGACAGCACGGCCCAGCGCCAGGTCCTGCTCGGACTTCCCGACCAGGACGACCCATCCGTCGGCCACGGCCCACGGTCCGACGGCGACGTTGACCGACGTCGGCAGCCCGACGCTCGCGTCTCCCGACCAGAGCCGTCCGTAGGCGAAGAAGGGCACCTCCGGTCGCGCACCGTCCGGGAGGGTGCGGGCCCACCGCAGGGCCGCGGCGTTGCCGACGCGCCCTCCGTCTGCGGCGTCCATCTGCGTCGAGGGCTCGTCGTGGGTCGGCATGAGCATCGCTGCGCCGACGACGACGGCGGTCATGAGCGCGAGCCCACCCGCCGTTCGACGACGGCGCCGGGAGCGACCGCCGGCGAGCACCGCGCGGGCCAGTCCGGGAGGGACCGTCGTGTCGTCGACGGCGGACGTGAGCTGCGTACGCAGCTGGGTGTCGATGCTCATCGGCTGAGCTCCTGACAGGTCGGAGGAGTGGGCGCGCATGACCGCCATCGCGCGGGAGGCGTGCGACTTCACGGCGCCGGCGCTGCAGCCGAGCGCCTCGGCGATCTGGGCCTCGGAGAGGTCGTCGTAGTAGCGGAGCACGACGACCGCGCGCTGACGCGGCGAGAGCGCCTCGAGGAGGGCGAAGACCTGGTCGCGGTCCTCGGGCCCGACCTGGTGGACCGGGACGTCGGGCACGTCGTCGGTCACGACCTCGCCGCGGCGCATGCGCTGGCGGGTGCGGTCGATGGCGGCGCGCGTCATGATCGAACGGACGTAGGCCTCCTGCGCGCCCTTGCGCTGGATCCGCGGCCAGGCGACGTACGCCTTCTCGAGCGCTGTCTGCACCAGGTCCTCGGCGGCGTGCTGGTCACCGGCGGTGAGCAACCTTGCCGTCCGCAGCAGCGCTGCGGAGCGGGCGTCCACGAAGGCGACGAAGTCGTCGTCACGACGGGCCACGGAACCTCCTCGGGTCGGGTCTCTGACTCAGGAGACGACGGCGACGCCGATCCGGTTGACTAGCTCGACTCGCGGATCACCAGCGACGGCTCGAGCAGCACGCCGCGCGCCTCGACCGGCTGGTGCGCGAGCAGCGCGCGCAGGGTCCGGACGATCTCGACCGCGACGTCCTCGAGCGGTTGGCGTACGGACGTCAGGCCCACCGGGAAGACCTGCGCCACCTGGGAGTCGTCGAAGCCGACCACCGCGATGTCGCGGCCGGGGGCGAGCTGGCGGATCCAGAGCGTGTGGAGCACGCCCATGGCGAGGGTGTCGGACGCGCAGACGAAGGCAGTCGGCTCGGCCCCGTCGAGGAGTACGGCGGCCGCCTCGGCGCCGCTGTGCACGACGTCCTCGACGCGCGAGGCCAGCCCCGTGGTCGGCAGGCCGTTGGCGTGCATCGTCGAGAGCCAGCCCGCGCGGCGGTCCTCGCCGATGGGCGAGTCCTTGCGCCAGCCGATCCACGCGATGCGGGTGTGGCCGCGGTCGATGAGGTGCTGCGTCGCGAGGCGGGTCCCGGCGGCCCCGTCGACGTCGACCCACACGTGGCGGGCGACGTCGTCGTCCCACGGCCGGCCGAACGCGACGAAGGGCGCCCGCTGCTCGCTGAGCCAGGTGGCCTGCGGGTTGCCGAGGTAGGTGTCGGTGACGACGAAGGCGTCGACCGCGGTCGAGCGGAGCAGGTTGTCGTAGCCGCCGACCGGGTCCTCGTCGTCGGCCGGGAAGAGCAGGACGTGGTAGCCCGCCTCGTCACTCGCCTCGACCAGCGAGTGGACGAAGCGGTCCATCGTCGCGTTGGCCGTGCCCTCCTGGGCCGGGGTGAACCGCAGCCCGATCAGCGAGGACGTGCGGGTGCGGAGGTTGCGGGCCGCGCGGTTGGGCGAGTAGCCGAGCTCGGCGATCGTCTGCCGCACGCGCTCGAGGGTGTCGGGGCGCAGCAGGTCGGGGTTGTTGACCGCGTTGGAGACGGTCTGCCGCGAGACGCCCGCGCGCTCGGCGACGTCGGCGAGGGTCGTCGGCGTGACCGGCAGCTGGCTGCCGGACCGGTGGTCGCTGCGCGCCATGACTCCCCCCTTGATCGATCCAACTGCCTGAAGCATAAGCCTGGAGGGCGGAGCGGAAATGGTGAAGGGCCCTTGCGAGTATGAGTCGCAAGGGCCCTTCGGTTGACCGGATCATGTGACGACCTCCGATCGACACCTCTTCCCCGCGAGTCCCCGCGACTGCGTCACCCAGTCGCGGCGGCTGTTCGGCCGAAGCCTCCCTGCCGGATGGACCCTCGTCTCCGAGTTGTCCCGCCGCCCCTTGCGGGGCTGCGTAGGGAGAGTTCTACGGGGTCCGGGACGACCCGCGCAAGGGGTTGCGCGGACGGGTTTCCCCCTCCACCGATCGGGGTGCCCCATCCCCAGATTCCGCACCCTCCCGTCCACAGGATCCGGGCGTAGTCCACAGGCAGGGGGCCGCTCCTGTGGAGAGGTGGTCCGTACCGGACGCGTGGTCCTCGCGGTGCCGCTGCGCGCGGCGTACGCCGTCGCTGTCGGTGGGCTGACCTAGCGTGAGGGCCATGTCGACGAAGGCCCGCGCCCGCCCCTCCTACCGCTGCTCCGAGTGCGGCTGGGAGACCGTCAAGTGGGTCGGTCGCTGCGGCGAGTGCCAGGCCTGGGGCTCGGTCGCCGAGGCGGGTGCGCCGACGCTCCGCGCCGCGGCCGGGCCGGTCTCGACGCCGGCCGTGCCGATCGGCCAGGTCGCGATCACCGAGTCGGTCGCGCGGTCCAGCGGCGTGCCCGAGCTCGACCGCGTGCTCGGCGGCGGCCTGGTGCCCGGCGCCGCGATCCTGCTCGCCGGCGAGCCCGGCGTCGGCAAGAGCACCCTGCTGCTGGAGGTCGCGGCGCAGACCGCCCGCACCCGCCAGCGCACCCTCTACGTCACCGGCGAGGAGTCGGCCGCCCAGGTGCGGATCCGCGCCGAGCGCACCGGCGGCGTCCAGGACGAGCTGTTCCTCGCCGCGGAGACCGACCTCGGTGCGGTGCTGACCCACATCGAGGAGGTCCGGCCCACGCTGCTGGTGGTCGACTCGGTGCAGACCATCGGTGCCTCCGGCATCGAGGGCGTGCCCGGCGGCGTGACCCAGGTGAAGGAGGTCGCGGCCGCCCTGATCCGGGTGGCGAAGACCCGCAACATCACCACCGTGATGGTCGGCCACGTGACCAAGGACGGCTCGATCGCCGGCCCGCGCGTGCTCGAGCACCTCGTCGACGTCGTGCTCCACTTCGAGGGCGACCGCAACTCCCGCTTCCGGATGGTCCGCGCGATGAAGAACCGCTACGGCCCCGTCGACGAGGTCGGCTGCTTCGACCTGTCGTCGGAGGGCATCGCCGCCGTGACCGACCCGACCGGTCTCTTCGTCGAGCACCACACCCAGGACGTCTCCGGCACCTGCGTGGCCGTGACGATGGAAGGTCGGCGGCCGCTGCTGGCCGAGGTGCAGGCGCTCCTCACCCCGTCGCCGCTCGAGCGCCCACGCCGTACGGTCTCCGGGGTCGAGTCGTCCCGCGTCGACATGGTCCTCGCCGTGCTCACCCGCCACGCCCGGCTGCGCATCGCCGGCGCCGACACGTTCGTCGCGACGGTCGGCGGCGCGAAGCTCCACGACCCGGCCGCCGACCTGGCGATCGCGGTCGCGGTCGCCAGCTCCCACCTCGGCGTGCCCGCGCCACGCGGTGCGGTCGCGATCGGCGAGATCGGCCTGGCCGGAGAGCTGCGGCGGGTCCGCGACCTCCCGCAGCGCATCGCGGAGGCCGCGCGGCAGGGCTTCAAGGTCGCCGTCGTCCCGCGCGGCCGTCCGCTCGAGAGCGAGCGCGGCATCCCGAGCCGGCGCGTGGTCGACGGCCTCACGGTGGTCGAGGTGGACGACGTCTTCGGTGCCCTGCTCACCCTCGAGCTGACCCCTCCGCTCTAGCGTTCCTCCGCCCGTAGGTCACGGGTCGCTAACGGAACGGCTCGAAACGCGCGTCTGCGCCCTACACTTCACCGGGGGTGCCCGGGGGCGGGCCAGCACAGACAGTGGAGGACCGGTGGCCGAGCGCATCGACGAGCAGCTGCGCCTGCGCGCGACCCTGGCGTCGATCGCACCCGGTACGGCGCTGCGCGACGGCCTCGAGCGGATCCTGCGCGGACGCACCGGCGCCCTGATCGTGCTGGGGCTGGACAAGACCGTCGAGTCGATCTCGACCGGCGGGTTCACCCTCGACGTCCCGTTCACCGCCACCGGTCTGCGTGAGCTGGCGAAGATGGACGGCGCGATCGTCGTCGACAAGGACATCACCCGCATCCACCGCGCCGCGGTCCACCTGATGCCCGACCACACGATCCCGTCGGAGGAGACCGGCACCCGGCACCGTACGGCCGAGCGCGTCGCGAAGCAGACCGGCCACCCGGTGATCTCGGTGAGCCAGTCGATGCAGATCATCGCGGCCTACGTCGGCGACATCCGCCACGTGCTCGAGGACTCCGGCAAGATCCTGTCCCGCGCCAACCAGGCGCTGGCGACGCTCGAGCGCTACAAGATGCGCCTCGACGAGGTGTCCGCGACGCTGTCGGCCCTCGAGATCGAGGACCTCGTCACCGTGCGCGACGTCGCCGTGGTGGCCCAGCGCCTCGAGATGGTCATCCGGATCGCGCGCGAGATCGAGGACTACGTGCTCGAGCTCGGCACCGACGGCCGACTGCTCTCCCTCCAGCTCGAGGAGCTCGTCACCGGTGTCGACGCGGAGCGCGAGCTCGTGGTGCGCGACTACCTGCCCGGCCGGCAAGCGGCGCTCGACCAGCCCCGAGCTGCACCTCGCCGAGCTCGAGGGCCTCTCCCCCACCGACCTCGTCGACCCCGCCGCCGTGGCGCGGGTCATCGGCCTCGGCGGCCCGGAGCACCTCGACGCCGCCGTCGCACCGCGCGGCTACCGCCTGCTGGCCAAGGTCCCGCGCCTCCCCGCCGCCGTCGTCGACCGCCTGGTCGAGCACTTCGGCGGCCTGCAGCAGCTGCTGTCCGCCGGCATCGACGACCTCCAGGCCGTCGAGGGCGTCGGCGAGCTCCGCGCCCGCAGCGTGCGCGAGGGCCTCTCCCGCCTCGCCGAGTCGAGCATCACCGAGCGCTACATCTGAGACGGGCAGCGTCGGCGAGGACGAGCCGGCGGCGTGGGCTCGGCCAGGTTGAGCAAGGCCCACGACCGAGGGACGAGGTCGTGACGGCCGCGTCGAAACCCCCCGCTCGGACCGATCATCGGTGCCGAGCCACCTTTCGGACGCCGAGTGTGGCTGGATCACCGCCCCTCGGCGCGGCGTACGACGACTCGACCCGCCAGCGGTGGCCGACCCACGTTCGTCGCACGGAAAAGGTGGGTGGACCACCGCCCGGCGCAACGCTCAGCCCGCGGAGTTCCCCGTGCCGTCCTCGCCGGGGGTGTGGGAGGTCTCGCCGTTCTTCTTGCCGCCCGTGCCCTGCTGCTCCGGCTCGGCGGTCTTGGTGATCACGCCGGGCTGGGGAGGTACGAGCTCGAACTGGACGTCGGTCGCCTCGCCGCCGAGGGCGGCCGCCTCGACGTGGTAGAACCCGGGCATCGCGTATGCCGTGCGGTCGGAGCAGGTCTCGTCGGAGCGCTTCGCCGACCAGGTCACCACCACGGGCGCGTCGACGGCCTGGCGGATGACGACGTCCTGCGGCGGGATCCCGACCGGGCACTCGCGGGTGCTCCAGATGTAGTCGTCGCCCGAGGTGATGGTCACCGTCAGCGTCTCCGGCGACGCCTGCCACGTGCACGCCTCGGCGAACGTCGACCGGAGGTTGATCGTGATCGCCACGTCCGAGCCGCCCGGGGCGGACGTGATGGCGGGGGTGGCGACGATGTCGGAGTCGGAGCACGGACCGGTGGGCTCGGGCAGCACCGGTGCGGGCGGAGTCGTCTCCACGGGCACGCTCCTGCTTGCCCTTCTTGCCCTTGCCCTTCTTGCCCTTGCCCGTGCGCACCTTCTCGCCGGCGGTCGGGCCGGCCGTCGGGACGGTGCTCGCCTCGACCTTCGCCCCTGCCTGGGTGGCCGTACCGCTCGCGGCTTCCTTGCCGTCCGACGATCCGCCGAGGATCCGCGCCAGCACGACGACGAGCAGGACCGGCACGGCGAGCACGACGGCGCGGCGGATCCAGTAGACCCGGGCCGGGAGCGGCCCGCGAGGTCGTACGGTCGACGCCATGTGGTCAGGTTAGGTAGCCAGCGGCCCGTGACGGCGGAGGCGCACCGGGGTGCCTAGGATCGCCGCGATGGACACTCCCTCCCCCGCTGCGCTCCACGAGGCGGTGCTCGACTGGTACGACGACCACGCGCGGGAGCTGCCGTGGCGCGGGCCGCAGGCCACGCCGTGGTCGGTGATGGTCAGCGAGTTCATGCTCCAGCAGACACCCGTGGCGCGCGTCCTGCCCGTGCACGAGGTGTGGCTCGACCGCTGGCCGGAGCCGGCCGACCTCGCCGGCGACTCCACGGGCGAGGCCGTGCGGATGTGGGGTCGACTGGGGTACCCGCGCCGCGCGCTCCGCCTGCACGCCGCCGCCGTCGCGATCGTCGAGCGCCACGACGGCGCGGTGCCGACGGCGTACGACGACCTGCTCGCGCTCCCCGGCGTCGGTGACTACACGGCCTCGGCCATCGCCAGCTTCGCCTTCGGCCAGCGCCACGTCGTCCTCGACACCAACGTCCGGCGCGTGCTGGGCAGGGCCCTCTCCGGGAGGGAGTTCCCGGCGCCGGCGGTCACGCGCGCCGAGCGGGACGTCGCCACCGGGGTGCTGCCCGACGACCCCGCGACCGCGGCGACCTGGGCGGTCGCGACGATGGAGCTCGGCGCACTCGTCTGCACGGCCCGCCAACCGGACTGCGGCGCCTGCCCGATCGCCGAGATGTGCGCGTGGCGCGGCGCCGGCTTCCCGGCGTACGACGGACCGCCCCGCCGCGGCCAGGCCTGGGCGGGCACCGACCGCCAGTGCCGCGGACGCATCATGGCGCTCGCCCGCGAGCACGACGTGGTCACCGAGGCGCAGGTCGAGGCGGCCTGGCCCGGGACCGAGCAGCGCGAGCGCTGCCTCGCCGGGCTCGTCGACGACGGCCTCCTGACGCAGATCACCCCGGGGCGCTGGGCGCTCCCGGGGTGATCAGGCGATCTGGCTGAACGTCAGGCCGGGTCGCGCGGGATGTCGACCGGACCCTCGGAGTCGTCCGGACCCTCGAGGTTGCCCTCGTCGTCACGCTGCGGCTCGATCGCCAGGTCGGCGGTCTCGAACGGCGGCATGTCGGGGACCGCGGAGTTCTTCTGGCCCTTGAAGGTGAACGTCGCCGTCGGACCCTCGCCCTCCACGTCCACCAGGACGATCTGGCCGGGGCCGACCTCACCGAAGAGCATCTTCTCGGCGAGGACGTCCTCGATCTCGCGCTGCACCGTGCGACGCAGCGGCCGGGCACCGAGCACCGGGTCGAAGCCACGCTCGGCCAGCAGCGCCTTCGCGGGCGTGGTGACCTCGAGCGACATGTCGCGGTCCTTCATGCGCAGCTCGACGGCCGCGATCATGTTGTCGACCATCGAGACGATCTGCTCCTGCGACAGCGGCGGGAACACGACGATCTCGTCGACGCGGTTGAGGAACTCGGGGCGGAAGTGCTGCTTGAGCTCCTCCGACACCTTGCTCTTCATCCGCTCGTAGGAACCGGCCGGGTCGGCGCCGACGGCACCGAAGCCGAGGTTGACGCTCTTGGCGATGTCGCGCGAGCCGAGGTTGGTCGTCATGATGATGACGGTGTTCTTGAAGTCGACGACGCGACCCTGCGAATCCGTCAGACGGCCTTCCTCGAGAATCTGCAACAGGCTGTTGAAGATGTCGGGGTGGGCCTTTTCGACCTCGTCGAAGAGGACGACGGAGAACGGCTTGCGGCGCACCTTCTCGGTGAGCTGGCCACCCTCTTCGTAACCGACGTATCCGGGCGGCGAGCCGAACAGGCGCGACACGGTGTGCTTCTCGGAGAACTCGCTCATGTCGAGCTGGATCAGCGCGTCCTCGTCACCGAAGAGGAATTCGGCGAGCGTCTTGGACAGCCACGTCTTACCGACACCGGACGGGCCGGCGAAGATGAACGAACCGCCGGGGCGCTTCGGGTCCTTGAGGCCCGCACGCGTGCGTCGGATGGCGCGGGAGAGCGCCTTGACGGCCTCCTCCTGGCCGATCACGCGCTTGTGGAGCTCGTCCTCCATCTTGAGCAGACGGGTGGACTCCTCCTCCGAGAGCTTGACGATCGGGATGCCCGTGGCGACGGCCAGGACCTCGGCGATCAGCTCCTCGTCGACCTCGGCGATCTCGTCGAGGTCACCGGCGCGCCACTGCTTCTCGCGCTCGGAGCGGCGTGGCGGAGAGCTGCTTCTCCTCGTCACGCAGGCGGGCCGCGGCCTCGAAGTCCTGCCCGTCGATCGCCGCCTCCTTGCGCTGGCGCACGTCGCCGATCTTCTCGTCGTACTCGCGCAGGTCCGGCGGCGCGGTCATCCGGCGGATGCGCAGTCGCGAACCGGCCTCGTCGATGAGGTCGATGGCCTTGTCCGGCAGGAACCGGTCGGAGATGTAGCGGTCGGCCAGCGTCGCCGCCGAGACCAGGGCCTCGTCGGTGATCGTGACGCGGTGGTGCGCCTCGTAGCGGTCGCGCAGGCCCTTGAGCATCTCGATGGTGTGCGCGATCGAGGGCTCCTGCACCTGGATCGGCTGGAAGCGACGCTCGAGCGCGGCGTCCTTCTCGAGGTACTTGCGGTACTCGTCCAGCGTGGTGGCACCGATGGTCTGCAGCTCGCCGCGGGCCAGCATCGGCTTGAGGATGCTGGCGGCGTCGATCGCGCCCTCGGCCGCGCCGGCGCCGACGAGGGTGTGGATCTCGTCGATGAACAGCACGATGTCGCCGCGGGTGCGGATCTCCTTGAGCACCTTCTTGAGGCGCTCCTCGAAGTCACCGCGGTAGCGCGAGCCGGCGACCAGGGCGCCGAGGTCGAGCGTGTAGATCTGCTTGTCCTTGAGCGTCTCGGGCACGTTGCCCTTGACGATGTCCTGCGCCAGGCCGGCCACGATCGTGGTCTTGCCGACGCCGGGCTCGCCGATGAGGACGGGGTTGTTCTTCGTGCGGCGCGACAGGATCTGCATCACGCGCTCGATCTCCTGCTCGCGCCCGATGACGGGGTCGAGCTTGCCCTCGCGCGCGGCCTGGGTGAGGTTCTGGCCGAACTGGTCGAGCACCAGCGAGCTCGACGGCGCCTCGCCACCCGAGCCGGAGGTCGAGGCGCCGGCGGCGGCCGACTCCTTGCCCTGGAAGCCGCTGAGCAGCTGGATGACCTGCTGGCGCACGCGGTTGAGGTCGGCGCCGAGCTTCTGCAGGACCTGGGCCGCGACGCCCTCGCCCTCCCGGATCAGGCCGAGCAGGATGTGCTCGGTGCCGATGTAGGAGTGGCCGAGCTGGAGCGCCTCGCGCAGCGAGAGCTCGAGCACCTTCTTGGCGCGCGGCGTGAACGGGATGTGGCCGGAGGGCGCCTGCTGGCCCTGGCCGATGATCTCCTCGACCTGGGCGCGCACGGCCTCCAGGGAGATGTCGAGGGACTCGAGGGCCTTGGCGGCGACGCCCTCGCCCTCGTGGATGAGGCCGAGCAGGATGTGCTCGGTCCCGATGTAGTTGTGGGAGAGCATGCGGGCCTCTTCCTGGGCCAGCACGACAACTCGCCGGGCTCGGTCGGTGAACCGCTCGAACATGTGCGCTCCTCTACGTCTGCGTGGTCCGCGGGTCGGCGCAGTCGCCGGGTTGCGGACACTGGGCTCAACGCCCGGGATCAGCCTACGTGTTCCCGCCCACGGATCGAGGCCGTCCGCTGACAGCGAACGACCCCGCACCCTTCGGAGGGTGCGGGGTCGGGTGTACGTCGCTCAGTGGGCGGCGTCGTAGGCCTGCTGGACGTCGGCGGAGATGCGGCCCCGCTCGGAGACCTCCATGCCCTGGGACTTGGCCCACTCGCGGACGTCCTTGGTGTTGGACGACGACGCGGAACCGGCCGACTTGCGGCGGCGGGACCCGCCGGAGCTCTTGCGGGCGTGACCCACGTAGCCGCTGAGGGCCTCGCGCAGGGCGGCCGCGTTGGCGTCGTTGAGGTCGATCTCGTAGGACGAGCCGTCGAGGCCGAACGTGACGGTCTCGGTGGCCTCGGTGCCGTCGAGATCGTCGACCAGGACGATGTTGACCTTCTGTGCCATGTCGAATTCCTTTTCCCTCATGAGCGTTCGGGGCGAAACGCGTCGAATGCAGTGTGGCAGGAATTGAAATGAATTGCCAAAGGAGCAATCGGGTCAAGCCCGTCCTGACGTCGGCCTTTCGCCACCATTCAGCAACGCAATTGCCACGCGTCAGGAATTGCGCTCGAACACGAGCCGCAAACCTTGAAGTGTCAACCACGGTGAATGCACCGTGAAACACGAACAATCGTCGACGAGAAGCGCTGCCAGGTGCCCGGTCGAAATGACGGTGACGTCGTCGGCCGATTCGCCGAGCTCGGCGATCATCCGCGCCACCAGGCCCTCGACCTGCGCCGCGACGCCGAAGATCATTCCGCTCTGCAGTGCCTCGACGGTGTTCTTCGCGATCACCGATCGCGGGCGGGCGAGCTCGACCTTGCGCAGCTGTGCACCGCGCCGACCGAGCGCCTCGAGCGAGATCTCGATCCCGGGCGAGATGGCGCCGCCGACGTACTGCCCCTTGGCATTCACCACGTCGAACGTCGTCGCGGTGCCGAAGTCGACCACGATCGCCGGGCCGCCGTGCAGGGTGGCGGCGGCGAGCGAGTTCACGATGCGGTCGGTGCCGACCTCGCGGGGGTTGTCCATCAGCACCGGGATGCCCGTCCTCACACCCGGCTCGACCACGATCGCGGTGACGCCGCCGAAGTGGCGCTCGAGCATCTCGCGCCACTCGTGGAGGACCGACGGGACGGTCGCGCAGACCGCGATGCCGTCGACGTCGCCGACGCGCTCGGCGAGCAGGCCGCGCAGCAGCACGCCCCACTCGTCGGCGGTGCGGCGCTCGTCGGTGTTGACCCGCCAGTGGGCGGTGACCTCGTCGCCGTCGAGCAGGCCGACGAAGGTGTGGCTGTTGCCGATGTCGGCGGCGAGCAGGCTCATGTCGTGAGGTCCATGCCGAGGTCGAAGACCACCACCGAGTGGGTGAGGGCGCCGACCGAGACGAAGTCGACGCCGGTGGCGCCGATGCGCGCGGCGCGCTCGAGGGTGATGCCGCCGCTGGCCTCGAGCGGCACCCGCCCGGCCGTACGTCGTACGGCCTCCGTCATCAGCTCGTCGGTCATGTTGTCGAGCAGGATCCGCTCCGGCGGCTCGGGCAGGGCCAGGAGGTCGTCGAGCTGGTCGAGCGTCGTCACCTCGACCTCGACGGGCAGGCCGGGGTGGCCGGCGCGGATGGCCGCCAGCGCCGGCACGACACCGCCGGCGGCGATGACGTGGTTGTCCTTGACCATCGCCATGTCCTGGAGGCTGGTGCGGTGGTTGACGCCGCCGCCGCAGCGGACGGCGTACTTCTGGAGGGCGCGCAGGCCGGGCAGCGTCTTGCGGGTGTCGAGGACGCGGGTGGGCGAGCCCTCGAGCGCCTCCACCCACCGCGACGTCGCGGTCGCGATGCCGGAGAGGTGGCACGCGAGGTTGAGGGCGGTGCGCTCGGCCACCAGCATCCGCTGGGTCAGCCCCGAGACCCGCATGACGACGTCGCCCTTCTCGACGCGGGTGCCGTCGGGCAACCGGTCGGTGACCGTCGCGTCTGCCCCGAGCATGAAGAAGGTGACGGCCGCGACGCCGAGACCGGCGACCACGCCGGCCTCGCGGGCGGCGAAGACCGCCTCGCCGCGGGCGTCGAGCGGCACCGTCGACGAGCTGGTCGGGTCCTCGCGCGGCTCCGCGGGGAGGTCCTCCGTGAGCGCTCGGGCGATCGTCTCCCAGACGTGGTCGAGGTCGAGGCCGGCAGCGGTGAGCTCGTCGCGGAGCTCGGCGGGCACGTCGTCGAGGCTCGTCATGCGGTCACCTCCGTCGACGGGTCGGTGGACGGCGCGAAGGTCCACTCGGCGCGGATGCTGCCGTCGGCCTCGACCCACGAGTCGATGTGGCCGGCCTTCGCGTCGTCGCGGTCGGGGAAGTCCTCGCGCCAGTGCGAGCCGCGCGTCTCGGTGCGGATCGCGGCAGCGGCGGCGAGGGCGGTGCTGATGGTGTGGAGGTTGCTGGTCTCCCACGCCGGCGGACCGACGTCAGGGTCGCCGGGCTCGAGCGCGCCGAGGAAGTCGATCGCCTCGGCGAGGCCGGCCGCGTGGCGCAGCACCCCGACGCGGGTGGTCATCACGTCCTGCATCGCGCGACGTCGGTCGCCGTCCACCAGGCCCTCGGGGCGGCCGTCGACCGCGGGCTCGGCCCACGGTCGCAGCTCGCCGGGCAGCACGTCGGCGATCCGGCGGGAGAAGACGAGGCCCTCGAGCAGCGAGTTGGACGCCAGCCGGTTGGCGCCGTGCACGCCGGAGCAGGCGACCTCGCCGGTGGCGTAGAGGCCCGGCACGGACGTACGTCCGACGAGGTCGGTGGCGACGCCGCCCGAGGCGTAGTGCTGCGCGGGCGCGACCGGGATCAGCTCGGTGACCGGGTCGACGCCGTGCTCGCGGCACACGCCGAGGATCGTCGGGAAGCGACGCTCCCAGAAGTCCTGGCCGAGGTGGCGGGCGTCGAGCCACATGTGCGGCTGGCCCGACTCGATCATCCGGCGGGTGATGGCCTTGGCGACGACGTCGCGAGGAGCGAGGTCGGCCAGCTCGTGCTCGCCCTGCATGAAGCGGGTGCCCTCGAAGTCGACGAGGAAGGCGCCCTCGCCGCGGACGGCCTCGGAGATGAGCGGCTGCTGGCCCTGCGAGTCGGGGCCGAGCCACATCACCGTCGGGTGGAACTGGACGAACTCGAGGTCGCGGAGGCGGGCGCCGGCGCGCAGGGCGACCGCCATCCCGTCGCCCGTGGACACGCTCGGGTTCGTCGACTGGCTGAACACCTGGCCGAGCCCGCCGGAGGCGAGGACGACCGCCCGGCAGTGCACGGCACCGACGCCGTCGTGCTGGCCCTCGCCGAGGACGTGGAGGGTCAGCCCGGCGATGCCGCCGTCGGTGGAGCGCAGGAGGTCGACGGCCAGCGCGTGCTGGACCACCTCGATCTCCGGCGCCCGCTCGACCGCGGCGATGAGGGCGCGCTGGATCTCGGCCCCCGTGGCGTCGCCGCCGGCGTGGGCGATGCGGTCGCGGTGGTGCCCGCCCTCGCGGGTCAGCGACAGCTCGCCGTCGGGGTGGTGGTCGAACTGGGTGCCCAGGGCGATCAGCTCGCGGACGGCGTCGGGGCCCTCGGTCACCAGGATGCGGACGGCTTCGACGTCGCAGGCACCCGCGCCCGCAACGAGCGTGTCGCGCTCGTGCTGCTCGGGGGTGTCACCGGGGCCGAGGGCCGCCGCGATGCCGCCCTGGGCCCACTGCGTCGAGCCAGCGGCGAGCACGTCCTTGGTGACGACGAGCAGGTGCAGCGAGGGATCGGCGGCGTGGATCCGCAGCGCGGCGGTGAGCCCGGCGATGCCGGAGCCGACCACCACGACGTCGGCGCGTGTGGTCCAGCCGGGTGCGGGTGCGCGGAGGCGACCCGCGACCGGCCGGTGTGCAGTCATTGCTGGAGGCTACCGAGCGATGAGGTCGCCACGCGTGAGGGCCTTGTCGCCGAACGTCTCGGCCGGGTCGTGGCCGGTCGCCATCACCCTGTTGTCAGAGTCGACGAAGACGACGTGCGGCCTGTGCTCCCTGGCCTCCGCGGTGTCCATCTGGCCGTAGCCGATCAGGATCACGGTGTCACCGGGGTGCACCAGGCGGGCGGCGGCGCCGTTGATGCCGATGACGCCGGAGCCGCGCTCGCCGGCGATCGTGTACGTCTCGAGGCGGGCGCCGTTGGTGACGTCGACGATGTGCACGAGCTCGCCGGGCAGCAGGTCCGCGGCGTCGAGCAGGTCCTCGTCGACGGTCACCGACCCGACGTAGTGCAGGTCGGCCTGGGTGACCGTGGCCCGGTGGATCTTGGACTTCATCATGGTGCGCAGCATCAGCTGCTCCTCTCACTGATGGTCGAGCCCACTGGGGTGCCCGCCTCGGGAACGGATCGGTCGAAGACGATGGGCATGTTGTCGATCAGGCGGGTGGTGCCGACCCGCGCCGCCACCAGGATCCGGCCCTCGCCGGTCTCGGGCGCGTCGCCGAGGTCGGGCGAGGTGAGCGCGAGGTAGTCGAGCTCGAGGCCCGGCTCGTCCTTGAGGACCGACATCGCGGCCCAGCGCGCGGCAGGTACGCCGTACGGTGCCCGCTCCTGAGCCGCCCGCAACGCCCTGCTGAGGGCCACCGCGGTCTTCCGCTGCTCGGCGTCGAGGTAGCGGTTGCGGCTCGAGAGGGCGAGCCCGTCCGGCTCGCGAACCGTCTCCGCCCCGACGACCTCGATGCCCATGCAGAGGTCGCGCACCATCCGGCGGATGAGGGTGAGCTGCTGGTAGTCCTTCTGCCCGAAGACCGCGACGTCCGGTCGGACGAGACCGAAGAGCTTGGCGACGACGGTGAGCACCCCGTCGAAGTGGCCCGGGCGCGACTCCCCGTCGAGGATCGTGGCGAGGGCGCCGGGCGCGACGGTCACGCCGTCGTGGACCGAGTCGTGGCTGAAGCCGCCGGGGTACATCTCCTCGACGCTCGGGGCGAACACCACGTCGACGCCCTCCGCCGCGCAGACCTCGAGGTCGGCGTCGAGCGTGCGGGGGTAGCGGTCGAGGTCCTCGGTCGGCGCGAACTGCATCGGGTTGACGAAGATGCTGACCACGACGGGACCCGTCGTGGCCTCGCGGGCCGTACGCATCAGGCTGGCGTGACCCGCGTGGAGGGCACCCATCGTGGGGACGAAGGCGACCTCCTCACCGGAGCGCCGGGCGTCCGCGAGCAGGCCGGAGAGCTCCTCGCGGGTGCTCGCGAGGACGGGGCTCGAGGTCATCGGCTGCGGTGGTCCACCCGTGCGTCGACCTCGGCCGCGTCGAGCACGCGCAGCATCTTCGACGCGCGGATCGGCAGCAGTCGACCGTCGGTGACGGCACGGTCGAGGGTGGCGTGAGCCATGGCGAGGTAGGACGGGAGCGTCTGCGGCGCGTTGGCCCTCAGGTCGGACGACGTGGGCGCGGACCGTCTCGACGTCGCCGCGGACGATCGGACCGGTCAGGGCTGCGTCGCCCTGGTCGAGCGCGTTGTCGAGCGCGGCGGTGAGCAGCGGCCGAAGCGTGGCGGCCGGGTCGTCCGCGCCGGCGGCGGACAGGATCTCCATCGCCTCGGCGACGAGGGTGACGAGGTGGTTGGCGCCATGGGCGAGACCGGCGTGGTAGAGCGTGCGGCGGTCCTCGGGCACCCACATCGGGCGGCCGCCGAGGTCGGCGACGAGCCCCTCGGTGAGCTCGCGGTCGGCCGCGGCGGCGGTGACGCCGAAGACGCAGCCCTCGAGCCGCGGCAGGTCGACCTCGGTGCCGGTGAAGGTCATCGCCGGGTGCATCGCGATGGTGCGGGCGCCGAGCTCGCGGGCCGGCTCGAGCACGGCGAGGCCGTGGCGGCCGCTGGTGTGCACGACGACCTGGCCCTCGCGGATCGCGCCACTGGCGCTGAGCATGGTGACGACGTTGGACAGCATGTCGTCGGGGACGGTGAGCAGCAGGAGGTCGCTGCGGCGGGCGACGTCGGTGGGCTTGGCCACCTCGACCCCCGGGAGGAGCTCGTCGATGCGACGACGCGAGGCGTCGGACTCACCGGCGGCGGCCACGATCTCGTGGCCGGCCGAGCGGAGCGCGGCGGCCAGAACGGCGCCGACGCGGCCTGCGCCGATCACGCCAATGGAGTACTTCGTCATGTCGACCTCTTCGTTTCAGTCCCTCGCGGGTACCGATCTACTGCGATCAACATCGAGCCTACGCCTGCGGATTCCGCGGAGGGAACGCCCCGAAGGGGTGACGCACGCCACGCCGGCGTACGTCCCTCGGACTTGGAGGGCGAGTCGGACACTTGTCGGCCTTTGCAACCCCCTCCAAGTGTCAGACTCCCCGCACGTGCGGGGAGTCATGCAGGACGAGGGCGATGGCGTCAGGCGCGGAGGTGCAGCTGCGCGTGATCGGGGTCGTCGACCACGAACGGGCGGGGGGCGCGGGGCAGCCAGGTGTGGGTGACGTGGTCGACCACGTGCTCGCCCTCGGGCGCGACGATCTCGACGACGCCTTCCGGGACCTCGCCGTCGTGGAGGGCGTTCCAGACGAGCCACTCGCGGCGCTTGCGGCGGTTGCGGATCGACGTCGCGAACGCCTCCGGGTTGGTCCAGTGGGCGAACTCGTCGCCGTCGAGCCACTTGAGCTCGACGCACAGCCCCTGCGGCAGGGCGAACTGCTCGATCCGGTCGGGCGTCGTACGGATCTCCCACTCCGGCGCCTTCGTGTAGACGTAGTCGGGGCTCATCGGGAAGCCCCACTCCTCGATGTTGCGCAGCCCGAGGTCGAGGAAGGCCTTGCGGTCCGACTCGATGTAGAGGCCGTGGCGCGGGAACCGGATGACCGCCTCGGCCATCCCGACCTGCCACGACAGGTCGGCCATCGACACCTCGCCCTCGGTGGTGAGGACCATGTCGCCGTCCCACTTCCACGAGTAGCGGGTGCGGACGTGGGAGAAGCACCAGTTGTAGAAGTACGCGAGCGAGTGGACCGAGCGCTCGTTGACCGAGAGGTGCTCACCGCCGGCGCGGGCGACCTGGAAGGGGTACGCCTTCAGCGTGAACCGGTCCGACAGGCCGTGCTCGGCGGCGACGCGCAGCGGCCTCCTCACCGGTGCCGTCGTCGGAGCCGTTGTCGACCAGCAGCACGTGGTCGCAGGCCCGCAGCAGCGGCGGGAGGACGAACCGCAGGCCGGGCGCCTCGTTCTTGACCCGCAGCACCGCCGTGGCGCCGCGGCGCAGGCCGCCCGGTTGGTTCCACGGCCAGACGATGTCGAAGTCCTCGTGGCCCTCGAGGTTGGTCAGGCCGTGGCCCGAGCCGATCGGGATCGTCACTGCTCGTCCCCATCCGGGTCCCGCTCGCGTCCCAGCGCCTTGCGCACGCCTCGGCGCACGGATGGCGGGATCGCGGCGCGTACGTCGTGGGGCACCCGGTCGGCCAGGGTGCGGGGCTCGGCGCGACCACCCTCGGCGAGCGCACGACGGCGGGCCTGGAGGCGGGCGTGCTCGGCGGTCGAACGACTGATCGCCGCGGCCTCCTCGTAGAGGTCGACGTACTCCTCACGGAGCTGGTCGAAGGTGCCGTGCGCGTCGGTGGTGTCGCCACCGTCGTCGGCCAGCTTGTTGAGCTGCTCCCACGTCTCGGCGGTGAGGTCGTGCAGTCGCCTGGGGAGCGCGAGGTCGTCGAGGGTGGAGGTGACGCGGCGGAGGTTCGGGTCGATGAAGCGGTGCACCTCGCGGATCTGGTCGCTGCGCGTGTGGATGATCGTCTGGAGGTCGAGCGCGTGCCCGAGCGCCGTCGTGGTCCTCACCCAGTCGGTGAGCAGGTCCTCGTAGCGCACGAAGACGCGGCCACCGTCACCCTGGGCGGGCCGGGTGGCACGCTCGGTGTGGAGCAGCATGTTGACCCAGCTGGCCGCGAGGTGCGCGGAGCCGAGCTTGTTGGCGTAGTACTTCTGCTTCGAGCCGACGACCTCGGCGGGCGGGCGCAGCATGGTGGCGAACACCGGCGTCGCGCCCGTACGGATCGCAGCGACGCGCCACAGGCCGAGGAACCAGCTCAGCCGCGGGTCCTTGATCGACGAGCTCGGGGTGCTCGGCGAAGTGCGGCTCGAGCCACTCGCTGACCCGGATCCGCGCGGGCTCGCGGCTGCAGATGCGGCCGGTGTCGAACCACGCCTCGGGCCGGCTGTCGCTGACCTGGACCAGCGCCTCCCGGAGCCACTCGTCGTGGGCGTCGACGACCCACTGGGGCTCGCTGAAGCCGCGCGGGTTGGAGTCGTCGGGCGGGACCTCGGGGAGCGGCACGTGCATGCCCAGCTTGGACACGATGCCGGCCAGGGTGCTGGTGCCGCTGCGCCCGGCTCCGGCGACGAAGAGGACCTTGCGCGGGACTCCGTCGGGGTTCATCTCGTCGATCGCTCTGGCCTGCTCAGTCACGGCGGGCAGCCTACCGGCGGCGGGGGTCGAGGCTCCGACACCACTAGGCTCGCCACCCATGAAGCGGCTGTTCTCGCGAGGCCCGTCGGTCGGCGTGGTGATTCCGGCGTACGACGTCGAGCGCTACCTCGACGAGTGCGTGGGGTCGCTGGTCACGCAGAGCCACCGCCGCTGGCAGGCCGTCATCGTCGACGACGGGTCCACCGACCGTACGGGCCAGAAGGCAGACACGTGGGCCTCCCGCGACCACCGGATCTCGGTCGTCCACCAGCCCAACGCCGGTCTCGGCGCCGCCCGCAACGTCGGCGCCTCCCTCGTCGGCGGCGACTACCTGTACTTCCTCGACTCCGACGACCTGCTCAACGGCTCGGACGCGCTTGCGACCCTCGTCGCCTCGCTCGAGGAGTCCGGCTCCGACTTCGCGACGAGCTCGATCCTGTGGTGGCGCTCGAAGCACAACAGCGACTTCGACGGCCCGATGGACGAACCTCCGTGGATGCGGCGCCTCCACAACCCTCCGCTGCGCGCTGCGCGCGTCGACGACCGTGCGGAGATCCTGGGCGACGTGTTCGCGTGGAACAAGCTCTTCCGACGCTCGTGGTGGGACGACCGAGGACTGGCGTGGCCGGAGGGGACCCGCTACGAGGACCAGCCGACGACCACGCGCGCCTTCCTGGGCGGCACCTTCGACGTGCTGTCCGCGAGGACGTACCTCTGGCGGATCCGCGAGGGCTCGATCACCCAGACCCGCGCCTCGTCGGTGCAGGACCTCGCCGACCGCTGGGAGACGAAGCGGCAGTCGCTCGCGTCGGTGCGGGCCTACGGCTCGGCGGAGGTCGAGGAGGTCTTCGTCGACCGGGTGCTGGCCGGCGACCTGTGGCGCTACTTCCTGCTCGTGCCGGGCGCAACCGAGGAGTGGTGGCGCCTGCTGCGCGCAGGCGTGCTGGAGCTCTGGGGCACCCGGTCGCTCGCGCACAGCGGGCTGCCGCCCGTGCACCGGCTGGCGGGCTGGCTCGTCGCCGAGGACCGGCGGGCCGACGTGATCGCGCTGATGGAGTGGGTCGCGACGCTCGACGGGCCCGCGCCGCGGGTCCAGGACGTGGCGACCGGTGCCTGGCGGCTGTCCGTCCCGCACTCGGTGGTCGACGAGACGACCGTGGCCCCGGAGGCCTTGGCACTCCGGGACCACGAGGTCTGATCCGTCCTGCTGCTCCACCATGGGATGCCTGACCAATAGGCACTTCCCCAGGTGGCAATTGACCCGGGCGAAGTCCCATCGTCGAGCCGACATCGCCACGGCTGAACAGTCAGATCAGAGCAGGCCCTCGGACTCCAGGAACTCCTTGGCGACGTCCTCGGGCTTGGCCCGGTCGACGGCCATCTGGCCGTTCATCTCCGTGAGGTTCTCGGTGGTGAGCGCCGCCATCAGCGGGTTGAGGATGTCGGCGACGTCCTCGTGCTCGGCGAGGAAGTCGGCGGAGACGGCCGGCACGAGGTTCTGCGCGGGCTGGATCGCCTTGTCGTCCTCGAGGACGACCAGGCCCTGGGACTCCAGGGTGCCGTCGGTGGTGGAGGTCTCGCCCAGCTGGGACTCGCCGTCGATCACCGACTGGTAGGTCTGGTCGGAGGCGTAGCCGAGCTCGAGCACCTTGGTGACGTCGATGCCGTAGTCGTCGGACAGGCCGCCCTCGCAGTCGAGGCGACCCTCGCAGTCGGGAGCCGCGGCCAGGACGACACTCGTGCCCTCGAGGTCGGACAGCGTGGTGACGCCCTCGGCCTCGGAGTACTCCTGGGTGACGAAGAAGGCGTTGGTGTCGGTGGCCGGCGAGATGTCGAGGAGCTCGATCCCGGCGGCCTCGAGGAGGTCGGCGCCGTCGTCGGCGAGCTGCTGGCCGTCACCGGCCTCGAACGGCTCGGCCGAGTCGCCGTTCTCCTGGGTGTTGAGGAAGTTGACGATGCCGCCGACGTATTCCGGGACGATGTCGACGTCGCCCGGGAACGTCGGCATGTAGGCGTCGCGGGAGTCGACGAGCTTGGTGTCGACGGTGTAGCCGGCGTCCTCGAGCAGCTGCTCGTACATCGAGGCGACGAGCGTGGCTTCGGGGAAGTTCTGGCCGGCGATGGTCACCGACCCCTTGTCGCCGCCGCCCGAGGAGCTCGGGTCGTCGGAGGCGTTGTCGTTGGGAAGGTCGTCACCGGCGCAGCCGGTGAGGGCGAGTGCGCCGGCTGCGAGGACCGCGGCCAGCGTGCGTGACAGGTGCATGGTGTTCCTTCTGTGTCCCGCAGCGTGCGGCTGCGCGTGTCCGGATGAGCGATGTCAGCCGACGGATTCGGCGGGCGGGTCAACGGTAGCCCCGGTCACCGACAATGCGTCCGTGTGACCACCTGAAGGGGTGCCGCGACGCGTCGGGTCGACCGCCCTCTGCACCATCGCGGCGAACAGCTCGAGGACCAGCGCGACGGCCGCGACCACGAGTGCGCCGGCGATGCCCTTGCCGTAGTTGGAGCGGAAGAAGCCGTCGGTGATGATCTGCCCGAGCCCCGGTCCCGCGACGAGCGCGGCGATCGTCGCGGTGGCCCACACCTGCACCAGCGCCAGCCGGAGGCCGGACACCACCAGCGGCAGGCCGAGCGGGAGCTCGACCCTCCAGAAGCGCTGCGGCCCCGTCATCCCCATGCCCCGGGCGGCCTCCCGCACGTCGGGCGCGACCTCGCGCATGGCGACGTACGAGTTGGTGATGATCGGTGGCAGCGCGAAGAGCGTCAGCGCGAGGAGGGTCGCGAGGCCGGCGCGGCCGTAGGGGCCGAGCTGGTCGGTGCCCGGCCACGGCGCGACGACCAGGAGACCGAGCAGCGCGAAGGTCGGGATGGCGCGGCCGACGTTGGAGATGTTGATCGCGAGGAAGCCGCCGCGACCGAGGTGGCCGAGCCACAGCGCGATCGGGAGCCCGACGACCATCGCCATCAGCAGCGCGGTGACCGTGAGCAGCAGCTGCTGGCCGAGGAGCGCGGCGATCCCGTCGCTGCCCGCCCAGTTGGCGCCGTCGGAGAGGTAGGCCCACATGTCCGCGAAGACCCTCATGCGCGGACTCCCCTCGTCCACGGCGTGAGCATCCGTTGGGCCAGCACCAGCAGCGCGTCGAGCGCGAAGGCCAGCACGACGCAGAGCAGCGAGGCGGTGAAGAGCTCGGCGCGGAAGTTGGTGAGCACGCCGTCCTTGATCAGGTTGCCGAGACCGCCGTAGGCCACCAGCGACCCGACCGTCGTCAGCGCGACCGTCGAGACGGTGGCGACCCGCAGGCCGGCCATCACGACCGGCAGCGCGAGCGGCAGCTCGACCTTGAGCAGCAGCTGCCCGCGGCCGTAGCCGAGGCCCGTCGCCGACTCACGTACGTCGTCCGGCACCGACCGCAGGCCCTCGAGCAGGCTGCGCACCAGGATCGTCAGCGCGTAGAGCGCGAGGCCGATCACGACCGTGGTCGCGGTGAGGCCCGGTGAACGGGACCAGCAGCGGGAACAGCGCCAGCGACGGCACGGTGTAGATGCCGGTCGTGATCCCGAGGATCGCGGACTCGAGGCGCGGCAGCCGGCGGGCGAGCAGCGCGAGCGGGAACGCGATGGCGAGGCCGACCAGCACCGAGACGACGGTGATCCCGATGTGCTGGATCGTCGCGTCGACGATCTCCTGCTGCCGGTCGGACACGTAGTCCATGCAGACCCAGTCGTTGACGAGGCGGCTGTAGCAGCTCGGCTCGTCGGCGGCTCCCAGTAAGGTCACACGCATGAACGCTACACGGGGCGGCGAGTCGATGATCAGGCTCGAAGGTGTGGGCAAGACCTATCCCGACGGGACGGTCGCGGTCCACGAGCTCGACCTCGACGTGGAGCGCGGCGAGATGGTCTGCCTCGTCGGTCCGTCGGGCTGCGGCAAGTCCACGACGCTCAAGATGATCAACCGGCTGATCGAGCCGACCACCGGCCGCATCTGGCTCGACGGCCAGGACGTCACCGACGCCGACCCGGTCGAGCTGCGCCGCGGCATCGGCTACGTCATCCAGCAGATCGGGCTGTTCCCCCACCAGCGCATCGAGCAGAACGTGATGACCGTGCCGCTGCTCTACGGCGAGTCGAAGTCGACCGCCCGCGAGCGCGCCCACGAGCTGCTCGACACCGTCGGGCTCGACCCGAGCAAGTACGCCCGTCGCTACCCGCACGAGCTGTCCGGTGGTCAGCGCCAGCGCGTCGGCGTCGCCCGCGCACTGGCCGCGAACCCGCCCGTGCTGCTGATGGACGAGCCCTTCGGCGCCGTCGACCCGGTCGTGCGCGGCCGGCTGCAGGACGAGTTCCGCCGGCTCCAGGCCGAGCTCGGCAAGACCGTGGTGCTCGTGACCCACGACATCGACGAGGCGATCCGGATGGGCGACCGGGTGGCGGTGTTCGCGGGCGGCGGCGTGCTCAGCCAGTACGCCACCCCGGCCGACCTCCTCGCCCACCCGGCCGACGAGCAGGTCGCGGACTTCGTCGGTGCGGGCGGCCTGCGGACCCTCACCGTCACCCGGCTCCGCGAGGAGCACCTCGAGCCGCTCGACGGCGTCAACACCGGCGACCTGGGCTCGGCGATCGACATCGACTCCTCGCTCGAGGACGCCCTCGCCGCGATGCTGCGCGACGACAAGCCGATGGTCGGGGTGCGTCGCGGCCCGACGTTCGTCGGCGTACTCACTCCGGCCGGGGTGCACCGGGCGCTGCGGGAGTCGCTGCGCTGAGCGCCCTACGTGACCGGCACATCCCGGTGCCAGGACTCGCGTGACGTACTTCGTGCCCCAGCCCATCGAGGTGTAGAGGCCGTCGGCGCCGGTGGGTGAGTCGGCGTCGACCTCGAGGCCGACGCGGTCCCGGTCGCGGGAGGCGGCGTCGGCGATGATCGTGCGCAGCAGGCCGGTGGCCACGCCGCGACCGCGGGCGGACTCGAGGACGCCGAGGTAGGAGACGTAGGACCCGTCGGGTCCCGAGGCCGACTCGCTGACCGTGCCGACGAGGGCACCGGCCGGCTCGGCCTCTCCCCCGTCGGTGATCTCGGCGATCCACCAGTGGTCCCAGCGGTGGCCGGGGTCCTCGCGGAGCCGGTGGATGAACTCGTGGAAGGTCTCCTCGGCGGAGTTGAAGTGGTCGGTGAAGGCACCCTCGAGCACGTCGTGGACCGCGCGCAGGTCGGCCACGTCGGGCAGGCCGTCGCCCTGGCGCTCGACGAGCCGGAAGACCACGCCGTTGCGCTCCCAGCGCGCCGGGTCGGGGACGAGCTCGGCCTCCGCGGCCTCCACCGACCGGCTCATCTGCCACCACGTGCGTACGCGGTCGAAGCCGGCGTCGGCCAGCCAGCCGTGCTGGCGCTCGTCGTCGGCGAAGGAGCCCGTGTCGATCTGCTGCACCGTCAGTCCGCGCGCCGCCCCGACCGAGCGGGCCTGCGCCTCGGCCCACTCGAACAGCACGTCGCTGCAGCGATCGGCCAGCCGCTCGTCGATCTCGCGGTCGACGACGTGGACGAAGAGCATCCGGCCCTCGGCCCGGTCGTGGACGCTGCCCCAGGCCTGGATCCGGCCGTCGGGATCGCGGACGACGAGGTTCTCGCGCGTCGTCAGGCCGGAGACCTCGACGAGCACGTCGTCCTCACCGGCACTGGCCCAGCCGCGACCGGCGCGCTCGTGGGCGCGGAGCAGCTCGGTGAGCCGCTCGACGGTGGCCGGGTCGGCCCCGTCGGGCGCCTCGGCGCTCCAGCCCTCCGGCAGGCCGGGGTCGGGCGGCAGCAGGTCGGCGGGGTCGCTCTCGAACCGGTTGTCGTCGGGGATCACGGGCGGTCATTCTTCCGCACGCTGGGCCTCGCTCGCCGAGCGGTGGTCCAGCGACATCTCGTACGCCTCGAAGGTCGCTCCGCCACCGCTCACGGGCGCGCCCCGCGCCGACACGCACACGAGCGGTGGCCCACCCACGTTCCCGGAGTCAGGAATGTGGGTGGACCACCGCTCGGGCGGTGGTACGTCGATCAGGCGCTGCGGTGGTCCCGACGCGCGGCGGCGGCGCGGAGCGAGTCCACCTCGGCGCGCAGCACGTCGAGCTCGGCCTCGAGCTCGGCGACCGCGACGATGGCCTCGGCGGCGCGACCGTCGGCGGCGTCGCGACCCCGCTCGGCGACCTCACGGCCACGGTCGGCGGCGTCGGCGCGACGGGTCTCCTGGGTGCGCTTGAGGGTCTGCTCGGCGGCGTTCTTCTGGGCCGAGGAGAGGGCCCGCTCGAGGACGTCGATGGCCTCCTCGCGCTCGGAGATCTTGCGGCGCATGTCGGCGGCGAAGGCGGCCGACTCGGTCGTACGACGCTCGGTGAGGGCGCGGTACTCCTGGGCCTGGACGGCGCGGTCCTGCGCGGCCTCGACCCGGGCGGCCATCAGCTCGGAGTGGGTGATGCGGGTCGCGGCGGCACCGGCCAGGACGGCCAGGACGGCGGCGACAGCGGTGAAGAGGGCGGAGGACGAGGCGAGGGCGCCGAGCACGACCGCGGCAGCGACCGCGAGCAGGGCGATGGCGACGACCAGGCGTGTGCTGCGCTGGCGCCGGCGAGCGGGCGTACGTGACGCCTGTGACTGCTGGGGCTGCTGGGAAGGCATGCGGTCAGACTAGGGCCGCGGCCGACCACCGTCCGTGCGACACGCACGCTCGAGGGCGAGCGAGGCGAGCGTCACCCCGGCGCCGCCGAGGGCCGCGACGGCCGCGCGGAGCATCCAGCGGTCGGCGTACTGGGACGCGTCGCCGAGCCAGCTGACGGCGTACCCGACGTAGCCGGCGGCGATGAGCGCACCGCCGAGCGCGCACGCGCGGGCGAGGACCAGCCGGTTCATCGCCTGGTGCAGCTCGAGGCGCTCACCGCGCACCTGCACGGTCTGCCAGGTGTGCCAGGCGAGGAAGCCCATGATCACGGCGACGAGCACGACGGCGAGCGCCTGCGTCCACGACACGAGCGGCGGGCGGCCGGTGACGCTGCTCAGCACCGGGTGGATCGCCCAGCCGCCGACCAGGCCGACGACGACGCACACCGTGAGGGCGCGCGCCGAGGTGGGGTGGAGCGAACCACGCGGCTCCGGAGGCTCGTCCGGACCGGTCTCGCTCAATTGACGTCGAGCGCGATGTCCTCGCGCTTGCGGACGCCCGTCGAGTCGGTCGCGGAGAGCAGCTCGGCGATGGGGCCGCGGTCGGGGAAGACGGCGTCGGGCTCGAGGTCGTGCCACGGCTGGAGGACGAACGCGCGCTCGTGGGCGCGCGGGTGCGGCAGGCGCAGGAAGTCCTCGTTGGAGCGGCGGTCGCCGACGACGATCAGGTCCACGTCGAGGGTGCGCGGCGCGTTGCGCACCTCGCTGCGCTCGCGCTCGAAGGCGTCCTCGACGGCCAGCGCGCGCTCCATGAGGCGGGCCGCGGGGAGCGTGGTGTCGGCGAGCAGCACGGCGTTGAGGTAGGGGCCGGAGCCCTCGGGCGAGTCCACCGGGTCGGTCTCGTAGACCGGCGAGACGCCGGTGACGAAGAAGTCAGGGGTGTCGGCGAGCGCGTCGACCGCGCCCTGGAGCGACGCGAGCCGCTCCCCGAGGTTGGAGCCGAGGGCGAGGACCACCCGACGGATCGGGTGCATCTCGCCGGTGAGTGAGTCGGTGTCCACGATGTTGGGGTTGGGGGTCTCAGTCATGAGCGTTGCCTCGCGTTCTGGTGATCGTCAGCGCGACGTCCGAGTACGTCGCGTCGATGGGTGCATCAGGTTTGTGGAGCGTGACTCGCGCCCATTCAACACGACTCTCCAACAGGCACACATCGGCGATGCGCTGGACCACGGTTTCTATCAGGTCGACCGGATCGCGCTCCACCGCGGCCTTCACGTCGAGCGTCAGCGTGCCGTAGTTCACGGTCTCCGCCAGGTCGTCGGACGCGGCCGCGGCCCGGGTGTCGATGCCGAGCACGAGGTCGACGACGAAGACCTGTCCCTCTCGCTTCTCGAAGTCGAAGACCCCGTGGTGCGCGAAGCACTCGATGCCTGTGATCGACAGCTCGTCGGTCATTGGTCCTCCATCGCGGCGACGACCGCAAGGGCGTCGCGAGTGGCGCGTACGTCGTGCACGCGCAGGTAGTCGACACCGAGCGAGGCCAGGAGCGCCACCAGAGCCGCGTGTGCGTGCTCGCGCTCGTCGACCGACCGCGGGCCGTCGTCGTCGGACAGCAGGGTGCCGAGGAACGACTTCCGGCTCGCCCCGACGAGCAGCGGGCACCCCAGCGAGGCGAGCTCGTCGAGCGCGCGCAGCAGCTCCCAGTTGTGGGCCGGCGTCTTGGCGAACCCCAGCCCGGGGTCGAGCACGATCCGCTCGCGCGGGATGCCGGCGGCCTCGGCCGCGGCGAGCCGCTCGCCCAGCTCACGGCGTACGGACGCCACGACGCCGTCGGGCTCGTAGTCGGCGAAGTCGCGCATCCGGTCGGCGTGGGCGCGCCAGTGCATCGCGACGTAGGTCGCGCTTCGCTGCCGGCGACGACGTCGAGGATGGCCGGGTCGGCCAGGCCGCCGGAGACGTCGTTGACGACCACGGCGCCGGCCTCGAGCGCGGCCGCCGCGACCTCGGCCCGCATCGTGTCGACCGAGACGACCGCGCCGGCCGCGGCGAGCTCGCGGATGACGGGCACGACCCGGTCGAGCTCGTCGCTGACGACGGGCCGGACGGCGCCGGGACGGGTGGACTCGCCACCGATGTCCAGCAGGTCGGCACCCTGCTCGACCAGCAGCAGGCCGTGGGCGACGGCGGCCTCGGTGGTGGCGAAGCGGCCGCCGTCGGAGAAGGAGTCGGGAGTGACGTTGACGATCCCCATGACCCGGGGTGTCGGGGGCCGGGGGGCCACGGTCACCTGGTGCCGGAGTGGATCAGCGCCATCGCCTCGGCGCGGGTGGCCGGGTGCGTGAGGAAGGAGCCGCGCACCGCCGAGGTGATCGTCCGCGCGCCGGCCTTCTTGACGCCGCGCATCGTCATGCAGAGGTGCTCGGCCTCGATCACCACGATCACGCCGCGGGCCCCGAGGATCTCCATGAGCGAGTCGGCGACCTGGGTGGTCAGCCGCTCCTGCACCTGGGGACGCTTGGCGTAGACGTCGACGAGCCGGGCGAGCTTGGAGAGCCCGGTGATCTTGCCGGTGTCGGCGGGGATGTAGCCGACGTGCGCGACCCCGGTGAACGGCACCAGGTGGTGCTCGCACATCGACCACAGCTCGATGTCGCGGACCAGCACCATCTCGTCGTGGCCGAGGTCGAAGGTGGTGGTGAGCACGTCCTGCGCGGTCTGGCGCAGGCCCTGCGTCAGCTCGGCGTAGGCCCTCGCGACCCGCGCCGGCGTGTCGCGCAGGCCCTCGCGGTCGGGGTCCTCGCCGATCGCGGCGAGCAGCTCGCGCACGGCCGCCTCGGCCCGCGGGTGGTCGAACGTCGGGCACGTCCTCGACCGCGCGCTCCGGCACGGTGACCGGGTCGGTCACGGCGCGTCCGGGGTGGGCGGCGTGGGGGTCTGCTGACCCTGGTCCGGGATCCCGTGGACGTCGCCGCCGGCACCCGGCGGGGTCAGGATGACGCCGCTGCGGGTCTCCTCCTCCTGGGCGGCCGCGCCGGCGCTGACGCGGTCGCGGATCTCCTGCGGGATGTCGACCGGCGGGATCGTCGAGCGGACCCGGTCGGGCGAGCCGGTCCACGACGGGCGCGCCGGGCTCATCCGCAGCGCCTCGAAGATCGCGGCGATCTCGGCCTTGTCGAGCGTCTCCTTGTCGAGGAGCGCGAGCACCAGCGTGTCGAGCACGTCGCGGTTGCGCTCGAGGATCTCGAACGCCTCCTGGTGCGCGTGGCCCAGCAGCGTCTTGATCTCGCCGTCGACCGCGGCCGCGGTCTCCTCGGAGTAGTTGCGGGTGTGGCCCATGTCGCGGCCCAGGAAGGGCTCGGAGTTGCTCTCGCCGAGCTTGACGGCGCCGAGGCGCTCGGTCATGCCGTACTGCGTCACCATGGCGCGGGCGAGGCCCGTCGCCTTCTCGATGTCGTTGCCGGCACCCGAGGTGACGTCGTGGAAGATCAGCGCCTCCGCGGCCATCCCGCCGAGCATGTAGGCGAGGTTGTCGAGCATCTCGCTGCGCGTCTGGGAGTACTTGTCGCGGTCGGGCAGCACCATCGTGTAGCCGAGGGCACGACCGCGCGGCAGGATCGTCACCTTGTGCACCGGGTCGGTGCCGGGCAGGGCCGCGGCGACGAGGGCGTGGCCGCCCTCGTGGTAGGCGGTGATCAGCTTCTCGCGCTCGCTCATCAGGCGCGTACGACGCTGCGGGCCGGCGATGACGCGGTCGATCGCCTCGTCGAGGGACGCGTCGGTGATCAGCTTCTCGTTGCCGCGGGCCGTCAGGAGCGCGGCCTCGTTGAGCACGTTGGCGAGGTCGGCACCGGTGAAGCCGGGGGTGCGCCGGGCGATGCTCAGCAGGTCGATGTCCTGGGCGATCGGCTTGCCGCGCGAGTGCACCTTGAGGATCTGGTGGCGACCGTTGAGGTCCGGTGCGTCGACACCGATCTGGCGGTCGAAGCGACCCGGCCGCAGCAGCGCGGGGTCGAGCACGTCGGGACGGTTGGTGGCCGCGATGAGGATGACGCCACCGCGGACGTCGAAGCCGTCCATCTCGACGAGCAGCTGGTTGAGGGTCTGCTCGCGCTCGTCGTGGCCGCCGCCCATGCCGGCGCCGCGGTGGCGGCCGACGGCGTCGATCTCGTCGATGAAGACGATGGCCGGCGGGTTCTCCTTGGCCTGCTCGAACAGGTCGCGCACGCGGGACGCACCGACACCGACGAACATCTCGACGAAGTCGGAGCCGGAGATCGAGTAGAACGGGACGCCCGCCTCACCCGCGACCGCGCGGGCGAGCAGCGTCTTGCCGGTGCCGGGCGGGCCGTAGAGCAGGACGCCCTTGGGGATCTTGGCGCCGACGGCCTGGAACTTGGCCGGGTCGGTGAGGAACTCCTTGATCTCGCCGAGCTCCTCGATCGCCTCCTCGCAGCCGGCGACGTCGCTGAACGTCGTCTTCGGCATGTCCTTGGTGATCAGCTTGGCCTTCGACTTGCCGAACTGCATGACGCCGCGGCCGCCACCGCCCTGGGCCTGGTTCATCAGGAAGATGAACAGCAGGATGATCAGCGCGAAGGGCAGCAGGGTCGCCAGCAGCGAGCCGATGAAGCTCGGCGACGGCACCTCTGCCTTGTAGGACTCGATCGTGCCCGCGTCGACCTGCTCGTCCACCGAGGCGACGAGCGTCTCCTCCTGGCCGACGACGTAGGTCGCGACGACCTTGTCACCGCGTCGCGGGTGCCCTCGTCGAGCGTGGCGCGCATCTCGAAGTCGGCACCGTTGAACTCGATCGTGTCGACCGTCGCCGGCAGGCGATGTACTTCCGTCATCGTCGACGTCTTGACCTCGTCGTAGCCGTCGCTGGGAGCGAAGAGCTGGATCGCCAGCAGCACCGCGAAGGCGGACAGGACGATCCACAGCCAGGGACCCTTGAATATGCGCTTCACAGGTAACTTTCACCGGTTCGGAGTTGGTGGGGCGACGCTACAGGCCGCGCGGACCCACATTCTTTCAGGAGGGGTGAAGCGGCGGAGGCCTCTTCGGGTTTCCTCAGGAGTAGACGTGCGGGGCGAGGGTGCCGATGTCGCGCAGGTTGCGGTAGCGCTCGCGGTAGTCCAGGCCGTAGCCGACGACGAACTCGTTGGGGATGTCCCAGCCGACGTACTTCGGCTCGACGGGCATCGACAGCGCCTCGGGCTTGCGCAGCAGGGTCGCGATCTCGACGCTGGCGGGGTTGCGGCTCGAGAGGTTGTTGACCAGCCAGCTGAGCGTCAGGCCGGTGTCGATGATCTCGTCGACGATCAGCACGTCGCGCCCGCTGATGTCGGTGTCGAGGTCCTTGAGGATCCGCACGACGCCGCTCGACTTGGTGCCCGAGCCGTAGGAGCTGACCGCCATCCAGTCCATCTCGAGGTGGATCGGCATCGCCCGCGCCAGGTCGGCCATCACCATCACCGCGCCGCGCAGCACGCCCACGACGAGGAGGTCGCGGCCCTCGTAGTCCTCGGTGATCTGGAGCGCCATCTCGCCCAGTCGCTGCTGGATCTGCGCCTCGGTGAAGAGGATGTTGACCAGGTCGTGCTCCACGTGGGACGAGTCCATGGGCTGCAGCCTAGGGTCTCAGGACCCCTCGATCACCAGCAGGCCGTCGCGGCGCAGGGCGCGGAGGTGGCCGGGCAGGTCGACCCACTGCTGGCCGCGCCAGGCGACGACGAGGCGGTCGACCTCCAGCACGTGGCGGCGGGTCAGCTCCGCCGGGGGTACGCCGGCGGCGAGGGCGGCCGCGTGGATCGCCCGGTGGCGCAGCGCGGGCGGCTGGGCGGCGAGGGCCTCGACGTCGAGGCCGTCGGCCCGGCGGGCGGCGTCGAGCGCTGCCGACGGCGAGGTCGTCGAGCAGGGCGGTGTCGTCGCGGAGCTGGTCGGCCGTGCGGGCGAGCGCCTCGGCGATCCCCGGCCCGAGCTCGTCCTCGAGGACCGGCAGGACGCGGCGGCGTACGCGCACGCGGGTGTAGCCGGGGTCGTCGTTGTGCGGGTCGTCCCACGCCTCGAGGCCCTCGACCTGGCAGGCGGTCACGGTGTCGTCACGGCGTACGCCGAGCAGCGGGCGCGCGAAGACGCCGAAGCCGGGGCGCATCCCCTGGAGCGACCTCCCGCCCGAGCCGCGGGTGAGGCCGAGCAGCACCGTCTCGGCCTGGTCGTCGAGCGTGTGCCCGAGCAGCACGAGGCGGGCGGAGAGCCGCCCGGCGACCTCCTCCAGGACGGCGTACCTCGCCTCCCGGGCAGCCGCCTCGGGGCCCAGCCCCGAGGAGCCGTCGACCTGCACGCGGGCGGTCAGCGTCTCGTCGACGCCCAGCGCCGCGAGCTGGGCCACGACGCGGTCGGCCTGGGCGTCCGACCCGGGCTGGAGGCCGTGGTCGACGGTGACGCCGACGACCCGCAGGCCGAGCTTGTGCCCCTCGAACACCGCGGCCGAGGCGAGAGCCAGCGAGTCGGCGCCGCCGCTGCACGCGACCGCCACCACGTCGCCCGGGTCGAGCCCGGAGAGGGTGGCGCGGACCGGCACCCGGACTGCGGCGACGGACGGGTGGAGCGTCACAGGACGCGGGTGATCCAGGCGTCGGGGTCGGCGATCTCGGCCTTCGACGGGAGGGTCTCGGGTCCGCTCCAGACGGCGTTGAAGTCGTCCATCCCGACCTTGTCGACGACGTGGCGGACGAAGACGGCCCCGTCGCGGTACTGCGCCATCTTGGCGTCGAGGCCGAGCAGGCGACGCAGCAGCTTGTCGAGGGTGCCGACGCCCTGGCGGCGCTGGTTGAACTTCTTGCGGATCTGCGCGACCGACGGGATCACGGTCGGGCCGACGCCGTCCATCACGACGTCGGCGTGGCCCTCGAGCAGCGACATCACGCCGGTGACCCGGTCGAGGATCTCCTTCTGCTCCGGCGACGAGACCATGTCGAGGACGCTGCCGTTGCCGCTGCGGATGGCCTCCGCGCCGCGGCGGAGGCCGTCGACGAGGGCGCTGGGCTCGATCGTGCCGGCGACCTCGTTCATCTGGGCGAGCAGGTGCTCGCCGAGCCAGGGGTTCGCGGTGAACTGGACGCGGTGCGTCTCCTCGTGGAGGCACACCCACAGCCGGAAGTCGGTCGGGTCGGCGCCGATCTCGCGCTCGGTGTGGACGATGTTGGGCGCGACGAGGAGCAGGCGGCCGCGCGGGTCGTGGAACGGGTCGAACTGGCCCAGCACCTTGGTGCCGAGGAAGCCCAGCATCAGGCCGACCTCGGCGCCGGTCACCCGCGAGCCGATCGCGCCGGCGACGGGGCCGGGCTCGCCCTTCTTCTCGACGAGCTTGTCGACGATCGGCGCGAGGATCTTCGCGAAGCCGTCGGCGTTGGCCTGGATCCAGCCGCCGCGGTCGACGACGAGCACCGGCGCGGTGCCGGACTCGGTGCGCAGGCCGGTGAACTCCTGGACCAGCGGCGTCGAGCGCTCCGCTCCGTCGCGGAGCTCGCCGACGGCGGTGAGGGCCTCGTCGGTGGACACCACCGGGCCCGGTCCGGCCAGCTTGGACCCGACGGTCACGGCGAAGTCCCAGTCGACCATGTTCATGCTCTCGACCCTAGCCGGGGTCTCGATACGGGCTCGTTCCTCGCCCTACTCGACCACCGGGCGGAGCAGCGGCAGGCCGCGAGGGCCGCGGCGGCGCGGTCGAGCGCCTGCTGGGCGTCGAGCTTCTTCGCGTCGGGCGACTTGTCGGCGCCGAAGACGAAGGCCATCGGCTCGCCGTCGCGGCCGACCGCGATCCCGGCGAGGGCGTGCACGCCGGTCAGGGTGCCGGTCTTGGCGCGCACCAGCCCGCGCGCGACGGTCGGCCCCTCGGCGAACCGGTAGGTCAGCGAGCCCGTGAACCCCGCGACCGGCAGGCCCGTGACGATGTTGCGCATCGCCTCGCCGTCCGGGCCGGCGGCGCGCTGCAGCAGGGCGAGCAGCGTGGCGGTCGAGACCCGGTTGCGCCGCGACAGCCCGGAGCCGTCGTACACCTCGTCGCCGGTCACGTCGATCCCCATGCCGCCGAGGGTCTGGAGGACCGCCGCGGCGCCGCCCTCGAACGACCCCTCCCCCGAGACCGCGAGGCCGACCTGGTGGCCCACCACCTCGGCGCCCTCGTTGTCGCTGACGTCGATGATCCGCTCGGCGATCTCCGACAGCGGGGCGCTCTCGACGGAGGCCAGCTCCTCGGTCCCGGCGGGCGCGACGACGCGCTGCGGCTGTCCGACCACCTTCAGGCCGGCGGCGCCGAGGGCGGACGCGAGGACCTGGGCGGCGGCGAGGGACGGGTCGTCGGACCGGGACTGCCGGTCGGGCGCGATGCCGCTGTCGACCATCAGCGCCGTGATCGGGCTGGCGATGTCGTCGGGGACGTAGTCGCGGCGCCAGGCCGGGTTGTCGGTGGGCCCGGTGAAGAGGCTGTCGTCGAAGCTGACCTTCACCCGGCCGCGGCCGCCGAGGGCCTTGGCCGCCGTGAGGGCGAGGGTCGTCACGTCGGCACGGACGGGGTACGTCGACTCCGCCTCCGCGACCGTGAGCGGCTGGCTCGCCAGCAGCGGGTCGCCACCGCCGACGAGCACGACCTCGCGCGGCCCCTCGCCGCGGACGACCCGGGTCGTGAACGTGTGGTCGGGGCCGAGGGTGGCGAGGGCGGCGCCGAGGGTCAGCAGCTTGGTCGTCGAGGCGGGCAGGTAGCGGCCGTCGCCGGTCGTCCACACGGGCGATCCCGGCGTCAGCGAGCTCACCGCGCCGACGACGTGCCTGCCGAGGTCGGGGTCGGTCAGGTCGGGGGTGACGGCGGCGGCCACCTTGTCGGGCGCGATGTCCGCGTCGTCCGCCACGGGAGCGGCGTCGTCGACGGCCGGGTCCCACTCGGGCAGGTCGAGGCCGGCCGGAGGGAGCACCGCCTCGGGCTCGGTCACGGGGTCGGCGGCGAGCCAGGGGAGGTAGCGCTGGCCCCACTCGAAGCGGTAGGCCCCGACGCCGGCGCCGAGGATCGCGAGGACCAGGACGACGGGAAGCCAGCGGCTCGCGAGGTGGCGTACCTCACGTCCCCGCTTTTCGGACCGTCTCGCTTCGCGCATCGGGGTCATTGTGCGCGACACTGCCCCCACGACAACGCGTCGGGTTCTGCCCGGATGCGGCAGAGTGGACTGATACGGCCCGACGGCGTGCCGGAGAAGGTGGAGGAAGACGTGCTCGAGTTCGACGTGCTGGTGGAGATCCCCAAGGGTGAGCGCAACAAGTACGAGGTCGACCACGAGAGCGGTCGCCTCCGCCTGGACCGCATGCTCTTCACCTCGACGGCCTACCCGGCGGACTACGGCTTCATCGAGAACACGCTCGGCCAGGACGGCGACCCGCTCGACGCGCTCGTGATCCTCCAGGCGCCGACGTTCCCGGGCTGCCTCATCGCCTGCCGCGCGATCGGCATGTTCCGGATGACCGACGAGGCCGGCGGCGACGACAAGGTGCTGTGCGTGCCTGCCCACGACCCGCGCCTCGAGCACCTGCGCGACATCAACCACGTCTCGAAGTACGACCGGCTCGAGATCCAGCACTTCTTCGAGGTCTACAAGGACCTCGAGCCCGGCAAGTCCGTCGAGGGCGCCGACTGGGTCGGCCGCGTCGAGGCCGAGGCCGAGGTCCGCGCCTCCTTCGAGCGGTTCAAGACCGAGGGCCACGGCAACGACCTCGACAACATCGCCGACGACGACCTCGGCGAGGACGCCTGAGGCTCCCTGCCCGCCCCCTGTAACGCCGGGTTAGTGCTTGTACCCACCCCGGTTGCATCGAGGGTGGGTACAGCAACTAACCCGGCGTTACAGCGTTCAGGCCGCGGCCGCCGGTCGCGCTGCGCCGCCGCCGGCTCGAGGGCCTCGGCGAGGATGTCGGTCACGCGGCCGACGGGGCGGACGTCGAGCTCGCCGAGCAGCTCGGCCGGTACGTCGTCCAGGTCCGGGCGGTTGCGCTCGGGGACGAACACCGTGGTCAGCCCGGCGCGCTGGGCGGCCAGCAGCTTCTGCTTGAGACCGCCGATCGGCAGCACCCGGCCCGAGAGCGACACCTCGCCCGTCATGCCGACGTCCGAGCGCACCGGGCGACCGGTGAGCAGCGAGACGAGGGCGGTCACCATCGTGACCCCCGCGGACGGGCCGTCCTTGGGGACCGCACCGGCCGGGAAGTGGACGTGGATCGACTGCTCGAACGCTGACGGCTCGATGCCGAGGTCCGCGGCGTGCGCCCGCACCCACGACAGGGCGATGGAGGCCGACTCCTTCATCACGTCGCCGAGCTGGCCCGTCACGGTGAGGCCCGCCGTGCCCTCGGCCACCGACGTCTCGACGTAGAGCACGTCCCCGCCGAGCCCGGTCACGGCGAGGCCGGTGGCGACCCCGGGCACGTCGGTGCGCTCGTGGCTGTCGGGCGTGAAGCGCGGCCGGCCGACCAGGTCGACGAGGCCGGCCCGGTCGATGTCGATCCGCTCGACCTCGCCCGTCGCGAGCCGCGTCGCGGCCTTGCGGAACGCCTTGGCCAGCAGCCGCTCGAGCTGGCGTACGCCGGCCTCGCGGGTGTAGTTGGCGGCGATCTCGCCGAGCGCGTCGTCGGAGATGGTCACCTCGTCGGCCGTGAGCGCGGCCCGCTCGAGCTGGCGCGGGACCAGGAAGTCGCGCGCGATGGCGACCTTGTCGTCCTCGGTGTAGCCGTCGATCGTGACCAGCTCCATCCGGTCGAGCAGGGCCGAGGGGATCTGCTCGACGACGTTGGCGGTCGCGATGAACAGCACGTCGGACAGGTCGAGGTCGAGCTCGAGGTAGTGGTCGCGGAAGGTGTGGTTCTGCGCGGGGTCGAGCACCTCGAGCAGCGCCGCCGCAGGATCGCCGCGGTGGTCGGCCCCGACCTTGTCGACCTCGTCGAGGAGGACGACCGGGTTCATCGAGCCGGCCTCCTTGATGGCCCGCACGATGCGGCCGGGGAGCGCACCGACGTAGGTCCGACGGTGACCGCGGACCTCCGCCTCGTCACGTACGCCACCGAGGGCGACCCGCACGAACGTCCGGCCCAGCGTCCGGGCGACGGACTCGCCGAGCGAGGTCTTGCCGACGCCGGGAGGACCGGCGAGCAGGATCACCGCGCCGGAGCCACGACCGCCGACCACCTCGAGGCCGCGCTCGGCGCGGCGGGCCCGCACCGCGAGGTACTCGGTGATGCGGTCCTTGACCTCGTCGAGGCCGTGGTGGTCGGCGTCGAGCACCGCGCGGGCCGCCGCCACGTCGTGGGAGTCCTCGGTGCGCTCGTTCCACGGCAGCTCCAGGACGGTGTCGAGCCAGGTGCGGATCCAGCCGGACTCGGGGTTCTGGTCGCTGGAGCGCTCGAGCTTGTCGACCTCGCGCAGCGCCGCGTCGCGGACCGCGTCGGGGAGGTCGGCCGACTCGACGCGGGCGCGGTAGTCGTCGGACCCGTCGGGCTCGCCCTCGCCGAGCTCCTTGCGGATCGCGGCGAGCTGCTGGCGGAGGAGGAACTCGCGCTGGCTCTTCTCCAGTCCCTCCCGGACGTCCTGGCCGATCTTGTCGTTGACCTCGTCCTCCGTGTCGTACGCGCGCGTCCACTCGAGGAGCAGCCGCAGCCGGTCGCCCACGTCGGGGGTCTCGAGCACCTGTCGCTTCTGGTCCTCGGAGAGGTACGGCGCGTAGCCGGAGGTGTCGGCGAGCGCACCGGGGTCGGCGATGCGGCGTACGTTCTCGATGACCTGCCACGCCTCCCGGCGCTCCAGGATCGAGACGACGAGCGTGCGGTAGGCCTCGGCGAGGTCGCGGAGCTCGTCCGTCACGGGCGTCTCGGCGACCGGCTCGGCCTCCACCCAGAGGGCGGCGCCGGGCCCGGTCACGCCGGCGCCGATGGCGACCCGACGCTCGGCCCGCAGGACGGCAGCGGGCTTGCCACCGGCGAAGCGGCCGACCCGGTCGACGACCGCGACGACGCCGTGCGTGGCGTAGCGGTCCTCGAGCCGCGGTGCGACGAGCACCCGGGTGGGTACGTCGTCGGGGTCGGCGCCGGCTCGGGAGTCCGCGGCCAGGCGCGCCGCGTCGATCGCCGCGCGGGCGGAGTCGTCGAGCTCGATGGGCACGACCATGCCGGGAAGCACGACCGTGTCGTGGAGGAACACCACCGGGAGCGAGAGGTTCTGCGTCATGTCCGGCACAACGCGTGGGAACCGGAGACATGTTCCGGTTCCCGGTTCGCCCAGCGCGAACGCCGGCCGCCGGCCCCTGTAACGCCGGGTTACTGCTTGTACCCACCCCCTTGCATCCAGGGTGGGTACAGCACCTAACCCGGCGTTACAGGCGGGCCAGGTCCGCCGGGGGCGGCGAAGACCGCGTGCAGGATCAGCTCGCCGAGCCACTGCGTGTAGCGCTCCTCGCTCCACCCGTGGTCGAGGAGCAGCCAGCGCGGCTGCGGCGAGTTGAGCGCCCACACCGAGTCGATCGCCTGGTCGACCGTGATGTCGTCGCGGAGCCAGCCGAGCTGGTCCCAGTGCCGGACGTAGAACCCGGACCCGACCAGCCGTTCCTGCTCGGTCGTCCTGGCGAACTCGGCCAGCGACGCGTCGGTGTCGCGCGACCCCAGGAGCACCCGCAGGAGTGGGTCGATCCGGCTCGAGATCACCTGGGCCAGCTCGGCGTAGGCCGTCGCCGCGGCGAGCGGGGTCGTCGCCTCGCGCACGGCCGACACCTCGGGTCGCGCCGCCAGCGGGAGGTCCTCGTCGTCCCCGGCCAGCGTGACGTCGTACACGGACTTGAGCAGCGCCGCCTTGCTTCCGAAGGACTTGTAGATCGTCTCCTGCGAGACGCCGGCGTCGTCCGCCACCTGCCGGACCGTGGTCCCGCCGAACCCGCGGCGCAGGAACGACGCCCGGGCCGCGTCGACGATGCGGGTCCGGGTGGCACGGGCCGACTCGTGGCGCTGGCGGTTGTCGTAGGGCACGGATTCCCTCCAGAGGCTTGTCAACCAACTTGCTTACAGCCTACTGTAATTTCAATCCAGTCAACTGTAACGAAGGGATCCACCATGTCAGACACGATCGCCCGGGACGCCTCTGTGGCGACCGCCGAGGCCGCGATCCACGCCGTCCTCACCGGCACGCTCGCCGACCTGGCGGCGGTGATCGGGGAACAGGCGGTCAACCGCGAGGCCGTCGCCGAGCCACCTGCCACCCGGCACCGCGGCCCCGGCGCCTTCCACGCGACCGGTGAGTGGCTGCGCGCGGCCTTCTCCGACCTCCGCTGGGAGACGGAGCGGAGCATCGCCGAGGGCGACCTCGTCGTCACCTACGGTGCGATGTCCGGGCGCCACACCGGCGACTTCGTCGTCTGGACGGAGGACGCGACGGTGGAGCGGGTCTTCGTGCCCACTGGCCGGACCTTCAGCGTCCGGCAGGCGCACTTCCAGCGCGTCCACGACGGTCGCGTGGTGGAGCACTGGGCAGTGCGCGACGACCAGGGGATGGCGCTGCAGGCTGGCTGGGTCCCTCCCACCCCCGCCTTCCTCGTCCGCTGCACGCTCGCGACGAGGAAGGCGCGCCGCGCTGCGGGCTGAGCCGCGGCACGACTCTCGCTCAGAGCGAGGACGAGGAACGCCTCGACCGCCCGCGCGACCTCGAGGTGGATCTCGGCGGTGCGGACCGCGTCGTCGGTGCCCATGCTGTGGTCGGCGTCGGGGACCTCGAGCACGTCGCAGCCACCGTCGGCGAGCTCCCGCGCGATCGCGGGCACCCAGAGCTCGTCGCGCAGGCCGCCGACGAGGAGCTGGCGACCGGCGTTGGCGGCGATGCCCTCGGCCAGCACCGGGTCGACCAGGAGGGGTGTCAGCCAGATCGCGTCGAGCCCGCGCTCGGCGGCGTACGACGCGGCGCGGGTGCCGAGCGACTTGCCGACGACCAGCACGTGGTCGGCATCCTCAGCGGCGTGCGCCGCCTCGACGTGGCGGCGTACCCACTGCTCGGCGTCGTCGTCGTCCGCACGCGAGGTGGAGTCCCACCAGAGCTGGTGGACGGTGAAGCCGTGCTGGAGCAGCGCCCGGCGGGCGAACTCCAGCAAGCGGTGCGGCGGGTGAGTACGCACGGCCGGGCGCGACGATCGCCACGCCGCGGCTCTCGCCCGTCGGTTCCCACCGTGCGGGAAGTCCCCCGAAGGTCATGGCGTGTCCCCCTTCGTGGCCCGGAAGTAGCCCAGCGCCCCGTGGAGCTGGAGGTCCACCGTGTCGCACCCGGCCGCGCGCAGCCACCGGATTGCGTCGTGGGAGGTGCACATCGGTCCGAGGATGCCGGCGCGGGCGCCTGCCCGGCGCAGCGGCTCGTAGCGCGCACCGGTGTCGGTGAGGATCGAGCTCCCGGTGATCGCGCCGCCGTCCTTCAGGACGCGGACCATCTCCCCGATCGCCCGGCGCGGATCGGGGAAGCAGTGCAGGCCGGTGAAGGACACGACGAGGTCGAAGGTGCCGTCGTCGAAGGGGAGGCGGCCGACGTCGGCGACGGCCGGGCTCACCTGGTCGGCCACGCCTCGCCGCGCGGCAGTGGCGAGCGCGCGGCCCAGCATGGTCGGCGAGATGTCGGCGAGCACCACGTCGAGGCCCTGCCCGGGTCGTACGCCGCGCAGCGCCACGCCCGAGCCGGTCGGCACGTCGAGGACCCTCGCGCCGGCGGGGAGGGTGCCGAGCTCGGCGGCGGCCTCGTCGATCAGCCGCAGGTCACTGCCCGTGCCGACGCGCCACGCAGGACGCCCGACCTCGGGGTGCTCGACGAGCCAGGGGTAGACGTAGGACCACAGCGGGTCCTCGTTCCAGCCGCCCAGCCCGGGCAACCTCATGCCGGTCCGGTCTCCGTCCAGGTCAGCAGCTCGGGGCTGCGCAGCATCTCCTCCGGTACGCCGAAGGCGTCGACGAGGTCGACGGCGAGCGGCCGGACCTTGCGGCACAGCGAGCCGACCTCGCGGCTGATCGCCTTGGAGCGCGCGCTCGAGAGCCGGCCGTGCTCCATGAACCAGGCGCGGTCGGCCTCGATCGTGCTGAGCGCGTGGAGGTCGCAGAGCAGGTTGACGGCGACCTTGAGGTCGCCGTCGGGGAGCGCAGCGGCCTTGGCGACGAACGCCTCCAGCACCAGCCGCTCGGCGTGCGCACGGGCAGCGGCGATGACGTGGTCCTGCACGCGCGAGAAGACGGCACCGGGGTTCTGGCCCTGGTCGATGCCGCGCTTGAGGCGACGGGCGACGCCGCCGATCATGTGCTCCTCGCGGAAGCGCAGCATCGCCAGCTGGTAGTTGGGGTCGAGGAGGCCGGCCTCCTGGTCCCACGTCTCGCCGCCGGGCAGCAGGTCGCGCACCGACTGGACGAGCTTGTGCACCGCGGTGCGCTCGACGACGGTCTCGACCGCGAGCCCCGCCACGAAGCGCGCCATGCCGAGCTGGTCCATGTCCTCGAACTCGCCGGCGTAGTCGGTGAGCAGGCCCTTGGCGACCAGCTGCAGCAGGACGTGGTTGTCGCCCTCGAAGGTGGTGAAGACGTCGGTGTCGGCCTTGAGCGCGGTGAAGCGGTTCTCGCTGATGTAGCCGGCACCGCCGCACGCCTCGCGGCACTCCTGGATGGTCCGCGTCGCGTGCCAGGTGCCGAGCGCCTTGGTCGCGGCGGCGCGCGACTCGAGCATCCGGCGGCCGTGCTCGTCGCCGCCCTCCTCCGTCGGGCCGGGGCCGGAGAAGACGTCGTGCAGCTGGCCGGCGACGACCTCCTGCGCGAAGTGGAGGGCGTACGTCCTCGCGATGAGCGGCAGCAGGCGGCGCTGGTGCATGCCGTAGTCGAGGAGCACCTGCTCCTCGTCGGGCGAGGTCGCCTCGAACTGGCGGCGGCGCACGGCGTAGCGCGTCGCGATGACCAGCGCGACCTTGGCGGCGTTGATGCCGGCGCCGCCGACGCAGACCCGGCCCTGCACGAGGGTGCCGAGCATCGTGAAGAAGCGCTTGTTGGGGTTGTCGATCGGCGAGAGGTAGCGGCCCTCGGGCGTCACCTCGGCGAACTGGTTGAGCAGCGCGGTGCGCGGCACCCGCACGCCGTCGAACCAGATGCGGCCGTTGTCGACGCCGTTGAGGCCCATCTTGGGTCCGCAGTCCTCGATGCGTACGCCGTCGAGGACCCGTCCGCCCTCGCGGATCGGGACGACGAAGGCGTGCACGCCGTGGCGCTCGCCGTCGACCTCGAGCTGGGCGAAGACCGCGGCGAGCTCGGCGTGCGCGGCGGCGTTGCCGATGTAGTCCTTGCGGCTCGCGTCGTCCGGGGTCGTGATGACGAACTCCTCGGTCGCGGTGTCGTACGCCGCCACGGTGCCGAGCGCCTGCACGTTGGAGCCGTGGCCGCTCTCGGTCATCGCGAAGCAGCCCATCGTGCGGCCGCTCACGAGGTCGGCGAGGTGCGCGTCGTGGTGGGTCTTCGTGCCCAGCTGGAGGATCGCGCCGCCGAACAGGCCGAACTGCACGCCGACCTTGACGAGCACCGACAGGTCGCCCATGGCGAGGGTCTCGAAGGCGGCGATCGATGCGCCGATGTCCCCGCCCCCGCCGTACTCCTCGGGGAAGCCCATGCCGGTCTGGCCGGTCTCGGCCATCATCACCACGACGTCCTTGACCCGCTCGCGGAAGTCGGCGGTCGACATCTCCTCCTCGTCGAGGAGGACCTGCGCGTGCTCGGCGAGGTTGTCGCGCACGAGGTCGCGGACCTCGGCGTAGCGGCCGTCGAGGAGCGCGCGCAGTGCTGCGACGTCGACCTCGGGCTGGCGGTAGCCCTTGCCGGTCGCTCGGGCCGCGTCGTCACCCGTGACCGCAGTGTCCTCGGACTTCTCCGGCACGGGCGTCGGCATCTCGTCGGCGATGGGGGGAACCTGGTCGGTGGCGTTCTCGACTGGCATGCAGCCAAAAGTAGCCCTGCCGGTAGGTTCGCGGCGATGAACGTGTCCGAGGCCACCCCGCCGGGCGAGAGCCTGGGGAGCATGGCGTACAACTACGCGGTCGTCGGCGTGCAGAAGGGCGGCACGTCGACGCTGGCGGTGACGCTCAACCAGCACCGGCTGGTGTGCCAGCCGCCCGACAAGGAGCGCCACTACTTCGACGACGAGGACGTCGACTGGTCGGCGCCGGACTACGCGCGCGACTACAGCGCACCGCGTCGCGCACCGATCCACCGGCTCGTCGGGGACGCGTCACCGACCTACCTCTACTGGCCGCACGCCCTCGAGCGGATGCACGCCTACGACTCGGGGATGCCGCTGGTCGCGGTCTTCCGCGACCCGCTCGAGCGGCTCTTCTCGCACTGGGTGATGCTGCGCTCGCGCAACCTGGCGTGGCCCGACTGGCCGGACTTCCTGACCGAGTGGCCGCACACCTCGCTGCCGGACGAGGTGCCCGACCCGGACGTCGTACGCACCATGCGGTGGCGGCACATGACCGGGCTCGCCCGCGGCTTCTACGGCGAGCAGCTGCAGCGCGGCTTCGAGCTGTTCGGACGCCAGCAGTGGCTCCTGATCGAGCTGCGCGCGATGCTGGCCGACTTCCCCGCGACGGTCGACCGCACCACCGACTTCCTCGAGCTGCCGCGCTTCGACACCGTGCCGCCGCTGAGGAACTGGCACGCCGGCGCCGAGCAGGTGCCGGGCACCGCGCCGACCGCGGACGACGTGGCCCGGATCGCCGAGGTGTACGCCCGCGACCTGGCGCTCTTCGAGGAGCTGTCCGACATCGACACGTCGGCGTGGCCGACCCGGCTCGTCCTCGACGGCGACCTCGACCCCGGCGAGCTCGCCGCGAGGTTCGCCCGCAAGGTCAGGTGACCCCCGCCGTGACCCCGCGCGCCCCTGCCGGCCCCATCCGGGCAGCCTGGTTGCAGGCTCAGGGGCGCGCGAAGAAGTTGGGTGTGCGCCAGTAGTACATGGACTCCTGGCCGACGTCCCGCCCGGTGCGCGGGGCGTGGATGATCTGGCCGTCGCCGACGTAGATCGCGACGTGGTAGATCGATGACGGGTTGCTCGACGAGCCCCAGAACACCAGGTCGCCGGGGGCCAGCTGGGCGGCGGTGATCCTCGTCGACTGGGTGTACTGGGCGACGGAGTAGTGCGGGATCGTCTTGCCGCCGCTCGCCCAGGCCGCCGCGGTCAGGCCGCTGCAGTCCCACGCGTCGGGGCCGGCCGCGCCGTAGCGGTAGGGCTTGCCGATCTGCGACTGGGCGAAGGCGATGGCTGCTCCCGCGTTCCCGGTCGTGGGGACCGGGGTCGGGGTGGGTGTCGGCGTCGGCGTGCTCGTCGGCGGGGGTGTCGGCGTGCTCGTCGGGGTCGGCGTGGGGGTCGGCGTCGCGGTCGGGGTGCTCGTCGGGTGTCGTGGGCGCCTGGGTGGGGGTCTTCGTCGGGGTGGCGGTCGGCGTCTTCGTCGGCGTCGGCTTGGGCGTCGGCGTCTGCTGGGCCTGCTGCTGCGCCTGTTGCTGGGCCTGCTGCTGGGCGAGCAGCTGCGCCGCCGCCTGGGCCGCCGCCTGCGCCTCCGCCTGGGCCTGGGCCTCCGCCTCGGCCTGGGCGGCGGCCGCCGCGGCCTCGGCGGCTGCCTGCTCGAGCGCGCTCTGGCGCTTCTCCGCGAGCCGGACGCTGATGCCCTTCAGCTCGGCGAGCTCGGCGATCAGGTCGGTCTTGTCGGCCGCGATCGCCTCGGCCTGCGAGCCGGCGTCCGCCTGGGCCTGCGCAGCGGCGTCCCTGGCCTCCTCGGCCTCGGCCTCGGCCGCGCTCGCCCGCTCCGCTGCCCGGTCGGCGGCCGTGGCGGTGACCTCCGCGACGGCGGACGCGGCGATGAAGGAGTCGTACTGCTGGTCGAGCACCTGCGAGGTGTTGCCGACGGTGATGCTGCGGTCGATGAGCGCGGCGATGCCGTCGGACTCGACGACCGCGGCGAGGCCCTGGATCTGCGAGGCCTCCTCGTAGGAGCGGACGACCGTGGTGGCGTAGAGGTCGCGCTGCGTCGCGACGTCGGCGCGGGCGGCGTCGGCGGCCCCCTGGGCCTCGCCGGCCTCCTGCCGTGCCTCGTCGGCACGCCACCGCGCGCCGTTCCACGCCTCGGCCGCCTGGGCGGCCGTGTCGCCGGCACTGTCGAGGGCGAGGTTCGCGCGGATCAGGTCGGCCTGGACCGCGGCCACGTCGCGCCCCTTGTCGGCCGCGTCCTGCTCCGCCGCCGCGACGTCGGCCTCGGTGGGCACCCGGTCGTCGTCGTCCGCGAACGCCGTGCCGTTGCCCAGCGCGAGCCCGGCGACCAGCACGACCGCGGTCGCCCAGCGCGACGTCGTACGACGTGGCGCGGGAGCGCGGTCCAGCGGTGGAGCGACGGGCACGGGGGTTCCCCTCACGGGTCTCGGCAGACCGTGCGACTTCCCCATCGCACGGGCAACGCGAGGCACGCTAGTGAACTTTCGTCACACAAGGAACACTTTCCCCAACTTTTTCACCTTGCCCCGGCGTGTCGGCTTGCAAACCACAGCCATGTAGTTCAGCGAGTCGGCGCATCTGTACGCCGCCACACCCAGCGCGACGTCGCACGCGTGACGCGCCAGCGTCGCCGAGTGTGCGCGTCGGCACGCGGTACCCCGCCGAGTCTCGGCGCATCGTACGCTTCCCCATCGCACGGGCAACGCGAGGCGCGCTCGTGAACTCTCGTCACACGGGCACACTTGCGCCGACTTTCCCGGCACCGCGTGTCGGCGCACACTACGCGCCTGTAGCTCGTGCGTCGGTGGTCCGCGGCGCACAGACGCGCCGACGACGTCGGCAGCGCTTTCTGCAGCGCACTGTCGGCGCCTGATGCCTCAGTCGGCGTCGACGGGGACCTGGGACGTGGTCGACGTCGGGTGCGACGCGAGCCCGTGCCGGTCGAACTTCTGCCCGCTCGCGAGTCCGCCGAGCCAGAAGGAGAAGAGGGCGATGACGACGCCGGCGAGGTCGTCGGCGATGTAGTGCCAGCCGAAGTAGAGCGTCGCGACGACGGTGATCGCGAAGTTGGCCCAGAAGACGATGTGGAGGATCCGGTTCTGCAGCGTGTACTGCACCATCAGCGCCACCAGCAGCGTGATCGCGACGTGCAGCGACGCGAACCCGGCGACGGACTGCACCGAGCCCTCGAGGCCGCGGCGCAGCACGCCGTCGCGTCCGTAGGACAGGGCTTCCATCAGCGCGCTCGACCCCGTGTTGGGCAGGTCGGTGTAGAGGTAGCTGTACTGGAAGCCGGGGCCGAGGGTCGGCAGCGCGTAGTAGGACGCGGTGCCGATGCTCCAGGCCAGGCACTGCGAGGTGGCGAACCAGTAGCCGAAGGTGATGTTGCGCGACCACACCAGCCAGGCGGCGAGCGCCAGCGGCACGAGCGGCAGGAACCAGAGGTAGATCGTCGACAGGAAGTGCGCGGAGATCCCGGTGCCGAAGATGGTGTGGAGGATCGTCGCGGGCTCGTGGCCGAACATCAGCGCCCGGTCGACGAGGTGCAGCTCCCGGTCGTACTTGTCCTCTCCCATGATGAAGGGGAGGAACGACTTGAGGTTCCGGTAGCAGACGTAGGTGATGTAGAAGGACACCAGCCCGAGCACCGTGAGGATCATCCGCTCGCGGTCCCAGTGCTCGCGGATCCGCTCGCGTGCGAGGTCGGGCATCAGCGCCGGCTTGAAGCGCGAGGCCCACAGCGTGCGCGGCAGCAGGTCGAGGAGGAAGGCACCGAGGACGAGCAGCGGCAGCCTCAGCCACGACGGCCCGAGGAAGCCCTCGGGGTCGACGAGCGGCCGGTCGAGCGTGAACGACGCAGCCAGCGCCAGCACGCCCATGGTGGCGGCGACGCCGACGAGCAGGGCATAGGCCGGACGGTGCACGGGGGTCAGTCTAGGGAGCGGTCAAGTGCCCGGCGTGATCGGAAGGACCGCGAGCCTGGTCACATCGACGCGGAGCCCGACCTCGTCACCCGGCGACACCCGGCTGCCGAGCGGCGCCACCGCGTCGACCGTGCCGATGCCGTCCACCTCGACCACCAGCCGCACCTGCTCCGGCGTGACCCGGGCCTGCTCGACGCGGGCGCGCAGCGGGCCGTCGGCGTCGACGACGAGCGCGGAGCGGCGCAGGGCGACGGCGTACGACGACCGCAGGCCCGCCGCGGCCAGCACCCGGGCGGCTGCCTCGTCCCGCAGCACGCGGGCGTAGCCGAGGAACAGGGCGGTCTCCTCGTCGACCGGTTCGCGCCACACCTCGTCGATCGCGCCGCTCTGCACGACGCGGCCGGACTGCATCACGGCCAGCCGGTCGGCGAGCGCGAACGCCTCCTCGTGGTCGTGCGTCACCAGCAGGGCCGTCGTCCCGGCCGCCTGGAGGATGGAGCGGAGGTCGCCGGCCAGCCGTTCGCGCAGCGTCGCGTCGAGGGCGGACAGGGGCTCGTCCAGCAGGATCAGCCGCGGCTCGACCGCGAGCGCCCGCGCCAGCGCGACCCGTTGGCGCTCGCCCCCGGAGAGGGTGCCGGGCAGCCGGTCGTCGTACCCGCTCAGGCCCACCAGCTCGAGCAGCTCGCGCACGCGGGTGGCGACCCGGGCGGACGGCGTACGACGGAGGCGGAGCGCGTAGGCGACGTTGCGGGCGACGGTCAGGTGGGCGAAGAGCTGGCCGTCCTGGAACATCAGCGCGAAGCCGCGCTTGTGGGTGGGGGTGCCGGCGAGGTCGGTGCCGTCCCACGAGATCGAGCCGGCGGCGAGCGGCTCGAGGCCGGCGACGGCGCGCAGCAGGGTGGACTTCCCGCAGCCCGAGGGCCCGAGCACGGCGAGCACCTGGCCGGTGGCGAGCTCGAGGGACACGTCGTCCACGGCCGCGGTGTCGCCGTAGCGGACGGTCACGTCGTCGAGGGGCAGCACGTCAGAACGCTCCCACTCCGGGCACCCGCAGCCGCTCGACCGCGAGCATCACCACGGCCGTGGCGACGGCGAGGACGACGGAGGCGGCGAGGGCCATGCCGTAGTTCATCGCACCGGGGTGGCCGAGCAGCCGGAAGATCACCACCGGCAGGGTCGGGCTGTCGTCGCGGGCGAGGAACGAGGTCGCGCCGAACTCGCCGAGCGAGGCGGCGAAGGCGAACCCGCTGGCGGCGAGCATCGGCTTCCACGTCACCGGCAGGTCGACGGTCAGCAGGGTCCGCCAGGGCGACGCCCCCAGCGACGCGGCCGCCTGCCGCTGCCGGTCGTCGACGCCGCCGAGCACCGGCGTGAGGGTGCGCACGACCAGGGGCAGGGCGACGAGGGCCTGCGCCATCGGCACCAGCAGCGGCGAGTCGCGCAGGTCGAGCGGGGGCTGGTCGAGGGTGATCAGGAAGCCGAAGCCGAGCGTCACCGCGCTCACGCCCAGGGGCAGCATGAAGAAGCCGTCGAGGGTCGAGCGCACGCGGCGCTCGGCGAGGGAGTGCGAGCGACGGGTGACGATGACGGCCACGAGGACGCCGATGAGCAGGGCCATCCACGTCGCGTCGACCGCGGTGCGCAGGCTGGTGGCCAGCGCCGAGGTCACCGGCGCGAGGAGCGCCTGGTTGTCACCGGTGCCGGACAGGGCGCGGTAGTTGCCGAGACCCCACTCGCCGCCGACGCGCAGCGACCCGAGCACCAGGGTGAGGATCGGCACGAGCATGGCGGCCAGCACGGCGAGGGTGGCGAGGACGACGGGCGCGTCGGGGCGTCGTACGGCCCGCACGGGCGTCACCGTGCGCTGGGCGGTCGGGTCGGGGACCGCGCGCAGCCGGGCGGCGAGCGCCAGCAGGCCGACCACGACGACGATCTGGAGCACCGAGAGCGCGGCCGCCGCCTGGAGGTCGAAGACGGTGGTGGTGAGCAGGTAGATCTCGGTCTCGACGGTCGCGTGGCGCACCCCGCCGAGGGTGAGCACGATGCCGAACGCCGTCGCGCAGAAGAGGAAGACGATGGTCGCGGCACCGACGATCGCCGGTCGCAGCGCGGGCAGCGTCACCGTGCGCAGCACCTGCCACGGCGAGGCGCCGAGCGCAGCCGCCGCCTGACCGGGCCTCGGGTCGAGGGACTCCCACGCCACACCGACGGTGCGGACCACGACCGCGACGTTGAAGAACACCAGCCCGCAGATGATCGCGACCGGCGTCCCGTCGAGGCCGAGCGAGCCGAGCGGCCCGCCCTCCCCGAGCAGCTGGCGGAAGGCGACCCCGACGACCACCGTCGGCAGCACGAACGGCACGAGCAGTGCCGCCCGGACCGCGGCGCGGCCGGGCAGCGCGAGCCGGTGCAGGGCGTACGCCGCCGGCAGGCCGAGGACGACCGACAGCAGCGTCGCGACCCCGGAGCTCCACACCGTGAACCACGCGACCCGGTGCACGCGCGGACGCGCCAGCACCTCGAGGACCGCGCCCGGCGCGAAGCGGCCGTCGGCCACGAAGCCCTCCGCGACCATGCCGGTCACCGGCAGGACGAAGAGGACGCCGAGCACCAGCACCGGGCCGGCGGCCAGGAGCAGGAGGGCGGCGATCGCGCCTCATCGGGACACGACGTCGGTCCACTCCGTCAGCCACTGCTCGCGGTTGGCGGCGATCTCGTCGGGCGCGACCTCGTAGGGGTCGGTGGGCTGCGGCGCGAACTCGGCCCAGTCGTCCGGCACGGTCGCGTCCGGCATCACCGGGAAGACGTACATCGACTCCGGCAGCGCGCTCTGCACCTCGTCGCTGAGCATCCAGTCGATGAGCGCCTCGGCGCCGTCGGGGTTGTCGGCGCCCGCCAGCACGCCGGCGTACTCCACCTGGCGGAAGCAGGTGTCGAGCAGCGCCGCGGTGGTCGTCGCGTCCGTCCGTGACGGTGAAGGCCGGCGAGGAGTCGTAGGACACGACGATCGGGCGGGTGCCGTTCTCCGAGCCGGCGGTGAAGTCGCCGTAGTAGGCGTCCTCCCAGCCGTCGACGACCTTGGCGCCGTTGGCCATCAGGTCGGTCCAGTAGTCCGGCCAGTCGTCACCGTGCTCGGCGACGGTGGCCAGGAAGAACGCCATCCCGGGGCTGCTCGTCGAGGCGCCGGGCGTCACCAGCAGGTCGGCGTACGCCGGGTCGGTGAGGTCGTCGAGCGTCTGCGGCGGCTCGAGGCCCTCCTCCTCGAACCACGCGGTGTCGACGTTGACGCACACGCTCGCCGAGTCGATCGGGACCAGGCGGTCGCCGCCGTCCGCGAGGGCGTACTCCCCCGGCGGGGTGGCGGACGGCGAGAAGTCGGCGAAGGCGCCCTCGCCGAGCGGGCGCGAGGCGAAGGTGTTGTCGATGCCGAAGGCGGCGTCGGCGATCGGGTTGTCGGCGGTCAGGCTGAGCTTGGTGGCGAGCGTCCCGGCGTCGCCGGCCGCGCGGACCTCGAGGGTGTAGCCGCTCTCCTCCTCGAACGCCCGCACCAGCTTCTTCGGCAGGTGGAACGACTCGTGGGTGGCGAGGACGACGGTGCCGCCGGTCGTCCCACCCCCGTCGGACGCAGAGGTGGTGGGCTCGGCCGGATCGCCGCCGATCAGGCTGCAGCTGCCGAGGGTGGCCGAGATCAAGGTGGCCGCGAACGTGGCCGTGAGGGCGCGGACGGGTGCGTGCATCGTGTGGACTCCCTATCGCCGGTGCTAACCGGATCAGGTTCGGAGGGTCTGCGGTCTCGTCCGCACTCTCAGCACGCCTGCGCGTGCTCCCCTGTCTTGTGGTCCCACCCTAGACCCGCCCCGGGTGCCGCCTACGCTCTGGCCATGCCCAGCGTCCGCCACGCCCTCCTGGCCGACCGTCATCCCCCGCCTGCGCGGCGCCGGCGACCTGGCGAGCGAGCCCGCCGAGCGCGCTCGTGTCGAGGCCGACCACCTCACCCTCGACCGCAGCCTGCCGACCCGTGCGGTGCCGCGCTTCGCGACCAGGTGGGACGTCACGGTCGAGGACATCGGCTTCCCCTCCCACGTCCTGACCCCGCGCGACCGGCCGGTGCGACCGCACGCTGCACTACGTCCACGGCGGCGCCTTCATGGCCGGCATCGACGCCGTGCACGTCCGCTACGCCACCCGGCTGGCGGACGCGATCGGCGCCCGCGTCGTGATGCCCGACTACCCGCTCGCACCCGAGCACACCTGGGCCGACTCCCACGACGCGCTGGTCGCCGACGCCGCCCGCTGGGCCGACGAGGAGGGCGGCGTGGTGCTCGCCGGCGACTCCGCCGGCGGTGGCCTCGCCCTGGCGATGGCCCTCTCCATGCGCGACCGCGGACTGACGCCGGCCACCCACCTGGTGATGCACGCGCCGTGGGTGGACCTCACCACCTCCACCCCGGAGACGCGGGAGGTCGACGCGATCGACCCGTGGCTCTTCTTCAGCAAGCTCGAGGCGTACGCCGCGTGGTGGGCGGGCTCGCCCGACGACCTCGGCCGCCCCGAGGTCTCCCCCGCCCTCGCCGACCTGGCCGGGCTGCCGACGGGCGATGATGCTCTACGGCACCCGCGACCTGCTCTTCCCCGGCTGCCGGCTGCTCGCCCGTCGCGCCGCCGAGGCCGGCTGGGACCTGACCTCGATCGAGGAGCCGGACCTGATCCACGTCTACGGCGTGCTCCCGTTCATCCCCGAGGCGCGGCGCGCGTTCGACCAGGTCGTGGGGTTCCTCCGATGAGGCCGATCAGGGTCGTCTCGACCGACGTCGACGGCCTCGGTGCGCGGACGGCGTACGACGTGTGGCGGCTGCGGCAGCAGGTGTTCGTCGTCGAGCAGGACTGTCCCTACCCCGACCTCGACGGACGCGACCTCGAGCCGACGACCCGCCACGTCGTGCTGCTCGACGACGAGGGATGTCGTCGTCGGGACCCTGCGCGTGCTGGACGACGGCGACTGGGCGCGCATCGGCCGCGTCGTGGTCGCGCCGTCGGCGCGGGGCCGGGGCCTGGCCGCGGTGCTGATGGACGAGGCGATGGCGCTGTGCGGTGACCGCGAGGTCCGGCTCGACGCGCAGACCGGGCTGACCGGCGTTCTACGAGGGCTACGGCTTCGAGGTGACGGGGCCGGAGTTCGACGAGGACGGCATCATGCACGTGCCGATGAGTCGTCCGCGACGACCATGAGCACGGGCCCGAGGACCTCCTCGCGCACCAGTCGCGACTGAGGCGACAGGCCGCCCACGACTGTCGGCGCCACCCACCATCCCGGCCGGTCCAGCGCCCGGCCGCCGAGCGCGATCGTGCCGCCCTCGGCCTCGGCCAGCGCCAGGTAGCGCACGACCCGGTCGCGGGCGACCCGCGAGCGGAGCGGCCCGCACCGGGTGGCGGAGTCGGCGGGGTCGCCGACAGCCACCGCCTCCATCGCCTCGACGGCCACGCGGAGGGCCTCGTCGTAGCGGTGCGGGGGCACGAGGACCGTCGCCGGGAGCCGGCAGCCCTGTCCGGCATTGGCGGCGAGCGTGGCCGCTGCGGTCGCGACGACCTCGACGAGGTCGTCGTCGGCGGCGTGGACGAGGCTCGGACCGCCGGCGTCGATGCGTACGGCCTTGCCGGCCCGGTCCGCGCTGACCTGCACCCGCTCGGCGTTGACCGAGGAACCCGTGAACGACACCGCGTCGATGCGGGGATCCCTCGTGAGCGCGGTCACGACGTCGACGTCCCGGGACGTCAGCACGTTGAGCACCCCGCGCGGCAGGATGTCGAGGGCGATGCGGCCGAGCTCCAGCGCCGCGCTCGACGCCTCGACAGCGGGCTTGAGGACGACCGTGCCACCGGCGACCAGCACCCGGCCGACCTCCGCGAGGGCGACCGCGAACGGCGACGTGCCGGGGGTGATCACGGCCGTCACGACCGCGGCCTGGTCACGGTCCTCGACCAGCATCTGCGCGATGGGCGTGTCGAGGTGCGCGGCGCGCAGCGAGACCGGGACGCCGGTCTCGGCCGCCGCGAGCAGTGCGAGGTCGTCGGACCGGTCGCGGAGGACGGACTGGAGCTGGCGGAGCGCGTCGACGCGGAGCCGGGTGTCGGTGCTCCACGGGGTCTCGAGCAGCGCCCGGCGGGCCGCGGTGGCCGCGGTGACGACGTCGGCGGTGCTCGCGTCCGGCACCTGCCACAGCACCTCGCCCGTCGCCGGGTCGAGGGCGGCGAAGGTCCGCTCCTCGGCGGTCGCCTGCTCCACGCCGTCGACGGGGAGCACCGCGGCGGACCGCACGTCGCTTGCTCATGGGAGCAACTCCATCACGGCGCGTTGCCGGCTCCCATCACCCGGTCGTCCCTTCGCGGTGTGTCATGTGGCGCGCCGGCGCCGCAGCCCCGCAAATTGGTGATGCGCACCCGTCGTGGGCGGTCGAGCATCTGGAGATGACCTCAGTCGCCGTGCCGCGGGCACGCGCCCGGCGTCGCGCATCGGCAGTGCTCCTGGGGCTGGCGACGGCTGCCGGGATGCTGCTGGCTCCCATCTCGGCGCAACCGGCCGGCGCGACGGCACCGGCCATCTCCGATGTCCGCCTGACCGCCGTGGGCTCCACCACCGCCACGATCGCCTGGAGCACCGACATCGCCTCGGACACGCAGGTCGCCTACGGCCTCACCACCGCCTACGGCAGCACGAGCGCCCTCAACAGCACGCCGACCACCAGTCACAAGGTCACGCTCACCGGCCTCGGTGCCAACCGCACGTACCACTTCCAGGTACGGAGCAAGGACGCCACTGGCGACCTGACCGCACACGCCGACCGCACCTTCGCCACCGCTCTCGGGGCCACCACTGCCGGGCACCCTCACGGACTCCTCGAACTCCGACGGCATGAACGCGACCCGGGTCACGACGGTCAGCGGCGGCACGGTCGTGTCGCTCTCGGCCAACGTCGGCGCGGTGGACCCCTCGGTGTCTCGCCGCAGCTTCCAGATGGGCATCTACGCTGCCAACGGCACCGTCCCCGGAGCACTCGTGGCCAGCAGCGCGACCGGCACGCTCGTCGCGAACAGCTGGAACACCGTGCCCATGTCCGCGACCCTGGCGCCGAACACGAGCTACTACCTCGTCTTCAACACCAACGGCACCAGTGCCACGGTCAACAACCTCCGCTACACCAACGGAGGGTCGAGCGGATGGCGCACGGCGGGGCAGACCTTCGGCACGTGGCCGTCCTCCTTCGGTGCGATGAGCAGCCAGTCCGTCACGTTCTCCATGTACGCCACGTTCGCCGGCGACGTCACCCCGCCCACCGTGGCCCTGACGTCGCCCTCGGCAGGTGACGTCGGTGGCGTGGTGGCCCTCGCTGCGACCGCGACGGACGACAGCGCCGTCGCGTCGGTGCAGTTCAAGGTCGACGGTGAGAACGTCGGGGCGCCCGACACCCAGGCGCCGTACACGGCAAGCTGGGACACCACCGAGCTCCTCGACGGCACCCGGCGCATCACAGCCATTGCGACGGACGCCGTCGGCCTGACCACCACGAGCGCAGCGGTCGAGGCGCGCACCACCAACCCGGCAGCGCTACGCATCCTGGGCCCCGAGTCCGGCAGCACCGTGAACGGCACGTCGGTCACGGTCCGCTATCGCAAGGTAGGAGGCTGGACTGCCGGTGACGGCAAGCACGTGCACCTGAGCCTCGACGGCGGTGACACGAAGATGGACTTCGACGCCGACGGCGACCAGTCCTGGACGTTCGTCGGCGTGCCGTCCGGACAGCACACCGTCACGGTCGTGGTCGCCGACGGGAGCCATGTCGAGATCCCCGGCAGTGGCGGATCGGTCTCCTTCTCCTCGACCGCACCGGACACGGCACCTCCGACGGTGACGATGACCTCCCCGGCCACCGGCGCGACCGTGGGCGGCTCGGTGCAGGTCGCCGCGCAGGCCCAGGACGACACCGGCGTCGCGGGGGTGCAGTTCCTGCTGGACGGCAACCCGCTCGGCAGTGAGGACACCACGTCGCCCTACGCCGTGACGTGGGACTCGACCACCGCGACGAACGGCTCCCACACCCTGACCGCACGGGCCCGCGACGCCGTGAACGCCACCACGTCCGCCCCGGTGTCGGTGTCCGTCTCCAACGCCGACCCCCGTGCCAGCGTCGGCGAGTGGGGGCCACTCACGAGCTGGCCGATCGTCGCGGTGCACGCCACCTTGCTGAAGACCGGCGAGGTGCTGATGTGGGACGCCTGGGAGCTCCCGACGGCGCAGGCGAAGCTGTGGAACCCGACCACCAACGTCTTCACCGACGTGCCCGTGGGCGCAGGCCTCTTCTGCGCCGGACAGGCGACCGACGCCAACGGCAACCTCGTCGTCATGGGCGGTCACGACGGCGGACAGGTGGGCATCAAGAACGTCTACTCGTTCGACCCCGACACCCGCTCGTGGACCCGCAAGCCCGACATGCAGTACGCCCGGTGGTACCCGAGCGTCACCCAGCTCCCCGACGGCCGGATGCTGACGCTGAGCGGCATGAAGACGCCGTACGTCTTCGCCAACACCCCGGAGATCTTCGACCCTGCCACCAACCAGGTCACCACGGTGCCGATCACAACTCCGGAGATGCATGAGGAGCAGTACCCGCAGACCGCGGTCCTGCCCAACGGTGAGGTGCTGGCGATCTCCGCCGAGCACGGATCGGTGATGACCTTCGACCCCGCCACCAACGAGTGGGCCAACCTCGGCACGACGCAGGTCCCGTTCGGTGCGTGGACCTCGTTCGCGCCGGGCAAGTTCCTCGTCACCGGCGGCTCCGCCACGCTCGACAGCTATGACCCGAGCAACCCGGTGCCGTCGGTGAAGCAGGCCAAGATCCTCGACATGACCAGCGGTTCGCCCGTGTGGAGCCACGTCCCCGACATGGCGACCGGCCGCTCGTTCCACAACGTCACGATGCTCCCGACAGGCGACGCCCTGGTGCTCGGCGGATCGACCACCGTCAACGACTTCAGCGCCACAGGAACCCTGACTGCGGAGCAGTGGAGTCCCACGACGAACACGTGGCGACAGCTCGCCTCTCCGTCCCGGCCGCGGATGTACCACTCCATCTCGATGCTTATGCCCGACGGCCGGGTGCTGTCCGCGGGCGGCGGACGACTCGCCCCGGCGCCCGACCAGCTCAACATGCAGATGTACTCCCCCGGCTACCTGTTCAAGGGGGCGCGGCCGACCATCACGTCGCTTCCCGGGCAGGTGACGATCGGCTCGACGATGGACCTGGTGACCCCGCAGGCCGCCGACATCGCGAAGATCAGCCTGGTGAGCCTGGGGTCCATCACCCACACCGCTGACTGGAACCAGCGCTTCGTCGACCTGCCGTTCACCCGCAGTGGTGACACCCTCACGGTGCAGGCGCCGGCGAGTGCCAACATCGCGCCGGCCAACTACTACATGGTCTTCGCGGTCGACTCCGCCGGCGTGCCGTCGATGGCGAAGATCGTGCAGCTGCGCACCTCCGCCCCGGTCGGCGACTCCACACCGCCCACGGTGTCGCTCACCGCCCCGGCCGCTGGCGCCAGCGTCTCGGGCGCCACCACCCTCGCTGCCAGCGCGTCCGACAACATCGGCGTGTCCGGCGTGCGGTTCGAGGTCGACGGTGCGCCCGTCGGCACCGAGGACGGCACGGCGCCCTACTCGATCTCCTGGAGCTCGACGTCGGCGGCCAACGGCACGCACACCGTCCGAGCGGTGGCACGTGACGCAGCCGGCAACTCGACCTCGTCCGCGCCGGTCAGTGTCACGGTGAACAACACCGCACCGACCAACGGCCTGGTCGCGGCGTGGTCCTTCAACGAGGCCAGCGGTTCCACCGTCGGTGACGGCTCGGGCAACGGTAACGACGGGACGCTCGTGGGACCTGTCCGGACCACGGCCGGCAAGTACGGCCGCGCGCTCACCTTCGACGGGGTGAACGACTACGTCACGATCCCGGATGCGCCACGCCTCGACCTCGGCAAGGCCATGACCCTCGAGGCATGGGTGAGACCCTCCGCATCGTCGAGCTGGCGGACCGTGCTGCTCAAGGAGACGCCAGGTGCGCTGGCGTACTCGCTCTACTCCGCCTCCGGGACGAACCGGCCGTCGGCATGGCTCGACGGGACGTCGTCCGTCGGGTCCACAGCACTGACCCTGAACACGTGGTCGCACCTCAGCGCGACGTACGACGGCGCGAGGCTCAAGGTCTACGTCAACGGTGTGCTGCGGGCCGACAGGGCGACCACCGTCAACGTGCCGGTGTCGGCCGAGCCGCTCAAGATCGGGGGCAACGCCGTCTGGGGCGAGTACTTCGCCGGACAGATCGACGAGATCCGGATCTACGCGCGCGCCCTCACCGCCGCGGAGATCACCGCCGACATGAACGCGCCGCAACCGTGAGGCGGCTGCTGGCCCTCCTCATGGGCATCGCCTTGTGCGGGGTGCTCGCACCGCCTGCCGATGCCCACGGCGGCAACTACGACATGAAGTACGTCGACGGGTCCAACGTGCTGCTCCTCACCTTCAACACCCACACCCCTCTCTCAGGGCTGGCCATCGAGCACGACCTGCGGCTCTACGACCTCCTCGGCGCGCCGATCCCCTACGACGAGGTCGCCGTCGAGCTCCACACGCGCGACAAGGAGCAGTCCACGACGCTCCGCGGCTCGACGCTCGTCCGCGAGGACGTCGCGCCGATGCTGCCGACCAACGAGTCCAAGGTGACCTTCACCTACCCCGTCCGTGGCGCGTACTCGCTGCGGGTCGTCTTCCGGGCCGGTGGTCGAGACATCTCCCGCGGCGACTTCGCCATCGACGTCGGCCAGGGCACTGCGGGCCCGAGCGGCTTTCCCTGGGTGCGCCTCGTCCTGACCCTCCTGCTGGGGGTCCTGGTCGGCGCCCTGCTGCCTCGTGCCCCGACTCGCCGCGGCAACGCCGACGAGGACCAGGAGGACGGAGGAACCCCGGCGGTCGGAGGAAGCCGCGTCTCCGCCCTGGCCCGTGCCGGGTCCGGTTGATCGAAGGCCCTAGCCTCGGGGGATGCACGACGACCTGGGAGCCTCCGTCGACCTGGCGGGCCCGGCGACCCGCGTCGTCTCGCTCGTACCGTCGTTGACCGAGGCGCTCGCGGCCTCCGCGCCCGGCGTCCTCGTCGGCGCCACCGACTGGTGCACCCATCCCGCCGAGCTCGACGTGTCGCGAGTGCGCGGCACCAAGAACCCCGACCTGGCGGCGATCCGCGCGCTCTCCCCCGACCTCGTGGTCGCCAACCAGGAGGAGAACCGCGAGCTGGACGTACGCCGCCTCCGCGACGCCGGCGTCGCCGTCTGGGTCACCCGGATCGAGACCGTCGAGGAGTCGCTCGGGTCGATGTCGCGGCTCTTCTCCTCGGCGCTCGGGCTGGCCGAGCCGCCGTGGTTGGCCGCTGCGCGCTCGCTCTGGTCGGCACCCGCCGCTCCCCGGCTCCGGGTCGCCGTCCCGATCTGGCGCGACCCCTGGATGGTGGTCGGCGCCTCGACCTACACCGACGACCTGCTCGCCCGGGCCGGGCTGGTCAATGTGCTGGCCGGCCGCGAGGGGCGCTATCCGACGGTCACTCCTGCGGAGATCGACGACGCCGGTGCGGACGTCGTACTGCTGCCGGACGAGCCGTACGTCTTCACCGACTCCGACGGGCCGGAGGCGTTGCGCACGCCGACGCGGCTGGTCTCGGGGCGGCTGCTGACGTGGTACGGCCCGGCGATGGTCGAGGCGCACGGGATGCTCGCGGCCTTGCCCTAGGGTCCTGCGCATGACCCGCGACCCGATCGGCGAGGCCCACCGCCAGTGGGTGGCACACGGCTGGCCCGACGCCGCCGACGGGATGGCGATGGTGACGTCGGTCGTGCGCGCGCAGCAGCTGCTGATGGAGCGGATCGACGCCGTGCTGCGCCCGCGCGGGCTGACGTTCGCCCGCTACGAGGTGCTGCGGCTGCTGTCCTTCGCGCGCGAGGCGGCGATGCCGATGTCGCGACTCGGCTCCCTGCTGCAGGTGCACCCGACCAGCGTGACGAGCGCCGTCGACCGGCTGGTGGCGCAGGGGTACGTCGAGCGCGTCCGTGGCGACGCCGACCGTCGCGTCGTCCGCGCCGTGCTGACCGACTCCGGTCGCGAGGCGGTCGAGGAGGCGACGGCGGCCCTCAACGGCGAGGTCTTCGAGACCCCCGGCCTGCCCGAGGGCGACGTACGCGAGCTGACGGAGCGGCTGACCGCGCTGCGGACCGGGCTCGGCGACTCCTCCTGATCTGCGCCCCCTTGTAACGCCGGGTTAGTGCTTGTACCCACCCCCATGCATCAGGGTGGGTACAGCTACTAACCCGGCGTTACAGCGGGGCTCGGCCGGATACTCGCGAGTAATAGTTGGAAGTCCTAGTATCTGCTCATGAGCGACCTGCACACCCCCGTGAACCCGATCCGCCTCGTCACCTCGTCCGCGCTCTTCGACGGCCACGACGCGTCGATCAACATCATGCGGCGGATCTTCATGAGCCAGGGCTGCGAGGTGATCCACCTCGGGCACAACCGCTCCGTGCAGGAGGTCGTCGACGCCGCCCTCGAGGAGGACGCCCAGGGCGTCGCCGTGTCGTCCTACCAGGGCGGGCACGTGGAGTACTTCGAGTACCTCGTCGAGTCGCTGCGCGCGCAGGGCGCGGGCCACGTCAAGGTGGTCGGCGGCGGCGGTGGCGTGATCGTGCCGTCGGAGATCACCCGGCTGCGCGAGTCGGGCGTCACGATCTTCTCCCCCGAGGACGGCCAGAAGATGGGCCTGGTCGGGATGATCAACTCCGTCGTCGCCGACTGCGACGTCGACCTCTGGGCCGACGGCGCGGTGTCCGTCGAGCAGGTGCTGACGGGCGACCGGTTCGCCGTCGCCCGCGCGATCACCGGCGCCGAGGGCGGCCGCCTCGACGAGGCGATGCTGACCGAGATCCGCGCCGCCGCCACGCGCCGCGTCGTGCCCGTGCTCGGCATCACCGGCACCGGCGGCTCGGGCAAGTCGTCGCTGACCGACGAGGTCGTACGCCGCTTCCGCACCGACCAGCAGGACAAGCTGCGCATCGCGGTGATCGCCGTCGACCCCACCCGCCGCAAGGGTGGCGGCGCGCTGCTCGGCGACCGGATCCGCGCGAACTCCCTCGACGGCGACCGGGTCTTCTTCCGCTCGCTCGCCACCCGCGGCGCCCACGAGGTGCCCGAGCACCTCGCCGACGTGATCGACGTGCTCAAGGCCGCCGGCAACGACCTGGTGATCGTCGAGACGCCCGGCATCGGGCAGGGCGACGCGGGCATCGTGCCGCTGGTCGACCACTCGCTCTACGTCATGACGCCGGAGTTCGGCGCCGCCTCGCAGCTCGAGAAGATCGACATGCTCGACTTCGCCGACACCGTCGCGATCAACAAGTTCGAGCGCCGCGGCGCCAAGGACGCGCTGCGCGACGTCGGCCGCCAGCTGGTCCGCAACCGCGAGGCCTTCGGCAAGCAGCCGCACGACATGCCGGTCTTCGGCACCAGCGCCGCGACGTTCAACGACGACGGCGTGACCGCGCTCTACCAGCACCTGCGCGCCGAGCTCGCCGAGGCCGGGCTGCCGGTCGTCGAGGGCACGCTCCCGCACGTCGACGTACGCCACTCCTCCGGCATCCGGCAGGTCGTCCCGGCCGACCGGGTGCGCTACCTCTCCGAGATCACCGAGACCGTCCGCGGCTACCACGCGCAGACGGTGGAGCTGGCGGAGGCGGCGCGCAACCTCCAGCGCGTGCAGTACGTCGCCGACGCGCTGGGCGACGGCGACGCGGGCGGCGTCCCGGAGCTGCTCGAGGCCGCGCGCAAGGCGGTGCCGCACGACATCGCCGACCAGATCGAGCGCTGGCCGGCGGTCGTCGAGGCGTACTCCGGCGACGAGCAGACCGTGGTGGTCCGCGACCGGGAGATCACCACGAAGCTGACGAAGGAGTCGCTCAGCGGCAACAAGATCCCGCGCGTCTCGCTGCCGCGGTTCACCGACCACGGCGAGCTGGTGACGTTCTGGCGCAACGAGAACCTGCCGGGCTACTACCCCTTCACCGCCGGCGTCTTCCCGTTCAAGCGCGACAACGAGGACCCCGCCCGGATGTTCGCCGGCGAGGGCGACCCGGCGCGCACCAACCGCCGCTTCAAGATCCTGTCCCACGGCAACGACGCGACCCGCCTGTCGACGGCGTTCGACTCGGTGACGCTCTACGGCCGCGACCCCGACCCGCGCCCCGACGTCTACGGCAAGGTCGGCACGTCGGGCGTGAGCGTCGCGACGCTCGACGACATGAAGGCGCTCTACGACGGCTTCGACCTCGTCTCGCCGACCACGTCGGTGAGCATGACGATCAACGGCCCCGCCCCCACCGTGCTGGCCTTCTTCCTCAACACCGCCATCGACCAGCAGGTCGACGCGTTCCGCGAGAAGGAGGGCCGCGAGCCGAGCGAGGAGGAGCGCGCCACGCTGGCGGCGTACGCCCTGGCGAACGTCCGCGGCACCGTGCAGGCCGACATCCTCAAGGAGGACCAGGGCCAGAACACCTGCCTGTTCTCCACCGAGTTCTCGCTGCGGATGATGGCCGACATCCAGGAGTGGTTCATCGAGCAGCAGGTGCGCAACTTCTACTCGGTGTCGATCTCCGGCTACCACATCGCCGAGGCCGGGGCGAACCCCATCAGCCAGCTCGCCTTCACCCTCGCCAACGGCTTCACCTACGTCGAGGCCTACCTCGCGCGCGGGATGAAGATCGACGACTTCGCGCCCAACCTGTCGTTCTTCTTCTCCAACGGCATGGACCCGGAGTACTCGGTGCTCGGCCGCGTCGCCCGCCGCATCTGGGCGGTCACGATGAAGGAGAAGTACGGCGCCTCGGAGCGCTCGCAGAAGCTGAAGTACCACGTCCAGACGAGCGGCCGGTCGCTGCACGCGCAGGAGATGGACTTCAACGACATCCGCACCACGCTGCAGGCCCTGATCGCGATCTACGACAACGCGAACAGCCTCCACACCAATGCGTACGACGAAGCGGTGACGACGCCGACCGAGGACTCCGTGCGCCGCGCGCTCGCGATCCAGCTGATCATCAACCGCGAGTGGGGCCTGGCGATGAACGAGAACCCGCTCCAGGGCTCGTTCGTCATCGACGACCTCACCGACCTCGTCGAGGCCGCCGTGCTCGCCGAGTTCGACTCGATCAACGAGCGCGGCGGCGTGCTCGGCGCGATGGAGACGGGCTACCAGCGCGGGCGGATCCAGGACGAGTCGATGCTCTACGAGCACCGCAAGCACGACGGCTCGCTGCCGATCATCGGCGTGAACACGTTCGTCAAGGAGTCGGCCGCCGACGCGCAGCCCAGGGAGATCGAGCTCGCCCGCGCGACCGACGCCGAGAAGGAGTCGCAGCTCACCCGGGTGCGCGCCTTCCAGGCCGCGCACGGCGCCGAGGCGCAGGAGGCGCTCGCCCGGCTCAAGGACGCCGCGATCAAGGGCGACAACGTGTTCGCCGTCCTGATGGACGCCGCCCGGGTCTGCTCGCTCCAGCAGGTCACCGAGGCGTTCTTCGAGGTCGGGGGCCAGTACCGCCGCAACGTCTGAGCCGAGCCGACGTCGCTAGGCCGTGGCCAGCTCGTCGCCAGCCACGACGGCGTGCGGAGACGTCGCCGGCAGCAGGCTGACGGGATCCACCTCGGCGGGGCCCACGGCGGCGGGCAGGTCGAACCGGAAGACCGATCCCGGGCCGGGCTCGGCGGACAGGCACTCGATGGTGCCACCGTGTCGCTGCACGATCGTCTGGCAGATCGACAACCCCATGCCGGTGCCGCGCCGCTCACCGTCCGAGACGTGACCACGGTGGAACCGCTCGAAGATCAGGTCGCGCTGGTTCTCCTCGACGCCGACACCGTTGTCCTCGACCTCGACGACCACGCGTGACCCCGTGCGCACCGCTCTCACGCGGACCAGGGCAGCCACGCCGGGACGGGCGTACTTGACGGAGTTGCCGACGAGGTTGGCGAAGAGCTGCCGCAGGGACGCCTCGTCGGCGTGCACCGACGGCAGGCCCTCGTCAGGGACCTCGATCGCGTCATCGGGGCCCAGCAGCGCGGCGGCCCGCACGAGTGCGCCGTCCGGTCCGCTGAGCGGGACGTCGCTCACGTCCATCGCACCTGCCTCGGCCACGGCCTGGGTGAGGAGGTCGTCGATCAGGCCGGCCATCTGGATCGCTGCCTGATCGGCACGCGTGACCGAGGCATGGGTGTCACCGTCGGGATCGAGGTCGAAGGCAGCCAGCTCGAGCCAGGCACGGATCGCGGTCAGGGGGCCGCGCAGGTCGTGTGCCGCCGTCGAGGCGAAGCCGACAAGGGGTCGGATGCCTTGGCGGTGCTCCGTCACCTCCCCGAGGACCAGCAGGGAGCCCGCGCGTCCGCCGTCGTCCTGCTGGGTCGCGAGGTCGGCCCGCGACACGGCCAGCACGAGGTCGTCGCCGGAGGGCAACCGCAGCTGGACGTCGTTCGCGCCGAGCTCGGCGCGCGAGGCGTCGTCGTGGGCGGGTGCGGGGTGGAGCACCAGCTCCACCAGTGCGGCGAGGGCCACGACGTCGGAGGCGCCCGGACGCATCCGATGGGCGAGCCGGCGACTGGCGCCGTTGCTGCGCTCGACGCGTCCGAGGCCGTCGAGGACGATCAGTCCCTCCTGCATGCTCTCGGTCATCTCTGCGAGCAGCTCGGCCTGCTCGGCCGCCTGGGCCCGGGCCGCGCCCATCCGCACCACCAGCTGGTCGATGCGGTCGCTCAGCGTGCCGACTGCGAGGCTGGTTAGCAGCACCGAGACGAGGAAGACCTGCGCGACCAGCGTCTCCTGGAGGGGGGTGGTGTGCAGGGTTGCGGCCGGTCCAGCCCCCATGAGTGTCAGCAGCAGTCCGCCCACCCCCAGGGCCAGCGCGTGGAGGGCGGCGAAGAAGGTGGGGAACCGCGCCGCCGACCACACCGCCAACGGCATCACGAGGAAGACGATCGGAAGGGGCTGGCGGAAGACGAGCGCGAGGGCCACGGCGGAGACGACCCACAACACGGCGAGCTCGCGTCTGCTGCCGCCCTCGGTGCGCGGAGCGACGCTCTGTGTCGCCCGCTCCCACGCCAGGTGCCCGACGCACCCGAGGACCACGAGACCCGCGAAGTGCCGGTTGAACCACGCGAGCGGCACCCAGGGGTCCCAGACGGCCCCGGAGGCCAGGAGGACGGCGAGGGAGCCGATCGCGGCGCCGAACACGCCGCCGACGGCGGCCGCCATGCAGGTGTACGCCAGAGAGCGGGGCGAGCGGAAGCTCTCGGTGCCTCCGGCACCCAGAAGGTTCGGGCACCAGCGCCGCACCAGCCAGACGGTGACCCAGGTCTGGACGGCCATGGACGCGGCACCCAGCACGACCAGGTCGAGCGTGGCGTCGGTCAGCCACGCGACCCCGCCGTGGATGACCGTCAACGGCACCAGCGCCCGCGCCTGGTGTCGACGCGACTCCGCAAGCAGCCAAAGCATGGCGACGCCCGCGCCCGGCCAGATGAAGCTCACACCCAGCCCGTCCTTGCCTGCCAGTCGGGCCAGGACGGCGAGGACCGCGTAGGTGACGGCGAATCCCACGACCCACCTTTCGGGCAGCGCCGGACGGACGGTCACCGACGTCGTCCCGACCCGAGGAGGCACCCGGGCCGGGAGTGCCGGCTCACACAGGAATGACACACGAAGTAACGCTAGTGCCTCAACGCCCACGTGAGGTCGACACCGCGAAAGTGGTGCCCGTCGGCATCTGTGTTCACCACGAGGGCGACGACGTCACCCGATCGGGAGCGCGCGTCGCCCCGGGCACCACCGGACCAGGAGCTGGATCAGAGGTTGATCGTGATGTCCGCGTCCTTGCGGAGGTCCTCGACGAGGGCCTGGGCGACCTTGCCGACCTGCTCGGTCTTCGCCTGCTCGGCGATCTGGTCACGGACCTGCGCGTAGGGCGGGATCTTCTGGCCCTGCTGGCCGGCGGCCTGCTCCTTGGCCGCCGCGTCTAGATCGCGCGGAGCTCCTTCTCGCTCGGCGCGGTGCCGCCGTCCTCGTCCTCGACGAGCTTCTCGACGAGCACCTGCATCTCGACCTGGTTGCGCGCCTGGTCCTCGGACATGCCGTTCTTCTCGATGGCCGCGAGGAGCTCCTCGGCGGAGGCGAGCTGGCTCTGCTGGGCGATCGTCTCGAGCTCGGCGTCGATCTCGTCGTCGCTGACCTCGAGGCCGCGGGACTCGGCCTCCTGCGTGAGGAGCTCGGTGGAGACGAGGTCGTCGGCGGTCTGCTGCTTGATCTGCTCCTCGTCGGGAGCCTGCCCGCTGGTCTGCGCCTCGGCGGTCGCCTGCTGGAAGGCCGCCTCGAAGAGCGGGACGAACTCGTCCTTGGTGACCTCCTCGCCGTTGACCTCGGCGACGACGTCGGGGATGCCGGAGAGGTCGGGGCCGTCGGCGGAGCCCGCCTCGGCGTCTGCGCTCGCGCTGGGCGACTCGCTCGCGGAGGCGGCCTTGTCCGACGACGCGTCGTCGGAGGACGAGCCACACGCCGAGAGGACGAGGAGGCTGGCGGCGGCCACGAGGCCGAGGGCAGAACGGGTGCGCATGAGGTGATTCATCGCATTCGACGGTACGCGCCGAACCTGAACGCCGCTCTCAGGGGGCCGCGATCACAGGTGGTCGGGCACCGTCAGGGCGTCGGGGTCCTGCCGGACCGGGAGCTGGGCGAGGGCCGTACGCACGAGCGTGAGGCGGGCGGCGAGCGCCACCTTCTTGCGCATCCGGCCGATGCCGGTCTCGTCCATCGTCTGCTCGACGGCGGCGGCGATCTGCGCGTCGGTGAAGGTCGGCCGCGTCCCGGCCTCGACCTCGACGTCGGGCAGCGCGAGCAGCACCGGCAGCACCTGGCCGCCGACGGCCTCGAGGAGGTGGTAGCGCTCGATCTTGCTCATCGCCTCCCACTTCTCCTCGCCCTTGCCGCGCCGGCCGATGGTGCCGCCGGCCACGATCTTCGCGGCGGCGGTGACGGCGACGGTCAGCTCGTGCTCGGTGAAACGCATGGCTCCAGAATGCCCGACCCGTGAGATCCGGCTCACACCCGCGTGACGATCGGCCCGCTCCGCACGACCAACTCGTGACACCACCACCACGAGGGAAGGAGCCCACCATGGGCATCGCAGACAAGGCCAAGAACGCCGCGCAGGACCTGGCCGGCAAGGCCAAGGAGGTCGCCGGGGACGTCACGAACAACGACGAGCTCAAGGCCGAGGGCAAGAAGGACCAGACCGCCGCCGACGTCAAGCAGGCCGGCGAGAACGTCAAGGACGCCTTCAAGAAGTGACGGCATCATGGGGGCGTCCGGGTCGTCGACCCGGACGCTCCCCACGAAGCACCGAGGAGACCGCGTGCGCCTGCCCGACCTGCGTCCCGAGGACCTCGATCCCGAGCAGCGGGCGTTGTACGACGACATCGTCGGCGGGCCCCGCGGCGCCGGACCACAGCACTTCCCGCTCACCACGCGGGACGGCGCACTCACCGGTCCCTTCGGGGTGATGATCCACGGGCCCGCGCTCGGCCGCCCGCTCCAGGAGCTGGGCAGCGCCGTCCGCTACGCGACCGGGCTCACCGACCGGGTCCGCGAGATCGCGATCCTCGCCGTCGCCGCGGCCACCGGGAGTGCCTTCGAGCAGCACGCCCACGAGCGCGTCGGCCGCGCCGTCGGACTCACCGACGTCGAGCTGGTCGACCTGTCGGCCGGCACGGTTCACGCCGGACGACCGCGTCGAGCGGTCGGCGTACGACCTCTGCCGGCGCCTGCTGGCCGGCCATCCGCGACCTCACCGAGGAGGAGTACGCCGACCTCGTCGGCGTGCTCGGCACGACGACGATCACCGAGCTGACCGTCCTCGTCGGCTACTACCGCACGCTCGCCGACCTGCTGGCCGTCTTCGACGTGGGCGTCCCCGACTGAGACGACCGCTCAGTAGTGGGCGGTCATCACGTGCTTGATGCGCGTGTAGTCGTCGAAGCCGTAGCCCGAGAGGTCCTTGCCGTAGCCCGAGTGGCCGAAGCCGCCGTGCGGCATCTCGGAGACGAACGGGATGTGGGTGTTGACCCACACGCACCCGAAGTCGAGCTCGCGCGTCAGCCGGTCGGCGGTGCCGTGGTCGCGGGTCCAGACACTGGCCGCCAGCCCGTAGGGCACGTCGTTGGCGAGACGCACCGCCTCGGCCTCGTCGTCGTACGACTGCACGGTCAGCACCGGGCCGAAGACCTCCTCCTGCACGATCCGGTCGTCCTGCCGCACACCGGTCACGACGGTCGGGGCGAAGAAGAACCCGGCGTCGCCGTGGCGCGTGCCGCCGGTGCGCACGGTCGCGTGGTCGGGCAGGTCGGCGAGGAACGCCTCGACCTTGGCGAAGTGGGCCGCGTTGTTGAGCGGGCCGTAGTCGGCCTCGGTGTCGGAGGGCGGGCCGGGGCGGGTGCCCTCGGCCTCGGCGACGAGCAGGTCGACCAGCTCGTCGTGGATGCTGCTGTGCACGATGACGCGGGTCGCGGCCGTGCAGTCCTGGCCGGAGTTGAAGTAGGCCGCCGCGGCGATCAGCTCGGCCGCGCGGGGCAGGTCGGTGTCGGGGGTGACGACCACGGGGGCCTTGCCGCCGAGCTCGAGGTGGGCGCGCTTGAGGTTCTTCGCGGCCGACGACGCGACCTCCATCCCGGCGCGGACGGACCCGGTGATCGCGACCAGGCCGGGCGTCGGGTGCTCGACGAGCAGCCGGCCGGTCGTCGCGTCGCCGTTGACGACGTTGAGCACGCCCGGCGGCAGGATCGCGCCGGCGATCTCGGCCAGCAGCACCGTCGAGCGCGGGGTGGTGTCGCTGGGCTTGAGGACGATCGTGTTGCCGGCGGCGAGCGCGGGCGCGATCTTCCAGATCGCCATCGCGAAGGGGTAGTTCCACGGCGTCACCTGGCCGACGACGCCGATCGGCTCGCGCCGGATGCTCGACGTGTGGCCCTCGAGGTACTCCCCCGCGGACTTGCCCTCGAGCAGCCGGGCGGCGCCGGCGAAGAAGCGCAGCTGGTCGACGCCCTGGTCGACCTCCTCGCTCGCGATGTAGCGCACCGGCTGGCCGGTGTCGCGCGCCTGCACCTCGCTGATCTCGTCGCGTCGCTCGGCGATCGCGGTGGCGAGGTCGAGGAGGTGGGCCTGCCGACGGCCCGGCGTCAGCCGCTTCCACGACGCCGAGGCGCGGAGGGCGGCGGCGTACGCCCGGTCGACCTCCTCGGGCGTCGAGACCGGCGAGCGGCCGTCGACCTCGCCCGTCGTGGGGTCGACGAGCTCGATGAAGTCGGTCGCGGCCGACTCGACCAGCTCGCCGTCGATGAAGTTGCGGATCGTGTCAGTCATCAGGAAGGCCTCTGTCTCGGGTCAGGCGACGTAGATCTTGCGGAGTGTCTCGCGGACGACCCAGGTGGTCTGCTCGCCGGCCCGCAGTCGTACGACGCTGCCGGGGCCGAGGTCGACCGCCTCGCCGTCGTCGAAGGTGACGGTCGCCGAGCCGGACAGCACGACGAACACCTCGTCGACCTCGACGTCGGTGGCGGTGCCGGGGCTCATCTCCCAGACGCCGACCTCGACGCCGGCGACCGCGGCGAGCGCGCGGGAGCCCGCCTCGGGCGCCCCGTCGAGGACGGTGCCCGGGTCGAGGGGCGTGGTGGGCACGTCGGCGGCGACGTCGAGCACACGGAACATGGCGTCATCGTCCCCCGGCGATCGGTCAGGACGGCCGACGATCTGTCGGTAGTTCTCGCCCGAGCCGGACGATCCGGCGGACGGGCGCCGGACTTGTCAGGCTCTCGCTGAACTTGTCAGGCCGTGCACGGGCCGACATGTTCAGTGATCCCCGGTCAGCCGGGGATCACTGAACAGGTCGTCCGCGAGCAGCGCCACGTGGAGCGAGACGCGTACGTCGGGGTCGTCGAGGTCGGCGTCGAGGATCTTCTCGATCCGGGCCAGCCGGTCGTAGAACGCCGCGCGCGAGAGGTGGAGGCTGGCGGCGGCCTCGGTCTTGCTGGCCGGGTGCATCACGAGCGCACGGAGGGCGGCGACGAGGTCGGTGCGCGCTCCCTCGGCGCGGTCGTGCCCCTTGAGCGCGGCGAGCTCGCGGTCGGCGAAGAGCCGCAGCCGGTCGTCCTCGCCGAGCAGCGCGAGCAGGCCGCGCAGGTGGAGGTCCGCGAGCCGGTGCACGTCGGGGTCGTGCTCGCGGCGCACCTGCGGGGCAGCGTCGGCGACCTGGCCCGCCTCGGTGACCGAGCGTGCGACGGCGGACCGCTCGGTCACGACCCGACCGGCAGCGAGCACGACGTCGTGGTGGGCGAGGACGCGTGCCGCGAGCCGGTCGACGAGGTCGTCGGCGTCCGCGGTCGGCACCGCCGAGACCAGCACCCGCAGGTCGCGCTCGACCTCGCAGACCAGTGCCGGCAGCCGCAGTCCGTGCGCGGCCCGGACGACCGTGGTCGCGACCTCGTCGAGGTCGGCCGGCGACGCCGCGCCGATCCGCGGGCGCACCACCACGCCGGCGAAGGAGCGGCGCCGCACCGGGAAGCCGGCCAGCTCGCAGCGGCGGAGCACGTCGTCGGAGTCGGGGTCGTCGGTGAGGCCGGAGAGCAGCTCGAGGTGCGTACGCCGCATGAGCGTGCCGCGGTCGCGGTCGTGGAGCCGGTGGAGGGCGAGCGCCGCCGCTGCGCGCTCGGCGACGGCGACGAGGCGCTGCGAGGGAGGCTGCGGCGAGCCGATCACGAGCCGGCCCCACACCTGGTCGGCGGTGCCGAGCCGGGTGACCAGCCAGCCGTTGGCGGCGTCCCAGCCGGTGCGGCCGGCGACCTCCACCCGACGCGACCGGGCAGGCCAGCCGTCGAGGAAGCCGCCGGCGTCGTCGGGCCCGGCGAAGTAGTCGAGCGGCCGGTGCTGGGCGTTCTCCACGACGACCGGCCCGGCGGCCATCCGCTGCACGGCCTGGAGGATCTCGACCGGTCCGGCCTGGCCGAAGGACAGCTCGGTGAAGGTCTCGTGCACGCGCTGGGCCTCGCGCAGCTCGGTGAGCTGGCGGTCCACGACCCGCTCGCCGATCTCCTGGGCCAGGGCGGCGAAGCGGGTCTCCTGGCCGAGGACGACGAGCGGCAGGCCGTGCCGCTCGCAGGCGTCGACGAGCGGCGCGGGCAGGTCGGCGGCCCACCGGCGGCCGAGCTCGACCACGATCCCGACCGCACCCGGAGTCGGCGAGGTCGTCGACGAAGGCCGTCAGCGCGGCCGCGTCGTCGTCGTCCGGAAGACCGGTGCCCATGGTCAGCAGGAGGTCGCCGGCGCGGAGCAACGAGCCCGCGTCGAGGCGCTCGGTGGCGTGCACCCAGCGGATCGGCCGGTCGAGGCCGGAAGCGCCGGCGACGACCTCGGGGACGGCCCGGCGGAACGTGGGCAGGCCCAGCGCCTCCTGGAGCGTCACGCCCGGCGTCACCTCGGCCACGCGCGCAGCCTACGCGCGGACGGGGCGACGGAATGTCCGAACGAGGACCGGGAATCCTACGATCCGACACCCGCGGTGCACGGCACGTCCACAGAGGATGGGCCCCATGAGCAACGACATCGTGCACTGGGTCGACGGCGCCGAGCTGCCGGGTCGACCCGACGGCTGGGCCGACGTGACCAACCCCGCCACCGGTCAGGTCACCGGCCGCGTCGCGCTGGCCAGCGAGGCCGACGCGCAGCAGGTCATCGCCGCGGCCGCCGCGTGCCGCCCAGGCGTGGGGCACCACCTCGCTCGCCCGGCGTACGCAGGTGATGTTCGCCTTCCGCGAGCTGCTCAACAGCCGCAAGGACGAGCTCGCCGCGATCATCACCGCCGAGCACGGCAAGGTGCACTCCGACGCGATCGGCGAGATCTCGCGCGGCCTCGAGGTCGTCGAGTTCGCCTGCGGCATCTCCCACCTGCTCAAGGGCGGCCACAGCGAGGAGGCGTCCACCGGCGTCGACGTGCACTCCAAGCGCGTGCCGCTCGGCGTCGTCGGGATCATCAGCCCCTTCAACTTCCCGGCGATGGTGCCGATGTGGTTCTTCCCCATCGCCATCGCCGCCGGCAACACCGTCGTGCTCAAGCCCAGCGAGAAGGACCCGAGCGCCGCCAACTGGATCGCCGCGCTCTGGACAGGAGGCCGGTCTCCCCGACGGCGTCTTCAACGTGCTGCACGGCGACAAGACCGCCGTCGACGCGCTGCTCACCAGCCCCGACGTGCAGTCGATCAGCTTCGTCGGCTCGACCCCGATCGCGGAGTACGTCTACGAGACCGCGAGCCGCCACGGCAAGCGCGTCCAGGCCCTCGGCGGCGCGAAGAACCACATGGTCGTGCTGCCCGACGCCGACCTCGACCTGGCCGCCGACTCGGCCGTCAACGCCGGCTACGGCAGCGCCGGCGAGCGCTGCATGGCGATCAGCGTGCTCGTCGCGGTCGACCCGATCGGCGACGAGCTCGTCGCCCGGATCGCCGACCGCACCCGCACCCTGCTGATCGGCGACGGCGGCGGTCCGCGAGGCGACCGGGGGCGAGAAGGAGGCCGACATGGGCCCGCTCGTCACGAAGGCCCACCGCGACAAGGTCAGCTCCTTCATCGACTCCGGCGAGGCCGCCGGCGCCAAGGTCGTCGTCGACGGTCGCGACGTCGCCGGCCGCGGCGGCGAGGAGGGCTTCTGGCTCGGCCCGACGCTCTTCGACGACGTCACCCCCGAGATGGACATCTACCGCGAGGAGATCTTCGGCCCCGTCCTGTCGGTCGTCCGGGCGAAGTCCTACGAGGAGGCGGTGGCCCTGGTCAACGCCAACGAGTACGGCAACGGCACCGCGGTCTTCACCAACGACGGCGGCGCGGCCCGTCGCTTCGAGGCCGACGTCACCGTCGGCATGATCGGCGTCAACGTCCCCGTCCCGGTGCCGGTCGCCTACTACTCCTTCGGCGGCTGGAAGCGCTCGCTCTTCGGCGACACCCACGCCCACGGCACCGAGGGCGTCCACTTCTTCACCCGCGGCAAGGTCGTCACCACCCGGTGGATCGACCCCGCCAACCGCCCCGAGGGCGGCCTCGAGCTGGGATTCCCGCGCAATGACTGAGCTGATGAACAAGAGCGACCTGTCCAGCACGTACGACGCCGGGCGGGCCTACGAGCTCGACCGCGCGCACGTCTTCCACTCCTGGTCGGCCCAGGCCGAGATCACGCCGATGGTGGTGACCCGCGCCGAGGGCAGCCACGTCTGGGACGCGAACGACACGCGCTACCTCGACTTCAGCTCCCAGCTGGTCTTCACCAACCTCGGCCACCAGCACCCGCGCATCGTCGCCGCGATCCAGGAGCAGGCCGCGCACCTCTGCACGATCGCGCCGGCCGTCGCCAACGGTGCCCGCTCCGAGGCCGCCCGGCTGATCGCGAGCCACACCCCCGGCGACCTCGACCACGTCTTCTTCACCAACGGCGGCGCCGACGCCAACGAGCACGCCGTACGCATGGCGCGGCTGCACACCGGCCGCCACAAGGTGCTGACGACCTACCGCAGCTATCACGGCGGCACGCACCTCGCGGTCAACATGACCGGCGACCCGCGCCGGTGGGCGAGCGACCACGGCTCGACCGGCACGGTCCACTTCTTCGGTCCGTTCCTCTACCGCAGCGCCTTCCACGCGACCACCGAGGCGGAGGAGTGCGAGCGCGCGCTCGAGCACCTCGAGCAGGTCGTCGCCCTCGAGGGCCCGGCGCACCGTCGCCGCGATCGTCCTCGAGGCGATCCCCGGCACCGCCGGGATCATGGTCCCGCCGCCGGGCTACCTCGCCGGCGTCCGCGAGATCTGCGACCGCCACGGCATCGTGCTGATCGCCGACGAGGTGATGTCGGGCTTCGGCCGCGCCGGTCGCTGGTTCGCGGTCGAGCACGGCGACGATCACGCCCGACCTGATCACCTTCGCCAAGGGCGTGAACTCCGGCTACGTCCCGCTCGGCGGCGTCGCGATCAGCGACGAGATCCACGCGACCTTCGCCCACCGCACCTACCCCGGCGGCCTCACCTACTCCGGCCACCCGCTGGCGTGCGCGGCGGCGGTCGCCACCATCCGCACGATGGAGGACGAGGACGTCGTCGGTCGTGCCGCCCGCCTCGGCGAGGACGTGCTCGGCCCCGGTCTGCGAGCGCTCGCGGAGAAGCACGAGCGGATCGGCGAGGTCCGCGGCACCGGTGCCTTCTGGGCGATCGAGCTGGTCGAGCGACCGCGCGACCCGCGAGCCGCTCGCGCCCTACGGCGGGTCCAGCCCGGAGATGGGCGCGATCGTCAAGGGCTGCCAGGAGCGCGGCATGCTGCCCTTCGTCAACTACAACCGCATCCACGTCGTCCCGCCGCTCACGACCACCGACGACGAGGCCCGCGAAGGACTCGCGATCCTGGACGCCGCCCTCGACGCGACCGCCTGATCGCCGACCCTGACCAGATGGCGGCCCACCGCACGGCCTACGAGCGCCACGCTCCCGACCCCCGCGTCGTGGAGCGGGCGCTCGCCGGCAGTGAGCAGTCGGTCTTCTGGCTCGACGACGTCGACGCGACGTCGTACGACGAGCTCACCGCGTCGACGCGCGCCGACCTGACGATCGTCGGCGGGGGCTACCTCGGCCTCTGGGCCGCCGTCCACGCCAAGCGGCGCGACCCCGGGCGTCGCGTGGTGCTGCTCGAGGCGCACACGATCGGCTGGGCGGCGTCGGGTCGCAACGGCGGCTTCTGCGAGGCCTCGCTCACCCACGGCGAGGACAACGGTCGCAACCGCTGGCCCGAGGAGTACGACGTCCTCGCCCGCCTCGGCCACGCCAACCTCGCCGGCTTCGAGGCCGACGTGCGCGACCTCGGGATCGACTGCGAGTGGGAGCGCACCGGCACCCTCTCGGTGGCCGTCGAGGAGCACCAGGTCGAGTGGCTGCGCGACGAGGCCGGCTTCCTGGACACGCCAGACAGGTGCGAGCCGAGATCGACAGCCCGCTCTTCCTCGCCGGAGCGAGTGGAGCCCGACCACACCGCCCTCGTCCACCCCGCGAAGCTGGCGCTGGAGCTCGCCCGCGTCGCGGCCGACCTCGGGGTCGAGGTCCACGAGCACTCGGCCGCCACCGCGCTGCGTCGTACGACGCGAGGCGTCGAGGTGCACACCGACCGCGCCGTCGTCACCTCCGACCACGTCGTCCTCGCCACCAACGTCTTCCCGTCGCTGCTGCGCCGCAACCGGCTGATGACGGTGCCGGTCTACGACTACGTGCTGATGACCGAGCCGCTCACCTCCGAGCAGCTCGCGTCGATCGGCTGGTCCGGTCGGCAGGGGCTCGGCGACGTGGCGAACCAGTTCCACTACTCGCGGCTGACCGCGGACAACCGCATCCTCTGGGGCGGGTACGACGCGGTCTACCCCGCGGGCGGTCGGGTGGCCGCGCGCCACGAGGACCGACCGGAGAGCTACTCCCGCCTGGCGTCGCACTTCCTCGCGACCTTCCCGCAGCTCGAGGACGTGCGCTTCACGCACCGCTGGGCAGGCGCGATCGACACCTGCACGCAGTTCACCGCGTTCTACGGGCTGAGCCACGACGACCGGGTCGCCCATGCGGCCGGCTTCACCGGGCTGGGGGTGGGCGCGACGCGCTTCGCGGCCGAGGTGCTCCTCGACCTGCTGTCGGGCGCCCCGACCGAGCGGACGGACCTGCGGATGGTGCGCGAGCGGCCGCTGCCCTTCCCGCCCGAGCCGCTCGCGTCGGTCGGGATCAACCTCACGCGGTGGTCGCTCGACCGGGCCGACCACCGTCAGGGGCGACGCAACGTGTTCCTGCGTGCCCTCGACGCGGCCGGCCTCGGCTTCGACAGCTGAGCTCCGAGTCAGGCGGCGGGCTGGGGCTCCACGAGGTCCGAGCGGAGCGAGGCGAGGATGCGCGTGAGGACGCGCGAGACCTGCGCCTGCGTCAGGCCGACCGCCTCGGCGATCTCCTGCTGGGTGGCCTCGTCGACGAACCGCATCCGCAGGATGCGCTGGTCGCGGCCCGGGAGGGTGGCCACGAGGGGCTCCAGGACGATGCGTGCCTCGGCGGCGACGACCGAGCGGTCCTCGAAGCCGAGCAGGTCGCCGAGCGACGACGATCCGTCGCCGACCGGGCCGTCGAGGGACGTCGGGGTGAAGCACCCGTCCGCGGTGAGCGCCTCGACGACCTCGTCGACCGCGACGTCGAGGTGTGCGGCGACCTCGCTCGGTCGCGGCGAGCGACCGAGCCGGCACTCGAGGTCCTCCTGCGCCCGCGAGATGCGGGACTGGAGGTCCTGCACGCGTCGCGGCGGCCTGACCATCCAGCCGGCGTCACGGAAGTGGCGCGCGCAGCTCGCCACGGATGGTGGGGACGGCATAGGACAGGAAGTCGTGACCGGCGCGGGGGTCGAAGCGCTGGGCGGCCTTGGTCAGGCCGAGCAGCGCGACCTGCTCGAGGTCGTCGAGGTCGATGCCGCGGTTGCGGTAGCGACCGGCCATCGAGCGGGCGACGCCCGCGTTGGTCTCGATGAGATCGGTGATGAGGTGCTGGGAGCCGATGGTCTCGGACTCCACCAGTCGCAGGTCGGCGACGATGCCGTCGGTGCGACGGGCGCGTTCCTTGCCGTCGGCCGGGCGGCTGCTGACGGACAGGACGGACAGAGGGGTGTGCTCCGGGAGGATCGCAGTGGTGACCACGGATTCGCTCCTAACATGCAGTAGGTGCGTCCACCGTGGTCTCCAGCAAACGACCTCTCGAGCGTCACATGGTCCAGACCAGCGCGCCAGCCGGAAAGCGAAGTGGCCACCACCCCTAGGGGGTGGTGGTCCGCGACAGCGTGTCTCCCGGGTTCTCGTCGTACTGCTCGCGGTAGTAGGCCGCGAACCGGCCGGGGTTGAAGAAGCCGTTGCGATTGGCCGCGTCGGTCACGGTCCCGGCCGAGCCGTCGCGCAGGGCCTGGCGGGCCAGGTCGAGCCGCACGCGCCGCAGGTAGTCCTGCGGGGTGCAGCCGAGGTGTGTGCGGAAGGCGTACTGCAGGGCCCTCGGGGACACGTTGCACTCGCGGGCGAGCTCACCGGGGGTGAGGTCCTCCGACGCGTGGTCCTCGATGATCCGGGCTGCGCGGCGGACCGTGGACGGCGAGTCGTCGAGGTCGTCGGGCGTCGTCGCCGGGGAGCGTGGGTCGTACGACGACGTTGTTGGCGAAGGTGTGGAGCAGGGTGTGGCCCAGGAGGCGGGCGGCGGCGTGCTCCTGTGCGGGGGTCGCGTCGCGGGGCAGCATGGCGCCCACCTGGTCGACGGTCGCCCGCCAGCGCGCGCCCGCCGCCGGTGACCGGGGGACGTAGGAGGTGAAGATGACGTGCCGACGCGGGTGCTGCGGGTCGGCGTCCTCCACCGCGGCCAGCATGGCGTCCCACGACAGCGACGTGGTGCGCTGCACGGGGTGGTCGGCCGAGCCCGAGAACGGCATGTCCCACCCCGCCACGAGCGCGGACCCCCCGTCGGTGATGCGATCGGTGACCCCGTCGTGGGCGAACTCGTACATGCCGCTCAGGACGTCGACGACCACCAGCATCGGCATCGGGTCGGAGTCGAAGGAGTAGCGCGCGTCGATCCGGACGTGGTCGAAGACGACGTCGCCGTGGTCGATCCGGTCGTGCTTCACCGTGCCGAGCCCGCTCGACACCCTCAGCTCGGTGCCGTACACCGCATCCAGCCACGCGCGCGCCTCGTCGCCGGAGCCCTCGAAGCCGAACGCGTCCGGAGAACCACGGCGGGACCGCGACTGTGGCACGACACTCCTGGAGGAGGAGAAGAGACGGCGACCCGGTGGCTGGAGTCGGCCTCGACTCTATCGCGCAGGAGCGTGCGTCCGCACCTCCGGGCGGCGCTGTCAGCGCCGCCCTGTAGAGTCGATCCGCTTCCACCGATCTCCGCCCTGTGTCCGCGGACTGACGTCATTGAAAGGTGACCGATGTCTGGGACCCCTCCCTCCTCCGGCGAGTCCGGGCAGCCGGACGACGAGCTCCGCGACGAGATCGCC
>CAWCGM010000007.1:0-29213 GCA_963795095.1 uncultured Actinomycetota bacterium | reverse complement strand
GCGCACGGGCATCGTCCCGTCGCGTCCCGCCTGAGCTCCCCGGGGCCGGCTGTCCACAGGCGGTGCAGACCCCACTGACCAGCGCGCGCGACGTCGATACCGTGGCCCTCTCGCAGAGGAAGGGTGTGCGTTGCAGGAGGACCAGGAGAGTGGCGAGCCGGCCGCCGCGCCCCGCAGGGCGGTCTACCGGGCACTGGTCGGCGGCTACGAGCAGCTGCCGAGGAGGAGGTCGCCCACGAGTCCGACCTGCCGTTCATCTGCTTCACCGACGACCCTGACCCGACCAGCGACACGTGGCGGGTCGAGCTCGTCGAGCCCGGCTTCCGCGCGACTCCACGCGCAGCGCCCGCGCCCTGAAGATCCTGGGCCACCCGCTGCTCGACGACTACGACGAGACGCTGTGGGTCGACAACACGGTGGCGCTGAAACAGCCGCCGACGCGCTGTTCGACGAGTGGCTGGCCGACGCCGACGTCGCCGCGCCGCTCCACTCCTTCCGGAAGCTCGGTGCTCGCCGAGGCCGAGGCCGTGCTCGACGCCGGTCTCGACGACTTCGCGCGCGTCTACGAGCAGCTCGCCCACTACCTGTCGCCGTGGACGGCGAGGTGCTCGAGGCGAACCCGCACTGGACCGGCATGCTGGCGCGCCGCCGCACCGAGCGCCACCGTGCACCGCCATGACGGCGTGGTGGGAGGACGTGCTGCGCTACTCCCGCCGCGACCAGCTCTCGTTCGTGCCGGTCATGCGCCGCCACGGCGTGCGCGTCGCGTCGCAGCCCGTCGACTCGCACGCCTCCCCGTGGCACGAGTGGCCCGTCGCCGAGGGCCGCGACCCGGCCGGTCGCGGCTCGGGGCTGCGCGAGGCGCTCCGACCGCCCGCCGCCCGGATCGGCGCGCTCCAGCAGGCCCTCGACGACGTGACCCGGACGCTCGCGGTGACGGTCGGCCACCGCGACGAGGTCATCGCCCGGCACGAGGAGACGATCACCTCCCTCCGCGACGGCCCTCGCCGAGGCCGAGCAGCGTGCCCACGACACCAGGGTCGAGCTCGACACGGTGCGGCACCAGCGCAACGTCGCGCGCAGGCGCTCGACGACGCGCAGCAGCGGGTCCGACGCCTCCGACGCCGCCTCCGCCGGGCCGCGCGACCCGCCCGACGACGCGTCGGGTGCGGCACCCGGGCGGCGCTCCGGGGTGGGATAGCGTGACGCGCGCACCAGCCGGAGCAAGTGGAGGAGACAGCGTGACCCAGGACGCGACCGACCGGTCCGAGGCGGACCGGCTCCGCGAGGAGGTCGCCGAGGCCCGGCACCACCTGCTCACCGTCCAGGACCACATCGTGGGCCTCGAGGCCGAGAACGGCCGGCTCCACCTGGACCTCACCCGCGTGACGATGGAGCTGCGCCGGCAGCGCAAGCGCGCCAAGACCCTGCTCAAGCAGCGCGACGACGCGCGAGCCCGCCTGGCCGACGTACGCACCCGGCTGGAGCGCCACCGCGGGCCGCGGCGCCGAGATCGAGCAGCCGCGGGCGTCCGTCGCCCGCCGAGTGGCCCGGCGGGTGCGCGGGGCGCTCAGGTGAGTCCGAAGCGGATCGCGCCACCGCGGTTCTCGATCGTCACCCCGGTCTACGACCCGCCCGTCGACGTGCTCAAGGAGTGCATCGAGTCGGTGCTCGCCCAGGACTTCGACGACTGGGAGCTCATCATGGTCGACGACTTCTCCCCGAACGCCGCCGTCCCGACGGTCATCGCGCAGTACGCCCAGCAGGACTCGCGCATCCAGCTGATCGAGCGCGACACCAACGGGCACATCGTGGCCGCCTCCAACGACGGCGTCGCCGCCGCGACGGGCGAGTTCATCGCGCTCCTCGACCACGACGACCTGCTCGTCCCCGAGGCGCTGTCGCGGGTGGTCGAGGCGATCGACCGCCACGAGGACGTCGACTACGTCTACACCGACGAGGACAAGGTCGGCGAGGACGGGCGACCTACGGCGCCTTCCGCAAGCCCGACTGGTCGCCCGAGCGCCTGCGCGGCCAGATGTACACCTCCCACCTCTCCGTGCTGCGCACCAGCCTGGTCCGCGAGGTCGGCGGGTTCCGCGAGGGCTTCGACGGCTCGCAGGACCACGACCTCGTGCTGCGGGTCACCGAGCAGTGCCCGGCGCGTCGTCCACGTCCCCGAGGTGCTCTACCACTGGCGCGCCGTCGAGGGCTCGACCGCGGTCGACATCGAGGCCAAGCCCTATGCCGAGACCGCCGGCATCCGTGCGGTGCAGGAGCACCTCGACCGGCTGGGCATCGACGCCACGGCAGGTCCCGGGCGCGGAGCCCGGCAGGTACGTCGTCCAGCGTCGCCTCGACCCGGCGGTGACGGTCTCCGTCGTCATCCCGACGATGGGCCAGTCGTCACTGGTGCGCGGCCGTCGCCGGGTGCTGGTCGTCGAGGCCGTGCGCTCGCTGCTCGAGCGCACGGACCACGAGGCCGTCGAGGTCGTCGTCGTCCACGACACCCCGACCCCGGCCGCCGTCCTCGACGAGCTCCGCGAGGTCGCGGGTGACCGGCTGGTGCTGGTGCCGTTCGACCGGCCGTTCAACTTCAGCGAGAAGATCAACGTCGGCGTCTGCCACGCCTCCGGCGACCGGGTCGTCTTCCTCAACGACGACGTCGAGGCGATCTCGCAGGGCTGGCTCGAGCAGCTCGTCGCACCGCTCGACGAGCCCGACGTGGGGCTCACCGGCGCCAAGCTCTACTTCAGCGACCAGACCGTGCAGCACGCCGGCCACGCCTACTACAACGCGGGCTACCACCACCCCTTCAAGTTCTGGACCCGCGACGAGGTCGGCCCGTTCGGCGAGCTGGTCGTGAGCCGCGAGGTGACCGGCGTGACCGCGGCGTGCGCGGCCATGCGGCGCGAGACGTTCTTCGCCGTCGGCGGCTTCTCCGAGGCGCTGCCGGGCAACTTCAACGACGTCGACCTCTGCTACAAGGTGCAGGCCGCCGGCCTGCGCACCCTCTTCGTCGCCACCAGCGAGCTCTACCACTACGAGTCGCGCACCCGCGAGGCCCGCGTGCAGGAGTGGGAGCGCCTGGCCGTCGTCGCCCGGTGGGGCGTGCCCGGCGAGGACCGCTTCACCCCGAGCGAGGTCGCGATGCCCAACCTGCGCCGCGTGCAGCAGCTGCCCGACGACCTGTTCGAGCCGATCGTCTAGCGACGGAGGTAGGGCTCGAGCGCCCGGGTGAGCGGCTCGGCCACCGAGTCCCACGCCCACCGCGTGTGGGCGTCCTCGGCGGCCGGGAGTGCGCGGTCGGCGTACGCACGGGTGTCGCGCGCGAGCGCCACGGCCTCGTGCAGCGCCGCGTCCCACTCGTGGGCCTTGGCGAGCCGGCCGGTGACGCCGTCCTGGATCGCCTCGTCGAGCGACGGCGTGTGCGACGCGACGGTCCACGTGCCGACGGCGGCCGCCTCGAAGAACTTGAGGTCGGACTTGCAGATGTTGAACGCCGTGTGGGAGAGCGGGGCGATGTTGACCTCGACCTCCGCGATCGAGCGCTGCAGCTCGACGTAGTGCATGAACTTCTGGAACTCCACGCGCTCGCGGTGCGGCTCGAGGGCCCCGAGGTCGTCGAGGTAGCCGACGATCCGCACCGACACGTCGTCGTCCTCGTCGAGCAGGCGGGCGAGCGCGGTGCTGGCGACGGCGAAGTCGCGCACGTGCGACGGCGTACCGCTGAAGTAGCCGACGGTGACGGGGCCGGAGCGGCGCCACCTGCCTGCGACCTTGGCGTCGAGCAGCTCGCGGGAGTACTCCTGCTGGGTGCGGTTGAGCACGTTGGGGACGATCGCCGCGCCGTCCTCGACATAGGCGGAGAGCCGGCTGGCGAGGAGCGAGTTGGTGGTCGTGGCGCCCCGGCACTCGGCCAGGGAGGCGTTGAGGCGGCCCATGTAGGCGAACCAGACGTCCCACTCGGCGTTGACGTCCGGGTCCTTGCCGAGGGAGCTCATCACCAGCTCGGCGAAGCCGACGTCGAAGACGAGGTCGTCGCAGTCGAAGATCATCGGGACGCCGTGGGCGGACGGCCTTCTGGGCGAGCTCGCGCAGGGCGGCGTTCCACGGGTAGCGCGCCACCACGATCGCGTCGAGCTCGGGCACGATCCGGGTCAGCGCGCGCAGCTCGTCGTCGCAGAACCACCCCGCCCGCAGTCGTCCCGCAGGGTCGTGGTTGAGCGCGTCGACCGTGTTGGCGACGCGGTAGCGGAAGGTGCTCGTGTCGGGCGTGCGGTAGACGAACGCCACGCGGTGCTCGCCGTCCAGCATCGTGCCGACGCGCTCGGCCATCGAGCTGTCCCACAGGTCCTTGACGCTGCCGGGAGGCTCGGGGAGGTCAGTGAACATCCGGGACGATGCTCTCCTCGGTGGTGCGCTCGCCGGGGCGGTCGCTGCCCAGCGTGGCGCGGAAGCGGTCCATCACCCAGTCGACCACCGGGACCAGCGTGGTCTCCCAGTCGCGGTTGATGTGGTCCGCGGCGACGTTGGCGGCGCGCTGCTGCGGGTCGCGGGCGAGCTCGACCAGCCCCCGCAGGCCCTCGAGCAGCCCGTCGACGGTCGAGGGAGCCACGATGATGTTGTCCGAGATGTCGGACAGGTCGGTCTTGATGCCGTGCGAGTTGGTGAGCACGGCCGAGCCGACCGATGCGAGGTCGTAGGGCGGGTACGACGGGTGCGGGGTGTCCATCAGCACGAGCGCGGCGTCCATCGACGCGACGAGGTCCTGGTAGTCGGTCCAGCCGAGGCCCTCGATGACGTTGACCTTCACGTCGCGCGGGAGGGTCAGCTCCGGCGTGCCGCGACCGACGAAGTGGATGTCCCACTCGTCGGGGTCGATGATCCGCTGCTCGACGGCCCGCGCGAGGACCTGGGCGCCGCGCCAGAACAGGTTGCGGGCGTTGAGCGGGCGCGAGTAGAAGAACAGGTTGCGCTTGGTGCCGCCCGACCCGGCCGGGACGGCGGAGGCGTCGCGGGTGGGGAAGGCCGGCTCGAGCGCGATGGCGCTGTCGGCCAGGTGGGGGAGTCCGCCGGGGCCGGACAGGTGCTCGAGCAGGCGGGAGGTGTTGACCACGACGGCGAGGTCGGGCTCGGCGAGCGTCTCGGAGCAGAGCAGCCGCTCGTCGCCGAAGGCGTAGAACATCCGCTCGTCCTCCTGGAGCAGGTAGAGCACCTGCTCGCGGGGGATGTCGCTGTCGAGCACCGCGCGGGTGGTCCACCACGACGTCGTCATCACGAGGTCGCGGTCGGTGAACTGCAGGCGCTGGCTCCCGTCGGTCGAGACCTGCTCGAGCTCGAGGATCCCGTCGAGGCGGATGCCGGTGGCCTCCTCGAGCAGCGAGATCACCTGGCCGTCGGGCATGTCGGTGCGGGTCACCAGCCGCAGGGTGCCGTTGCCGAGCCGGTTGGCGAGCTGCACGCCGAGGATGATCGCGGTGCCGACGCCGCCGAAGAGGCTGTGCGGCGCGACGCTGTCGGTGACGATGCTGATGCGGTGCTCGCCGGCGCCCAGGTGGGTGACGGGCATCGGCGCGATGGCCTGCCAGCGCTCGGCGTACAGCGCGTCCACGTAGGGCTCGCGCAGGGCGCCGCGCGGGGCGATGCGGCCCTCGACCCGGCCGTGGCGCAGGTAGTGGACGAGCGGGTTCCAGTGCGTCTTGGCGACGTCGGGGTTCTGGCGGAGGTAGCCCGAGGTGGAGAACTTCTCGCTCGGGTCGAGGCCCTCGCGGGCGCCGAAGCGGATGAAGTGCTTCACCACGTCGCGGTCCGCGGGAAGGTCGGGGCGGAAGTGGCGGTAGTAGTCCTCGTCGAAGAAGCCCGACTCGCGCACCAGGCGCGCGTCGTCCTCGCCGGGGTTGAGCACCCGGCCCTCGGCCTTGCCGGTGCGCAGGTAGTGGACGAGCGGGTTCATCCCCGACGCGGCCACGTCGCCGTTGCGGCGCAGGTAGGCGTTGGTGGAGAACGCCTTGGACGGGTTCCGGCCGTCGCGCGCGCCCTGCCTCAGGTAGTGCAGGACGGGGTCGATGCCGGACTTGCGCACGTCCGGGTTCTTCTGGAGGTAGAAGTCGACGTCGAAGAGGTCCGACTCCCGCAACAGGTCTGCATCCGACTGCTTGCTCACGCCCCCACCCTCTCGTCTCGTGCCGCGGTGAGCATAATCCGCCTCAGGACACCAGGCCGGCCGTGGGCCTCGGCTTGTGCTTGAGCGCGGGCGCCTCGACGAGGTGCCACGACGCCTGCGCGAGGAGCCACACGATCGGCGTGGTGATGGCGATGACGGCCCACGGGCTGGGGTGGCCGCCCATGAGCTCGATGGTGGCCTGCTGCACGGGCCAGGCCCAGATGTAGACGCCGTAGGACGCGTCGCCGACCCGGGTGATCCGCCGGCCCAGGGGCGGGAGGGCGTAGGCGAACCAGCAGCACAGGTAGACGGCGCAGACGGTCCACACGACCACCCGGAGCGCATCGGGACCGAGCCCGCTCAGCACGCAGAGCACCAGGGCGACCAGCGCCAGCGGCCAGGTCAGCACGATGCGGTCCTTGAAGGAGTACGCCGTCGCGCTGACGGCGAACGCCGCGAGCACGTAGATCGCGCCGAGGCTGTCGTTGGTGACCGAGATCCACACGGCCGCCCACGCCAGACCGAGCACGGACAGGGCGACCATGAGGCCGCGTCGGCGCAGCAGGCCGGTCACGCCCAGCACGGCGAGGCCGGCGTAGGCGAAGACCTCGACGGGGAGGCTCCACAGCGGGCCGTTGACGGCACCGGCGTACTCGAGGTCCTCGAACACGCCCGGGAGCCCGGCGCCGAACGGGAACAGGAGCGTGATCCGGACCGGGTAGATCCAGGTCTCCCACGAGCCGAAGTACGTGCGGAGGCCGACCGAGGTCATCAGTGGTCCGAGCACGAACGCCGTGACCAGCCCGACCACGGCCAGCGCCGGCAGCAGCCGCAGCGCGCGCTTGATCCAGAAGTCGCGCGGCGAGGGGTCGTACTCCCAGCTGCGCCGGATCAGCAACCCGCTCACCGAGAAGAAGATGAGGACACCGACGGCTCCCAGGCTCGCGTCGAGCTGGTGCAGCGGCTCCACCTCGCCGACGAGGGCGAAGGAGTGCGAGACGAGCACGGCCCACGCCGCGAGCAGTCGCAGGATGTCGAAGTTGTTGTCGCGGTCGCCGATGCGGTCGCCCAGCCGGACCGCTCCGAAACGGTGCGTCGTCGCCGTCGTGCTCACCGGCCGGCTTCCGCCTGCCCGACGTAGTCGGCGATCTGCTCCCGGACGAGGTCGGCCGGTCGCTCGCCGTCGGCGGCGCGGACGTACCACTGCAGGGACCGGTCGATGGCCTCCTGCCACCCCCACACGTTGCCCCACCGGAGCCCCTGCTGGGCCTGGGTGGCGTCGAGGGTGAGGTCGTGCGTCTCCTCCATGACCGGGTCGGGCTCGACCTCCCAGCGCGGGGCCGCACCGCTGCGCAGCGCGGTCCACTGGCCGGCGGCGTGCTCGACGAGGGCCTGGACGGGGACGGCCTGCGCCGGGTCCGGGCCGAAGTTGAGGTGGGGCGGGACCTCGCGACCGTTGGCCACGTCCTCGGCGTAGAGCAGGTAGCCGAGGAGGGGCTCGATGACGTGCTGCCACGGACGGACGGCCAGCGGCCGGCGCAGCACCAGGGTCTCGTCGGCCGACCACGCGCGCACGATGTCGGGGACGATGCGGTTCAGCGCGAAGTCGCCGCCGCCGATCACGTTGCCGGCGCGGGCGGTGACCACGCGGCCGGAGAGGTGCGGCCACGACTGCGTGACGAGCTCGGCGCACGCCTTGCTCGCGGAGTAGGGGTCCTTGCCGCCGAGGAAGTCGCCCTCGCGGAAGGGCGTCGGCTGCCGCACGTCGTAGACCTTGTCGGTGGTCACCACCAGCGCGGCCCGCAGCTCGGGGAGCCGCTCGACGAGCTCGAGCACGCGGACGGTGCCCATCACGTTGGTCTGGAACGTCGTCGCCGGGTCGCGGTAGCCCTCGCTCACGAGGGACTGGGCCGCGAGGTGGAGGACCACGTCCGGCCGGAACGCCGCGGCCCCCTCGAGCCACGCGGTGCCGGAGACGTCGTCGCGCACGTCCTGGACGCCCTCGACGGCCAGCGCGTCCCAGAGCGGCGTCTCGTGCGCGCTCGCGGGCAGCGAGACGGCGTACACCTCCGCGCCCAGCTCGCGGAGCCAGCAGGTCAGCCACGCTCCCTTGAAGCCGGTGTGGCCGGTGACGAGGACACGGCGCCCGGCCCAGAAGGCCGGCTCGTGGGTGCGGTGCATGTGGTCCCTCGGAGATCGTCGTGCAGGGTCGGCCAAGGGTACGCTGGCGCGCGCTCCTCGCCCCTCGCAGGTGCAGACCCGTCGACGAAGGAGACCGCCCCCGTGTCGGACCAGCCGCCCCTTCCGGCACCGGTCCCGGACGGCGCCACCCGCCCGACGCTCCTCTCCGGCACGATCGTCGTGGCGATCGGCCTGGCGGTCACCGGCGTCGGCACGCTGGTGATGCTCGGGGTGGCCTCGCGGAACATGCCCGGCGAGGCGTACGCCGACTTCGTGGTGTGGTGGACGGTCGCGACCCTGCTGGGGACGAGCTTCGGTGTCTTCGAGGTCTACCTCGCCCGGCTCCTCATCGGCGACTTCGCCCGCGGACGTGCCTGGGCGCGGTCGACCGGCGTGATGACCGGGAGGGCCGCGGTCATGGCCGCCGTGATCACGGCCTGCCTCGCCGCGCTGGCCCCGGTGCTCTCCGACCGGCTGTTCAGCGGCGAGGTCGCACTGGTCGGTCTGCTCGCGGTGTTCATGGCGCTGACCGCGATGCAGGCCCTGCAGCGCGGGTCCGCGACCGGGCGCCACAACATGGTCGCGATCGCCACGCAGCTCTCGGTCGACGGTGTCGCGCGCGGCGCGATCATCGGGGTGCTGGCCGCGACGGGGAACGACTCCGTGACGGCCCTGGCGATCGGGTGCTGCGCGTCGGTGGTGCTGAGCCTGCTCGCCGGCAGCTGGCGCATCGGCCCGTGGCTCGCGCGACCGCTGCTGCACGCCGGCGACGTACCACTCCGACCGCTGCTCCTCCTGCTGGTCGGGACCGCCGGTCCGCTGCTCGCCAACAACGGCTCGGTGCCGTGGCTGAAGGCGACCGAGGCGGTCAGCCCCCACGTCCTCGGGGCCTTCGCCGGCGCCGTGACGCTCAGCCGGATCCCGACGCAGTTCGTCTCGGCCGTGATGAGCCCCCTGCTCGCGCACCTGTCCGATGCCGTCGAGCGCGGCGACGAGGCGGCGTTCCGCAGGGTGCTCGCCCGCACCGAGGTGCTGACCGCCGTCCTGGGGGTGGCCTACGTCGTCGCCTTCGCCGCGCTGGGTCAGCTGGCGCTGCGCCTGATGCTGGGCCCGGACTTCTCCCTCGACGTCGCCAACCTCGCCGTCCTCGCCGCCGCGAGCAGCGGCATGTTCGTCGGCGTGGTCCAGCAGGCAGCGCTCGGCGCCATCGGCCGCTGGCACCACATCGCCTGGGCGTGGGTCGCGGCCACCGTCACCTTCGGCCTCGTCCTGGTGCTGCCCGGCGACCCGCTGTGGCTGGCGACCTCAGCCCCGCTGGTGGGGGTGCTGACCGCCCTGCTGTCGATGTGGGTCTTCGGCCGCGGGCACTTCAGCGACGACGCAGGATCCCGTCCCGGAACTCGGTGACCAGGGCGCGCCGGCCCCACGTGTCGTCGCGGTCGAAGTCGTCGTGCGCCTCGACGAAGGCGTTGACCGCCGTCATCGGGTTGTCGCCGCGGTCCCAGGGGCGCCCCTCGTAGTGGCCCTCGGGGAACTCCTCGACGAGGGTGTCCGCGACCAGGACCATGCCGCCCGAGGGCAGCAGCGGGGCCAGCGCCTCGAGCTCGCCCAGCACGTGGGCGTGGGTGTGGTTGCTGTCGAGGACGAGGATGACCCGCTCGGCGCCGTCGATGAAGTCACGCATCGCAGCGACCGCGTCCTCGGAGGTCGAGTCGGCCTCGAGGAGCGTCACGCCCTCGCCCAGCGGGTGCTCGGCCAGCGCGCTGGTGGTGTGGGGGAAGACCTTGTGGTCGATGCCCAGCACGGCGGGCTCGAGGCCGCACATGCGCATCAGGCTGGTGTTGAGGAGCATGCTGCCGCCGCGGGCGACGCCCGTCTCCACGATGCGCTCCGGGCGGTAGCTCCAGAACAGCTCCTGGAGCACCATGACGTCGTCGGGGATGCGGATGACGGGCACACCCGCCCACTCCCACTGGTAGGTGTAGCTGTGCTTCTCCGCGGCGACCTGGAGGTCGACGGCCTGCTGGCGCAGCTCGGTGTCGGCGCCGAGGGACTCGCGCCACTGCCGGCGCTGGTCGGCGAACTCGCCGCCGTCGGGCACGTAGTCGCCGTGGGACTCGCGGTCGGTGGTGTCAGACATGGGTGAAGAACTCCTCGGTTCGGGTGGGTGCCCAGCCGAGTGCGGCCAGGCGGGTGGTGTCGGCGGTCTCGCCGGAGTGGGTCGGTGGGGTGTCGTGGTCGACCGGGTCGGCCGACCACGGGGCGCCGACGCGCGTGACGAGGTCGGCGACGGAGCGGAGGCGACCGGAGCCGATCGGCACCTCGCCGGCCAGGCCGTGGGACACGGCCATCGCGATCGCGCGGCCGACGTCGGAGGCGTGGACGAAGTCGTGGTGCTGGTCCGGGCTGCGCAGGTGGAGGGTCTCGCCGCGCTCGCGCGCGTCCGTGGCGAGGTCGACGAGCGCGGGGCGCCGTCGTGCCTCGTCGAAGACGTAGTAGGGCCGCAGCCACCCGATGGCCGACTGCTCGACGAGGGGCGCGAGCTCCTGCTTGAGGAGTGCCTTGGAGCCGGTGTACGCATCCGCCGCGTCCGTCGTGTCGTCGACGGCCGTGCCGGTCAGCCACACGGCGCTGCCCGCGGCCCGGGCCGCCTCGACCAGCTCCAGGGTGGCGGCCACCCAGCGCTCGTTGTCGTCGGAGGTGCGGTAGTCCGCGCTCCCGCTGGCCGACCAGGCCAGGTGCACGACCTGCGCAGGCGTCGTACGGGCGACGAGGTCGGCTGCCGCGCCGGGGGCGAGCAGGTCGACGTCGGCGTGCCGGACCGGGACCAGGGTCGACGCGTCGTCGGGCCAGTGGCGCTCGACCCACGTGCCGATGAGCCCCGACGCACCGGTGATCAGGGTGTGGGCGGCCACGGGTGCCCCTCACGGTCCTTGGTCGAGATGCGCGTCGGCGGCAGCGGCCACTCGATCCCGACGGTGGGGTCGTCCCAGCGCAGGGTGCGGGCGTGCTCGGGGGAGTGGTTCGCGCTGATCAGGTAGGTGAGCCGGGTGTCGTCCTCGAGCGTCTGGTAGCCGTGGGCGATGCCGGCGGGCACGTGCAGGGCCACGTCGTCCTTCGCCGACAGCTCGACCGCGATCCACCGGCCGAAGGTGGGCTCGTCGGGTCGGAGGTCGACGAGGACGTCGAGCAGGGAGCCGTCGGTGACCCACAGCGTCTTGACCTCGGCAGCCGGAGCCACCTGGTAGTGCATCCCGCGGATCGTCCCGGCCGCCTCGTTGGAGGTGGTCACCACCTCGGCGACGGTCGTGTCGAGGCCGTGGGCCCTCGCCTCCTCCGTGACGAGCACCTTGCGGAGGAAGCCTCGTTCGTCGTGGTGACGCGCGCCGCGGAGCAGCGCCACCCCGCGCAGCCCGAGGTCCTCGATCACCCGATCTTCCTCATCTCGGGCACGGCGATCCAGGACGTGGCGCCCGGGACGAGCTCGCCCACGAGGCGACCGATCTCGGGTGCGATGTTCCAGGGGAGGACGAGCACGTCGTCGGGCGCAGCGGCGGCGAGGTCGGTGGGAGCGGCCACGGGGACGTGGCTGCCGGGCAGGAACTTGCCCTGCTTGGCCTCGCTGCCGTCGACGACGAGCACCAGGTCGTCGTGCCGCACGCCGGCGGCGTTCATCAGCGTGTTGCCCTTGGCGGCGGCGCCGTAGCCGGCCACCGTGCGACCGGCGGCGTGCTGGTCGTCGAGCCAGGTCCGCAGCCCCTCGATCACCGCGCGGCTGCGCGTGGCGAAGTCGTCCCAGAGCTCCTGCGTCAGCAGCCCTGCCTCGAGCTCCTCGGCGATCGTCTCCGCGACGCTCGGGTGCGCCTCACGGGTGCCGGTGCGGGTCAGCCAGTAGCGGTTCGACCCGCCGTGGGTGGTCAGCTTCTCCACGCGGGTCAGCTCCAGGCCGACGCCGGCGGTGGCGGCCGCCACGGCGTGCGCGGAGAGGTAGCAGAAGTGCTCGTGGTAGATCGTGTCGAACTGCGTCTCCAGCATCTGGGTGACGAAGGACGGGTTCTCGACCGTCACGACCGTGTCGTCGTCGCAGAGGTGGCTCATGCCGGCGAGGAAGTCCTGCAGGTCGGGCACGTGCGCCATGACGTTGTTGGCCGCGATCAGGCGCGGTCGGCCGTAGGTCTCCGCGACCTGCTCGGCGACCGCGAGCCCGAAGAACTCGTTGACCGTCTCCACGCCGCGCGAGCGGGCGATCTCCGCCACCTTGCCCGCGGGCTCGATGCCCACCACCCGCATGCCGCTGTCGCGCATCTGGGTCAGCAGGTAGCCGTCGTTGCTCGCCACCTCCATGACCAGGTCGCCCTCGGCGAGTCCGAGCTCCTCGGTCATGTGGCGGGTGTACTCCCCGGCGTGCGCGAGCCACGACGTGCTCACCGACGAGAGGTAGGGGTACTCGGCGCCGAAGATCCGGTCGGGGAGGACGTACTCGCCGATCTGGCCCAGGCCGCAGGTCGGGCAGACCCGCAGGTGGAGGGGGAACGTGGGGCTCGGCTCGTCGGTCGTGAGCGCCATCTCGTTCGACAGTGGCTGCCGGCCGAGGTCGAGGACCGACACGAGGCCGTCCGCCCCGCAGCCGCGGCAGGTGTGGACCCCGCGCGGGGTCAGCTCGTCGGTCATCGGGTGCTCACCCACGGTGCCTGTCCTGACTCCCAGATCTTGTTGAGCTCGTCGCGCTCGCGGATGGTGTCCATCGGCATCCAGAAGCCGTCGTGCTGGTAGGCCCCGAGGCGGCCCTGGGCCGCGAGCTCGGTCAGCGGCGCCTGCTCGAAGGGCATCGCGTCGCCCTCGATCAGGTCGAGGACCTCCGGCTCGACGACGAAGTAGCCGCCGTTGATCCAGTCGTGGGAGTCGCGCGGCTTCTCGCGGAAGTCCTCCACCAGGCCGTCGGCCAGGCCGAGGGAGCCGAAGCGCGGCGGCGGGTGCACCGCCGTCACGGTCGCCAGCGCACCGACCGACTCGTGGTGGGCGACGACCTTGTCGATGGGTACGTCGGAGAGGCCGTCGCCGTAGGTCAGCAGGAACCGCTCGTCGAGGATGTGCGACAGGCGCTTGATCCGGCCGCCGGTCATCGAGTCCGCACCGGTGTCGATGAGGGTGACCTTCCAGTCCACCTCCATGTGCGACAGGTACTCCACCGAGCCGGTCGACAGGTCCACCGACATGTCGCAGGAGTGCATCAGCTGGTTGGCGAAGTACTCCTTGATGACGAAGCCCTTGTAGCCCAGCGCGACCACGAAGTCGGCGTACCCGTGGGCCGCGTAGTGCTGCATGATGTGCCAGAGGATCGGGCGCTCGCCGATCCGGACCATGGGCTTGGGGACGGCATGCGTCTCCTCGGCCAGTCGGGTCCCTCGGCCTCCGGCCAGGATCACCGTCTTCACGTCGTGCTCTTCCCCTCGTCGCGGCCTTGTGGGCTTCGCCGCACCTTAGCCAAGCGCCTCCGCGGGATCCGGACGTGGTCCCCCGCAACGAGGTAGAAGTCCCAGGCGATGTGCTTGAGCCACTGGCGGTGCCACAGGCACCGGACCAGCTCGCGACGAGCCGTCCGGGTCACCCGCCGGTCGACGCCGTCGGCCGCGGCCTGTCGCCACAGGCTGAGCCAGAGGTGCGTCATCAGCCAGCGACGCCTCGTGGCCGCGGGGTTGAGCGACTCGGCCGTGGCGTCCGCGGTCTTGACCGGGTACGTCCGGTACTCGACGAGCGGCTCGTCGAGCACGACGAGGGGCGAGCGCAGCAGGAACCACCAGGTGAGCAGCACGTCGGCGCCGTACTCGGGCTGGAAGCCGGGCGACGCGAGCAGCGCGTCGCGGCGGTAGAGGCAGTAGACCTCGGTCCACCGGGGCCGGTTGAGGAACGACCGGAGCCGCGTCCGCGCGTCGGCCGCGGCGAGGTCGGGGTCGCGCTGGACGCCGAGGAGCTCGCCGTCGGGGTCGATGAACTGGATCGCGGGGAGGCACGCGACGGCGTCGGGCACGGCGCGTACGGCCTCGAGGCACCGCTCGACGAAGCGCGGGGCGAGCCGGTCGTCCGCACCGAGCCAGGCGAACCACGTGCCGGTGGCCTCGTCGACGGCGCGGTTGAAGTTGGCGACCGCCCCGAGGTTGACCTCGCTGGTGCGCACGGCGGCCGGGCCGAGCGCGGCCGCGGCGATCTCGACCGTGCGATCGGTCGAGCAGTTGTCGAGCACGAGGCACTCGTCGGGCGCGCGCGTCTGCCCCTGCACGGACGCGATGGCCTCGCCGACGTAGTGCTCCCCGTTGTAGACGGGGATCGCCACGGAGACGCTCACCCCCGCGTCCTGGTCCCCTGTGGTCGTCACCGGAGGAGCATAGGTGGAGCCGCGCCGGGTCCCGGGATCAGACGAGCGTGCCCAGCCGGAACGCCGTGGCGGCCAGGGCCAGCAGGGCGGCGGTGCCCACGAGGACGACGCTCGACCGGGAGCGGATCATGGACGCGGTCACGATCGCCATGGGTGCGACCAGGGCGATGCCGTAGCGCACGGGGATCGGGAAGTACGTGCTCGAGAAGAGGTAGCCCGCCGTCACGAGGAGGAGCGCTCCCACGAGCGCTGCGGCCACGACGCTGCGAGCCAGGGCGACCTCGAGGGGAGGGGCGCCGGTGAACAGCGCTGCCGCCAGCGTTCCCGCCAGCAGGACCATCGCCACGACGGCGGTCGCGAAGTTGAGGAAGGGCACGGATCCCACCACGGCCCACGACGAGCTGAGCGGCTGCAGGAGGGAGAGCGAGCTCTCGACCAGCCCGGTCCACGGGAAGTAGGACAGCTGGTACTTCGAGGCCATGTCGGGCAGGTCGGCGGCGGGGATCTGGGGACGCGTCCCGACGTAGGCCAGCCAGGCGCCGGCAGCGACGACGGACGTGAGGCCCACCGTCGACGGCCGTCGTCCACCGCGCTCGCACGCTCGGGCGCTTCTCGCCCGTCGTCGCTGTCCTCGTCCTGGACGATGGTCGGGCGGAGGAGCAGGTAGAGCACCACGGCTGCCACGGCCACCAGGTTCGTCATCTTCGCGAAGGCCACCACGATCCCGACCACGACGAGCAGGAAGGCCCGGACGGTGCTGGGGCGCTCCTCCCACCACGTCAACGTCAGGACGAGTGCGGCCCCGGCCACCAGCCCCGAGGCGTCGGGGGTGATGGTCGCGCTCGGGAAGATCAGCGCCGGTGACGAGGCCAGCAGGAGGGTCACCGCCGCCATGGGTGCGGGCGGCACCCCGCGTCGGCGGCCGGTGAGGAAGGTCAGCGCCAGTCCGAGGGCGAACCACAGCCCGCCCGTGAGCCGCCCCGCCGTCACCAGGTCGTCCGCCGGGGTGAGGGCCTCGATCGCCTCGGCGATGCCGCGGGTCGCGGTGTAGTAGACCGGGGTGTTGGCGGCGGCCGTGTTGTAGCCCTTCTCCTGGTAGCTCAGGGGGTCGAGGTCGGTGCTGAGCGGCCGGCAGAGCGGCGGCCCGAAGCCGGGGGCGTCGATGCCGCGGCAGTCCTGCTGGTGCAGCGCCTCCTGCCCGACGCGATCGGCAGGAGCGGGCGAGCCCGGGGCGCGGTAGAGGTAGTCGATGTGCTGGAGCTCGTCGATCGGGCTCAGCAGGGTGTACGTGTGCACCTGCAGGGCGACGAACACGAACCCGATCGCCGCGATGGCCACGGCGAGCAGCCGGGGGAGCGCCGCAGCCGGCCCCCCGCGTGGTCGACCCCGCATCTTCGACCCCTCCCTCGCACCCTGCCGCTCCGGACTCCGGCCTGGTGCGCAGAGCGAGGAGCACTATACGAGGGCACGACCGAGGGCATGGGGATGGCGCCGCGCGACGCTCGGTAGCATCGACGACCGTCCCGTCCTGTCGCTCGTCGTGTGAAGGAAGTCCGTGTCCCGTCCCCTCGTGCTGGTCGACATGTTGAGCTACACGGGCACCAAGGGCGGGATGGAGACCTACACCCGCGAGCTCTACCGCGAGATCGGCACGATGGACCCGGGCTTCGACTTCGTCGCGCTGGCCAGCAAGGAGGGCGGGCGGCTGGACCTGTCGTGGTTCCCGGGAGAGGTGATCCGCTCACGGATCAGCGGCGAGAACCGCTTCGTCTGGGCCGCCGGCGAGCTCGTCGCCTCGAGCTTCCACGCCCGCCGCCGGCGCGCGGACCTCGTCCACTGCCCGGCCACCCTGGGCCCGATGTGGACGTCGATGCCGACGGTGCTGACGGTCCACGACATGCTCTACTGGAGCCACCCCGAGTTCATGGTGACGCCGTTCTACACGCGGCCCGTGATGTGGATGGAGCAGCGCGCCTCGGCCAACGCCGAGCGGATCATCACCGACAGCGCGGTCTCGGCCGAGGAGATCCACAAGTACCTCCGCTTCCCCGCCGACCGGCTCCACGTGGTGCCGCTGGCGGCGCACGGGTCGCCGGACGTCGGACGCGACGGGATCGGGGAGAACCTCGTCCTCGCCAGCGGCCAGCGGCGGCCCTACAAGAACTGGGACGCGCTGGTGCGCGCCCTCGCGCTCGTCGAGGAGTCCGTCCGGCCGCGGCTCGTGATCACCGGAGCAGGTCCCGGCGAGGACCCCGTCGCCGACGTCGTACGACGCACGGGCATGGGGGACTGGGTCGAGCTCAAGGGCTGGATCGACAGCGACGAGCTGCACGACCTGCGCCGCCGGGCGCGTGCGATGGCGTACCCGACGCTCGCCGAGGGCTTCGGCCTGCCGGTGCTCGAGGCGATGTCGATCGGCCTGCCGGTCCTGGCCTCGGACCTGCCGGTGCTGCGCGAGGTCGGCGGCGACGCGGCGATGTGGTTCGACCCCCACGACGACGCCTCGATCGCCGCGGCGATGACGACCCTCGCCACGCAGCCCGAGGTCGCCGAGCGGCTCGCGCGCGAGGGCGTGGCCCAGGCGGCGAAGTTCAGCTGGCGACGGGTCGCCGAGGAGACGCTCGCCGTCTTCGACCGCGTCGTGCGCTGAGCCTGGTGGTGCGGGTCAGCGCCCGAAGGCGTGTCGCCCCAGGGTGCGGACCGCGCCCCACGCCCGGCCGGTGACGGCCTGCGGCAGCCGGCTGGCGGCGTACAGCCGGGACGCGGCGTGCACCCGGGCGGCGCGTGCGGCACGGGACCAGCCGTGGGCCGCGCAGCGCTCCGCCGCGATCTCGAAGTAGGTGCGCTCGCCCTCGAAGCGGCCGCCGTCGTCGACGGTGGCCGACGACGCGCTCGCCGAGTGGCGGCGGTAGGCGAAGACGACCTCGGGCAGCACCAGCATCCGCGAGCCGCCCAGCGCCATGTCGACCATGAGGGCGAGGTCCTGCACGAGCGGCAGGCCGTCGAGGAAGTCGTGGCGGCGCACCGCCTCGGTGCGGAACGCCAGCGAGGGCCAGTAGGTCCAGTTGCCGCGCAGCAGCGACACCGCGAGCTCCTCGCCGCCCAGCACGCGCGGGCCGTCGAGGCGGGGCGCGAACAGGCGGCGCTTCACCCGGTCGACCAGGGGGTCGACGACGGTCGAGGTCTCGTCGACCACCTCGACACCCGGCTGCACGATGTCGACACCGGCCGGGGCGGAGGCGATCGCGGCGCGGACGGTGGCGACGTACGCCGGTCGCAGCAGGTCGTCGCAGCCGAGGAACACCAGCCACTCGCCGGTCGCGAGCTCGAGGCACCGCCGGTAGTTGTCGGTGATGCCGAGGTTGGTCTCGTTGCGGAGGTAGGTGACGCGGTCGTCGTCCAGCGCGTCGAACCACGCCGCCACGCCGTCGTCGGGGTAGCAGTCGTCGACGACGGTCAGGCGCCAGTCGGGGTCGGTCTGGGCGCGCACGCTCTCGACCGCCTCGAACAGGAGCGACGGCTCGCCCCAGAAGGGGATGAAGATCTCAGGCATGCGGCGGGAGGGTCTCCGGCTGCTCCGCGGTGGTCCCCGGTGCCGGGGTGGTCCGCGCCGAGTCGGGGACGGTCAGGCGCTCCATGCCGTAGCGCTCCTGCGCCTCGATGATCGCGATGCGGCGGGCCAGCTGGTGCAGCTGGTTGCGCGACTCCTGGGCGTGGAGGTACTGGTTGACGACGTAGAAGGCGAAGGTCACCGAGACCAGGTAGAGGACGAGGTCGGTGCCGCGACCGACGCCGATCGCCTGGGCGACGATGCCCACCATCGAGGGCGCCAGGACCGCGATCACCAGGACGACCATGAGCACCGCGAACGCGATCTTCTTCCACGCGTTGACGCTGTGGGCGCTGCGGCTGCGCAGCGCGACGAGGAAGATCGCGGCGAAGGCGAGGATGAGGATGACCTGGATGAGGATCATCGGCTGACCTTCCGCAGGAGCGTGTCGACGGCGATGTTGACGGCGTTGACCGCGGGCTGGCCCTTGGCGACGGAGTAGTCGGAGTAGTCGATGGTCACGGCGACCTCGACGAACCGGTACTTGTTGTGGGCGATCAGCTCGATGATCTCGCTCGCGTGGGTCATGTCCGGCGCGGTGATCCGCAGGGTGTCGGCGACGTGGCGGTTGAAGACGCGCAGCCCGTTGTGGGCGTCGGTCAGACGGATGCCCGACGTCAGGTTGCTGAAGCGGACCGCGGCCTTGAGCAGGATCCGCTTGGCCCGGCTGGCTCCGATCGCCTCGCCGAGGAAGCGCGAGCCGAGCACGATGTCGACGTCGGTGGAGTCGAGGACCCGGAGCATCCGCACGGCGTCCTCGACGCGGTGCTGGCCGTCGGCGTCGAAGGTGACGAACCGCGTGACCCCCGGCAGCAGCCGGGCGAACTCGATGCCCGTCTGCAGGGCGGCGCCCTGACCCATGTTGATCGGGTGGTTCACGAGGTAGCCGCCGGCCTCGAGGATCTCGTCGGCGGAGTGGTCGGAGCTTCCGTCGTTGACGCAGACGACGTGGGGGCAGGTCTCGAGGACGCCCTTGATCACCGAGCCGATCACCTCTGCCTCGTTGTAGACAGGCACAACGAAGGCGACGTCTCTCACCTGCGGAAATATAGCGTCTGCGCGCCGCCGGACCTATCTCGACGGGCCGTGGCAGCCGCCCTCACGCCTCGCCCAGCATGAGCGAGAGCGCCCACGTGGCCGCGCCGAGGGCCAGCACGAGGTAGCGCGCCCAGCGCCGCTCGGTGTCCATCAGGAGGCCGGCGCAGATGAGCGCCCACGGGAACATCGAGTTGCCGTAGCGGCTCGGGAACGGGGTGTAGAGGCCCGACACGGCGCCGAGGGCGATGGCGAGCGCGGGAGCCGCGAGGACGGTGACGAGGACGGTGCTGAAGCCGATCACCCGGTGCTGGGCGATGACGCCCTTGGACATGGCGAGCCCGGCGGCGCCGCCGATCGCGAGCGCGGTGCCGACCAGGTAGACGGGCAGGCTCTCGGCCCCCGTCGACCACGGGGCCATCGCGCCCTGGGCGATGGCCGGGAAGAAGTTGCCGGTCTCGACGACCAGGTTCTCGAACACCAGCGGGACCGGCACGCCGAGCGTGGGCGACGGTCCCACCGCGAGGGCGGACCGGATCGCGAGCCAGGCCCCCTGGGCCAGCACGGATGCGCCGACGACGGCCACCGCGGAGAGGGTGCGACGGTCGAGGAGGAACGCCTTGGCCCGCGCCCCGAACCCGCGGTGCTCCTTGCCGGCGCCGATGGCGGCCGCGACCAGCAGGACGAGGGCGGCCGCGCCGAACGCGATCAGGTTCTGGAGCTTGCACAGCGTGGCGAACGTGGCGACCACGGGCAGGATCAGGAGGGTCCAGCGCTTGCCGTCGAGGGCGCGCAGCGTCAGCCACGCAGCGACCGAGCCCGAGGCCAGCGCCGTCGCGTCCGTGGAGATGTAGGTCGTGCCCCAGTACGCCGGGAGCGACCCCACCAGCACGAGGCCGAGGCCCAGGGCGACCGTGACGGGCACGCGTGCGCGGCGCAGCGTGAGGAAGAGGAACACGGCTCCCAGGCTGAGCCAGAACCCGCCGGCCATGCGTCCGGCGTCGACGAAGTCGACGCCCGCCCAGATGAACGGCTGCGCCATCACCCGGGTGGTCACGAAGTAGAACGGCGCATAGAGGTCGGCGGTCGTGCCGCCGGCGATCACGTAGTCGACGCTGTTGGGCTTCTTGCAGGCCGCAGGGTTCTTCTCCATGCCGACGACCGAGCGGACGCCGTGGCAGACCATGTACTTGCGCGCGTAGAAGGGCATCTTCGAGCCCTGCCGGACGACGCCCTTGTCGGCGACGACGGAGTAGTACCCGACGTACTGGTACTCGTCGATCGGCGACATCATGTCGTGCTCGGCGACCTGGTCGGCGACGAAGACGAAGGACGCGATGATCAGCGCCAGCACGGCCAGCAGGTCGCTCCGCTGCCGCACCCACGAGGTGCGCGTCGTCCTGCTCGCTGGTTGGTCCATGGGACCGGACCCTAACCAAGCGGGGGGCCACCTCAGAATCCAGCGGGTCTAGCCTGACGCCCGTGCGTGAACAACCCGAGCAGCAGGCCCCACCCGTGCAGCGACTGCGCGTCCGCTACGCCAAGCGCGGGCGGCTGCGCTTCACCAGCCACCGTGACTTCAGCCGTGCGTTCGAGCGCGCGGTGTTCCGTGCGCGGGTGCCGATGGCGTACTCCTCGGGCTTCAACCCGCACCCGCGCATCTCCTACGCCGGTGCGGCGCCGACCGGCTCGGCGAGCGAGGCGGAGTACCTCGAGCTCGCCCTGTCCGAGGTGGTCGTCCCGGCCGACGTCCACGCGATGCTCGACGAGGCGCTCCCTCCGGGGCTGGACGTCCTCGACGTGGTCGAGTCGCCGGGCGGCTCGCTGTCGGACCTGCTCGAGGGCAGCCGGTGGCGGATCGAGCTCGCCGTGCCGCGGGCCACGGCGACCGACGCGGTCGCGAGCTTCCTGGCCGCCGACGAGGCCCTGGTGGAGCGGATGACGAAGAAGGGCATGCGCCAGTTCGACGCGCGTGCCGCCGTCGTCCTGCTGGAGGTCGTCGACGACTCCTCGGTGCCCGAGGGGCGTACGACGCTCGACGTCGTGCTGCGCCACGGCACGCCGGCCGTCCGCCCCGACGACGTGCTGCGGGGCCTGACCACCGTGGCCGGGATCGACCCGGGTCAGGCGCCCCTGATGACCCGTCTCTCGCAGGGGCCCCTGCTCGCCGGCGGCGAGGTCGGCGACCCGCTGGTGCCTCAGGCATAGCCGCCGACGCCGGCCGGTGTGCGATACTCGCAGCGTTCGGCACTCCGGCACACACGTCGGGACCTGTCGAGCCGACGACGTTCTCGCCGGTCACACCCTGTTCGTTGGGGTGCGGGTCGGCACCCCGTGCGGGTGGACGTCACCGGACCGCGACGCGGCCACAGGAGTCGGTGAGAGCGACTCCCACGGTGGCCCGGCGACCGCGGCAGGTGACGAGCAGCCGCCGGAGACGCACACACGCGGAGGGTGTCGCCGCCACTGAAGCTTTGCGTCCCCGGGATCGTCTCTCGAGATCGGCGGACGCCGTACCGGCACCGTCACGGTGCCCGAGGAGCACCCATGCTCGACCAGGACGACCAGAACGACGCGCACGGAAGCCGGCACCGGGGAGACTCCCCCTTCCGCCCCGGCAGCCCCCGTCGTGACCCGGCGGACGCGCAAGGCTCCCGCCAAGAAGGCGGCTGCGGCCCAGGCCCCGAGCGAGGCGCCCGCCGCCGAGCCCGTTGCCGAGTCCGCTGAGCCGACCGCTGAGCCCGCCGCTGAGGCTCCGGCCAAGAGGGCCACCGCCCGCAAGGCACCGGCGAAGAAGGCCGCCGCCAAGCGCACGTCCACCCGCAAGGTGGCCGAGACCGCGGCCGACACCGCGCCGGACGCCGCTGCGGAGGCGCCCGCCGAGGGCGACGCCGTCCCCGCGAAGAAGGCCGGCGCACGCAAGGGCACCGCCGCGAAGGCCCCCGCGAAGAAGTCGACCGCCAAGCGCACCGCCAAGAAGACCGCAGCCGTCGAGTCCGACGCCACGCCCGAGTCCGCCGACCCCGCCGAGTCCGCCGACGCGGCCGCCCCCGCTGAGGCCGGTGGCCACGCCGTGCTGTTCCAGGCCCCCGTCGCGACCACCACCCGGCGTACGCGCAAGAGGACCGCGCCGGAGCCGGTCGAGCCCGTCGACGTCGACCCCGAGGCCGTCGAGGACGAGGACGAGGCCGCCGAGGACGAGTCCGCCGCCGCTGCTCCCGTCGAGCAGGCTGCTCCGGCGAAGAAGCCGGCCCGCAGGTCCCGCGCCAAGAAGACCGCGCAGGCTCCTGAGCAGGAGGCGGACACGCCCGCCGACGCTGCCGGGGCCGCCGACACCCAGGACGACCGGTCGGACGACCAGTCGGACGACCAGTCGGACGACCAGTCCGGCGACGAGTCCGGCGACGACGAGGCCGGAGGCGCCCGCCGGCGCCGCCGCCGCGGCGGCCGTCGTCGGCGCAAGGGTGGCGACGGCGGCGACTCCGCCGAGGGCACCGACGACTCGTCCGACGATTCCTCCGACGACGCGAGCACCGACGCGTCCGGCGACCAGACCCGCGACAAGGCCGGCGACGACTCCGCCGGCGACGCGGCCGACGGCAACGGCGAGGGTTCCTCGCGACGTCGACGTCGCCGCCGTCGCTCCGGCGACGAGGGCGGCGACGACGAGACGCCCAACACCGTCACCCGCGTCCGCAAGACCCGGTCCGCCGAGGACCAGATCACCTCCGTCCAGGGCTCCACCCGCCTCGAGGCCAAGAAGCAGCGCCGCCGCGAGGGCCGCGAGGCCGGTCGCCGCCGCGCGCCGATCGTGAGCGAGGCCGAGTTCCTCGCCCGCCGCGAGTCGGTCGAGCGGATCATGGTGATCCGCCAGCGCAAGGACCTCACCCAGATCGCCGTGCTCGAGGACAAGGTGCTCGTCGAGCACTACGTCGCGCGCGAGTCCCAGACCTCGCTCATCGGCAACGTCTACCTCGGTCGCGTGCAGAACGTCCTGCCCTCGATGGAGGCCGCCTTCATCGACATCGGCAAGGGCCGCAACGCCGTGCTCTACGCCGGCGAGGTCAACTGGCAGGCGCTGGGCCACAAGGAGGGCGCGCCCCGCAAGATCGAGTCGGTGCTCTCCAGCGGCCAGATGATCCTCGTCCAGGTCACCAAGGACCCGATCGGCCACAAGGGTGCGCGCCTGACGACCCAGGTCAGCCTCGCCGGCCGCTTCCTCGTCTACGTCCCGGACGGCACGACCTCCGGCATCTCGCGCAAGCTGCCCGACACCGAGCGCAACCGCCTCAAGACGCTCCTCAAGGAGATCGTCCCCGACACGGCCGGCGTGATCGTGCGCACGGCCGCCGAGGGTGCCAGCGAGGAGGAGCTGACCCACGACGTCGAGCGGCTCAAGACGCGCTGGGAGGACATCGAGAAGAAGTCCACCAACAAGGGCTCCGGCCCGCAGATGCTCTACGGCGAGCCCGACCTGACCCTCAAGGTCGTCCGCGACCTGTTCACCGAGGACTTCGCCAAGCTCGTGATCGAGGGCGACGACGCCTGGGACACCGTCTCGGCGTACGTCGACTCGATGGCGCCGGACCTGTCCGAGCGCGTCGAGAAGTACCAGCGCAACGGCGCCGGGGACGTGTTCTCGACCTACCGGATCGACGAGCAGATCCACAAGGGCCTCGACCGCAAGGTCTGGCTGCCCTCGGGTGGCTCGCTGGTCATCGACCGCACCGAGGCGATGACGGTCGTCGACGTCAACACCGGCAAGTTCACCGGCTCCGGGGGCAACCTCGAGGAGACGGTGACCAAGAACAACCTCGAGGCGGCCGAGGAGATCGTGCGCCAGCTCCGGCTGCGCGACATCGGCGGCATCATCGTCGTCGACTTCATCGACATGGTCCTCGAGTCCAACCGCGACCTCGTCGTGCGCCGCCTGGTCGAGTGCCTGGGCCGCGACCGCACCCGCCACCAGGTCGCCGAGGTCACCTCGCTCGGACTGGTGCAGATGACGCGCAAGCGCATCGGCACGGGCCTGCTCGAGTCGTTCAGCGAGAACTGTGAGCACTGCCAGGGTCGCGGAGTGGTCATCAAGGACCAGCCCGTGGACCCCGACGCCCCCGCGGGCGAGGGTGAGGGTCGCCGCAGCGGTCGTCGCCGCGGTCGCCGCAGCGGCACCGGCGACGACACCGAGTCGAACAGCAACGGGAACGGGAACGGCAACGGCCACGCACCGTCGCCCAAGGACGTCGCCGCGATGGCCCGCCACGAGAAGCACGCCGAGGCGGAGGCCGCCGGAGAGCCGGATGACCAGTCGGTCGACCAGCCGGTCGACCAGGCACAGAGCCGCGCAGAGGACGAGGCGGACGCCCGCAAAGGGATCGACGCGGAGGTCGAGGCTCCTGCGGAGGCTCCGGTGGAGAGCCCGCTAGAGGCTCCGGTGGAGTCCCCGGTGGAGGCAGTGGCCGCTGAGGAGACCCAGGCTGCTCCCGAGACCGCCGTGGAACCCGCTGCCGAGCCGGCAGCTCCCGAAGCACCGGCCGAGGACGAGAAGCCGCGGGTCGTGACGCGTACGCGTCGACGCTCCGCCAGCCGCCCCGCGGGTCCGCCCGCACTGCCCGCGACGCCCACCAGCGGCGCTGCCGGGACGCTCCCGGAGTCGGGCGCGGTCGAGCCGGGCACGGTGGGTGTGGAGCCGGGTGAGGCGAACGCCGAGCCGACGTCGGAGGCACACGCGGTGGAGCACGTACCGATCAAGAAGAAGGGCTCGCGCAAGCGCTGACCCGCGGGGGAGAGGGGCGACCGGACGTCGTTTTGCCCGCTCGCCACTCGATCCCGTAGTCTTGACCCTCGGTGTGAGACACACCGACACCTGCGCGCCCGCCCCGCGGCCGTACCTCGCCGAATCCTTGGCGGTGTCGCGCGCAGCCCGAAGATTTCACCAGTAGTCCTGATCGAGGAGAGTGACTCGCCGTGTACGCGATCGTGCGCAGTGGCAGCAAGCAGCAGAAGGTTGCCGTTGGCGACGTCATCGAGATCGACGCGATGGCCGCCGCCGGTGACACCCTCACCCTTCCCGTGGTGATGGTCGTCGACGGCGAGAAGGTCACCGCGACCGGCCTCGACAAGGCCAGCGTGACCGTCGAGGTCACCGGCCGCACCAAGGGCCCGAAGATCATCATCCAGAAGTACAAGAACAAGACCGGCTACAAGAAGCGCCAGGGTCACCGCCAGAAGTACACCCAGGTCAAGGTCACCGACATCTCCCTCTGAGCGCTCGCTCGAGGTCGACTCGTTTCTCAAAGGACTGAACAATGGCTCACAAGAAGGGTGCTGCGAGCACCAAGAACGGCCGTGACTCGAACTCCCAGCGCCTCGGCGTGAAGCGTTTCGGCGGCCAGGTCGTCGGCGCCGGCGAGATCATCGTCCGCCAGCGCGGCACCCACTTCCACCCGGGCACCGGGGTGGGCCGTGGCGGCGACGACACCCTCTTCGCCCTGCAGGCCGGCGCCGTCGAGTTCGGCACCCGCCGCGGTCGTCGCGTGATCAACATCGTCCCCGGCGAGTGACGACACCGCGACACTGAGCACCTCTGTGAAGGGCGTCCCTGTCTAGGGGGCGCCCTTCACGCATTCACCCCCACAGCAAGGAATCACCATGGCCATCCCCAGCTTCGTCGATCAGGTCACGCTGCACCTCGCGGCCGGCCGCGGCGGCAACGGCGTGGCCTCGGTCAAGCGCGAGAAGTTCAAGCCGCTCGGCGGTCCCGACGGCGGCAACGGCGGCCAGGGCGGGTCGATCATCCTCGAGGTCGACACCAGCGTCACCACGCTCGTCGACTACCACCACAGCCCCTCGCGCAAGGCCGAGAACGGTGGCCAGGGTGCCGGCGACCACAAGAACGGCGGCAACGGCAAGGACCTGACCCTGGTGGTCCCCGACGGGACGCTCGTGAAGGACGCCGACGGCAACGCGCTGGCGGACCTCGTCGGTCAGGGCACCACCCTCGTGATCGCCGCGGGCGGACGCGGTGGCCTCGGCAACGCCGCCCTCGCCTCGTCGAAGCGCAAGGCGCCCGGCTTCGCACTGCTGGGTGAGCCCGGCGACGAGCTCGTCGTACGCCTCGAGCTGAAGGTCGTCGCCGACATCGGCCTGGTCGGCTTCCCGAGCGCCGGCAAGTCCTCCCTGATCGCGGCGATGTCGCGGGCCCGGCCCAAGATCGCCGACTACCCGTTCACCACCCTGATCCCCAACCTCGGCGTCGTCACCGCCGGCGAGACCACCTTCGTGGTCGCCGACGTGCCCGGCCTGATCGAGGGCGCGGCCGAGGGCCGCGGTCTCGGGCACGACTTCCTGCGCCACATCGAGCGCTGCGCCGCGCTGGTGCACGTCGTCGACACGGCCTCGATCGAGCCCGGCCGCAACCCGCTCGACGACCTCGACATCATCGAGGGCGAGCTCGCCCGCTACGGCGGGCTCGAGGACCGGCCCCGGCTGGTCGCCCTCAACAAGGTCGACGTGCCGGACGGGCAGGACATCGCCGACATGGTCGTCGAGGAGCTCCGCGGTCGCGGACTCCGGGTCTTCGAGGTCAGCGCCGCGTCCGGCGCGGGCCTGCGTGAGCTGACGTTCGCGATGGCCGAGATCGTGGTCGCGTCCCGCCAGGACGCACCCGAGGCGGAGCCGCAGCGGATCGTGCTGCGCCCCAAGGCGGTCGACGACAGCTCCGACTTCGAGGTGGTCGCCACCGACGACGGCTGGCGGGTGCGCGGCGTGAAGCCCGAGCGCTGGGTGCGCCAGACCGACTTCAGCAACGAGGAGGCCGTGGGCTTCCTCGCCGACCGCCTGAACCGGATGGGTGTCGAGGTCAAGCTCGCGAAGATGGGCGCCCAGGAGGGCGACACCGTCCTCATCGGGTCCGACACCAACTCCGTGGTGTTCGACTTCAAGCCCAGCATCGAGGCCGGTGCCGAGATGCTCGGTCGGCGTGGCGAGGACGAGCGGCTCCGCGAGGCCCGTCCGGCACGCGACCGCCGCCGCGACATCGCCGAGGGCATGGAGACCAAGGCCGAGGAGGAGGCGCGCGCCGACGTGGCCCGCCGCCTCGACCAGGCGCGACCCAAGAAGGGCCCGGACAAGAGCTCGGGCAGCTCGGGTGTCGGACCGATGGCCTACGAGATCGGCACGAAGGACGACCCCGACTGGGACGGCGAGGAGTGAGCGACCGGGCGGGGCTCGTCAGGGCCGCCCGACGCATCGTCGTCAAGGTCGGCTCGTCGTCGCTGACCACCGCCGCAGGCGGCATCGACCCCGCGCGTGTACGCCGCCTCGTCGAGGTCCTCGCCACCTCCAAGGCTGCGGGTGCCGAGGTCGTGCTCGTCTCGTCCGGGGCGATCGCCGCCGGCCTCGCGCCGCTCGGGCTGACCACGCGGCCGCGCGGGCTCGCCGCCCAGCAGGCCGCCGCCTCGGTGGGTCAAGGCCTGCTCGCGCACCGCTACCAGGAGGAGTTCGCGCGACACGGGATCGTCACGGGTCAGGTGCTCCTCACCGTCGACGACGTGACCCGGCGCGTGCACTACCGCAACGCGCACCAGACCTTCGCCAAGCTCCTCGAGCTCGGTGTCGTCCCGATCGTCAACGAGAACGACACGGTCGCCACGTCCGAGATCCGTTTCGGTGACAACGACCGGCTGGCCGCGCTGGTGGCCCACCTCGTGCACGCCGACCTGCTCGTGCTGCTCTCCGACGTCGACGGCCTCTACGACGGCCCGCCCGGTCGGGAGGGCTCGACGCTGGTCCCGCTGGTGCGCTCGGAGGCCGACCTCGCCGGCATCTCGACCGGCACGACCGGGGCTTCGGGAGTCGGCACGGGCGGGATGACCACCAAGGTGGATGCCGCGCGGATCGCCACCGGCGCCGGGATCGACGTCGTGCTCACCTCGGCCGACCGGGCCGCCGCCGCGCTTGCGGGCGAGGAGGTCGGCACGCTCTTCGAGGCCACCGGCAAGCGTCGCCCGACCCGGCTGCTCTGGCTGGCCCACGCGACGTCGGGGCTCGGCACGCTCACGCTCGACGCGGGTGCCGTCCGCGCCGTGGTCGAGCGGCGCGCCTCGCTCCTCGCTGCCGGGATCACCGGCGTGGCGGGGAGCTTCGTGGCCGGCGACGCCGTCGACGTGCTCGATCCGTCCGGCGGCTCGTGGTCGCCCGCGGTCTGGTGAACTTCGACGCCGACGAGCTCCCGGCGCTGCTCGGCCGCTCGACGGGCGACCTCAAGGCCGCGCTCGGCGCGGCCTATGAGCGCGAGGTCATCCACCGCGACGACCTCGTCCTGCTCTAGTCCTCGCCGAACACCGCCAGGACCGGGACGTACGCCCTCACCGACGCCAGGTCGCCGCGGCCCCGCTCGCCGACCGTCGACGCGGCGGAGAAGCCGCTGTCGCGCTCGACGTAGACCGCGTTGCCGACCCGCACGACGGTCTGGAACGACGTCACGGTGCCGAGCTCCGGCCCCTCGACGGTCATCAGCAGGTGCGCCTGCCACGCCTCGTCAGCGCCGGCGACGCTGACCTCGCGGACGACCAGCTCCATCGGTCGGCCCGTGTGGTCGCTGCTGCCGGGGCCGCCGCACCTCCGGGCCTGCTCGCGCCACAGTCCGATGGCAGCGTGGGCCCGACGCGGTCCGCGGTAGACCCCGAGCTCCTCGGTGCCCGCGGGTGAGAGCACGCCGCGGTAGTCAGTGGTCTCCGGGAGGTAGAGGTCGCCCTGGCCCGGGTCGATGCAGACGTCCAGCATGGGCCCTCTCCCCATGCGGTCCAGCACCTCCCAGTCGGCCTGGTGGGGGAGGGTCACGCCAG
>CAWCGM010000006.1:0-14506 GCA_963795095.1 uncultured Actinomycetota bacterium | reverse complement strand
GCTTGCTCGTCTGTCGGAGTCCCCGCTCAGGCGGGGACTCCGACAACAGCGCGGTGATCCTGGTGCGGCAGCCGCACCGGGATCACCGCACTAGCGTTGTCCCATGAGCGACCGCGCGACCCCCAACCTGCCCTCCCGCGACCTCGACGCGACGGTCGCGTTCTACGCCGCGATCGGCTTCTCGACGACGTACAGCTCTCCGGGCTGGCTCATCCTCGAGCGCGGCTCGCTGATGCTGGAGTTCTTCCCCGACCCGGGCCTCGACCCGGCCACCACGTCGGCCGGCTGCTGCCTGCGGGTCGACGACCTCGATGCGCTGTACGCCGCCTGCGTGGCCGCAGGCCTGCCCGTGACCCACCGCGGTCGGCCGCGGCTGCACCCGCCCACGGTCGAGGACTCGGGGATGCGGATCGGCTACCTCGTCGACGCCGACGGCGTGCTGCTGAGGCTCGTGCAGAACTAGAGGAGCTCGACCTCGTCGCCGACCCGGATCGTCCCGGAGCCGAGGAGCCGGAAGACCGTGCCGCCGCGCGGAGACTTCAGCGCCTGCATCGCGCCCGGCCCCAGCCAGTCGTCCAGCAGCCGGCACGGAGCCGCGATCCGCACCACCTCGAGCTCGACGCCGCCGATGCGCATCCGCTCGCCCGGCCGGGTCGGGATCGGTCCGTGGTCGAGCGTGACGTTGCGTCGGGTGAGCCCGGGATCGATCGGGCGACCGAGCGCCTCGGCGGCGACGGCGAGGTCGTCGAGCGCCTGCACGGTCACGTGCCGGTGCTTCGTGCCGTGGTAGCGGTCGCCCACCAGGCCGACGCCCGCCTCGGCCTCGACCGACTCGACGGACTTCGTCGGGAGCCGGCGGCCGGGCGCGAGGTGGAGGGAGGCGACGCGGGCGTTCACGCTGCGACCGTACGGGTGTGTCGGGCATGCCCACGCAATGCGGTCGCCGACCGTCCGGCTCCGCGGGCATGATCGCCGGATGGACGCTCACCTGCTCGACACGAAGGCCGCCCTGCAGCACTACCTCCAGGAGGCGCGGGACGCGCTGCTCTGGAAGCTCGACGGGCTGGGCGAGCGCGACCTCCGGCTGCCGCGGACGCCGACGGGCACCAACCTGCTCGGCATCGTGCGCCACGTCGCCAACGTGGAGATCGACTACTTCGGCCCGACCTTCGGGCGCGAGTGGCCCCACCCGGACCACCCGCTGCGGGTGGGGGACGAGGCCGCCGACGCGGACCCGCAGGCCGACTGGTGGGTGCCGGCCGACGTCTCCGCCGTCGAGGTCGCGGAGTTCTACCGCGCTGTGTGGGCGTTCAGCGACGCGACGATCGCCGACCTCCCGCTCGACGCTCGCGGTGCTGTCCCGTGGTGGCCCGCGGACCACCGCGACGTCTCACTGGCCCGGACCATCGTGCACGTCATCTCCGACACCACCCGGCACGCCGGCCACGCCGACATCCTCCGCGAGGGCATCGACGGCGCCGCCGGGATGGGCGCCTCGTCCACCAACCTGCCCGACGTCGACTGGTCGGCGTACACCGCGAGGCTGACGGCCCTCGCCGAGGCGTTCCCGCCGGACTAGTCAGCCCGCCACCGAGCCCGTCGTCGTACGACACTGGGTCGCGGAAGGGAGCACCCATGACCGCATCCACCTGGCAGCTGCCCGAGACCGACCGAGGCTGGGTCACCGACGGCGGCCTCGAGACCGACCTGATCTTCCACCGCGGCCTGGACCTGCCCGACTTCGCGTCCTTCCCGCTGCTCGACACCACGGACGGCCGCGCGGCGCTCGACGACTACTACCGCGGCTACGTCGAGGTGGCGGCGCGGGCCGGTGCCGGTCTGCTGCTCGAGACCCCGACCTGGCGGGCGAACACCGACTGGGGCGCGCGGCTCGGGTACGACGTCGACGCACTGCAGCGGGTCAACCGGGACGCGGTGACGTACCTGCGCGGCCTCGCCGACGCGGTGCCCGACGGGGTCGAGCGGGTGCTGGTCGTCGGCGCCGTCGGTCCCCGCGGTGACGGCTACCTCGCCGGCGACCTCGACGCGGACCGCTACGCCGACTACCACCGCCCGCAGCTCGCCGCCTTCGCGGAGGCGGGCGCCGACCTCGCGACGGCGTACACGCTGACGACGGTCGCCGAGGCGGTCGGGATCGTGCGCGCGGGCCGGGACGTCGGGCTGCCGGTGGCGATCTCCTACACCGTCGAGACCGACGGCCGGCTGCCCGACGGCACCGCGCTCGGCGAGGCGATCGAGCAGCTCGACGCCGCCACGGCGTCCGGCGCCGCACACGTGCTCGTCAACTGTGCGCACCCCGACCACGTCTCGCCCGGGATCGACGCCGGCGCAGCATGGGCTGCCCGCATCGCCGGCCTGCGGGTGAACTCCTCGCGGCTCAGCCACGCCGAGCTCGACGAGGCCGAGGAGCTCGACGAGGGCGACCTGCCCGACCTGGCGACGCGCACACGCCAGCTCGCGGGATCGCTGCCGTCGGTGCGGATCATCGGCGGCTGCTGCGGCACCGACTCCCGGCACATCGCGGCGATGTGGGCGGAGGGGTCGCCGGTCGGCCCGTGACGCCCGGCCGTGGCCGTGCCACTCTGGCTCGCATGGGCAACGACGTCGCACTGGTCACCGGCACGTCCTCCGGGATGGGTCTGCACGCCGCGGTGGAGCTGGCTCGTCGCGGGCTCACCGTGGTGGCCACCATGCGCGACCTCGACCGGTCCGCGGCGCTCCGGGCAGCGGCGGCGGAGGCGGGGGTCGACCTCGACCTGCGGGCACTCGACGTCGTCGACCATGCGGCTGCCGCGGCCTGCGTCGAGGCGGTCGTCGCCGACCACCACCGGATCGACGTGCTGGTCAACAACGCCGGTCGCGGAGCGGTGGCGACGGCCGAGCAGCTGACGATGGCGGAGGTGCGCGACCAGATGGAGGTCAACTACCTCGGTCCCGTCGCCCTCACCCAGCTGGTGCTCCCGCACATGCGCGCCGCAGGGTCGGGACGGGTGCTCACCGTGACGAGCGTCGGTGGAGCGGTCGGCCAACCCTTCGCGGACGCCTACTGCGGGTCCAAGTTCGCGGTCGAGGGCTTCATGCAGTCCCTCTCGACGGTCGCGCTCGCGCACGGCGTGTGGGTCTCGGTGATCGAGCCCGCCGCGGTGGCGAGCGAGTTCGTCGCCAACATCGACCGCTCCCACGCCGACCGCGCGGACGACCCCTACGCCGCCCAGCTGGCCGCCTACCTGGCGCGATCCGGCCAGGCGTTCGCCGCTGCGCAGTCGGCCCGCGACGCGGGCGTGGCCATCGCCGATGCGGCCACGTCCGACGACTATCGCTTCCGCTGGCAGACGTCCGAGGCGGCCACCGCCTTCGTCGGGCTCTCCCTCGGCGACCTCGACGGCGCCCGCGTGCTGGGGACGACCCGCACCTGGATCGAGTGAGGCCGGTCGGCCGTCAGGCGGGCATCCGTGCCCGCAGGAAGCGGACCGTGCGGTCCATCGCGGCGACGAAGGCCGGGCCGAACGCGTGCCCGTCGTCGTACCACTCCAGGGTCGAGTCGACGCCCGCCCCGGTCAGCGCGCGCTGGGTCGCCCGCGCCCACGGCGGCGGGCAGGTGTCGTCGAAGCGGCCGTGCACCATCAGCACCGGCTCGGTGATGTCGGCGAAGTCCGGCCGCGGCGAGACGCCCTTCCAGAAGGCGGGATCCTCGCCGGGCAGGCCGTGCCGGCCGCGGAAGCCGGCCTTCAGCTCGGCCAGCGGTGCGTCGGGCCGCTGGAACTGCGCGAAGTTCTCCGCCTCCAGGCTCGACACCGATGCCCACCCGACGCCCGCGGCGAACAGCCCGGGCTCCGCGACGAGCGCCTTCATCATCACGCCGCCACCCATCGACCGGCCGAAGAGCGCGATGCGGTCGTGGTCGACGCGTACGTCGTCGGAGCCGCTCAACGCACGCGCCGCGGCGATCGTGTCCGCGGCGTAGCCGAGCCGGACCGCCTGCTCGATGCGCGGGTCGTCGGTCGACTCGGCGTGGTTGCGGTAGTCGACGTGCAGCGCGACGTAGCCCCGCTGGGCGAGGAAGCCGCGCTCGCGGGTCATCCCCTGCCCACGGACGTAGTAGGCCGGGTCGATGTAGCCGTGCGCCAGCACGACCGCAGGGAACGGGTCCTCGCCCGGACGGCACGTTGAGGACGCCACTGATCCGGAGCGGCGCCGTCCCCCTGCCGGCCGTGGTCGAGCGGAACGTGACGTCGTACGACGTGTAGGCGGGCGTGCGCTCGCGGACCGCGCCGAGCCGCAGGTCGCCACCGGTGAGGTCGGCGGCCGCCAGGGCGGCCATCGAGATGGGCCGCGGCTCCTCGGTCGGCTCCTCCGGTCGGGCTCCTCCGTGGGCTCGGTCGTCGGCTCCTCGGCCGGCGTGCTCGCGCTCGACGAGGGCGACGACGACGGGGACGGGGACGACGTACGTCCCTCGGGTTCCGGCGTCGACGTGCACGCAGCGAGGAGGGGCAGGGTCGCGAGTGCCGATGCGCCGCGGCGCCAGGGGCCGTCCATTCCTCCAGTGTGCGTGACGCATCCCAGCGCACGTCATGTCACACATCGGCCCGCCCGGACGTCAGGAGGTTGGATGATGCCGGAGAAGAGGGTGGAGAGACGGTGGAGCGGATGGACGAGACCGAGGTCTTCGAGCTCGAGCGGCCACGGCTGCTGGGCATCGCGAGCCGCGTGCTCGGCGACCACGCCGAGGCGGAGGACGTCGTGCAGCAGGCCTGGCTGCGGCTCGACCGGGCGCTGGGCGACGGTCGGGCCGAGATCGACAACCTGCCGGCCTGGCTGACCACGGTCACCACCCGGCTCTGCCTCGACCGGCTGCGGGCGCGCACCCCGGTGCCCTACGAGGAGGTCGAGGTCGCGGACACCGCTCCCGACCCCGCCGACGACGTCGCCCTCGCCGACACCGTCGGCATCGCGCTCCAGGCCGTGATCGACCGGCTCTCCCCGCGCGAGCGGGTGGCGTTCGTGCTGCACGACAGCTTCGGCTTCGAGTTCGGCACGATCGCCGCGGTCCTCGACACCACTCCGGCGGCCGCCCGCAAGCTCGCCTCGCGAGCCCGGGCCAAGGTCGCCCAGCCAGCGGCCGAGGACGCGCTCGCGGACTGGGAGGTGGTCGACGCGTTCATGGCCGCCGCTCGCGGAGGCGACTTCGAGCGGCTGCTCCAGCTGCTCGCGCCCGACGCCGTCGTCGGCGCCGACGAGGTGGCCGCCCTGGCCGGCACGCCGTCGTCGATCGAGGGCCGCGACGAGGTGGCGACGTTCTTCAACGGCAGCGCGCACGCTGCCCTCGCCATCTACGTCGGCGACCGACCCGCCTACGCCTGGTACCACCGGGGCGAGGCCCGGGTCGTCTTCGACTTCACGATCGCCGGAGGGCGGGTGGAGAGCATCATCTGCCGCGCCGCACCGGACGTCCTGGCGCAGGTCGTACGCCGCTCCGGGGCGGACGCGGTCACACGTCCGTCCCGCCGATCGTCGGACCAGTGACACCCCACGAGAGGAAGACACCGATGAAGACCATGACCTGCCGCCAGCTCGGCGGCCCGTGCGACCTGCCCCACCGGGGCACCACCCACGACGACGTGATCAACGCCCAGGACACGCACCTGAAGGAGGCCGAGAAGGCCGGCGACGCCGCCCACCAGCCGGCGCGCGACGAGATGAAGAGCCGCTGGCGGCACCCGAAGAAGTCGCTCGGGTGGTACCGCGACATGAAGCAGGCCTTCGCCGACCTCCCGGAGGACTGATCGTCAGCGGCGGCGGTCGGCCAGCACCCACGCCGCGCCCGCGCTGACCGCGGTCACGCCGAGCACCGAGGGCCACGTGCCGATCTTCTTCGCGAGCGGGTGGGACACGCCCATCGCGGTCCAGTAGCCCGCGGTGAGGGCAGCCGCCAGCGGCACCCCGCCGACGGCGTACCACTGGCGCGCCGCGACGGCGTTGGCGGCGAGCATCGCGGCTCCGCCGAGGGGTCGTACGCCGGTCTGCTGGGCCAGGGCGAACCCGCCGACGAGGCCGCCGGCGAGCAGGGGAGCGGTGGGGACACGTGTCAGGTCGGGCACGCTGCGAGCCTAGCCAGCAGGCCCCCGGCGTCACGGGACCGTAAGGAGCAGGACGGCTCCGGCGCCCTAGCGTGGGAAGCCGGAGGTGATCGACATGATGGACATGTTGAGCCCAGCTGTGGCAACGACCCTGCTCGTGATCGTGCTGGTGGCGGCCGGTGCCGGATTCGTCGTGATGCGCGTCCTCGGCGCGCGGGCGGTCGAGGGCGACCATCCCGGCGAGAAGGGCTATGCCAGCCACCCACGCACCACGCACACTGGGGCTCCGCCTACTGACAAGGAACTTCCGTGAGTGATCTCCAGGTCGTCGCCACCATCCCCGCCAAGCCCGAGGCGGCCGACGCCGTCCGGGAGGCCCTGACCACGCTGGCCGAGGCGACCCGCGCGGAGGAGGGGTGCCTGGCCTACGACCTGTTCGAGTCGGGCAGCACGCCGGGCACGTTCGTGACCGTCGAGCGGTGGACCGACACCGCGGCCCTCGACGCCCACATGGCGACGCCGCACGTGGCCGCGGCCTTCGCCGCCGCTGCGGACGCGCTCAGCGGCGAGGTCGCGATCCACCCGCTGCAGCCCGTGGGCTGATCGCGCAGGTCTGCGCGAGGCCCAGGGCCCAGCACGTCGGGCAGCCGCGCAGCAGCACGGCCGCCGGGACGATCAGCAGGAGTGCCAGCGGACCGAGCCACGGCACGAGCACGAACGCGCCCACCATCATCGGCAGCCCGATCGCACCTCGCACGAGGTGGCGCGGGACGCTGCTGCTGGCGAACATCGTGTCGGGCTGGCCCATGCCGGGAGTTCGTCGCCGCGAGCGGGACGGATGTCGCACCATGAAGGCAGTTCGTCGTGCCGTCCACGCCCGGCACGCTCAGGTGCCGGAGCAGCGGCCGCCAACTGCCTTCATGGTGCGGAGGCCGTCAGCCCCGTCCGACGCGACCCTTGCTGCCGGCCGCCCAGCACACCTTCGCCACACAGTCGACGACGTGGTAGCCGAGGTTGCTGACGCGGGTCCAGGTGGCGCCGCCGTCGCGGGTCAGGCTGGTGCCGACCGAGCCGCGGTAGTCGCCGGTCGCGACGGCGAGCTTCCAGCCGCGGATGAAGGTGACGTCCTCGCCGACGTGGGTCAGCGTGGTGCCGCCGGTCCAGGTGCGACCGTCGCGGGTGTAGGCGACGTTGTCGTCGAGGACGGGCTTGTCGCCGAAGTCACCGCCGACGGCGATCCCGCGGCGCGGTGACGCGAACGCGCCGGCGAAGCCGCCAGCCGCCGGGCCCTCCGGGATGCCGGACTCGACGGCGGTCCAGGTGAGGCCGCGGTCGTCCGAGCGGAGCACCCGGGACTGCGCGCCACCGGTGATGAGGAACGCCGCCTTGCCGGCGGTGACCAGGCAGTCGCCGCTCGCCGCGAAGCCGTACTCGTCGGCCGAGGCGGGCATGCCGGCGCTGGACAGCACGGTCCAGGTCTGGCCGCGATCGCTGGTCGAGAGGATCCGGAGCTTGCCGTCGACGGGGTCGCTGACCGCGAGACCCTTCTGGCCGCCGGGGTAGAACGCCAGGCAGTCGTAGAACGCGTTCTCGTCGGTGTTGCGGAACGCCTCGGTCCACGTGGCGCCGCCGTCGGTGGAGCGGTAGATGCGCGAGGCCTCGCCGGGGCCGATCGCCAGGACATGGGCGACCTTGCCGTTGACCTCGACGTCGCGGAAGGACAGGCCGGCGCTGTCGTCGGGGCTGACGTCGGTCCACGTCTCGCCGCGGTCGGTGGTGCGGAAGACGCGCGCCGGACCACCGTCGGTGAGGCTCTCGCCGGTGACCCACGCCTCCTTCTTGCTCACGGCCTCCAGGCCGCGGAAGTTCTGGTCGGCGTCGAGGACCTGCTCGGACCAGCCGTCGTCGAAGGGGTGGTGCTTGACCGTGTTCGGATCGGGCTTCTGCACGGGCGCTGAGGTCGCGGCCGCGGGAAGGGCGAGGGCCAGGGCAAGGGCGGGGATGAGGGTGACTCCGAGTCGTCGCATCCGGCCAGCCTGCTCCCGGATGTCGAAGGTGTCCAGCACCCCTGCGGAGGATCCGGAAGCCGACTGTCCGCGTCCGCCACTAGCGTCACGGACGTGACCACCGAAGAGAACACCGATGTCTGGGTCCCCCCGCCGTGGGAGCCGCCGATCGACGGCACCGAGGCCGAGCACCTCACCGGCGCCCTGGGCCGGATGCGCGCGACGCTGCGGTGGAAGGCCGACGGCCTCGACGAGGCGGGGCTGGCGCACCGGATCCCGTCGTCGTCGCTGTCCCTCGGCGGACTGCTGCGCCACCTGGCGCTGGCCGAGGACTACTACCTGACGACCAAGCTCCGCGGCGAGGAGCTCGTCGAGCCGTGGAAGTCGCTCGGCCACGACGACACCGACGAGTGGGAGTTCGAGGCCGACCACTTCACCGCCGCGGAGACGTACGCCGTCTTCGACGAGGCCGTCGTCCGCAACACCCGGCGGATCGAGGACGCCCTCGCCGAGGGCGGGCTCGACCTGGTCGCGCACGTCGACGACGGCAACGGCAACCACCCGCGCCTGCGTCGCCTGCTCATCGACCTGCTCGAGGAGTACAGCCGCCACACCGGCCACGCCGACATGCTGCGGGAGGCCGTCGACGGCAGGGTCGGCGAGGACCCCGACGAGGGCTGGGTCCCGACCTGGCTGGAAAACCCGTCGTCCTGACCGACCGGGGCTGACACGCTGGGCCCGTGCCCGGACCCGAAGGCTTCGACTACGAGACCCGTGGCGGCGAGGTCGTCATCACCCACCACGGCCGCCGTGCGACCGTCCTGCGTGGCACCGCGGCCGCGCGGTTCGTCGCCGACGTCGAGGACGGCGTCGACGAGCAGGAGCTGATGGCGCGCCTCACCGGCAACTACCGCCGTGGCAACGAGCGCACGGCGAAGAACCACCCGCGCAACAGCGGACGCTGATCCCTACCCGATACCTACTTGGAGGGCTCCGGGGTGTCGACGTCGACGTCGGGGCAGCCCACCTTGGGGTTGACCCCGGTGTAGTTGAGCGGGCCGGCGACGATGTTGAGCGCGATGTCACTCGCCTCGGAGCAGTTCGTCTTCGTGTCCTCGAAGTAGCCACGCTGGAAGGCCGCGAAGGCTCCGATGATCAACCAGAGCACGAGCAGGATGCCGATCAGTCGTCCCATGGGGACCTCCTCGATCATGACGGCGGGGTAGCCGTCGGCGCCGATCATGGTCCCGACCCGGTCCGCCTGCCACCCTCCCAGGGGTAGGTGGCCCTAGGGTGCGGCCATGACGATCTTCATGGCGGGCTTTGCGATCCTGGCAGCAGCGCTCCACGTCTACATCTGGATCCTCGAGTCGTTCCGCTGGACCGAGCCGTCGACCCGCAAGACCTTCGGCACCTCCGAGGCGGACGCCGAGGTCACCAGGCCGTTGGCCTACAACCAGGGCTTCTACAACCTCTTCCTGGCGATCATCACGCTGGTGGGCCTCGCGATCTACAAGCAGGAGCACGTCGCCGGCACGGCGCTGGCCCTCGCCGGCACCGGCTCCATGCTCGCGGCGGCGATCGTCCTCGTCACGCACGACCGCACGATGATGCGGGCCGCGCTGACCCAGGGCACCCTGCCCGCGCTCGCGGTGCTGTTCCTGCTGCTGGAGTACTAGGCCTACTGCCCCAGCCAGGCGTGCACGGACGAGACGACCGACGCGCCCTCACCGGTCGCCGACGCCACCCGCTTCATCGACCCCGACCGGATGTCACCACCGCAGAAGATGCCCGGCACGGTCGTGGCGAGGTCCTCGGGAGGTACGTCCTCGACCCACTGCTCGCGCGGGATGTCGCGTCCCGTCAGCACGAAGCCGCGCTCGTCACGCAGCACCGTGTCGGGCAGCCAGCCACACTCCGGCGCCGCGCCGAGCAGCAGGAAGAGCCCGCGGGCGTCGACCCGCTCGTGCTCGCCGGTGGCGACGTCCTCGACGGTGAGCCAGCCGAGGTGGCCGACGTCGTCCGCACCGCCGTCGACGACGCACGCCGAGCCGCGGACGGTGATCCGCGGGTTCCACTCGATCTCGTTGATGAGGTACGACGACATGGTGGCCGTCAGGTCCGGGCGGCGTACGACGATCGTGACCTCCTTGGCGAACCGGGCGGCGTGGATCGCCGCCTGCCCGGCCGAGTTGCCGCCACCGACGATGACGATGTGGTCGCCGGCCAGCTCGCGCGCGGCCGCCATCGCGGCGCCGTAGTAGACGCCGCGCCCGACGAGCTCCTCGATCGAGTCGACCCCGAGCCGGCGGTAGTTCACGCCGGTCGCGACGAGGACGGTGCGGGTGTGCACGTCGCCGCCCTCGGTGTGCACGATGTGGTGGCCGCCGTCCTCGCACGGCGAGATCCCGGTCGCGGGCCAGCCGGTGAAGAAGCGGGTGCCGAAGCGCAGCGCCTGGCCGCGTGCCCGCTGGGCCAGCCGCATGCCGGAGATGCCGCGCGGGAAACCCAGGTAGTTGCGGATCATCGAGCTGGTGCCGGCCTGCCCGCCGATCGCCTCCGCCTCCAGGCAGACCGTCGAGAGGCCCTCGCTCGAGGCGTACACGCTGGCTGCGAGCCCGGCCGGTCCGGCGCCGACCACCACCAGGTCGACGACCTCGTCGAGGTCGATCTCGTCAGGACGGCCGTAGAGCTGGTTGGCGAGGGAGCGCACGTCGGGGCAGTGCCCGCACCAGCCGGCGAGCGAGGACACGACCGGCCAGCGCCCCTCGTCCTCGGGACAGCCCGCCATGATCTCGCGGCCGATCTCGCTGTCGGGGTGGTGCACGCCGGCCGGCAGCCCGACCCGACCGAGGTAGTCGAGCAGGTCGCGCGTCAGGGCGTCCTTCTCCGGGGTGACGATGCGGACGTTCTCGACCACCGGGGTCGCGACGGTGGCGTTCCACTCGTTGAGCATCTCGCCGACGGCGCCGTGGAACTCCTCGTCGCGGGGCCCCTGCGGCATCAGCAGCAGCGCGTCGACCTTGCCCGCGGCGACCGCGTGGCGGAAGTCGGCGTTGTCCGTCCGGAACCGGCTGATGTGCGACACGATCAGCCGCCGCGCCGTCGGGACGGCCTTCCGGGTGCCGCCGATCAGGCCGTAGAGCTTGTCCTGGTCGTGGTCGCTGTCGATCACGAAGAGGGCGACCTGGTGCCCGGACGTCATCAGGTCCATGGCGGTGTGCTTCGCGGTGACCTCGTCGTGCACGAGGCGTACGTCGTACTCCCGCTCGTAGCGGCCGAAGGCCTCGGCCAGCACGTCTCCGTGGTTCGCGGAGGCGATGACGATCGCAGGTGCTCCCATGTCGGAACTCGTTCCTTCTCAGCCGGTGAGGTTGTGGACGAAGCACCAGCGCCAGGACTCGTCGGGCTGGGCCGACTCCATCACCGGGTGGAGGCTCTCGTGGAAGTGCGCGGTCGCGTGCTTGCCGATCGAGGAGTCGCAGCACCCGACGTTGCCGCACTCCAGGCACTGGCGCAGCGAGACCCACGGGGTGCCGTCGGCCAGGCAGATCGCGCAGGCGGGGTCGGCGACGGTGTCGATCGCCGGGAAGGCCTCGAGGTCGTCGCACGCGCGACCGCCGGTGAAGGCCAGCGAGCCGATGCGGGTGCGCTCGGGCGCCTCGGCGGCGGCGTCGAGCATCGACTCCTCGATGTCGAGCATCGCGAGCACGCCGCTGACCACGTCGGAGGGGATCTTGCCCTTGCTGCGCACCAGCAGGACCTTGGCGCGCTCCGCGTCGATCATCTCGCCGCGGATGCGGGAGTAGAGCTGCGAGGGGGTCTCGGCGTCCTCGGCCGTGGCGAGCTGCTCCCAGGCGGCGAACGAGCGCTGGTCGAGGCGCGCCCGGATCTGGTCCGAGACGCCGTGGTGGTCGTCGTACTCCAGCTCGTCGAGCTTGGCGAGCCCGGCGTCCGCGGCCTGCTGGAGCAGCGCGGCCCGGGCGAGCGCGTCCTCGGCCGGGTCGGGGGCGGGTACGTCGAGGAGGCGGGTGAGCAGCGGGAGGGTGAGCCCCTGCAGGAGCAGCGTGCCGGCCACGACCGTGAAGGCGACGAGGAGCAGCACCTCGCGGTGGGGTGCTTCCTCGGGGATGACGAACGCGGCGGCCAGGGTGACCACCCCGCGCATGCCGGCCCAGCCGATGAGGAAGGTCCACGACGGCGGGCAGCGGGTCCTCGCCTCTCCGGCGCAGGAGGTAGGTGGCGAAGTACCCACGCCATCCGGATCACGATGACGGCGAGCAACGTGGCGGCGCAGACCACGCTGATGCGGGCGCCGGTGAGCGTGGACTCCGAGACGTCCTCGAGGATCCAGTCGAGCTGGAGCCCGATGAGCAGGAAGACCGTGTTCTCCAGGATGAAGGCGACCGTGCGCCAGGTGATCCGCTCGGTGATCCGCGACTGGGCGGTCTGGATGATCGGCGCCTTGTGGCCGAGCAGCAGGCCGGCGACCACGACCGAGATGACGCCGGAGGCGTCGATCTCCTCGGCCGCGACGAAGGCGGCGAACGGCGTGAGGAACGAGATGCCGGTGTCGAGCAGCGGGTCGGTGATCCGCTTGCGGAGCCACGCGACGAGCAGGAAGAAGGCGAAGCCCACGAGGGCGCCGCCGCCGGCCGCGCGGACGAAGTCGAGGCCGACCTCGACGATCGTCAGGCTGCCGGCGAGGAAGGCGATGGCGGTGCGCAGCGCGACGAGCGCGGTGGCGTCGTTGAGCAGCGACTCGCCCTCGAGGATCGTCACCACCCGACGTGGCAGGCCGATCCGTTTCGCCACCGCGGTCGCGGCGACCGCGTCGGGGGGCGCGACGACCGCGCCGATCGCGATCGCAGCGGCCCAGCCGATGCCGGGCACCAGCCACTGCACGACCGCCGCCGACGGCCGAGCGAGGTGAGCACGACGAGCACCACCGAGAGCCGGAGGATCGAGCCCCGGTTGGCGTTGAAGTCGACGAGCGAGGTCTGGATCGCGGCCGCGTAGAGCAGTGGCGGCAGCAGCCCCAGCAGGACGACCTCGGACTCGAGGTGGATCGTGGGCAGCATCGGGACGTAGGACGCCGCGGCGCCGACGACGATCAGGAGGAGCGGCGCCGGGACGTGCAGGCGTTCGCTGATGGCGGTGGCGGCGAGGACGACGGCGGCCATCGAGACCAGCAGGAGAGCGAGTTCCACCGGGTGAGTCTCGCGCCTGCGCGACCCTCAGGCCAGCGCGTTCGCGCTCAGCGCACGACGTCGTAGACCTGGAGGGTGATCCCGTTGGAGTAGGAGGCGTGCTCGGTGAGCGCGAGCCTGGTCTTGTCGAGGGCGGTGCCGTCGACGAAGAGGCGCTTGCCGCTGCCGAGCAGGATCGGGAAGACGAGCAGGTGGTAGCGGTCGACCAGGCCGGCGGCAGCCAGCCCCTGGGCCAGGGTCGGGCTGCCGTGCACGTGGATCTCGCCGCCGTCGGTCTCCTTCAGCGCGGCGACGTCGTCGAGCGAGCGGAGCACGTGCACCTCGCTGTCGCCCCACGGCACGGTGTCGCCGGCGAGCGTGGTCGAGACGACGTACTTCGGCATGGCGTTGTAGGTGGCGAACTCCTCCATCGAGGGCCACACGGGGGCGAACTCGTCGTAGGACTGGCGCCCGAAGAGCAGCGCGGAGGCCTGCTCGGTCTCGCGTCCCTTGATGTCGTAGGCGGCCATGTCGAGCTCGACGTCCTTGAAGGTCCAGCCGCCGTGGGGGTGGTCGCCCCCGCCGGGGGAGTCGACGATGCCGTCGAGGGTGACGAGCTCGGTGACGACGATGTGGCGCATGTCAGGTGTCCTGTTCTCTTGGGGGAACGGTGGTCAGGCCGCGTGGGCGACGAGGCCGTCGATCTGGTTGATGGCGGACGACGCGCCCTCGACGACGCCCATCGCGAGCACCGTCTGCAGCGCCTCCGCGGTGGCGTAGCGACGACAGGTAGGTGGCGCGGGTGCCGGCTGTCGGTGGCCTCGAACGTGTAGGCCTGGCTCGACTCCGGCATGTCGGGGTTCGGCGTGAAGCTGTCGTCGGCGGCGAACCCGTCCGCGAAGGTGAAGCCTGCGGGCGCATCGACGGTCCGGATGTCCCAGTAGGCGTAGTACTTCTCGCCCTCGGGCGTCGTCAGGTAGTAGTTCATCCGGCCGCCGGGGGCGAGCTCGTGGTCGACGAAGGTCGCCGGGTGGGTCGGCGGACCCCAGACGCGCTCGAGCTGGCGCGGGTCGGCGTACACCTCCCACACCCGCTCGACGGGTGCGGCGAAGTCGGCGGTGATGGTCAGGGTGAGGGCGTCGAGGTCGTGCTGGACGTCGGTGACAGGCATGGGTCTCAGTCCTTCTGGTGGTGGGTCTCAGTCAGGGATTCA
>CAWCGM010000005.1:0-176228 GCA_963795095.1 uncultured Actinomycetota bacterium | reverse complement strand
CCGATCTCGACATGGTCGCCGTGATGGGATCGCGCGAGCGGTTGTGGGGGATCTACGGCGACGCGTGGGGCTGGCCCCCGGCCGACATGACGCACGAGGCAGACCGCGCCGACCTGGCCAGGCACGCCGCCGAGATGGAGACGCACACGTCCTTCAACTACGCGCTGCTCGACACCGACGAGACCGCCATCCTCGGGTGCGTCTACATCGACCCCCCCGAGAAGCAGGGCGCGGACGCCGAGATCTCGTGGTGGGTGGTCGACGAGTGCGTCGGCACCGAGCTCGAGCAGGCCCTCGACGACCTGGTCCCGAGGTGGATCGCCGAGGCGTGGCCGCTGACGCACCCTCGTTATGTCGGGCGTGACCTGTCGTGGTCCCAGTGGATGGCGCTGCCGGACCTGCCCGGCAGAGATCACTGATGCTTCCCAGCAGGCTCTCAGGCCATCCACAGGGAGCCGACGCACTCTCGAAGGCATGAGCGACGACTTCACTCCGCACCAGGGAAGCGGCCGGCCGGCCGACGAGAACCCGTTCCGCCAGGCCTCCACCGGCTGGGCGGACGGCACGTCGGGGGGAACGTCAGGCGGCGTCGACACCCCGGAGCGTCCCGAGTCCGCCGTCCGTGAGCCCCGCAAGCGGCGTACGGGACTGGCCGCCGCCGTCGTCGCCACCTCGCTCGTGGTCGGCGGGGGTGCCGGCCTCGGCGGTGCGGCGATCTGGGACCTGACCCACGAGGACACGGTGAGCGCGGCACCGTCCGACAGCTCGACCACCTCGACGGTGGCCGACCAGGCCCCGGCACCGGCAGCCGACGGCTCGGTCGAGTCCGTAGCGCAGAAGGTCCTTCCCAGCGTCGTGAAGATCGACGTCACCAGCCGGCAGGGCAGCGCCTCCGGCTCCGGGATCATCCTGACCGCCGACGGCACGATCCTGACCAACAACCACGTCGTCGAGATGGCCGACGGCGCCGGGGGCTCGCTGTCCGTCTCCTTCGACGACGGCACCACCGCGGACGCCGAGATCCTGGGGACCGACCCGCTGACCGACACCGCGGTGATCCAGGCCTCCGACGTGTCGGGCCTGACTCCCGCGACGATCGGCAAGTCCGCCAACCTGGGAGTCGGCGAGGGCGTGGTGGCGATCGGCTCGCCGTTCGGCCTCGACGCCACGGTCACCAGCGGCATCGTCAGCGCGCTGGACCGCCCGGTCAACGTCGGCTCCGACGACCAGGGGAACTCCACGACGTACCCCGCCATCCAGACCGATGCGGCCATCAACCCGGGCAACTCCGGCGGCCCCCTGGTCGACATGGCCGGCGCGGTCGTCGGGATCAACTCCTCCATCCGCACCGCTGCATCCCAGTCGCCCTTCGGTTCGGCGGCCGCGGGCTCGATCGGCCTCGGCTTCGCCATCCCCATCGACGAGGTCATGCCGATCGTGGACCAGATGGCCGCGGGCGAGACCCCCACCCACGCGCGCCTCGGCATCCGGATCTCCGACGACGAGGCCGGCGCCCGGGTCGTGGAGGTCACGGAGGGCTCGACCGCTGCCCAGGCCGGACTCGAGGCCGGCGACGTCATCACCGCGATCGACGGCCAGCGGATCCTGGGAGGCGACTCCCTCGTCGCCACCATCCGGTCCTACCGTCCGGGCGACACGGTCACCGTCACCTGGCTCCGCGGCGACACGTCGCAGGAGGCCTCCGTGACGCTGGACAGCGACGCGACCAACGGCTGATCGACGGCCGGGACCTCAGCCGGCCGTCCACCGGTAGCGTCGCTCGGGGCGGCCGGCTCCGCCGTAGCGGTGCTCGACCCGTGCACTGCCGACCGTGACGAGGTGCTCGAGGTAGCGCCGGGCGCTGACCCGGGCCAGCCCGACCTGGTCGGCACACTCGGTCGCGCTCAGGGTGCCGTCGCCGTGATCACGGGCGCGTTGCAGGGCGTCGCGGACCAGTGTGAGCGTGGGACCGGCAAGGCCCTTGGGCAGCGGCGGGGACGGCTGCTGGGGTGGGCGCGGATCGCGACCGAACAGGGTGTCAACGGCGCCCTGCTCGACCGTCCCGTCGTCCCGGACCGCGCGGTCCCACGACTCGCGGCGGCGCCGGTAGTCGGTCAGCCGCCCCGCGAGGTCCTGGCGCGAGAACGGCTTGATGAGGTAGTGCAGGGCACCACTCTCGAACGCGGTCCGCACCGTCTCCAGGTCGTTGGCCGCACTGAGGACCATCACGTCACACGGCATCTCGGGGGCGAGCATGGTGCTCATCAGGTCGGCGACGTCGGTGTCGGGCAGGTAGAGGTCGAGCAGCACCAGGTCCGGGCGCAGGTCGGCGACCGCGGTCATCGCCGCCGCGGCCGTGTTGGCCTCTCCGACGACCGTGAACCCCGGTACGGACGCGACGTAGCCGCGGTGCACGCGGGCCACCATGAAGTCGTCATCGACGACCAGGACCCGGATGTCGTCAACCACGCTGACCTGTCCTCTCGAGCACGGGGTGGGCCGGGAGCACGGCCACGAATCGGGTGGCGCCGTCGTCCACGTCCACGCTGATGGTGCCACCTCGCTGCTCGCACGCGAGACGGCACAGGGCCAGCCCCCAGCCGCGCGACCGCTCGGACTCCTGGCCCTTGGTCGAGAAGCCGGACTCGAAGATGCGCGCCGCAGTCCCGGGCGCCAGTCCCGGTCCGTCGTCCTCGACCTCGACCCGGACGCCACCAGCCTCCTCCTGCACCAGCAGCCGGACCCGGCCCCTGTCCGCGGAGACCGCGTCCATGGCGTTGTCCAGCAGGTTGCCCACCACGGTGAGGGCGTCCTCGGTCAGCTCGGCCCCCAGCGGTCCGGTCGAGGTGGCCCGATCCAGCTCGAGCACCACACCGAGCTCGCGCGCCTGACTGCCCTTGGCCACCAGCAGCGCCGCGAGCGGGGGGTCGCCGACCTGGCGCAGCACGACGTCGGTCCACGCGGAGCGGGCGGCACGCTGGGAGGCCAGGAACTGGGAGAGGTCGTCGAAGTGGCCGAGCTCGACGAGCCCGGAGACCGTGTGCATCCGGTTGCTGAACTCGTGCGCCTGCGCCCGGAGCACGTCGGTCGTGTCACGCCACGCGGCCACCTGTCGCACCAGCTCGACGTGCTCGGTCCGGTCCCGGACGGTCGTGACCCAGCCGACGAGCCGTCCCTCGTGCACTGCGGGCATCTGGTTGACCACCAACATCCGCCCCTCCCGCGCGACGGGCAGGTCGCCGGCCGGCCGGTCCCCGCCGAGCACCTCCACGAGCAGAGGGTCGAGTCCCACCTCGTCGACTCGGCGGCCGACGACGTCGGCGGGAAGCGCGAGGAGGCGGTTGGCCTCGTCGTTGACGATGGTGACCCGGTGCTGCAGGTCGACCCCGACCACGCCTTCGCGCAAGCCGTGCAGCATCGCCTCGCGATGCTCGACCAGCCCCCGGATCTCGCGCGGCTCGAGCCCGAAGGTGATCCGCTTGATGCGGCGCGAGACCAGCAGGCTCCCGACCAGCCCGGCGGCGGCGCCCACGAGGACATAGGTGAGCAGGGCCGGGGCGATGGCGCCCAGGCGGCGCCACCACGGCGGGTAGGAACGGGCCACGACCACGGTGCCGATCCGATCGCCGACCGACACCTGGTCGCTGGCCCGTCCGGCCAGGACCGGGACAGACGCCGCGATCAGCCGAGGCTCCTGGTCCAGCACGACGACCTCGGTCCCGCGCTCCGGCTCGGGGAACGTGCGCGAGGGGTCGGAGGAGTAGCGCACCCGGCCCGCCTGGTCGCGTACGACGACGGCGGCAGCACCAGAGGCGCTGCGGGCCCGCTCGGCCTCGCCGGCAAGGCTGGCGTCGGCATCGCTGATCAGGCCCTGGCTGACGATGGAGGTGGCGGCGATGCTCTCGGCGGCACTCAGCGCCCGCCTGGTCTCCACGTCGCGAAAGGCACGGTCGTCGTAGACCGCGAGCACCGGAGTCACCCCGAGGACGGCCAGCAGGACCGCGACGACCTGGAGGCCCAGCATCTGCCGGGCCAGGCTCATGCTGCGACGCGCCATCGTCACCTCCTCCCGTCCCGGACACCCACGCGGATGGACCTCGTGGGCACTAGATTGGCACGATGCTCACCCGGCGACGAGTCGTGCTCGCCGGCCTGGCGGTTCCTGCCGGTGCCGTCGTGACGGCCTGTGGAGCCGAGCTGCGCGAGCCGATGAGGATCCTCGTGCCCAACGCTCCCGGCGGCGGCTACGACACGACCGCCAGAGTCCTGGCCGGCGCGCTCAACCACGACCCCGCACGTGCCCTGACCGAGGTGTTCAACCTGCCCGGCGCCGGAGGTCTCGCAGGGCTGTCCCGGCTGGCCGAAGAGCGGGGCAACCCCGCGTTGCTGATGATGATGGGGCTCGGCGTGGTGGGGGCCACCCAGGTAGCCACGCCATCCAGGTCGCTGTCCGCAGCCACGCCCCTGGCCCGGCTGCTGGGCGAGGCCAACGTGTTGTTGGTGGGCGCGAGGTCTCCCCTGCGATCCTTCGCCGACCTGGCCCAGCGTTGGACCGAGCAGCCGCACCGCCTGCGGGTGGGTGGCGGTTCGCTGCCCGGCGGCCCCGACTACCTGGCCACCTATGCGGTCGCCGAGGCGCTGGACCTGCGTGCCGGCCAGGTCGACTACCACGCCTTCGACGGCGGCGGTCCGCTGATGACGGCGCTGCTGCGCGACGAGGTGCAGGTGGCGGTCACCGGCGTCCTGGAGAGCATCGACCAGATCCGCAGCGGCGCCGTGCGCGCCCTGGGCGTCACCAGTGACCAGCCCGTGGCCGACGAGGTGCCCACCCTCCGCGAGCAGGGGCTGGACGTGCAGTTCGAGAACTGGCGCGGCGTGCTGGCACCACCCGGCCTGAGCACGGACGAGCGTGACGCCCTGGTCGACGTTCTCGCCGCCGGGATGGCGTCGTCGGTGTGGCAAGCCGCCGAGCGACGCAACGGGTGGCGTCGACGATGGCTGGCCGGCGACGACTTCGGTGACTTCCTGATGCAGGAGGAGCGACGTACTGCTCGACTCCTGGCCCGCACCGGCGAGCCCGACACGGCCGGCTGAACCGCCGGCCGCGTCAGGGCCCATGCGGCTCAGTCCTCGTCGCCGAGGCTGAACCGGGTCGCCTCGCGGCCCCGGAGGTGCGCTATCAGCCTCGGCAGGTGCGGGAGGGCGAAGGCTGCCACCGCCACCAGCAGGATCGTCAAGGTCACCGGTCGGTTCCAGAAGACCGACAGATCACCGTGCGAGCTCACCATCGCGCGACGGAACTGCCGCTCGAGCTCGGTCGCCAGGATCGCGCCGAGGATCGTGGGCGCGAGCGGGAAGTCCAGCTTGCGCATGAAGAACCCCACGACGCCGACCAGGATCGCGATCGTGACCTGGGTCGAGTTCCCCGACGAGGCGAAGATGCCCAGCGAGGCGAACACGAGGATCCCGCTGTAGAGCACCGGGGTCGGGATGCTCAGCACCTTCACCCACAGGCTGATCAGGGGCAGGTTGAGCACGAGCAGGAGCACGTTGCCCACGAAGAGGCTGGCGATCAACGCCCACACCAGGTCCCCCGACGTGGTGAACAGCTGAGGTCCGGGCTGGATGTTGAACTGCTTGAACGCCGCGATCATGACCGCCGCCGTCGCCGACGTGGGGATGCCCAGCGTCAGCAGCGGCACCAGCACGCCGGTGAACGAGGCGTTGTTGGCCGCTTCCGGCCCGGCGACCCCCTCGATGGCCCCCTCCCCGAACTCCTCGCGACCGCGGGATCGGCTCTTCTCGTAGGAGAACGACAGGAAGGTCGGCAGCTCCGCACCCCCCGAGGGCATCGCCCCGAACGGGAACCCGAAGGCGGCCCCCCGCAGCCAGGGACCCCAGGAGCGGCGCCACTGGTCCCGCGTGAGCCACAGGAATCCCGGCCCACGCTCACCCAGGGACATCACTTCCTCGGGCTTGGTCGCGTGACGGCTCAGGACGTAGAGCACCTCGCCGATGCCGAACAACCCGATCACGATCAGGACGCCGTCGACGCCCCCGAAGAGCTCGGACTGGCCGAAGGTGAAGCGGGTCTGTCCCGACTGCGGGTCCAGACCGATCAGGGCGAGCATCATGCCCAGCATCAAGGAGAGCAGGCCCCGGACGACCGAGCGTCCGACGAGCGCGGTCACGGTCGCCAGGGACAGCACCATGATGGCGACGTAGGACGTGGCCTGGATCGAGACGGCGAGGTCGGCCGCCGGCCTGGCGACCAGTGCCAGCAGCACGGTGGAGATGGTGGCCGCCACGAAGGATCCGATGGCCGCAGTGGCAAGGGCGGCTCGAGCCTGACCCTTCTTGGCCATCAGGTTGCCCTCGATCGCCGTCGCTACCGAGGCCGACTCACCGGGTGTGTTGAGCAGGATCGAGGTCGTCGATCCTCCGTACATCGCGCCGTAGTAGATCCCCGCGAACATGATGAACGCCGGGATCGGATCGTTGAACTGGGTCGCCACGGGCAGCAGCAGGGCGATGGTCACGGCGGGCCCGATGCCGGGCATGACGCCCACCAGCGTGCCGAGCGTGACGCCGATGGCGGCGAAGAGCAGGGCGGACGGCGTCAGCACGGTCGCGAAGCCGTCCATCAGGGCACCCATCTCACCCAAGGGGAATCACCCCCTGCGGCAGCCGTACGGACAGCAGCTGGGTGAAGACCACGTAGATGCCGACCGAGAGGCACAGTCCCACCACGAGGTCGCGCTTCCAGGCACGCGAGCCCAGGAGCACCGCTCCGGCGATGAACAGGAGGAACGTGGCCAGCACGTAGCCCACGGGCTCGAGGGCGCGACCGTAGACGAGGAGCAGCACCACCATCAGCGCGACCTTCAGACCGTCCCCGACGGGCTCGGCGGCTGAGTCGCGGTGGCGCCGGAGCCGCGCCACGACCTGCTGGGCGAGGTAGGCAGCGGCCAGCGTGGTGAAGGCGATCGTGATGACCGCGGGGAAGAGCCGGGGGCCCCGCACGAGGTCGCGACCGACCTCGACCGAGAACGCCTCCTTGAGCATCACCGCCCCGAGCAGCAGGAGGAGCACTCCTACCACCAGGGAGGTGGAGGAGCCCCGCGGCGACTCCTCCACCTCCCGCTCGGACGGGTGGACCTGGGTCACAGGCCCAGCTCGGCGTAGAGCGCTGCGACCCGCTCGGCCTCGTCGCTGAAGTACTGCTCGGCCTCGTCGCCGGTGACGTACTGGTCGGACCAGCCGTTCTTCTCCAGCTCCTGCGCCCAGGCGTCGGAGGCGTGCATCTCGTCGATCAGATCGGTGATCGCCTGCACCTGCTCGTCACTGATGCCGGGGGCCGCCACCACTCCGCGCCAGTTGGCGAAGTCCACGTCGTAGCCGGCGTCCATGAGGGTCGGCGCGTCCTCGCCCGCGACCTCGAGCGTCTCCTCGGTGCTGATCGCGAGCAGGCGGAGGTCACCGGAGGCGATCTGTGCCTCGAACTCACTGACGCCGGACACTCCCACCTCGATGTCGCCGTTGAGCAGGCCCGCGATGGCTTCGCCGCCACCGTCGTAGGGCACGTAGCTCATCTCGCCTGCATCGGCACCGGCCTCGACCATCAGCTGCGCCACCACCATCTGGTCGGAGCCGCCAGCGGATCCACCGCCGAAGGTGACCGCCTCCGGGTCGGCCGTGTAGGCGTCGACCACGTCGGAGATGGACTCGTAGTCGGAGTCGGCCGGGACGACGAAGGCCTCGGCCTCGCTCGTCAGGGTGGCGATGGGAGTCGTGTCGTCGAGGGTGACGTCGGAGCCGGCCTGCTGAAGAGCGCCGAGCATCACGAGTCCGGTCATCATCCAGGCGTAGGGATCGCCGTCGCTGGACTGGAGCTGGGCCAGGCCGGTTGCGCCTCCTCCGCCCTCGACGTTGGAGACCTTCACGGTCTCGGAGACCAGGTCCTGGTCCTCCAGGACGGCGGCCATGGCCCGGGCCGTGGTGTCCCATCCGCCACCGGCACCCGACGGCACCATGAACTGGATGCTCTCGGACGGGAAGTCGTCGGACGAGGCGTCGTCCGAACCGCCGCACCCGGCGGCGAGCACCGACAGCGCGGCGATGGACGAGACGAGCGTGGTGCGGCGTGCGGTGTGACCGAACACGGTTCCTCCAGAAGAGTGGGGCTTGATGTGATTGCCGTCACGCTAGGAGCGGCCTGCTGCCACGTCTGCCTTGCGGTCATCGAGACCATTTCGGTCTTTTCGGTCGTTGTGGTCACCACCCCTGGGCCCGGCTCTCCTCGGCCCCGGCGCTCCCCCGGCGACTGCCCCCGGCTCCCCCTCGGGCAACTGGCCCGTCCGTGCACTCCCGCCCCCACCAGTGGGGGCGTGAGTGCACGTTTCGGCCCGTTACCCAGCACAGCGGCGGCGGCAGGAGACGGCGCCGGCGTTGCACGGCAGGACATGATGTGTGCCACCGGCCGTACGACGTGCGGCCCCGCACGACGCCGAGGAGCAGCATGAAGCTGGAGCTGTCGGATGACGACGCCGCTTTCCGCGACCGGATGCGCGAGGTCTTCACGACCGCGATCCCCCAGCGGATCCGGGACACCGTGCTGGAGGGCCGGGACCTCACGCGCGAGGAGATCGTGGAGAGCCAGCGCCTGCTCAATGCCGAGGGGCTGGCCGTGCCCCACTGGCCCACCGAGTGGGGCGGTCAGGACTGGACCGACCTCCAACGCCACCTGTGGCACGAGGAGATGCAGCGCGCAGGCGTGCCGATCCCGCTGGCCTTCAACGCCTCGATGATCGGCCCCGTCCTCGCACAGTTCGGCACCGAGGAGCAGAAGGCGCGCTTCCTGCCCGCCACCGCCGACCTCGACATCTGGTGGTCGCAGGGCTTCTCCGAGCCGGACGCAGGCTCCGACCTGGCCGGCCTCCGCACGACGGCCGTGCGCGACGGGGACGACTGGGTCGTCAACGGCCAGAAGACCTGGACCACGCTCGGCCAGCACGGCGACTGGATCTTCACGCTCGTGCGCACCGACCCCGAGGTCAAGAAGCAGGCCGGCATCTCGATGCTGCTGATCGACATGACCACGCCCGGGGTCGAGGTCCGCCCGATCGAGCTGATCGACGGCGGGCACGAGGTCAACGAGGTCTGGTTCTCCGACGTCCGCGTCCCCGGCGACCTGCTCGTCGGCGAACCCGGACAGGGCTGGACGATCGCCAAGTTCCTGCTCGGCAACGAGCGGGTGGGTGTGGCTCCGGTCGGCGCCACCAAGCGCGCGCTCGCCACCCTCAAGTCCAACGCCGGCGACCTGCTCGACGACCCACTGGTCCGTTCCCGGGTGGCCGAGCTCGAGAACGACCTGCTCGCGCTCGAGCTCACCGCCCTGCGCGTGGTGGCGCACTCCTCCGGCGGCGAGCCGCACCCGGCGTCGTCGGTGCTCAAGCTCCGGGGCACCGAGCTCCAGCAGGCCGTCAGCGAGCTCGCGCTCGACCTCGCCGGACCCGCCTCGCTCGCGTCCCGCGCGGACGACGACTCACCGCACCCCGGCTGGGCACGCCGATCCGCACCGACCTACCTCAACCTCCGCAAGGCGTCGATCTACGGCGGGTCCAACGAGATCCAGCGCCAGATCATCAGCCGCACGATCCTGGGACTCTGAGCCATGGACTTCACCTACGACGACGAGCAGCTGGCCCTGCGCGAGGCTGTCCGCGGCCTGCTCGCGACGACGTACGCCGACCACGAGACGCGGCGTCGCACGGTGTCCGAGGCGCCCGGCTTCGACCGGGCGCTCTGGGGCCGGCTGGGCGAGATGGGCGTCCTCGGGCTCCCCTTCGCCGAGGAGCACGGCGGCGTGGGCGCGGGACCCGTCGAGATCGGGATCGTGTGCCAGGAGCTCGGTCGCGTGCTCGCACCCGAGCCCTACCTCGCGGGCGTGGTCCACGCGGGCGGGCTGGTCGCGGCCCTCGGCTCACCCGAGCAGAAGTCCGACCTGCTGGGCAGGCTGAGCGGGGGCGAGATCGTGCTGGCCGCGGCCGACGCCTCTCCCGGCACTCGCTGGACCTCCGCCGCGGACGGCGTCCGCGCCTCCGTCTCTGACGGGACCTGGGCGCTCGACGGCGTCGCCGATCCCGTGGTGGGCGGCGAGTCCGCCGACCATCTCGTGGTGAGCGCCGCGCTGCCCGACGGCGGGACCGGTGTCTTCGTGGTGACCGCCGACGCGGTCGAGCGCACGGGCTACGCCGCGCCCGACCTGACCCGCGTGGCGAGCGTGCGGTTCGACGGCAGCGCTGCCACGCCCCTCGGCGAGCCGGGTCGCGACCTCGCGTCGAGCATCGCGACGATCCGCGACCTCACCCGCATCATGGGCGCCAACCAGGCGCTCGGCGTGATGCAGAGCCAGGTGCGCTCGACGAGCGACTACCTCACGACCCGCAAGCAGTTCGGCGTCACCCTCAACACCTTCCAGGCGCTCACCTTCCGCGCCGCCGACATGTATGTCTCGCTCGAGCTGGCGCACAGCATGGTCGACTGGGCCACCATGACGATCGCCGGCGGTGACCGCGACGCGGTGGCCGACGCCGCGGACCGGGTGGGCCTCCAGATCGCCCGAGCCGGGCGCCACATCGGCCAGGAGGCGATTCAGCTCCACGGCGGCATCGGCATGACCGCGGAGTACGCCGTCGGCGTCGGCACCGCGCACCTCGAGGTGCTCGACCAGTGGCTCGGCAACGCTCCCCACCACCTGGCGCGGCTCGCGTCGCGGATCACCGACCACGACCTCGTCGAGGCGCTCTGATGGACCTCTCGCTGTCCGAGGACCAGCTGGCCTTCCGCGACCTCGCCCGCGCCTTCCTCGAGCGCGAGGCCGTCCCGCACCGGATGCAGTGGGACCACGACGAGTCCGTCGACCTGGCGATCGTGCCCAAGATGGCGGAGCTGGGGTTCTTCGGCCTCACCATCCCCGAGGAGTACGGCGGCGTCGGCGGTGACTACGTCACCTACTCCCTGGCCATGGAGGAGCTCGGCCGCGCCGACTCCGCGCTGCGCGGGATCGTCTCGGTCAGCAGTGGACTGGTGGGCAAGTCGATCCTCTTCCACGGCAGCGAGGACCAGAGGCGGGAGTGGCTGCCGCAGCTGGCTGCCGCGACGAAGCTGGGCTGCTTCGGGCTCACCGAGCCCGGCACCGGGTCCGATGCCGGCAACCTCACCTCGCGCGCGGTGGCAGACGGGTCCGACTGGGTGATCAACGGGCAGAAGCTCTTCATCACCAACGGCACCTGGGCCGACGTCGCGCTGGTCTTCGCCCGGACCAGCGACGACGGCCCGCGCGGGTTGACCGCCTTCCTGGTCCCGACCGACTCCCCCGGCTTCGAGGCGCGCGAGATCACCGGCAAGCTCGGTCTGCGCGGTCAGGCGACCGCCGAGCTGTTCCTCCACGACGTGCGGGTCCCGGACTCGGCCCGGCTCGGCGAGGTCGGACAGGGCTTCAAGATCGCGATGGGCACTCTCGACAAGGGCCGGCTCGCGGTCGCCTCGGGATGTGTCGGCATCGTGCAGGGCTGCCTCGAGGCGTCGGTGGCGTACGCCACCCAGCGCACGCAGTTCGGCAAGCCGATCGCGTCCTTCCAGCTCGTGCAGGACCTCATCGCCGACATCTCGGTCGACGCCGACGCGGCCCGCCTGCTGGCCTGGCGCTGCGCCGACCTCATCGACCGCGGGGAGCCTTTCGGCACGGCCGCCTCCCGGGCCAAGCTCTTCGCGTCCGAGGCCGCCGTGCGCGCGGCCAACAACGCGATCCAGGTCCACGGCGGGGCCGGCTACGTCGACGACTTCCCGGTCGCGAAGTATCTCCGCGACGCCCGCGTGATGACGCTCTACGAAGGCACCTCGCAGATCCAGAAGCTGCTCATCGGTCGAGCCGAGACGGGGATCAGCGCGTTCGGCTGACCTCAGCAGGCGAACTGGCGCCGGTACTGCTGGGGGCTGACGCCGCGCACGCGGGTGAAGTGATGGCGCAGCGTCGCTGCGTTGCCGAATCCGGCGTTCGTGGCGATCCACTCCACCGATCGGTCCGACTCCTCCAGCAGCTGCTCTGCCCGGAGGATCCGTTGGCGGATCAGCCAGGCATGGGGGGTCGTGCCGGTCTCCGCGCGGAACCGGCGGGCGAAGGTCCGCGGCGACATCATCGAGCGGCGAGCCAGTGAGGCGACGTCGAGCTCCTCATCGAGGTGGTCGACCATCCAGATCAGCAACGGGCCCAGGGTCTCGGCCTCGCAGTCGGGCACCGGGCTGGAGATGAACTGCGCCTGACCACCGTCGCGGTGCGGCGGGACGACGATCCGGCGCGCCGCGGCGCTGGCCTGTCGGGCACCGAAGACCTCACGCATGAGGTAGAGCGACGCGTCGAGACTGGCGGCCGAGCCCGCGCCCGTGATCACCAGCCCGTCGTGCACGTAGAGCACGTCGGCATCGACGTCGGCGCCCGGATAGCGTTCCGCGAGCTCGGCGGCGTGACGCCAGTGCGTCGTGCACCGCCGCCCCTCCAGCAGACCCGCCTCCCCCAGCTGGAACACACCGGAGCAGTGTGCCTGGACCAGGGCGCCCCGGTCGTGGGCGGCGCGGAGCGCCTCGGCCACCTCCGGGCTGGGGTCCCTGAAGTCGCGCTTGGGGTTGGCGATGACCAGGTCGGCGTCCTCCGCCACGTCCAGCCCGTGCTCGACCTGCAGGTCGAACCCCGAGGTGCCGCGCACGCGACCCGGACGGGGTGTCGCCACGAGGAAGTCGAAGACCGGGTTGTCGTCCTCCGGGTGGTAGGGCTCGGCCCACACCTCGCAGTTGGCGCCGAGACCGAACGCCTCCACGCCGTCCTGCACGAGCACCACGATCTTGTTCAGCCCGACGTCCATCCCGACATCATGCCCCGGCGGTTGGCAGAAAATCAACGCACCACGACAATTCCGCCACTGGTGGCTGGATCACACTGAGCGCAGACTTACTGCCATGACTACCGAACTGATCACCCTTCTGGCGATCGCGACCGTCGCGAGCCTGGTGCTCGCCACTTTTCGCGTCGTCCACCTCGACACACCGTCGCGCCACCACCAGCCCCCTCGCAGCCACCAGGTCGACGAGTTCGGCCGGACCGGCTCGTCCTGGCACTGACCAACACACACACGACCGCTTGACAGGAACAAGGAGAGTGAGACCCATGGATGTCGCACACATCATGGACGTGACGAGCGGCTGGTGGCCGACGGCGATGTTGGCGGTGCTGGTGCTCGGATTCCTCGTCGCCATGGGCCGGCCGGCCTCGCCTCCTGCCGACTGGCCCGACGGTCGGGCGACCCTGTCCTGGACGGGCGCGCTGCGAGCCGCCCTTGCCGGCCTGGGCCGGCTGCAGGAGCTGCACCACCGCAGGGCGCTCCCCCCGTGGGACGACCTGGACGAGCACTTCCCGGTCGATCGCCGGTCCACTCGCCCCGACCGGAACCGCGGACCCCACGACGGCTGACGGCGGGCGCGCGGGCATCCCCGCGCCGACGACGCCTCAGCGCGCTCGGACGACCCGACCCTCGTCCCACACCGGTCCGTCGGACTCGTAGACCTCGCCGTCGGCGCCGTAGACGAGGAACCGGTCGAACCCGCGGGCGAACCACCGGTCGTGGGTCACCGCGAGCACCGTGCCGTCGAAGGCCTCCAGCCCGGCCTCCAGCGCCTCGGCCGACTGCACGTCGAGGTTGTCGGTGGGCTCGTCGAGCAGGAGCAGGGTCGCGCCGGACAGCTCGAGCATCAGGATCTGGAACCGCGCCTGCTGACCACCGCTGAGCGACTCGAACCGCTGCTCCCCCGCGTGCGCGAGCTCGTAGCGGTCGAGCACCCGGCTCGCCGCCTCGCGCCCCATCCCGTCGCGGTGCTCGTCGCCGCGGTGGAGGATCTCGAGCAACGTGCGCCCCAGCAGCTCCGGGTGCTCGTGGGTCTGCACGAACCACCCGGGACGAACCCGCGCGCCCAGCTTGGCCTTGCCGGTGTGCGGCACCCGGGCGGGAGGTGTGCCGACCGGCTGGTGCTCGACGTCGGGATCGCTGCCACCGGCGGCGAGGAGCCGCAGGAAGTGCGACTTCCCGGAGCCGTTCGAGCCCAGCACGGCCACCCGCTCGCCGTACCAGACCTCCAGGTCGAAGGGCCGCATCAGCCCGGAGAGCTCGAGGTCGGTGCAGACCACGGCACGCTTGCCCGTGCGCCCGCCCTTGAGCCGCATCGTCACCTGCTGCTCGCGCGGCTGCTCCATCGGCGGGCCGGCGTCCTCGAACTTCTTCAGGCGCGTCTGCGCGGCGCGGTACTGCGACGACATGCCGTCGTTGTACTCGGACTTGATCTTGAGCCGCAGCACGAGCGCCTTGATCTTGGCGTGCTCCTCGTCCCAGCGACGCTTCATCTCCTCGAACCGCTCGAAGCGGTCGGTGCGGGCCTCGTGGTAGCTCGCGAACCCGCCGGGGTGCGTCCACACCCGGTTGCCGGCGCTGCCGAGCTCGACGGTCACGATGCGCGTCGCGGTGTTGTCGAGCAGCTCGCGGTCGTGGCTGATGAACAGGATCGTCTTGGCAGACTCCCGGATCCGGCCCTCGAGCCAGATCTTGCCCGGCACGTCGAGGTAGTTGTCCGGCTCGTCGAGGAGCAGCACCTGGTCGGGGCCGCGGAGGAGGTACTCCAGCACCAGCCGCTTCTGCTCACCGCCCGAGAGCGTCGCGAGCAGCCGGTGCCGGGCGCGGTCGAAGGGCAGCCCCATCGACGAGGTGGTGCAGACGTCCCACGTCACCTCGACGTCGTAGCCGCCCGCGTCGGCGTAGTCCGAGAGCGCCGTGGCGTAGGCCATCTGGGTGCGCTCGTCGTCGGTGTCCATGAGTGCCAGCTCGGCGGCGTCGACCGCCGCGGCAGCGGTGCGCACGGCGGGGGGAGCCACCGACAGCAGCAGGTCGTGCACGGTCTCCTCGCCACCGCCGTGGCCGACGAACTGGCGCATGACCCCCAGGCCGCCCGACCGGGTGACGACACCCGCGTGCGGGGTCAGGTCTCCGGTGACGATCCGCAACAGGGTGGTCTTGCCCGCCCCGTTGGCGCCGACGAGGGCCACCTTCTGGCCGTCGCCGACGCGGAAGCTGACGTCGTCGAGCAGCACCCGGCCGTCCGGCAGCTCGTAGCGCACTCCAGCGACATCCACGTGACCCACGAGAGGCATTCTCCACTGTCGCCGGCGGCGACGTCTCCTCGATATCGAGGACACCGGGCTGACAGGCGGTCTGGACCAGTCCTAGGGTGACGGCCATGGCGTCCCCCCTCTCGGAAGACCAGATCGTCGCGCCCCGCTGGCGCATCATCGGCCCCGGCCTCGTGGTCGCCGCCACCGGCGTCGGCGCTGCCGACCTCGTGGCCACCCTGATCGCTGGGCAGAAGTTCGGCTACACGCTGCTGTGGGGCGTGGTCGTGGGAAGCGTCATGAAGATCGTGCTGGTCGAGGGAGCAGGCCGCTACTCGCTCTCGACCGGCAGGACGATCTTCGAGGGCTGGCGCTCGCTGGGCATCTGGACGACGTGGTACTTCGCCCCCTACATCGTGATCTGGGGCTTCGTCTACGGCGCTGCGGCGATGGCCGGCACGGGGCTCGCCCTGGCCGGCCTCACCGGCGTCCTGTCGGTGACGTGGTGGGGCATCTTCTCGGGCCTCGTCGGCCTGGCCCTGGTCTGGACGGGTCGCTACAGCACGTTCGAGAAGGTGCTCGCCGCCCTCGTCGGGCTGATGTTCGTGACCATGGTGGGTGCCGCGCTGCTGACCGTGCCCAACCTCCCCGACCTGCTCACCGGCCTCGTCCCGCGCATCCCCGAGGGCGGTCTGGTCAACACGCTCGCGCTGGCCGGCGGGGTGGGCGGCACGATCACGCTCGCTGCGTACGGCTACTGGCTGCGCGAGAAGGGGTGGTCCACGCCGGCGTACATGCGCGTCATGCGCATCGACAACACCGTCGCCTACGCCGTGACCGGCATCTTCGTGCTCGCCACCCTGGTGGTCGGCGCCGAGCTGCTCTACTCCACGAGCGTGGCGATCGAGCAGGGGGACGCGGGACTCGTGGACCTCGCCGTCGTGCTCCAGGACCGCTACGGCCAGTGGGCCGGCAAGGTCTTCCTCGTCGGTTTCTGGGCAGCCGCGATGTCGTCCCTGGTCGGCGTCTGGAACGGCGTGAGCCTGATGTTCGCCGACTTCATGACCCACGTGCGTGGCGGCACGAGCGAGGACGCGGACGCCCGCGCCGGAGGCACGTGGTACCGGGCCTACATCCTGTGGCTGACGTTCCCGCCCATGGCGATGCTGTTCCTCGGCAAGCCGGTCTGGCTGATCCTGGCCTACGGCGTGCTCGGGGCGTTCTTCATGCCGTTCCTCGCCGTCACCCTGCTGTGGCTCCTCAACACCGACCGCACGCCGGTCGAGTGGCGCAACAAGCTCCACTCCAACGTGCTGATGGCGCTCATCGCGCTGGCCTTCATCGCGCTGTGCGTCAACGAGGTGCGCAAGGCGCTCTCGGGGGTCTGAGCGGCCACTACAGTCGCTCGGCCAACCGGCGCGCCGCGACCTGCAACACCTCCCAGGCCGTCGCGAACGGCGGCGCGTAGGCCAGGTCCATCCACGCCAGGTCGTCGACGGTGCCCGCGGCCCAGAGGACGGCGGCGGCCGCGTCGATCCTCTTGCCGGCGCCGTGGCCGCCGACCACCTGCACGCCGAGCAGCCGGCGGGTCGTCCGGTCGGCCAGCACCCACAGTGCGATCGGCTCGGCCTCGGGCATGTAGCCGCTGGCGGTGGTGCCCTCGGTGACGAGCGCGACCGGGTCGTGGCCGGCGGCCTCCGCCTCTCGTCGGGACAGCCCGGTGCGGGCCATCTCCAGGTGCACCTCGTCGAAGGAGAAGCGGCTGATGGAGGTGTCGACCATGCCGTCGAAGGTGAGCGAGCCGCCCGCCAGGCTGTCGCCGAGCGCACGGCCGTGCTTGTTGGCGTGAGTGCCCAGCGGCCGGAAGACCCACTCGTCGTCGATGCGACGGCGCACCTCGCAGCAGTCGCCGGCGGCCCAGAGGTGCTCCGCGACCCGGCCGTGCGGATCGGGTCGGAGGGCGCCGCGCTCGGTGAGCTCGACCCCGGTGCCGTGCAGGAATGCTGTCGCCGGGCGCACGCCGACCGCGACCGCGACGAGGTCCGCCTCCCGGCTGCCGCCGTCCCAGCGCACACCGGTCACCCGGCCGTCCTCGGTGTCCAGCCCGGTGACCTCGGCACCGAGGACCAGCTCGACGCCGGCCCTGACCAGGGCGGCATTGATCCGCTCCGACATCTCGTCCTCGAGCATGGACATGCCCCGTCCGCGCGTCAGGACGGTGACCCCGAAGCCGCGGCGCAGCGCCGCCTCGGCGACCTCGAGCCCGACGTAGCCCGCCCCCACGACGACGACGTGCGCACCGGCGTCGGCCGCGGCGAAGCGGTCCGTCCAGGCGGCCCCGTCGGCCAGGGTCTTGACCGCCCCCACCCCGTCGTACGTCGTCCCGTCCGGTCCCAGCGCCCAGTCGGGCACGATCGCCGGGGAGCCGGTCGCCACGACCAGCTCGTCGTAGCCGACGACCTCGCCGGAGTCCGTGGTCACGGTGTGCGCGTCGAGGTCGGCCGCGACCACCTCGACGCCCATCCGCAGGTCGATGCCTGCCTCACGGTGCTGCTCGGCGGTCCGCGCGACGAGGTCGTCGCCCGCGTCGACGTCGCCGGCCATCCAGTAGGGGATCCCGCACGCGCTGTACGACGTGTCAGCGACCCTTCTCGAGCACGGTGACGGCGAGCTCGCGGCCCGTGCGGCGGGCGGTGCGGAGCGCCTGGTGCGACGCGGACATGCCGGCGGCGTCGGCGCCGATCACGACGACGCGGGTGGGGGCGCTCATTCCTCGGTCTGCTTCGCCCACAGGTTGATGCCGGACTCGACGGCGTAGCGGTCGATCTCGGCCAGCTCCTCCTCGCCCAGCGCCGGCGCCTCGAGGGCGTCGAGGTTGGTGTCGAGCTGCTCGACGCTGGACGCGCCGATGACCGCGCTCGTGACGCGGGAGTCGCGCAGCGCCCACTGCAGGGCCAGCTGGGCGAGCTTCTGTCCGCGTTGCTCGGCGAGGCGGTTCAGCCCGCGCACGCGGTCGAGGACGTCGTCGTCGAGGCCGGTCATCGTCGAGTCCTCGCGTGCCGCCCGCGAGTCGGCGGGCACGCCCTCGAGGTAGCGGTCGGTCAGCAGGCCCTGGGCGAGGGCGCTGAAGACGATGCACCCCATCCCCTGCTGCTCGAGCTCGTCGAGCAGGCCGCCCTCGATCCAGCGGTTGAGCATCGAGTACGACGGCTGGTGGATGAGCAGCGGCGTGCCGAGGTCGCGCGCGATCGTGGCCGCCTCCCGGGTCCTGGCCGGGGAGTAGGACGAGATGCCGGCGTAGAGCGCGCGACCCGAGCGCACCGCCGTGTCGAGCGCCATCATCGTCTCCTCGACCGGGGTCTCCGGGTCGAAGCGGTGGCTGTAGAAGATGTCGACGTAGTCGAGCCCCATCCGGGCCAGGGACTGGTCGAGCGAGGCGAGGACGTACTTCCGCGAGCCGCCGCCCTGCCCGTAGGGCCCGGGCCACATGTCCCAGCCGGCCTTCGTCGAGATGACGAGCTCGTCGCGGTAGGGCCTGAAGTCGTCGGCGAGGTAGCGGCCGAAGTTCTCCTCGGCCCGGCCGTAGGGCGGGCCGTAGTTGTTCGCGAGGTCGAAGTGCGTGACCCCGCGGTCGAAGGCGCGGCGCAGGATCGCCCGCTGCGTCTCCTCGGGCCGGTCGGTGCCGAAGTTCTGCCACAGGCCGAGGGACAGCGCCGGGAGCTTGAGCCCGCTGCGTCCGGTGGGCCGGTAGTGCATGCCGGCTGTGTCGTCGTACCTGTCCTGGGCTGCTTCATAGGCCATGGCGTCCATCCTGCCCGGTCGGTGGGACTTCCCCTGCGTCGTACGGTGGACCAGGTGGCAGGCAGGCCCGGGATCCTCCTCGCCGCGGCAGCCGTCGCGGTGACCGTCGCCTGCGCCGCGGAGGAACCGCCCCGCACCGCGCCCGTCGAGCGGCGTACGACGTCCACGCCGGCACCGAGCGACCCCACCGACCCCGGCGCAGTACGTCCCCCGCCCGCCGGCTGCGACCGCGACGGAGGCCGACGCCGCAGCGCCCGGAGCCGCGACGCTCCCTCGTGTCGATCCCGGGGATCGGGCTGCGCGACTTCCCGGTCGTGCGCTACCGGGGATCGCCCGACGACGCACCCGGGCACCGCCCTGCAGAACGCCGGCGAGATGGCCTCGCCGCGGGGCGCCGCGGGCGGCGTCGGCGCCGGGCGAGGTGGGCAACTACATCGTCACCGGCCACCGCCTCACCGGCGCCGCCCCGCTGCGTGAGTCACCCTCGCTCCGCCGCGGCGACCGGATCCGGGTCCGCAGCGGTGACACCGTGTTCGTCTACGAGGTCCGCCGCACCCGCTGGACCTCGTTCCGGGAGCCGGCGTCGCTGCGCGCGCAACGCGCTCCGGTGCCCGGCCGACCGGGCGTGAGGGCCACCCGCGCGATGATCACGCTGTCGACCTGCGCGACGCCCGAGGACCACGCGGCCGGCAACTACTGGTCCGACGAGCTCGACAACCCCGAGCACCGCATCGACAAGATCGGGGTGCTCGTCGCGACCCGCCCGGCCTGATTCGCCGTTGCCGGTCTGGCCCCGACACGGTGGAATGTGCGCCATGCACGAGTCCGGGGAGCAGCGCTGGCGGACGCCGGGGTTCGTGGCCGCCGCCCACGCGTGGATCGACGGACAGCTCGCCGCGCGCGGTGCCGTGCGCACCGGTGAGGTGGCTCAGCCACACGTCACGGACTGGTCCACGGTGATGTGGGTGCCCACCGACCAGGGCCCGGTGTGGTTCAAGGCCAACGCGGAGGCGATGAGCCACGAGGCGGCGGTCCTCGAGCTGGTGGCCTCACGCTCGGCCGGCCGGGTGCCGGCACCCCTGGCGTACGACCCCGGCACCGGTTGGATGCTCCTCGCCGACGCCGGTCATCGGTTGCGCGACGTCCTTCCCGAGGAGCGCAGCCTGGCGCGCTGGCTGGACGTGCTCGGGGCCTACGCGCGCATCCAGATCGCCTGCGAGGACGACGTCGACGCGCTGCTCGCCCTCGGGCTGCCCGACTGCCGGCTGCACACGCTGCCCGGTGCCTACGCCTCGTTGCTCGCAGGACTCGGAGACCTCGACGAGCGGCTCCCAGGTCCGGCGGTGATCGCGGAGCTGTGCGACCGGCTGGCCGCCTTCGGAGTCCGGGAGACCGTGCAGCACGACGACCTCCACGACGGTCAGGTCTTCCTCGGCAACGGCGTCCAGCAGGTGCTCGACTGGGGTGACGCGTGCGTCTCGCACCCGTTCTTCACGCTGTCGGTGACCCTCGAGGGAGTGATCTCGTGGGGCGTCGACGACGAGCCGGACTCCGAGGACATCGAGCCCTACCTGGCTGCCTACCTCGGCCCCTACGAGCTGACGTACGGCCGCGACCTCCGCGAGGCGGCCCGGATCGCGATGCGCCTGGGCTGGGTGTGTCGAGCCGTCAACGGGGCGCTGCCCCAGGACCCCGAGGGCACCCGCACCCGGCTGCGGATGTTCCTCGACGGCCGGGCCTGATCAGCCGCGGCGCGTCTCCAGCACCCGGAACCCCTTGCTGCTGGCCAGGCGCCGGGTCGGCCAGCCCTGCTCGGTCAGCCACCGCTGCATCGAGTCGCCGCCCAGGTTCTTGCCGATGACCATCACCATCCGGCCGGCGGGCGACAGGCGCGGCAGCCAAGTGAGCAGCAGCTCACGCAGGGCCTCCTTGCCGATGCGGATCGGCGGGTTGGACCAGATCTCGTCGAACACCTGGTCGCCCGGCACCTGCTCGGGCGTGCACGCCACGAAGCGGGAGTGGAGCCCGGCCGCGCGGGCATTGTCGTTGGCCAGCAGCAGTGCCCGCTCGTTGACGTCGACGCCGATCACCGAGGCCAGCGGCACGGCGCGCGCGATCGCCAGGCCGATCACGCCGTAGCCGCAGCCGAGATCGAGGAACTGCCCCTGCACCGGAGGTTCGAGCTCCCGGAACAGGACGGCGGTGGCGTGGTCGAGGTGGCCTCGGCTGAAGACCCCTGACCCGGAGTCGAGGGTCAGCGAGCTCCCCCACAGCTCGACGGTGAAGCGCTCCCGCTCGAAGGGGACGCTCGGGTCGGCGGAGAAGTAGTGCTCAGGCATCGATGGCCTCTCTGCGAGCGCGGGCTCGGGTGGACTGGGTGGCCAGCTCGGCGTCGTCGGGGTAGCCGACCTCCTCGAGCGTGAGGCCGTGGGGCCGTGCGACGTGCACGCCGGCGTCGCGGCGCCGCCCGGCCATCACCTCGGCCGGCCACGTGCTCGCCCGCCGTCCCTCGCCCACCGAGATGAGGCTGCCGACGAGGGCTCGCACCATGTTGTGGCAGAAGGCATCGGCGCGCACCGTCGCGACGGCGAGGCCGGCGTCGTCACGTGCCCAGACCAGGTCGAGCAGGGTGCGCACCGTGGTGGCCCCCTCGCGCCGCCGGCAGAAGGCGGCGAAGTCCTGCAGCCCGATCAGCGGCGCGGCCGCCTCGTTCATCGCCTCGAGGTCGAGCCGGCGTCCCCACGTCAGGACGTGGCCGCGCACCAGCGGGTCGTACAGCTCCTGGGCGTCGGCGATCCGGTAGGCGTAGCGGCGCCAGATCGCGGAGAAGCGGGCATCGAAGCCGTCGGGGGGCTGCGACACCCGGCGTACGCACAGGTCCGCCGGCAGGATCCCGTCGACCCGGCGCGCCAGATTCTCGAGGGGCGCTTCGCCCGCCCGGCCGGCCGATGCGGCGATCGTCTCCGGATCGACGTCGAGGTGCGCCACCTGTCCGCGCGCATGCACACCGGCGTCGGTCCGCCCGGCCACGGTCACCCTCGCCCGGGGGATCCGCAGCGCCGTGGCGAGGGCCTCCTCGAGCGTGGCCTGCACCGTCCGCAGACCCGGCTGGACGGCCCACCCGGAGAAGTCGCCGCCGTCGTAGGCACAGTCGATCCGCAGGCGCACGCAGCGATCCTAGATCCACCCGGACACCGGCCCAGGGCGAGGGCGTGGGTCGCGCTCCTTGCGGCGCGGAAATCGCGAACCCCTGTCGCCCCGGGAGTTCCTTGCCTACGCTGACCCGGTCATGACTCGGCCTCGTCTGCTCACCCGCCTCACGGCGTTGCTCCCGGCGCTGCTCCTGGTGGCACCGCTCCCGGCCGCGACCTCGCTGGCGCCACCGTCGGCGCAGGCGGCGGTCGTGTCCACCGCACAGGACCACGCGAAGGACCACGCGGACGCCACCGCGAAGGCCGGCGAGGACACCGACGGCGACGGCCTCGTGGACACCCGCGACGGCTGCCCCGCGGTCGCCGCGACGACCTCGACCGGCTGCCCCACGGTCTGGCGCAAGGCGTCCCTGACCTGGGTGAAGTCGAAGAAGCGCCTCGAGGGCCAGATCACCTCCCCCACGAGGGCGTGCTCCGCCAGGGCGCGGGTCGTCCTCTGGCGAGCGCGCCCCCACCGTGACGTCAAGCTGCTGGGCGTGGACGCGACCAGGCGCGGGCGCTACCGGTTCGCGGTGGCGCGGGGCTTCCGCTACTACGTGAGCGTGTCGCCGTCGTACGCCTCGGGACGGGCCGAGTGCGCCAAGGCCACGTCCCGGGTGGTCCGCGCCCCACGGCGCTGATCCATCCTCCCTCTATTCAACTGCATGGTTGACAACGGATGGGCCGGCGACCTACCTTCTATTCAACCCAACAGTTGAGAAGGTGTGGCGTGACCGACCAGCTCTCCCGCGTCTTCGCCGCGCTCGCCGATCCCACGCGTCGCGACATGGTGGCCCGCCTCACCGAGGCCGACCACACCGTGAACGACCTGGCAGCGCCCTACGACGTCAGCCTGCAGGCCGTCTCCAAGCACCTCAAGGTGCTCGAGGAGGCCGGTCTGGTCACCCGGACCAGGGAGGCGCAGCGTCGGCCCGTGCACCTGGAGGCCGAGGTGTTCGACCTGATGACGAAGTGGATCGAGCGCCACCGCCGCCAGGCCGAGGAGCGCTTCACGCGCCTCGACGCCGTGCTCGCGCGGATGCAGGACGCCGAGAACCCCCACACCACGACCGCTCCCGTCCCGCAGGAAGGAACCGCATCATGACCACCACGCAGACCCCCGACGCCACGACCCGCTACCCCGAGGCCGCCGTCCTCGCCGACGAGCACGTCCCGGCCGTGCACATCTGGCGCGACTTCCACGCCACGCCCGCCCAGCTCATCCGCGCCCACACCGAGGCCGACCTGTTCGCCCTGTGGATCGGCCCCGACTCGCTCACCACCACGATCGACGAGTGGTCGTGCCGCACCAACGGTGCCTACCGCTACGTCGCCCGGCGCGGGGACGAGGAGTACGCCTTCCGTGGCACCTTCCCGTTCGTCGGCGAGCGGAAGATCGTCCAGACCTTCACGTGGGAGGGCATGCCCGAGGCGATCGCCCTGGAGACCCTGACCTTCGAGGACCTGGGCGAGGGACGAACACGCCTGCACGCCGTCTCCCTCTGCGACTCCTTCGAGGGTCGCGACCAGATGCTCGCGAGCGGCATGGAGACCGGGATCAACGAGGGCTACGCCGCGCTCGACCGGCTGCTAGCGGAGGGCACCCTCTGATGGCTCTTCCCGACGCCCCGGCGGCCCGCCACGATGTGGTGGCCGGGGAGTTCTCCCGCCTCGTGTCCGGCACGACCGACTGGTCGGCGCCGGCCCCGGTCGAGGGGTGGACCGCCCGCGACGTCGTCGACCACCTCGTCACCTGGTTCCCCGGCTTCCTCGCTGCGGGCGGCGTCGAGCTCCCCGCCGGCCCCTCCGCCGCCGACGACCCGGCGGGTGCCTGGCAGCACCACTGCGACGCCGTACACGCGTTGCTCACCCAGCACGGCGGCGAGGACTTCACCCACCCCCACGTCGGCACCCACCCGCTCGGGCAGGCCGTCGACCGGTTCTACACCTCCGACGTCTTCATGCACACCTGGGACCTGGCCCGTGCCACCGGACAGGAGACCCGGCTCGACGAGGACTTCGCCGGCGAGCTGCTCGCCGGGATGGCACAGATGGAGGAGGTGCTGCGCAGCTCCGGGCAGTACGGCGCCGCGGTGCCCGTGGCAGCCGACGCGCCCGTCGTCGACCGGCTGATGGGCTTCGTCGGCCGCGACCCCGCCTGGATGCCCCCGGACTGACGAGCGAGCCGACACGACGCCGCCGGCCTCTCGCGGCCCTGCGACCTCCGCGCGGCGGGCCCCCGGTCGGGCGGTGCGTGAGGGGGATTTCGGCGGCTCGGATTCCCCCTGGCGCACCGCCCGCGTGGTGTCGCGCCGGGACACCCTCACGGGCGGTGCACGAGGCGGACTCGGACCGTTCGCCATCCCCCTCAGACACCGCTCACCAGGGGACCGCTCCGGGCCGGCGACGCACGAAGGCCCGCCACCCCACGGGGTGACGGGCCTTCGCGAGTGGCCTGGGTCAGGCCTTGGACTCGTCCTCGGACTCGACCTCGGCGGCGTCGCCCTGGGCCTGGGCCTCGGCCGTCTCGACCTCGGTGGCCTGGGTCTCGACGACCTCGGTCTCACCGTCGACGCCCTCGGCCTCGACCTCGGCCGGAGCCGACTCGGCAGCCGGCGCGGGAGCAGCAGCCGTCTCGGTCTTCTTGGTCGACGGAGCCTTGGGGCTGTAGGCCTCGGTCACCAGCTCGATGACCGCCATGGGGGCGTTGTCGCCCTTGCGCGGACCGACCTTGGTGATGCGGGTGTAGCCACCGGGACGCTCCGAGAAGGTCGGCGCGATCTCGGTGAACAGCGTGTGCACGACCGACTTGTCGCGGATGGTCTTGAGGACCTCACGACGGTTGTGCAGGTCGCCCCGCTTGGCCTTGGTGATCAGCTTCTCCGCGACCGGGCGCAGCATGCGCGCGCGGGTCTCGGTGGTGGTGATCCGACCGTGCTCGAACAGGGCGGTCGCCAGGTTCGACAGCATCAGACGCTGGTGGGCCGGGCTACCGCCGAGGCGGGTGCCCTTCTTGGGCTTGGGCATGGGGTGCCTTCCTTCTCTCGGGCCGTGTCAGGTACCCGGGTAGACGACCGGCACTGGGACAGGCCGGTCGGTTTGGGGTGGCGGGCAGTCAGAGCTGCTCGTCCTCGATGAACGCGTCGTCGTCGTCGTCGCCGTAGGCGGCGAGGGCGGCGTGCGGGTCGAAGCCGGGCGCGCTGTCCTTGAGCGAGAGGCCCATCTCGACGAGCTTGGCCTTCACCTCGTCGATGGACTTCGCGCCGAAGTTGCGGATGTCGAGCAGGTCCTGCTCCGAGCGCGAGATGAGCTCACCCACGGTGTGGATGCCCTCGCGCTTGAGGCAGTTGTAGCTGCGGACCGTGAGCTGCAGGTCCTCGACCGGCAGGGCCAGGTCGGCGGCGAGCTGCTCGTCGACGGGCGACGGGCCGATGTCGATGCCCTCGGCCTCGACGTTGAGCTCACGAGCCAGGCCGAAGAGCTCGACGAGCGTCTTGCCGGCCGAGGCGATCGCGTCGCGGGGACGGATCGACTGCTTGGTCTCGACGTCGATGACGAGCTTGTCGAAGTCGGTGCGCTGCTCGACACGGGTGGCCTCGACCTTGTAGGTCACCTTCATGCACGGGGCTGTAGATCGAGTCGACCGGCATGCGGCCGATCTCGTTGTCGGCACCCTTGTTCTGGACCGACGAGACGTAGCCGCGGCCACGCTCGACGACGAGCTCCATCTCCAGCTTGCCCTTGTCGGACAGCGTGGCGATCTTGAGCTCGGGGTTGTGGACCTCGACACCGGCGGGCGGCGTGATGTCGGCGGCGGTGACGTCACCGGCACCGGACTTGCGCAGGTACATCACGACGGGCTCGTCGTGCTCCGAGGAGACGACGATGCCCTTGAGGTTGAGGATGATCTCGGTCATGTCCTCGGTGACGCCCTCGATGGTCGAGAACTCGTGGAGGACGGAGTCGACCTTGATGCTGGTGACCGAGGCACCCGGGATCGAGCTGAGGAGCGTACGACGCAGCGAGTTGCCGAGCGTGTAGCCGAAGCCGGGCTCGAGGGGCTCGATGACGAACCGCGAGCGGAACTCGTCGACGGTCTCTTCCGTGAGGGTCGGGCGCTGAGCGATGAGCACGGAGTTTTTCCTTTCCGGATCCACCCGCTATTTGACGGATCCGAACATGAGGTTGGCGGAAGGTCGAGCTGGAAGAGGGGCGTCGGTGGCCGCCCGGGGACGGCCACCGACGGTGGATCACTTCTTGGAGTAGTACTCCACGATGAGCTGCTCCTGGACCGGCACGTCGATCTGCGCGCGGACCGGGACCTGGTGGACCAGGACGCGCATCCGCGACGGGATGACCTCCATCCACGCAGGGGTGACGCGCTCGCCGTGGGTCTCACGAGCCACGATCAGCGGCGTCAGCTCGAGCGACTTCTCGCGCACGTCGATGATGTCGTGGTCGGTGACCTGGAAGGACGGGATGTCGACCTTCTTGCCGTTGACCAGGAAGTGGCCGTGCACGACGAGCTGGCGGGCCTGGCGGCGCGTACGGGCGAAGCCGGCGCGGTAGACCACGTTGTCGAGGCGGCACTCGAGGAGCTGCAGCAGGTTGTCGCCGGTCTTGCCCTGGCGACGGCTGGCCTCCTTGTAGTAGCGGACGAACTGCTTCTCCATCACGCCGTAGGTGAAACGAGCCTTCTGCTTCTCACGGAGCTGCAGCAGGTACTCGGACTCCTTGATGCGACCGCGGCCGTGCTGGCCGGGGGCGTAGGGACGCTTCTCGAAGGCAGCGTCGCCGCCGACGAGGTCGACACCGAGACGGCGCGACTTGCGGGTCATGGGACCGGTGTAGCGGGCCATGTTTCAGTCTCTCTTTCTCAGTCTCGGGTCAGACGCGACGGCGCTTGGGCGGCCGGCATCCGTTGTGGGGGGTGGGCGTGACGTCCTGGATGGTGCCGACCTCGAGGCCGATGGCACCCAGCGAACGGATGGCGGTCTCACGACCCGAGCCCGGACCCTTGACGAAGACGTCGATCTTCTTCATGCCGTGGTCCATGGCGCGACGGCCGGCGGCCTCGGCAGCCATCTGGGCGGCGAAGGGGGTGGACTTGCGCGAGCCCTTGAAGCCGACGGTGCCGGCAGAGGCCCACGAGATCACCGCACCGGTCGGGTCGGTGATCGTGACGATGGTGTTGTTGAACGTGCTCTTGATGTGGGCTTCGCCCTGAGCGACGTTCTTCTTCTCCTTGCGGCGGACCTTGGTCGCGCGGCTCTTGGGAGGCATTCACTAACTCCTGATGAGGTCTGGTCTGGAAGCTTCTGGGAAGTAGGCGGTGATCACTGCGCGCAGGGCGCAGGTCACTTCGCCTTCTTCTTGCCGGCGACGGTGCGCTTCGGGCCCTTGCGGGTGCGCGCGTTGGTCTTGGTGCGCTGACCGCGGACCGGGAGGCCCATGCGGTGGCGGCGACCCTGGTAGCTGCCGATCTCGATCTTGCGGCGGATGTCCGCCTGGACCTCACGTCGGAGGTCACCCTCGATCTTGAAGTTGGCTTCGATCTCGTCGCGAAGCTTGACCAGCTCCTCGTCACCGAGCGTGTGGACCCGGGCGTTCGGGTCGACACCGGTGGCAGCGAGCAGCTGCTGGGAGCGGGTACGGCCGATGCCGTAGATGTAGGTGAGTGCGATCTCGATGCGCTTGTCGCGCGGGAGGTCGACACCAACGAGGCGTGCCATGTGGCGTTTCCTTGTCTGTTCTCGCAGTGGTTTCTGGTCGTGTCGCGTCCCATCCCGCCTCGGGTGGGCTCCGGCCAGTGCTCCGGAGGTGACTTCGGTCAGGGAGTCCGGGGACTCACTGCCTAGCGATCACGTTGTATTGGTTGCTGTTCAGGCCTCTTGCCGCAAGCGGCTGCGAGGCTCGGGCTGCTCGTCCGGCAGCCGGACGAATCCCTCAACCCTGCCGCTGCTTGTGGCGGGGGTTCTCGCAGATGACCATGACGCGTCCGTGACGGCGGATGACCTTGCACTTGTCACAGATGGCCTTGACGCTGGGGTTGACCTTCATGTCAACGAATCCTTGCTGCTCGGCTGACTGGTTACTTGTAGCGGTAGACGATCCGACCCCGCGTGAGGTCGTACGGCGAGAGCTCCACCACGACCCGGTCCTCGGGGAGGATCCGGATGTAGTGCTGTCGCATCTTGCCGCTGATGTGCGCGAGCACCTTGTGCCCGTTGGCCAGCTCCACACGGAACATGGCGTTGGGAAGGGCCTCCGTGATGGTGCCCTCGATCTCGATCACGCCTTCTTTCTTCGGCATGTCCTCCACAATCTGTTGTCTGTTTGTCTACCGTGGCCCGGGAACCGCCCGGCACCCGCAGGTGTCCGGTGGACCTCGTGGGCGGTTCCTGGGAGCCTCTTCCCGGGCACGCGCACGACACGTCCTGGACGAGTCGTACGAGATCCGGGCAGCCGCGAGGCACCACGAAACACAGCCCACGTTGGGCCGACGCACCAGTTTAGTCAGGCGTGCGGCGAGAACGCCAATCAGCGAGCGCGCGGAGACGGGCCGCGCGACCCGCCACCGGCTCCGTCGTCGGTGCCCCGTCGTCGAGGCCCGGCTCGGGAGCCTCGCCGGCGCGCGACGACCGGCCCCGACGCAGCGACCGCAGGCTCACGGCGGCCCGGACGCGCTGCCACGTGCCGACCTCCTGCGACATCGCCCGACGCTCGGCGTCGACCGACTCCCAGTACGTCGCCGCCGCGGCCTCGGCGGGCACGCTCGGGCCGAAGACGAAGCTGTCGGCACGCCGGGCGAGCGACCCGGCCTGGCCGGACACGATGCCGACCGACTGCTCGCGACGGGTCACCGTGGGCCCCAGCGGCACCGGCTGCCCCAGGTCGCGGGCGTGGTCGACGAGCTCGCGCCACGCCCCGACGAAGCGGGCGGACACCGAGTCGGCGCTGCGGCGGCGGTGCCGGCGCCACGCCTTGAGGGCGAGGACCGCGCCCAGCAGCAGGGCGATCAGCAGCAGCGGGCCGCCGACGTAGGTCACCACGACCCCGATCCACGAGGGGAGCCCGGCGATCAGGCCCTCCTCCTCGTCGGCCTTCTTCTTCGACGCCTTGCGCTCCTTGAGGTCGGCGTCGCTCTGCTCGCCCGCGTCGGACGGCGGCGGGATCGGGTTCGGCGGCGGGATCACCGTGCCGGACATCGGGGTGTTGGTCTCCGGCACCTGGTCGGCCGGGGGCGTCAGCGACATGAAGGCCTCGGTCGGCAGGGTGCGCCACGTGCCGTCGGCCGCGCGGAGCTCGACCCATGCCGACACGTCGCTGCCCGTGACGACGCCGCTCTCGGGCACGACCGCACCGAGGACGACGCGCGCCGGGACGCCGATGTCGTTGGCGATCAGCGCCATCGTGGCGGCGTACTGCTCGTCGTTGCCGACGATCTGCGGGGCGTTGACGAACTCGTCGGACAACCGCCACACGCTGTGGCCGCCGACGTAGATCTTCTCGGTGCGCCCGACGCCGTCGGAGTACTTGCCCTCCGACCGGAGGTGCTCGGCGGCGGCCAGGACGCGGTCCATCGGGTCGGTGCCGGCGCCCTCGGTCCACTTCTCGGTCGGCCCCTGGATGAAGGACGCGCTCGGCGGGAGGCTGGTGACGTCGGCCGAGCCCACGGTCTCCGGCGTCAGCACGTCGTCGGGCTGGATCTCGGTGAAGGAGTAGCGGTCGCCGGGCTGGAGACCGGTCGGGACCACCGCGGTCGACGTGGCGAGGTTGTAGCGGAAGACCTCGGCCTTGGCGCGCGCGTCGACGGTCTCGAAGGTCATCGACTGCAGGGCGCCCACGGTCGGCAGCCAGACGCCCGACCAGCCCTCCCCGAGGGTGATGGTCACCTCGGTCGGGTCGCCGTCGCCGTCGGCCGGGTCGGCCACCGGGTTGTCGATCGTCGAGGACACCCGCTGGAAGGAGTCGTCGGCCGGCCCGGGAAGGGCGTTGTCGGTGGCGCCCCAGACCATGCCGTCGTAGCGGTCCATCGTGGCGAACCGGACCCGGGTGTTCTCCGGCAGGTCGCCCTGCACCTCCAGCAGCGTCTTGTCGTAGACGTTGGCGTTGGCGCGGTCGGGGCGGCCCTTGGGGTTGACGTACTTGCGGAACCCGGCGAGCGGGGACGGGTAGCGGCCGATGTCGAAGGGCGGCTCGACCCAGTTGCGGGCCACGGCGCGCTCGTCGTCGTCGCCCGCCAGCACGGCGCTCGCCGGGAAGGCGATCCCGGCCGCCAGGGCGAGCATCGCGAGGGCGCCGATGCCGCGGGCGTACGACGTGGTGCCGCCCTGCACCGCGGCGCTGGCCCGGCGCGCGCGGATCGCCAGCCAGGCGAGCGCGAGCCCGGCGAACACCGAGCCCTGCAGCAGCAGCGACTGGGGGTGGCGTACGCCGAGCAGGATCGCGCCCGACAGGGCGAGGGTCATGCCGAGGACCGGGAGCACGGCCGCCAGCCAGGCGCGGCGCACCGACAGGTGGGCGAGCCCGAGGCCGACGAGCCCGGCCAGCATCCCGGCGAGCCACGGCAGGACCAGCAGCGGTCCGTGGCCGTCGACGGGCGGCAGGGTGGTGAGCAGGTCCTTCCACCCGAAGACGGCCTGGTCGGCCACCCGGGCCAGCGTCGACGGGCCGGGCAGCAGGGAGCCGTCGCCCAGGGACCGCAGGCAGAGCGGTCCGCCGAGCAGGAAGAAGACCACCACGCAGATGACGACCGCCGAGATCATCGGCCACCCCGCGGCGCGGGTGAGGTGGGTGACCACCACCGCGATCACGACGCCGAGCATCCCCACGACGAGGTAGGTCACACCGGTGAAGGACGAGCCGAGTGCGCTCAGCGCGACGGCGGCGAGGACCAGCGTGAAGCCGATGTCGATCCACGAGTGCCGGTCGGGCAGCAGGGCGTGCGGGCGCACCCGGGTGCGGGTGCCGGTGGTCGAGGCGTGGGAGCTCATCGCACGCTCCAGCGCAGCAGGCCGCCGAGGTCTTCCTTGGAGGCGAGGTGCAGGACCGGCAGGCCGCCGGTCTCGGTGACCCGGCTCGAGCCCTCCGGGTCGACGACGATGCCGAACCGGCGCACCTCGGGCGGGAAGGAGGCGGCCGAGCGGAGGAGGTCGCGGAAGCCCGTGCCGGTGCCACCGACGAAGAAGGCCAGGCTGGTGTCGCGGGCCAGCATGCTCGCCTGACGGCCGGACTCGACGATGCCCCGCGCGCCGAAGTCGGCGCGGCACACCGCGTCGAGCGCGAGGTAGCCGTCGGAGCCGGACGCGCCGGCCGAGGCGTACGGTCCGCACACGAAGGACACGTCGAACTCGTCGAGCACGGCGCGCACGGCGATCGACGCCGCGACCGCCATCGCCGTCTCGAAGTCCTCGGGGTCCGACCACGACGCCAGCCGGTCGTCGACCACGATCGTCGCGTGGCTGCGGCGGGTGTCGAGGTACTGCCGGACCAGCAGCGCGGACTCGCCCGTCGAGGCCATCACCTTGGCCGACGAGCGCCAGTGGATGTGGCGCAGGTCGTCACCGGGGACGTACTCGCGCAGCGCGTGGAAGGCCAGGTCGCTCTGGCTGACCGCGTCGGTGGTCACGCCCTCGAGGTCGCGCAGGAGCCCGGCGCCCAGGGACTCCATCGGCACGAGGTGCGGGCGCACCAGCACCTCGCGCACCGGCGTCCAGACGACGTCGCGGGAGAAGATGCCGATCGGGTCGCCCCGCCGGGTCATCGCCGGGCCGACCTCGATCACGCCGCGCCGCTCGGTGCGGATCGTGAACGACTCCTCGTGCACGGCGCCGGGCGCGAGCGAGCTGATGCCGTAGCGGTGGATGGCCGAGCCCACCGGCACCTCCAGCGTGGTGGGCACCAGGCGCGACGACGCGCGGTTGACCACGAGCACGCCGGCAGCCACCGACTCCCCCGCCGCGACCCGCTCGGGCTGCAGGCGGAGGTCGACCGACACCGACGTGCGCCCCATCAGGAACGGCAGCGAGAGGACGATGAGGGCGAGGCAGGCCGTCGCCGAGGACCGCCAGCTCACGCCACTGCGTGAGGCTGGCGACCACGAGCGCGCCCAGCCCGAGCCCGAGGACCAGCCAACCGATCGGCTTGATCACCTCGAGCGCATCGTTCAACCGCTGCCTCATCGCTGCGTCAGGCCCCCACGCGGTCGGTCGGCGGCGCGACGGCGTCGAGCAGGCGCGAGATGACGGTCTGCACGTCGACGCCGCTGAACTGCGCCTCGGCGTCGAGGAGGAGCCGGTGGGACAGCACCGGCTCGGCGAGGTCCTTGACGTCGTCGGGCACGACGTGGTCGCGACCGTCGGCGGCGGCCCACGTCTTGGCGACGCGCACGAGGGCCAGGCAGCCACGCGGGGAGAGGCCGAGCTTCACGTGGGGCTGGCGGCGCGACTCCTCGGCCAGCTCGGCGACGTAGCCGATCACGGCCGGGTCGACGTAGACCTGGTCGGCGAGGCCGCTCATCTGCGCGATCGTCGCGGCCGTGATCACCGGCTTCACCAGCGCGGCGCGGTCGCGGACGGCGGCGTTGTTGAGCAGCTCCACGGTGGCCTGGCGGTCGGGGTAGCCGACCGAGGTCTTCATCAGGAAGCGGTCGAGCTGGGCCTCCGGCAGCCGGTAGGTGCCGGCCTGCTCGATCGGGTTCTGCGTGGCGATCACGAGGAACGGCTTGCCCACCGGGTGCGCGACGCCGTCGACGGTGACCCGTCCCTCCTCCATCACCTCGAGCAGCGCCGACTGGGTCTTGGGCGAGGCGCGGTTGATCTCGTCGGCGAGGACGATCGTGTGGAAGATCGGGCCGGGGTGGAACTCGAACGTGCCCTTGTGCTGGTCGTAGACCGTCACGCCGGTGACGTCGGACGGCAGCAGGTCAGGGGTGAACTGCACCCGGGCGTGGCTGCCCTGCACGGTGTTGGCCAGCGCCCGCGCGAGCATCGTCTTGCCGGTGCCGGGGAAGTCCTCGAGCAGCACGTGGCCCTCGGAGAGCAGGCAGGTCAGCGCCAGCCGTACGACGTGGCGCTTGCCGAGGACGGCCTTCTCCATGTTGTCGGTGAGCTGGTCGAAGGTGGTCCTGAACCACTCGGCCTGTTCGTGGCTGATCGTCATGTGCGAGCTCCTTCTGCGAGCCGTGGGGTCGGAGGGCGGTGCTGGTCGGGGGCGTGGCGCGGGATCACCATGTGCCGAAGCCGGTCGACTGTTTCTTGTAGACGCCGGTGCCGGTGCAGGTCACGGTCGCCGACCCCTTGCCGTACCAGTTGGGCGGGGTGAACGTCGCCGTCCCGCCGAAGGTCGACCCCGTCTGGACGGCCCAGGCGCTGTCGTCGAGCCCGGTGCCGGAGAGGCGGCACTCGAAGCCCTCGTAGAACCCGTTGATGGTGAACTCGATCCGGGCGCACGTGTTGACGTCGCACACGGGCAGGTTGTTGTTGCCGTTGGGCTTGCAGTTGTTGCTCTCTCGCTCGTCCCCGTCGCTGCAGTCGCCGCCGGGGCTGGGGACCCTGCGCACGCTGACCCCCGGGTCGGGAACACCGCTCTGGGCGTCGTTCCTCTTGTAGGACTCGCCGCGACCGGCAGGAGCGTTGTCGCGCAACCACACCTCGAGCCTGATGTTCTGGGCGAAGTCGGCCGTCGAGCCGGTGATGTTCTGGCTGAAGGCCCCCACGCCGGAGAGACCGATCGTCTGCGCGGCCCCGCCGTTGATCGAGTAGACGAGCACGCCCGGGTCGCCGTTGCTCGAGCCGGTCACGGTCCAGGTGACGTCCTTGCCGTTGACGCTCGGCGCACCGATGTCGTTGAGCATCCCGTCGAGGCGTCCGTAGGACTGGACGTTCTGCTGCCCGCTCAGCGTGCACCCCGCGGGCGCCTTCTCGTTGCAGACGCGGAGCTGGACGGGATAGGGCTGCTCGTTGCTCGGCACCTGGATCCGGGTCGTGATCGGCCCGGTCTGCTGGTTGAAGGACCGGTTGACCAGGCCGCCGACGAGGATGTCGACCTTGCTCGTGGTGCCGCGGGAGTCCGGCACGGTGTACTGGAGCTGGACCTCCTGGCTGGTGCCCGTCGCCGCCGCGCTGAAGGATCCCCACTGTGCCGGGCGGCCGACGGCCTCGATCGCCGTGCCCTCGCTCGGCTGCGACCGGTTGCCGGGCTGGTTGGCGGCCACGACGCGGTAGGTGTAGGTCAGCCCGTCGTAGGGCACTCCCTGGTGCGTGCAGGTGAGGGAGGCGAGCTTCTGGCAGCCCGGCACGGAGCCCGAGTTGACGCCGTTGGTGTAGGAGACGGTGTACACGGTCGGGCCCTGGCCCTCGGGCAGGACGGCCTGCCACGAGATCCGCATGTTGGTCTGGTTGGCCCCCGCCTCGAGGTCCGTCACCGTGGGCGCGGGCGGCGCCGGCGGTGTGCCGAGGGGCTGGAACTCCCCGGACGCGCGCGGCGCCGAGAAGCCCACCTTGTTCTGGGCCTTGATCGTGAAGACGTACTTCTCGTTGTTGTTGAGGCCGGACGCGGTGTAGCTCAGCTGGTTGCCCGGCACGACGGCCTGTCCACCGACCCAGGTGATCGTGTAGTCGAGGATCCGGGTGCCGCCGATCGACGGCTTGTCCCAGGCGAAGGTGATCTGGCCGTCGCCCTGGCCCTTCAACCGGATGTTCTGGACCCGGCCCGGCTCGGTGTCCGCACGCGCCTGCGTGGAGAGGTCGCTGAACTCACTCGGGCCGACGCGGTTGAACGCGCGCACCCGGAAGCTGTAGCTGCCGCCGTCCTTCAGGTTGCGGAAGACGCACTCGTTGGTCTCGCACTTCTGCCGGGTGCCCTTCCGCTCCTCCTTGACCTCGTAGTAGAGGATCGGCGCTCCCCCGTCGTCGTCCGACGGCTGCCACGACATCTTGACGGTGCCGACCTCGTTGTTCGACGGGTAGGGGCGGGGCTCGCCCGGCGGCGAGGGGACGCCGATGACCTGGAACTGGATCCGGGCCTCGGCCTGGCGCTCGGGGGGCGGGCTCGACGAGGAGATGTCGCTGACGACGAGCCGCACCTCGGCCTTCACGCCGCGCGCCTCCTTGTCGGCGGTCAGCGTCAGCCTGCTGCCGTCGGCGCTCGCCCGCACGCCGGAGTTGCCGATGCTCTGCACCGACACGATCGTCGGGTCGGGGTCGGACACCCCGGCCTGCAGGTAGGACCCGATGTCGAAGGTCCGGGTCTCCCCCGCCTCCATCGCGTCGACCTGGATCGGGTTCATCGTCGGGGGCGGCGCCTGCGCCAGGCGGAAGCGCACCTCCTCGGTGTTGCTCTCACCGGCGCGCACGGACAGCACGGCCTCGCCGCCCTGCGTGGCGGACTCGGCGGCCGTCACGGCCACGACGGAGCCCTCGGGCGAGCCGACGTCGAGCCCGTCGACGGACTCACCCCACTCGGCGGTGTAGTCGAGACCGGCCTCGTCGCGCGGATCGACGGTGAACACCTTGCAGAAGGTGGCGATGTCGAGGTCGTAGCGCTGGCCCGCGGAGATCGGCACCACCGACGAGGGGCACTCCAGCTCCGGCTTGTCGTCACCGACCAGCACCGGGATGGAGAGCAGCACGGTGGCACCGTCCTCCGTGGTGGTGGTGTCCTCGTTGCCGGTCGCGTCGGTCGCGGTGGTGACCTCGACCAGCACGGCCCCGGGTCCGCGGAAGGTGTCGGGCGCGCTGAGGGTGAAGCCGCGCTCGGCGTCGCCGTCGACCGTCAGCAGCTCGGGCGACGCGGACCAGGACCGACGTCCCGACGCGAGACGTACGTCGGCTCCGTCCGGCGCGGAGACGTAGTCACCGATCTTCCCGGTGGTGGTCTCACCCGGGTCGAGCGTGATGAGCGCGTCGTCGACGACGTAGGGCAGGCCGGTGCCGGTCGGCGGGACGTAGACCGACGCGGTGGCCGATGCGCCGTCGCCGTCCTCGACGACGAACGGCAGGACCTTCGGGGAGGCACCCCGGTCGGCCCGGACGGACACCTCGTCGACGACGGTGGCCGACTCGTCCCCGCTCACGCCGGCGACGACCAGGTCGTCGATCGGTCCGTCGGGGTCGTAGGCACCGTCCAGCACGTCGACCACCACGCTGCCGCTGTCGTTCACGCGGCCGAAGGCGTCGTAGACGATCGGCGGGTTGTTGAAGCCCTCCGAGGTCTCGAGGGTCATCGTGGACCGCGACTCGCTCAGGCCGTTGGTGACGCTGTAGACGATCACGACCGGCCGGGCGTCCTCGGCTTCGGGGCCGGCACCGTGACGAGGTTGGTGTCGGGATCGAGCTTGGCGTCGTCGGGTCCGTCGAGCAGGGTGACCTCGACGGAGTCGCCGGGCGCGACGAAGTCGTTCGCGAGCGGGTCGAACGTCGCCGTACGCCCGGGGGCCACGGTCAGCCGGTCCTCGACCGCCAGCGGCGGCTGGGGCTGCGTGGCCCGCACGACGCCCACGCGGACGGTGCCGGTCGCGAACGCTCCCTGCGAGTCCACGACGGAGTAGGTGAACTCGTCGGTGCCGACGGTGCGCGGGTAGGCCTCGTACTCCAGGAAGTTGCCGCCGTAGGACAGGATCCGGCCGAGGCGGGGCGCGGACGTGATGCCGGTGACCGTGACCGGGTCGCCGTTGCGGTCCACCCCGGTGCCGGGCACGCGGATCTTCACCGAGTCGGCGGAGGTGACCCGGCTCTCGAGGGTGGGCGGCTCCGGCGGGTCGTTGGGGTCGTCGGCGGGCACCACGGTCACGCGGAGCAGGCCGTTGGCCTTCTTGCCCTCGAGGTTCTGCGCGACGTAGGTGATCTCGTAGGTGTCGCGCTCCTTGATCTTCTCGGGAGCGACGTAGCGCACGACGCGCCCCGACACGAACGCCCGGCCCGTGTCGCCGGTGACGTCGACGGGCGCGACGACGTCGAGCTCGCCGGGCGTCGCGCTGTCCACGAGGTCGCTGACGAGGGTCAGCCGGTCGCCCGCGGGTGACACGTCGTTGTCGAGCACCGGTGCGCTGACGGACGCGCCGGCCCGCACGACCACGCGGTCACCCGCGGTGATCGGCGTGTTGTCGGCCGGCGCCTCGCGCTGGGTGACCACGACCTCGCCGCGGACTCCCGAGCTGGTGCCGTTGCTGATCGTGTAGGCGATGGTCTGGGTGGTGGGCGACAGGTCGGGCTGCACCGCGGAGATCCGCAGCCAGCGACCGTCGATGATCGCCACGTCGAGCTGGCCGGCGCGGTCGCCGACCGCGCGCTGGACGGTGAGCAGCCCGCCGGCCGGGTCGAGGTCGTTGGCGAGCACGTCGACGACACCCGGTGCCTGGCCGTAGATCGTGAGGTTGTCGGGCATCGCGATCGGCTCGGCCGCCCGCTTGGGCCGCTGCTTCACGTCGACGCGGATCATGCCCTCGTCGAGCTCGGCGTTGCCGTAGCCCGCGTCGTAGCTGAGGAAGTAGGTGCCGGCCCGGTCGGCGGTGAAGGTGAGCTGCCCGGTGTCGAGGTCGGTGACCACCTTCGAGCCCGGCTGCTGCGGGACCTTGCCACCGAGGGCCAGGTCCGCGTTGGGGGTGTTGGGGTCGGAGCCGGGGAGGTCGTTGAGGAGCGGCCGGATCTTGATCGGCTTGCCGACCTCACCGCGTACGACGTCGGGCTCGGCGCTCGGCGGGAAGGAGTTCTGGTCCTTGGGCGCCTGCACCTGGAAGGCCAGCGACTTCTTCACCGGCGCCGCGCGGCCGTCGGTGACGGCGAACTCGACGCGGACCGTCTGCGGGCCGTCGGCTGCGATCGTGGGGGCGGTGAAGCGGATCCGCCCGTCCGCCGTCGTGCGTGCGGTGGCACCGGTCTGCTCGCCGCCGACCGCCCTGGCCGAGTCGAGCAGGAGCGTGTCGCCGTCGCGGTCGTCGCGCCAGTCGGCGAGCACGGGCACGGCGAGCGCGCCGCCGTGGGGGACGCGGTAGACCGGCTTCTGGTAGCCCTCCCGCTGGTCCGGCGGCTCGTTCTCCTCACCGTTGCGGACGTCGACGGTGACCGCCGCTCGCGCCGACAGGCCGTTGCGCCCGTCGTCGATGAAGTAGTCGAAGGCGGCCGGCCTCGCCTTGTCCGGCATCTGGAGGATCAGCGTCTGGCCGTCCGGGCTGATCTCGACGCGGGCACCGCCGGTGGGCTGGTCGACGTCGACGATGCTGAGCAGCCGCCCCTCGGGGGCCGCGTCGTTGTCGAGCGGGTGGAGCACGGTCGTGCGACCGGCGCGCACGCCGTAGGAGTCGGGCTTGGCCGTCGGCGGACGTCGGTCGGCGTCGCTGGGGTTCTCGTTGTCGTTCTCGTCGTCCTCGCTCTGCTTCTTCGACGTGAACGCGTCCCAGTTGTCGATGTTGATCGGGCGGTCCTGCTCGACGTCCCACACGGAGCCGCTGTTGGCGTCGTTGAGGACGATCTCGCCGCGGTTGACGCGGAAGGCGAGGCTGGTGGCGTTGCCGCCGAGGGTGTCCTCCATGATCGGCTGCGACCCGCACTGCGTCGCGACCGCACCGAGCCCGCCCGACCACGCGCCGAACACGCACGGGCCGAGGCGTACGGGCCGGACGGGGGTGCCGGAGTAGGTCGAGGTGATCGTGGTGATGTCGCCGGACTCGAGGTCGACGCTGAGCAGGCTGTCGTCGGCACCCACCAGGACGGCGTCGTAGGACGGGCCGGACTGCTGGAGCACGCTGCCCGCGGGCACCGAGGCGGTCGCCCCGTCGAGCACGCGCAGCACGCCGGAGTCGGCGTCGAGGGTGACGACGCGCTCCCCCACCGTGGTCACGTCGCTCACCTGGCCCGCGTCACCCGGCAGGTCGGTCGTCACCGGCTTGCCGAACCCCGGGCCGTCGGGGTCGACGGTCGTCACCGTGCCGTCGGCAGCCGACGTCACGACGATCGTGCCCGCCTGGCTGACGGCCAGCGCAGCGTCCTCGCCGGCCTCGGCGAGTGCCTCCGACTGGCTGTCGAGCGAGCTCATGAGGGGCTTGCCGACCTCGTCGTCGTAGCGGACGGCCCACACGTCACCGGTCTCGGGGTCGGCGCTGGCGAGCGTGCCGCCACCCATCCGGACCGACGCCGCGGCCGGGACGGCAGCCGACCCGCCGTCCTGCAGCTGCAGGCGGCTGGTCTCGATCGCCTGGCCGCGCGCGGAGTTCAGGTCCAGCGTGACGACCGAGGCTCCGTCCTGGACGACGTCGAGCCGTGTCTTGCCGTCCTCGCCCGGGACGACGCCGTCGAGCTGGTTGATCGGCTTGTTGAGCCGGCCGGACCAGCCCTTCTTGCCGTTGACGACCCAGATGCCGCCGTCGTTGAGCTCGGCCTCGTGCTTCTTGTAGCCGCTCGCGGTGACGGCGTACGCCACCACGGCGGCGGAAGCGATCGCCAGCGCGACCCCGGAGGCAATGCCCACCCGGTGCCGTCGCACGAAGGTCGCACGCGCCACGCCAATTCCCCCTTGGCCACACGAATGACGTGCGCCCACCGCAGTCATCCGAGAGGACAGTATGTAGGGAGACGAGCATCCGACAAGTCGCGACCGCGTGCGCCGGACTGGTGTGATGGGTGATGATGGTGGTGTGGGCGCGTACGAGGGGAGCCGACGTTGATCGTCGATGCGCGGTACACCAGTGGGGCTGGTGTGCTGATGGGCAGTGGTGCCCACTGGGTGCTGCTCACCGACCCGGATGACGAGCAGGTCGTCCAGGAGATCTGGGACGTGCTGTCCATGACCGCCCCCTCGGGCGCAGGCGTCGTCGAGCGGGTCCTCGCGATCGTCGAGAAGGCCTTCGACGGCGATCCGCCCGGACTGGCGGTCGTCGACTTCACCTCCGGCGCCTCGACCACCCTCTCGCGCGGGTCCGGTCACGTGCGGATGGCCGGACCGGCCCGCGTGCTGAGCCTCGACGGCGGCAACGACCCCGGCGAGCTCGCCACCACCCGCCGGCTCGTCGGTGGCGTGGTCGCCGCCCAGCGGGTCGAGCTCACGCCGATCTCGGCCCGCGTCGCTCCGGCGCCCGTGGCGCAGGAGTCCGAGGCGCCGCAGCCCGCGGCCGGCATGATCGACGGCATCCCGGCGTCCATCCTCGCGGCCAAGGGACCTGACGGTCCCCCGCCGCGCAACCGGATCCGCCCGCCCGTGGACGACACCGGTCCGGCGCGGGACACCTCCGAGCCCGACCCGCTGCTCGCGGCGCGCATCGAGGAGGGCACGCGCACCACGATCCGTACGGCGTCCGAGCCGCACTCGGCTCCGACGGCCGACGCCGAGGTCCTCGGGCCCGCACGACGACCACGACGGCGCGACCACGATCCGGCCGGCCCACCTGTCCCACAGCACCGCACCGACCGTCCTGGCGGTCAGCTGTCCCCTCGGCCACCTGACGCCGCCCGCGTCCCCGCAGTGCCGCGTGTGCCACCAGCGCGTCGCGCCGCAGGAGCCGCGCCGCGTCGAGCGGCCGCCGCTGGGCGGGCTGCGGCTGCCGACCGGCGAGGTCGTGCCGCTCGACCGCGGCGTCGTGCTGGGCCGCAAGCCCGCGCCCGCCGACGGCAGCACCGACTGGCCCCACCTCGTGCACCTGCCGCGGGACCACTCGTTCGTCTCGCGCCGACACCTCGAGATCGAGCTCGACGGCTGGGACGTCGTGGCGCGCGACCTCGACAGCAGGGGCGGCACGACCATCGCCCCGCCCGGGCGCGACCCGCAGCGGATGCGGCCGCGCGACGCCTACGTCCTCGAACCAGGCACCGTCCTGGACCTGGCGCAGGTCTACGCCGTCCGCTTCGAGACGGGGGCGGTTGCCCGGTGAGCGCCCCGGTCATCCCCGGGTTCGCGTTCATCGAGCACCTGGGCAGCGGCGGCTTCGCCGACGTCTTCCTCTACGAGCAGCAGTGGCCGCGCCAGCGCGTCGCGGTCAAGGTCGTCCGACCCGACGTCCCGCTGACCGACCGCGAGAAGTACCTCTTCACCGCCGAGGCCAACGCGATGGCGCGCCTGGCCGACCACCCCTACATCGTCTCGGTGATCACCGCCGGCGTCACCGCCGAGGGCGGGCGGCCGTTCCTCGTCATGCGCTACTGCCCGCCGCCCGACCTCGGGGTGCGGGTGCGCTCCAACCCGATGGCGCCGGTCGACGCGGTGTCCACCGGGATCAAGCTCGCGAGCGCGATCGAGACCGCCCACCGCTCGGGCATCCTGCACCGCGACATCAAGCCCAGCAACGTCCTGGTCACCAGCTATCACGAGCCCGCGCTCACCGACTTCGGCATCGCCGGCCACATGGCCGACGTCGAGGGCGACAACGACGTGCGGATCTCCTACCCGTGGTCGCCGCCCGAGCTCCTCGACGGTCGCTCCAACGGGTCCGTGGCCTCCGACGTCTACTCCCTCGGCGCCACCATCTGGCACCTGCTCGTCGGCCGCTCGCCCTTCTCGATCCCGTCGGGCGACAACTCCACGCGGGCGCTCAGCGCGCGCATCCTGCACGCCGCTCCCCCGGCGACCCAGCGTCCCGACGTGCCGCCCGCCCTCGACCGGCTGCTGCAGCAGTGCCTGGCCAAGCGCCCCGACCACCGGCCCACCAGCGCGCTCGAGCTCGCCCGCGCGCTCCAGCGCATCGAGTCGGCGGCCGGCTGGTCGCGCACCGCCGTCGCGGTGGAGGGCGACCGCCCGGACGCCTCCGTGGCCTCGCCCGGGGTGCCGGAGGCGCTCGAGGACGCCACCGCCATGAAGCCGGTGACGGTCATCTCGGCCAGCGGCCCGCGCCGGATCGCCGCACAGGACATCGCTCCCGAGGTCGCGGAGGACGACGAGCCCTCCTCGGTGTCCGGCCTCGTCTGGGCGGGCATCGGTGCGCTCGTCGTGGCGCTGGTCGTCGGCTTCCTGGTCTTCGGCGGCAACGGCCGCGAGGAGGACCCCGGCGTCGTGGTGCCGACCGAGTCGCAGGTGCCGAGCGACGTCGTCCCCGACGTGCTGACGTCCGCCCCGACCCTCACCGGACGGCGTACGCCGCGGGGCGTGCTGTTCGAGTGGAACCCGCCGGTCCCGACCGAGCCGGGCGACTCGTTCAGCTACCACCGCGACGACACGGACGACTACGGGCGGACCACCAAGCAGCAGCTCCTGCTGCGCACCGACGAACCGGTCTGCCTCGACCTCCGGATGACCCGCGGGTCCGACAACTCGCCGCAGGTCAGCCAGTGCGTCACCTGAGGCGGCTGGCCGTCGCAGCCTGCACCGCTGGTGCTGGCCGTGTCGGGTGCGACCCCGGCACAGGCGGCGGGGACGCACCGCACGAGTCCGGACGAGCAGCGCATCCTCGACCTGCTCGGGCGGGCCCGGATCGTCGACGACATCGACTACCAGCCCGGCTACGACCGCGACTGCGACCCCGGCGGGTGCGTCTTCGGCGAGCCGTGGACCGACGACCACGCCGGCCCCAAGGGCCACAACGGGTGCACCACCCGCGAGGACGTCCTGCTCATGCAGATGAAGGACATCGAGATGCGCTGGGGATCTCGCTGCCGGATCTACGAGGCCCGGCTGCGCGACCCCTACTCGGGCGAGCGGATGACGTGGCGCGACGACGGCTACTACATCTCGATCGACCACGTCTACCCGCTGGCCCGCGCGTGGCACGGCGGCGCCTGGGCGTGGCCGCTGCGCAAGCGGATCGCCTTCGCCAACGACGTACGCCTCGAGCTGCTGGCCGTGTCGGCGCGCACCAACGAGGCCAAGGAGGCCGACGGTCCCGCCGACTGGCTGCCGCCGTGGCGGCGCTCCCACTGCGACTACGTACGCCGCTACGTCCGCGTCGCCGTGGCGTGGGACCTGCCCCTCACCACGGCCGACGCGGACGCCGTACGACGCGTCGCCTCCACCTGCTGAGCGGAACCTGCTAGTCGTCTTCCCAGTCGCGGCGCGGCCCGGTGGCGGCGTCCTGCGCCTCCGGCGTCATCCGTCCCGAGACGAAGAGCGACAGGGCGGCGGTCACGGCCAGCGTGGCGACGATGACGACGAGGGAGAGCCAGATCGGGATCTCGAGCCACGGGTAGTCGAGGTGCTCGCCGCCGTTGATGAACGGCAGCTCGTTCTCGTGCAGCGCGTGGAAGAAGAGCTTGACGCCGATGAAGGCGAGCAGGAACGCCAGGCCGTAGGAGAGGTAGATCAGGCGCTGCAGCAGGCCACCGATGAGGAAGTAGAGCTGGCGCAGGCCCATCAGCGCGAAGATGTTGGCCGTGAGCACCAGGTAGGGCTCCTTGGTGATGCCGAAGATCGCCGGGATCGAGTCGAGCGCGAACAGCAGGTCGGTCGTGCCGAGGGTGATGATCACGATGAACATCGGCGTGATCATCCGCTTGCCGGCGTCGGAGTGGAACAGCTCGCGACCGTGCCACTCCGAGGTGGCCGGGAAGCGCTTCTCGACGAACGCGACCAGCTTGTTCTCCTCGAACTCGTCGTCCTCGTCCTCGCCGCCCTCCCTGGCCAGCTTGAACGCCGTGTAGACCAGGAAGAGGCCGAAGAGGTAGAAGACCCAGCTGAAGTTCTCGATCGCGGCCGCGCCGACGGCGATGAAGATCGCGCGCATGATCAGCGCCATCACGATGCCGATCATCAGGGCGTACTGCTGGAGCTCCTTGGGCACGGCGAACTTCGCCATGATGATGATGAAGATGAAGAGGTTGTCGATGGAGAGCGAGTACTCCACCAACCATCCGGAGAAGAACTCCAGGCCGTGCTGGTGGTCCCAGGTGATCCACACGCCGATGCCGAAGATGATGGCCAGGCCGACGTAGATCGAGAGGTAGGTCGCGCACTCCTTCATGCTCGGCTCGTGCGGCCGGCGGCCGACGACGAAGAGGTCGAAGGTGAAGATGGCGACGGTCACGACGCCGGTGGCGATCCAGACCCAGGTGGGGACGTCCACGTGTGTGCTCCTAGCGGTGGGGGTGAGTGCGGCGTCCGCGCAGCACACGGACGCCGGAGGTCTCTTCCGCTCGCACCCGAACTGCCGAGCCAGTGGCACCGGGCCCCGCTCGCGCGGACAGCCGTGCTGACGACACCACTGCGTGGGAATACTCCCCTCCTGTACCCTCATTCTGTCACGAGGCGCGTCCGCGCCGCGACTTCGGCGGCTCAGCGTCCGCCGAATGGGACGCCGAGCTCGGCGAGCCGGGCCTCCCCGCCGTCGACCGCGGTCAGCACCCAGGAGCCCTCGGGAGTGACGGTGAAGGTGTGCTCGAAGTGCGCGGCCATCGAGCCGTCGACGGTGGCGACCGTCCACTCGTCCTCGAGCAGGTCGGTGTCCTTGCTGCCGAGCGTGACCATCGGCTCGACGGCCAGGGCCAGGCCCTCGACGATCGCCGGGCCGCGACCGCGCCGGCCGTAGTTGGGCACGTTGGGCGCCATGTGCATCTCGGTGCCGATGCCGTGCCCGGTGTAGTCCTCGAGGATGCCGTAGCGCCCCTGCGAGCGGACGTAGGTCTCGATCGCGTGGCTGATGTCGGTGACCCGGCCGCCGAGGCGGGCGGCGGCCATCCCGCGCCAGAGCGACTCCTCGGTGACCCGCAGCAGCTCGCGTACGTCGTCGCCGACCTCGCCGACGGGGACGGTGATCGCCGCGTCGCCGTGCCAGCCCGCCACGATGGCGCCGCAGTCGATCGAGATGATGTCGCCGTCGACCAGCGTCCGCGACCCGGGGATGCCGTGCACCACCTCGTCGTTGACCGAGGCGCAGATCGTCGCCGGGAAGGGCGGCTGGCTGTAGCCCTTGAACGACGGGATGCCGCCGTGGTCGCGGATGTTGGTCTCGGCGAGCGTGTCGAGCTCGAGCGTCGTCACGCCCGGTCGGGTCGCTGCTCGGAGCAGCTCGAGGGTCTCCCCCACGAGCCGGCCGGCGACCCGCATCAGGTCGATCTGGTCGCGCGTCTTGATCTCGAGACCGCGGTCCCGGAAGCCCATCTGCTGCGAACCCGTCTCAGGTCAGCTCTGCGGGATGTCGTCGAGCGCGTCGAAGATGCGCTGGGTGACCTCGTCGACCTCGCCCATCCCGTCGACCTCGACGAGGAGGCCGCGCTCGCGGTAGACGCCGATGAGCGGCTCCGTCTGCTCGGTGTAGACCTCCTGGCGGCGCCGGATGACGTCCTCGGTGTCGTCGGCGCGGCCGTCGGTCTGCGCCCGCTGCAGCAGGCGCTGGACGAGCTCCTCGGCGTCGACGGTCAGCACCACGGCGGCGTCGAGCGAGTGGCCGGTGTGCGCGATCATCCCGTCGAGCTCCTCGACCTGGTCGAGCGTGCGCGGGTAGCCGTCGAGCAGGAAGCCGGGCGCGGCGTCGGGCTCGTCGATCCGGGCGCGGACCATCCGGTTGGTGACCTCGTCGGGGACGTACTCGCCGGCGTCCATGTAGCGCTGGGCCTCGACGCCGAGCGGCGTGCCCTGCGAGACGTTGGCGCGGAAGATGTCGCCGGTGGAGATCGCAGGCACCCCGAAGTGCTCGGCCACGAACCGGGCCTGGGTGCCCTTGCCCGCGCCGGGCGGGCCCATGAGGATCAGTCTCATCTACTTCAGGAATCCTTCGTAGTTGCGCTGCTGGAGCTGGCTCTCGATCTGCTTCACCGTGTCGAGCGCAACGCCGACCATGATGAGGATGGACGTGCCACCGAACGGGAAGTTCTGGTTGGCCTCGATCATCGCGAACGCGATGAGCGGCACCAGCGAGATCAGGCCGAGGTAGAGAGCTCCAGGGAACGTGATGCGGGACAGGACGTAGGACAGGTAGTCCTCGGTCGGCTTGCCCGCCCGGATCCCGGGGATGAAGCCGCCGTACTTCTTCATGTTGTCCGCCACCTCGACAGGGTTGAAGGTGATCGAGACGTAGAAGTACGTGAAGAAGATGATCAGCAGGAAGTACGCGATCATGTAGAGCGGGTGGTCGCCACCGACGAGGTAGGTGCCGATGAAGTCCAGCACCGGGTTCTTGCTCTCCGGGTTGAACTGCACCGCCATCGCCGGGAGGTAGAGCAGCGACGAGGCGAAGATGACCGGGATGATGCCGGCCTGGTTGACCTTGAGCGGGATGTAGGTCGAGTTGCCGCCGAACATCTTGCGGCCGACCATGCGGCGGGCGTACTGCACCGGGATGCGGCGCTGCGCCTGCTCGATGAAGATGACGCCCGCCACGAGGATCAGGCCGATCACCATCACGATGCCGAAGACGACCCAGCCCTTGGACGTCTGGACGCTCCACAGCGAGGCCGGGAAGGTCGCGACGACCTGGGTGAAGATGAGGATCGACATGCCGTTGCCGATGCCGCGGTCGGTGATGAGCTCACCGAGCCACATGATGACCGCGGTGCCGGCGGTCATGGTCACGACCATCACGAGGAAGGTCGAGGTGCTGTTGTCGTGGAGCAGGTCGCGCGTGCAGCCCTGGAGCAGCGCGCCGTTGCGCGCGAGCGCCACGATGCCGGTCGCCTGCAGGACCGCGAGGCCGAGCGTGAGGTAGCGCGTGTACTGGGTGATCTTCGCCTGGCCGGCCTGGCCCTCCTTCTTCAGCGCCTCGAGGCGTGGGATCACCACGACGAGGAGCTGCAGGATGATCGAGGCCGTGATGTAGGGCATGATCCCCAGCGCGAAGATGGTGAGCTGGAGCAGCGCACCACCGGAGAAGAGGTTGATGAGGCTGTAGAGCCCACCCTCCTCGAGCTGGCTGATGCAGGCCTGGACGTTGGCCACGTTGACACCCGGGGTCGGGACCTGCGATCCGAGCCGGAAGATCGTGACGATCAACAGGACGAACAGCAGCTTCTTCCGCAGGTCCGGAGTCCGGAAAGCGTTGGCGAACGCGCCTAGCACTGGTTCCTCTTTCGTTCGGGTGCCCAGCCGGGATCGGCGGGCGGCGAGAGGCACTCACCGTCGTACGGCGAGAGGCCCGGGGAAGCCTAACAGTCGGGGTGCGACCGGCTTCCCTCCCATGATGAGGGTAACGACGAAGGCCCGGCCGACAGTTCCCACTGTGCGGCCAGGCCTTCACCGGATGAGCGTTGATCGTGGATCCGAGGCGAGCCTCAGGCCACGGTCGTGGTGCCGCCTGCGGCCTCGATCTTCTCCTTGGCGGAGGACGAGAACGCGTCGACGCTGACCTGGACGGCCACCGAGATGTCGCCCTGACCGAGGACCTTGACGGGCTGGCCCTTGCGGACGGCACCCTTGGCCACGAGGTCGGCGACGGTCACCGAGCCACCGTCGGGGAACAGCTCGCCGAGGCGGTCGAGGTTGACGACCTGGAACTCCACGCGGAAGGGGTTCTTGAAGCCCTTCAGCTTGGGCAGGCGCATGTGGATCGGCATCTGGCCACCCTCGAAGGCGACCGGAACCTGGTAGCGCGCCTTGGTGCCCTTGGTACCGCGGCCGGCGGTCTTGCCCTTGGAGCCCTCACCGCGACCCACGCGGGTCTTGGCGGTCTTGGCTCCCGGAGCGGGACGCAAGTGGTGCAGCTTGAGCGTCATGTCACTCCACCTCCTCAACCGTCACGAGGTGACGGACCGTGTTGACCATGCCGCGGATCTCCGGGCGGTCTTCCTTGACGACGACGTCGCCGATCCTCTTGAGACCGAGCGAGCGCAGCGTCTCGCGCTGGTTGGCCTTGAGGCCGACCGTTCCGCGCTTCTGCTGGACCTTGAGCTGAGCCATTACTGCTGCGCTCCTGCCGTCGCCTCGAGCTGACCCTCGGCGCGCGCCTTGAGCAGCGCGGCCGGGGTGACGTCCTCGACGCGCATGCCGCGGCGGGCCGCGACCTGCTCGGGCTCCTCCAGCATGCGGAGGGCCTCGACCGTCGCGTGGACGATGTTGATCTGGTTGGACGAGCCGAGCGACTTGCTCAGGACGTCGTGGATGCCGGCGCACTCGAGGACCGCGCGCACCGGGCCACCGGCGATCACACCGGTACCGGGGGCGGCGGGACGCAGCAGGACGACGCCTGCGGCCTTCTCGCCCTGCACCGGGTGCGGGATCGTGCCCTGGATGCGGGGGACCTTGAAGAAGTGCTTCTTGGCCTCCTCGACACCCTTGGCGATCGCCGCCGGGACTTCCTTGGCCTTGCCGTAGCCGACGCCGACCATGCCGTCGCCGTCGCCGACGATCACGAGGGCGGTGAAGCTGAAGCGTCGACCACCCTTGACGACCTTGGCGACACGGTTGATCGCGACGACGCGCTCGATGTAGACCGACTTCTCAGCCTGGCCACGACCGTTGTCGCGTCCGCGACGGTCACCCGAGCCACCGCTGCGCTGTCCGCGCTGGGCTCCGCTCATGAGATGTGCTCCATATCTAGGTTCTCTCTCTTCTCGCGACGAGCGCGATCAGAAGGACAATCCGCCCTCCCGGGCGGCATCGGCGAGGGCCGCGATGCGGCCGTGGTACTTGTTGCCGGCGCGGTCGAAGACGACGCCTTCGATCCCCGCGGCCTTGGCACGCGAAGCAACCAGCTCGCCGACCTTCTTGGCCTGCGTGGTCTTGTCGCCGCCCGCGGTGCGGACGTCGGCCTCCATGGAGGAGGCGTACGCCAGGGTGGCGCCGGCCAGGTCGTCGACGACCTGGACGGTGATGTGACGCGCCGACCGGGTGACCACCAGGCGCGGACGCTCGGTGGTGCCGTTGATCCGCTTGCGACCACGCGCCTGGCGGCGCAGGCGGGCGCGGACACGGGTCGCCGTGTGCTTGTTGTTGCTCAGCGAGATCGCCATGTCACTTACCGGCCTTTCCGACCTTGCGGCGGATGTGCTCGCCGGAGTAGCGCACGCCCTTGCCCTTGTAGGGCTCAGGCTTGCGGAGCTTGCGGATCTTGGCCGCAACCTCTCCGACGAGCTGCTTGTCGATGCCGACGACACCGAGCTTGGTCGGGCCCTCGACGGTGAAGGTGATGCCCTCGGGGGCGTCGAAGATGATCGGGTGCGAGTAGCCGAGCTGGAACTCGAGCTGCGTCGGGCCCTTGGGGAGGACGCGGTAACCCACGCCGACGATCTCGAGCTTCTTCTCGTAGCCCTCGGTGACGCCCACCACCATGTTGTTGATGAGCGTGCGGGTCAGGCCGTGGAGCGAGCGGCTGTTGCGCTCGTCGTCGGGACGCTGCACCTCGAGGATGCCGTCCTCGCCCTTGGCGATCGTGATCGGCGCGGCGATGGTGTGCGACAGGGTGCCCTTGGGGCCCTTGACGGTCACCAGCGACTGGTCGATCGCGACGTCGACGCCGGACGGGACCGCGATGGGGAGCTTGCCAATACGCGACATGCTTCTCTCTCTTCCTGGTCTCAGTAGGTCCGGGTCACCAGACGTAGGCGAGGACTTCGCCGCCCACGCCCTTCTGGTTCGCCTGGCGGTCGGTCAGCAGTCCCTGCGACGTCGAGATGATCGCGACGCCGAGGCCACCGAGGACCTTGGGCAGGTTCGTGCTCTTGGCGTAGACGCGCAGGCCGGGCTTGCTGATGCGGCGGACACCCGCGATCGAGCGCTCCCGGTTGCGGCCGTACTTGAGCGTGACGGTCAGCGTCTTGCCGACGGCGGGCTCGCCCTCGGCGGTGACGTTGTCCGCGACGTCGTAGGAGGTGATGTAGCCCTCCTGCTTGAGGATCTCCGCGAGGCCGGCCTTCATCTTGCTGTAAGGCATCGACACCACGTCGTGGTACGCCTGGTTGGCGTTGCGCAGACGCGTGAGCATGTCTGCGATCGGGTCAGTCATCGTCATGATGTGTGTTCTTTCTCGTCGTGGTTTCCCCAGGCTCGCGGCCGGGGGACCTGCAACGTGTTGAGAGGTGATTACCAGGAGAAGGTGGTTACCAAGAGGACTTGGTGACGCCGGGCAGCTCGCCGCGGTGGGCCATCTCCCGCAGGCAGATCCGGCACAGGCCGAACTTGCGGTAGACGGCCTTGGGGCGACCGCAGCGCTGGCAGCGGGTGTAGCCGCGGACAGCGAACTTCGGCTTGCGGGCGGCCTTGACCTTGAGCGCAGTCTTCGCCATGTCAGTTCTCCTTGAACGGGAAGCCGAGCTGCTTGAGCAGCGCGCGCCCCTCGTCGTCGTTGGTGGCGGTGGTCACGATGGTGATGTCCATACCGCGCGACCGGTCGATCTTGTCCTGGTTGATCTCGTGGAACATGACCTGCTCGGTGAGACCGAAGGTGTAGTTGCCGCGCCCGTCGAACTGCTTCGGCGAGAGGCCGCGGAAGTCGCGGATGCGGGGCAGCGCCAGCGAGAGCAGGCGGTCCAGGAACTCCCACATGCGGTCGCCGCGCAGCGTGACGTGCGCACCGATCGGCATGCCCTCACGCAGCTTGAACTGCGCGATGGACTTGCGGGCCTTGGTCACGGCCGGCTTCTGGCCGGTGATCGCGGTGAGGTCGCGGATGGCGCCCTCGATCAGCTTGGAGTCGCGAGCAGCCTCGCCGACACCCATGTTGACCACGATCTTGGTCAGGCCGGGGACCTGCATGACGTTGGCGATGTCGAACTCAGAGCGCAGCGCGGGGAGGATCTCCTCGCGGTAGCGGGTCTTGAGCCGAGGAATCTCGTTGGTGGTCTCGGCCATCTCAGATCTCCTTGCCGGTCTTGCGGGACACGCGGACCGAGCGGGTCGCGGAGTAGGTCGAGCCGTCGGGACGGCGCTTGGTGACCTCGTCGCGGCGGAACCCGATGCGGGTGACGCCGTCACCCTCGACCAGCATCACGTTGGACACGTGGATGGGGGCCTCGCGGGTGATGATGCCGCCGGTCGTGCCGGTCTGCTGGACGGACTTGGTGTGGCGCTTGACGAGGTTGACTCCCTCGACGATCACGCGGTCCTCCTCGCGGAGCACCGTGATGACCTTGCCCTGGGCACCCTTGTCCTTGCCGGCGATCACCTTGACGGTGTCGCCCTTCTTGATGTTCATGTGCTTACCCATCTCTCACAACACCTCCGGGGCGAGCGAGATGATCTTCATGAAGCGCTTCTCGCGCAGCTCGCGGCCCACGGGGCCGAAGATGCGCGTGCCGCGCGGCTCGCCGTCGGTCTTGAGGATGACGGCGGCGTTCTCGTCGAAGCGGATGTAGGAACCGTCGGCGCGGCGACGCTCCTTGACGGTGCGTACGACCACGGCCTTGACGACGTCGCCCTTCTTGACGTTGCCACCGGGGATCGCGTCCTTGACGGTGGCGACGATGACGTCACCGATGCCGGCGTAGCGACGGCCAGAGCCACCGAGAACACGGATGCAGAGGATCTCCTTCGCACCGGTGTTGTCGGCGACCTTGAGTCGCGACTCCTGCTGGATCATTGATTTCTCCTGGTTGTCGAGCTGGTTCTCACACCCTCGCGGGGTGGGAGCCTGGCCGAACTGGTGGGGTTCTGTGTGTCTGCCGGGACCGGGCGGGGCGAGCGGGGCTCACCCCGCCGATGGGTCACTTGGCCTTTTCGAGGACCTCGACGAGGCGCCAGCGCTTGGTGGCGGACAGCGGACGGGTCTCCATGATCAGGACCCGGTCGCCGATGCCGCACTGGTTGCTCTCGTCGTGCGCCTTGAGGCGCGAGGTCTTGCGCAGCACCTTGCCGTAGAGGGCGTGCTTCACGCGGTCCTCGACGGCGACGACGATGGTCTTGTCCATCTTGTCGCTGACGACGAGACCCTCGCGGGTCTTGCGCTGGTTGCGCTGGACGGACTGGGTCGCAGTGTTCTCGCTCATGCCTTCGCCTCTTCGTTGGTGCCCGGCGTGGTGCGGATGCCGAGCTCGCGCTCGCGGACCACGGTGTAGATGCGGGCGATGTCCTTCTTGACCACGCGCAGCCGGCCGTGGCTGTCCAGCTGGCCGGTGGCCGCCTGGAACCGGAGGTTGAACAGCTCCTCCTTGGCCTCGCGCAGCTTCGCCTCCAGGTCGGTGGCGTTGAGCTCGTCGAGCTCGTGGGCGTTCAGCTTGGTAGCCATCAGAATTCACCGGCCTCACGGGAGATGAACCGGCACTTCATCGGAAGCTTGTGCATCGCGCGGCGCATGGCCTCGCGAGCAGTCACCTCGTCGACGCCGGAGAGTTCGAACATGACGCGGCCGGGCTTGACGTTGGCCACCCACCACTCGGGGGAACCCTTGCCGGAACCCATGCGGGTCTCGGCAGGCTTCTTGGTCAGCGGGCGGTCCGGGTAGATGTTGATCCAGACCTTTCCACCACGCTTGATGTGACGGGTCATGGCGATACGGGCCGACTCGATCTGTCGGTTGGTCACGTAGTGACCCTCGATCGCCTGGATGCCGAAGTCACCGAACGCCAGCGACGTGCCGCCCTTGGCGACACCGGTGCGCTTGGGGTGGTGCTGCTTGCGGTGCTTGACGCGACGGGGCATCAACATGAGGTCAGCCCTCCTGTCCGGTGCTCGGAGCGGCCTCGGCCGGAGCCTCGGTCGACTCGGTGCGGGGCGCGCGGTCGCCGCGCGTGCCACGGCTCGGGCGGTCGGCGCCACGGGTGGTGGGGCGACCGCCGCGACCGGGGGCACCGGCGCGGGCGGCCTGCTGGGCCTGGCGCTCGGCACGGGTGCCGGCGACCTCGCCCTTGTAGATCCAGACCTTGACGCCGATGCGACCGAAGGTGGTCTTGGCCTCGTAGAAGCCGTAGTCGATGTCGGCGCGGAGCGTGTGCAGGGGCACGCGGCCCTCGCGGTAGAACTCCGTGCGCGACATCTCGGCGCCGTTGAGACGACCCGAGCACTGGATCCGGATGCCCTTGGCACCCGAGCGCATCGAGGTCTGCATGGCCTTGCGCATGGCACGGCGGAACTGCACGCGACCGGCGAGCTGCTCGGCGACACCCTGGGCGACCAGCTGCGCGTCGATCTCGGGCTTCTTGACCTCGAGGATGTTGAGCTGCACCTGCTTGCCGGTGAGCTTCTCGAGCTCGCCGCGGATGCGGTCGGCCTCGGCGCCACGGCGACCGATCACGATGCCGGGACGCGCGGTGTGGATGTCCACCCGGACGCGGTCGCGGGTGCGCTCGATCTCGACCTTGGAGATGCCGGCCCGCTCCATGCCCTTGGAGAGCAGCTTGCGGATGGCGACGTCCTCACCGACGTACGACTTGTAGAGCTTGTCGGCGTACCAACGGCTCTTGTGGTCGGTGGAGATGCCCAGGCGGAACCCGTTCGGGTTGATCTTCTGGCCCATCAGGCACCCTTTCCGTTCTTGGAGGCGCGGGCCTTCTTGCCCGGCGCGGTGACGACTCGGCCGGCTGCACCGCGAGGGTGATGTGGCTCGTGCGCTTGTTGATGCGGGTCGCACGGCCCTGGGCACGCGGACGCCAACGCTTCATCGTCGGGCCCTCGTCGACCATCGCGACGGAGAGGACCAGGTCGGCCCGGTTGAGGCCCTCGGTCGTCTCCGCGTTGGCGACGGCGCTCTCCAGCACCTTGTAGACGGTCTCGGAGGCGGCCTGCGGCGCGAACTGCAGCAGGGTCAGGGCCTCGTCGACCTGGAGGCCGCGGACCATGTCGACGACACGGCGGGCCTTCATCGGGGTGATCCGCACGTAGCGTGCGCTGGCGTAGGCGCCCGGCTGGTCGCCGAGCAACGTGCTGCGGCGCGCACTGGTGCGGCTGCGCTCGGTGGTGCTCATCGACGGCGTCCCTTCCGGTCTTCCTTGACGTGCCCGCGGTAGGTGCGGGTCGGGGCGAACTCCCCGAGCTTGTGGCCGACCATGGAGTCGGTCACGAAGACGGGGACGTGCTTGCGACCGTCGTGCACGGCGATGGTGTGACCGATCATGTCGGGCACGATCATCGACCGGCGCGACCAGGTCTTGATGACGTTGTGGCTGCCCTTCTCGTTCTCGGCGTCCACCTTCTTCTGAAGGTGGTCGTCGATGAAGGGGCCCTTCTTCAGGCTGCGAGGCATGTCGGTTACTTCCTACCCTTGCCGGACTTGCGACGACGGATGATCTGGGAGTCGCTGGCCTTGCGCTTGCGCGTACGGCCCTCGGGCTTGCCCCAGGGGGAGACGGGGTGGCGACCACCGGACGTCTTGCCCTCACCACCACCGTGCGGGTGGTCGACCGGGTTCATGACGACACCACGGACGGTCGGGCGGACGCCCTTCCACCGCATGCGGCCGGCCTTGCCCCAGTTGATGTTGGACTGCTCGGCGTTGCCGACCTCACCGATCGTGGCGCGGCAGCGCACGTCGACGAAGCGCATCTCGCCCGAAGGCATGCGGAGCGTCGCGCGGCTTCCCTCGCGGGCGATCAGCTGGGCCGAGTTGCCGGCCGAGCGGGCGATCTTGGCGCCGCCACCCGGACGCAGCTCCACGCAGTGGATGGTCGTACCGACCGGGATGTTGCGCAGCGGGAGGTTGTTGCCGGGCTTGATGTCGGCGTTGGGGCCGGACTCCACCGCGATGCCCTGCACGAGGCCCTTGGGGGCCACGATGTAGCGCTTCTCGCCGTCCGCGTAGTGCAGCAGCGCGATGCGGGCGGTGCGGTTGGGGTCGTACTCGATGTGAGCGACCTTGGCCGGCACGCCGTCCTTGTCGTAGCGACGGAAGTCGATGATGCGGTAGGCGCGCTTGTGACCGCCACCCTTGTGACGGGTGGTGATGCGGCCCTGGTTGTTGCGGCCGCCGTTCTTGGGCAGCGGACGCGTCAGCGACTTCTCGGGCGTGGTCCGGGTGATCTCGACGAAGTCGGCCACGGACGAGCCACGACGGCCCGGGGTGGTCGGCTTGTACTTGCGGATTGCCATAGTCAGTTCCTAGTCAGGAGCCCGGTCAGGAGACCGGACCTCCGAAGATGTCGATGCGGTGACCCTCGGCGAGGCTGACGATCGCGCGCTTGGTGTTCGGACGCTTGCCCACGCCGTAGCGGGTGCGACGCGTCTTGCCCTGGCGGTTGATCGTGTTGACCGAGGTGACCTTGACGTCGAAGACCTTCTCGACCGCGATCTTGATCTCGGTCTTGTTGGCGTCCGGGTGGACGATGAAGGTGTACTTGTTGGCGTCGAGGAGGCCGTAGCTCTTCTCCGACACGACCGGCGCGATCAGGACGTCGCGGTGGTCCTTGTGCAGGGTGCTCACTTGTCGTCCTCCTTCGGACCACCGGCACGCACGAAGCCAGCGGCCTCGGCGTCCTCGGCGCTCTTGAACCAGAACTCGGCCTCGGTGGCGTCGTACCACTGGCCGTCGGGCTCGTGGTACTTGCCCGAGTCGGCGTTGCCCTTGACCTCGTAGCCCTTGGGGGCCTTGCCGCTCTTCAGCGGGGCCTTGGCGCCCTTCGGCAGGGCCGGGGCGTCGGACTCGTCGTCGGCCGGGACGTCGGCGAACGCCGTGACCTCGGCCTTGGCCTCGGTCTTCGGCTCGGCCTTCTTCTCGGCCTTCGCAGCGGCGGGCTTCTCGGTCTTCGTCTCGGCCTTGGCCGGGGCGGCGGACACGCCACCCACGAAGGCGTCGTAGGCGCCCTGGGTGAACACCACGTCGTCGGAGTTGAGCACGTCGTAGGTGTTGAGCTGGTCGACGGCGACGATGTGGACCTCGGGCGCGTTGCGCAGCGAGAGCCAGGTGATCGCGTCGGAGCGCTCGAGCACCACGAGGTAGCCCACGCGGTCGGTCAGCGTGATGAGCGAGGCCAGCGCGGACTTGGTGGAGGGCGTGTCGCCCGACACCAGCGCGTCGACGACGTGCACCCGGCCGTTGCGGGCCCGGTCGGAGAGGGCACCGCGCAGGGCGGCGGCCTTCATCTTCTTGGGGGTCCGCTGGTCGTAGCTGCGCGGCTGCGGGCCGTGGACGACGCCACCGCCGGCGAACTGCGGCGCACGGGTCGAGCCCTGGCGGGCGCGGCCGGTGCCCTTCTGCTTGTAGGGCTTGCGGCCACCACCGCGCACGTCGGCGCGGGTCTTGGTGGCGTGCGTGCCCTGACGCGCGGCAGCCTGCTGCGCGACGACGACCTGGTGGATCAGGGGAATGTTGACCTCGACGTCGAAGATCTCGGCGGGGAGGTCGACCTTGATGGTCTTGACAGCCATGCTCAGGCCTCCTTCACGGTGCTCTTGGCGGCCGAGCGCAGGACGACGAGTCCGCCGCGGGGGCCGGGAACGGCACCCTTGAGCAGGATCAGGCCCTTCTCGGCGTCGACGGCGTGGACCGTCAGGTTCTGCGTGGTCACCGTGTCGTTACCCATGCGACCAGCCATGCGCGTGCCCTTGAAGACACGACCCGGGGTGGCGCAGGCGCCGATCGAGCCGGGCTTGCGGTGGTTGCGGTGGGCACCGTGCGAGGCGGAGACACCGTGGAAGCCGTGACGCTTCATGACACCGGCGAAGCCCTTGCCCTTGCTGGTGCCGGTGACGTCGATCTCCTCGCCGGCGGCGAAGGTGTCGACGCCGAGCTCCTGGCCCACGGTGTACGCGGCGGCGTTGGCGGTGCGGATCTCGGCCACGTGGCGACGCGGGGTCACCCCGGCCTTGGTGAAGTGACCGGCCTCCGGGGAGTTCACCTTGCGGGCCTCGATCTCGCCGTAGCCGATCTGGATGGCGTTGTAGCCGTCCACCTCGGGCTGGCGGATCTGGGTCACCACGTTGGTGCTCGCCGCGATCACGGTCACGGGGACGACCAGGTTGTTCTCGTCCCAGAGCTGGGTCATGCCGAGCTTGGTGCCCAGCAGACCCTTCGCGTTGCGCTCAAAAGTGTTGGTCATCTCAGCCTCAGAGCTTGATCTCGATGTCGACACCGGCAGGCAGGTCGAGACGCATCAGCGAGTCGACGGTCTTAGGCGTCGGGTCGATGATGTCGATGAGGCGCTTGTGGGTGCGCATCTCGAAGTGCTCGCGGGAGTCCTTGTACTTGTGGGGCGAACGGATGACGCAGTACACGTTCTTCTCGGTCGGCAGCGGCACAGGGCCGGCGACCTTCGCACCCGTGCGGGTGACGGTGTCCACGATCTTCCGCGCCGAGGTGTCGATCACCTCGTGGTCATAGGCCTTGAGCCTGATGCGGATCTTCTGTCCCGCCATAGGTCCGTGTCCTCTTCGATCTCGTACGCCTGGTCTGTTTCGGCGCTCAGCCCCCGTTGGGCGAGCACCGCCTGTTTCTCCGCCATCCTCCGACCCCCGCGGTCGGGCGTGTCGCGCTGGTTACTCGCGATACGACCCCGTTTCCGGAGGCGGTACTGCTCTGGATGGCACCCGACGGTTGTCGGATCTGGTCGGGTCTCCGATCAAGGTTCTGATCCGGTGCGGCGCACGCAGACGACTGTTTCGATCGAGGAGACGCGATTCAGAAGTCAAGGTGTGCCGTGCCCTGGCGACCCGCCGGAGCAACCGGAACATCTTGGCAGACTCCGCACGCACACACCAAATCGGAATGGCGGTGGGCGTCAGCGGCCCGTCGCGAGGACCGTCAGACGACGTCCGATCCGGGTCACGGAGCCGTTCACGGGGTTCACCAGCAGGTCCCACCCGTGACCGTTGCGGCCCGGGACGAAGGGTACGCCGGCGGCGTCGGCGAGCGCCTCCGCGTCGTCGTACGCGTCCTGCCCGTCGCTCGGGGCCATCACCACGAGGCCGTTCGGGGTCAGCGAGGGTGCGAGCGGGGCCAGCCGTGCTCCGTCCCACGCGGCCGGTCCGGAGACGTCGGCCCAGGCGTCGACGTCCGCGCCGGCGGCGACCGCCATCACCGTCAGCGAACCGCCCATCGACGTGCCGAGCAGCACGACCCGCTCGGCGCCGAGGTCGTCGCGGGCCATCGCGACCGCGGCCGCGACCTCGTTGAGCGGATCGGCGTCCTCCTCGTCGGTGCACACCGACTCGCCGTAGCCGCACGGGTTGACCAGCAGCGAGGTGAGGCCGGTCTCGTCCTCGGCGGCGGCAGCCCACCTGCCCCAGCCGCACAACCCGCTGATCTGGGGCAGCAGGACCGCGACCCGCTCGTTGGTGGCGGGACCGATGCGCGCAGCCTCGAGATCGCCGCCGGTGGCGCCCTCCAGGGCGACGGCCTCGAGCGGCGCGTCCTCCGGGATGGCGGAGCGGCAGCGCTCGCGGAGGGCGGTCGTGGCGTCCGGGCTCGTGGACGCCGTGGCCGTCGTGGGCTGGTCCGGCCCGTCGGCCCGGCCGGAGGTCGTGCACGCGGTGGCGAGCAGCACCACGACCGCCAGCACCGCTCCCCCACCCCCGGTCGTCCGCACGGCTCCGAGGATAGGCGCGAGCGTCGGTGCCGTGCGAGCGCGCCGACCTCGAGCCGGTGCCGGGCCTACCCTGCCGACATGACGGTCGACCTCCGCGAGCTCTGGGACTTCGACGACGCGGCAGCCAGCGAGCAGCGGTTCCGCGGGCTCGCGGCGACCGCGGACGAGCCGCTGGCGACGTACGCCCTCACGCAGGTGGCACGCGCGCTCGGCCTGCAGGAGAGGTACGACGACGGGCGAGCCGTCCTCGACGCCCTGGCACCCGCCGACCCCGAGGGACGGGCGCGGGTCGCCCTCGAGCGCGGCCGGCTGCTGCGCTCGGCCGGCGACGAGGCGGGCTCGCGCACGCACTTCGAGGCCGCGGCCGCCGAGGCGCAGGCCGCCGGGCTCGAGGAGCTCGCCGTGGACGCGCTCCACATGGTGGCGCTCGTGGCCGACCCGGCCGAACGGCTGGCCGCGCACCACGCGGCGCTGGTCAGGGCGCGCGCGGCGACCGAGCCGGCGGCCCGGGACTGGGACGCCTCGCTGCTCAACAACATCGGTATGGAGCATGCGGACGCCGGCGACCACGCGGCCGCCCTCGGGGCCTTCGAGGAGGCGCTCGCCGCACGCGAACGCATCGGCGACCCGGCCCGCACCCGCGTCGCGCGGTGGATGGTCGGCTGGTCGCTGCGCCACCTCGGTGAGGTCGACCGGGCCCGCCAGGTGCAGCTGGCCCTCAAGGCCGAGCTCGACGCGATCGGGGAGCACGACCCCTACGTCGACGAGGAGCTCGCCCTCCTCGACCCGAGCGTCAGCTGACGCGGCGGTAGCAGAAGTCGGCGATGTCGCGGCCGACGTCGACGCCCTTGCGCTCGAAGCGGGTGACCGGGCGCTCGGCCCAGCGCTCGACGGGGCCGCCCTCGAGGGTCGGCTCGGCGTCGAGGACGTCGCGCATCTGGTCGGCGTAGTCGGCCCAGTCGGTGGCCAGCCGCCACGCCCCGCCCGGCACGAGGCGCGAGGAGGCGAGCGCGGCGTTGGCCGGCTTCACCAGACGGCGCTTGCGGTGCTTGGTCTTGCGCCACGGGTCGGGGAAGAAGGTCCAGAGCTCGGTGAGGCTGTCGGGGGCGATCAGGTGCTCGAGGGTCCAGACGGCGTCGACGGAGCAGAACCGCACGTTGTCCGCGCCCGCCTCGGCCACCCGCCACAGCGAGTCGGCGATGCCCGGCAGCCAGACGTCGAGGGCCAGGACGTTGTGGTCCGGGCGCGCCGCGGCGAGGACCGCGGTCGCCTCACCGATGCCCGACCCGATCTCGAGGATCAGCGGCGCCTCGCGCCCGAACCGCTCGGCCAGCGAGAAGTCCGCGCGGTCGACGGCCTCCTCCGGGATCACCCAGTCCGCCTGGTGCGCGGCCCACGACTCGGCCTGGCGAGGGGTGAACCGGCTGCCGCGACGCGAGTAGGAGAGGACCTCGCGCATCCGGCGCCCGTCCTCGGTGAGCTTGTGGTGCGGGCGGGCAGGGCGTACGTCGTTCACGCGCTGATTCTCGCCCGGCGTGCCGGACGCACGCACATCGGCGATCAGAGGTGCGCGAGGGCGCCCGTGAGGACGGACCGCAGCCGCTGCTCGATGTCGTCGAACTCGGTCTGGCCGATGATCAGCGGCGGCGCGAGCTGGATGACCGGGTCGCCGCGGTCGTCGGCGCGGCAGTAGAGCCCGGCCTCCCACAGCGCGCCCGAGAGGTAGCCGCGCAGCAGCCGCTCCGACTCGGCGTCGTCGAACGTCTCCTTGGTCTCGCGGTCCTTCACCAGCTCGATGCCGTAGAAGTAGCCGTGGCCGCGCACGTCGCCGACGATCGGGATGTCGTAGAGCTTCTCCAGGGTCGAGCGGAACGCCGGGGCGTTCTGCGCGACGTGGTCGGTGAGGCCCTCGCGCTCGAAGATGTCGAGGTTGGCCATCGCGACCGCGGACGACACCGGGTGGCCGCCGAACGTGTAGCCGTGGGCGTACGCCGTCGTGCCGGACTTGAACGGCTCGAAGAGCCGGTCGCTCGCGATCATCGCGCCGATCGGCGAGTAGCCCGAGGTCATGCCCTTGGCGCAGGTGATGATGTCGGGCTGGTAGCCGAACTCGGCCGCGCCGAACATCTCCCCCACCCGGCCGAACGCGCAGATGACCTCGTCGGACACCAGCAGCACGTCGTACTCGTCACAGATCTCGCGGACCCGCTCGAAGTAGCCGGGCGGCGGCGGGAAGCAGCCGCCGGCGTTCTGCACCGGCTCGAGGAACACCGCGGCGACGGTGTCGGGGCCCTCGAACTCGATGGCCTCCGCGATCCGGTCGGCGGCCCAGCGGCCGAAGGCCTTCTCGTCGTCACCGAGGTAGTCGGGGCGGCGGTAGAAGTTGGTGTTGGGCACCTTGTGCGCGCCCGGGACCAGGGGCTCGAACATCTCCTTCAGCGGCGGGATGCCGGTGATGGAGAGCGCTCCCTGCGGCGTGCCGTGGTAGGCCACGGCACGCGAGATGACCTTGTGCTTGTTGGGCTTGCCGGTGAGCTTGAAGTACTGCTTGGCCAGCTTCCAGGCCGACTCGACCGCCTCACCCCCGCCGGTCGTGAAGAAGACGCGGTTGAGGTCGCCGGGCGCCATCTTGGCGATGCGGTCGGCCAGCTCGACGGCCTTCGGGTGCGCGAAGGACCAGAGCGGGAAGAAGGCCAGCTCCTTGGCCTGCTTGGCGGCCGCCTCGGCCAGCTCCTCGCGACCGTGGCCCACCTGGACCACGAACAGGCCGGCCAGGCCGTCGATGTACTCGCGGCCGTGGCTGTCCCAGATCTTGTGTCCCTCGCCCTTGACGATGAGCGGCATCTCGCCGCCGTTCTCGTAGGTCGAGTGGCGGGTGAAGTGCAACCACAGGTGGTCGCGCCCGGCGGCCTGGTAGTCGAAGGACTCGTCGAATGACTGGCTCATCGTGTTCCCCAGTTGTAGTGCTGCTTGTTGAGCTTGAGGTAGACGAACGTCTCCGAGGAGAGCACGCCCTCCTGCTCACGGACTCGGCGGATGACGTCGAGCAGGTGCGGGTCGTCCTCGCACACCACCTCGACGAGGAGGTCGAAGCTGCCGGCAGTGGTGACGACGTAGTCGACCTCGGGCACCTCCGCGAGGCGGTCGCCCACCCGCATCGGGTCGCCCTCGGTGCGGACGCCGATCATGGCCTGCCGGGTGAACCCGACCTGGGTCGGGTCGGTGACCGCGACGACCTGCATGATCTCGGAGTCGAGCAGCTTCTGGACCCGGGCACGCGCGGCGGCCTCCGACAGCCCGACCGCCTTGGCGATCGCGGCGTAGGAGATCCGGCCGTCCTCCTGGAGCAGCTCGATGATCCGCTTCGCGGTCGCGTCGAGGCGTACGGGTCCCTCGGTCATGACAGTCCCACCCCGCTGCGCGCGCTCATGCGCCCATGGTGGAGGGACGACGAGGCAAAAGGCAAGCCGTAGATCGCGGAATCCGTGTTTCCAGCCCGTTAATTCCGCGATTACCGCAGAATTGTGGCGGCAGACTATGGCGACAAGCCCGGTTCGCGGCCTACTCTCCCTTGACCGCACCCGACCGGGAGGACGTTTGCCGTGACCAGCCCACGCACGCTGCGCAACTTCATCGGCGGTGCCTACGTCGACGCCGATGCCGGTGCCACCAGCGAGGTGGTGAACCCCGCGACCGGCCAGGTCGTGGCCCACGCCCCGGTCAGCGGTGGCGAGGAGGTCGACGCCGCCTACGCGGCCGCGGACACGGCGTTCGCCGAGTGGGGTCGTACGACGCCCAGCGAGCGCCAGCAGGCGCTGCTGAAGTTCGCCGACTCGATCGAGGCGCACGCCGAGGAGCTCATCGCCCTCGAGTCGGAGAACACCGGCAAGATCAAGGCGCTCACCGCGAGCGAGGAGATCCCGCCGATGGTGGACCAGCTCCGGTTCTTCGCCGGCGCGGCCCGCGTCCTGGAGGGCAAGGCGGCCGGCGAGTACATGGCGGGCCACACCTCGTGGGTCCGGCGCGAGCCCATCGGCGTCGTCGGCCAGGTGACGCCGTGGAACTACCCGCTGCTGATGGCGGTGTGGAAGATCGGACCCGCGCTGGCGGCCGGCAACACCGTCGTCCTCAAGCCGAGCGACACCACGCCCGAGAGCACCCTGCGGCTGGCCGAGCTCGCCTCGGAGTTCCTCCCGGCGGGCACCCTCAACGTCATCACCGGCGACCGCGAGACCGGTCGGCTGCTCGTCGAGCACCCGACCCCGAGCCTGGTCGCGATCACCGGGTCCGTGCGCGCGGGCGCCGAGGTCGCCGCGAGCGCGGCACCGAACATCAAGCGCGTGCACCTCGAGCTCGGCGGCAAGGCGCCCGTCGTGGTCTTCGACGACGCCGACATCGAGGCGGCCGTCGAGGGCATCGCGATCGCCGGCTACTTCAACGCCGGCCAGGACTGCACGGCCGCCACCCGCGTGCTCGTGGCGCCCGGCATCCACGACGACTTCGTCGCAGCGCTGGCCGACTACGCCCGCACCTCCGCCCCGGTCGGGCTGCCCGACGACGAGGACGCGCTCTTCGGTCCGGTCAACAACAAGCGTCAGCTGGCCCACGTCAGCGGGTTCATCGAGAACCTGCCGTCCCACGCCACCGTGTCGGCCGGCGGCAACCGGCGTACGGACCTGGGCGACGGCTACTTCCTCGAGCCGACCGTGCTGTCGGGGCTCCGCCAGGACGACGAGGCGATCCAGAACGAGATCTTCGGCCCCGTGATCACCGTGCAGAAGTTCACCGACGAGGACGAGGCGGTCCGCTGGGCCAACGGCGTCGACTACGGCCTGGCGTCGTCGGTGTGGACCAAGGACTTCGGCCGGGCGATGCGGATGTCGCGGGCGCTCGACTTCGGGTGCGTGTGGATCAACACCCACATCCCGCTCGTGGCCGAGATGCCGCACGGCGGCTACAAGAAGTCCGGCTACGGCAAGGACCTGTCGATGTACGGCTTCGAGGACTACACCCGGATCAAGCACGTCATGGCGAACATCGAGAGCTGACGAGCGAGCACCGCACCACTGCACCACCGCACCACCGCACCATCACGGACCGACTCGGGGCTGACGGAGGACTACCACTGATGACACCCATCCCGCGCCGTTCGCGACGCCACCTCTCCCCCGAGGCGGCAGCTGTCGTCGCCGCCTCCGGCGGCCTGAGCCGACGGGCCCTGCTGGGCACCGGCGCCGCCGCGGGCGCCGGCCTCGCCCTGTCGGCCTGCGCGCCGCCCAAGCCGCCGACCGGTGGGCCGGCAGCCGTCAAGCTGCCCACCGACGTGTCGGACTCCGAGAAGATCCTCAAGTGGGCCAACTGGACGGCCTACCTCGACATGAACGGCAAGGAGACGAAGTCCCCGACGCTCGACGCCTTCATGCAGCAGACCGGGATCGAGGTCAGCTACAGCGAGGACGTCGACGACAACGACTCCTACTACGCCAAGGTCGGCCCGCAGCTCCGCGCCGGCCAGAGCATCGACCGCGACATCTTCACCCTGACCGACTGGATGGCCGCACGCGTGATCCGCGACCAGCTCTGCCAGCCGCTCGAGCTGATCCAGATGCCCAACGTCGTCAACAACCTGCTCCAGCCGCTGAAGGACGTGTCCTTCGACCCCGGCCGGCAGCACTCGATCACCTGGCAGAGCGGCTTCGCCGGCATCGGCTACAACAAGGAGAAGGTCGGCCGCGAGCTCAAGTCGCTCGACGACCTCTGGGCCGACGACCTCAAGGGCAGGATCGTGGTGCTCTCGGAGTTCCGCGACACCGCCGGCCTCGTCATGCAGTCCCAGGGCGTCGACATCGACAGCGACTGGGGCAGGGCGGAGTTCGAGAGCGCGCTCGACTTCATCGAGCAGAAGATCGAGGAGGGCTACATCCGCAAGGTGAAGGGCAACTCCTACATGGAGGACCTCACCAGCGGCAACGCCGTCGCCGGCATCACGTGGAGCGGCGACATCTTCGTCCTCGCCTACGACACCGAGGACCCCAACTGGACCTTCACCATCCCCGAGTCCGGGGGCACGCTCTGGTCGGACAACATGATGGTGCCGATCACCTCGACGCACCGCTCCAACGCCCAGAAGCTCATGGACTACTACTACGACCCGGCGGTCGCCGCGCAGGTCGCCGCCTGGGTCAACTACGTCTGTCCCGTCGACGGCGCGCAGGCCGAGATGGAGAAGATCGACCCCGACCTGGCCGAGAGCCCCTTCATCTTCCCGACCGCCGACTACATCGCGGAGAACAACATCCAGGCGTTCCGCGTGCTCGACGCGGACGAGGACATCGAGTTCGCCGACCTCTGGTCCACGAAGGTGATGGGGAACTGACATGGCCGGATTCCGCGAGGCGAGCGGCGACCTCCAGCTCGAGAGCGTGACCAAGGCCTTCGGCGACTTCACCGCCGTCGACGACATCGACCTGCACGTCCCCCGTGGCTCGTTCTTCGCCCTGCTCGGCCCCTCCGGCTGCGGCAAGACCACCACCCTGCGGATGATCGCCGGGCTCGAGCAGCCCACCGCCGGCCGGGTGATGATCGGTGACACCGACCTGACCGGCTCGCGTCCCTACGAGCGCCCGGTCAACACGGTGTTCCAGTCCTACGCGCTGTTCCCGCACCTGACCATCAAGGACAACGTCGCGTTCGGGCCCAAGCGCCGCAAGGACAAGGACGCCGCGACGCGCACCGACGAGGCGCTCGAGCTGGTGCAGATGACGCAGTTCGCCGGCCGCAAGCCGGCCCAGCTCTCCGGTGGCCAGCAGCAGCGCGTCGCCCTGGCCCGCGCCCTGGTCAACCACCCGGAGGTGCTGCTGCTCGACGAGCCGCTCGGCGCCCTCGACCTCAAGCTGCGTCGCGAGATGCAGGTCGAGCTCAAGCGCATCCAGACCGAGGTCGGCCTCACCTTCATCCACGTCACCCACGACCAGGAGGAGGCCATGACCATGGCCGACACCGTCGCGGTGATGAACAAGGGCCACATCGAGCAGCTCGGCGCACCCGCTGCGCTCTACGACCTGCCGCTCACGCGGTTCGTCGCGAACTTCCTCGGCCAGGCCAACACCGGGGTCGGCACCATCAAGGACACCGACGGCGACCACATCGTCGCCGACGTCCTCGGCACGCCGGTGAAGATCCTCAAGTCGCGCTCGCAGGTGCACGAGGGCGAGGTGCTGTTCGGCGTACGTCCCGAGAAGGTGACCGTCTCGCGCACGCAGCCCGACGGCGCCGGCAACGACGTCAAGGGCGTGGTGCGCGACGTGTCGTTCCTCGGCGTCGCCACCAGCTACCTCGTCGACATGCCGAGCGGCACCACGTGGAGCTGCTACGAGCAGAACCTCGACGTCGAGCCCCTCGACCTCCGGCCCGGGGACGAGGTGTGGCTGACCTGGAACCCCGGCCACGCCTTCGGCGTCCCCGTGGACGACCAGTGAGCGCCCTGGCCCACGTCGCCGGCGACCCGGACGTCACCCCGGCGGCACCCGCACCGGAGGCGACGAAGCGGAGCTGGACGGCGTACCTCCTGCTGCTCCCGGGCGCGCTGTGGCTCGGGGTCTTCTTCGTCCTGCCGCTCGTGCAGCTCGCGGCGGTCAGCCTGCAGAGCCGCTATCCCGGCTTCCCCGGCTACTACTACCGCGACGTCAACTTCGAGAACTACGCCAGCGCGCTGACGGACTACGCGCCGCACTTCGCGCGCTCGTTCCTCTACGCCGGCCTCGCCACGCTGCTGGCGTTCGTCGTGGCCTACCCGCTGGCCTACGCGATGGCGTTCAAGGCCGGCAAGTGGCGCAACCTGATGATGATCTGCGTCGTCGCGCCGTTCTTCACCTCGTTCATCCTGCGCACCTTCGCGTGGTCGCAGATCCTCGCCGACGAGGGGTGGGTCGCCGGCACCCTCAACTTCCTGCACCTGCTGCCCGGCGGCAACATCATCAACACGCCGCTCGCGGTGGTCGCGGGCCTCACCTACAACTTCCTGCCGTTCATGGTGCTGCCGATCTACGCCTCGCTCGAGCGCGCCGATCCGCGCGTGATCGAGGCCGGAGGCGACCTCTACGCCAACGGCTTCACCACGTTCCGCACCGTGACCCTGCCGATGTCGATGCCCGGTGTCCTCGCCGGGACGCTGCTGACCTTCATCCCGGCGGCAGGTGACTTCGTGAACATGGAGCTGCTCGGCCCCCAGCGCGGGAAGATGGTCGGCAACGTCATCAACGACCAGTTCCTCGCCGTCCCCGGCGGCTACCCGGTCGCGGCCGCCCTCTCGTTCACCCTGATGGCCGCGATCCTCGTCATGGTCTTCCTCTACGTCCGCCGCTTCGGCACCGAGGAGCTGGTGTGAGATGACGACCGCGACCACGACCCCCTACCGGCCCTCCGCGGCCAAGCGCGCGCAGGTCTGGCTGGCCAACCACTTCGCGATGCTGTCCGCGATCCTGGTGCTGCTCTACCTCTTCCTGCCGGTGGCCTACACCTTCGCCTTCTCGTTCAACGACCACGGCAAGACCAACATCGTGTGGCAGGGCTTCACGTGGAAGCACTGGCAGGACCCCTGCGGCGTGCCGGGCGTCTGCGGCTCGCTGGTGACGTCGCTGCAGGTCGGCGCGATCTCCACGCTCGTCGCGACCGTGCTCGGCACCCTCATGGCGCTGGCCATGGTCCGCTACCGCTTCCGCGGCAAGGCGGCCAGCAACGTGCTGATCTTCGTGCCGATGGCCACGCCCGAGATCGTGATGGGTGCCGCGCTGCTGACGATCTTCGTGCAGGGCTTCTCCAACATCGGGCTCAGCCTGGGCTTCACCACGATCGTCTTCGCCCACATCATGTTCTGCCTGAGCTTCGTGGTCGTCACGGTCAAGGCCCGGATCCAGTCCCTCGACCCACGGATCGAGGAGGCGGCGCAGGACCTCTACGCCAGCCCGATGCAGACCTTCTGGAAGGTCACCTTCCCGCTGATCCTGCCCGGCATCGCGGGCGCCGCGATGCTGGCGTTCTCGCTGTCCTTCGACGACTTCATCATCACCAACTTCGTCTCGGGCAACGAGTCCACGTTCCCCAAGTTCGTCTACGTCGCCTCCCGCCGCGGCATCCCCGCCGAGGCCAACGTCATCGGTTTCTCGATGTTCGTGCTCGCCGTCCTGCTCGTCGTCGGCGCGCAGGTCGTCGGCTCGCTGCGGGCGAACCGGCTCAAGGACTGAGCACCACCCACACAGCAAGGAGCACCATGCCCGAGCCGATGCGCGTACTGATGGTCGGAGCCGGGGGCGTCGGTGACGCCGCGGCCCGGATCGCGGTCGAGCGCGACTTCTTCGAGGCCTGGGTCGTCGCCGACTACGACCTCGGCCGCGCCGAGAACACCGTCGCCGCGGCCACCGGACGGCGTGCGGGCGAGGAGCGCTTCACCGCCGCGCAGGTCGACGCGTCCGACGCCGACGCCGTGGCGGCCCTCGCCCGCGAGGTGCGTGCCACGCACGTCTTCAACGCCGTCGACCCGCGGTTCGTGATGCCGATCTTCAGCGGCGCGCTCGCGGCCGGCGCCAACTACCTCGACATGGCGATGAGCCTGTCGGTGCGCCACCCCGACCGGCCCTACGAGCAGGTCGGGGTCAAGCTCGGTGACGAGCAGTTCGCCCGGGCCGGCGAGTGGGAGTCGGCCGGCCGCCTGGCGCTGCTCGGGATCGGCGTCGAGCCCGGCCTGTCCGACGTGTTCGCGCGCTACGCGGCCGACGAGCTCTTCGACCACATCGACGAGCTCGGCACCCGCGACGGCGCCAACCTGGTGATCCGCGACGACGACGGCAACGAGGTCTTCGCGCCCGGCTTCTCGATGTGGACGATCATCGAGGAGTGCCTCAACCCGCCCGTGGTGTGGGAGCGCGAGCGCGCCGGCGGCGACCTGGAGAAGGGCTTCTTCACCCTGCCGCCGTTCTCCGAGCCCGAGGTGTTCGAGTTCCCCGACGGCATCGGCCCGGTCGAGTGCGTGCACGTCGAGCACGAGGAGGTGCTCCTCATGCCGCGCTGGGTCGACGCCGACCGGGTGACGTTCAAGTACGGCCTGGGCGAGGAGATGATCACGATCCTCCGGACCCTCCACACGCTGGGCCTCGACTCGACCGAGCCGGTCACCGTCAAGGGCGTCCAGGTCTCGCCGCGCGACGTCGTCGCCGCGTGCCTGCCCGACCCCGCCACGATCGGGCCGCGGATGGAGGGCAAGACCTGCGCCGGGCTCTTCGTCACCGGCACCGGCAAGGACGGCGCGCCGCGGTCGACGTACCTCTACCACGTGGTCGACAACGCCGACTCGATGCGCGACTACGGCGCCCAGTGCGTCGTGTGGCAGACCGCGATCAACCCCGTCGTCGCGCTGGAGCTGCTCGCCGACGGCACCTGGTCGGGCACCGGCGTGCTCGGCCCGGAGGCGCTTCCCCCGAAGCCCTTCCTCGACCTGCTCGCCGCACCGAAGCCCGAGGGGTACGGATCCCCGTGGGGAATGGAGGACCGACACCCCATGACGTTCCTCCCCCGCTCCTCCGACAACGCCGCAGGACCGCATCCTCGCGACCATCCTCGCCACCGATCCCCGGCCCGCGCTCGCAGGAGCTCCAGGCCCGCAAGGTCGCGGCGGTCTCCGCCGGCGTCGGCACGACGCTGCCGGTGTACGTCGAGCAGGCCGGCGGCGGCATCCTCCGCGACGTCGACGGCAACCAGCTCATCGACTTCGGCTCCGGCATCGCCGTGACCACCGTCGGCAACGCCGCTCCCCGCGTCGTCGAGGCAGTGCAGCGCCAGGTCGCCGACTTCACCCACACCTGCTTCATGGTCACGCCCTACGAGGAGTACATCCAGGTCTGCGAGAAGCTGGCCGAGCTCACTCCCGGCAGCCACGAGAAGCGCTCGGCGCTCTTCAACTCGGGCGCCGAGGCGGTGGAGAACGCGGTCAAGGTCGCGCGCCACCACACCGGCCGCGACGCGGTCGTCGTCTTCGACCACGCCTACCACGGGCGTACGAACCTGACGATGGCGCTGACCGCGAAGAACATGCCCTACAAGCACGGCTTCGGGCCCTTCGCCGGCGAGATCTACCGCGCGCCGATGGCCTACCCCTACCGCTGGCCGGGCGGCGCCGAGGCCTGCGCCGACGAGGCGTTCGAGGCCTTCGTCAACACCGTCCACGCACAGGTGGGCGAGGACCAGTGCGCCGCCGTCCTGATCGAGCCGATCCAGGGCGAGGGCGGGTTCATCGTGCCGCCGCCGGGCTGGCTCCCCCGCGTCGCCGAGTGGTGCCGGGACAACGGCATCCTCTTCATCGCCGACGAGATCCAGACCGGCTTCGCACGCACGGGCGACTGGTTCGCCTGCGACCACGAGGGCGTCGTGCCCGACCTGGTGACCACCGCCAAGGGCATGGCCGGTGGCCTCCCGCTCGCGGCGGTGACCGGTCGCGCCGAGGTGATGGACTCCGTCCACGTCGGCGGCCTCGGCGGCACCTACGGCGGCAACCCGGTCGCGTGCGCGGCCGCGCTCGCCGCCATCGAGACGATGGAGGCCGAGGACCTCCCGGCCCGCGCCCGCGCGATCGAGGCCGCCTTCGTCCCGCGCCTCCGGGCGATCGCCGACCGGCACCCCGACCGCGTCGGCGAGATCCGCGGCCGCGGCGCGATGCTGGCGGTCGAGCTCGTCAGCGACGGCCCCGGTCGTACGCCGGACGCCGCCCTCGCCGGTGCCGTCCACCGGGCGTGCTCGGCACAGGGCCTGGTGACGCTCACCTGTGGCACCTTCGGCAACGTCTTCCGCTTCCTCCCCCCGCTCGCGATCGGCGACGACCTGCTCAGCGAGGGGCTCGACATCTTCGAGGCGGCGTTCGATGCCGCCGTCCGTTCGTCCGGCGCTGGCAAGGTGGACTGATGGCCGACCAGAACCAGTCCCTCATCCAGACCGTCCCGACCCAGCTGTTCATCGGCGGCGAGTGGGTCGACGCCAGCGGCGGCGCCACCTTCGAGGTCAGCAACCCGGCCACCGGCGAGGTGCTGACCAGCATCGCCGACGGCACGCCGGCCGACGGCGAGCGCGCGCTGGCAGCAGCCGCCGACGCCCAGCTCGAGTGGCGTACGACCGAGCCACGCAAGCGCGGCGAGATCCTGCGCAGCGCCTTCGAGCTGCTCACCGAGCGCGCCGACGACTTCGGTCGGCTGATGACGCTCGAGATGGGCAAGGCGCTCGCGGAGGCGAAGGGCGAGGTGGCCTACGGCGCCGAGTTCTTCCGGTGGTTCTCCGAGGAGGCGGTGCGCATCCACGGCCGCTACGCGCAGGCACCCGCCGGCAACACCCGGCTGATCACCATGAAGGGCCCGGTCGGGCCGACGCTGATGATCACGCCCTGGAACTTCCCGCTCGCGATGGGCACCCGCAAGATCGGGCCTGCCATCGCCGCCGGTTGCACGATGGTCGTCAAGCCGGCCCACGAGACGCCCCTGACGATGCTCGCGCTCGCCGCGCTGCTCGAGGAGGTCGGCCTGCCGAAGGGCGTGCTCAACGTCGTCACCACGACCGACTCCGGCGGCGTGTGCGAGCCGATCATCACCGACCCGCGGCTGCGCAAGCTCACCTTCACCGGCTCGACGGCGGTGGGCAAGAAGCTCGTCGCCCAGGCCTCCGACCAGCTGCTGCGGGTCTCGATGGAGCTCGGCGGCAACGCCCCGTTCATCGTGTTCGACGACGCCGACCTCGACGCCGCCGTCGACGGCGCGATGCTCGCCAAGATGCGCAACATCGGCGAGGCCTGCACCTCCGCCAACCGGTTCCTCGTGCACACGTCGGTCGCGGACGAGTTCTCCCGCCGGCTCGCCGAGCGGATGGGTGCGCTCACCGTCGGCGACGGCACGCAGGAGGGCGTCGACGTCGGCCCGCTCATCACCGAGAAGGCGCGCAACGGTGTGCACGAGCTCGTCACCGACGCGGTCTCCGCCGGTGCCCGCGCGGTCGTCGGCGGCGAGATCCCCGACGGTCCGGGCTTCTTCTACCCGCCCACGGTGCTCGTCGACGTACCCGCCTCGGCACGGGTGTTCCGCGAGGAGATCTTCGGCCCGGTCGCGCCGGTCACCACCTTCGACAGCGAGGAGGAGGCGATCGCGCGCGCCAACGACACGGAGTACGGCCTGGTCGCCTACCTGTTCTCGCAGGGCCACGCCCGGGTGATCCGGGTCAGCGAGGCGCTGGAGTTCGGCATGGTCGGCGTCAACACCGGCATCGTGTCCAACCCGGCGGCGCCCTTCGGCGGCGTGAAGCAGTCCGGGTTCGGCCGCGAGGGCGGGTTCGAGGGCATCGAGGAGTACCTCGAGACCAAGTACGTCGGCAGCGCACTCTGAGATGGGCACCGTGACGACGGCGGTCGACCGCACCCGGCTGGCCGCGCTCCACGCCGAGGAGGAGCAGCGGTTCGTCGACCTGCACCCGACCTCGGCCCACCTCGCGTCCGCCGCGGGTGAGCACCTGCTGGCGGGCGTGCCGATGCCGTGGATGACGCGGTGGCCGGGGTCGTTCCCGCTCTTCGTCGAGTCGGCCGCCGGCGGCCGGTTCACCGACGTCGACGGCCTCGACTACGTCGACCTGTGCCTGGGCGACACCGGGTCGATGACCGGCCACTGCCTGCCCGCGGTCGCCGAGGCCGTGCGCGAGCGCACCGAGCGCGGCATCACCACGATGCTCCCCTCGACCGACGCGACCTGGGTCGCCGGCGAGCTCAGCCGTCGCTTCGGCCTGCCCCGCTGGCAGATGGCGATGACGGCCACCGACGCCAACCGGTTCGTGCTGCGCTTCGCCCGTCACCTCACGGGTCGGCCGCGGATCGCGGTCATGGACTGGTGCTACCACGGCACGGTCGACGAGACGCTCGGCGTGCTCGAGCACGGCCGCGCGGGCGACCGGGTCGTGGCTCGGCCCGGCGCGCTCGGACCCCAGGTCGACGTGTCCGTGACGACCGCGGTCGTGCCGTTCAACGACCTCGACGCGCTCGACTCCCGCCTCGCGGAGGGCGACGTCGCCTGCCTGCTGATGGAGCCGGCGCTGACCAACATCGGCATCGTGCTGCCCGACGAGGGCTACCTGGCCGGCGTCCGCGAGATCACCCGCAGGCACGGCGTGCTGCTGGTCAACGACGAGACGCACACGATCTGCGCCGGCCCCGGCGGTGCGACCGCGGCCTGGGACCTCGACCCCGACTTCGTGGTGATCGGCAAGCCGATCGGCGGTGGCATCCCCGTCGCCGCCTACGGCATGAGTGCGGAGGTCGCGGCGCAGCTGGAGGGTCCGATGCTCGGCCACGACATCGACGTGGCCGGCGTCGGCGGCACGCTGTCGGGCTCGGCGCTCGCGATGGCCGCGGTCCGCGCGACGCTGTCGACCGCGCTGCGGCAGGAGGACTTCGACGTCGCGATCCCGCTGGCCGAGTCGTTCACCGACGGCATCCAGGGCGTGATCGCCGAGCACGGCCTGCCCTGGCACGTGCAGCGGCTGGGGTGCCGTGCCGAGTACTGGTTCTGCCCGCCCCCGCGCGCTGGCGCAGAGGCCGCTGCGGCCGTCGACGAGGAGCTCGACGCCTTCTTCCACCTCTGGACCGTCAACCGGGGCGTGCTGCTGGCCCCCTTCCACAACATGTCGCTGTTCTCGCCGTTCCACACCCAGGCCGACGTCGACGCGCACACGTCGGTGTTCCGCGGTGCCGTGGAGGCGCTGCTCGGCTGAGATCGGTGGTGGCCGTCAACGTCCGGTCACGACGTACCGATCACGCCTGCGGCCCGCGCTGCGTCGGCGTACGCCGCTGCGAGCGAGTCGACGGTGTCGTGGGCGTTGAGGCCCGACGGGTTCGGCACCACGAAGACGCGCGAGGTGCCCCACCGCTCGGGCTGCTCGCCCACCGTTGCCTTCCGCTCGCCGAACGCCGATCGGTAGGCGGTGATGCCGGCGACGGCCACCACGACGGGTCGCCGCTCCGCGACCAGCTCTTGGAGCCGACGGCCACCCTCGCGCAGCTCCGTGACGGTCAGCTCGTCCGCCCTCGCCGTCGCGCGGGCGACGACGTTGGTGATCCCGATCCCCCGGCTGCGGAACAGCTCGCGGTCCTCGTCGGTCATCCCGGCCGACGGGATCGACCGGCTGCTGGAGGATCCCGGCGCGCAGGAGCGCGGGGTAGAACCGGTTGCCCGGGCGGGCGAAGTGGGTCTGGGTGGCGGCGGTCCAGAGGCCGGGGTTGATGCCGACGAAGAGGAGACGCAGCGGCCGGTCGGCCGGTGGCAGCAGGTCGGGGACCTCGACGTCGCGGAACGACTCCAGCTCGGCCTTCGTGAACCCCATGGCCCCATCCTGCCGTGACCAGACCGGTGCCGCGGACGTGGTGACGGCGGGGCGTCCCAGGCGTACCGTCGAGGGATGAGCTGGCTCCGGGACTTCGGTCCGCTGGTGGTGACCTGGATGGGTGTCCAGGTCCTGCTCATGTGCATGTTCGGGATGTGGGCCGGCTGGCACGGCTGGCAGCGTCGCCTCGGAGCCACCGTGCTGCGGCTGACGGACCGCCGCCCGGCGCCGTTGGTCCCGCTCCACCGGCCGATCGACCAGATCGGCGCCGACGTCCGCCGGCTGCGTGCGGCCCACGGCCGCGAGGGCATGCGCTTCGCCAAGTGGGAGGGCGTCCGTCGGGCGTACGACGGTGTGCTCGCCGAGGCGGCGGACAGCCTCGAGGTCCCCCACGCCCTGGCGGTGCTGCCACCCGGTGTCGACCTCGACCTCGAGCGACTGCGCGTCGAGCGGCTCCTCGAGGACGCCGGCCTGCTGCTCGCCGACCGCGCCGCCTGACGACGTACGGGAACGCACGAGACCCCGCCTCCCTTGCGGGAGACGGGGTCTCGGGTGGTGCGGTGCGCCGGTCACTTGTGATCTTGCCGGCGTGCCGGCATTGGGCGGAGCCGGCCACCCGAGGGTGGACGGCTCCGTCATCACTTGGTGATCTTGACGACGCGGCCGGCGCCGACGGTGCGGCCACCCTCACGGATCGCGAACCGGAGGCCCTCGTCCATGGCGATGGGCTGGATGAGCTCGACCGACATCTCGGTGTTGTCACCCGGCATGACCATCTCGGTGCCCTCGGGCAGGGTCACAACACCGGTCACGTCAGTCGTACGGAAGTAGAACTGGGGACGGTAGTTGTTGAAGAACGGCGTGTGACGGCCGCCCTCGTCCTTGCTGAGGATGTAGACCGAGGCCTCGAAGTTGGTGTGAGGCGTCGTGGTGCCCGGCTTGATGACGACCATGCCGCGCTCGATGTCCTCGCGCTTGGTGCCACGGAGGAGCAGACCGACGTTCTCGCCCGCCTGGCCCTCGTCGAGCAGCTTGCGGAACATCTCGACACCGGTGACGGTCGACTTCTGGGCGGTCTCGCGGATGCCGATGATCTCGACCTCCTCGTTGACCTTGACGATGCCGCGCTCGATGCGACCGGTGATGACGGTGCCACGACCGGTGATCGTGAAGACGTCCTCGACGGGCATGAGGAACGGCTTGTCGGTCTCGCGCTCGGGGGTCGGGATGGACTCGTCCACCGCCGTCATCAGCTCGACGATCGACTCGCCCCACTTCTCGTCACCCTGGAGGGCCGGGAAGGCGGCAACGCGGACGACGGGGATGTCGTCGCCGGGGAACTCGTACTCGGAGAGGAGCTCGCGCACCTCCATCTCGACGAGCTCGATGAGCTCCTCGTCGTCGACCATGTCGCACTTGTTGAGCGCCACGACCAGGGCCGGCACGCCGACCTGGCGAGCGAGGAGCACGTGCTCACGCGTCTGCGGCATCGGGCCGTCGGTGGCGGCGACCACGAGGATCGCGCCGTCCATCTGAGCGGCACCGGTGATCATGTTCTTGATGTAGTCCGCGTGACCCGGGCAGTCGACGTGCGCGTAGTGGCGCGCCTCGGTCTGGTACTCGACGTGCGCGATCGAGATCGTGATGCCTCGCTGACGCTCCTCGGGAGCCTTGTCGATCTGGTCGAAGGCCGAGGCCTCGTTCAGGTTCGGGTACTTGTCGTGCAACACCTTGGTGATCGCCGCGGTCAGCGTCGTCTTGCCGTGGTCGATGTGACCGATCGTGCCGATGTTGACGTGCGGCTTGGTCCGCTCGAACTTCGCCTTAGCCACTGGGGCTCCTCCTGGTTGGGTTTGGTACTTGAACTCATGGGTGTGGAACGGGAATGGTGCTGGCCGCCGAAGGCCCGGGGCCGTGCTACTCGCCGCGGACCTTCTTCACGATCTCCTCGGCGATGTTCGAGGGGACCTCGGCGTACGAGTCGAACTCCATCGAGTACGACGCCTGGCCGGAGGTCTTGGACCTCAGGTCGCCAACGTACCCGAACATCTCCGACAGAGGCACAAGCGCGTTGACGACCATGTCGCCGTGACGCTCCTCCTGGGCCTGGATCTGGCCGCGCCGCGAGTTGATGTCGCCGATGACCGTGCCGAGGAACGTGTCGGGCGTGGTGACCTCGACGGCGAACATCGGCTCGAGCAGGACCGGCTTGGCCCGGCGTGCGGCCTCCTTGAAGGCCTGGTTCCCGGCGATCTTGAACGCGAGCTCGGACGAGTCGACATCGTGGTAGGCGCCGTCCTCGAGGGAGAACATCACGTCGACCATCGGGTAGCCGGCGAGCACGCCGAACTCCATCGCGTCCTGGCCGCCCTGGTCGACCGAAGGGATGTACTCCTTCGGCACCCGACCACCGGACACGTTGTTGACGAACTCGTAACCGGCACCGGTGCCGGTCTCGGGGTCGATGTTGGGGCCGAGGTTGACCACGACCTTCGCGAACTGACCCGAGCCACCGGTCTGCTTCTTGTGCGTGTAGGAGTGCTTCTCGACGAGGTTGCGCACGGTCTCGCGGTAGGCCACCTGCGGCTTGCCGACGGTCGCCTCGACGCGGAACTCGCGCTTCATGCGGTCGACGAGGATCTCGAGGTGGAGCTCGCCCATGCCGGCGATGATCGTCTGACCGGTCTCCTCGTCCGCCTTGACGGTGAACGTGGGGTCCTCGTCGGACAGGCGCTGGATGGCCGTGCCGAGCTTCTCCTGGTCGCTCTTCGTCTTGGGCTCGATCGCGACCTCGATCACCGGGGCCGGGAACGTCATCGACTCGAGGACGACCTGGTTGTTGGGGTCCGACAGCGTGTGACCGGTCTTGGTGTCCTTGAGACCCATGACGGCCACGATCTGACCGGCACCGACCGACGCGATCTCCTCACGCTTGTTGGCGTGCATCTGGTAGACCTTGCCGATCCGCTCCTTGCGGCCGTTGACCGAGTTGACGACCGTGGTGCCGGCCGTGAGCTTGCCGGAGTAGACCCGGACGTAGATCAGCTTGCCGAGGTGGGGGTCGGTGGCGATCTTGTAGGCGAGGCCGGAGAACGGCTCGTCGTCGGACGGCTGGCGGACGATGACCTCGTTCTCGTCCTTCACCGAGTGGCCCTGGATGCCGTCGATGTCGAGCGGCGAGGGCAGGAAGGCGACGACTGCGTCGAGCAGGGGCTGGACGCCCTTGTTCTTGAACGCGGTGCCGCACAGGACCGGGTTGAGCCGGTCAGCCAGGGTGGCGCGGCGGATCGCGGCCTGGAGGTCCTCGACGGAGAAGTTCTCCTCGCCCTCGAGGTAGCGCTCCATGATCGCGTCGTCGGCGTCGGCGAGGGTCTCGATGAGCATCGCGCGGTATTCGGCGGCCTGCTCCGCGAGGTCGGCGGGGATCTCCTCGACCTCGTAGTCCTCACCCATGGTCGTCTCGCCGCGCCACACCAGGGCGCGCATGCCGACCAGGTCGACGACGCCGATGAAGTCACCCTCGGCTCCGATCGGCAGCTGGAGGACCAGCGGCGTGGAGTTGAGGCGCTCCTTCATCATCTCGACGCAGCGGAAGAAGTCGGCTCCCGTGCGGTCGAGCTTGTTGACGAAGCACATGCGGGGGACCGAGTACTTGTTGGCCTGGCGCCACACCGTCATCGTCTGGGGCTCGACACCGGCGACACCGTCGAAGACCGCGACGGCGCCGTCGAGGACGCGCAGCGAGCGCTCGACCTCGGCGGTGAAGTCCACGTGGCCCGGCGTGTCGATGATGTTGATCTGGTGGTCCTTCCACCAGCAGGTCGTCGCGGCGGACGTGATGGTGATGCCGCGCTCCTGCTCCTGCTCCATCCAGTCCATCGTGGCGCCACCCTCGTGGACCTCACCGATCTTGTAGGTGATGCCGGTGTAGAAGAGGATGCGCTCGGTGGTGGTGGTCTTGCCGGCGTCGATGTGCGCCATGATGCCGATGTTGCGGACCTTGTTGAGGTCGGTGGTGATGTCGACGGCCACGTCTGTGTCTCAGTCCCTCGGGGTAGTGGGGTTGTGGGGGTGAGAGGCCGCACGCCGCGGTGCGCGGGTCGTACGGCCTCTCCACCTCACCAGCGGTAGTGGGCGAAGGCCTTGTTGGACTCGGCCATCTTGTGGGTGTCCTCGCGCTTCTTCACAGCGGCACCGAGGCCGTTGCTCGCGTCGAGGATCTCGTTCTGGAGGCGCTCGGCCATCGTCTTCTCGCGACGGTCGGCCGCGTAGCCGACGAGCCAGCGCAGAGCCAGCGTCGTGCTGCGGTTGGCCTTGACCTCGATCGGGACCTGGTAGGTCGCGCCACCGACGCGGCGTGACTTGACCTCGATGGCGGGCTTGACGTTGTCGAGCGCGCGCTTGAGCGTGACGACCGGGTCGGTGCCGGTCTTCTCGCGGCACCCCTCGAGGGCGGTGTAGACGATGCGCTGGGCAACGGCCTTCTTGCCGTCCTGCAGGACCTTGCTGACGAGCTGGGTGACCAGCTGCGAGCCGTAGACCGGGTCAGAGACGAGAGGACGCTTGGGAGCGGGACCCTTGCGAGGCATTACTTCTCCTTCTTCGCGCCGTAGCGGCTGCGGGCCTGCTTGCGGTTCTTGACACCCTGGGTGTCGAGCGTGCCGCGGATGATCTTGTAGCGGACACCGGGAAGGTCCTTCACACGGCCGCCGCGCACGAGCACGATCGAGTGCTCCTGCAGGTTGTGACCGACACCCGGGATGTAGGCGGTGACCTCGACGCCACTGCTCAGGCGCACGCGGGCGACCTTGCGGAGGGCGGAGTTCGGCTTCTTCGGGGTGGTCGTGTAGACCCGCGTGCAGACGCCGCGGCGCTGCGGGGATCCCTTCAGGGCGGGCGTCTTGGACTTCGACACCTTGTCCTGGCGGCCCTTGCGGACCAGCTGGTTGATGGTGGGCACCTGGTGGTTCCCTCTCTCTGTCTTCTCGTCTCGGCCCGGCGCTGTGCCGGACTCGGGTGTGTTGCGTCGTGCCTGTCGCCGGCTGGCCGGGCCTGGGCCCAGGGACTGGGCAACGGCGTGGGCGAGCATGGCGCGTGGGTCTGGTCGTGCCAGACACAAGGAATGAGGCTACTCGGGCGCTACGACCGGGTCAAAATGCCGAGGGAGCCGCTTCTGCGGCCGGTTCGTCGACCTGGCCGGCACGCTCGCGCCGCGACCGTTCGAGGCGCAGGAAGACCGCCGCCGAGACCGCGACACCGGCGATCGTGAGCAGCCCGCCGCCGAGCAGCGTCCAGCGAGCGCCGTACTCGTGGCCGATCCAGCCGATGATCGGTGCACCGACGGGCGTGCCGCCCATGAAGACCATCAGGTAGAGCGCCATCACACGACCACGGACCCCGGCGTCGGTGTGCAGCTGCATGTAGGTGTTGGCGCTGGTGATGAAGGTCAGCGCGGTCAGTCCGGTGATCGGCGTCAACAGCGCGAACGTGAGGTAGGTCGGCATCAGGCCGGCCACCACGACCGTGGCGCCGAACGCGAGCGCGGAGCCCACGACGAGGCGGTGGCGTACGTGCTCGCGCCGCGCCGCCAGCAGCGCGCCGCTCAGCGAGCCGATCGCGAGGAAGCTGCCGAGCAGGCCGAACTCGGTCGGTCCCTTGTCGAAGACCTCGGTCGCCATCAGGGCGGAGGTGATCTGGAAGTTGAGGCCGAAGGTGCCGGCGAAGAACACCAGTCCGAGCACGAGCATGAGGTCGGGTCGGGCACGGACGTAGGCCACGCCCTCGCGGAGCGCGCCGGGACCGCGCTGCGCCGGGTCGGGCGAGTCGATGCGGGCGACGTCGAGGTGACGCAGCGACCAGATGGGGGCGGCGTAGGACACCGCATTGATCACGATCACCCAACCGGTGGCGACCGCTCCCCCGCCCAGGAGGGCGATCAGCAGGCCGGCCAGGCCGGGACCGACGAGGCGCGCGGCGTTGAAGCTCGCCGAGTTGAGGCCGACCGCGTTGGTGAGGTCCACCGGGTCGACGATCTCGGACACGAACGACTGGCGAGCCGGCGCGTCGAACGCGGAGGCCGAGCCGAGCAGGAAGGCCAGGACGTAGACGTGCCAGACCTCGGCGGTGCCGGTCACGGCCAACGCCCCGAGCACGAGGGCCGGCAGCGCCATCGCGAGGTTGGTCAGCTGCAGCAGGCGCTGCTTGGGCATCCGGTCGGCGACCAGGCCGGCGAACGGGGTCATCAGCAGGAAGGGCAGGAACTGCAGCCCGGTCGTGATGCCGAGCGCGGTCGCACCGGAGCCCACGGCCAGCTCGAGGACGAGCCAGTCCTGGGCGACGCGCTGCATCCAGGTGCCGGTGTTGGACACGACGCCGCCGGCTGCGTAGCGGCGGTAGTTGGGGTTGCTCAGGGAGCGGAAGGTGGGACTCGTGGTGACTCCTCGGGTGCCTCAGTCGGATCGGTCGGTCAGGGTGGTGCGCCTCAGTCCGCCATCGCGAGCCGAGCGAGGATCGGCGCGGCCTCGCGCAGGGTCGTGCGCTCGGCCGACGTGAGCCCGGCGAGCTGGCGGGACAGCCACGCGTCGCGGCGCTCCCGGTCGGCCAGGACCGCGGTGCGGCCGGCGTCGGTGATCGAGACGACGACCTGGCGACCGTCCCTGTCGTGCGCACGACGTACGACGTAGCCGTCGGCCTCCAGGCAGTTGACCGTGCGGGTCATCGACGGCGGCTGGACCCGCTCGGCTCGCGCAAGATCACCGGCGGTCTGGTCGCCCAGCCGGACGAGCAGACCCAGGACGACCATCTGCCCGATGCTCAGGTCGTTGTCCGGGTGGCGCTCGGAGGCGAGTCGGCGGCGCATCCGCATCACCGCGGCCCGCAGCTCGGAGGCGAGCCCGGAGTCGGTGTGAAGATCGGCGGTGGGCATGGTAGTTAGCATAACTCATTACCTGTGCTAACAATTCCGCGCCCTGCAGGAGTCACCGCTCCCCCGGTGACCCCTGCACGGATATGCCGTTGCAACGGCCCAATCGCGCAGGAGTCACCGCCTCAGCGGTGACTCCTGCGCAGTTGGGCGAAGTCCGTCAGGTCAGCCAGGCCGTGATCGGGGCGATGGCGAAGTAGACGACGAAGAGCGCGGCGACGATCCACATCAACGGGTGCACGTCGCGGACCTTGCCGACGACGGTCTTGATCAGGACGTAGGAGAGGAACCCGGCCCCGATCCCCACGCTGATCGAGTAGGTGAAGGGCATCAGGACGATGGTCAGGAAGGCCGGGATCGCGATCTCGAGGTCGTCCCAGTCGATCCCCTTGACCTGCTGCATCATCAGGAAGCCGACGAGCACGAGGGCCGGGACGGCCGCCTCCGACGGGATCGCCTGCACGATCGGCGCGAAGAAGGTGGCCAGCAGGAACAGCAGCCCGGTGACCACCGAGGCCAGACCGGTGCGCGCGCCCTCGCCGACGCCCGAGGCCGACTCGATGTAGGAGGTGTTGGAGGAGACGCCCGCGGCGCCACCGGCCACGGCCGCGAGCGAGTCGACGATCAGGATGCGCTGCGAGTGGGGCGGGATCCCCTGGTCGTCGTTGAGCCCGGCCTCGGCGCCGATGGCCGTCATCGTCCCCATCGTGTCGAAGAAGTCGGCCAGCAGCAGCGTGAACGCCAGCAGCAGCGCCGCCAGCACACCGACCGAGGAGAAGGCACCGAAGAGGGAGAACTGACCCACGGTGCCGAAGTCGGGCACGTCGACGAACCCGTTGAGCTCGGGGACGTTGAGCGACCAGTTGCCCGGCCCTTCCTGGGCGACCGAGCCCAGGTCCAGGACGGCCTGGAGGACGAAGGCGAGGACCGCGGTGGCGACGATCGAGATCAGGATCGCGCCCCGCACCCGGCGTACCCACAGCGCGACGATCAGCACCACCCCGACGGCGAAGACGAGCACAGGCCAGCCGGTCAGGGTGCCGCCGTTGCCGAGCTGGACCGGGACCGTGGTCTGGAAGGCGTCGGGGATGCGGGTCACGAACCCGGCGTCGACGAAGCCGATCAGGGCGATGAACAGGCCGATGCCGACGGAGATCGCGATCTTCAGCTGCTGGGGCACGGCATGGAAGACGGCTCGTCGGAAGCCCGTCAGCACGAGGACCAGGATCAGGAGGCCCTCGAGGACGACCAGGCCCATCGCATCGGCCCAGGTCGAACGGGTGGCGATGGCGTTGGCCACGAACGCGTTGAGTCCCAGGCCCGTCGCGAGCGCGAGCGGGAAGTTGGCGACCGAGCCCATCAGGATCGTGAGGACTCCCGCGACCAGGGCCGTGCCGGCGGCGATCACCGGCAGGTTGGAGCCGTCGCCGCTCCCACCGCCGAGGAAGGCGCCCGTCGAGTCGGGCACGAAGCCGAGGATCAACGGGTTGAGGACGACGATGTAGGCCATCGTCAAGAAGGTCACGACACCGCCGCGCACCTCCCGACCGACGGTCGATCCGCGCTCGGTGATCTTGAAGAAGCCGTCCAGGCCGGAGGCCTTGCGGGGGGCGGTCACGGTGGTCGAGTCGTTGGTCACGGAACGGCAGTGTGGCAGACCCTCCGGAGGCCCGCACCAGGTCCCCGTCCCGCGTGTAGCGTGCTCGGCGTGGACCTGGGTGACGAGCAGCCGACGCAGCACGAGATCGGCAACCGCACCTTCGTCGTGGCCCCGGTCGCGCCCCTCGACGTCGACGGCATCCGCACCACCGAGGTCGGCACGGTCCTGTGGCTGGTCGGTTTCGTCGGCCTGCTCCCGTTCTGGGGCGCGTTGCAGGACGGCGGTCGCACCTGGTGGCTGTGGACCTGCCTCGCAGGGTTCGGCCTGGGCCTCTGCGGCCTGGAGTACTGCCGTCGCCGGCGCAAGCAGCGTGCCGCGCAGCAGGCGGCCCGATGACCCACCCGCCGACCCGCTGGGAGCTCGCGCGCGAGGGGAACCGCGGCTACGGCGAGACCTTCGCCCGGCTCGTGGCCGAGGGGGCAGACGTCGACGGCGAGGCGCGCCTGGCGGACGTCCTGGCGCCACGCCAGGCACGCATCCTCGACATCGGCTCGGGCATGGGCCGGGTCTCGGCGACGCTGGCGGGACGCGGCCACAGCGTGGTGGCGACCGAGCCGGACCCCGCACTGCGCGCCCAGTCGCGGGCGACCTACCCGGACCTCGAGGTGCTCGCCCACGAGGCGCTCGGACTCGACCCCGCCGAGATCGGGTCCTTCGACCTGGTGCTGCTGGTCGGCAACGTGATGATCTTCCTCGGCCAGGACACCGAGCGAGCAGTGCTCGGACGGGTACGCGACCTGCTCGGACCGACTGGTCGGGTGTTGGTCGGCTTCCACCTCACCGCGGTGAAGGCGGGGAGCCGTGCCTACCCGGCCGAGGAGTTCGTGGCGGACCTCAGGGCCGCCGGCCTACGCGTCGTCCACCGGTTCGGGAGCTACGAGCTCCACGGCCCCGTCGACGACTACGCCGTGTGGGTGCTGGAGCGGGACTGACCCCGGTCCCTGGTGGTGGCTCAGATCCGCTCGTACTCGTCGTCGGTGAGGGTGTCGAAGGCGTGGTCGGGCATCGGCAGCGGCTGCTGCTTGCGCGCAAGCTTGACCTCGGAGTGGGCCCCGCAGCCGTGGTCGAGCGAGACGACCCTGCCGTCGTCGTTGGCGTTGCCATTGGCGCAGACGCCGAACGTCTCGGCCAGTGAGCCGTTGATCCGCATCAGGAATCCGCAGGTCGTGCAGGTGTCCGGCGCGCTCTTCGCCAGCGGCGACTCGGGGCCGGCGTCGCCGGCATACCAGCGCTCCGCGGCCATGTCGATGCCCTCGCGGCTCAGTGTCCGGGTGCGGCCCAGGCCCAGGTCCTCGGCCACCCGGCGCACCTGCGCCCTGGCGTCGCCGTCCATCAAGGGGTCGAGGGGGTCGTCGCCGACGAGGTAGGTCGGCACGAGCCGGACGTCCTCGTCCTCGACGGGCAGCAGGTCGCCGGGTGACAGGTCGCCGGGCTGGAGCCGCTCCTTGTAGGGCACCCAGGCGGGTGCGACGATCGCGTCGTCGCCGGGCAGCAGCACGACCTCGTTGACGGTCAGGTCCTTGCCCCGCTTGGCGCGCGTCAGGGTCACCGACCAGTGCCACCCGGGATAGCCGGGACGCTCGCACGCGAACTGGTGCGTGACCACCCGCTCGCCCTCGGCGGTGGCGCCGAGGTGCTCGCCGACCTCGTCCACGTCGGCCACCTCCAGGACGATGCCCTTGGCCACGTCGACGGCCTTGACGAGGGTCGAGTCCGGTCTGCCGGCACGCGTCGGGAAAGAGATCACCGGGGCATCATCGCAAACGATCGGCGGACGTGTCCTCCCGGGACGCCGCAGCGGGACGGCGTACGTGTGGTGTCGGGCCCGTGGTCCACAATGGCGCCCGTGAGCGACGAGCGACCCGACCCGTCCCCGGGACAGGGATCGGGACACGGGTCGGAGCGGGAGGCGGGGCCGTCGAGCCGCTCGCCCGCCGGCACCGTACGCCGCTCGCTGTCGGGTGCCGCGCGCGGTGCCCGTGCTGCCGGACGAGGCGCCGGACGCAGTGCCAAGGTGGCCGGGCGCGGTGCGCGCGTGGCTGGTCGTGGCGCCGGCACCGCGGGTCACTACGCCGTCTCGCAGGCGCGTCGGGCGGCGCGCGCCGAGGGCGCCGGCGACTCGGGGTTGTCGCGCCTGATCGAGCTGCACGCCTTCAACGCGGCGGGTGACGCCGCTGTCGCGATCTCACTGGCCGGCACCCTGTTCTTCCAGGTCCCCACCGGCGAGGCCCGCGGACAGGTGGCGCTCTTCCTCGGGCTCACCATGCTTCCCTTCGCCATCGTCGCGCCGCTGATCGGCCCGTTCCTCGACCGGTTCAGCCACGGCCGCCGCTGGGCCGTCGGCTCGACCATGGCGATCCGCTGCTTCCTCTGCTGGGTGCTCGCCACCGCGGTCATCACCGAGTCCGGATGGCTGTTCCCGGCAGCGCTGGGCTGCCTGGTGGCGTCCAAGGCCTACGGCGTCACCCGCGCCGCCGCGGTGCCCAGGCTGCTGCCACCGGACCTGACCCTGGTCAAGGCCAACGCGCGGGTGTCCCTCGCGGGCGTCATCGGCGCCGGCATCTCGGCGCCGCTGGCGATCGGTGCCTCGACCCTCGGGCCGCAGTGGTCCCTGCGCTACGGCTTCGTGGTGTTCGTGCTCGCCACGATCTGGGCGATCCGGCTGCCCGACAAGGTCGATGCCAGCCAGGGCGAGGGCGAGCTCGTGCTCACCGGCCCGGTGACGCCGCCCGCCACCCCCACGGTCCGCCCCACCGCCCGCACGACCGCGACCGCGAGCGCGCGCACCGGTCGCCGGCCCCGGCCCCGGACCCGTATCCCCTCGGCGGTCGCGTTCGCCCTGCGCGCCAACTGCGGGCCGCGCTGGCTGTCGGGCTTCCTGACGATGTTCATGGCGTTCCTGCTGCGCGACAACCCGATCGGCGACTGGAGACCCGAGGTGCTCCTCGGGCTCGTGATCGGGGCGGCCGGGGTCGGCAACACGCTGGGCATCGCCATCGGCTCGGTGCTGCAGCGGCTCAACCCCGCGCTGACCGTGGCGCTTGCGCTCGTCGCCGATGCCGTCGTCGCCGTCGTCGCCGCCCTGTTCTACGGCTTGCCCACACTGGTGCTGCTCGGACTGACGGCCGGACTGGCGCAGTCGTTGGCCAAGCTGTCGCTCGACTCGACCATCCAGCGTGACGTCCCCGGCCGGATCCAGGCGAGCGCCTTCGCCCGGTCCGACACCACGCTGCAGCTCGCCTGGGTGATCGGCGGTTTCGTCGGCATCGCGATGCCGCTGATCCCGCAGCTCGGCCTGGGGATCGCCGGCGTCGTGCTCGCGGCGTGGGCGGCGTACGTGCTGCTCAGCCGACCGCCGGGGACCGGCGCCAGCGCCCGGACCTGAGCCTCAGAGCTCGAGCTCGTCGGCGAGCGCGCGCAGCACCTTCGCCGTGCCGCTGCCGGCCGCCCGCTCGGGGTGGCGGCCGCGACGGTAGGTCTCCTCGACCCCTTCGAGCATCTTGATCAGGTCCTCGACGATGGTGACCATGGCGTCGGGCTGCTTGCGCTGGGCGTTGCGCTGGTTGCGGGAGACGGACGCGGGGGCGTCGATGACGCGCACCTGGAGCGCCTGGTCGCCACGGCGCCCCTGGGCGATGCCGAACTCGACCTTCGTGCCGGCCTTGAGGGCACCGGTGCCCTCGGGCAACGCGTCCGAGTGGACGTAGACGTCCGGACCGTCCTCCTGGGACAGGAAGCCGAAGCCCTTCTCCGCGTCGTACCACTTCACCTTGCCACTGGGCACGGGTCTTCTCCACTCAGCTCAACACTCCGCACGCGAGGCCGTGTGCGCCCGCACACGATAGGCGCCCGGCCTGACACCTCCACCAAGGGGTTGCCCGCCGCCCCTTTGATTTCTCCGTGCCGGTGCTGGGACCATGGCAGCAACGGCGGCACGTCCCAGGGCCTCGCCCCTACCTGGCGGTCACCGGCGATGAAGGACGGGGGACGGCATGGAGTCTCGACGAACGCGACGCTCGGTGGTGTGCACCCTGCTCGGGCTCGCCCTCACCGTGCCCCTCACCGGTGCCGCGAACGCGGACGACGGATCCCCCGCCCCCCTCCCCACCGCTGGCCCGACGACGCCACTGACGCTCGTCACGCTCCAGGGTGCGGGCACGACGCGCAGCGCGGCGGGCGCCGCCGAGATGATCGCCCGTCAGGACGCGCTGCTCGCGGTCGTCGATGCCGGTGAGCCTGTCTACCGCTGGACCACCGCCCTCAACGGCTTCGCCGCCCACCTCTCGCAGGCGCAGGTCGCCGTCCTGGACGACCAGCCCGGCATCGCCGCCGTCGAGACCGACCGCGTCCGACCGCTGGCCGGTCGTACGTCGCTGACCACCGCCCGCGCCGTCGCCCGCAGCCCGCGTCTGCGCGGCGGGGCCGGCGTGGTCATCGGGGTCGTGGACTCGGGCATCGCGCCGGAGTCGCCCGCCTTCGCCGAGGTCCCCGGCCTGGGCCGCGCCCCGCGCGGCTTCGCCGGCGCCTGCGCCCAGGGCGAGGACTGGTCCGTCGAGGACTGCACGCGCAAGGTCGTCGGTGCCCGCTGGTTCGTCGACGGGTTCGGCGCCGATCAGGTCCGCTCCTCGGAGTCCCTGTCGGCGCATGACGTCCTGGGTCACGGCACGCAGGTCTCCTCGGTCGCGGCCGGCAACGCCGGCGTGAGCGTGCGTGTCGACGGCCGCGACGCCGGCCGGTTCGGCGGCGTCGCCCCGCAGGCGCGGATCGCCGCCTACAAGGCGTGCTGGGGCGCGCCGGACCCCGCCGACGACGGCTGCTCGACCGCTGACGTGGTCACAGCCGTCGACGCCGCCGTCGCCGACCGCGTCGACGTGCTCAGCCTCGCGCTCGCCGGCGGCGAGGGCATCGACACCCTGCAACGTGCACTGCTCGGCGCGGCCGAGGCCGACGTGGTGGTGATCGGTGCGGCGGGCAACTCGGCCGGGTCGACCTATGCCTCCCACGCGGGACCCTGGGTGACCACGGTCGGCTCTGCCGTCGGCGGGATGTCTCGTGCGCGGGTCGCCCTCCCCGGCGGCCGCTCCTGGACCGGCGGCGGCCGACCGGCCGCCGTGGCGGGTCGCGCGGTGCTGGCCCAGGACGCTCCCGCGCCCGGGGTCTCGCGGCGTGCGGCCGGACAGTGCCGCCCGGGGGCCCTCGACTCCCGACGGGTCGTGGACCGCATCGTGGTGTGTCGCCGCGGCGGCATCGGTCGCATCGACAAGTCCGAGTCCGTCGCCCGGGCGGGCGGGCGCGCCATGGTGCTTCTCAACCTCCGCCCCGGCGGGGTCTCGGCCGACTTCCACTCGGTCCCGACCGTCCACCTGGGGGCGCCTGCGGGTCGTCGGCTCAGCCGCTGGGTGGCCCGCCACCCCGCCGCGCGGCTGCGGATGTCGCGCGTCGCACGCGAGCCCGTCACCCGCCGCACGGCCCCGTGGAGCGCCTCGGGCGACCCGCGAGGCGCTGCTCTGAAGCCCGACGCGGTGGCCGACGGCGACGCGGTGCTCGGTGCGATGCCGGAGGCGAGCGGTCGCAGCTGGGGTGTCTTCAGCGGCAGCTCCGCCGCCACGGCCCACGCCAGCGGCCTGGCCGCGCTCGTCCTCGGCGAGCACGACTGGTCGGCGTCGACCGTGCGGTCCCTCCTCGTCACCTCGGCCACCCCGGTCCGTGGTTCGTCGGTGCTGGACCAGGGCGCCGGCGTCCTTCCCCGACGCGCGCCGACCGCGCACCTGGCCCTCGACGTAGGCGTCGGGGCGTGGCGACGAGCCCTGCGCACCCAGGACCTCGCGAGCCTCAACACCAGCTCGCTCCTGCTCTCCACGCGGCGCACGACCGCGGTCCGCAGGATCACCAACATCGGCACCCGGGCGGAGTACTTCTCGCTCACCGCCCGCGGCTTCACCTCCCACCGCGTCACCGTGCGGCCCCTTGCCGTACGCCTGGCGCCGGGGCGGTCCGCACGGTTCACCATCACCGTGTCCGGACCCACCACGCCGGGTCGCCTCGACGACGGCCGGCTGGTCTGGCTCGGCGCCCGCGGCGGGGTCAGCCGGATCCCGGTCGCACTCACCCGCTGACGAGCTGGAGCGGGGCTCGGTGCGCGAAGTCGAGACGGGGACCGGCGGCTCCGACCCGGCGAGTAGCGTGAGAGGGATGTCCAGTCGTGGGCGGGAGAGACCCGCACGAACTCTTGCCGACCAGCTGCGGGGCTGGTCCGACGAGCAGCTCGTGGCCCTGCTCAGGGCCCGCCCGGATCTCGGCACTCCCGCCCCTCACGATTCGTCGCAGCTGGCCTCGCGGGCTGCCACACGATCATCGATCCACCGCGCCCTCGACGGCCTGGACCGTCTGGAGCTCTCCGTGCTCGATGCCCTGCTGGTCGTCGGACAAGCCGGTGCGGAGGACGTGATCTCGATCGTGCGTGCAGACGAGGCCCGCACGAGGCTCGCGCTGCAGCACCTGCTCGACCTCGCCCTCGTCTGGGAGGCCCCTGGCGGCCTCCGCACACTGAGCGGTGTCGCCGACGCGATGCGCGGCGTGCCGGTCGGCCTCAGCGGGCTGCGGCCCACCAGTCCCGAGCCCGCGAGCGCTGCGGAGGTCGCGGCTCGCCTGGCCGAGCTCAGTCCGGCGGCGACCGCCCTGCTGCGCCACGTCGACGCCCACGGCGGTGAGGGCACCACCGGGTCGGCGCGTCGCACCGTCACCCCCGAGCAGGCCGCGAGCCCCGCCGAGGAGCTGATCAGCCGACGGTTGCTGGTCGCGCGCGAGGGCAGCTCCGTCGTCCTGCCCGGGGAGGTCGGCCTGGTCCTGCGGGGCGGCCGCACGACGACCGGCTCGGTCGACGAGGTGCCGGACCTGGCGACCACGGCGCGTGATGCAGCACTGGTCGCCCGGTCGGCGGCCGGTGCCGCGTTCGACGTCGTACGCCGCGTGGAGCTGCTGCTGGACCACTGGGGCCTGCAGCCGGCGAGCGTGCTGCGCAGCGGCGGTCTCGCCGTCCGCGACCTCAAGCTGGTGGCCCGCGAGCTCCACGTCGAGGAGTCGGAAGCAGCGCTGATCGTCGAGGTGTCACTGGCCGCCGGTCTGATCGCCGAGGGCACCGCGAGCGACGGCCACCCGGTCTGGTTGCCGACCGAGGAGTTCGACATCTGGTCGGGCCGTTCGATCTCGCAGCGATGGGCACGTCTGGTCGGCGGGTGGCTCTCCTCCAGTCGGGTGCCGTCGCTGGTCGGGTCGCGCGACACCGGCGGCAGGACGTGGAACGCCCTGGCTCCGGAGATGTCCAGCGGGCTGGCCGAGGAGGCGCGCCGGTTGGCGCTCGACGTCGTGGCCGGCGTCCCCGACGGCGAGGTGCTCGCTGTCGGGACCGGGGTCGCGTCCGTGGTGCAGCGCATCGGCTGGCTGCGCCCGCGGCGACCCACCGTCTTCGCCGAGCTCGTCAGCGCCGCTCTCGCCGAGGCCGCTGCGCTGGGCGTGAGCGGTGCCGGCGCCCTGCCGCCCAGTGGGCGCCTCGTCGCACGCGGCGACCTCGCCGGTGCTGCGGCTGCCCTCGATCCCCAGCTGCCGCAGCCGGTCGATCATGTCCTGCTGCAGGCAGACCTGACCGCCGTGGCGCCCGGCCCGCTGGAGTCCGAGGTCGCGCGACGTCTGCACCTGCTGGCCGACGTCGAGTCGCGCGGCGGCGCCACCGTCTACCGCTTCTCCTCCGGCTCCCTGCGTCGCGGCTTCGACGCCGGGTCCTCGGCGCACGAGGTCCGGGACTTCCTGGCCTCGGTGTCCCAGACCCCGGTCCCCCAGCCCCTGGCGTTCCTCGTCGACGACGTCGCGCGCACCTTCGGCTCGGTCCGGGTCGGGCACGCCGAGGCCTTCCTGCGCGCCGACGACGAGGCGGCGCTGGCGGGGTTGGTGCACGACCCGCGCACACGCTCCCTGGGTCTGCGTCTCCTGGCACCGACCGTCGCGATCTCGACCTCGCCCATCGACGTGCTGCTGCCGCGCCTGCGGGAGCTCGGGGCGGCGCCAGTTCTCGAGGCGGCCGACGGCACCGTCCGGGTGAGCCGCCCCGACCTCCAACGTGCCCGCCACCGGCGTGGCCGCCGCCCGGCAGGCGCGGTCGAGGCACGCCAGGCGGCCCAGGCCCAGGCAGTGGCGACCGCGATCCGGGCAGGCGACCGTGCGGAGTCCTCGCGCCCGGCGACCGCGACCACCACCAGTCCGTCGGGCGCCCTGGCAGCGCTGCGCGAGGCCATCGAGGCCGGCAGCACGGTCGTGATCGGCTACGTCGACAACCACGGCGCCAACGGCGAGCGGGTCGTCGATCCACGGCAGCTCGACGGCGGCCGGCTCTCGGCCTTCGACCACCGGTCCGAGGACCTGCGGGAGTTCGCGGTGCACCGGATCACCGGGGTGCGGCCCGCGTGAGTGGTTCGTAGACTGATCGCGTGGACTTCATCCGCTATGCCGAGCGCGCTGCCGCGCTCGTCAACGCCGAGCTCGGCGACGAGGCAGCGCTGCACGAGCACCTGGCCGACCGCTCATGGCTGCACCGCTCGGTGGTCACCCAGGACGTGCCCGCGCTGCAGGCCTTCCAGGTCGCGCTGCGTCCGATCTTCGAGGCCTCGGACGTCGATGACGTACGCGCGGTGGTCGGCGGGATCAACGACCTCCTGGCCCGCCACCCGGTCACGCCGATGATCTCCGACCACGACCCCGAGCACCTCCACATGCATGTGGCCAACCGAGCGGCGTCGGTCGCCGAGCTGATGATCGGCGAGGCGCTGATGGGTCTCGCCAACCTGGTGTGCGACCTCGGCGCCACCCGGCTCGGGATCTGCTCGGAGGCGCGGTGCGACCACGTCTACGTCGACGCCTCGCCCAACCAGTCGAGGCGCTACTGCTCCGACCGGTGTTCCTCGCGCGCCAACGTCGCAGCCTTCCGGGCACGGCAGAGGGCCGCTGCGGCCAGCTGATCGGCTCCGCCGGGGCGAGGCGTGCGGGCGTCCGTAGGATTGGCAGGTGAATGACGGCCCGCTCATCGTCCAGTCGGACAAGACCCTCCTCCTCGAGGTCGACCACCCTTCCGCGCCCGAGGCGCGCAAGGCGATCGCCCCGTTCGCCGAGCTGGAGCGCTCGCCGGAGCACATCCACACCTACCGTCTGACCCCGCTCGGCCTCTGGAACGCTCGTGCCGCCGGGCACGACGCCGAGCAGGTCGTCGACGCGCTGCTGAAGTGGTCGCGGTATGCAGTCCCCCACGCACTGCTGGTCGACGTCGCCGAGACGATGGGTCGCTACGGCCGGCTCCGGCTCGAGAAGCACCCCGTGCACGGCCTCGTCCTGTCCTCGACCGACCGACCGGTGCTCGAGGAGGTGCTGCGCGCCAAGAAGATCGCAGGGATGGTCGGCGCCCGTCTCGACGACGACAGCGTCGCAGTGCACCCGAGCGAGAGAGGCAACCTCAAGCAGGCGCTGCTCAAGATCGGCTGGCCCGCCGAGGACTTCGCGGGCTACGTCGACGGTGAGGCCCACGCCATCGACCTGGACCAGTCGACCTGGACGCTGCGCCCCTACCAGAGCGAGGCCGCGCAGTCCTTCTGGGACGGCGGCTCAGGCGTCGTCGTGCTTCCCTGCGGCGCCGGCAAGACCCTCGTCGGTGCCGCTGCCATGGCGCACGCCCAGGCCACCACCTTGATCCTCGTCACCAACACCGTCAGCGCGCGCCAGTGGAAGGACGAGCTGATCGCCCGCACGTCGCTCACCGCCGACGAGATCGGCGAGTACTCCGGTGCTGTCAAGGAGGTTCGGCCCGTCACCATCGCGACCTACCAGGTGCTCACGACGCGCCGCAAGGGCGTCTACCCCCACCTCGAGCTGCTCGACGCCCGCGACTGGGGCCTGATCGTCTACGACGAGGTGCACCTGCTGCCCGCACCGATCTTCCGGATGACCGCCGACCTCCAGGCGCGTCGTCGGCTCGGGCTGACCGCCACCCTCGTGCGCGAGGACGGCCGGGAGGGCGAGGTCTTCTCCCTGATCGGGCCCAAGCGCTACGACGCCCCGTGGAAGGACATCGAGGCACAGGGCTACATCGCCCCGGCCGACTGCGTGGAGGTGCGGGTCACCCTGCCCGACGGTGAGCGGCTGGCCTACGCGACCAGCGACCCCGACACCCGCTACCGGCTCGCCTCGTGCACCCACGCCAAGATCGACGTCGTACGCGACCTGGTGGACCAGCACGCCGGCCAGCCCACCTTGGTGATCGGGCAGTACATCGACCAGCTCGACGAGATCGCCGCCATGCTCGAGGCTCCCGTGATCAAGGGCGAGACGCCGGTGAAGGAGCGGCAGCGGCTCTTCAACGCCTTCCGCTCCGGCGAGATCGGTCTGCTCGTGGTGAGCAAGGTGGCCAACTTCTCCATCGACCTGCCCTCGGCCGAGGTCGCCATCCAGGTCAGCGGGTCGTTCGGCTCGCGGCAGGAGGAGGCCCAGCGCCTCGGACGACTGCTGCGCCCCAAGACCGAGGGTCGTAGCGCCCACTTCTACACGATCGTCTCGCGCGACACCGTCGACGCGGAGTTCGCGCAGAACCGGCAGCGGTTCCTGGCCGAGCAGGGCTACGCCTACCGCATCATCGACGCGGGCGACCTGACCGGGTCGGGCTGAGCCGAGGAACCGCCGCCGGCAGATCAGGCCAGGGTGCGAGCGTCGATCACGAAGCGGTAGCGCACGTCGGAGGCGAGAACCCGCTCGTAGGCCTCGTTGACCTGGTCGGCGCTGATGACCTCGATCTCGGAGGCGATGGCGTGCTCGGCGCAGAAGTCGAGCATCTCCTGGGTCTGCGCGATGCCGCCGATCATCGATCCGGCGTAGGAGCGTCGGTTGGTGAGCAACGAGAAGACGTCGAGGCTCAGCGGCTCGGCCGGCGCGCCGACGTTGACGAGCGCGCCGTTGACCGCGAGCAGGCCGAGGTAGGCGCTGACGTCGATCGGGGCGCTCACCGTGTTGATGATCAGGTCGAACGAGCCGGCCAGCGCCTCGAACGTGTCGGGGTCGCTCGTGGCGAAGTAGTGGTCGGCTCCGAGGCGGAGGCCGTCCTCCTGCTTCTTCAGCGACTGCGAGAGCACCGTGACCTCGGCGCCCATCGCATGCGCGATCTGGACACCCATGTGGCCGAGACCACCGAGTCCGACGACCGCGACCTTCGTGCCGGGACCGGCGCCCCAGTGCTTCAGGGGCGAGTACGTCGTGATGCCGGCGCACAGCAACGGCGTGGCAGCCGCCGGGTCGAGGCTCTCGGGGACCGACAGGACGTAGTCCGCGTCCACGACGACGTGAGTCGAGTAGCCGCCCTGGGTCGTCGTGGAGTCGCGGTCGGTGCCGGCGTAGGTGCCGACCATGCCGTCGAGGCAGTACTGCTCGTCACCGGCACGGCAGTTGACGCACTCGCCGCACGAGTTGACCATGCAGCCGACCCCGACGCGGTCTCCGACCCGGTGACGGCTGACGTCGCCGCCGATCTCGGTGACGGTGCCGACGATCTCGTGGCCCGGGACCAGCGGGAAGGGCTGGGGGCCCCAGTCGCCGTTGACGGTGTGGATGTCGGAGTGGCAGATGCCCGCGTACTCGATCGCGATGAGCACGTCGTTGGCGCCGACGTCGCGGCGCTCGATGGTGGTGGGAGCCAGGGGCTGGCCCGACGCGGGTGCTGCGTAGGCGTTGACACGCATGGTGACGTCCTTCGTCTCGAGCGAGGCTGGCACCCAGGTCGTGGGGCCGGGCCGCGAGCCGACGTCGTCAACGTCGGCGTCGCTGGTCCGACCGGCGACGCCACCGATTCTTGCGGGTGGGTCCTAATCTCGACCGTGTGACCCTCCGTGAGCGCCTCGGCGCCGAGCTGTTCCGCAAGGTCGCCGGACCCAACGGCGAGCAGGCACGTGAGCGTGTCCACGGGACGAGGGGACCACGCTGGTTCGCCCCCGACTCCCCCATCGCCCGCGTGCATGCGGACGCCTCGATGTTCGTCGGCGGGATCCGCGCGATCATGCTGCAGTCGCTCCACCCGGCGGCGATGCAGGGGGTGGCCGACCACTCCGGCTACCAGGGCGACATGTGGGGTCGGCTCGCGCAGGTCTCCACCTATCTCGCGATGACCACCTTCGGCACCGAGCGCGACGCCCTGCAGGTCATCCGCGCCGTCCAGCGCGCCCACGAGTCGGTCACCGGCACGATGCCCGACGGCACGACCTACTCCGCCAACGACCCACACCTGCTCGGCTGGGTGCACGTCGCCGAGATCGACAGCTTCCTCGCCGCCCACGACCGCTACGGGCAGCGCCGGCTCCTCGGACGCGAACGCGACGAGTACGTCGCCCAGACCGGGTTCGTGGCCGCGCAGCTCGGCGTGGTGGACCCCCCGCAGACCGAGGACGAGCTGCGGCGGGTGCTGGCGGCGTACGGTCCCGAGCTGCGGGGCACGCCCGCGGCGCACGAGGCCGTCCGGTTCCTCCTCCTGCACCCGGACCTGCCGCTGGCGGCGCGGCCCGGCTACCTGTCGCTGGCCACGGCCGCCATCGGCCTCCTGCCCACCGAGGCCCGGCGCGAGCTGCGACTGCCCCCGGTGCCGCCGGTGACCAACCGGGTCCTCGGCGCGCTCGGCACACGCACGATCCGCTGGGCGATGTCCTCGGGGCAGGAGCAGGCCAGGACGCTCCAGCGGCAGACCGCGCAGGCATGAGTCTCGCTGATCGCTGGCCTCTGCCGGACCACCACGACCTGCGCGACGAGCTCCTCGCTGCCTGGGACCGTCCGGGCTACCACGACCGGCTCCACCTCAGCGAGGTGCTCGACCGGCTGGACCAGCTCGCCGCAGCAGGCGCCCGCCTCGGCCCCGACGCCACGGTGGTCGCCCTGGCGGCCTGGTTCCACGACGCCGTCTACGACGGCGGCGACGACGACGAGGAGCGCTCGGCACGGTGGGCCGAGCGCGTCCTGCCACCGGCCCACGCGGGCGAGGTGGCGCGGTTGGTGCGGATGACCGCACACCACCGACCGGACGACGACGATGCCGCCGGATGTGCGCTCAGCGATGCCGACCTCGCCATCCTGGCCGCACCCCTCGCGCGTTACGACACCTACGCCGCCGGTGTGCGGGCCGACTTCGCCCACGTCGGCGACGCGGACTTCCGCGCCGGGCGGGCCGCGGTGCTGCGTGACCTGGCCGCGAAGCCGCACCTGTTCCACACGCAGCAGGCGCGAGATCTGTGGGAGAGCGCTGCGCGCGCCAATCTCGAGCGGGAGATCAGCGAGCTGGAGTGATCGATCGGGTCAGCGGTCGGCGAGCTGGAGATATACGGTGAAACGGTCGTGGCGGTAGCAGGTGCGGGAGACCTCCACGATCCGCCCGTCCGACACCGCTCGCCTCGAGTGGCGCAGCACCGGGTCGCCCTCGGTGATGCCGAGGACCGTGGCCTCCTCGGCGCTCGCGCGGTCTGCGCTGATCGAGTCCTCGACCTCGGTCGGACGCAGACCCCGGGCACCGAGCGCCTCGTAGAGGCTCGTCGGGGTGCCGTGCTGCAGGAAACCTGGCAGCAGCACCTCGTTGAGGTAGGCGTCCTCGACGCAGACGACGAGCTGGTCGGCGCGGCGCAGCCGTCGCCAGTGCAGGACCGGGTCGCCGGGAGAGATGTCGAGCGCGCGCGCCACGCCGGGACCGGCCTGCTCGACCCGGGCCAGCAATGTCTGCGACTCCGGCAGCATGCCGCGGCGACGGATCTCCTCGGTGAAGGACGTGAGCCGGCCTGCGGTCTTCGGCGGCTGGGCGACGAACGTGCCTCGACCGGGGATCCGCTCGAGGAGGCCTTCGGCGACGAGAGCGTCGAGCGCCTGTCGTACGGTCATCCGCGCCACCCCGAAACGGGCCACGAGCTCACGCTCGGACGGCGCTGCGGCACCCGGCGGCTGGGACTCGATCAGGGCGCGGACGTGCTCGCGGACCTGGACGTGCTTGAGCGCCCGCTGACGCGGAGCGTCGACATCGGCCTGGTCCATAGGTCTCAAGATAGGACCGGACTGGACCGGCGTCCTGAAATTGACCAACTCTGCACGAAAGCCTTGCCTGACGTCCCCTCCTTCGAATGCCTGTTCGATGCGTCGGCTAGACTCGGCTCGTGGACTTTCAGACGTCCCTCTTCGCCGACGAGGCCGCGCCCGACGTCGGCCTCGCACCGGAGCGCACCCACCTCGACCGCAGCGCGTGGATCGACGTCCAGCGCGACTGGCTGGGCGACCCCGACGGGGTCTTCGCCGCCCTCGTCGAACGGGTGCCGTGGCGCTCGGAGCGTCGCGCGATGTACGACACCGTGGTCGACGTCCCGCGCCTCGTCCACACCTATCTCGCCGCCGATCCGCTCCCGCACCCGGCGCTGACCCGTGCCCGCGAGGAGCTGAGCGTGCACTACCTGCCCGAGCTCGGCGAACCGTTCGTCAGCGCGGGCTGCTGCTACTACCGCGACGGTCGTGACTCCGTCGCGTGGCACGGCGACACGATCGGTCGCGGCCGCAGCGACGACACGATGGTGGCCATCGTCAGCGTCGGAGACCCGCGCCGGCTGCTGCTGAGACTCCGCGGTGGGGGCGCCTCGCTCGCCGTGACGATGGGCCATGGCGACCTGGTGGTGATGGGCGGGGCGTGCCAACGCACGTGGGAGCACTCCGTCCCCAAGGTCGCCCGCTGTGGACCGCGGCTCTCGGTGCAGTTCCGTCCGCTCGACGTGTTCTGAGGCCGGCCGGCCGGCTCAGCGCCTGATCAGCCGGCGCAGGACCTCAAGGCCGACGAGGGCAGCAACAGCCTGCTTCCAGTAGGACTTGAGCAGCACCGGGAGCACGGCGCTGCCGAGGTCGAGCGCCTCGATCGGGGGCGCCGGCGCCCTGGGCGGTGCCCCAGCCACCGTCGGTATCGATCGTGCAGTCGCTGACGCACCGCTCGCGGACACGTCGTCCGACGCCGCGGCATGCAGCGGTGCTGGGGCAGCCGGCTCCGCCGGCGATTCCTCCACCGACTCCGCGGCCGGGGACTCGGGAGCAGTCAGTCGCTGCTCGAGGCATGCCACGAACTGCCCGAGCAACTTGTCCGAGACGTCCTGCATCACGCCGCGGCCGAACTGCGCCGGCTTGCCCGTGATAGCCAGGTCCGTGTCGACCGAGACATCGGTCGAGCCGGCCGCGTCGGTCATCACGACGACGACCTTCGCTCCGGCGGTGCCGTTGCCCCGCTTGTCCTTGCCCTTGGCGTCCACCACGAAGCGGTGGGCTGCCTCGTCCTTCTCCACGAAGGTGCCCGAACCGGTGTAGAGCAACGCGATCGGGCCGAGCTTGACCTTCACCGACCCGGCGAACGACGCCTCGTCGGCCTCGGTGACCTGGGCGCCCGGGAAGCACTCGGCCACCGACGCGATGTCGTTGAAGTGTGCCCAGGTCTCCTCCACGCCGATCGGCACGGTGAAGCGGTGGCTCAGCTCCACCCCTCAGACCCCCGCGGCCTTGAGGACGGCCCGGCCGGTGAGCACCCGCGCGAGGTGCTGGCGATAGTCGGCTGCACCGTTGAGGTCCGACGGGGGGTTGGTGCCCTCCGCGGCCAGCTCCGACGCCTCCCGTACGCCTTCCTCGGTGGCGCTCGCGCCCACGAGGGCGGCCTCGGTGGCTCGCGCACGCAGCGGCGTGGAGCCCATGTTGGTCAGACCCACGCGAGCCTCGTCGATCGATCCCTTCACCGTCACGGCGATCGCCACGATGGGCCACTGGTGCGCCACGCGGACGAACTTCTCGTAGTGCGCGCCCCAGCCGGTGTGCTTGGGGATCCGCACCTCGGTGAGGATCTCGTCCTCACCGATCGCGGTCTCGAAGAGGTCGACGAAGAAGTCGGCGGCCTCGACCGTACGGCTCCCGCCGGGCCCCTGGATGACGAACTGGGCACCGAGCGCGAGCGCGGGCGCACCGAGGTCGCCGGCCGGGTCGGCATGGGCCAGTGCGCCGCCGAAAGTGCCGCGATGCCTGATCTGTGCGTCGGCCACCTCGGTCACCGCCTTCGTCAGCAGGAGTGCGTGCTCCCTCACCAGGTCGCTCTCACGGACGTCGTGGTGGGTGGTCATCGCTCCGATGACGATGGCGTCGCCGTCGTCGCGGATGCCGCGCAGCGAGCTGATCGCGCCCAGGTCGATGACGACCTCGGGAGCGTTGAGCCGCATGCGCAGCACCGGCAGCAGGCTCTGGCCGCCGGCCAGGATCTTCGCCTCGTCACCGTGCTCGCCGAGGGCGCTCAGAGCCTCCTCGACCGACGTCGGCGCGAGGTAGTCGAACTTCACCGGGATCACTGGCCCGCTCCTTGGTCCTGGTTGAGGGTGCCTTCTTCGAAGTGCGGCATGGCATCGGGCGGGGTCTCGGTCGCCCCCCCGGCCTTCGAGCCCTGGATCGCGCGCCAGACCCGCTCGGGGGTGCAGGGCATCTGGATGTCATCGATGCCGAGGTGCCTGATGGCGTCGACGACGGCGTTGACGACCGCCGGCGTGGAGGCGATCGTGCCGGCCTCGCCGACGCCCTTCGTGCCCAGCGTGTTGGTCGTGCAGATGCTCGGGTCGTCGGTGTGCACCACGTCGAAGGAGATCGTGTCGGCCGACGTCGGCAGGAGGTAGTCGACGAACGACCCGCTCACGAGCGTGCCGGCCTCGTCGTACACCGCTTCCTCCCACAGCGCCTGAGCGATGCCCTGCACCAGCCCGCCGTGAACCTGCCCGGCAACGATGAGCGGGTTGATGATCGTGCCGATGTCGTCGCAGCAGGTGTACGCGCGCATCTTCACCGCGCCGGTCTCGGTGTCGACCTCCATGGCGCACAGGTGCGTGCCGTGGGGGTAGTTGAAGTTCACCGGGTCGTAGGTCGCCTCGGCGTCGAGGCTCGGCTCCATGTCCTCGGGGTAGTTGTGCGCCGCGAACGCCGCCGTCGAGAGCTCCTGGATCGCGATGCCCTGGTCGGTGCCGGCGACGGTGAACCGCCCGTTGGTGTACTCGAGGTCGTCCTCGCTGGCCTCGAGCAGGTGGGCCGCGAGGTGCTTGGCCTTGTCGATGACCTTGTCGACCGCGCGAACCAGGGCCTCACCACCGACCACCAGCGAGCGCGAGCCGTAGGTGTCGAGACCCTTGTGCGCGATCTGGGTGTCGCCGTGCAGCACCTCGACGTCCTCGAACGGGACGCCGAGCCGGTCCGCGACGATCTGGCTGAACGCCGTCTCGTGCCCCTGTCCGTGTGCGCTGGCGCCCGTCACGATCTCGACCTTGCCGGTGGCGAGCATGCGCACGCTCGCGTGCTCCCACCCGCCCGCACCGTAGTCCAGGCTGCCGAGCACCCTGCTGGGCGCGAGCCCGCACATCTCGGTGAAGGTGGAGACCCCGATCCCGAGCTGGACCCGGTCGCCGCGGGCGCGGCGCTCCTTCTGCTCGGCGCGCAGCGCGTCGTAGCCGAAGGACTCCCGGGCCTTGGCGGTGGCCGCCTCGTAGTTGCCGGAGTCGTACTCCAGCCCGGCCACGGTCGTGAACGGGAACTCCTCGTGGGTGATCCAGTTGCGCTCACGGATCTCGAGCGGGTCGACGCCGACCTCCGCGGCCAGCTCGTCCATGATCCGCTCGATGGCGTAGGTCGCCTCGGGTCGGCCGGCGCCGCGGTAGGCGTCGGTGAACGTCGTGTTGGTCAGCACCGTCTGGCACTCGAAGCGATAGGACGGGAACTTGTAGATCGAGTTGAACATGAACGCGCCGAGCACGGGCACGCCGCCGCCGACGACCGCGATGTAGGCGCCGAGGTCAGCGTCGAGGTGCACCTTGAAGCCGGTGACGTTGCCGTCCTTGTCGGCCGCGAGGGTGAGCGTCTGGACCTGGTCGCGACCGTGGTGGGCAGCCATCAGGCTCTCGCTGCGGGTCTCGGTGTACTTGACCGGCTTCGACAGCCGGCGCGCGACGGCCCAGGCGATCCACTCCTCCGGGGTCGTCTGCAGCTTGCCGCCGAAGCCACCACCGACGTCGGGGGCGATGACCCGGATCTTGGACTCGGGCACGCCGGTGGTGGCCGCCAGGGCGAACCGGAGGATGTGCGGGATCTGGGTCGCGGACCACATGGTGATCTGGTCACCGGTGGGGTCGACGACGACGCTGCGCGGCTCCATGAAGGCGGGGATGAGTCGCTGCTGGCGGTATTCGCGCTCGATGAGGATGCCGTCGGTGCGCGCCGCCTCGATGGCTGCCTCCACGTCGGACCCGGTGCCGGCCTCGGCCGAGTCGAAGACCCAGAGCGCGGACTTGTTGGTGCCGAGGTCGGGGTGTGTGAGCGCCTCGTCCTTGAGGGCGTTCTTGATGCCGATCACGGCCGGCAGCTCGTCGTACTCGACGTCGACCAGCTCGGCGGCATCTCGGGCCTCGGCCGCGCTGCGGGCGACCACGACGGCGACGATCTCGCCGGCGAACGCGACGCGGTCGGCGGGCATCGGCGAGTGGGTCGGGGTCTTCTGGTCCGGAGTGATGGGCCAGGCGTTGATGCAGACCCCCAGCTCGTCGCCGAAGTCCTTGCCCGACAGCACCGCGACGACGTTGGGCGAGGCCTTGGCCGCCTCTGTCTCCACCGAGGTGATCGTGGCGTGCGCGAACGGGCTGCGCACCATGGCCATGTGCAGCATCCCCGGCAGGGTGATGTTGTCGGTCCAACGGGTACGACCGGTGATCAGTCGCTGGTCCTCCTTGCGGCGGCGGTCCTTGCCGATCTCGGGAGCGGGACGGTCCTGGGTGGCGGTCATGCCTTGGCTCCTTCGGCTGCGTGGAGCACGCTCTTGACGATGTTGTGGTAGCCGGTGCAGCGGCAGAGGTTGCCCTCCATGCCGAGCCGCACCTCCTCCTCGGTCGGGTCCGGGTTCTCGCCCAGCAGGTCGACGGCCTGCATGATCATTCCCGGCGTGCAGAAACCGCACTGGAGGCCGTGGCACTCGCGGAACGACTCCTGGACTGGGTGCAGCTCGCCCTCAGCGGTGCCGGCGAGGCCTTCGATCGTGGTCACGGTCCGGCCGTTGGCCTGGACGGCGAGGACGTTGCACGACTTCACGCTCGTGCCGTCGAGATGCACCGTGCACGCACCGCAGTTGGAGGTGTCGCAGCCGATCACCGTGCCGGTCTTGCCGAGCTTCTCGCGCAGGTACTGCACGAGCAGCATCCGGGCCTCGACCTCGTCGGAGACCGCAGCTCCGTCGACAGTGAGTTCGATCTTGGGCATCAGGCCGCTCCAGTGTGAGGTGGGTCACGTGGCCCCCAAGGTAGGTCGCACTGGTTGGCCAACGGTTGGGGTGGCCTGAACGCGATCGAGGCGCCGCGGTCCCGTGGCTCGCGCTCCCGGCCTCGCGCGTGGAGGCCGAGCCCCGGAGGCCGTCGTACGGCGTGGCGGCGAGTCCGGTCGCCAGCCTCCACAGCCCCCGCAGCCCCCGGCGCCTCTGGAGCCCCCACCGCACGCGAGCCCCGCAGCCCGGGAGCCCCAGGAGCCCCGGGAGCCCCGGGAGCCCCGGGAGCCCCAACGGTGGGGGAAGTCGTACGCAGATGGGCCGTTGCAACGGCCGAGTCGTGCAGGAGTCACCGCTGCAGCGGTGACTCCTGCACGAGGAAGCCTCAACGGGCGGAGGCCAGCTTCCCCTTCAGGAGTGCCGCGACCGGGTGGAGGGCCGGCAGCGAGGCGAGGCACGCCTCGACCACCGCGGTGTCGTAGGGCGCCAGGTCGCTGTAGCGCAGCACGGCGTCCGGGTCCGGGTGGGCCAGCAGCGCCTCGCGCACGCTCACCGCAAGGTAGTCGCCTGTCTGGACGAGCGCGGGCGAGTCCGTGCCGGGCAGCAGGTCTCCGCCGTAGGCCCGTACCGCAGCCCGTACGTCGCCGCGTCGCAGCTGGCGCTGGACCTCCTCGATGTCGGTGGTGACCGGCAGGGTCAGGCGGTAGGGCCGCGACGAGAGCTGTCCGGCCAAGGCCGATCGAAGGTGTGAGACCTCCGCCTTCAGGGTCGAGGTGGTGACCGTCGAGTCGCCGTAGAGCAACAGGTGCAGGTGCTCGACCGAGAGTCCCTCGGGGTGCAGCGCGAGCAGGGCGAGGATCTCGGTCTGGCGTCGGTTCAGGAGCAGCCGCTGGCCGTCGAGCCAGACCTCGGCGGTGCCGAGCAGGGTCAGGGTCAGGCCCGGTCGGGAGGGCGCGGCGACCCCGCTCGACGCCGTACGCCGGTCCGCGGGCAGCGCGGCCTCGATCAGTCGCGCCATCACCCGCGCCGTCGCGAGACCGATGGGGTGGGTGCGATCCCATGTCGTCGACAGGTCGATGACACCCAGGGGGCGGCCGGTCGCCGGGTCGAAGACCGGCGCCGCCCAGCACACCCAGTTGTGCACCACCTCGGCGTAGTGCTCGGCGCTGAAGACCATCGAGGGGGCGCTGGTGCGACCGGCGATCGCCAGTGCGTTGGTGCCGACGCTCGCCTCGTCCCAGCGTCCGCCCGGCACGAAGTTGACGCTCTCGGCCTTGCGGCGCATCACGCGACCGCCGTAGGTCCACAGGATGCGGGTCTGCTCGTCGGTGACGGCGATGACCAGGTCGCCGTCCTCGGCCGTGCGCCTGAGCTCGTCCTGGACCCGGGTCACGGCCATCTGCAGCGCCGACTCGCGCCAGAACTCGGCCGTGTCACCCTCGTCGGCGAGCGGAGCCTCGGTCAAGGTCGGAGAGACGACGCCGGAGAGCTGCCAGCTGTCCAGGATCTCGGGTCGCACGGCCGCATCGGCGTCCTCGCCGGTGGAGACGAACCTGGTCCAGGCGCGCACAGCGTCCACACGTCGGGTGTGCAGGTCCTTGCTCTTCATCCGCGGCTCCAGGGTCGCGGCAAACCTAGCCCGCGTGTGAGCCTCGCAACAGGGATTCCGCTGCGTGCGTCTCAGCCGCTGCGCGTGAAGGTGGAGACGACGCCGGGGTGGTCGGTGACCAGCCGACGGTAGAACTCGGAGGATTCGATGCCGAACTCGGCGTCGCGCTCCGCCATGACGTAGTCGATCCCTGACCCACCCCGGTGACCGGTGTAGTTGGTCTCCAGGTCCAGCGGCCCGGTGATCCGGCCCTTGACGAGGTCGTCCGTGGTGTCCCGGTCCTCGGTGACGTTGCAGTCGCACATCGCGACGAACTGGTGCGAGGGGGGCGCGTCCTGCGCGAGGGAGCGGATGCGCGCAGCCATCCGCCACATCGCCCGGACTCCGCCGCGGTTGGCGTAGTTCGGTCCGCCGGTGCCGCGGTGGTGGAGGTGGTTGGGCAGGTGGAAGCTCACAGCACGGACGACGTGGCCGTTGACCCGGTGCCGGAGCACCGCCACGACGCCGTACTGGTCGTGCGCGATCTGACCGGACTGGCGACGCCAGGTCGTGCCGGTCAGGAGGGTCGCCCACGTCTTCTCGAGCTCCCAGACGTCCTTGTCGAAGGCGATCGGGTTGTCGTCGGTGCCGGTGGGACCGCTGGGCATGAGGAGCGTCCACGACGTCGGGAGGCTCGCACGCAGGGCCGGGCGGCTGAAGAGCCGCTCCTGGAAACCGATCATCGAGGCGCCACCGTCCAGCACCTGAGCGATGTCGTGCCGCAGACCGGGGACCCGCATCCCCTTCATCAGGTTGAGCGTCGCCACGCCGAACCGGCCACCCGGGACCTGCGCGACCACCCCTGACCGGGATTCTTCGCGCGCCTGGGCGGGTGCGCCGAGAAGAGTCGTACCGGACGTCAGCAGGACCACCGCAAGGACCAGGGCGGACAGGCGAGCGACGGCGTGGCGGAGCGGGGTCACCAAAAACATTCGCACGACCCTAGGCGAGGTGGCCGCGCCGGGCCAATCGGGAGCGGAGCGGACGCGGGTCAGTCGTCGTGGTGGATTCGGCCCTCGGTCGAGGCGAGTCGCTCGCCGGAGCCACCCCACTGGCGCGCCACGATCTCGGCGGCGATCGACACGGCCGTCTCCTCGGGCGTGCGCGCCCCGAGGTCGAGTCCGATGGGCGAGGAGAGGAGGTCGATCTCGTCGGGACCGAGCCCGGCCTCGACCAGGCGCTCCATCCGCTCCTCGTGGGTGCGACGCGAGCCCATCGCGCCGATGTAGCCGGGGCGTACGTCGTCGTCGAGGCGCAGCGCCACCTCGAGCAGCGGTACGTCGAACTTGGGGTCGTGGGTGAGGACCGCCAGGACGGTGCGTCGGTCGATGCGACCAGCCTCGAGCTCCGCTGCGAGGTAGCGGTGCGGCCAGTCGACCACCACCTCGTCGGCTCCCGGGAAGCGTGAGGTGGTGGCGAAGACGGGCCGGGCGTCGCACACCGTGACGTGGTAGCCCAGGAACGAGCCGACCTTGGCCACGGCTGCCGCGAAGTCGATCGCCCCGAAGACGAGCATCCGCGGCTTGGGTGCGAATCCCCAGACGAAGACCCGCATGCCCTCGCCGCGACGCTCGCCGTCGGGTCCGTAGGTGAGGGTCGCGTTGGTGCCGGCGGCCAGCAGGCCGAGGGCGTCGTCGTGGACGGCGGCATCGGCCCGCGGCGAGCCGAGGCTCCCCTGCGCGGGGACGTCGGGGCGCACGACCATGCGGCGACCGACCCAGCCTGCGTCCGGGTGGTCGATGACGGTCACCAGAGCGACCGGTCGACCTGCCTCGACGTCCGCGGCCACCTCGCCCAGCTCCGGGAAGCTCGTGCGCGAGACCTGCTCGACGAAGACGTCGAGGATGCCACCGCAGGTGAGCCCGACGGCGAAGGCGTCGTCGTCGGAGACGCCGTACCTCTCCAGCACGGGCTCCCCCGAGGCCACGACGCCCTGGGCGAGCTCGTAGACAGCACCCTCGACGCAGCCCCCGGACACCGACCCGACGGCGGTGCCCTCGGGCCCGAGGAGCATCGACGCGCCGGGCGGGCGTGGCGCGGATCGGAAGGTCGCGACCACGGTGCCGACGCCGATCGTCTCGCCGGACTCCCACCACTGCATCAGCTCGGGCAGCACGTCACGCACGAGCGATCACCTCGGTCAGGTCGGAGAAGGTCGCCAGGGAGTGCCCGGCGAGGAAGTCGTCGCAGTGCGGAAGGGCGGCCACGACACCACCCTGGAGGGGCTCGTAGCCCTCCTTGCCGCGATGCGGGTTGACCCAGACGACCCGGTGGGCGATCCGCTTCAGCCGGGCCATCTGCTCGCCGAGCAGCTCCGCGTCACCGCGCTCCCACCCGTCGCTGAAGACCACGACGACGGCGCCGCGCGCCAGTCCGCGCTGACCCCAGCGATCTAGGAACACCCGCAGGTTCTCACCCAGACGGGTGCCGCCTGACCAGTCCGGGACGACCTCGCCGGCGGCGACGATCGCCCGGTCGGCGTCGCGCGAGGCCAGTGCCCGGGTCACGTGGGTGAGCCGGGTGCCGACCGTGAAGGTCTCCACCGTGGCCCCCGTCGTCCGCGCGCTCTGGGTGAGGCGGTGGGCCAGGCGCAGCAGGGCGTCGGCATAGAGCGTCATCGACCCGCTGACGTCGACCAGCAGCACGACCCGACGCGGCCGGGTGCCGCGGCGCCGCCACGCGATCTCCCCCGGTTCACCGAGATGACGCAGGGAGCTGCGCAGCGTGCGGGACGCGTCCACCTCTCCGCGGTGCCAGCTGCGGTGCCGGGCCGTACGACGACTCGGTGCACGCAGCGACAGGCGGGCGAACATCCCGGCCAGCCGTCGCTTCTCGCCCGCGTCGAGCGTCGCGACGTCACGGTGCCGCAGGACCTCGGCGGCCGACGCGGCGGCGCGCACCACGTCCTCCTCGCCGTCGCCGTCGTCGCGCCCTCCACCCTCCGCGTCCGGCAGCAGGTGGGCCGTCGAGGGTCGCGACTGCTCGCGAGGGCGGGCGCGCGGCAGTCCGTCACGGTCCTCGAACCAGGCGGCGAAGACCTGGTCGAAGCGGACCAGGTCGTCGGGCGAGGCGCACAGCGTGGCGCGCCCGGCCCAGTAGGTCGCCCGGCGGTCGTCGACCCCGACCACCGAGACGGCGGCCAGGAACCCGAGCGAGCGGTCCTGGGTGACCGCGACACCGGACGCTCGCAGGGCGCGCGCGAACCCGAGCAGGATCTCGTCGGCGGCGTGAGCGGGGGGCGTGGACGTGGCACTCACGTCGCGAGCATCCGGTCCAGTGCGGCCTTCACCCGGTCGGCGTCCTCGCGATACTTCAGCAGTGCCCCGAGCGTCGCTGCGGCGGAGGCCAGATCGAGCTCGGCGGTGCCGAGATGGGTGAGCGCCCGCGCCCAGTCGAGCGTCTCGGCGACCCCGGGGGGCTTGAGCAGGTCGTCGCGGGCGCGCAGCTGCTGGACGAGCTCGACCACCTGCCGGGCCAGCCTCCCGCTGACCTCGGGGGCGCGGGAGCGGACGATCTCCACCTCGCGCTCGAGCCCCGGGTGGTCGATCCAGTGGTAGAGGCAGCGTCGCTTCAGGGCGTCGTGTAGCTCACGGGTGCGGTTGGACGTGAGCACCACCAGCGGCGGCTCGGGCGCCGTGACGGTGCCGAACTCCGGGATGGTCACCTGCCAGGTCGAGAGCACCTCCAGCAGGAAGGCCTCGAACTCGTCGTCGGCGCGGTCGACCTCGTCGACCAGGAGCACGGCCGGCGCCTGGCGCAGCGCGGCGAGGACCGGTCGCGAGAGCAGGAAGCGCTCGTCGTAGAGGCTCTTCTCGGCCTCGTCGGAGTCGACGTCCCCGGAGGCCTCGAGCGCGCGCAGGTGCAGGATCTGGCGGGGGAAGTCCCAGTCGTAGAGCGCCTGGCTGGCGTCGATCCCCTCATAGCACTGGAGCCGTACCAGCGGCAGGTCGAGGCTCTGCGCGAGCGCTTCGGCCAGTGCGGTCTTGCCGGTCCCCGGCTCCCCCTCCAGCAGCAGCGGGCGCTGCATGCGCGAGGCCAGGAAGACGACCGTGGCGAGCTCGTCGTCAGCGAGATAGCCGGTCGCGCCCAGGCGGGCCGAGACGTCGGCGACAGAGTCCATGCGGCTCAGGCTACGACCCGGCACGTTGGCCGGACGTTGGGTCAGCGGGCGTCGACATCCGCGCCGGTGGCTAGGTCGCCGCACTCGACCAGCCTCACGTCGCGGGCCGCCAGGAAGTCGCGGGCCCCGCGATCACCGGTGGCCGTCGCGACGATCCCTGCCCAGTGGTCGCGGCCGATGAGCACGGGGTGCCCGGCCACCCCGTCGTACGCCGCTCGCGCGAGCACGTCGGTCCCGGTCATCGCGCCCATCAGCCGGGCCACGACGGAGGCATCCACGTCAGGGAGATCGACGAGCGAGACGAGCGCCGCCTCGTGAGCGGTGGCGGGCAGTGCCACGAGGGCGGCGCGCAACGAGGCACCCATGCCCTCGGCCCAGTCGTCGGCGCGGACCCGCGAGACCGACATCGGCAGCAGGGCCGCAGCCCTCTCGGCCTCCGCGCCCAGCACCACCACGATCTCCGCGCACGGTCGCAGGGCCTGCACGGAGCGCAGCAGCCAGGACGTCCCGTCGTCGTCGCGCGCCAGCGCCTTGGGACCGCCGAAGCGGCGCCCCGCCCCCGCGGCGAGGAGCACCCCGACGACCGAGGTCACTGCGCGAAGGCGCCGTCGTAGATCGCCTGCAGCTCCGGGCTCTCCTGCGCGGTGAACCCGCACAGCGTCACCCGGCCACCTGTGGCACTGACCAGGTAGGACTCCCCTTCCTGGAAGTCGACGGCCATCAGCAGGTCCTGCAGGTCCTTGCTCGGCGACTCGACCGTGACCGTGTCGGCCTCGTCACCGCCGGCGTACCACTGGTCCACCGCCAAGGTGGCCGTGCCCTCGTCGAGGGAGGTGACCGTGCCGGCGAACGCGGTGTCGAATCCCGCCAGGGTCTCGACCGTGGGCATCGCGCACTTGGCGGCCGCCGAGCCGTCGGCGGTGAGGGCCAGGGTGCTGGAGGCGGCGCCGGTCTCGGTCGTGCTGCTCGAGGCGCTCGCGGTGCTCGCTCGGGAGGCATCGTCGGTGTCGGCGCTGCTGTCGGCTCCGCACGCGGACAGTCCGACGAGGGAGACGAGGAGCGCGGGGACGGCGAGCAGGGTGCGGGGTCGGATGGTGTTCACGATTCCTCCTGGGTGATCGGACCGGTGCACTCACCGGGTCACATCAGTTGGACGTCACGCGGTGCGACGTCGTTCCATGCCTGATCCCGGGCGCACGCCCCAGTCCTGTCAGCGGGCCACAGGTGAAGACGCGGATGCAGCAGGGCCCCCGCCGGAGCGGGGGCCCTGCTGGTCGTTCGGCCCGGTGCGCGAGCGCGCCGGGAGGGGCGATCAGAAGTCCATGCCGCCCATGCCGCCCATGCCGCCGTCGCCGCCACCCATGGCCGGAGCCTTCTCGGGCTTGTCGGCCACGACTGCCTCGGTGGTGAGGAACAGCGCGGCGATCGACGCAGCGTTCTGCAGCGCCGAGCGGGTGACCTTCGCCGGGTCGATGATGCCCTCGGCGATCATGTCGACGTAGTCACCGGTCGCGGCGTTGAGACCGTGACCCGCGGGGAGGTTGCGCACCTTCTCGGACACGACGCCACCCTCGAGGCCGGCGTTGATCGCGATCTGCTTGAGCGGGGCCTCGATCGCCACGCGGACGATGTTGGCGCCCGTGGCCTGGTCACCGGTCAGGTCGAGCTTGGCGAACGCCTCGGTGCCGGCCTGGACGAGCGCCACGCCGCCTCCGGCGACGATGCCCTCCTCGACGGCAGCCTTCGCGTTGCGAACGGCGTCCTCGATGCGGTGCTTGCGCTCCTTGAGCTCGACCTCGGTGGCAGCGCCGACCTTGATGACAGCCACGCCGCCGGCGAGCTTGGCAAGGCGCTCCTGGAGCTTCTCGCGGTCGTAGTCGGAGTCCGACTTCTCGATCTCGGCGCGGATCTGGTTGACCCGACCCTCGATCTGGCCCTGGTCGCCGGCACCTTCGACGATGGTGGTCTCGTCCTTGGTGATGACGACCTTGCGAGCCTGGCCGAGGAGCTCGAGACCGGCCGACTCGAGCTTGAGGCCGACCTCCTCGGAGATGACCTGGCCACCGGTCAGGATCGCGATGTCCTGCAGCATGGCCTTGCGGCGGTCACCGAAGCCGGGAGCCTTGACGGCGACGGAGCGGAAGGTGCCCTTGATCTTGTTGACGACCAGGGTCGAGAGCGCCTCGCCGTCGACATCCTCGGCGATGATCAGCAGCGGCTTGCCGGACTGCATGACCTTCTCCAGCAGCGGCAGCAGGTCCTTGACCGTCGACACCTTGGAGTTGACGATGAGCACGTAGGGGTCCTCCAGCACCGACTCCATGCGCTCGAGGTCGGTGGCGAAGTAGGCCGAGATGTAGCCCTTGTCGAAGCGCATGCCCTCGGTCAGCTCGAGGTCCAGCCCGAAGGTGTTGGACTCCTCGACGGTGATGACGCCTTCCTTGCCGACCTTGTCCATCGCCTCGGCGATGATCTCGCCGACGGTGGTGTCAGCGGCGGAGATCGACGCGGTCGAGGCGATCTGCTCCTTGGTCTCGACGTCCTTGGCCATGGCGAGCAGCTGCTCGGACACGGCGGCGACGGCGGCCTCGATGCCTCGCTTGAGGTCCATCGGGTTGGCGCCGGCAGCCACGTTGCGCAGACCCTCGCGCACCATGGCCTGGGCCAGGACGGTGGCCGTCGTCGTGCCGTCACCGGCGACGTCGTCGGTCTTCTTGGCGACCTCCTTGACCAGCTCGGCGCCGATCTTCTCGTAGGGGTCCTCCAGCTCGATCTCCTTGGCGATCGAGACGCCGTCGTTGGTGATCGTGGGGGCGCCCCACTTCTTCTCCAGGACGACGTTGCGGCCCTTCGGGCCGAGAGTGACCTTGACCGCGTCGGCGAGGGTGTTCATACCCCGCTCGAGGCCGCGGCGGGCCTCCTCGTTGAAAGCAATCAGCTTGGCCATATCGCGTGCGATTCCTATCGGGGTGAGTCTGTGTGTCGACCCCTGGCGGGCTGCCCGCGACGGACGGTCCGCTCCACCGGAGATCCATACACGCCGGCTTCTGCGGACCTCAGCGCCACCTGGGTCGTTGTCACTCTCATGACGAGAGTGCCAGCGTCATGTCTAGCACTCGACCATCGAGAGTGCAAACGCCGCCGGCGCGTGGACTACTCGATGAGACGAACGGGCTCGCCCACGATGTCGGCCGTCCAGGTGGTGGCGTCGTGGACGCCGTCCGAGCCGCCGAAGTCCACGACCACCCGCCACCAGCAGCCGCCCTGGGAGGCGAAGTTGCAGGTGTACGTGCTGGGGATCGGCATCCTGATGTTCTGCTGCTTGCCGTTGAAGGCCTCGCTGATCGGCAGCTGGCACGTCGGCATGGCCTGGTTCTTGAAACCCGAGGCGATGCACGCGGTCGCTGCGGCGACGTTGGAGTCGGCGGGAGGCAGGATCTTCATGTACGCGGTGCCCTTGGCGCCCTCGCCGACGTCGAAGAACCCGAAGTTCAACGTCTTGCCCTTGGCGGCAGGAAGAATGCGGACCAGGTTGAAGGTCGTCTGCGCGTTGACGCCGTTGACGAAGATCCGCATCCGCTTGAAGGCCGAGATCGACACGCCCCCGCCGGGGGAGTAGGCGCGCAACCCGAACGAGTTGATCGCCGTGCCCTTCACGGCCGTGTCATCGCCGGTCTGCGACAGCACGGCGGAGTTCCCCGTCGTGCTCGTGTCGCTGTCCGTGCCGTTGAACCTCACGTTGGACCGGACCTGCAGGTAGTAGTCACCGGCCTCGGTCGGGGTGAAGGTGCACAAGGTGTTCCACTGGTGGAACACGCTGGCCAGGCCATCGTTGTACTTGTCGTGGCTCTTGGTCAGGGCATCCCTGGTCACCTCGCTCATCGCGTAGCCGCGGTACTGCTTGGGGGCACAGCTCGTCACCGGGGCGCCGTTGGTCGGAACCTCGGTCGGTGTGGGCCCACGCAGGGCGAAGGACGTGTCCGTCGGCTGCTCACTCGACTGCGTGGACGAGGACTTCATGTCGTTGTCGCCGGGGCACATCGAGTCGTCGTTGTTGCCGGGGAAGCCGTATCGCGCTCGCGCATCGGGCGTCCAGTCGTTGGCAAGGTTCGTGGCAGTGTTGGACCACTTCGGCCGGGACTCGCACTGCTGACCGGTGGGGACGGACGCCGGGTCGTAGACCTGGATCGTGACCGGGACCCCGGGGGTGGTGACGCGAACTGCGTAGAAGTAGCCGAGCGGGTCGAACTCCGTGTTGTTCTTGCTGCTGTCGCAGCCGTCCTCGATACCCTCGCACTCACGAGCGGCGTAGCGCTCACCCTGGCTCTTCTCGATGTCGGGGCCGTTGATGGAGGCCCAGAAGTCGGGAGTGGTCGAGCACACCGCGCCGGCCGGCGTGGACAGCTGGCTGAGGGCGGGTCCTGCCTTGGTCGTGCCCTTGGGCTCGTTGCCGAAGGTGTTGCACGGACTTCCCACGGGGGCGGGACCGTTGTAGTCAGCCACGGACGACCGTGTGATCCTGGTGTTGTTCACGCCGAAGCTCTTGGCGAACATGTTGGTGACCGTCTGGCTGATGGTGACCTTGAGCTGCGTGGCAACACCGCCCGGGGTGACGGTGATGACGGTGTCGGCGTCGCCGGTGTAGCCGTTGGTCGTGGCAACTTGCAGCGCTCGCGCCTTGGCCTTGGCGAAGTCGTCGGGCATGTACGTCACGCCCGCGGCGGCGGATGCGTCGGCGGCAGCCTGCGCGCGTTGCGCCTCGACCCACCACCGTGCCGTGTCGACGCTGATCGCACACAGCGGGAGCGCGAGGAAGGCGAACATGATCGCGCCGAACAGGACGACGGCGCCCCGCTCGGACCGGCTGCGCGGACGGGATCGGGTGTCGGGACGGGAGGTGATCACGGGTGGGTCCCCGGTGCGCAGGTGGACGACTCCAGCGGTTCGAACTGCATGACGGTGTGCTCCTCGATCGTCAGTGGTGAGGACCGGAAGATTCCCGACACCATCTTGTGGTTCACCCGCATGCCGACCCCGACGCTGTCGCGGTTCACGTCGTTGACGCAGGCGTTGATCGTCGCCGAGGCCCACGAACCGCTGGAGTAGCTGAACTTGTTGAGGCCTGCGTTCCACACGTACCTGACGCAGTTGACGCTGCAGGTGAGGCTGCTCTGCCCGATCGGGAAGCCGTTCCCGTTGGCGTTGGGCTCGTAGACCAGCACCCAGGCGATGTCGGAGGAGTTCAGGGCGGTGCCGTTCGTCCGGATCGACGCTGCCGCAGCCTGGGCCAGCTTCGGGGCGGTGAGAGGCTGGCACGGATCCACCGAACCCGGATCGCACGTGCCCGGTCCTGCGCCGGCCGACGCCGAGGCCGTACGCGCACCGCTGCGCACCGCGCTGCTGACCGAGACGTAGTCCTTCATCAGGAAGGCCGACTCCAAGATGATGAACAGCAACAGGATCAGCGGCATCGCGATCAGGGCGAACTCCACAGCCGCGGCTCCGCGCTCGTCCGAACGCGTACGTCGACGAAGGTTCACGTGCTGTCCTCTGCTCAGGGCCGAAGGACCGTGCATACGGTCCTGTGCCTGCCATTACCCCACCGGACGAGGCTAGAGATCAGGCGAACGCGACCGACTCCCCCGATCAGACCATTCGGCCTAGTCCGATCGAGCCATCGCAGATGCACCGACGATGTCGAGGAGCATCGCCGTCCAGGTTCAGGCCTCGGGCAGCTCGGACGCGCCGTAGAGCTGGTGCGCAGCGTGGTCGCGGTTGGTGCCCTCGCGGTTGTCACCCTTCTCGATGATCACGAGGTTGTGGTAGCAGTGCACGGCCCGGACCCACTGGTCGGTGTAGGAGGGCCGGTAGCCCTCGAGGAGGAACTCCTCGTGGTTGAGCCCGTCGACGAGGTCCTTGACGAGGTCCATCGACGTTCCCGGGGCGCGCGGCTCGAGCGCGCCACCCCACGCTGGCCAGTAGGAGGTCTGGGTGTCCTCGATGCAGTAGATCGCCCCGTCGGGGAGCAGCGGGAACAGGATCCGGAAGGACTCGCGCACGTGGGCGGGAATGTGGCTGCCGTCATCGATGACGACCATCGGGGCACCCTGCTCCTCGATGATGCGGTGCAGGATCGCGGGGTCGGTCTGGTCACCGAGGTAGGTGTGGATGTGGCCACGCGTCAGCCAGGTCTTGTCCTCGATGTCGAGGCCGACGATCGTGGCCCGCGGGAAGAACCAACGCCACATCTTCATCGACGCACCGCTGCGGCGACGCTTCTTGTAGCCACCGATGCCGAGCTCCAGCAGGGTGAAGGACTCCGGCCGCAAGTGCTCCAGGTGGCGTTCGTAGTGGGGGGTGTACCTGTGGACCCCCCACTTGTCGGTGCGGAACTCCACGGCCAGCTCGGTCAGGTTGCTGGCCAGCAGGCGGCGGCGGCGCTCGGCCCTGGCGCTGTCCGCGGTCGAGGTCGGCGCTGCGGGATCGACCTGCGCGTGCCGGGCCGTCCGGACCACCTCCCGGGCCGCCTTCCTGAGGACCTGGCCGGCTCGGCGAGCAGTGGTGCGCACCCGTGAACCCTAGCCTGCGTGAGGCTCGCGCGGTCGTGGTGCCCGAACAGCACGACCGAGGTTGGGCCGGCGTACTCAGGACAGCAGACGTGCGGACCGACACGCTGGGGCCATGAACGCCACCACGCCCCTCATCACCCGCCCGGTCCCCCCACGCCAGCTCGCGTGGCTCAGCACCGAGGTCGCCGACTGGACCTCCCAGGGGATCATCGACCAGGACCAGGCCGACCTCATCGCTGCGCGATACAGCGCCGGCCACCACACGCGTCTCAGCCTCGGGCGCATGCTGCTCCTCCTCGGCGGCGGCTTCATCGGCATCGGCCTCATCTGGCTGGTCGCCGCCAACCTCGACGCCCTGTCTCCCGTGGCCCGGTTCGTGGCTGTCGCCGTCATCTGGCTGGCCTTCCTCCTCGGCGGCGAGACTCTGGCGAGCCGGAAGGCCTCCGCTCCCCTCGTCGCAGCGCTGCGCCTCGTCGCGGCGCTCGGCATCGGCGCAGTCCTCTTCCAGGGTGCGCAGTCCCTGCAGGTCCCGGCCTTCGAGCCCCGACTGCTCGGCATGTGGGCCGCGGCTGCGCTGCTCCACGGCTACCTCACCCGGTCCTACCTGCCGTTCGTCGTGGGTGTCGCGAGCGGTCTCGCATGGTGGTTCACCCAGCCGCTGTGGGACGAGACCAGCGGCCTCACGGTCGTCGTCCTCCTCGGCGCCGGTGCCGTGCTGGCCGCCGGCCTGGCCGTGCTGCACGACGGTCGCCTCGACACCTTCGCCTGGACGTGGCGCACGGTCGGCGGCGGGCTGGCCCTGCTCGCGATGTTCGTCGCCGCGATCCCCGGCATCGGCGAGGGCGGCGTCGCGTGGTCCTTCTGGGTCGTGGTCGCTCTCGTCGCAGCCGCGTCCGCGACGGCGGCCGCCGTCGTCACCCGCCCCGGCCTGGGCGCCCTCGAACCCCTCGGCGCGATCGTGGTCCTCGCCGTCGCCGTGCTGATCGCTCTCTGGACGACCGGCACCGACTCCACGGACATCGACACGGCCGACTGGCTCCACGCGGGCGTCTCGGTCCTCGCCTACGTCCTGCTCGCGGTCGCGGTGGTCGCCCTCGGCACGGTGCGCGGCCACATCGCACTCACCGCGATGGCCATGGCCGGTCTGGTCGTCTTCACGACCTTCCAGGGCTTCGCGGTGTTCGCCCCGATCGTCACCGGGGCCTGGCTCTTCGTGGTCCTCGGCACCGTGTTCCTCGGCACCGGCTACCTCTTCGACCGGGCACGCCGAGAGCTCGCGCAGGCCCTGGACGCCGCACCCCACGCCGACAACGACTCCCCCACCGTCACGGACGAAGGATCAGAGCGATGAACCGCACGCTCGTCACCGCCGCCGTCGCGGTGGGCCAGCTTGCCCTCGTGGGTCTGGCCGTCGCTCCGCAGCTCTCCGCCCGCGTGGTCGGCGACACCTACCTCATGGCGGTGGCACCGCTCGACCCGATCGACCCCTTGCGCGGGGCGTACGTCGCTCTCGACTACCCCGACCTGCGGCACGACGACTCGCAGTCCACCGGCGACCGCGGGCTCGGCGCGCTCGACGACGGCGAGGAGGGAGACGTCTACGTCACGCTCGTGAAGCGGGGCGACGTCTGGGCTGCGGACGGGTGGAGCCGCAGCCGTCCCGACGACGGCCCCTACCTCGCGTGCGACGACCGGTCGTGGCAGATCCGGTGCGGCATCGAGAGCTACTTCCTGCCTCAGCAGGAGGCGGCCGAGGCCGAGGAGCTGCTGCGTGACGGCGCCGTCGCGGAGGTGAGGATCGACGGTCGCGGCAACGCCGCCGTGGTCGACGTACGGGCTCCGTGACGGCTCGGCGGCTGCCTCACGCCATCGTCGTCATGCCGCACCCACGTGCCGCAGGACCGACGAGGTCCTCCTCAGCCGCCGGCGACTGCCGGGATCACCGAGATCTGTACGCCGTCCGGCGTCGGCGTCTCGAGGTCCTCGAGGAAGCGCACGTCGTCGTTGCCGACATAGACGTTGACGAAACGGCGGAGCTTGCCCGCCTCGTCGAGGATCCGGCCCTTGATGCCGGAGTAGCTCGCGTCGAGGTCGTCGAGGACGGCTGCAAGGGTGTCGCCCTCGGCGCTGACCTCGGACGCGCCACCGGTGTAGGTGCGCAGGATGGTGGGGATGCGAACGGAAACTGCCATGGGAGGTCCTGCCTCTCAGAGGATGTGGGCGGCCACGAAGGCGTCGTAGGAGGGGGCGATGGTGGCGACGGCGCCGACCCGGTCGGAGACCGCGTCGAGAGTCTTGAGCCCGTGGCCGGTGTTGATCACGACCGTGTCGAGCGACGTGTCGAGCTGACCGGTCTCGACCAGCTTCTTGAGCACGCCCACGGTGGTGCCCCCGGCGGTCTCGGTGAAGATCCCCTCGGTGCGGGCCAGGAGCACGATGGCGTCGCGGACCTCGTCGTCGGTGATGTCCTCGACGGCGCCACCGGTGCGGCGGCAGACGTCGAGGACGTAGATCCCGTCCGCTGGGTTGCCGATCGCCAGACTCTTGGCGATGGTGTCCGGCTTGACCGGGCGGATCGCGTCGGTGCCGGCCTTGTAGGCCACCGAGACCGGCGAGCAGCCGGTCGCCTGGGCGCCGAAGACCTTGTAGGGCTTGTCCTCGACCAGGCCGAGCGTGATCAGCTCCTGGAAGGCCTTGTCGACCTTCGTCAGCTGCGACCCGGACGCCACGGGGATGACGATCTGGTCCGGCAGGCGCCACCCGAGCTGCTCGGCGATCTCGTAGCCGAGCGTCTTGGAACCCTCGGCGTAGAAGGGGCGGACGTTGACGTTGACGAACGCCCAGCCCTCCTCCTCCCCCGCGATCTCGGAGGCCAGCTTGTTGACGTCGTCGTAGTTGCCCTCGACGGCCACGAGCCGGTCGGTGTAGACGGCCGAGTTGACCTGCTTGGGCTTCTCGAGGTTGCTCGGGATGAAGACCACGGTGGTCATGCCGGCCCTCGCACCCGCCGCCGCGACGGCGTTGGCGAGGTTGCCCGTGGACGGACAGGCGAAGACCTGCGCGTCGAACTCACGAGCCGCGCTGAGTGCGCACGCCACGACACGGTCCTTGAAGGAGTTGGTGGGGTTGGTCGAGTCGTCCTTGACCCACAGGTTGTCGATGCCGAGCTCACGACCGAGGTTGTGCGCCTTGAGCAGGCGGGTGAAGCCGGGCTCCATGTTGGGGCTCTGCTCGATGTCGGACGGCACCGGCAGCAGCGCCTTGTAGCGCCAGATGTTGGCGGGGCCGGCGGCGATCTCCTCGCGGGTCACAGCAGGGAAGTCGTAGGCCACCTCGAGCGGCCCGAAGCACTCGGGACACGCGTAGGACGGACCGAGCGCGACCTCGTGCCGGCACTCGCGACAGACCAGGGTCCGGGCATTGCCGAAGGCGCCTTCGCGCAGCCCCTTCCGCGACGGAGTGGAAGTGGTGTTCTCGTCCACCAGGGTGCTCATGAAGTCCTCCTTCTCATCTGTCCCCGCGACTCTCGCGTAGGTCGGATTTGGCACCTGCTCCCATGAACTGCCGGACGGATCCGGACAGGAGGCATCATGGGTGGTTGCCGGGACTTCTACGGGCCGTTCCCTCAGTCCCTCGTGATGAGCAGTTCCCACAGTAGGCGCGCCGTCTCACCATGTGTACATCGCGTCCACCATGTGGATCTGCATGTGCCGATGCTCGATCAGATCCTGGTCCGGGGCCATGAGGACCAGGAGCGATATTGGGTACTCTGCACGCCGTCGACCCGACGCTCGAGTGGGGCCCAGCGGGATGGAATGATGAACGTGGACCTCAAGCGTGAGCCCGGATCGACCCGGCCTACCATCGCGTTCCTGTTGCCGGTGTTCAACGAAGACGAGAGTATCCGTGCGTTCCACGAGCGACTGGTCGAGGAGACCTCTCAACTCCAGGAGCGCTACGACCTCCACTTCATCTATGTCGACGACGGGTCCCGCGACCGGTCGCTGGAGCACCTGCTCGCGTTGCAGGCGAGGGACGTGCGTGTGGAGGTGATCGGGCTCTCGCGCAACTACGGCCACCAGAAGGCCGTCACTGCCGCGATCGACCACTGTGACGCCGCTGCCGCCATCATCATGGACACGGACCTGCAGGACCCGCCGCGAGTCGCCGTCGAGATGGTCGACCGCTGGGAGCAGGGCGCCGACGTGGTCTACGCGCAGCGCCGCGCTCGCAACGATTCATTCTTCAAGCGCGCCACGGCCTTCTTGTTCTACTTCCTGCTGGAGCGGGTGGCCTCGATCGAGATCCCGCGCAACACCGGAGACTTCCGGCTGCTCGACCGACGGGTGCTGGAGGAGGTCAAACGGTTCCGCGAGCACAGCCGGTTCCTGCGGGGACTGGTGAGCTATGTCGGGTTCCGCCAGGAGGGGGTGCAGTTCGACCGCGACAAGAGGTACGCCGGAACCTCAGGCTATCCCCTCCGCAAGATGCTGCGTTTCGCAGGAGACGGCATCTTCGGGTTCTCGACGGTCCCCCTGGTCCTCATCAGCCGAGTGGGATTCAGCTTCTCCGCGCTGAGTGTCGTGGGGATCCTCTATGCGTTGGCAGTACGGATCGCAACTCCTGAGGATGCCGTTCCAGGCTGGGCCTTCCTCTCGATCATCATCCTCCTGATCGGAGGCGTCCAGATCTCCATGCTGGGCATCCTCGGTAGCTATCTGGGAAGGGTCTACCTGGAGGTGCAGGGACGTCCGCTCTACACCGTCGCACTCCACGTCGCCGGAGACTCCACCACACTCGAGAACATCCACCGCCATGGTGCGGCTGGGTCGCCCGCGCCATGACGAGGCTGGACGTCAGGGTGAGACGCTCGACGGCGTCGTCCATGTGGACCACTGCTCCGAGGTTCGCATGGGAGGCGAGTCGGGTGGAGCCTTGCCTGCCACCCCGGCTCGCCCTCAGGCGCAAGCTGGTGCTGCATGAGCGATGAGACACCGATGTCTCGGACGCTCCGTGTAGCGACGACCTGGGCGTTGTCGGCGCTGGTCTCGATCGCATTGATCCTCACCCTGGTGGCACCGCTCTACGGTGCCTTCCGCTGGGACCGCGCCCACGTCTTGGCGGCCGCCGCCATGGTGGCGATCATCCTGACAACGTGGACCCTCAGGTTGAACAACCGGCCGACGTCGGCGGGCAGGCATCGTTGGTCCCGTTCGTTGGTGATGCTGAGTTTCGCCGGCATGCTGCTCACGCAGATGCAGATCGGTCGCGCTCTCACCGTCCGTCCCGGATTCGACGCCGGCGCCGTGTACAACATGGCCTCGGCCATGTCGGTGGACGTGCCGCTCAGTGCGGCCCAGCTTGACTACATCTCCACCTACCCCAACAACTGGGCGCTCATCGGCATATTGCGGACCTGGTTCGGTCTCAGCATCAGAGCAGGGAACACGGACCTGCTCATGTCGGCAGTGATCCTGAACGCGCTGGCCCTGACTGCGGCCGCGTTCTTCGGCTATCTCACTCTGCGACGGATCGGGCGGCCCATCGCGGCGTACCTGTTCCTCGCTTTCGCGTGGGTGTTCCTCGCGCTGTCCCCGTGGATCGCCGTCGCCTACTCGGACACGCTCACGATGCCTTTCACGGCCGCGCTGTTCTACCTCTTCAGCCTGACCCGGTCTGCGCCGCACCTAGCAGCGCGCTGTGGCCTGTGGACTGCCATGGCGGCGATCAGTGCCGTCGGCTACCAGCTCAAGCCCACCGCGATCTTCGCCCTGGCCGCTGCCGTCCTCGTCGCCGCCACCGCGACACACGTGCGGACCCGGGGGCAGTGATGGTGGCGATGGCGTGCACCGGCGCGGTCATCGGGTCGTTCGTCCTCACCACCCTCGTGGTGGAGAGGGCCAACGAACGCCTCGTCACGTCCTCCTCCGCGGCCGACGACCAGCTGACACTGAACGTCACGCACTTCCTCAAGATGGGCGCGCAGGCGCGTCCAGGAAGCTACAACGACTACTACGGCGTCTACTTCGAGGACGACATCACCGCCACCCGTGCACTGCGCCCGGGTTCTCAGCGGTTCTGGGGCAACGTCGAGGTGTACGTCGACCGCGTGCGCGGGATGGGCCCCCTCGGCTACCCGTTCTTCCTCGCCCAGAAGTTGGCGTGGTTCGCCGGCGACGGCTCGTTCTTCATGTGGGGTGAGGGCGGGATGACTGCGAACCCGATGGCGTGGAGCGTGACAGACCCTGCCAGCCGTACCATCCAGGACTGGTTCTACCTCGAAGGGGAGCACTACCCAACGCTCTACTCGCTATGGCAGGGGGCCTGGTTGCTCGTGCTCGCGCTTGTCGCTCTCGGACCGGCGACACAGTCACGCGACACCGGGCGGGACATCGTGACCGCAGTACGCCTGGGCGTCGTGATGCTCGTGGTATTTCTGCTGTTCTTCGAAGCCCGGGCGAGGTACCTCTACCTCTATCTGCCATCCGTGATGGTGCTGGCATCCCTTGCTCTGGACGACGTCACGGTTTCGCTCCGCGCGTGGGTGGGCAACCGGAGGACGAGCCCACCAGGCTCCTGAGCAGGTCGACGATGCCGGCGGGGCCGTCGACGACGACGTCGGCGAGCTCGACGAGGTCGGGTTGCTCGTGCGAGGCGGAGCAGACCACGAGACCGGGCAGCCCGTCGGCACGCAGCGCGCGGACCGCCTCGAAGGCCTCGATGTCGCCGAGGTCGTCGCCGCCGAAGACGACTCCGGTGGCCTGCTGCTCGGCCACGAAGGAGCGCACCGCATGTCCCTTGTGCATGTCGCCGGAGCGGATCTCGATGACGTTGCGGCCCGGCTCGATGGTGAGGCGATGACGCTCGGCGAGGACGGCGATCGGTGCGACGAGGCGCTCGAAGGCGCCGGCCGGGTCGGCCATCCGCCGCGTGTGCACCGCGACGGCGAGGCCCTTCTCCTCGATGAAGGCGTCGGCAGCACCAGCACGGCGCAGCACCGAGGGCAGCTCGCGCTCGAACGTCGCCAGCCCGGCCGGCGGACGGGGTGACCGGATCCGCTGCTCGGTGCTCGACCATCGCTCGTGGCCGTACTGTCCGAAGACGAACAGCTCGGCGCCGCGGTCGAGCATGGCGTTGCCGAGGGCGTCGAGGTCACCCATGGCGATGGCCTGGCGGGCCGGGCGCCCGGTGATCACCGCGACGGCCCGGACGACCTCGGCGAGCTCCAGCAGGGCGCCGGGTGCGCCGGGATGCAGGCGGGCCGCCTCGGGGTCGTCGACCACGGGCGACAGCGTGCCGTCGAAGTCGAGACCGACCACGACGCCGCTCAGGACCTCGCGTACGGCGTCATAGTGCTCGCGCGCGGCATCGGAGGTGAACTCCATGGGAACAGCCAATCACGCGCCGGCGACGGCGGGAGGAATGTCCAGATCGTAGAGCAGCGGGCCGCTCACTGAGGAGCGTCGGTGGTGAGGATGACGGTGAGCCGGTCGCGCTTCATGTCGCCGACCACCGGAGAGGTGCGCGGGATCCCGAGGTCGAGGGCCAGCTGCTTCCCGGCCGCCTTGAGCCGCGGCGGGAAGTAGACCGTGGTGGTCGGGACCGCGCCGTACCAGTTGTCCTCTCCCACGACCGCCCACCCCACGGTAGTGGCCTTCGAGGCGGTGACAGCGGCCAGGCCCCTGATGCCGGAGTTGTTGAAGACCTCGACGTAGACCTCCCCTCGCCTGACCTGCGGCTCCGGCTTCGGCGTGCGGGTCGGGGCGGCCGGCTCGGCGGTCGGCGTCTGCTCGGCACTGGCGATGGTGGCGGTGTCGATGCGGCGCTCGGTGGGTGCCTGGTCGCGGGTGGCGACGAAGGTGATCGAGGCCATCGCGACGGCGAGCACCGAGAGCATCACCAGCGGCGACGGGAAGGCCACCCCGCGCTCGTCTCGAGGACGGCGCAACCAGGGGCGGTCGGGACTGGGGAAGGAGTCCATGGGGAAGGTGACCAATCGTGAGTGGTGGTGGGTTCTCGCCGGAGTCGGGTGGTGGTGGACCGGGTGCTCAGAGCTCGAAGCCGAGGCGACGCGCCGAGCGCTGACGCTGACGCGAGGAGCGCAGCCGACGCAGGCGACGGACCAGCAGCGGGTCCTCCTCGAGCGCCTCGGAGCGGTCGATGAGGGCGTTGAGGACCTGGTAGTAGCGGGTGGAGGACATGTCGAACTTCTCCCGGACGGCCTGCTCCTTGGCGCCGGCGTACTTCCACCAGTGCCGCTCGAACTCGAGGATCTCCCGGTCGCGCTGGCTCAGCCCGACCGCAGCCTCCTGCTCGGCGGGAACGTGCTTGGCGGCGTCCATCTGCCCACTCCTCCTCGACCCCACGCCCCGCCCGTGACCGAGGGGACTGCTCGTGAGTCTAGGCGACGAACGACAACGATGTCATTCGCCTCCGGCGAGTCGTGGGGAGCAACCGCGGCGTGCCCTGCGGGGTGGTCCCGACGTCCCCGGACGTCGTTAGGGTGACGACGTGACCACATCCTCGCAGGCAGACCTCGTGATCGTGGCCAACAGGCTGCCGGTCGACCGCGTCGAGCTGCCTGACGGCACCACGTCGTGGCGCCGCTCCCCCGGAGGCCTGGTCAGCGCCCTCGAGCCCGTGATGCGGGCCGGCGACGGTGCCTGGGTCGGCTGGCCGGGATCGGCCGACGACGACGAGTTCGAGCCGTTCGTCGAGGACGGGCTCTCGCTGGTCCCGGTGTCGCTGACCTCCGCCGAGGTCGAGGAGTTCTACGAGGGCTTCTCCAACGGCACCCTCTGGCCGCTCTACCACGACCTGGTCGCCAAGCCCGAGTTCCACCGTGAGTGGTGGGAGACCTACGTCCGGGTCAACCAGCGCTTCGCGGACAGGGCCGCGCAGGTGGCCGCCGACGGTGCGACCGTGTGGGTCCAGGACTACCAGCTCCAGCTGGTGCCACAGATGCTGCGCGAGCAGCGCCCCGACCTGCGGATCGGGTTCTACCTCCACATCCCGTTCCCCCCCGCGGAGCTGTTCTCCCAGCTGCCGTGGCGCCGCCAGATCCTCGAGGGCCTGCTCGGCGCGGACCTGATCGGCTTCCAGCTGCCGGGCGCCGCAGCCAACTTCGTACGCCTCGTGCGCAGCCGCGTCGGTCACAAGACGCACCGCGACACCATCTACCTCGCCGACGGCAGGCCGGTGAAGGCGACCGCGTTCCCGATCTCGATCGACACGGCCGGTTTCGAGGCTCTGGCGCGCTCCGAGGAGGTCACCCAGCGGGCCAAGGAGATCCGGGAGGCGCTGGGCAACCCCCGCCGGATCTTCCTCGGGGTGGACCGTCTCGACTACACCAAGGGCATCCACTCGCGGCTGCGCGCCTTCGGCGAGCTGGTGCGCGACGGTCACCTCGACGTCGAGGACACCGTGTTCGTCCAGGTCGCCACACCCTCACGCGAGCGGGTCGAGCAGTACCGCATCCTGCGCGACGACATCGAACGGCTCGTCGGCGGCATCAATGGCGATCACGGACGCATCGGGCGCCCGGCCATCTCCTACATGCACGCCTCCTATCCGCGCGAGGAGATGGCCGCCCTCTACCGGGCCGCAGACGTCATGGTCGTCACCCCGTTCCGCGACGGCATGAACCTCGTCGCGAAGGAATACGTGGCCTGCCGCTTCGACGACGCCGGGGCGCTGGTGCTCTCCGAGTTCGCCGGAGCTGCCGCCGAGCTGCGGCAGGCGTGGCTGGTCAACCCCTACGACATCGACGGGATGAAGGCCACGCTGCTGGAGGCGTTCGCTGCTGGCGAGAAGGAGACGACACGGCGGATGCGCGCGATGCGGCGCACGGTCGTGCACCACGACGTCGCCCGCTGGGCCGACTCGTTCCTCACCGAGCTGGAAGGCCTGCCCGACCACCACGACAAGACGGTGCGCGCCCCCCGGTCAACCTGACCCGTCAGGGTCGGGCCTCGGCGGCGGCGTCGTGGGTCGAGACCTGGGCGAGCATGAGCGCCTCGATCTGCGCCACGAGGTCCGGACCCAACCGTGGCCAGGCGCTGTCGTAGCCGTAGACCTGCGCGAGACCGACCGTGGACCGCGTGCCGTCGACGAGGTCGACGTCGCCCGGAGCGATCAGTGAGGGGTGCACGACCCCGACCGCCTCGGACACCTTGAGCAGGTCGCGACGCAGGGACCGGACGTAGTTGGCAGCCCGCACGCTCTTGAGGCTGACGTCGAGGCCTCGGGTGTAGCGCGGGTTCTGGGTGGCCACGCCGACGGGGCAGTGGTCGGTGTGGCACTTCTGGGCCTGGATGCATCCGATGGCCATCATCGCCTCACGCCCGACGTTGACCATGTCCGCGCCCAGCGCGAATGCCACGACAGCGTTCTCCGGGATGCCGAGCTTGCCGGCGCCGATGAAGACCACGTCGTCGCAGAGCCCAGCAGCGGCGAAACGCCGGTAGACCTCGGCGAAGGCGATCCTGAAGGGGTAGGCCACCGAGTCGGCGAAGATCATCGGCGCCGCTCCCGTGCCGCCCTCGCCGCCGTCGATGGTGACGAAGTCGACGCCGCGGGTGCCCCGTGACATCTCCTCGACCAGCTCGTCCCACATCGTCAGGTTGCCGACGGCCGACTTGATGCCGACGGGCAGGCCGGTCGCCTGGGCGATGGTCTCGACGAAGTCGAGCATCGAGTCCACGTCGTCGAAGACGGCATGGCGGCTGGGCGAGGCACAGTCCTGACCCACGGGGATCCCTCGTATGTCGGCGATCTCCTGGCTGACCTTCCCACCGGGGAGCATGCCGCCGAGCCCCGGCTTCGCACCCTGGCTGAGCTTGACCTCGATCGCCTTGACCGGCGCCGACTGCACGAGGTCGACGAGTCGCGCGAGGTCGAAACGGCCGCTCTCGTCACGGCACCCGAAGTAGGAGGTGCCGATCTGGAAGACGATGTCACCGCCGTGACGGTGGTACGGGGCGAGCGCCCCCTCCCCGGTGTTCTGCAGGCAGCCCGCCAGGGCCGCTCCCCTGTTGAGCGACTCGATCGCCTTGCCGGACAGCGAGCCGAAGCTCATCCCGGAGATGTTCACGACGGACTGGGGGCGGAAGGCGTGCGTACGTCCACGCGGGCCGCCGAGCACCTTGGCGCACGGCAGCACGATCTCCTCCTGCGCGTGCGGCATCACAGCGGCGCCGGGTCCGGTGAAGGTGCGGTGCTTGATGATCGGATAGCCCGAGACCTGCTCGACGTCGTTGTCGGTGCCGAACCCGAAGTAGTTGTTCTCCAGCTTGGAGCTGGCATAGACCCAGCTGCGCTGGTCGCGGCTGAAGGGGCGCTCCTCGTCGTTGCTGGTGACGATGTACTGGCGAAGCTCCGGTCCGAACTTCTCGACGAGGAAACGGCCGTGGCCGACGACCGGGAAGTTGCGGAGGATGGCGTGCTTGGTCTGGACCAGGTCGTGCACGGCAGTGACGAGGCCGGCCGCGGCCGTGCTCCCCAGGATCGCGTAGCGCCACTTCATGCATCGTTCCTAGTGCGCCGGCACCCGATTGTCGAGGACCAGCGCCTCACGCGAGCTCGCCGCGGGCGAGGCTCTCGCCTGAGTGCGTGGGGTCGCCGTCGTCGGGCTCGACCGAGATGTCGACGATCCGGTACCCCGCGTCCAACAACCCGCGCGGGACCTGGAACTCGCCCGTGTCACCGTCGGCGAGGACGCCCAGCGCGACCATGCGGTTGCCGTCGAGATTGATCAGCCAGACCTCGTGGAAGCCGTCCTCGCCCCCGAGCCCGCGGGCCGACACCCGCAGGGTGAGCATGTTGTCGGAGCGGACGGCGCTGGCCACTCCCCGATCGGCCTCGCTGTCGAGGGCGGTGAGGTCGGCGGCGGCCACGACGGAGACAGGGGCCTGACCTCGGGCCTGCGGCTGTGCCTCGGGGGCTTCCGGCTCGGCGGCGATGACCAGACCCAGTCCGAGTCCTGCCGCCAGCGCCACAGCTGCAGCGAGGCCGGCGGCCCACACCGGGACGCGGCCTCCGCGACCGGCCCGAGGCGGGGTCGCGGTGCGCGTCATCGGGCGTACGACGTCGTCCACCACAGCTGCGGGCGCCAGGGCGCCGACCTCGGCGAGCACCTCGTGGCGCACCCGGTCGGGCACGGGAACCAACGGGTCCTCACCCACCAGGCGGCGTACGTCGGACAGGGCCGCCAGCGTGACGGCGCACTCGCTGCAGGACTCGACGTGGCGGCGCACGTCCACCGCACTGTCGTCGGGGGCGAGCACCAGCTCGGCGAGCTGGTCGAGATCAAGATGACTCACGGCGCACCCCCTCGAGCTGTTGGTGGAGCGTGACCAGTCCGCGTCGGACGTGGCTCTTGACGGTGCCGAGGGGGAGACCGACGCTCTCGGCGATCTCGGCGTGGCTCAGGCCCTCCCAGAAGGCGAGGAACACGATGGTCCGGCGTGGATCCGGCAGCTCCTCGACCGCCTGGCGGACCACGAGACGGTCTGCGACCTCGCGGTCGGCGGACTCGACGGCGACGTCTATGTCAGCCGTCCCGAGCACCCGGGCACGGTCCGCGTCGCGCACACGGGCGGCTCGGGCGTCGGCGATCTTGTGCCGGGCGATGCCGATCAGCCAGGCGGGGAAGGCCGACGGCCCCGGCGTGAGGGTGTGGCGGCTGCGCCACGCGGCCACGAACACCTGCTGGGTCACGTCCTCGGCGTCATGGGCGTCGTGGAGGGCCCGCAGGGCATAGGTGTGGACGAGAGCGGACCAACGGTCGAAGATCTCCTCGAGCGCCGTCTCGTCGCCCGCCACGAGCCGCACTGCGACGGACTGGACGTCGTCGCTCCGCTCGTCGTCGGACTCCAGCACACCGCTCAGCACCGCGCCACCGTAACCGTGCGAGGTGGGGGTGGGGAACGCCAGCGTGTTCATCGGCGCTCCCCACCCTCCCTGACGGTCGCTGGTCCGCTGACTCAGAGGTCGATCGGACGCAGCACGCGGTCGACTGCGTGGGCGATCTGCTTGTTCCCCTTGTTGATGTCGAGGGAGCCGAGGATGGCGCGCGGGTTGCGCGAGTTGCGGTCCTTGTCTCGCAGCTTGACCTTGACGCCACCGTTGTCGGTCGTCTTGATCCGGACCTGCAGCTTGGCACCGGTGGCGGTGGCGAGCCTGGCCTTGTTGGCCTCCAGCACCTTCCCGCTGTCCAGAGTGGCACCCGGCACCACGTGGTAGAGCAGGACGGCCTCGATCGTGTCGACCCCAACGAGCTCCACCAGGGTGGAGAAGACCTTCTTCTCGCTCTTGATCCTCCTGTCGGCAAGCTCCAGGGCGAGCAGGCGGAACGCCCGGTCGGTGGGGGCGAAGACGGTCAGCCGCGTCTTCCCGTCGGCGAGCAGCGCGACCGGGGAATCGGGCTTGGCGGCGATCACAGCCAGAGCGGCCTCGGTGAGGATGTCGAAGTCGTCACGGTTGTTGTCGAACTTGTTGCCGTCTGAGGTCAGGACGCCGGCGAGGCTGTCGTTGCCCCTGGCAACCTGAGCGCTGGCGGGAACTGTGGCCGAGAGGGCAGTGAGCGCGAGGGCCGACGTGGCCAGCAGTGCAGGTACGCGTCGCAACATGGAGGGGTCCTTTCCTGGGAGGCGCCGTCTTGCGCCCGTCACCCCCTTCTCCGGGCGAGACCCACCACCGGATGCACCCGGGCCGTAGATTTCTCACATGGACCTGATCCCCAAGCCCGACCAGGTGGTCGCCGCAGCCGGAAATGTGGCGCACACCCTGCTCTACGGCGGGCTGGCCGACCTGCGGCCGATGCCCCGCACACTGATCGACGACGGGGTGCTGCGAGAGGTCCACCACTACCGTCCGGACCCGGACGTGCCCGACACCGGCGATCCGGTCCTGCTCGTGACGCCCCTGGCTGCCCCCTCGCTCTGCTACGACCTGCGCCGCGACTGCTCCCTGGTCGAGCACCTCGTCACACAGGGCCGCCCGACCTACGTGGTGGAGTACGGCCAGGTGTCGTTCAAGGACCGCGCACTCGGCGTGGAGCACTGGGTCGACGAGGTCCTCCCCCAGGCGATCAGGACCGTGCACGAGCACTCCGGCGCTCGAGCGGTCCACCTGGTCGGATGGAGCCTCGGCGGCATCTTCGCCCTCCTCGTCGCCGCCGATCAGCAGGACCTGCCGATCGCCTCGCTCACCATCGTCGGCTCGCCGGTGGACGTGACGAAGGTGCCGCTGGTCGCCCCGGTCCGACCGCTGCTCAACCTGACCCAGGGAACGGGCGCGATCACCCGTGCCTACCGGATCCTGGGCGGCGTACCGACGCCGCTGGTGAACTGGGCCTTCAGCGCTGCCTCCCTGCAGAAGATCGTCACCAAGCCGCTTGCTGTGCTCACCCACCTCGACGACAGCGACTACCTGGCCCAGATGGAGGCCGTCACGCGATTCATGTCCGGCATGACCGCCTACCCGGGCCGCACCTTCGGCCAGCTCTACCACCGCTTCATCAAGGGCAACTCGCTGGCCGAGGGTCGCATGGAGCTCGGTGGTCGGACGATCGACCTCGCTGCGATCACGGTCCCCGTCCTGGTCTTCGCCGGCAACACCGACGGCATCGCGCCGCTGGCCGCGGTGCGGCCCGTCGTGGCACTGCTGACCGGATCGCGCCAGGTGCAGTTCGAGGTGGTGCCCGGCGGCCACCTCGGCATGCTCACCGGTCGCGCGGCGCGGGGCACCACCTGGCAGAGGATCGACGAGTGGGTGGACGAGTGGGCGGGCGGGCCGGTGACGGCGCCGAGCAGGAAGCCCCGCGCGAAGAAGGCTCCTGCCCGCAAGGCTGCTTCTCCCGCGACCATCGGATCCAACCCCACCCGCCGCTACGGCTCGTCGGGCTCGCGGTCGCTGGGCAAGAGGTGAGCGCGCTCGCCGGGCTGGTCGACAAGGGCCTGGTCGCGTCCGACTGGGCGCGGGCCCTGGCGCCGGTGGACGAGCAGATCTCCGCGATGGGCCGTTTCCTCCGCGACGAGCTGGCGGCTGGACGGAGCTACCAGCCGGAGGGCGACCGGGTCTTCCGGGCGTTCGAGCGCCCGCTCGCCGACGTACGCGTCCTGGTCGTGGGTCAGGACCCCTACCCCAATCCCCACCACCCCATCGGGCTCAGCTTCGCTGTGGAGCGGCACGTCCGACCGCTTCCGCCGAGCCTGCGCAACATCTATGCCGAGCTCCGCGACGACCTCGGCATCGAACCGCCCCAGCACGGCGACCTCTCGGCATGGGCCGATCAGGGCGTGATGCTGCTCAACCGCTGCCTGACGGTCCGACCCGGCGACTCCAACAGCCATCAGGGAAAGGGGTGGGAGGCGATCACCGAGCGCGCCATCGTCGCGCTGGCCGAACGGGGCGGGCCGGCTGCGGCGATCCTGTGGGGTCGCCACGCGCAGTCCCTCACACCGCTGCTGGGTCCCCTCCCGTTCGTCGCGTCGGTCCACCCGTCGCCGCTCAGCGCGCGCAACGGCTTCTTCGGGTCGAAGCCCTTCAGCCGGGTCAACCGCCTGCTGGAGGAGCAGGTCGCGACGCCGGTGGACTGGTCACTTCCGGAATATGATTGAAACACGTACTATTGAGTACGTCATGACTCCCTCGATGCCCGCCCTCTACCTCGGCCACGGTGCACCGCCCCTGCTCGATGACCCGATCTGGTCCGGGCAGCTGTCCGCCTGGGCCCGCGACCTGCCGCGTCCGAGGGCGATCCTCATCGTGAGCGCCCACTGGGAGTCAGCGCCCGTCAGTCTGACCGCGAGCCGGGCGCCGTTGGTCTACGACTTCGGCGGCTTCGCGCCGAAGTACTACCAGATGACCTACGAGACTCCTGACGCGACGGCTCTCGCCCGGCGGGTGAAGGCGATGATGCCCGATGGCGAGCCGGTCCACCAGCACGCGACCCGGGGCCTCGACCATGGCGCGTGGGTGCCGCTGAAGATCATGTTCCCCGAGGCCGACATCCCGGTCCTGCAGATGTCGCTGCCCACCGACGACCCGCACCGACTGATGAAGCTCGGGGAGCGCCTGCGCCCGCTGCGCGACGAGGGCGTGCTGATCATCGGGTCGGGCTTCCTCACCCACGGCCTGCCGTTCCTGGAGGAGTTCAGGATCGAGGCGGAGGCTCCCGGCTGGTCGAGGGACTTCGACCTCTGGGCCGCCGACGCGCTGGCCCGCGGCGACGTCGACCTGCTGTCGGACTACCGGGCCAAGGCGCCCGGCATGCCCTACGCACACCCCAGCGTCGAGCACTACACGCCGCTCTTCGTGACGCTGGGCGCGGCGACGACCGCCGACGCGCCGGGCATCCAGGTCATCGACGGCTACTGGATGGGCCTGTCCAAGCGGTCCCTCCAGGTCGCCTGAACGACCGGGCTAGGGTCGGGTCGTGCGCGTCCTCTCGATCCAGTCCCACGTCGCCTACGGCCACGTCGGCAACTCCGCAGCCGTCTTCCCGCTCCAGCGTCTCGGCCACGAGGTGTGGCCGGTCCTGACGGTGAACTTCTCCAACCACACCGGCTACGGCGAGTGGCGCGGACCGCTGATCCCCGCTGCGGACGTCGCGGCGGTCATCACCGGGATCGGCGAGCGGGGAGCCTTCGCCACCTGTGACGCGGTCCTCTCGGGCTACCAGGGCTCACCGGAGATCGCGGACGTCATCGCCGACGCCGTGGCCCAGGTGAAGGCGGCCAACCCGGCAGCGACCTACACCTGCGACCCGGTCATGGGCAACGCGACCTCGGGCTGCTTCGTCAACCCGGCCATCCCGCCGAAGTACCGCTCCACCGTGATCCCGATCGCGGACGTGCTGACCCCCAACCAGTTCGAGCTCGGCTTCATCACCGACCGCGAGTCCCTCAGCGGGGCGTCCTCGCTCGACGACATCCTCGTCGCGGTCGACGAGATCCGTGCCCTGGGCCCGAGCACGGTGCTGGTCACCTCGGTGATCCGCGACGGCGCCCCCGACGGCGTGATCGAGATGCTCGCGGTGACCGCCGACGGCGCCTGCCTGGTGCAGACCCCGCGCCTGCCGATGAAGGCCAACGGATCCGGCGACATCACCGCTGCCCTCTTCACCGCTCACCTGCACGAGACGGGATCCGCTGCCGAGGCCCTGGCCCGGACCGCGTCGTCGGTCTTCGCGGTGCTGAAGCAGACCCTCGACGCCGGCGAGCGGGAGCTCCGCCTGATCGCTGCCCAGGACGCCATCGCGTCCCCGGCGTGCGAGTTCGAGGTCGAGCAGGTCCGCTGACGTCGGCCGACACGGCCCCGCTGCGAACACCACGAAGGCAGTTCGCGCGTCGATCCCGCCACCGCACGCTCAGCCGAGAGATCGACGCCGCCAACTGCCTGCGTGGTGTCGGAGCCGGTGACAGGAGTCGAACCCGCGACATCTTCTTTACAAGAGAAGCGCTCTACCAACTGAGCTACACCGGCGTGCATCCGAGGATGCGGCGGCAATCCTAGCCAGCGCTCGCTGGCCGCGAGGATGGACCCCGTGAGCCTTCCCCGGCTCCCCTGCCGACGGGCGGTGACACCGACGAGTCGTCCCGCTCAGCCGCGTGCGACACATCAGCCCCACCGACCTGGTCGTGTCGGCCGAGAACGTGATCGTCGAAAGGAGACGACGGCCCGCGGTTCGACCTCTCGTCGGTCGCGACGGAGTAGTTTCAGCAGATGGCATTGCGCATCGTGGCCAATCGACCGGACCCCGCCATCCTGGGCCTGCCGTGGTCCACGCCCCTCGAGGAGTGGTCCGACGACATCGTGGTGCCGTTGCCGCGGGGGCTCTCGCGGCACATCGTGCGCATCGTCCGGCTCGGCGACCGCATCTACGCCGTCAAGGAGACCCAGGACGACATCGCGTTCGGCGAATACCGGCTGCTGCGCGACCTGCAGCGGATCGGCCTGCCGGCTGTGGTCCCGCAGGGAGTCGTGACCGGCCGCACGGCGCCGGACGACGACGAGCTGCCCGCCGCCCTGATCACGCGCCACCTGCAGTTCTCGCTCCCCTACCGCAGCCTCTTCAGCCGCGGCATGACGGCAGACAACGTGCCGACCCTCATCGACGCGATGGTCGTGCTCCTGGTCCGCCTCCACCTCGCCGGCTTCTACTGGGGCGACGTGTCGCTGTCCAACGTGCTGTTCCGCCGCAGCGCGGGTGAGTTCGCGGCCTACCTGGTCGACGCGGAGACCGGCGAGCTGCACGACTCGGTGAGCGACCGGATGCGGGACTACGACATCACCGTCGGCTGCGAGAACATCTTCGCCGAGCTGATGGACCTCAGCGCCAGTGGCGCGGTCCAGCAGCCCATCGACGGCTTCGCCGTCGTCGGCTACCTGCGCGAGCGCTACGAGGCCCTGTGGGCCGAGCTGACCGGTCTCGAGGAGTTCAGCGCCGACGAGATGTGGCGCATGGAGCGACGTGTGGAGCGGCTCAACGACCTCGGCTTCGACGTCGACGAGCTCGACATCGTCACCGACCTCGGTGGGGACACGATCCGGATCCAGCCCAAGGTCGTCGACCTCGGCCACCACTGTCGCGAGCTGCAGGCGCTGACCGGGATGAATGTGGAGGACAACCAGGCCCGTCGGCTGCTCAACGACCTGGCCTCCTACACCGCCCACTACGACCTCGGGCGCGAGGAGCGCCACCTGGTGGCGAGCAGGTGGATGCACCAGATCTTCGAGCCGATCATGGCGTCGATACCGCCCGACGCGACCGGGAAGCTGGAGCCGGCCGAGATCTTCCACGAGATCCTCGAGCACCGGTGGTACCTCTCGGAGCAACGGGGCCAGGAGGTCGACATCCACGAGACGGCGCGCGACTACATCGCCCGCTTCCTCACCACCAAGCCGGACGAGGCCATCACCGGCGAGGAGTGAGGGTCAGCCCGGCTCGAGGGGGCTGTAGTCGCCGACCAGCCACGATCCGTCGGTGCGCAGGCGCACCCACTGCACCCCGACCGGTCGAGAGTCGGCGTAGGTGATGAGGCTGACGTCGGCATCGCGCCGCGGCTTGCTGCCCAGCGCGATGGCGTACGCCGCTCCACCGGTCGTGCCGTTGGTCCACGTGTAGCCCGTGGAGCCGTTGTCACCCACCACGGCAACCGGACCGGCCTGCACGTGCGTGTGACCGCCGACGACGAGGTCGACGCAGCCGCGGGACAGGGCGTCGCGACCGAGGTTGGCGTCGTGGACCAGGACCGTGCTGATGCGTTCGCCGTCCTCCGCGGCGGCGCAGGCCGTGTCGGCCAGGCGGTCCTCGACCTCGGAGAAGCTGAGGCCGGTCTCCTCGCGCCAGTTGCCCAGCCCGCTGCTTCGCGGGTCGTCGATGCCCAGCAGGGTGCCGCCCCAGGGCGCATCGACGACCTCACCGTCCAGCTGGGTCCAGCCCGCATCGGCCAGGTAGGTGCTGACGAAGTCGCCGTGGTCATGGTTGCCCGCGACGCCGAACCGGTCCCAGTCCTCGAACGTGGCCGCCACCGAGTCGAGGCTGAAGGCCTCCCAGGGCTGGCCGGTGGAGGTGTCGTCCCCCGCGTTGAGGATGACCGTGGCGCCGGCCGCCTCCCCGATGGCTCGGGCGACGCGGTCCATCCCGATGTTGTCGTGGCGATCACTGACCAGGAGCGCGACGGTCTCGCCCTCCCCGGGCTCGCGGAGGCCGAGCTCGGCCGCGCTGTCGGCTGCGTCCGAGTAGAAGCCCTTGCTCCTGTCATAGGTGTCGACCGCGCTGAGCACCAGCCGCCTGCTCTCCATCGCGACCGCGCCCGTCTGGATCTCGATGTCGCGGACCTCCTCGGGCAGCAGCACGCCGGGTCCCGCGAAGTCGGCAAGGCTCTGCCAGTCGCCCTGCTCGTCCTGGGTCTGCACGTCGCGCTCCCACGGCTGCCAGACCAGGACCGGCAGCACCAGCAGCAGGGCGAACGCGACGAGTCCCTGACGGGTGCCCAGACCGCGGAACAGCTCGCCGCGGCGGTGGCGACCCAGCAGCAGGTAGAACGCGATCGGCAGCAGCCCCACCCCGAGCCCGCGCAGCGCGGCGGAGACGGCCATGTCGACCACGACCCCCTGCACCTTGGCGATCGGGGCGGTGGGATCGCTGGCGATGAAGGCGTAGCGCTCGACGAGCTCCTCGATCGAGCCGACCTCGGTCGTGCCGAGGGTCAGCGTCACGCCGATCGGCGCGGCGTCGCGCAGCCGGAAGTCCGGGAGCAGCGGACCCGTCTGGATCACGGCGTCCTGCGCCAGCGTGGGGCGTACGACGGTGTCGTGGCCGACCAGCACCACCGTCCGGCTGCTGGTGAGGAACAGCGACGCCGCGACCGCGAGCCCGAGCGCCACGCTCAGGGCGACCAGAACGACACCGGCCAGGAACCGACGGGGAAGGCTCATCGCGCGACGGGACTCACGACACGCGTGCCTGCGAGATCGAGTAGAGGGCGACCGAGGCGGCGACGCCGGCGTTGAGCGACTCCAGCTGACCCGCCATGGGGATCGACACGATCGCGTCGCAGGTCTCGCCGATCAGCCGACCCAGGCCCTTGCCCTCCGACCCGACGACGACGACGAGCGGTCCCTCGGCGAGACCGCCGGGAGCGACGAGCTCGGGCAGCGACAGGTCGCCGTCCGCGTCGAGGCCCACGACCATGCAGCCCGCCTCCTGGTAGGCCTTGAGCTGGCGTGTGAGGTTGACCGCCTGGGCGATCGGCAGGCGGGCGGCGGCACCGGCGCTGGTCTTCCAGGCCGACGCGGTCATGCCGGCGGCGCGACGCTCGGGGATCAGCACGCCGTGCGCCCCGAAGCCGGCCGCCGAGCGCACCACGGCGCCCAGGTTGCGTGGATCGGTGATCGAGTCGAGCACGACGATCAGCGCGGGCTCCTTGGCCTCGTCGGCCCGGTCGAGCAGGTCGTCGGCGTGGGCGTACTCGTAGGCGGGCAGGCGGGCCGCGAGGCCCTGGTGCACGGCGCCGCTGGTCATCCGGTCCATCTCGTTGCGGGTGACCTCGAGCAGGCGTACGCCCTGCTCGGCGGCGAGCTTGAACGCCTCGCGCAGCCGGTTGTCGCGCTCGGCGCCCTCGGCGACGTAGATCGCGGTGACCGGGACCCCGCCCCGCAGCAGCTCGACCACCGAGTTGCGCCCGGCCGCCCACTCGGCGTCGGACGACGTACGCCGTCGCGGGCCCTGACCGCCCCTGGCCTTGGCCCGCTCCGCCTTGGCGGCGTCCTTGTGGGCCTGGTGGTAGGGACGGTCCGTGGCCTTGGGCGTCGGTCCCCTGCCCTCGAGGCCGCGGCGCACGCGCCCGCCCGAGCCGGCGGTGGGGTTGCCCTTGCCGGTCTTCTTGATGGCGCCCTTGCGCTTGGAGTTACCAGCCATGACCGATCACACGCCTCCCTCTGGTGCCGACCACCGTGGTCCGGTCGGGGTGTCCTCGACCTCGATGCCTGCTGCTGCGATCTGGTCCCTGATGGCGTCGGCTCGCGTCCAGTCCTTGGCCTCGCGCGCCGCCGTCCGCTCGGCCAGCAGTCCCTTCACGAGCGCGTCGACGACGCCGGTGAGCGTCTCGTCGGAGCCACTCGTCGCCCACGCCTCGTCGGCCGGGTTGAGCCCGAGGACGTCGAGCATGGCGATGACCTCGCCGAACGTCCGGCTCAACGCATCCGACTGACCCTCGGTCAGCAGCCGGTTGCCCTCGCGGACGCAGTCGTGGATCACGGCGACGGCGGCAGGAGTCCCGAGGTCGTCGTCCATGGCCCGGACGAAGGCATCGGGGACGGCGGCGAACCAGCTGCCGACGACCGGCGCGGCCCGGTCGAGGAAGTCCTCGATCCGGCGGAAGCCCTTGGCAGCCTCGTCCAGGGCCTCGAAGGAGAACTCCACGTGACTGCGGTAGTGCGCCGCGACCATGTAGTAGCGCAGCTCGATGCCGCGCACCCGCTCGAGCACGGACGGGATCAGCAGGGAGTTGCCGAGCGACTTGCTCATCTTCTCCCCGGCCGTGGTGATCCACGCGTTGTGCAGCCAGTAGGACGCGAACGGGCGCCCGGCGGCACGGGACTGCGCCTGCTCGTTCTCGTGGTGGGGGAAGCGCAGGTCGACGCCGCCGCCGTGGATGTCGAAGGCGGGACCGAGATACTTGCCGGCCATGGCCGAGCACTCGATGTGCCAGCCCGGACGGCCACGACCCCACGGTGAGGGCCAGGCCGCGGTCGCGGGCTCCGTCTGGTTCTTCCAGCCCTTCCAGAGGGCGAAGTCGCGCGGATCGCGCTTGCCGCGGGGATCGGCGTCGCCCGCAGGCTCCATGTCGTCGAGCTTCTGGCGCGTCAGCTCGCCGTAGGGCGTCCAGCTGCGCACGTCGAAGTAGACGTCTCCACTGCCGTCCTCGGCCGCGTAGGCGTGTCCGCCAGCGATGAGCTGCTCGACCAGCTCGATGATCTCGGGGATGTGTCCCGTCGCTGCAGGCTCGTAGGTCGGCGGCAGCACGTTGATGGCCGCGAGCGCGGAGTCGAGCTCGCGCTTCATGGCGGCAGCGAGGGCGTACCAGTGCATGCCCCGGTCGGCCGACTTCGTCAGGATCTTGTCGTCGATGTCCGTGACGTTGCGGATGAAGTCGACCTCGTGGCCGGTGGCGCTCAGCCAGCGCCGCAGGACGTCGAAGTTGACCGCGGAGCGCACGTGCCCGACATGGGGCTCGGACTGCACCGTGAGTCCGCAGACGTAGATGCCCGCCCTGCCCGCGACGAGCGGGACGAAGTCGCGCGCCTCGCGTGTCGCGGTGTCGTGGAGCCTCAGAGTCACCCGCCCGAGTCTAGGGGCGTCGGTGCTCCCCGCCCGATTCGTTGCATGCGACGTGATCAGCGATCAGTGTGACTCCTGGGACGTGTGAGGCAGTTCGGGGTTATCGTCGACCGTGCTCCGACGTCTCGCCGCCCTCGCCCTCGTCCTCCCCCTCGTGGTGGCCGGCACCGTGGCGGCTCCCGCCGGCGCCGTCCAGACGCCCTCAGAAGCGACGCGTGCACGCGCGACGGCGCAGGTCGCGCTGACGTCCTGGACCACCTACGGCGATCTCAAGGCGGGCCGGCGCAAGGGCCTCAAGCTCGGCCGCGGTCAGGTGTCGCTGCGGGCGCCGAGGCCGCTCAGCATCGCCGGCCGGGCCTACGAGGCGGGCACCTGGACCTCGCCCTGGACCACCCCCGGCTTCGGTGCCACCGCCCTCGTGCCGACCTGGGAGGCCACCACGCCGGGCAGGAGCCTGGTGCGCGTCGAGCTGCGCGCCCGTGCCGCCGACGGCACCACCGGCAGCTGGGACACCGTCGCCGACTGGTCGCTCACCAACCGCCCCGTCAGGCGCACGACGTACTCCGGCCAGAGCGACGACCTCGGCCGGGTCAGCGTCGACACCTGGTATGCCGCGACCTCGGTCTCCTCGTGGCAGGTCCGGATGACCCTGATGCGCCCGCGGGGCGGGAGCCTCCCCGTCAGCCTCGAGCGCGTCGGGGCCGTGGCCTCCGCCGACGCGTCCGCCCAGAGATCCACCTCGCAGCCCGGCCCGGGTGCCGGCACCGTGCTCCCGGTGCCCCCCTACTCGCAGATGGTGCACACCGGTCACTACCCCCAGTGGGGCAACGGCGGTGAGGCGTGGTGCTCGGCCACCTCGACGGCCATGGTCCTGGCCTACTACGGCATCTCCCCCGACCCGAAGGGGATCGCCCCCGGGCACGCCGACGCCGTCGTCGACCACACGGCCAGGATGGTCTACGACCACGGCTACGAGGGGACCGGCAACTGGGCCTTCAACACCGCCTACGCCGCCACGCTCGTCGGCGGCGACTCCTACGTCACCCGGATGCGGAGCCTGCGCGAGGCCGAGGACCACATCGCAGCCGGTGTGCCCCTGATCGTCTCCGTCGCGTTCGGGCGCAACCAGCTGAGCGGTGCTCCCATCCCGGCGAGCAACGGCCACCTGCTGGTCGTCGTGGGCTTCGAGGCCGACGGCGACGTGGTCGTCAACGACCCGGCCGGTGCGAGCAATGCCGAGGTACGCCGGGTCTACGACCGCGCGCAGTTCGAGCGGATCTGGATCGCGGCCTCCGGTGGCACGGCCTACGTCATCCGCAACGGCTGAGGCCCACCCCGGCGGTCAGGACGCCCGGACCTCGATCGTGTGCAGCCCGGTGGAGCCGTCCGGATCCGGACGGGCGATGGCACTGGTCTGGGTCTCGCCGTCCGCGCCGATCGCGCGCACCCGCACCTCGTGGTCGCCCTCGCCCACGTCGAGGGTGACGGCCCACTGGACCCAGGTGTCGACCGACGGCGTCTCCCCGAGCTCGGCAGGCTCCCACGCACTCCCGTCGACCTGCACCTCGACGCCGGAGATGCCGGTGTGCTGGTGCCAGGCGACCCCGCCGAAGGTGACCTCCCCGGCAGCGACGTCGTCGCCGGAGCGGGGCACGTCGATCCGCGAGGCGATCTTGACGGGCCCTTCGGCCGACCAGCCCTTCGTCGTCCAGTAGCCGACGGCATCGGCGAACGTGCTGACCTCGAAGTCGACGACCCACTTGGTGGCCGAGACATATCCGTACAGGCCCGGCACGACCGTACGCACCGGGAACCCGTGCTCGATCGGGAGCGGGCGACCGTTCATCGCCACGGCGAGCATCGCGTCGCGGTCGTCGGTCAACGCCGACAGCGGCGTCGCGCAGAACCAGCCGTCCTGGGAGGTCTGCAGCACGCAGTCGGCCTCGTCGGCGACCCCGAGGTCCGCCAGCAGGTCCGCGATCCGTACGCCGCTCCAGCGCGCGTTGCCGACCAGCTCGCCCCCGACCTCGTTGCTCACGCAGTTGAGGGTGATCCAGGACTCGGTCATCTCACGGGCGACCAGGTCGGCATAGCTCACGGTGATCTCGCGGTCGACGAGGCCGTGGATGCGCAGCGACCACTCCTCGGGGTCGATGGTGGGAACTGCGATCGTGGTGTCGATGCGGTAGAAGTCCTCGTTGGATGTCTGCCACGGTGCGATGCCCCGCAGTCCCAGCGAGGTCGCCGCGGGGGCCTGGCGCCGGGTGACCCCGGGGATGCGCAGCAGCCGGCGACTCGTCTCGACCTGGCGCCTGCCGGCACCGACGAATCGCCCGGCGAGGCCGATCCCCACCGACGCGACCGCGACCGCGCCGGCCACCATCAGGAAGACCCGGCGCTCCCGCGACTCGATCTCGGGTCGACGGCGACCCCGGTGCAGCGCGTCGGTCAGCGCAGAGTGCACCACGACCCAGGTCACGAGTCCGACCAGCACCGGCACCGCGTCGACCGCACCTGCTCCGCGCTGCACCAGCACCGCAGCGAGACCCAGGCCCGCGAGGGCGAACCACACCAGCATCGGGCGCCACCACCCGCCGCGGCCCAGCAGGCCGGCGCCGGCGAAGAAGGCGAGCAGGAAGACCAGGATCCCTCCCACCAGAGCCGGTTTGTCCCAGTGCCCCAGGACGGAGATGGCGCGCTCGGCGGCAGCCCCCGGGGTGAGCTTGATGACCTGCTCGGCGACCGCCACGACCGGCGACACGCGGATGGTGAGCACCATGGCGGTGGCATAGCTGGTCGCCAGGCCGGCGAGCCCTGCGAGGACTCCGGCCAGCACCCACGGCGTACGACGAGTGGTCACGCGTCCATTGTGGCTCGGGCTCGGGCATGATGCCGACGTGATGTCCTCGAAGTCCGCACACATCGCCCTCCCCCGCATCGGGATCGGGACCGACGTGCACCGACTGGTCGACGGTCTTCCGATGCACCTCGCCGGGCTCGTGTGGCCAGGTGAACCGGCAGGGCTGGAAGGTCACTCCGACGCCGACGTGGTCGCACACGCCGCCTGCGACGCGCTCCTCTCCGCTGCGGGGCTGGGCGATCTCGGCACCCACTTCGGCACCTCCGAACCCGAGTGGGCAGGCGCGTCGGGTGTGTCCCTGCTCACCGAGACCGCCCGTCGGGTGCGCGAGGCGGGCTGGGAGATCGGCAACGTCGCCGTCCAGGTCATCGGCACCGTCCCACGCCTGGGCTCCCGCCGCGACGAGGCGGCTCGCGCGCTGTCGAGGGCCGTGCGTGCGCCCGTGAGCCTGTCGGCGACGACGACCGACGGGCTGGGGCTGACCGGGCGCGGCGAGGGTGTGGCGGCGATCGCGACCGCGCTGGTCGTCGCCGCGGGCTGAGTCACCGCCCGATCCGCAGCCCGCCGTCTCGTGACGGACCGGGAACATCAGCCTGCTCCGAATCGTGTCGACCCCTTGCGGTCGGTGATGTCCGTCACCTACCCTCGGAGCATACGTGACGACCACAAGCACATATGTGCATAGGAGACGCGATGAGCACCCGCCCCGGGACCGACCGAGACAGTGCACGGCACGCACTGCTGACCATGTGGACCATCCGGCGCTTCGAGGAGGCGGTCGACGACCTCTTCGCCCGCGGACTGATGCACGGCACCATGCACCTGTGCATCGGCCAGGAGGCATCGGCCACCGGCGCATGCCTGGCCCTGCGCGCCGATGACGCGATCACCTCGACGCACCGCGGGCACGGTCACTGCATCGCCAAGGGTGCCGACCTGACCCGGATGATGGCCGAGCTCCTCGCGAAGGAGACTGGCTACTGCCGTGGTCGCGGGGGCTCGATGCACATCGCTGACGCCGCGACCGGCAACCTCGGCGCCAACGGCATCGTCGCGGGAGGGATCCCGATCGCCGCCGGCGCCGCCCTTGCCTTCCAGATGCGCGGTGAGGACCGGGTCGTCGCGTGCTTCTTCGGTGACGGCGCCGCCAACGAGGGCGCCTTCCACGAGGCCGTCAACCTCGCTGCGATCTGGAAGCTCCCGGTCGTCTTCATCTGCGAGAACAACAAGTACGGCATGTCCTTCTCCACCGAGAAGTCCTTCGCCATCGAGAACATCTCCGAGCGAGCAGCCGGCTACGGCATCCCCGGCGTGACCGTCGACGGCAACGACCTCGACGCCGTCCACGAGGCCGTCAGCACAGCCGTGGCCCGCGCGCGGGCCGGCGAGGGCCCGACCCTGGTCGAGAACCTCACCTACCGGTGGAAGGGTCACAGCAAGTCCGACAAGAACCTCTACCGCACCAAGGAGGAGATCGCGGACTGGCGCAGCAAGGACCCGATCCTCCGCTTCGAGGCTCAGGTCAAGGAGGCGGGCGTCCTCACCGAGGAGGAGGTCCAGGAGATCCGCACCCAGGCGATGGAGCAGATGCGCAACGCCGTGCGCGAGGCCAACGCCGCACCGGACGCCGACCCGACCGACCTCCTCGACGCGGTCTTCGCGCGGGCCTGACCGCCTACTTCGAACAGGGAGCACATCGTGACCACAGCAGCGACCCAGGACGCGTCCGGGACGGACCGCATCATCACCTACTCCGAGGCCGTCCGCGAGGCCATCGGCCAGGCGATGGAGGCCGACGACCGCGTCTTCATGCTCGGCGAGGACATCGGCATCTACGGTGGCGCCTTCGGCGTCAGCGGCGACCTCTACCACCGCTTCGGCAGCGACCGGATCCGGGACACCCCCATCTCCGAGCTCGGCATCGTGGGCGCCGCCGTCGGTGCTGCCCTCGCCGGGATGCGACCGATCGTGGAGATCCAGTTCTCCGACTTCACCAACCAGGCGATGGACCAGATCGTCAACCAGGCCGCCAAGATCCACTTCATGCTCGGTGGCGCGATGTCCGTGCCGATGGTGCTGCGCGCTCCCCTGGGATCGGGCACCGGCGCGGCCGCCCAGCACTCCCAGAGCCTCGAGGCGTGGTTCGCGCACGTGCCCGGCCTGAAGGTGGTGATGCCGGCGACCGCCGCCGACGCCAAGGGCCTGCTGCTGTCCGCCATCGACGACCCCAATCCCGTCATCGTCCTCGAGCACAAGCTGCTCTACCGCACGTCCGGACCCGTGCCCGAGGAGGCCATCCGCATCCCGCTCGGCCAGAGCGCCGTACGCCGCCGGGGCGAGCACCTCACCGTGGTCGCCACCGGCGTCATGGTCTCGCGCTCGCTCGAGGCCGCCGAGATCCTGGCCGAGAGCGGCATCGACATCTCCGTCATCGACCCGCGCACCCTGACCCCGCTCGACGACGCGCCGATCCACGAGGACGTCTCGCGCACCGGTCGCGCCCTGCTCGTGCAGGAGGCTCCCGGCCACGTCGGCTTCACCGCCGAGCTCGCCGCCCGGATCGCGGGCTCTCCCACGATCTACCGCCTCCTCGCGCCCGTGCGGCGCCTCAGCGGGCTCGACGCGCCGATCCCCTACGCCCCCCAGCTCGAGCGAGCCTCCGTGCCCCAGGTGGAGGACATCGTCGAGGCAGCCACCACGTTGATGAAGGAGTCCTGATGGCGCGGCTGGCGATCCGGATGCCCAAGATGTCCATGACGATGACCGAGGGCGAGGTCGCCGAGTGGATGGTCGACGTCGGTGAGGAGGTCAACGAGGGCGACGTGGTCTGCGAGGTGATGACCGACAAGGTCGACATGGAGGTCGAGAGCACCGTCTCCGGCACCCTCGTCGAGATCGTCGTCGCCTCCGGCATGGCCGCCGTCGGCGACCCCATCGGCTGGGTCGAGGGTGAGGACACCGGCGGCAGCTTCGGCGACCTCCTGAGCGAACCCGGGGCCGAGCCCGACGCGGTCGCCGAGCCCGAGCCCGCCGTGGCGGCGGTCCCAGACGCGGCAGCGGCACCCGTCGAGGCCGAGCCGGAGCCCGAGGCCGCCGTCGGCCCCGTCGCCGCCGTGCCTCGTGCTCGCGGGCTGGCCCGCGAGCGAGGTGTCGACCTGGCGACGATCTCCGGCACCGGGCCAGAGGGCCTGGTCCGGGTCGAGGACGTCGAGGCAGCCACCGCTGCGGCGGTCCCGGTCACTCCCCCCACAACGCCCGCACGTCCCACACCGCCCGCGGCGCAGCCGGCACCGACTGCCGCGCCCGCCCCGCCACCGGCACCGGCGGCGGCGCGTGCGCCGAAGCCGACTGATGATCGCCGCATCGCCGTCCGTCGCGCCGTCGCTCGGAAGATGGTCCCCACCGCGGTGATCCCGCAGTTCACCGTCTGGCGACAGGTCCACCTCGACACCGCCAACGCCGTGCGCAACGGGGCCTCGTGGACCACGGTCCTGCTGCGGGCCTACGCCGGCGCGTTGCGAGACGTGCCCGAGCTGCTCTCGAGGTGGGAGGACGACGCCCCCACCGAGGCCGGTCCGCCGGCCATCGCGCTGGCGGTCGCCACGGAGCGTGGGCTGATGGTGCCGACGTTCGTCGAGCCCGACGCGCGGCCGATCGTCGACGTGGACGCCGAGGTGCGTGCCGTGGTCGCCCAGGTGCAGAGGGGCAAGCTCGACCCCGCCTACATGGCCGTGGCCAACGGGTCGCTGTCCAACCTCGGCGGGTTGGGCGTGGACCAGTTCCAGGCACTGCTGACGCCACCGCAGGCGAGCGTGCTGTCCCTCGGCACCATCACCTCGCGGCCGGTCGCGGTCCCCGGCGGGGTGGGCCTCGCCCTCACCGTCAACGCCGGGCTCACGGTCGATCACCGGGTCGCGGACGGGGCCCACGGGGCACAGCTCCTCGAGGCCTTCTCACGTCGCCTGTCCGGCGGCCTCTGACCCAACGAGAAGCATCACCCCGCGAACACCCACGGAAACATACGGATGCATGACGAGAGGCACCACATGAAGAAGATCCTGGTCATCTGCGGCACCGGCGTCGCGACCTCCACGATGGTCGCCTCGGCCATCAAGGAGCACTGCGCCGCCGCCGGCATCGACGTGACGGTCAGCCAGGGCAAGGTGATGGACCTGTTGAGCGGCGATCCCGACGCCGACGTGATCGTCGCCACCACCCCCGTCCCGGACACGATCACCGTCCCGGTGGTGCCGGGCCTGCCGCTGCTGACCGGCATCGGCGCCGACGCCACACTCGCCGCGGTCCTCTCCCACCTCTCCTAACCCCCCGCGGCGGACGCCGCGCCCGACCCCGAAGGAAAGTCACATGGAAGCCATCTCGAGTTACCTCAACGACCTGGGCCCGTCCGTCGTCCTCCCTGTACTGATCGCGATCTTCGCGATGGCGCTGGGGCAGAAGTTCAGCCGCTCGATCCGCTCCGGCATCCTGATCGGTGTCGGGTTCATCGGCATCAACCTGGTGATCGGCCTGCTCTTCGCCCAGGTCAGCCCGGTCGCGACGGCGCTCGCGGAGCGGTTCAACGTCGACCTCGACATCGTCGACGTGGGGTGGCCGGGCAGCGCCGCCATCGCCTTCGGCTCGCAGGTCGGCGCAGTCATCATCCCGTTCTGCCTCGCCCTCAACGTGGTCCTGCTGCTCGTCGGACTGACTCGCACGTTCGACATCGATCTGTGGAACTACTGGCACTTCGCGCTGGCTGGCGCCTTGGTGGCCGTGAAGATGGACAGCTTCTGGTGGGGACTGTTCGCTGCGGGTCTGGCGATGATGATCACCCTGTCGCTGGCTGACCTCGTGGCCCCCACCGTGCAGAAGTACTACGGGCTGCCGGAGATCTCCTTCCCGCACGGCACGGCAGCGCCCTACGTCCTGCTGGCCATCCCACTCAACTGGTTGATGGACCGCACACCCATCCTGAACAAGATCGAGGCGGACCCCGCCACCATCCAGAAGCGCTTCGGCATCTTCGGTGAGACGATCTTCATGGGCCTGGCGATCGGCCTCCTGCTCGGCGTGGCCGGCTACGGCTTCGACGACCCGCGCGCCGACTCCATCTCGATCCTCACCCTCGGCATCAGCGTCGCCGCGATCATGGTGATCCTGCCCCGCATGGTCGCGATCCTCATGGAGGGCCTCGTCCCGGTCTCCGAAGCGGCGCGCAACTTCATGCAGAAGCGGTTCCCCGGACGCACCTTCTACATCGGTCTCGACGCAGCCATCGCCGTGGGCCAGCCCGCCGTGATCGCCACCTCCCTGATCCTGGTCCCGGTCACGCTCCTGGTCGCGATCGCCCTGGCCCCCCTCGGCAACCGCGTGCTCCCGTTGGTGGACCTCGCGACCATCCCGTTCATCGTCGCCGTGATGGTCGCCGTCTTCCGTGGCAACATCGTGCGCTCGGTGATCGGTGGCGCCATCGCCATCGGTGGCGGGCTCTTCATCGCCACCGCCCTCGCAGGCACGTTCACCTCGGTCGCCGCAGCCTCCGGCTTCGAGAACACCACCGGCTCCTCGCAGATCTCGTCGCTGGTCGATGGCGCCAATCCGCTGACGGGGGCACTGGTCGGCATGGGCGCGCTCGGTCCGGTCGCCGCCGGCGTCGCACTGCTGGCTGCGCTGGCCTTCGCCCTCTTCGTACGCCGCATCGTCCGCAGCCGCGAGACGACGGAGGCTGCGGACGTCACGACCGACAGGGCCGCCGTCGCATGACCGCATCCACGCCGGAGCTCGTCCCCGAGCTGTGCTTCGTCGGTGTCGAGGTCGCTGACGGCGAGGCTGCGTTGCGCATCCTCGCGTCAGCGGCCGTCGAGAACGGGTTCGCCCACGACTCCTTCGTCGAGGCAGTGGTGGAGCGGGAGCGGAAATTCCCGACCGGTCTCCCGCTGCCGACCCCCGTGGCGATTCCCCACACCGATCCTCACCACGTCATCCGGCCTGCCCTGGCTGCGCTGGTGCCGACGCGACCCCTCACGTTCGGGGAGCTCGGAGGCCAGGACCGGACCGTCGACGCCGAGCTGGTCCTGATGCTCCTGGTGACGGACCCGCGAGAGCAGGTGAGCCTCCTCGGGCGTCTCATCACTGTCCTGCGGGCTCCGGATCTCGGGACCACCCTCCTCGGCGATCTCCATGACCCGGCCCAGCTCGCCAGCAGATTTGCGGTGCTCATCGAGGCCTGAGCCTGCGCTTGAGGTCAGAAGTGCTCACCATGAGTACGCTCGTGCTCACACCGAGCACGGAGGTGCTGATGCCGTCCCCCCGCGATCCCGCCATGCTCATGCGTGTCGCCGAGCTCTACTACCTCGAGGGCAAGTCCCAGGCGGAGGTCGCCGACCTCCTGGGCACCGGGCGCCCCAACGTCTCCCGGATGCTCAAGGAGGCGCAGCGTCAGGGAATCGTGGAGATCAAGGTCCACGATCCCAGTGGCAGGGCACGCGACCTGGAGCGACGCCTCGCGGAGACCTTCGGACTGAGCGAGGTGCGCGTCGCGGCACGCAACCCGCACGCCGGGGAGACGGCGGCGCGGGTCGGCGCGCTGGTCGCCGACCTCCTGCTGGACTCCCTGGGCGAGAGCACCACCGTCGGGATCTCGTGGGGACGGGCACTGCACGCCGCGGTCGAGGCCCTCCACACCGATCGCGACCACGACGTGACGATCGTCCAGCTGCTCGGCGGCATGTCCGCGATCGGCAACGAGGTGAGCGGGCAGGAGCTCGCGCGGTCCCTGGCCATCTCCCTCGGCGGCACCTACCGGTTGATGCACGCACCCGCCACCCTCGGCTCGACCGAGGCGGCCCGTGCACTGCGGGCGGACGCCGGCGTCGCCCGCGCGCTCCAGTCGGCCAGGTCGTGCGACATCGCCCTGGTCGGGATCGGCGCTCCCACGACGGGCTCCTCGGCCGCGGTCATCGCATCGATGACCCTCGACGCCCAGGACGCCGACGACTTCTGGGCGCAAAGGCCCGTGGGGGACCTGGCCGGTCGCTACTTCACCGCAACCGGCGTCCCGATCACGGGTCCTGTCGAGGACCGCGTCATCTCCGTCACGCTCAGCGACCTGGCCGCGATCCCACTCGTCGTGGGCGTGGCACTCGGACGGGACAAGACGGCGGCGGTGCACGGAGCCCTGCTCGGCCACCACGTCGACGTCCTGGTGTGCGACGAGAGCCTGGCTCGCAGCCTGCTCACCCACCCCCAGTCCGCAGGCCACCTCTCGACGTGAGGAATGTTCGTCCGGGCCTTGACGTGACGCAGGCCACACGGTTTCATGTGCACACGTCATATGTGACTACTCATCCTCACGGAGGTGACAATGCCCGCGCCACGCGACCCCGCCACGCTGCTCGCCGCGGCGCGCCTCTACTACCAGCAGGAGCACTCGCAGGCAGAGATCGCCACCACCCTGGGAACGACTCGCTCCAACGTGTCGCGGATGCTGACCGAGGCGCAGCGGCAGGGCATCGTCGAGATCCGGATCAACGACCCGGAGGGTCGGGTCCACGAGCTCGAGGACGAGCTGCGTGCGAGGTTCGGGCTCAGCGAGGTGCGGGTCGCGCACACCCGTAGCGTGCGGGGCCTGCGCGTGGAGGACGCTGTGGGCTCGCAGGCGGCCCGCCTCCTGCTCGACGCGCTGAAGGACTCGATGACCGTGGCGTTGTCGTGGGGCCACGCACTCCAGGCGATGGTCTACGCCACCACGGCCGAGCACGACTTCCACCGCATCGCCCTGGTCCAGCTGGTCGGCGGCCTGTCCTCGATCAGCAACGAGATCAGCGGTCAGGAGCTGGTGCGTGAGCTGGCCCTGCGCCTCGGCGCCGAATATCGCTTCCTCCACGCCCCCGCGACCCTCGAGAGCGTCACCTCGCGCGACGCGCTGCTGGCCGAGCCGTCGATCGGTGCTGCTCTCGACGACGCCAACCGTGCCGACATCGCGTTCATCGGCATCGGGACTCCTGCCCACGGATCCTCGGCCGCCATCCTCGACTCGCTCAACCTGACCCGGGCCGAGCACGACGAGTTCTGGGCGTACGAGCCCGCGGGCGACGTCGCCGCCCGCTACTACACCGCCCAGGGCCACCCCATCCCCGGCGTGGTCAACGACCGGGTCCTCGGCATCACCCTGGAGGGCCTGCTCAACATCCCCAACGTCGTCGGGGTGGCCTCGGGCCGGGCGAAGACGCCAGGAGTCCTCGGGGCGCTCCGCGGTCGCATCATCGACTCACTCGTCTGTGACGAGGCCCTCGCCCGCAGCGTGCTCAGCGCCGCGGGATCCAGCACTGCCGTCGGCGAAGGAACCCACCCATGAGCGCAGGATTCATCATCATCGCAGCCCTCGTGACCGGCTGGCTGGTGCAGATCTTCTTCACCTACCGCCAGTCCATGGCGTTCAACGACGACATCCGCGCGCTGCGGGCCTCCGGCACGGTCAGCGTCGGTGTCGGCGGCAACCGCTACAAGGGCCGTCGCTCGTTCGTCGCCATCGCGGTCGACGAGGCCGGCGTGGTCCGCGACGCGATGACGCTCAGCGGCATCACCACCTTCGCGCGCGGGCGCTCCCTTCCCGGACTGCTCGACGTCAAGGTCTCCGTGCTGCGCGGCGACCGCAGCATCCCCCACATCTCGTCGTCGCAGCGCCTGGCCGCCCGCCAGGCGGCCGAGCTGTACGACGCAGCACGCACGGCGGTTCGGGCCAACGTGTCACCGGCAACACCCGTGTCACCAGCATCACCCGCATAACCAGCACGACCGCTGACCAGCCCCGGGGTGGAGCCCGGGGCCGGACAGAGGGACAGACATCGAGCGGACAGGTTCCGCCGGTGAGAACGATGCCGGGCAAGCATCACGACCAGGCTCGACAGAGAGCCGACTCGACAGGAGCAATCATGCCATTCACCTCCATGCCGGCTGCGGGGATCCTCCGCGCCGCCGACACCCCTACCGTCGACCCGCCAACAGGAGTCTTCGGCGCACTGGCCGATGCCGCGGACGCCTTCATCGGCGTCTTCGAGTCCGGGGGCCAGACCTTCCTCGGTCTCGTGACCGGCATCATCCCGACGCTGGTCGTGCTGCTCACGGCCGTCAATGCGCTGATCCGTCTGATCGGTCCCGAGAAGATCGACAAGCTCGGCGAGGTGGCGGCCCGCCCGGGCCTGCAGTACTACCCGGTGCGCTACCTCGTGCTTCCGGTGCTGGCGGTCTTCTTCCTGACCAACCCGATGGCCTACACGATGGGTCGCTTCCTCCCGGAGAAGTACAAGCCTGCCTTCTACGACTCCTCGGTGAGCTTCGTGCACCCGATCACCGGCATCTTCCCGCACGCCAACCCCGGTGAGCTCTTCGTCTACCTCGGCATCGCGGCCGGCATCACCACACTGGGTCTCAACACCAGTGACCTCGCCGTGCGCTACCTGCTGGTCGGCCTGGTCGTGATCATGATCCGCGGCGTCCTGACCGAGATCATCACCACGCGCATGCTCTCCCGCCGCGCCAGCCGGACGGAGGCGACGGCATGAGCACCACCACCAGGACCCCGTCGGGACGCGGCGGCATGGACGGCATCAACAAGGTGCTCGTCCTGATCGGCACCAAGGTGGGCGGCGTCGTCGGCGTCCTCTACCAGGCTGGCCGCGACACGATCGAGACAGTCATCCGCAACATCCTGCCCTTCATGGCCTTCATCGCGGTCCTCATCGGCATCATCACCGAGACGGGCCTCGGCGACGCCCTCGCCAACCTGATCGCGCCGCTGGCGGGCAGCCTCCTCGGGCTGCTCGCGATCAGCGTGGTCTGCTCCTTGCCGGTGCTCTCGCCGGTGCTCGGCCCCGGCGCCGTCATCGCGCAGGTCGTCGGCGTCCTGCTCGGAACCCGGATCGGCGAGGGTGACATCCCGCCGCAGTACGCCCTTCCGGCACTGTTCGCGATCGACCCGCAGGTCGGCTGCGACTTCATCCCCGTCGGTCTCGCCCTGGGTGAGGCCGAGCCGGAGACCGTCGAGGTCGGCGTACCGGCCGTCCTCATCTCGCGGCTGGTCACCGGACCCCTGTCCGTCGTGATCGCCTACTTCGCGAGCTTCGGCCTCTACAGCAGCAGCAACTGAGTCATCGCCGGACCGGTCGGCGCACCGCGTCGACCGGTCCGGCCCCTCACACCCAAGGAGAAGTCATGAGCGAGTACAAGTCAGTCGTCGTCAGCAAGGGCCGCGGCGGCTGGGGAGGTCCACTGACCATCACCCCGACCGACGAGCGCCCCCTGGTCGCATCCATCACCGGCGGTGGCATCCACCCCGTGGCGCAGCGGATCGCCGACCTCACCGGCGGCGAGGTCATCGACGGCTTCAAGTCGTCGGCCCCGTTCGACAAGCTCGCGGTCGCGGTCATCGACTGCGGCGGTACGGCGCGCGTCGGCGTCTACCCGATGAAGAAGGTCATGACCGTCGACGTGCACGCGACCAGTCCCGCAGGTCCGCTCGCGCAGTTCATCACCGAGCAGCTCTTCGTGTCCGGCGTGAAGCCCGAGGACGTGAAGGAGACGTGAGCACCGGCTCCACCACCGTGTACGAGTCCACGGTGACCGCGGTCGGCCCTCAGGTCTCGGCGTTCCTGGAGCACGGCATCCTGATCCTGTTCGGTGACGAGTCGCCCGAGGAGCTGCACGACATCTCGGTGCTGCACCGGGCCACGATCACCGACGACGGCCCCCGGCGCGGCGACACCGTCCACCTCGGCGACGCCACCCTCGAGGTGCTCGCCGTGGGGCACGTGGTGCGCGACAACCTGCTCAACCTCGGCCACCTCGACCTGAAGGCCGACGGTCTCGCTCGAAGCCAAGCTTCCCGGCGACGTGTGCGTGCCCCAGGGGGAGATCGCGCTGCTCGCGATCGGCGACTCCTTCCGCATCACGCGGCCCGCCGACACCGACACCGCCACCGACACCGACACCCACACCGACACCGGACAGGACTGACATGAGCTACCGAGACAGGCTGCAGCAGCGGCTCGACGAGACGGGGCGCCCGCTGCGGGTCGGCCTCGTCGGTGCCGGCCAGATGGGTCGCGGCTTCGCTGCGCAGCTGCTCCGGATGCCGGGCATCACGCTGTCCGCCGTGCTGGACGTCCAGCACGACCGCGCGGTGGAGGCACTGACCCAGGCCGGGATCACCCCCACCGACGCCGACGACACCGCCACGGCGGTGCGGGTCATCGAGGAGGGCGGCAGCATCGCGCTCACCAGCGTCGACCGGCTCGCCGGGCTTCCCCTCGACGTGGTCGTGGAGGCCACCGGCGTGCCTGACGTCGCCGTTGCGGTCGCGGTCCAGGCGCTGGCCGCCGGGATCAGCGTCGCGACGCTGACGGTCGAGGCGGACGTCACCGTCGGCCGCTACCTCAAGCAGCTGGCAGGACAGTCCGAGGCGATCTACTCCGTGTGCCGCGGGGACGAGCCCGTCGAGACCAAGATCCTGGTCGACTACGCCCGCGACCTCAACTTCGAGGTCATCTGTGCCGGCAAGGGGAAGAACAACCCGCTCGACCCCTACGCCACGCCGGAGTCGCTGGCCGAGCGCGCCGTGCAGAAGCAGATGAACCCCAAGATGCTCACCAGCTTCGTCGACGGCTCCAAGGCCATGATCGAGATGGCGTCGCTGGCCAACACGACCGGGCTCGGGGTGAGCAGGCGCGGCATGTACGGCCCGCCGTCGACCGTCGAGACCCTCCACGAGACCTTCGCGCTGGTGAAGGACGGCGGCATCATCGAGGAGGCCGGGGTCGTCGACTACTGCACCGGTCCGGTCGCCCCGGGGGTGTTCGTGGTGATTCGCACCGACGACCCCTACGTCCACCACGAGATGACCTACCTCCAGATGGGCGACGGTCCCTACTTCGCCCTCTACCGTCCCTACCACCTCGCCAGCATCGAGGCGCCGCTCACGGTCTACGAGATGGTGCTGGACAAGCGACCCAGCCTCCAGTCCGATCACTGGACCGCGGAGGTGGGCGCCCAGGCGAAGCGGGCGCTGAAGGCAGGCGAGCGGATCGACGGCATCGGCGGGATGACGGTTCGCGGCCTGATCGACCCGGCCGAGGACTTCGCCCGGGACGGGCTGGTGCCCCTCGGGGTGCTGGCCGGGGCAACGCTCAAGCACGACGTCCCGGTGGACCACACCCTGACCTACGACGATGTCGAGCTCGACGAGTCGTCGCTCATCGTGCGGATGCGCCGCATCCAGGACTCGATGGACCGTGACGGTGCGGACGTGCCCGACCTCGCCGGGCTGGTCGCGATGATCGCCGGGTGACGCCCGGGACGGGCGGGGGGCAGCCCCGCGCCGAGCGCTAGGCTCGCGCGGTGCCACTGACCCCGCCCGTCCGCGCAGCGGTCGTGATGCTCGCCGCCGGCGAGGGGCGCCGCAGCGGGCACCACACCAACAAGGTCCTGCTCCCGCTGGCCGGTCGTCGGGTCTTCACGTGGTCCATCCACTCGGCCCGGCAGCTTGCCGCCGTCACCCGCACCGTGGTGGTGATCCGCGAGGAGGACCGGGACGCTGTGATGTCCACCCTCGATCGCGAGGTCGGGCCACCCGACGTCACCGTGGTCCTCGGAGGCGACAGCCGGCACGGCTCGGAGTGGCACGCGCTGCAGGCCCTTGCTCCCTCGATCGAAGCCGGGGAGATCGACGTCGTGGTGATCCACGACGCGGCCCGCCCCCTGGCTGTCACCACGATGTTCGCCTCCGTCATCGCCACAGCCGTCGAGCACGGGGGCGCCATCCCGGTCCGCGACCAGGGACACCTCGCCGCGCTCGGCGACGGGGAGCAGCCCCCCGACCGGGTGGTCACCGTCCAGACCCCCCAGGCCTTCAGCGCGGCTCCCCTGCTCGAGGCCTACCGCCTCGCGGAGGAGGACGGCTTCGTCGGCACCGACACCGCCAGCTGCATGGAGCGCTACACCGACGTCCCGGTCTTGTGCGTCGACGGAGACGCGGGCAACATCAAGATCACGTTCCCCGAGGACCTGTTCCTCGCCGAGCGCCTGCTCGCCAAGGCCGACTGGGACCTTTCCGGGCGCCAGCACCCACGACGGGAGTCCGCGATGTCACACCTGCGGGACCTCCTGCCCCACGGGGACCGACCGAGCACCACACGACGGCGCGGGGACACCTGATGAGCGCCGAGGTGGCCGACCTGCACTGCGAGCACTGCGAGGAGCTGACCGACCACGAGCTCCACTACACCGGTCGGCTCCTCGACTCGGTGCGCTGCACGCGGTGCGGCACCCACGTGGAGCTCTCGTCGCGCGCGCTCATCCCGGCGTACGCCCTCGACCTCGAGCACCGCTTGGTCAGCAAGCCGCGTCGGATCATGCGTCGGATCGCCCGCGACCCCGCGGGCTACCTGCGCGAGCTGCCGCGCGCCATGCTGCGCCAGCCGAGGAAGTTCCTCAGCGAGTTCCGAGGCCTGCTTCGCCGCTAGCGGCGCCAGCGCCCTGGTCGCGACGCATGCTGCGCGACAGCTCGTCGACACACTCGAGCAGGTTGACCGAGGTGGCGTCGTCGACGCGGCGGGCCAGTGACGGGGCACGGACCAGCGCGACCTCTCCCCGGGCGCGGAGCCACCCCGCCAGCGCACCGAAGTCGTCGATCGGGGGTGGTCCGCCGTCGACCAGGGCGGTCGCCAGCACGCGCTCCCCCACGACGGCCGGCGAGACCAGGGCGGCCAGCTCCTCGCGGTCGATGGTGCCCTGGATGCGCGAGTCCACGACGGTCTTGACGGTGTCGGTCACGGGCCGGTAGGCGAGCAGGGACGACTCCGGGTGTGCGAGCGACTCACCACGGACGCTGCGGATGAACTCGGCGGACGCCAGCGGGCAGAGCGCGTCGTGCACCAGGAGTCCCGCGGTGAGGTCCCGTCCGTGCACCCGCTCCCACCACCCCCGCCCGGCGCAGACATCGGCCGACACCCCGCTCAGGCGTACGTCCCTCGCAACCCGCGTCCGGTCGGCCTCCTCCACCACGACCAGCACGCCGGTCTCGCCTGCGGCCACCAGCGCCTTGAGCGCGTGCAGGTAGAGCGGCACCTTGTGGAGCGCGGCGTAGGGGAGCTGGCCGCGACCGGTCAGCGCAAGCACCGCGGGGCGTGCGCCGCTGGTCGTCGTCATGCCGGCTCGGGAGCGGTGAGCAGCTCGAGGGCGGCCACGTCCGCGATGGACGAGACGCGAGCCGCGGACGTCGGTGCGAGCAGCCGCTCGATCCCGAACCTGGTCTCCAGGTGGACGACGAGCTCGGCGAAGTCGGTCGAGGGCAGGTCGGGGAGCGCGGCGACGACCGGTGCGGGCAGCACGACCGGCGAGAGCACGGCGCCGGCGGCATCGACCCCCGCCACCACCTCGCCGGTCTCCACCGCCCTGGCCACGCAGGCGGCGATGAAGACGGCGGGGGTCATCGGGCACAGGGCGTCGTGCACGACGAACGTCTCGCCGCTGTCGACCAGCCCCGCCCACCGGGTGCCGAGGTCGACTGCGGTGACCCGCGCGTCGCCGAGAGCCCAGGCGGCACACGCCACGAGCGACTCACCGTGGATGAGCGCGTAGGGCAACGCGCCGCGCCCCTCGTCCACGATCGTGCCGAGGGCAAGGGCTACGTCGTCGTTCGTCGATGAACATCACGGGCCACGCTATCGCCAGACGCCGACGACCCCCGGCACGGGACGTGTGCCGGGGGTCGTGGGGTGTGTCAGTGGATCAGGAAGCGAGGACCTCGTCGAGGATCGCCTCGGCCTTGTCCTCGTTGGTCTTCTCGGCCAGTGCCAGCTCGGAGACCAGGATCTGACGCGCCTTGGCCAGCATCCGCTTCTCACCCGCCGAGAGCCCGCGGTCACGCTCGCGGCGCCACAGGTCACGCACGACCTCCGACACCTTCATCACGTCACCGGAGTGCAGCTTCTCGAGGTTGGCCTTGTAGCGACGCGACCAGTTGGTCGGCTCCTCCACATGGGCGGCCCTCAGGACGTCGAAGACGCGGTCGAGGCCTTCCTTGTCGACCACGTCGCGCACACCCACGAGATCGAGGTTGCAGGCCGGCACGCGAACGACCAGGTCCTGCTGGGCGACGATCCGCAGGACGAGGTATTCGCGGTCCTCTCCCTTGATCGTCCGGGTCTCGATGTCCTCGATGACCGCGGCCCCATGATTGGGATAGACGACCGTTTCGCCAACGGTGAAAGTCATATGTTCAGTTCCCTTTCCTAGGTGACCATTCTAACACGGGTCCGCCGTCGTCCCCGACGCGTTTGCGCAGGTCAGAGCCCCGGCACGGGCTTGACAGATCACGGCAAGCTGTGGTGGAGCCAGCGCGGTCCCCCGTTCCCTGGGACATACTTCGCCCCATGTCGACGCCCACCGCGCTGCTCGTCGTACGCGCGGCGCACCCCCGGCAGGCGATGGTCACCGCCGTGGTGCTGGCGGTCGCTGCGGCGGCGGCCGGTCGCCCGCTCCGCGAGGTCGCGCTGGTGCTCGCGACGATCCTCGTGGGCCAGTCGATCATCGGCTGGGCCGACGACCTCGCCGACCGAGCACGCGACGAGCGGCACCGTCGCGACAAGCCCCTCGTCTCAGGTGCGCTCGACACGGGGACCGTGTGGTTCGCGCTCACCTGCGCGGTGCTCCTGGTCGTGCCGCTCTCGATCTCCCACGGCCTCGTCGCGGGTCTCACCCACCTCGCACTCCTCGCAGTCGCGGTCCTCGGCGACCGGCTCCTGCACGCCACGGTGCTGTCCTTCGTGCCGTGGATGGGGAGCTTCGCGCTCTACCCCGCGTTCCTCGCCCAGGGCGGTTGGAACGGCGACGGCGTCGACACGCCGCCCACGATGGCGATGACCGCGCTGGCTGCGGCCCTCGGCCTCGGCGTCCACGTCCTCACCGCGCTGCCGGGTCTGGTGGACGACCACGAGGAGTCCGAGCGGTCCCTGCCGCTGGTCCTGGCCCTCCGCACGGGCACGCCCCGGCTGCTCGTCGCCGCGAGCGTCTTCACCGGCCTCGTCACGGCTGCGATCCTGATCGCCGGGCGGACCTCCGGACTGACCTGAACCGGCGCTAGGCTGTGGGCCATGCAGCTCCGACCCCTCGCGACCGCCGCTGCGGTTCTCGCGCTTGCCGCTCCGCTCACCTCCTGCGGCTTCGACTACGCCACAGACCGTGTCAACGCCGTCGTCAACGGCGCGACGAACCGCGAGGGCGAGGTGGACGTCCTCTCCGCCGTGGTCGTCTCGGCCGCCGAGGGGTCCGGCACGTTCGTCGCCTCCTTCTCCAACAACGACCCGGATGCCGAGCAGACCTTCACGGCTGTCGCCGGTGCCGAGGGTGCTGCCATCACCGCGGCCGAGTTCGCACCCGTCACCATCCCCGCCGGGGGTCTGGTCAACCTCGCCGAGCCGGCCGCGGCCATCGTGCTCACCGGCGACTTCACCGCGGGCAACGTCGTGCCGCTCTCCATCGACTTCGGCAACGGAGAGCGGATCTCGCTCAACGTCCCCGTCGTCGCCGACGACACCGGCTACTGGGAAGGCATGGACGCCTCATGACACACACGCTGATCCTGCTCCGCCACGGCGAGAGCGACTGGAACGCGAAGAACCTCTTCACCGGGTGGGTGGACGTCCCCCTGACCGAGAAGGGTGTCGACGAGGCCGTCCGCGGCGGCGAGCTGCTGCGTGAGGCGGGCGTGCTCCCCGACGTCGTCCACACCTCCCTGCAGCGCCGGGCCATCAACACCGCCGCCCTGGCGCTCGATTCCGCCGACCGCCACTGGATCCCGGTGAAGCGCTCGTGGCGTCTCAACGAGCGCCACTACGGCGCCCTCCAGGGCAAGGACAAGAAGCAGACGCTCGACGAGTACGGCGAGGAGCAGTTCATGCTCTGGCGCCGGTCCTTCGACGTGCCCCCGCCGCCGCTCGACGACGGCGACGAGTTCTCCCAGGCCGACGACCCGCGCTACGCCGACCTGGGTGAGGACCTGCCCCGCACGGAGTGCCTCAAGGACGTGATCGTGCGCTTCCTGCCCTACTGGGAGTCCGAGATCGTTCCCGACCTGCAGAGCGGTAGGACGGTGCTCGTCGCCGCCCACGGCAACAGCCTGCGGGCCCTGGTCAAGCACCTCGACGGCATCTCCGACGAGGACATCGCGGGTCTCAACATCCCCACCGGCATGCCGTTGGTCTACCGGCTCGACGAGGCGATGAAGCCGACGGTGGCCGGCGGCGAGTACCTCGACCCCGACGCCGCAGCGGCCGCCGCCGCGGCCGTCGCGAACCAGGGTCGCTGAGGCGCCCAGCGCGGCTCCTGCTCCCGGGCGGGGGCGGCGTGGGTCAGTCGCGGTGGGGCTGCTCGCCGGTCACCACGAAGACCACCCGGTTGGCCACCGACACCGCGTGGTCGGCGATGCGCTCGTAGTAGCGACCCAGCAGGGCGATGTCGACCGCGGCCTCGACACCGTGGGTCCAGTCGGTGGAGAGCAGCTCGGTGAAGCTGCGGCGACGCAGCTGGTCCATCACCTCGTCGTCGCGACCGAGCTCGATGGCGGCGTCGACGTCGCGGTCCACGATGATGCTGCGCACCCGGCGCACCATGTCCTCGGCGACCTCCGCCATCCGCTCCATCACCGGACGCAGCTCCTCCGGCACGGCCACCGACGGCACTCGCAGGCGGGCGATCTTGGCGACGTGGACCGACAGGTCGCCCATCCGCTCGAGCTCGCTGACCATCCGCAGCGCGGAGACGATCATCCGCAGGTCGCCGGCGACGGGCTGCTGGAGCGACAGGAGCGCGAAGGCGGTGTCGTCGACCCGCTCCCGCGCGGAGTCGATCGCCCTGTCGCCGCTGATGACCTGGTCGGCGGTGTGGACGTCGCCGGTCATCAACGCCTTGGTGGCCTCGCGCACGGCGATCTCGACCTGTCCGCAGATCTCGGACAGGTCGGCGAAGATGCCGTCGAGCTGGTCATGGAAGGCCTCACGCATGACCGCACTGTAGGGAGCCAAGACGAACATCGGCCCGCGGACGATGAACGGGGCGTGAACACTGGGCGCCGGGCGTCCATCGGGACCGGTCGGCCTGCTCCCACGCGTACGATGTGAGCGTGGATCCGACGACTCAGGCTGGTCTGGCCGCGATCATCGGGGCCATCGTGGCCGGCGGTGCGGTGCTCGCGTGGCACATCAGCGAACGCCAGCGTCGCACGCTGCCCACCGTCCAGGAGCCCGCCGTCCAGGCCGGCGTCGCAGCGGTCCTCAGCATCCTGCGCTCGAGTGCGGTCGTCGTCGACGAGTCGGACCACGTGCTCAAGGCATCCGCCCCGGCCTATGCCTTCGGGCTGGTGCGGGGCAACACCGTGGTCGTGCCCGAGCTGCTGGTCCTCATCGCCCAGGTGCGCCGTGACGGTCAGATCCGGGAGAGCGAGCTCGACCTGCAGGCCGACGGAGGATCCGTACGCACCCTCACCGCGCGCGTGGCACCGCTGGGCGCGCGGCTCGTGCTCGCCCTGGTCGAGGACCGGACCCGCGAGAAGCGCGTCGAGGCGGTACGCCGCGACTTCGTCGCCAACGTCAGCCACGAGCTCAAGACCCCCGTGGGCGCGATCCGACTGCTCGCGGAGGCCGTCACCGACGCCTCCGACGACCCGGAGGCCGTGCAGCGCTTCGCCGGTCGGATGCTGACCGAGAGCGACCGGCTGTCCAAGCTCGTGCAGCAGATCATCGAGCTGTCCCGTCTCCAGGGCCACGACCCCATGGAGACACCGGTCATGGTCGACCTCGACACCGCCGTCGCCACCGCCGTCGACACGAGTGCCATGGAGGCGGTGGCCAAGGAGATCACCGTGGAGTCCCGCGGCGAGCACGGCCTGCAGGTCTTCGGCTCCCAGGAGCAGCTCGGCGCGGCCGTGAGCAACCTGGTCGCCAACGCCGTCGCCTACTCCGGGCGGGGCTCGCGCGTGGTCGTCACCCGGCGCTCGGAGGGTGAGCAGGTGCAGATCTCGGTGGTCGACCAGGGCATCGGCATCCCCGCCGGCGACATCGACCGGATCTTCGAGCGGTTCTACCGCGTCGACCCGGCCCGCCACCGCTCCACCGGCGGCACGGGCCTGGGGCTCGCCATCGTCAAGCACGTCGCGGCGACGCACGGTGGCGACATCTCCGTGTGGTCCGTGCAGGGCCAGGGCTCGACCTTCACCCTGACGCTCCCCCGCAACTCCGACCCCGGCCCGGGGGCCGGTCAGGGCTCCGGCCGCTCCACCACGCCGGTCGAGGTCGTCGCCCCGGCGCAGCCCCTGACCTCCCACCCCACGACGAACACACCGCAGGAGACCCGCAGATGACCCGCGTACTCGTTGTCGAGGACGAAGAGAGCTACAGCGACGCGCTGGCCTACATGCTCCGCAAGGAGGGCTACGAGGTGGCCATCGCCGCCGACGGCAACACCGCCCTCGCCGAGTTCGACCGGTTCGGGCCCGACATCGTGCTCCTCGACCTGATGCTGCCCGGCCTGCCAGGCACCGAGGTGTGCCGCCAGATCCGGCAGACGTCGTCGGTGCCGGTGATCATGGTCAGCGCCAAGGACGACGAGGTCGACAAGGTCGTCGGGCTCGAGCTCGGCGCGGACGACTACATCACCAAGCCCTACTCCCCGCGCGAGCTGGTGGCGCGGATCCGCGCCGTGCTCCGGCGCGGCCACGAGCCCGAGCTGATGCCCGACACCCTCGAGGCCGGTCCTGTGCGGATGGACGTGGAGCGACACGTCGTGACCGTCGCCGGCACCGAGCAACGCCTGCCGCTCAAGGAGTTCGAGCTGCTCGAGATGTTCCTGCGCAACCCGGGTCGCGTGCTCACCCGCGGCCAGCTGATCGACCGCGTCTGGGGCTCGGACTACGTCGGTGACACCAAGACCCTCGACGTCCACGTCAAGCGGTTGCGCACCAAGCTCGAGCCCGACCCGGGCGAGCCGAGATACCTCGTCACCGTGCGCGGCCTGGGCTACAAGCTGGACGTGTGAGGCGGCCCCGAGCCGGGGATCCCGATACCCTGTGGCGGTCCGTCATGACCAACCCTAGTCTTGACCCGTGACCACCGTGACTGACCCGACCTCGACGAGCACCGCTCCCCCTGCCTGGCTGCCCGTCGCGGCCGGCGCAGTGACACTCGTGATGTGGGCGTCGGCCTTCGTGGTGATCCGTCACGTCGCCGACGACGTGAGCCCCGGGGCGCTGGGAGCGGGCCGCCTCCTGGTCGCCGCGCTCGTGGTGCTCCCGCTGGTGCTGCGCACCGGGTGGGTCTCGCCCACGCGACGGGAGTGGACGCTGCTCGCCATCGGCGGCGTGGGCTGGTTCGGCGTCTACAACCTCGCCCTCAACGCCGGCGAGCGGCACGTCGACGCCGGCACCGCCGCCATGATCATCCAGATCGGGCCGGTGATCGTCGCGCTGCTGGCCGTGCCCCTGTTCGGTGAGCGACTGCACGGCTGGCTGCTGGCCGGGATGGTGGTCGGTTTCGCCGGCGTGGCCGTCATCGCCCGCGGCTCCACGAGCGAGGCCGGGGCCAGCGCGCTCGGGGTCGTGCTGGTGCTCGTGGCAGCGGCGATGTACGCCGTCGGCGTGCTGACGCAGAAGGTGCTGCTGCGTCGTCTCGGCTCGGTACAGGTCGTGTTCGTCTCGTTCCTGATGGGCGCGGTGATCTGCCTGCCGTTCGCCGGCGACCTGCCCGCGATCGTCGCAGACGGGGGCGCTGAGCTGTGGTGGATCGTCTACCTCGGTGTGCTGCCGACGGCGGTCGCGTTCACCACCTGGGCCTACGCCCTCACCCACACCGACGCCGGCGCGCTGTCGCTCACGACGTTCCTGGTGCCCGGCATCGCCACGCTGGTCGCCTGGCTCACGATCGACGAGGTCCCGCCGTCACTGACGTTCGTCGGCGGGGCGCTCGCGATCGTCGGGGTCCTGATGACGCGGCGCGGGCCGCGAGCCCCGGGTGCAGGCGCCGACGATCACTAGCTCTCGAGCCAGCCGCGGAAGGCGTCGAGGTTGCGGGTCGACTCCCCGCGCGAGATCCGCCACTCCCACTCCTTGCGGATGGAGGAGGCGAAACCGAGCTCGAGGATCGCGTTGAAGGACTCGTCGGCGTTGGCGAGGACCGACCCCAGGATCCGGTCGAGCTCGTCGACACTGACCGCGGACAACGGCAGCCGCGCCTCGAGGTAGATGTCGCCGCTGTGGTCGACGGCGAAGGAGACGGCGTACATCCGCAGGTTGCGCTCGAGGAGCCAGCGGTAGACGCGGGCATGGTTCTCGTCGGGGTTGCGGCAGACGAAGGCGTGCACGCCGAGCGCGTGCGCGCTGACGTCGAGGCGCACGGCCGTCTGCAGCTTCTTCTCACCGGGCAGGGTCAACGAGAAGCTGGCGCCCTCGACGGACTCGCGCACGGTCTCCTCGTGCTCGAGGTCGTTGGCCGACAGGTAGGAGCGGATCTCCTCGACAGCGCGCGCGGCCTCGCTCATGAGGCCATCTCAGCACGCATCCGGCTGGAGGCCCGTCGGTAGGCAGCAAGCGTCCGCTCGGCCGTGTGCTCCCACGAGAACTCCTGTGCGTGCGCGACCGCGCCACGTCCGAGCCGCTCGGCAAGCGCGGGGTCATCGATGAGGCGGCGCAGGCTGGCCGCCCAGTCGCGCGGCTCGTGGGTGTCGACGAGCAGGCCGCTGACGCCGTCGCGCACCACCGTCCTCAGTCCGCCGACGGCGGCCGCGACCACGGGCGTACCGGTCGCCTGTGCCTCGACGGCGACCAGGCCGAACGACTCGTTGTAGGACGGCACCGCGACCGCGGTGGCGGCCGACGACCACACCGCGAGCTCGCGCTGCGTCACCGGCGGCACGAAGCGGACGACGTCGCTGATGTCGAGGTCGGCGGCCAGGTCGGCCAGCGCCGTGGGGTGCTGCAGGCCCGAGCCCGACGGCCCGCCCACGACGGGTACGACGAGGCGCTGGCGCAGTGACGGGTCCTGCTCCAGCAGCACGCCGACCGCCCGCAACAGCACGTCCGGCGCCTTGAGGGGCTGGATCCGGCCGGCGAACATCAGCACGACCGCATCGGCGGGCAGGCCGAGCAGGCTCCGGGCCTCAGCACGGTCACGGGGTGCGAAGACGGTCAGGTCCACGCCGGGGTGGATCACCTCGACCGCGTGGGGGCTGGCGTCGTAGAGGTCGACGAGCTGCTGGGCCTCGGTCTCGGTGTTGGCGACGAGGAGGTCTGCTGCCTCGACCACCTGCTCCTCACCGATGACGCGCGAGAGCGGCTCGGGGCTGTCGCCCTCGGCCAGCGCCAGGTTCTTGACCTTGGCCATCGTGTGCATCGAGTGGATCAGCGGCACGTTCCAACGGTCGCGGGCGAGCGCGCCGACCTGTCCGGAGAGCCAGTAGTGGGAGTGGACGGCGTCGTAGTGGCCGAGCGGCTGCAGGGCTTCGGCGCGCAGCACCTCGCGGGCGAACGTGCACAGCTGGCCCGGCAGCTCGCCCTTGGTCAGCCCCTCGAAGGGTCCGGCCGCGATGTGGTGGACCAGCACGCCGTCGGCTGCCTCGACGACACGGGGCAGGGCGGAGGACGTGGCCCGGGTGAAGACGTCGACCGCGACCCCCTGGGCGGCCAGCCGCTTGGAGAGCTCGATGACGTAGACGTTCATGCCGCCCGCGTCACCCGTTCCCGGCTGGTCCAGGGGTGAGGTGTGCAGGCTGATCATGGCCACCCTCTCGCCCACGCTGCCTCCTTCGTCCACGTGCCCGAGACCGGGCGCCTGAGGGACAACCCCGCGGACCGGCCGAGGATTCCCGGCGATGATGAGGGGTCCCGGTTCCGTGACCGCGCCCTCGCTCACTGCTCGTCGGTGCCCTGGTGGAAACGTTGCCGCCAGGCGCCGCCGGCGCGGACCCACACGGAGCTGCGCAGGCTCGAGCGCCCGTCCGCGGCGGCGCGCCACAGCAGCAGGATCGTGTCGGCGCCCACGCGGTCGACGCTGACCACCTCGAGGTCCACGGCGTCGACCGGATCCGAGGCGTCGAGCAGGTCGTCGCGGCTCCGCAGCCGGCCCGAACGACCGACCTCCTGCCAGTCGGGGTGGAGCAGTGCCACGACTGCGGCGCGATCGGAGCGCAGCTGCTCGTCCAGCAGGGCGCGCTCCAACGCGACGACGTGCTCCTCGTCGGTCGCCACGACGTCCTCGACGTCGCTGAACAGGTCGGGCTCCTGCTCGACCTGGCCCACCGCGGCAGCAGGGTGCGACGTGGTGCTGCCCACGAAGCCCGGTCCCGGGTCGGCGACGACACCGCGCTGGTAGGCGGTCGCTGCGGCGTTGGCCCGTACGTCGGCTGCCTCGTTGAGCGCGTGGCCCGCATGGCCCTTGACCCACTCGAACACCACCCGGCGGCCCTGCATCGCCTCGTCGAGGGCCTTCATCAGCTCGACGTTCATGACGGGCTTGCCGTCGCTCTTCTTCCAGCCCTTGCGCTTCCAGCCCTTCATCCACGTGGTGATGGAGTCGATGACGTACTTGCTGTCGCAGTAGACGTGCAGCTCCTCGTCGAGGTGCGCCGTCTGCTGGAGGAGGTCGAGCACGGCCATCAGCTCGCCCATGTTGTTGGTGCCGTGGGGCCAGCCGCCGGAGGCCCAGCAGCCGTCGTCGACGTACCACGCCCAGCCGGCGGGGCCGGGATTTCCGAGTGCCGAGCCGTCGGCCGCCGCGATGATCACCCCGACATCTTGGCAGCCGGCGAACTTGGCAGGATGGGGGCATGAACCCGGACCTTCCCGCGACCCGCACCGCCGTCGTCACCGGCGCCTCGAGCGGGATCGGAGCCGCCACGGCCCGCGCGCTCGCCGCGCAGGGATTCCACGTCGTGTGCGCCGCTCGCCGCACCGACCGCATCGAGGAGCTGGCGACCGAGATCGGTGGCGTGGCGCTCACCTGCGACGTCACCGACGCCGACTCCGTCGCGGCGCTGGCCGCGGCGGTGCCCACCTGCCACGTGCTGGTCAACAACGCCGGCGGGGCGGTGGGTGCCGACCGCATCGAGGACGCCGACCTCGACGGCTGGCGCTGGATGTACGACGTCAACGTCCTCGGCCTGGTGCGGGTCAGCCAGGCGCTCCTCCCGGCCCTCCGGGCCAGCGGCGACGGGGTCATCGTCAACGTCGGCTCCACCGCGGGACGTTGGGCCTACGAGGGCGGGGCCGGCTACACGGCCGCCAAGCACGCGGTGAAGGTGGTCTCCGAGACCCTGCGCCTGGAGCTCAACGGCGAGCCGATCCGGATCTGCGAGGTGGCCCCCGGGATGGTCCGCACCGACGAGTTCGCACTGGTGCGCTTCGGTGGCGACCGGGCCAGGGCCGACGCGATCTACGCCGGCGTCGACCAGCCGCTGCTCGCCGAGGACGTCGCGGACGCCATCTCCTGGGTCGCCACCCGCCCCTCCCACGTCGACATCGACGAGCTGGTGATCAAGCCCCGCGCCCAAGCAGCGGCGCACAAGGTGCACCGCACCTGAGAGGTGGCAGACTGCCGCGCGTGAAGACCATCGGACTCGTCGGCGGCATGAGCTGGGAGAGCAGTGCGGTCTACTACCGCGACCTCAACCTCGGGATGCGGGACCGGCTGGGCGGTCTGTCCTCGCCCAGGCTCGCCCTCACCACGGTCGACTTCGCCGAGGTCACCCACCTCGAGGACGACGAGCGCTGGGACCAGGTCGGCATGCTGCTCGCGGATGCGGCTCGCGCGGTCGAGCGGGCCGGCGCCGACTTCCTGCTGCTCTGCACGACGACCTTCCACAAGGTCGCCGACCAGGTCGAGGAGGCCGTCGACATCCCCGTCCTGCACCTCGCTGACATCGTCGCGTCGGCGGTGCAGGCTGCCGGGGTCGGGACGGTCGGACTCATCGGCACCAAGGTCGCCATGTCGGAGTCGTTCTTCGTGGACCGGCTCCAGAGCCACGGCCTCACCGTCGTGGTCCCCGACGCCGCTCATCACGACCTCCTCAACGACGCGATCTATGAGGAGCTCGTCCACGGGGTCGTCCTCCCCCGCACCCGCAGCCGGGTCGTCTCGATCATCGAGGAGCTGTGGGACGCCGGTGCCGGTGGCGTGCTGCTGGGGTGCACCGAGCTCGAGCTGCTGGTCAAGCAGGCCGACGTCGAGCTCCCCGTCTTCCCGTGCACGACGCTGCACGTGCAGGCTGCACTCGACGCTGCGCTGGCCTAGACGGGGAGCCCGAGCGCTGTGGCCAGCCATCGCAGGCTCGTCCACGCCGGCGAGCTGAGGTCGGTCGAGCCGGCCCCGGGTGGGAGCGCGACCCTCAGCACCGGCGAGCGTGCACCCTCGGTGCTGATCAGCAGCTCGCCCCCGACCAGGGCGATGCCCTCGCCCTGGTCCTGATCCGGCAGGTCGACCGACGAGACCGGCTGCCACGACGGGAACGACGCGAGGTGGGCCGTCCCGTAGGTCCGCATGACGATGCCCCCGCCACCGGCCAGGAAGGTGGCGTCCGTGACGATGCCCGGTGCCTGCCCCACCTCGGCGAGTCGGTTGGGGCCGTCGGACCGCAGCGGCTGTGCAGCGGCGTAGACCGTTCCGGAGAAGACGCCCTTGGTGATCACGAAGAGCTGACCGGTGAGCGGGTGGCTGAGCAGTGCCTCGGCGTCGTGGGCACCGTCGGGATAGACCAGCTCGTAGGTCTCGGGTGACGCGACGCGGTCGCCGCGGCCGACCGGGACCCGCAGCACCTCGATCGAGGACCGCAGGCGTCGGTTGTCCCCGATGTCGCCCACCCAGACGTGTCCGGGACCCGCAGGTGCCAGCGCCTCGACGTCGTCGGGCGCGGGCGTCCAGGACGTCACACCGACGGTGTCGCCGGTCCGGGCGTCGACGGTGAACACGCGCCCCGAGTCGCCGGAGTCGTTGGTGGTGACGACCAGTGCGCCGGAGCCGTCGCCGTCGACGGCGGCGAGGCCGCTCGACTCCACGATCGCGGGATCGGTGAACCTGAAGGCGGGGTCGTCGCGGGGCGAGGCACCGGCCGCGGCTCCCAGGAAGAACGGCGCGAGCACGCACGCGCCGACCACGAGTCCTCGTCCCTGCAGCACCTTCCCACCGTAACCGCCAGCCCCCCTAGGGGTAGGTGACACCTCAATTACTTGCGCGTAACGTGGCGCCGGTCACGTCGGAAGGAAGTCCCATGTCGGTCCTCGACAAGCAGGCCATCGTCGCGCACGCCGGATACAGCCGCTGGTTGATCCCCCCGGCCGCGTTGGCGGTCCACCTGTCCATCGGCCAGGTCTACGCGTTCTCGGTGTTCAAGAACTCGCTCGTCGCCACCTTCGACACGAGCCTCACCGCGATCGGCTGGGTGTTCTCGATCGCGATCGTGATGCTCGGACTCTCCGCCGCCGTGATGGGCACGTGGGTCGAGCGCTCCGGACCGCGCAAGGCGATGCTGGTCTCGGCGCTGTGCTGGGGTGTCGGCTTCGTGGTCGGCTCGGCCGGCATCGCGACCGGTCAGCTGTGGCTGCTCTACCTCGGCTACGGCGTGATCGGCGGCATCGGGCTGGGCATCGGCTACATCTCGCCGGTCTCCACCCTGATCAAGTGGTTCCCCGACCGTCCGGGGCTGGCCACCGGCATGGCGATCATGGGTTTCGGTGGCGGCGCGCTCATCGCCTCGCCGCTGTCCAACCGGCTGATGAGCGTCTACGACCCCGACTTCGTGGCCACCGAGCCCGGCGCGGTCGCCTCCGGATCCGCCCTGGCCCAGACGTTCCTCACCCTCGGCATCGTCTACACGCTCTTCATGCTCATCGGCGCCGCCCTCATCCGCGTTCCCCCCGGTCACGGCGACGACAACACGGCCGTGCACTCGCCCGGGACCAACGGCGCCCTCGTGCGCGCCTCCTCCGCGATCCGTACGCCGCAGTTCTGGTTGCTGTGGGTGGTGCTCTTCTGCAACGTCACCGCCGGCATCGGGATCCTCGAGCAGGCGTCGCCGATGATCCAGGACTTCTTCCGCGAGGACGGCAGCAGCTCGGTGACCGCGGCAGCCGCCGGTGGGTTCGTCGGCGTGCTGTCGTTGGCCAACATGCTCGGGCGCTTCGTCTGGTCCAGCCTCTCCGACCGCATCGGCCGCAAGCCGACGTACGTCATGTACCTCGGCGTCGGACTCGTGCTCTACCTGCTGCTCGCACTGTTCGGCAGCGTCTCGCCCTTCGTCTTCGTGGCACTCGCTGCCGTGATCATCTCCTACTACGGGGGCGGCTTCGCGACGGTCCCGGCCTACCTCAAGGACCTCTTCGGCACGCTCGAGGTGGGAGCCATCCACGGTCGACTGTTGACCGCATGGGCTGCCGCCGGGGTGGCTGGGCCGCTCATCGTCAACGGCATCCTCGACCGCGTCGGCGAGCCGGGCAACCTGGTCGCCGCCGACTACCGACCGGCGCTGCTGACGATGGTCGCCGTCCTCGCCGTCGGCTTCGTCGCCAACCTCCTCATCAAGCCGGTCGCCGAGGCCCACTTCGACGCCGACGCGCACACCGCCAACGAGGAGCGTCGCTCCGACCGTCACCAGGAGGCCACCCGATGAGCACCGACCAAGCGACTCCCAGCAGCCCGATCCTCATCGCCCTCGCGTGGCTGCTGGTCGGAGTCCCGCTCGCCTACGGTCTGTGGCAGACCCTGGTGAAGGCCTCAGCGCTGTTCAGCGGCTGACGTCGGCGCCAGCAGCTCACCCAGGCGAGGACGTACGCCCCACGCGGCGAGGAGGTCGTCGTACTCCCGGCCTGCGGTCGTCTCGAGGTCGTGGGGGCCGCGGTGGCTCGCGCTGCCGCGCATCCGCACGGCGCGCAGGAGCGTGTTGCGTGGCGTGTGCGCGCTCTCGACGAACTCCACCACGTCGACCCGATAGCCCTCGCGCCGTAGCAGCGAGGCGCGCAGGGCGTCGGTGAGGGTGTCGGCGAACCGCTCCCGCAGGATGCCGTAGCGGGTGAGCATCGCGTAGGGCTCGGGCGCCTCGGCGGTGCGGAGCTGGGCGGCGATGTCGTGGTGGCAGCACGGGGCCGCGAGCACCAGCGAGGCATCCCACTCCAGCGCCCGGGCCAGGGCCTCGTCCGTGGCGGTGTCGCAGGCATGCAGCGCGAGCACGACGTCCGGCGTCCGGTCCAGGCGGACATCCACGATCGTGCCCACCACGAAGTCCGCGTCGATGCCGAGCCCGGCCGCCACCTGTGCGTTGTGGTCGGCCGACTGCTGCTTGACGTCGACGCCGGTCATCGTGACGGGCAGCCCGCGGCCACCCTGCTCGACGGGTGCGGTGAGGAAGCGGTGTGCGGCAAAAGTGAGGTAGGCGTTGCCGCACCCGAGGTCGACGATGCGCAGCGGCTCCTGCGCGGTGGGCGTGCGTACCTGCCCCTGGGCCATGGCCTCACCGAGGCTGGCGTCGAGGAGCCGCACGAACTCCTCGACCTGACGGTACTTCGCCTGACGCGTCGGCTTCACCCGACCCTGGGAGTCACTGATCCCCAGCGCGACGAGCACCGCGTCGTCCTCGGCGAGCAGCCGGTCCTTCGCGCGGTCGTGCGAGCGCGACACCTCGACGTCGCCCTCGCCGGAGCGGACGGAGGTGTGCAGCAGCGGAGCCCCCTTCTTGCTCACCCGCAGCTGGTGGGTCTCGGTGTCGGTGTCGACGTGCCAGTGGGCGAAGGGCTGCCCCAGCAAGGCGTCCACCGCGGCGGCTGCGGGCTCGCCGAGCGCGAAGTTGGCGGTGTGGGCCTGCGTGGCGTCGTACGACGTCACCTGCAGGTGGCGTCCCGTCTTGAGGTCGACGACCCGGATCTCGAGCCGCTGGACCTCCCTGTCACCGACCATCGGCACGGGCCGGCCCCGACGGCGTCCGCCAGCCCGCGCCCGCACCAGGTGCTCGGCATCGAGGATCGCCGAGCGGAGCCGACCCAGCTCCGTGCTCACAGGAACGCGGCCAGGACGACGATGAGGATGAGGGCCCCCAGCGCCACCGGGATGACGAGTCTGCGGTGGCGGGGGTTCATGGGGTCATCCTAGGTCGACAGGTCCCGGTTCCTTCCGTGGACGAGGCGGAAGGGGCCGCCTGCACCGGTGGTGAACCGACGGCCTGCCTGGTCGTCGAACCACGGCCCTGCGTCGCCCAGCACGAAGGCGCGCGCACGCCGGGTGTAGGCCGGGCCCCGGCGCGAGCTCGTCGAGCGGACCTCGGTGAGGGCGGCGCCCGCCTCGATGAGGTCGTCGTCGATGTCGAGGATCTCGGCGCCGAGGACCACGATCCCCCCGCACGTGCCGACGAGCGGGACACCCCGGAGCCGGCCGACCCCTCGCAACAACGCCTCCAGACGAAAGCCGAGGTGCCACCATCCCCGCACCGCGTCGAGCTGCTCCGAACGAGGTGCCAACACATCGGCTCCCCGCCAGCTGCGCCAGGTGCTGTCCGGATCGACCTGGCGAGGTGCCACTCGAGCGACGAAGATCGGGCGACTCGTCCGGGTGCGGATCTCACACGGGGGATCCATCCGGCCCAGCACCTCGCGCACTCCTTCAGCCTCGTAGAGCAGCGCGTTGCTCACCTGGAGCGGCTGTCCTGCCACCCCGGCCTTCAAGGCACTGCGGGCGGCATCGCGACGCACGCCCGGCACCATCAGGTGCGCGGTGGCCTGCCTCTCGGTCCAGAGCTCCATGCTGTGGACGGTAGGCGCATCGAGGCGACCGCAGCGCGTTCTCCACAGGTCTCGCGGACCCAGCCCCCGACCTGTTCTTGTTCGGCCCCACCCGTACGGGAGTACCGCGCGGGGCACTCACGCACGGCTGGGGGCGAACAAGAACAGCCGAGCACCCCGCCGGCAGCGCGCCCGCCGTCACCAGTGCTCGAACGAGCTCCGGAACACGGTCGCCAGGTCCTCGGCGGTCACGTCCACGGGCGCCGTCGCCAGCAGGCGCTGCTGCTGGAGAGCGCCCTCGACGAGCCCGTCCACGTCGGCCGCGCCGAAGCCCATCTCCGCAAGACCGCTCGGCAGGCCGACGTCGCGCATCAGCCCGCGCAGCACCGTAGGCAGTACATCTGGCGGAGCGTCTGGCGGGGCGTCGGGGCCCCCCGGGGTGGGGCCTCCCAGCAGCTCGGCTGCTCGCAGGTGGCGCTCGGGTGAGGCCTCGAAGGTGAGCGCGAAGGCGGCTGGCGCCGTCATCACCACTGCCATCCCGTGCGGCACCATCGGCTCCTCGGACGGATATCCGGCGGGACGGTAGTCACGCACCCGTCCGGCGATGGGGTAGGCGCAGGCGTGTGGCACGTGGACACCGGCGTTGCCGAAGCCGAGGCCGGCAAACGTCGCGGCCAGCGCCATCTGCTCACGCGCCTCGGTGTCCGAGCCGTCCCGGACCGCTCGACGGAAGGCCCCGGCAAGCAGGGACAGCGCCTTCTCCGACCACATGTCCGCGATGGGGTTGGCCCCGCAGTAGGGGACCCTCTGCTCGGGCCGCTTGGCGTCGAAGTCGGCGAACCACCGAGCGGTCCAGCTCTCGAGGGCGTGGCACAGGATGTCCATCCCGCACGACGCGGTCACCAGGGCCGGCTGGGTCATCGTCAGGTCGGGATCGACGACCGCCAGGGTGGGCCTCAGCCGCGCGTGGGAGATGCCGGTCTTGACCTTGAGCGCCAGCACGTCGAGGACGCAGATCGTGGTGGACTCCGCGCCGGTCCCGGTCGTGGTGGGCACCGCCACGAGCGGCAGCAACGGCTGCTCGGGTGAGCGAGCGCCGCCGACCGGCGCGTTGACGTAGTCCATCAGCTCGCCGGCGTTGGTCAGCAGCAGGTTGACGGCCTTGGCGGTGTCGATCGCGGAGCCGCCACCCACAGCGACCATCGCATCGAACGGCCCGGCGTCGCGGGCGAAGCCGATCGCCTCCTCCATCGAGGCGTCCGTCGGCTCGACCCGGGCACCGGCGAACACGGTCACGTGCAGCCCGAGCCTCCGCATGCCGGCGGCGATCCGCGCGGGATGCCCGGTGGCGTCGACCCCGGGGTCCGTCACGAGCAGGACACGGTGGGCCGACCTCCCAGCCGTGGCCACCAGCTGCTGGACGTCCCAGCCGATCTCGTTGCTGGCGCCTCGACCGAACTTCAGGCCCGGTGCGGCATAGGTGAAGACGGACTCGGTCACGGTCACGGTCCGCTCCGGTGCAGCGCCTCGCGTACGACGTCGAGGACGTCGACCACTCCGGACTCGATGTCCGCGATCGACACCCACGCTGCGGCGTCGCTGGTGCCGCCGACCTCGATCACCCGCGGCTCCCCCTCCCCCACCGTGGCGCCGAAGATGAGGTGGATGCCGTGGAAGTCCTCGATGCGACCCGAGGGGGCATTGCCGAAGAAGTGGGTGTCGTGCACACCGACCAGGCCGGCCACCTCGCACGGCAGGCCGCACTCCTCCTCGACCTCGCGTGCCAGCGCGACCGCGGGGTGCTCACCGTGGTCGATCCCGCCGCCGGGCAGGGTCCAGCGGCCCGGGTGGGCGGCGCGGACCGACAGCCGGGTGAGCAGCACCTCGGGTAGCCGGCCGGGCAGCGCCCGGCGCGCCAGGGCATAGGCCGCCGTCCGTTGCAGCCGGAAGGGCAGATGGTCGACGAGCGCGTCGGTCACCAGCCCCGTCACCGGCACCGCGCCGGACACGACGTCGTCCAGCGAGTGCCACGCGGCCTCACTGGTGGAGCCGTCCACCTCCATCACCCGTGGCGTCGGAGCATCCAGGGACGCCCATCCGTCATAGACGATGCGGATCGCGTGGGCGTCGACGAGCCGACCGTCCCTGGACGCACGCGGCAGGTGCGCGCTGTAGACGTGCGCGGTCTCGCCCACGGTCGCGTCGAGCCCTGTCTCCTCGCGGATCTCGCGGATGACGGCGGACCGGGGGTCCTCGCCATGGTCGATCCCACCGCCGGGCAGGGTCCACAGCTCGGTGCGCGAGACCCTCGGGGCGAGTCGGCTGAGCAGGACCTCGACGACCCCGTCCCGCTCGCGGAGCATGACGGCGTAGGCGCCCACGCGCTGGCGCCTCGGCAAGGATCCCATGGCTCCAACCTAGTGAAGTAGCGTGTGCGACGTGGCCCCGCCGTCCCGAGATCCGTGGCTCGACAACGTCAAGATGGCGCTGGTCACCCTGGTCGTCGTCGGCCACGCGATCGGCCTGGTGGAGGCGACGCAGGGGAGCCACTGGGTCTACGACTTCATCTACCTGTGGCACATCCCGGCCTTCGTCTTCGTCAGCGGCTACCTCTCGAAGTCGTTCGAGTGGGACCGCAGGCGGATGAAGAGCCTGTTCTACACCTTGGCGATCCCCTACCTCCTCTTCGAGCCGGCCCTGTTCTACTACCGCCGCGAGGTCGTCGGCGAGGACGTGACGGGTCCGCTGTGGCTGGAGCCCCACTGGACCATGTGGTATCTCATCGTGCTGCTGATGTGGCGGTTGATCACCCCGATCCTCAAGCGGCACTGGCTCTTCCTGCCGCTGTCGGTGGTCGTGAGCCTGCTCGGCGGGCTGTGGGACACCGACGCGCTGATGATCCCGCGCTTCCTGGGCCTGCTGCCGTTCTTCGTGCTCGGCCTGCACGTCAAGCCGCGTCACCTGGCCCACCTCGACGACGTCTGGGTGAAGATCGCGGCAGTCCCGACGCTCGTCGGCATCGGCATCATGGCCGTCTACACCGACACCTGGGCCGAGACTGCACTGCTCTGGTACGACACGGGCTACAGCGAGATCCCGATCGACAACGAGATCGTCTTCCAGACCCGGTTGACGGTGATGATGGTCGGCCTGCTGGGCGCCTTCGCCGCGATGTCGCTGGTCCCGCGGCGTTCGCTCGGCTGGTTCACCACGATGGGCACCGCCACCATGGTCATCTACCTGTTCCACGGCTTCGTGATCAAGACCGTGAAGCTCCTCGGGTGGCCCGACGTCACCGCGGCCCACCCGTGGCTGGGCCTGGTCCTGACGATCCTCGGCGCCATCGCGCTGGCGCTGGTCCTGGCCAGCCCGCCCGTACGACGCCCGCTGGAGCCCTTCACCAACCCCGCGGGCTGGCTGGAGGCGCGCCGGGCCCGTCGTCAGGCCCCCACGTCGGTCTGAGCGCGGAACGCGGGACGACGTCGAGGTCGGCCGCCTCGGTCCGGGTCGGTGCGTGACCGCCGAGGTGGGCGGGATACCAGGTGGCGACCTCGCCCGGCCGCGGCACGTGGTGCGGAAGTCGCTGCAGGGCTTCGAGCTGGTCGGTGAGCACGACACCGAGGGTCCGGGTCCACCTCTCGACATCGTCCGTCCCACCGATGCTGAGGGCCTCACCGAAGGAGATGTCGACCCGACGCCCACGGGTGAGGTCGGGACGAGGCCGCCGGCCCCGTTCGTCGGGCAGGCCGACGGAGGAGATGCGCTGGGACCCCCAGATCGCGACCGGCACCACCGGCGCCCCGGTCTCCCGAGCCAGGCTCGCCACGCCGCGCATCAGCGAACGCACGGTGTAGGAGTAGCTGATCCCCGCCTCCGGGAACACGCACAGCGCCTCACCGGCGCGCAGCAGGCGCCGAGCCCTCACGTAGGCCGCGGCCGGCGCGTCCCGGTCCACCGGGACGTGCTGCATGCGCTCCATCGCCGGGCCGACCCCCGGGACGCCCCAGATGTCGTGGCGACACAGGAAGCGTACGAAGCGTCCGCGGGTGATCGCGGCCTGTTCGATCAGCACGAAGTCGGGATAGCTCGCGTGGGTGGAGGCGATCACCACCGGGCCGTGCTCCGGGAGGTGCTGGATCCCGGTCCACCTCGTGTCCACACCCAGCACCCGGATCGCCGCTCTCCCGAGCAGGTTCGCGGCCCGGTAGGTCCGCTCGCGGGTCACGCGAAGGGCGCACGGGCGTCGCCGGCCATCGAGCGCCGCCCGGCCCAGCGCCACACCCTTGCCGCGCGGTCCCGGTCGGCGTCGTCGACGAGGTTGCCCATCCAGCGCAGGGCGAGGGTCATCAACCAGTCGGAGCGCATCCCGAGGGGTCCGAGGGCCGCGACCACCTGCGGTCGCGTCGCGATCGCGGCCAGCCGCCGGGCGATGGAGAACGCCTCGCCGTAGTGCTCCACGAGTGTCGATCGCCACGCCTCGCCGAGGCCGGTGCCGCTGGAGATGTGCTCGGCGACGAAGCGCCCCGTCTCCAGCCCGTAGTCGATGCCCTCACCGTTGAGCGGGTTGACGCACGCCGCGGCATCGCCGATCAGCGCCCAGTTGGGGCCGGCCACGTTGCTGACAGCGCCACCCATCGGCAGCAACGCCGAGGTGACCATCCGCAGGTCCCCGGAGAGCCCGAAGTCCGTGCCGATCGTGTCGGCGTAGGTCTGCATCAGGGGCTTGATCGCGACCGCGGCAGGGCGCGCGCTCGTGGCGAGCGTGCCGGCCCCGAGGTTCACGGTGCCGTCGCCCAGCGGGAAGATCCAGCCGTAGCCGGGGACCAGCACGTCCTGCTCGTCACGGAGCTCGAGGTGCGAGCTGATCCACGGGTCGTCGGACATGTCGGAGTCGACGTAGGACCGGCCGGCGACCGCGTAGACGGTGTCACGGTGCCACTCGCGACCCAGCAGCTTGCCGAGGGGTGACCGCACGCCGTCGGCGACCACCAGCCACTGGCAGGCGATCTCGTAGGTCCCGTCCGCGCCACTGAACTCGACTGCGGTGACACGCTCGCCGTCGCGTCGTACGCCGACCGCGCGGGCGCCCTGGACCGCCCGTGCGCCGCTGGTGAGCGCCACCGTGCGCAGGTGGTCGTCGAGCTCGGTGCGGGCCACCGCGGACCCCCAGTCGGGCAGCGAGCCACCGGGCCACGGCAGCAGCAGCGTCTGGCCGAAACCGTGCGCGCGCAGGCCCTCGTTGACGACGTGAGCGCGCAGCCAGTCCTCGAGCCCGAGCTTCTGCATCTCCCCGATCGCGCGTGGGGTGAGCCCGTCGCCGCAGGTCTTGTCGCGCGGGAAGGTGGCCGCGTCGGCGAGGAGGACGTCGAGCCCGGCGCGCGCGGCCCACGCAGCCGCGGCCGATCCGGCAGGCCCGGCACCGACCACGAGGACGTCGGCGGACATGGGTGTGGTCACCTGCTCAGTGTCTCAGCCGGCTCCTAGCCCCGGTGAAATCGTCGGGCCCGCATCCGGAGGCGCTCGGACAGGCAGCGAGCCCCGGCCCCCCTTGCGGGGGACCGGGGCTCGCTGGGTGAGAGGGAACTCAGTTCTGGTAGGAACCGAAGTCGAAGTCGTCGAGCGCGACGGCCTGCGACGACGGACCGAAGTCGTAGTCGTAGGAGTCGTAGCCGGTGACCGAGTAGGCCGCGGCGCGCGCCTCCTCGGTGGGCTCCACCCGGATGTTGCGGTAGCGCTCCAGGCCGGTGCCGGCCGGGATGAGCTTGCCGATGATCACGTTCTCCTTCAGTCCTCGCAGGCTGTCGGATCGGCCGTTGATCGCGGCATCGGTGAGGACCCGGGTGGTCTCCTGGAAGGAGGCCGCCGAGAGCCACGACTCGGTCGCGAGCGAGGCCTTGGTGATGCCCATGAGCACCGGACGACCCGAGGCCGGCTTGCCGCCCTCGGAGACGACGCGGCGGTTCTCCTCCTCGAAACGCACCCGGTCGACCAGGTCGGACGGGAGCAGGTTGGTGTCACCGGACTCGATGACCGTCACACGCCGCAGCATCTGGCGGATGATGATCTCGATGTGCTTGTCGTGGATCGACACACCCTGCGAGCGGTAGACCTCCTGGACCTCGTCCACGAGGTGCTCCTGGGCCTTGCGGACACCGAGGATGCGCAGGACGTCCTGCGGGTCGGGCGTACCGGAGGTGATGTGGTGCCCCACCTCGATGTGCTGACCCTCCTCGACGTTGAGGCGCGACCGCTTGGAGACCGGGATCTCCTGGTCCTCCGAGCCGTCGTCGGGGGTGACCAGGACGACGCGCGCCTTGTCGGTCTCCTCGATCTTCACGCGACCGGCGGACTCGGAGATCGGCGTACGACCCTTGGGCGAGCGGGCCTCGAAGAGCTCCACCACGCGGGGAAGACCCTGCGTGATGTCGTCCGCGGACGCCACACCACCGGTGTGGAACGTACGCATGGTGAGCTGCGTGCCGGGCTCACCGATGGACTGGGCGGCGATGATGCCGACCGCCTCACCGATGTCGACCAGCTGACCGGTGGCCAGCGAGCGGCCGTAGCACTTGGCGCAGGTCCCGGTGCGAGCGTCACAGGTCAGGACCGAGCGCACCTTGACCTCACTGACGCCGGCG
>CAWCGM010000004.1:0-168215 GCA_963795095.1 uncultured Actinomycetota bacterium | reverse complement strand
CGGCGATGAGCAGGCCGGCGAGGCCGGGTCCGACCAGGCGGGCGGCGTTGAAGCTGGCGGAGTTGAGGCCGACCGCGTTGGTCAGGTCGACCGGCTCGACGATCTCGGAGACGAACGACTGGCGTGCGGGCGCGTCGAAGGCCGACGCCGAGCCGAGCAGGAAGGCGAGGACGTAGACGTGCCACACCTCGGCGTTGCCGGTGACGGCGAGCAGGCCGAGGACCAGGGCGGGGAGCGCCATGCCGAGGTTGGTCAGCTGGAGCAGGCGCTGCTTGGGCATCCGGTCGGCGACCAGCCCGGCGAACGGCGTCAGGAGGAGGAAGGGAAGGAACTGCAGACCCGTGGTGATGCCGAGCGCGGTGGCGCCGGAGCCGGCGGCCAGCTCGAGGACCAGCCAGTCCTGGGCGACGCGCTGCATCCAGGTGCCCGTGTTGGACACCACGCCGCCGGCGGCGTAGCGGCGGTAGTTGGGGTTCGCGAGGGAACGGAACGTGGGACTCGTGGTGACTCCTCGGTCGGTCTGGGTCAGTCAGTGGGTCAGTCGGTGGTGGCGAGGCGGGCCAGGATCGGGGCGGCCTCGCGGAGGGTGGCCCGCTCGGCGGGCGTCAGGCGGGAGATCTGCTGCGACAGCCAGGCGTCGCGGCGCTGCCGGTCGGCGAGCACGGCGGCACGACCGGCGTCGGTCAGCGAGACGACGACCTGGCGGCCGTCGGTGTCGTGCGGACGGCGTACGACGTAGCCGTCGCCCTCCAGGCAGTTGACCGTGCGGGTCATCGACGGCGGCTGGACCCGCTCGGCGCGGGCGAGCTCGCCGACGGTCTGCTCACCCAGCCGCACGAGCAGCCCGAGCACCACCATCTGCGGGATGCTCAGGTCGTTGTCGGGGTGGCGCTCGGAGACCAGTCGGCGGCGCAGGCGCATGACACCGGCCCGGAGCTCTGAGGCGAGCCCGGCGTCGGTGCGGAGGTCGGCGGTCGGCATGTCGTTAGCATAACTCATTACCTGTGCTAACTATTCCGGCGGCCGGGAGGCCCGTCTCCCACGGACTTGGAGGGCGAGTCCGACACTTGGTGGGGGTTGCATGGCCTCCAGTGTCAGGTCCCCGCACGTGCGGGGATCATGCACGAGCAGCCGCGAGCTCCGTCAGGAGAGCCAGCCGCTGATGGGCGTGTAGGCGAAGTAGACGACGAAGAGCGCCGAGACGACCCACATGAGCGGGTGGACGTCCTTGGCCTTGCCGACGACCACCTTGATCAGGACGTAGGCCACGAAGCCGGCGCCGATGCCGACCGAGATGGAGTAGGTGAAGGGCATCAGCACGACGGTGAGGAAGGCCGGGATCGCGACCTCGAGGTCGCGCCAGTCGATGTCGGCCACCTGCTGCATCATCAGGAACCCGACGAGCACGAGGGCGGGGACCGCCGCCTCGGACGGGATGGCCGCGACGAGCGGGGTGAAGAAGGTCGCGAACAGGAACAGCACCCCGGTGACGACGGACGCGAGACCCGTCCGGGCGCCCTCCCCCACACCGGACGCGCTCTCGATGTAGGACGTGTTGGACGAGACGCCGGCCGCGCCACCGGCGATCGCGGCGACCGAGTCGACGATCAGGATCCGCTGGGCTCCGGGCGGGGTGCCGTCCTCGTCGTTGAGGCCGGCCTCGGCGCCGATGGCGGTCATCGTGCCCATCGTGTCGAAGAAGTCGGCGAGCAGCAGGGAGAAGACCAGGAGCAGCGCGGCGAGGACGCCGGTGCCTGCGGACCCGAACGCCCCGAAGAGGTCGACGTCGCCGAGGGTGTCGAACGACGGGAGCCCCACGATGTCGCCGCTGAGGGTCGGCACGCTCAGCGACCAGCCCTTCGGGTTGTCGGCCGACGCCGGGCCGAGGTCGCCGACGGCCTCGACGATGACGGCGATGACCGTCGTGACGACGATCGAGATCAGGATCGCGCCGCGCACCTTGCGCACCCACAGGGCGACGACGAGGGCGAGCCCGAGGCAGAACACCAGGACCGGCCAGCCGCCGAGGTGTCCGTCGGTGCCGAGCTGGACCGGCACGGTGGTCTGGAAGGCGTCGGGGATCCGGGTGACGACACGCGCGTCGACGAAGCCGATCAGTGCGATGAACAGGCCGATCCCGACGGAGATCGCCACCTTGAGCTGCTGGGGCACGGCGTGGAAGACGGCCTTGCGGAAGCCGGTGAGCACCAGCAGCAGGATCACGATGCCCTCGAGGACGACGAGGCCCATCGCGGCGCCCCACGTGGACTGGCGCGCGATCGAGTTGGCGACGAACGCGTTGAGGCCGAGCCCCGTCGCCAGCGCGAGCGGGAAGTTGGCGAAGCCGCCCATCGCGATGGTGAGGATGCCGGCCACGAGGGCCGTGCCTGCAGCGATGGCCGGGATGCCGCTCCCGGGCTCGGCGCCGCCACCGAGGAAGGCGCCGGTCGAGTCGGGCACGAAGCCGAGGATCAGCGGGTTCAGCACGATGATGTAGGCCATCGTCAGGAACGTGACCACGCCGCCGCGGACCTCGCGTCCGACGGACGAGCCGCGCTCACTGATCTTGAAGAATCCGTCGAGGCCGGAGCCGTTCGTGGGCCGCTTGGCAGTGGTGGTGTCGTCGCTCACGAAACGGCAGTGTGGCAGAGCCGTGTGACGTGCGTGTTTCGCCTCGCCGCCGCGATGTAGCGTGACGGCGTGGACCTGGGCGACGAGCAGCCGATGCAGCACGAGATCGGCAACCGCACCTACATCGTGGCGCAGGTCGAGCCGCTCGACGTCGACGGAGTACGCACCACCGAGGTCGGCACGGCGCTGTGGCTGCTCGCCTTCCTCGGCCTCCTCCCCTTCTGGGGCACGCTGCACGACAGCGGGCGCACCTGGTGGCTCTGGACCTGCCTCGCCGGCTTCGGCCTCGGCCTCTGCGGCCTCGAGTACTGCCGACGCCGCCGCAAGGAGCGCGCGGCCCAGCAGGCCCGCCACCGATGAGCACCGCTCCACGCGGACCTGCCGAAGACCCGCTGGGAGCTCGCCGGCGACGGCAACCGCGGCTACGGCACGAAGTTCGCCCGCCTGGTCGAGGAGGGAGCCGACGTCGACGGTGAGGCACGCCTCGCCGACGTGCTCGTCGGTCGCGGGCGCCCGCATCCTCGACATCGGCTCCGGGATGGGGCGGGTCGCCGCGGCGCTGCAGGCCCGCGGGCACGCGGTCACCGCGGTCGAGCCGGACCCCGCGCTGAGTCGAGCAGTCGCGACGCACCTACCCCGACCTCGCCGTGCATCCACGCCGACGTCCTCGACGTCGCGCCCGCCGACCTCGGTGCGGACTTCGACCTCGTGGTGCTCGTCGGCAACGTGATGGTCTTCCTCGCCCCCGACACCGAGCGCGAGGTCCTGCGGCGCGTACGCGCGGTGCTCGGCGCCGGCGGCCGGGCCCTGGTCGGCTTCCACCCCGTCGACGGACCGGCGACGGCCCGCGCCTACAGCCCCGACGACTTCGTCGCCGACGTCACGGCGTGCGGGCTGCGCGTCGACCTCCGTGCGGGGTCCTACGAGCTCCACCCGCCCGCGGACGACTACACGGTCTGGGTGCTCTCCCGCGACGAGGACGCACCGGCGCCCACGTCGTTCGGCCACGCCCTCCAGGGATGACCTCGGCGGCTGCGCCTAGAGCTTCTCGAACTCGTCGTCGGTCAGCGTGTCGAAGGCGTGGTCCGGCATCGGCAGCGGCTGCTGCTTGCGGGCCAGCTTGACCTCGGAGTGCGCACCGCAGCCGTGGTCGAAGGTGACCACCGAGCCGTCGTCGTTGGCGTTGCCGTTGGCGCAGACCCCGAAGCGGTCGGCGAGCGAGCCGCTGAGCCGGACCAGGAAGCCGCACGACCAGCACTGGTCGGGGGCGCTCTTGGCGAGTGGCGCGTCGGGCCCGCCGGTGCCGGCGTTCCAGCGCTCGGCGGCCATGTCGAGGCCCTCGCGGCTCAGCGTGCGGACGCGGCCGAGGCCCAGGTCCTCGGCGACGCGACGCACCTGGGCGCGGTCGTCGTCGTCGAGCGCGTCGTCGCCGACCAGGTAGGTCGGGACCAGGCGGGCGTCCTCGTCCTCGACCGGGAGCAGGTCGCCGGGCGAGAGGTCGCCGGGCTGGAGGCGCTCCTTGTAGGGCACCCACGCCGGGGCGACGATCGCCTCGTCGCCGGGGAGCAGCACGACCTCGTTGACCGTGAGCTCCTTGCCGCGCTTGGCACGGGTGAGCGTGACCGACCAGTGCCAGCCGGGGTAGCCGGGTCGGGTGCAGGCGAAGTGGTGCGTGACGACCCGCTCCCCCTCGGCGTACGCACCCAGGTGGTCGCCCACCTCGTCGCCGTCGGCGACCTCGAGCACGATGCCGCGTGCGAGGTCGGCGGCCTTGGCGAGGGCCGAGTCCGGCTTGCCGGAACGGGTCGGGAGAGCGATCACGTGCGCCATCATGACAAATGGTGCGCAGTCCTGTCCCGTCGGCACCCGGCGCGGGACGTCGTACCCGTGCTGTCGGGCCGGTAGTCCAAGATGGTCCCCGTGACCAGCGACCGCCCCGACCCGTCCCCGGGGCAGGCGCAGGACCGACGACACGGAGCAGGACCTGGGCGAGGACACCCAGCCCTACCGCACGTCGCTGCCGCCCGGTTCGTCGACGCCTCCACCTCCCCCGCCCGGTGCCGTACGACGTTCGCTGTCGGGCGCGGCGCGGGGCGCGCGGGCGGCCGGACGCGGTGCGAAGGCCGCCGGCCGCGGCGCGCGCGTCGCCGGCCGCGGCGCGGGCACGGCGGGCCAGTACGCAGTCAGCCAGGCGCGGCGCGCGGCGCGGGCCGAGGGCGCCGGCGACTCCGGGTTGTCGCGCCTGATCGAGCTGCACGCCTTCAACGCCGCCGGAGACGCAGCCGTCGCGATCTCGCTGGCCGGCACCCTGTTCTTCCAGGTCCCCACCGGCGAGGCGCGCGGCCAGGTCGCGCTCTTCCTCGGGCTGACGATGCTCCCCTTCGCGATCGTCGCGCCGCTGATCGGCCCGTTCCTCGACCGCTTCAGCCACGGCCGCCGCTGGGCGGTCGGCGCGACCATGGCGACCCGCGCGTTCCTCTGCTGGGTGCTGGCCACCGCCGTGATCACCGAGTCCGCGTGGCTGTTCCCCGCCGCACTCGGCGTCCTGGTCGCGTCCAAGGCCTACGGCGTCACCCGCGCCGCTGCCGTCCCGCGCCTGCTGCCGCCCGGGCTGACGCTGGTGAAGGCCAACGCCCGCGTCTCGCTCGCCGGGGTCGTCGGCGCGGCCGTCTCGGCACCGCTGGCGATCGGCGCCTCGACCTTCGGGCCGGAGTGGTCGCTGCGCTACGGCTTCGTGGTCTTCGTGCTCGCCACGATCTGGGCGATCCGGCTGCCGGACAAGGTCGACGCCAGCCAGGGCGAGGGTGAGCTGGTGCTCACCGGGTCGACCGAGGTCACCGCGGGCAGCCGTCGCCCGAAGACCCGGATCCCGGCGGCCGTGGCCTTCGCGCTGCGGGCCAACTGCGGGCCGCGCTGGCTGTCGGGCTTCCTCACGATGTTCATGGCGTTCCTGCTGCGCGACAACCCGATCGGCGACTGGAGACCCGAGCTGCTGCTCGGCCTGGTGATCGGCGCGGCCGGCTTCGGCAACACCCTCGGGATCGCGATCGGCTCGATGCTGCGCAAGCTCAACCCGGCAGCCACCGTGGTGCTCGCGCTGCTGGCCGACGCGGTCGTCGTGGTGATCGCCGCCCTGTTCTACGGGCTGCTCGCCCTCGCGCTGCTCGGCGTGACCGCCGGGCTCGCGCAGGCCCTCGCCAAGCTCTCGCTCGACTCGACGATCCAGCGCGACGTGCCGAGCCGGATCCAGGCGAGCGCGTTCGCGCGGTCCGACACGACGCTGCAGCTCGCCTGGGTGATCGGCGGCTTCGTCGGCATCGTGATGCCGCTCAACCCCCAGCTCGGCCTGGGCATCGCGGCAGGCGTGCTCGGCGCGTGGGCGACGTTCGTGCTGGTCACCCGGCCCGCCCGGATGCGGCCGACGGCCTCCGCGACGACCTAGAGCCGGAGCCTAGAGCTCGAGCTCGTCCGCGAGCGCCCGCAGCACCTTCGCCGTGCCGCGTGCCGAGGCGCGCTCGGGGTGGCGGCCGTGGCGGTAGCCCTCCTCGACGCCCTCGAGCATGTTGATCAGGTCCTCGACGATGGTGACCATCGCCTCGGGATTCTTGCGCTGCGCGTTGCGCTGGTTGCGGGTGACCGACGCCGGGGCGTCGACGATGCGCACCTGCAGGGCCTGGTCGCCGCGACGGCCCTGGGCGATGCCGAACTCGACCTTGGTGCCGGCCTTGAGCGAGGGGGTGCCCTCGGGGAGCGCGTCGGAGTGGACGTAGACGTCCGGGCCGTCCTCCTGCGACAGGAAGCCGAAGCCCTTCTCCACGTCGAACCACTTCACCTTGCCACTGGGCACGGTCTCTCCCCACCTGTTCTTCGGTCCTCGCCGCCTGCACTCCGCGGGCGCGGCCAAAGGATAGGCGGCACCCGCCCACCCCCACCAACGGGTTCCGCCCGGAGGGAGGGCTTTGTCTCGCGTGCCCGGTGCTGCGATCATGGGCGGTTCGAGACCTTGGACGTACGACGGGGCAGTGGAGGCGGGGACCGTGCGGGGACGACGCGTGGGGCGGATCGTGGGCTGCGGCCTGCTCGCGCTCGGCGTCACCCTGTCCGTCTCGAGCGTCGCCCTCGCCGAGGACGCGGCCGACGCGGCCGGGACCCCGTCCCTGACGCTGGTCACGCTGCAGGGCCCCGGCACGTCCGCCGGCACCCGCGACGCGGCCGACCTCCTCGCCCGGCAGGACGCGGTGCTCACGGCCATCGGCGCCGGCGAGCCGGTCTACCGCTGGACCACCGCCCTCAACGGCTTCGCGCTGCCGCTCTCCGACGCCCAGCTCGCCGTCCTCGACGACCAGCCCGGCATCGCCCTGATCGAGCCCGACGAGGTGCGACCGCTCGCCGGTCGTACGTCGCTCGCGGCCGCCCGTGGCGCCACGTCGAGCCCGCGGCTGCGCGGCGGCGCCGGCGTGGTGATCGGCGTGGTCGACTCGGGCATCGCCCCGGACTCCCCCGCCTTCGCCGACGTCCCCGGCCTCGGCCGGGACCCGGAGGGCTTCGCCGGTGAGTGCGCCGGGGGCGACGGGTGGTCGGCCGACGACTGCACCCGCAAGGTCGTCGGCGCCCGGTGGTTCGCCGCGGGCTTCGGGACCGACCGGATCCGCTCGTCGGAGTCGCTGTCGGCCCGCGACGTGCTCGGCCACGGCACCCAGGTCTCCTCGGTCGCCGCCGGCAACGCCGGTGTCAGCGTCCGCGTCGACGGCCGGGACGCCGGTCAGTTCGGCGGTGTCGCCCCGCAGGCCCGCCTCGCCGCCTACAAGGCGTGCTGGGGTGCCCCCGACCCCGCCGACGACGGCTGCTCGACCGCCGACGTCGTGTCGGCCGTCGACGCCGCCGTCGCCGACCGCGTCGACGTGCTCAACCTCGCGCTGGCCGGGGGCGACGGCATCGACACCCTCCAGCGCGCCCTGCTCGGCGCCGCGGAGGCCGACATCGTGGTGGTCGGCGCGGCCGGCAACTCCGGCGGGACGGCGTACGCCGCCCACGGCTCGCCCTGGGTCACGACGGTCGGCTCGGCCGTCGGCCGGATGTCGCGCGGTGTGGTCACCGGCCCGGGCGGGCGCACCTTCACCGGAGGCGGCAGGCCCGCGGCGGTCCGCGGTCGTGCCGTGCTGGCGCAGGACGCCGCAGCGCCGGGCGTCTCCCGCCGGGACGCCGGACAGTGCCTCGGCGGGTCGCTCGACTCGCGCAAGGTCGCGCGCCGCATCGTCGTGTGCCGTCGTGGCGGCATCGGCCGGGTCGACAAGTCCGACAACGTCGCCCTCGCCGGTGGCCGCGCCATGGTGCTCGTGAACCTGCGCCCGGGCTCGGTCACGGCCGACTTCCACTCCGTCCCCACCGTCCACCTCTCCGCAGCCGCCGGCCGGAGCTTCAGCCGCTGGGTGGCCGGTCACCCCGACGCCCGGGTGCGGATGTCCCGCGTGAGCGGTGACCCCGGCACCCGGCGTACGGCACCGTGGAGCGCGTCGGGCGACCCGCGCGGACCGTCGGTCAAGCCCGACGCGGTCGCCGACGGCGACGCCGTCCTCGGCGCCCTGCCCGACGCGAGCGGTCGCACGTGGGGCGTCTTCAGCGGCAGCTCCGCCGCCACCGCGCACGCGAGCGGGTTGGCCGCCCTGGTGCTGGCCGAGCACGACTGGTCGGCCTCCGTGGTCCGATCGCTGGTCGCCAGCTCGGCACGACCGATCCCCGGCTCGTCGGTGCTGGCCCAGGGCTCGGGCGCGCTGCCGAGCCGCGCACCCACGGCCCACCTCGCCCTCGACGTGCCGGCGCGCGCCTGGCGCCGAGCGCTCCGTCAGCACACGCTGGCCGACCTCAACAGCAGCTCGCTGCTGCTCACCGTGCGCCGCGGCACGGCGGTGCGCACGCTGACCAACGTCGGCACCCGCCCGGAGTACTTCTCCGTCACCGCCCGCGGCTTCACCTCCCACCGCGTCAGCGTGCAGCCCCTCGCCGTACGCCTCGCGCCGGGGCAGTCGGCCCGCTTCACGATCACGGTGACCGGACCCACCACGCCCGGCGGCCTCGACGACGGCGAGCTCGTGTGGCTCGGCGCCCGCGGCGGCATCACCCGCGTGCCGGTCGCGCTCACCCGCTGACCTGCACACGGACGACGGGTCAGTCGCTGAGCACCCGGTCGTGGCGGAGCGAGGTCGCCCTGGTCTCCTTGGCGAAGAGCACCGCGACGATCGTGATCACCGACGCGACGGTCATGTAGATCGCGACCTTGTCGACGTTCGCGGTGCCGTCGCTGGCCTTGCCCAGGAGGTCGATCGCGATGATCGGGGCGAGCGCGCCGGCGAAGATCGACGCGAGCTGGTAGCCGACCGAGGCTCCGGTGTAGCGCACCGAGGTGCCGAAGAGCTCGGAGAAGAAGGCCGCCTGCGGGGAGTACATCAGGGCGTGCAGCATCAGGCCGACGACGATCGCGAGGATGATCTTGCCCTCGGAGCGCGAGGCGATGAGGTCGAAGAACACCCACGACCACGCGGCGACGCCGACGGCACCGGCGAGGTAGAGCGGCCGGCGACCGACGCGGTCGCTCAGCGCGCCGACCAGCGGGATCGTCACGAAGTGCACGACCGACCCGATCAGCAGCGCCTTGAGGATCAGCGACTTGTCGTCGGCGGTGCCGGCGTAGATCGTGAGGAACGAGATCGAGATGATCGTGAAGAGGTAGTAGGAGATGTTCTCCGCCATCCGCATGCCCATCGCCACGAAGACCTCGCGGGGGTACTTGCGGAAGACCTCGATCAGCGGCAGGTGCGGGGTCTCCTTCGTCTCCATCTCGGCCTTGGCCTCGGCGAAGACGGGCGACTCCTCGATCGAGAGCCGGACCCACAGGCCCACGCCGACCAGGACCGCGCTCAGCAGGAACGGGATCCGCCAGCCCCACGCGTTGAAGTCGGCCTCGCTCTGCACCGCGGCGAGCACCCAGAGGACGCCGGTCGCGAAGAGGTTGCCGAGCGCGACGCCGGCCTGCGGCCACGAGGACCAGAAGCCGCGCTGCGAGTCGTCACCGTGCTCGGCGGCCATCAGCACCGCGCCACCCCACTCGCCGCCGACGGCGAAGCCCTGGACCAGGCGGCAGAACAGCAGGAGCAGCGGTGCGGCGACGCCGATGGTGGCGTACGTCGGCAGCAGGCCGATGGCGAACGTCGCGACGCCCATCAGGAAGAGCGAGAAGACGAGCATCTTCTTGCGGCCGACCTTGTCGCCGAAGTGGCCGAACACGACGCCGCCCAGCGGGCGGGCGACGAAGCCGAGGGCGTAGGTGCCGAAGGCCAGGAGCGTGGCCGTCGCAGGCTCGCTCTCGGGGAAGAACAGCGTGCCGAAGACGAGGGCCGCGGCAGAGCCGTAGAGGAAGAAGTCGTACCACTCGACGGCGGTGCCGATGAGGGACGCGAAGACGACCTTGACGATGTTGGTGCGCTCGGGCGGTGCGCCCGGCGCGCCGGTCCCGGTCGTGGTGGAGGTGTCGGTGGTCATGGACGTGCCTTTCATCGGGGGGCGTGCGGCAGGTGGATCAGGTGGTCGGGCGGGTCAGGCGGCGGTCCAGCCGCCGTCCAGGAGCAGGGACGAGCCGGTCATCGAGGTCGCGGTCGGGCCGCACAGGAAGGCCACCGCGTCGGCGACCTCCTCCGGCTCGACGAGGCGGCGCACCGGGGTGCGCGCGAGCAGGACGGTGTCGAGGACCTCGTCCTCGGGGATGCCGTGGCTGCGCGCCTGGTCGGCGAGCTGGCCCTCGACGAGCGGGGTGCGGACGTAGCCCGGGCACACGGTGTTGCTGGTGACGCCCTTGTCGGCGGCCTCGAGGGCGATGACCTTCGAGAGGCCCTCGAGCCCGTGCTTGGCGCTGACGTAGGCCGACTTGTACGCCGATGCGCGGTGGCCGTGGACGCTGGACACGTGGACGAGCCGGCCCCAGCCGCGGGCGTACATGCCGGGCAGCACCCGCCGGGCGAGCAGGAACGGGGCGTGCAGCATCAGCGCGTGGATCATCCGGAACTGCTCGGGGTCGAAGTCCTCGACGGGCGCGACGTGCTGGATCCCGGCGTTGTTGACCAGGATGTCGACGTCGAGGTCGAGCGCGTCGATCGCCGCCTCGTCGGTCAGGTCGACGACGTGCGGGGTGCCGTGGACCCGGGCCGCGACCTTGGCCACGCCCTCCTCGTCGCGGTCGAGCAGGTGGACCTCGGCGCCGCCCTCGGCGAGCCGGGTCGCGATCGCCGCGCCGATGCCGCTGGCGGCGCCGGTGACGAGCGCGCGTCGTCCCTCGAAGGTGGTCATGGCTTCACCGTAGGGAGCGCAGTGACGGACGGCACATGGTCCGCGCGCGCCACACTTCGACGCTGGACATGTGCCCAGTGCACATGTCGGAGCGGCTCAGCCCCCGCGCAGCCGCGCCAGCCGGAGGGCGAGCTGGAGGTCGAGGGCGCGCGCCGGCTCGCGCCAGCCGTCGCCGAGCAGCTCGCCGATCCGGTCCAGCCGCTGGGTGACGGTGTTGGGGTGCACGTGCAGCGCCGCCGCCGTCTCCTTGAGCCGACCGCCGCTGGCGAACCACTCCTCCAGCGTGTCGACGAGCCCGGTCCCGCGCCGCTCGTCCCACTCGCGGACCGGACCGACCATCGTGTCGACGAACGCCGCGACGTGCTCGGGGTCGTTGTCGCCGAGCAGCAGCCGGGCGACCCCCAGCCCCGCCGGGTCGCTCACCTCCCCGACGCGCCCCAGCCGCACCAGGGTGTCGAGGCAGCGCCGTGCCTCGGCGTGCGCGGCGACCAGCCGGTCGTCGTCGTCCGCCTCGCCCGTGGCCGCCACCCCGACGGTCGCCCGTCCGCCGGCGGCCGCGATCGCGGCCTGCAGGTCGGCACCCACCCGGCGCGCGTCCGCGCCCGGCACCACCGCGACGACCGCGCCGCGGTGCTCGCCGGCCAGCCCGGACATCCGGCGCGCGAGGGCGACCGCCGCCCGACCCGCCCGGTGCGGGTCGGCGCCGTCGATGGCTGCCGCGGCCACGACGAGCGGTCCGTCGAGGCTCGCGCTGTGACGTCGTACGCGGTCACGCAGCCGGTCCCGTGACGCGGTGCCGGGCGCGAGCAGGTCGGCGAGGAGCTGGCCGCCGAGCCGCTCCTCCGCGTCGGTGACCGAGCGGGCGAAGAGCAGGACGAGTGCGGTGACCAGGGCTCCGCGCTCGAGCGTACGACGACCGGCGAGGTCGAGCGGCTCGTCGCGTCGGACCACGAGGGTGGCGACGTGCTCGGTGCCGGCGAGGGCCGCAGCGACCAGGCCGCCGTCGATCGCCACCGAGCGGCCCGACGTCACCGCCGCGGCGACCGCGTCGGTCCACGCGAGGCCGGGATCGTCGCCCGCCTCGAGCTCGCCGGCGGGCGTCCAGACCGAGACGGCCGCGTCGAGCACGCCGGACAGCACCTGCGCCACCTCGGCCATGCCGCCGCCTCCGATGAGGAGGTCGGTGAGGCGGTCGTGCGCCAGCGCGGCGGCGTCGACGGCCTCGGTGTGGCGGGTCAGCGAGCGGTTGGCCTCGTCGAGCTCGGCGAAGAGCCGGGCGTTCTCGAGCGCCACCACGGCGTGGGCGGCGAACGACGTCAGCAGGCTGACCTCGGCCTGCGGGAACCGGCGCACCGACCGGTGCACCGCGAGCAGCGCCCCGATGACCACGCCGTCGAGGACGAGCGGCACCCCGAGGATCGCGCGGATCTGCTCGCCCGCGACGGCCTCGTCGATGTAGCCCTTGTGCACGAAGCGCTCGTCGGTGGCGTAGTCCTCGGTGAAGTAGGCCGCCCCGGTCTGCGCGACGAGACCGAGCAGGCCGGTGCCGAGCGGGAGGCGCAGGTTCTGGAACTCGCGGGTCAGGGCCCCGTCGGTCACCTTCATGAAGGACGCGCCGTCGTCCTCGTCGTTGAGCGAGAGGTAGGTCATGTCGCAGTGCAGCAGCTGGCGGGCGCGCCGCACGATGGCCGCCAGGATCGTGTCGACGTCGCGGATCGCGGTGAGGTCGGACGCCGTCTCGTAGAGCGCGGACAGCTCCGCCTCGCGCGAGCGCATCCGGGTGATCAGGTCGCGCAGCCGGAGGGCGACGTCGTACTCCGAGCGGAGCACCGCCGCCTCGTCCTCGCCGAGGTCGCGCTCGGCGCGGGCGAGGTGCTCGTCGAACGCGGCGAGCGGCGCCTCGTCGTAGAGCAGGTCGAGGAAGGACGGCACGCGCCCATCCTGCACCGCCGTGACGGCCGCCGGCTCAGAGCTCGCGGGTGATGGTCATCTCGCGGTCGCCGTAGACGACCTTGTCGCCGGGCAGGAGCGCGGCGGGCCTCCCGGGCGCGAGCTGGCGCGACATGCCCTGGCGCACGAGCACGGTGCCGTTGGTCGACCCGCGGTCCATCACCACGATCGTGCCGTCGGCGGCGGGACCGAACTGGGCGTGGGTCTTGGACACCGACATGTCGGCGGACTGCAGCGGGATCAGGTGCGCGACCTGCTCGCCGTTGCGGGGCTCGGGGCGGCGGCCCACCAGCGCGAGGCCGGCGATCACGAAGCTCTCGCCGTTGTCGAAGTGCGCGCGCCACCGCTGGGCCGGGGGCTGGTGCGGCTGGGCCGGCACTGGCTGCGGCGGGCGGACCGGCTGCGGGCGCCGCTCGGTCGGGGCGTCGTGCAGCGACGGCTGCTGGACGGGGGCCGACGCCTGCTGGGCCGATGCGTAGGCCGGCGCCTCCGCCGGACGTGTGACGGTCTGCGCGAGGGCCGCCGGCGGCTGGGTCACCTCGGGCGGCAGCTGCTGGCGCCGCATCGACTGCTCGGACCGCTCCGGCGTCTGCACCGACCTCGACCGGGGGCGCCGGGACCAGCCGCATGGCGGTCAGGTTGACGATGTGGCGCGGCGCCTCGTCGGCGACGTCGGCGACCGCGGGGGGAGGGCGTACGTCGACCACGACGGTGTGGGCCAGGTGGTCGTGCCAGCCGCGACGCTGGCGGCCGCGGTCCTCGACGGCCGTCCAGGCCAGGGTGGCCAGGCCGATGCCGAAGGTGGGCAGGCCGGAGACACCGAGCACGAGCGAGCGCAGGAGGGCCCGGCCGACTCCGATCGGCGTGCCGGTGCCGTGGTGCACCACCCGCAGCCCGGACATCGCGTTGCCGGGCGAGCTCCCGGTGACGCCGAGCACGACGGAGAGGACCAGCCAGAGCACGACGACGGTGCCGCCGACCGCGCCGACCACCGTCCACACCTCGTCGGAGACGAACATCGCCGTCACGACACCGACGGCGACGACGATGCTCCACGCCAGCAGGCGGTCCACCGCGAACGCCGTGAACCGCCGCTCGAGCTGGGCGATCGGGTACGTCATGTCGTGCTGCTGGCGGATCACGGGGCCACGCTCAGGGGTTCGTGACCTGGATCGTGACGCCGTCGCCGAGGTCGAGCACCGCGCCCGGGATCAGGCTGACGGCGATGCCCGCCTTGAGCTCCTCGGGGTCGAGGCCGGGCTGCGCGAGGACCGTGCCGTTGGTGGAGCCGAGGTCGGTGGCGATGGCCGAGCCGTGGTCGGCGCCGGCGCCGGGACGGATCTCGAGGTGCGTCGAGGAGATCTCCTGCTGCGGGCTCGACACCGTCACGACGTGGGGCTGGTCGTGCGAGGCGAAGCGGCGGGCCTCCGGCGCGCGGCCGACCAGGACCGTGCGGTCGACGAGCACGACGTCGCCGGTCGAGAAGACCAGCGAGGCCACGGGATCCGAGACCACCTCCGGGGCCATCTCCTGGCCGGGGATCGGCGGACGGTCGAAGTCGTGCGCGGGCGGACCGGCCACGGTGTTCCCGTCGCGGTCCGGCCAGTCGTCGGCGACGGGCGCCTCGACGACCGGGGTCTCCCCCGTCGGCGTCGGGTCGTCCTCGGGCTCGCCGAAGCTCATCGGGACCGCGGCGACCGGTTCGGGCGTGGGCTCCGGCTCGGGCTCCGGCTCCGGCGTCGGGTCGGGCTCGGGCGTCGGCTCGGGCTCCGGCTCGACCGCCATCACGGGCGCGGCCGGCTCCTCGACGAACTCCTCGACCGGCGCGGCACTGCGCTGCGGACGGCGTACCGAACTCGACGACGGACACCCGGGCGATGCCGACGGTCAGGGCGTGCCCGGCGGCGCCGTCGGGGTCGCCGGTGAGGGTGACGCGGATGCCGGTGACGCCGGTGACGAGGCGCTCGGCCCAGGCAGCACCGGCGCTCGCGCTGACGATCTCCTCGCCCTCGGTGGTGGCGATCGATGCCGTGGGAGCGCCGCGGACGATGAGGCGGGTGGAGTCGTCGCCGTGGGCGACGAGGGCGACGTGGTCGAGCGTGGACAGCCCGCCCGCGAGGAGGGCGTCGAGCACGGCGTCGGCCGTCGCACCCGCGTCCGCGAGGTCCCACAGGGCAGCCACGCGGTCGCGCTGGCTGCCGGGCAGCACGACCGTGACGTGGTCGCCGACGACGGCGTACCAGTCCCCCGGCGCGAACCTGGCATCGGTGCTCACAGTCGTCCCCCCAGCTTGGATTCGAGGCTCTCCAGCTGGCGCTGGGAGTCATACGAGGCGTCCTTCACCAATCCCACCACATCGACGACGACAGCAGTCGCGTTGTCACGGCCGCCGGCAGCGACCGCGGCGCGCACCAGCCTGTCGGCGGCATCGCGGGGGTCGGCGACGGTCTCGAGGATCTCCTCGATCTCCTTGTCCTCGATCATCCCGGTGATGCCGTCGCTGCACAGCAGCAGCCGCTCGACGGAGCCGAGCGGCAGCAGGAAGAAGTCGGGGTGGATGCCCTCGGGACTGCCGAGCGCGCGGGTGATGACGTGGCGCTCGGGGTGGGTCGCGGCCTCCTCGGCCGTGATCTCGCCCGAGTCGATCAGCTCCTGGACGACCGAGTGGTCGACGCTGATCTGCTCGAGGCTGCCGTCGGTGATCCGGTAGATGCGGGAGTCGCCGAGGTTGGCCAGCAGCCACTTCGCGACGCCGTTGTCGTCGACGAGCACGGCGACCACCGCGGTGGTGCCGGCGTGCCAGCCGGGCGTCATCGCGCGATGGGCGTTGCCGAAGTCGACGATCCGCGCCTGCGCGCGCGCGAAGGTGTCGGCGACCTGCTCGGCGCCGCGCGTGGGGTCGTACGACTCCGCCAGGCGCTGGAACTCCTCGACGACCATCTGGCTCGCGACGTCGCCGCCGGAGTGCCCGCCCATGCCGTCGGCGACGACGAACACCGGTGGTGCGACGAGGAACGAGTCCTCGTTGACCTTGCGCACCAGGCCGACGTCGCTCGCCGCCCCGTGGTGCAGATCAACGTTCTTCATGCGCGCCCTCTCCGCGTCGTGCTGGGCGGCGACGCCGACCCGGGCGATAGCGTAGGAGGGATGTCCAGTCGTGGGCGGGCGACACCCGCACGAACCCTTGCCGACCAGCTGCGGAGCTGGCCGGACGAGCGACTCGTGGCGCTCCTGCGGGCCCGTCCAGATCTCGCCACACCCGCCCCTCAAGATTCGTCGCAGCTCGCCTCGCGGGCTGCCACGCGTTCGTCGATCCACCGTGCCCTCGACGGCCTGGACCGTCTGGAACTTTCCGTGCTTGATGCCCTGCTGGTTGCAGGTCAAACCACTTCTCCGGGACTTGTCTCGATCGTGCACGCGGACCCCGCCCGTGCGGGTGAGGCGGTCCAGCGACTGCTCGACCTCGCCCTCGCGTGGGACGCCCCCGGGGGCATCCGGGCGCTGAGCGGTGTCGCCGACGCCATGCGCGGCATGCCGGGCCTGGTGAGCGGCCTGCGGCCCTCGAGCCCCGAGCCGCTGGCGCCGGACGAGATCACCCGCCGGTTGGGCGAGCTGAGCCCCGCCGCCACCGCGCTGCTGCGCCACGTCGACGCCCACGGCGGCGAGGGCACCACCGGCGCGGCACGACGCACGGTCTCCCCCGAGCAGGCAGCGAGCCCGGCCGAGGAGCTGATCAGCCGCCGCCTGCTGGTGCCGCGCGACGGCGACACCGTCGTGCTGCCGGGCGAGGTCGGGCTCGCGCTGCGCGGCGGGCGGACCACCACCGAGCCGGTCGACGAGGTGCCGCCCCTCGCCACCACGTCGCGCGACCCGGCACTCGTGGCCCGGACGGCTGCGGGCGCCGCCTTCGACGTCGTACGACGCACGGAGCTGCTGCTCGACCACTGGGGCGTGCAGCCGCCCAGCGTGCTGCGCAGCGGAGGCCTGGCGGTCCGCGACCTCAAGCTGGTGGCGCGCGAGCTGCACGTCGACGACGTGGGCGCCGCGCTGCTCGTCGAGGTCGCGCTGTCGGCCGGGTTGATCGCCGAGGGAGCCGAGCCGGACGGCACGCCTGCCTGGCTGCCGACCGAGGAGTTCGACGTGTGGTCCGGGCGCCCGACGGCCGAGCGATGGGCGCGCCTCGTCGGCGGGTGGCTGGCGAGCAGCCGGGTCCCGTCGCTGGTGGGCTCGCGCGACCAGGCGGGCAAGTCGTGGAACGCGCTGGCGCCCGAGCTGTCGAGCGGCCTGGCCGAGGAGGCCCGACGCCTCGCGCTCCGCGTGCTGGCCGACGTCCCCGAGGGCGAGGTGCTGGCCGTCGGGACGGGAGTCGCCTCGGTGGTGCAGCACGTCGAGTGGCTGCGACCGCGCCGGCCGGCGATCTTCGCCGACCTGGTGACGGCCGCGCTCGACGAGGCCGCGGCGCTCGGCGTCAGCGGTGCCGGCGGACTCCCGCCGAGCGGCCGCCTGGTCGCCGACGACGACCTGCCGGCGGCGGCCGCGGCCCTGGCCCCGCAGCTGCCGCGCCCGGTCGACCACGTCCTGCTCCAGGCCGACCTCACCGCCGTGGCGCCCGGGCCGCTCGAGACCGAGGTCGCCCGCCGGCTGCACCTGCTCGCCGACGTGGAGTCACGCGGCGGCGCCACCGTCTACCGCTTCACCCCCGGCTCGCTGCGGCGCGGCTTCGACGCGGGGTGGTCGGCGCTGGAGGTGCGCGACTTCCTCACCGGCGTCTCCCAGACGCCCGTCCCGCAGCCCCTCGAGTTCCTCGTCGACGACGTCGCGCGCACCTTCGGCAGCGTGCGGGTCGGGCACGCGGAGGCCTTCCTGCGCGCGGACGACGAGGCGGCGCTCGCCGCGCTCGTGCACGACCCGCGGTCGCGGACCCTCGGGCTGCGCCTGCTGGCGCCGACCGTCGCGATCTCGACCTCGCCGCTCGACGTGCTGCTGCCGCGACTGCGCGAGCTGGGCGCCGCGCCCGTGGTCGAGGCGGCCGACGGCACCGTGCGGGTCAGCCGCCCCGACCTCCGTCGTGCACGGGGCCGACGGGGCCGGCGTCCTGCGGGCGCGGTGTCGGCCCGACAGGCGGCGCAGGTCCAGGCGGTCGCGACCGCGATCCGGGCCGGCGACCGGGCCGAGTCCTCGCGCCCCGCGAGCGCCTCGACCACCACGCCGTCCGATGCCCTCGCCGCCCTCCGCGACGCCATCGAGGGTGGCACCACCGTCGTCATCGGCTACGTCGACAACCACGGCGCCACGAGCGAGCGGGTCGTCGACCCGCGCCGGCTCGACGGCGGCCGGCTGTCGGCGTTCGACCACCGCGCGGACGACGTACGCGAGTTCGCGGTGCACCGCATCACTGCCGTCAGGCCGGCGTAAACCCACCCCACGACGTTCTTCTCCTCCGCTGCGCTCCCCCGAACAACGCCGCGGGGACCCCGGGCTCCGATGGTCGACCCGTAAACTTGCTCGGTGGACTTCATCCGTTACGCCGAGCGCGCAGCAGCGCTCGTCAACGCCGACCTCCCCGACGAGGCGGCGCTGCACGAGCACCTGGCGGACCGCTCGTGGTTGCACCGCTCGGTGGCGCCTGCCGACATCGCGTCGCTGACGTCCTTCCAGGCCGAGCTGCGGCCGGTCTTCGAGGCCTCCGACGTCGACGACGTACGCCTCGTGGTCGGGTCGCTCAACGACCTGCTCGCGAGCCACCCGGTCACGCCGATGATCTCCGACCACGACCCGGCCAACCTGCACATGCACGTCACCAACCGGGCATCGTCCGTCGCCGAGCTGCTGATCGCCGAGTCGCTGATGGGCCTGGCCAACCTGGTCTGCGACCTCGGCGCGACCCGGCTCGGCATCTGCTCCGAGCCCCGGTGCGACAAGGTCTTCGTCGACACCTCACCCAACCAGTCGCGTCGCTACTGCTCCGACCGGTGCTCCTCGCGCGCCAACGTCGCTGCCTTCCGCGCGCGCCAGAAGGCGGCTTCCGCGTGAACGACGGACCCCTCATCGTCCAGTCCGACAAGACGCTCCTCCTCGAGGTCGACCACCCGTCGGCCGCCGAGGCCCGCAAGGCGATCGCACCCTTCGCCGAGCTCGAGCGCTCGCCCGAGCACATCCACACCTACCGCCTGACGCCGCTCGGCCTCTGGAACGCGCGCGCCGCCGGCCACGACGCCGAGCAGGTGGTCGACGCGCTGCTGAAGTGGAGCCGGTACGCCGTCCCGCACGCGCTGCTCGTCGACGTCGCCGAGACGATGGGCCGCTACGGGCGGCTCCGCCTCGAGAAGCACCCGGTCCACGGCCTCGTGCTGTCGAGCACCGACCGTCCGGTGCTCGAGGAGGTGCTCCGCGCCAAGAAGATCGCCGGGATGGTCGGCGCGCGGCTCGACGACGACTCCGTCGCGGTGCACCCGAGCGAGCGCGGCAACCTCAAGCAGGCGCTGCTCAAGCTCGGCTGGCCGGCCGAGGACTTCGCGGGCTACGTCGACGGCGAGGCGCACGCGATCGACCTCGCCGAGGACGGCTGGACGCTCCGGCCCTACCAGCGCGAGGCGGCCCAGTCCTTCTGGGACGGCGGGTCCGGCGTCGTCGTGCTGCCGTGCGGGGCCGGCAAGACCATCGTCGGCGCGGCCTCGATGGCGCAGGCGCAGGCCACCACGCTGATCCTCGTGACCAACACCGTCAGCGCGCGGCAGTGGAAGGACGAGCTGGTCGCGCGGACGTCGCTCACCCCCGACGAGATCGGGGAGTACTCCGGTGCCGTCAAGGAGATCCGCCCCGTCACCATCGCGACCTACCAGGTGCTGACGACGAAGCGGAAGGGCGTCTACCCGCACCTCGACCTGCTCGACGCCCGCGACTGGGGCCTGATCGTCTACGACGAGGTGCACCTGCTCCCGGCGCCGATCTTCCGGATGACCGCCGACCTCCAGGCGCGTCGCCGCCTCGGCCTCACCGCGACGCTCGTCCGCGAGGACGGTCGCGAGGGCGAGGTCTTCTCGCTCATCGGCCCCAAGCGCTACGACGCCCCGTGGAAGGACATCGAGGCGCAGGGCTACATCGCTCCCGCCGACTGCGTGGAGGTCCGGGTCACGCTGCCCGACGGCGAGCGGCTGGCCTACGCCACCTCGGACCCCGACACCCGCTACCGCCTGGCCTCGTGCACCCACGCCAAGATCGACGTCGTACGCGACCTGGTGCGGCAGCACGCCGGCCAGCCGACGCTCGTGATCGGTCAGTACATCGACCAGCTCGACGAGGTCGCGGCGATGCTCGACGCGCCCGTGATCAAGGGCGAGACGCCGGTCAAGGAGCGCCAGCGGCTCTTCGCGGCCTTCCGCACCGGCGAGATCGGCCTGCTCGTGGTCAGCAAGGTCGCCAACTTCTCCATCGACCTGCCCTCGGCCGAGGTGGCGATCCAGATCAGCGGCTCCTTCGGCTCGCGGCAGGAGGAGGCCCAGCGCCTCGGCCGGCTGCTGCGCCCCAAGACCGAGGGCCGCAGCGCGCACTTCTACACGATCGTCTCGCGCGACACCGTCGACGCCGACTTCGCCCAGAACCGGCAGCGCTTCCTCGCCGAGCAGGGCTACGCCTACCGCATCATCGATGCGGGCGACCTGACCGCCGAGCCGACCTGACCGCCTGTCCACCATGGGATGTCGCTGAGCAGGCACTTCCCCAGGTCAATTGACACAGGGAAGTGCCTACTGGTCGACATCCCATGGTGGAGCAGCGTCAGTCCAGCGTGCTGGCGTCGATCACGAAGCGGTAGCGCACGTCGGAGGCGAGCACGCGCTCGTAGGCCTCGTTGACCTGGTCGGCGGGGATCACCTCGACCTCGGAGGCGATGCCGTGCTCGGCGCAGAAGTCGAGCATCTCCTGGGTCTCCGCGATCCCGCCGATCATCGAGCCGGAGAAGGAGCGCCGGTTGGAGAGCAGCGCGAAGACGTTGACGTCCAGCGGCTCAGCCGGGGCGCCGACGTTCACCAGCGCGCCGTTGACGTCGAGCAGACCGAGGTAGGCGCTCACGTCGATCCGGGCGCTCACGGTGTTGATGACGAGGTCGAACGACTCGGCGAGCGCCTCGAACGTGTCGGGGTCGCTGGTCGCGAAGTAGTGGTCCGCGCCGAGGCGCAGGCCGTCCTCCTGCTTCTTCAGCGACTGGGAGAGCACGGTGACCTCGGCGCCCATCGCGTGCGCGATCTGGACGGCCATGTGGCCGAGTCCGCCGAGGCCGACGACCGCGACCTTCTTGCCGGGACCGGCGTTCCAGTGCTTCAGCGGCGAGTACGTCGTGATGCCGGCGCACAGCAGCGGCGTGGCGGCCGCGGCGTCCAGGCTCTCCGGGATCGACAGGACGTAGTCGGCGTCCACGACGACGTGGGTCGAGTAGCCGCCCTGGGTCGTCGTACCGTCGCGGTCGGTGGCGCCGTAGGTGCCGACCATGCCCTGCACGCAGTACTGCTCGTCGCCGCTGGTGCAGCGGTCGCACTCGCCGCACGAGTTGACCATGCAGCCGACGCCGACGCGGTCGCCGACCTGGTGGCGGCTCACCTCGGAGCCGACCTCGGAGACCCGGCCGACGATCTCGTGGCCCGGCACGAGCGGGAAGGGCTGCGGGCCCCAGTCGCCGTTGACGGTGTGGATGTCGGAGTGGCAGATGCCGGCGTACTCGATGTCGATGAGCACGTCGTGGGCGCCGACCTCGCGGCGCTCGATGGTCGTGGGGGCCAGCGGCTGGCCGGCGGCGGGTGCTGCATAGGCGTTGACGCGCATGCTGAAGTCTTCCGTTCTTCTCGGGGGGATGGACGGTCCGGGTGTCGGACTAGTCGTGCGTGACGGCGCGCAGCTCGTCGGCGAGCTCACGGGCCCGGCGCGAGATCTGCTCGCTCCGGGCGGTGTCGCGGTCGGCGACCGCGCGCCAGTAGTCGATCTTGAGCGCGACGTAGCGCTGGCGCAGGGCCAGCGCCTCCGCCTCGGTCGCGAGGCGCGCCTGCTGCTCCTCGAGCAGCCGACGCTGGTCCGCGGCGGCCTCCGCGCCCAGCCTGGTGTTGGCCATGTAGGCACGCATGTCACCGATCGACATGCCGGTGGCGGCCAGGCACGACACCCACATGAGCTGGTCGAGGTCACCGTCGTCGTAGACCCGGTGACCGCTGCTCGCGCCGCGGCTCACCGGCGAGATGACGCCGATCTGCTCGTAGTAGCGCAGCGTGCTGGCCGGCAGCCCCGTGAGGGCTGCCGCCTCCTTGATGGAGTAGCTGCGGGCTACGGCGTGGGTGGTCACGTCATCGACGGTAGGAACTTCGAGTACTCGAAGTCAAAGTCCGACCGCGTGACGTGGCTCTCGATGCGTGGAGCCCCCGGCTAGCCTCGGGACATGACCCTCCGCGAGCGCCTCGGAGCCGAGCTGTTCCGCAAGGTGGCCGGCCCCAACGGCGAGCAGGCACGCGAGCGCGTGCACGGGACACCCGGACCTCGCTGGTTCGGGCCCGACTCCCCCATCGCCCGTGTCCACGGCGACGCCTCCATGTTCGTCGGCGGCATCCGCGCGATCATGCTGCAGTCGTTGCACCCCGCCGCGATGCAGGGGGTCGCCGACCACTCCGGCTACCAGGGCGACATGTGGGGACGGCTCGCGCAGGTCTCCACCTACCTCGCGATGACGACCTTCGGCACCGAGCGCGACGCCCTGCAGGTCATCCGCGCCGTGCAGCGCGCCCACGAGTCGGTCACCGGCACGATGCCCGACGGGACGCCGTACGCCGCCAACGACCCGCACCTGCTCGGCTGGGTGCACGTGGCCGAGATCGACAGCTTCCTCGCCGCCCACGACCGCTACGGCCAGCGCCCGCTCGTCGGTCCGGAGCGTGACGAGTACGTCGCCCAGACCGGCGTCGCGGCCGGGCACCTCGGCGTGGTCGACCCGCCCGCAGTCCGAGGACGAGCTGCGCAGGATGCTGGCGGCCTACGGCCCCGAGCTGCGCGGGACGCCCGCGGCGCACGACGCCATCCGGTTCCTGCTGCTCCACCCCGACCTGCCACTGGCGGCCCGTCCGGGCTACCTGTCGCTCGCCGCGGCGGCGATCGGGCTGCTGCCGGCCGACGCGCGGCGCGAGCTGCGGCTGCCCCCGGTGCCGCCGGTGACCAACCGGGTGCTCGGCCAGCTCGGCACGCGCACGATCCGCTGGGCGATGTCGACCGGTCACGAGCACGCGCGGGCGCTCCAGCAGGAGACCGCGCGGGCATGAGCCTCGCCGATCGCTGGCCGCTGCCCGACCGGACCGACCTGCGCGACGAGCTGCTCGCCGCCTGGGACCGCGACGGCTACCACGACCGGCTCCACCTCGCCGAGGTGCTCGACCGGCTCGAGCAGCTCGGTCCCGGGGGCGCCGGCTTCGACGCGACCACCGTCGCCCTCGCGGCGTGGTTCCACGACGCGGTCTACGACGGGGCGGACGACGACGAGGAGCGGTCGGCGCAGTGGGCCGAGCGCGCGCTGCCGCAGGCCTACGCCGACGAGGTGGCCCGGCTGGTGCGGATGACCGTGCACCACCGCCCGGCCGACGACGACGCGGCCGGCTCGGCCCTGAGCGACGCCGACCTCGGGATCCTCGCGGCACCGCAGGAGCGCTACGCGGACTACGTCGCCGGCGTGCGCACCGACTTCGCGCACGTCAGCGACGAGGACTTCCGCGCCGGGCGGGCGGCCGTCCTGGCCGACCTGGCGACGTCGCCCGTCGCTGTTCCGCACCGCGCGAGGACGCGAGCTGTGGGAGGAGCGGGCGCGCGCCAACCTCGCGCGAGAGCTCGAGGAGCTCAGGCGCGGGTAGGCGTACGCCCAGACGTGAGGCCTAGTGGTCCGCGAGCTGGAGGTAGACCGTGAAGCGGTCGTGCCGGTAGCAGGTGCGCGAGACCTCGACGATCCGGCCGCCCGACACCGCACGACGTGCGTGGCGCAGGACCGGGTCACCCTCGGCGATCTCGAGCACCGCAGCCTCGTCCGCGCTGGCGCGGTCGGCGCTGATCGAGTCCTCGACCTCGGTCGGCCGCAGGCCGCGGGCGGCGAGGGCCTCGTAGAGGCTCGTCGGCGTGCCGTGCTGGAGGAACCCCGGCAGCAGCACCTCGTTGAGGTAGGCGTCCTCGACGCACACGATGGCCTGGTCGGCACGGCGCAGTCGGCGCCAGTGCAGCACGGGGTCACCGGGCGAGATGTCGAGCGCGCGGGCGACACCCGGGCCGGCCTGCTCGACGCGGGCCAACAGTGTCTGGGACTCCGGCAGCATGCCCCGGCGCTTGATCTCCTCGGTGAAGGAGGTCAGACGACCGGCGGTCTTGGGCGGCTGCGCGACGAACGTGCCACGTCCCGGGATGCGCTCGAGCAGACCCTCGGCGACGAGGGCGTCGAGCGCCTGGCGTACGGTCATCCGCGCCACGCCGAAGCGAGCGACCAGCTCGCGCTCGGACGGTGCTGCGGAACCGGGCGGCTGGGCCTCGATGAGGCCGCGGACGTGCTCACGGACCTGGACATGCTTCAGCGCACGCTGGCGCGGTACGACGAGGTCCACTTGATCCATGCTTGTCAGGCTAGGACTGGGCTGGACCGGTGTCTGGTAATTGACGAACCGTGTGGTAAAACCTTCGGTCTATCTTGACGATCGAACAGGCGTTCGATCGTCGGGCTATGCTGCCCCGTGTGGACTTCCAGTCGTCCCTCTTCGCCGACGAGACCGCCGTCGCCGCGGCGCTCGCGCCGGAGCGACGCGTGCTGTCCCGGGGCGCCTGGGTCGACGTCCGGCGCAACTGGCTCCCCGACCCCGACGCCGTCTTCACGGCGCTCGTCGAGCAGGTGCCGTGGCGCGCGGAGCGCCGGGAGATGTACGACGCCGTGGTCGACGTGCCGCGACTCGTGCACACCTACCTCGCCGACGACCCGCTCCCCCACGCCGCGCTCGTCCGGGCCCGCGCGGACCTGAGCGCCCACTACCTGCCCGAGCTCGGCGAGCCGTTCGTGACCGCCGGCTGCTGCTACTACCGCGACGGCCGCGACTCCGTCGCCTGGCACGGCGACACCATCGGCCGGGGCCGCGCCGAGGACACGATGGTCGCCATCGTCAGCGTCGGCGACCCGCGCCGCCTGCTGCTCCGCCCGCGCGGCGGCGGCTCGTCGATCGCGCTGACGATGGGCCACGGCGACCTGGTGGTGATGGGCGGCTCGTGCCAGCGCACGTGGGAGCACGCGGTGCCCAAGGTCGCCCACTCCGGGCCACGGATCTCCGTGCAGTTCCGCCCGCTCAACGTGTTCTAGGCGGTCAGCGCCGGAAGATCCTCCGCAGCACCGCGAGCCCGACGACCGCGGCCAGGGCCTGCTTCCAGTAGGACTTCAGCAGCACCGGCAGCACCGCGCTGCCGAGGTCGAGCGCCTCGGTGGACTGCGGGGGCGGCGGCCTCGGTGCCGCCGGCTTCGGCGGAGGTGCAGCGGCAGCAGCGGCGGCCAGTGGGTCACCGCCCGGCGCGGGGTCGCCCGCGCCGGACGGTGGTGCGGGGGCCTCGGGCTCGGCAGGAGCGGGCTCCGGAGCGGTCAGCCGCTGCTCGAGGCAGGCGACGAACTGGCCGAGCAGCTTGTCCGAGACGTCCTGCATGACGCCGCGGCCGAACTGCGCGGGCTTGCCGGTGATGGCGAGGTCGGTCTGCACCGACACGTCCGTCGAGCCGTTCGCGTCGGTCATCGTGACGACCACGTTGGCCCCGGCCGTGCCGTTGCCACGCTTGTCCTTGCCCTTGGCGTCGACGACGAACCGGTGCGCCGCCTCGTCCTTCTCCACGAAGGTGCCGGTGCCGTTGTAGAGCAGCGCGATCGGGCCGAGCTTGACCTTCACCGAGCCCGCGAACGAGTCGGCGTCGGCCTCGGTGACCTGGGCGCCCGGGAAGCACTCGGCGACCGACGCGATGTCGTTGAAGTGCTCCCAGGTCTCCTCGACGCCGATCGGGACGGTGAACTGGTGGCTCAGCTCCACTACGCGCCTGCCGCCTTGAGCACGGCCCGACCGGTCAGCACGCGTGCGAGGTGCTGGCGGTAGTCGGCCGCGCCGTTGAGGTCCGAGGGCGGGTTGGTGCCCTCGGCCGCCTGCTCCGCCGCAGCGCGTACGCCGTCCTCGGTCGCGCTCGCACCCGCGAGCGCGGCCTCGGTGGCGCGGGCCCGCAGCGGCGTCGAGCCCATGTTGGTCAGCCCGATCTTCGCCTCGTCGATGGAGCCCTTGACGGTCGCCGCGACCGCGACGATCGGCCACTGGTGGGCGACGCGCACGAACTTCTCGTAGTGCGCGCCCCAGCCGGTGTGCTTCGGGATCCGCACCTCGGTGAGGATCTCGTCCTCGCCGATGGCCGTCTCGAAGAGGTCGACGAAGAAGTCGTCGGCCTCGACCGTGCGGGTGCCGCCGGCACCGGCGATCACGAACTGCGCGCCCAGGGCGAGCGCCGGAGCGCCGAGGTCACCGGCCGGGTCGGCGTGCGCGAGGGCGCCGCCGAAGGTGCCGCGGTGCCGGATCTGCGAGTCGGCGACCTCGGCCGCCGCCTTGGAGATCAGCAGTGCGTGCTCCTTCACGAGCTCGTGGTCGCGGACGTCGTGGTGCGTGGTCATCGCGCCGATCACGATGGCGTCGCCGTCGTCGCGGATCCCCCGCAGCGAGGCGATGCCGCCGAGGTCGATGACGACCTCGGGCGCGTTGAGCCGCATCCGCAGGACCGGCAGCAGGCTCTGCCCGCCGGCCAGGATCTTCGCCTCGTCACCGTGCTCGCCGAGCGCGGACAGTGCCTCCTCGACCGACGTGGGTGCGAGGTAGTCGAACTTCACCGGGATCACTGGCCCGCTCCTTCGTCCTGGTTGAGGCTTCCCTCTTGGAAGTGCGGCATCGCGTCCGCCGGTGTCGGTGCGTCCCCGTCGTTGGCATGGATCGCCCGCCAGACCCGCTCCGGCGTGCACGGCATCTGGACGTCGTTCACACCCAGGTGGCGTACGGCGTCGACGACGGCGTTGACCACTGCCGGGGTCGACGCGATGGTCCCGGCCTCGCCGACGCCCTTCGTGCCGAGCGTGTTGGTCGTGCAGATGCTCGGCTCGTCGGTGTGCACGACGTCGAAGGAGATCGTGTCGGCGGACGTGGGGAGCAGGTAGTCGACGAACGACCCGCTCACGAGCGTGCCGGCCTCGTCGTGCACCGCCTCCTCCCAGAGCGCCTGCGCGATGCCCTGCACGAGCCCGCCGTGGACCTGACCGGCCACGATCAGCGGGTTGATGATCGTGCCGATGTCGTCGCAGCAGGTGTACTTCCGCATCTTCACCGCACCCGTCTCGGTGTCGACCTCCATGGCGCAGAGGTGCGTGCCGTGCGGGTAGTTGAAGTTCACGGGGTCGTAGGTCGCGTCGGCGTCGAGGCTCAGCTCCATGCCCTCGGGGTAGTCGTGCCCCGCGAAGGTCGCCGTCGCCAGCTCCTGGATCGCCTTGCCCTGGTCGGTGCCGCGCACGGTGAACTTGCCGTCGGCGTAGTCCAGGTCGTCGGCGTTGGCCTCGAGCAGGTGCGCCGCGAGGACCTTCGCCTTGTCGATCACCTTGTCGACCGCCTTGACCAGCGCCTCGCCGCCCACCACCAGCGACCGCGAGCCGTAGGTGTCGAGGCCCTTGGGCGCCACCTGGGTGTCGCCGTGCAGCACCTCGACGTCCTCGAAGGGCACCCCGAGGCGGTCGGCGACGATCTGGCTGAACGCCGTCTCGTGGCCCTGCCCGTGGGCGCTCGCACCGGTGACGACCTCGACCTTGCCGAGCGGGGTCAGGCGCACGCTCGCGCTCTCCCAGCCGCCGGCGCCGTAGTCGAGGCTGCCCAGCACCCGGCTCGGGGCCAGGCCGCACATCTCGGTGAAGGTCGAGACGCCGATGCCGAGCTGCACCCGGTCGCCGCGCTCGCGCCGCTCGGCCTGCTCGCGACGCAGCTCGTCGTAGCCGAAGGACGCCTTGGCCTTCGCCGTGGCGGCCTCGTAGTTGCCGGTGTCGTACTCCAGCCCGGCCACCGTGGTGAACGGGAACTCCTCGTGGGTGATCCAGTTGCGCTCGCGGATCTCGAGGGGGTCGACGCCCACCTCCGCGGCGAGCTCGTCCATGAGCCGCTCGATGGCGTACGTCGCCTCCGGCCGGCCGGCGCCGCGGTAGGCGTCGGTGAAGGTCGTGTTGGTGAGGACCGTCTGGCACTCGAAGCGGTAGGCCGGGAACTTGTAGATCGCGTTGAACATGAACGCGCCCAGCACCGGGACACCGCCGCCGACGATGGCGACGTAGGACCCGAGGTCGGCGTCGAGGTGCACCTTGAGCCCGGTGACCTTGCCGTCCTTGTCGGCCGCGAGGGTCAGCGTCTGCACCTGGTCGCGACCGTGGTGGGCCGCCATCAGGCTCTCGCTGCGGGTCTCGGTGTACTTCACCGGCTTCGACAGCCGTCGCGCGACGGCCCAGGTGATCCACTCCTCCGGCGTCGCCTGCAGCTTGCCGCCGAAACCACCACCGACGTCAGGGGCAATGACCCGGATCTTGCTCTCGGGCACGCCGGTGGTGGCCGCCAGGGCGAACCTCAGGATGTGCGGGATCTGGGTGGCCGACCACATGGTCATCTGCTCGCTGGTCGGGTCCACCACGACGCTGCGCGGCTCCATGAAGGCCGGGATGAGCCGCTGCTGGCGGTACTCGCGCTCGATCACGATGCCGTTGGCCCGGGCCTCGGTGATGGCCGCCTCGGCGTCGGTCCCGGTGCCGGCCTCGCCGGAGTCGAAGACCCACAGCGCCGACTTGTTGGTGCCGAGGTCGGGGTGGGCCAGCACCTCGTCCTTGAGCGCGTTCTTGATGCCGATGACGGCCGGCAGCTCCTCGTACTCCACGTCGACGAGCTCGGCAGCGTCACGGGCCTCGGCGACGCTCCGGGCCACGACCACGGCGACGATCTCGCCGGCGAAGGCGACCCGGTCGGCCGGCATCGGCGAGTGGGCCGGGGTCTTCTGGTCCGGGGTGATCGGCCACGCGTTGATGCAGGCGCCGAGCTCCTCGCCGAAGTCCTTGCCGCTCAGCACGGCGACCACGTTGGGCGAGGCCTTGGCCGCCTCGGTGTCGACCGACGTGATGTTGGCGTGGGCGAACGGGCTGCGCACCATCGCGAGGTGCAGCATCCCGGGCAGGGTGATGTTGTCGGTCCAGCGCGTACGACCCGTGATCAGGCGCTGGTCCTCCTTGCGCCGGCGGTCCTTGCCGATCTCGGCGGCGGGACGGTCCTGGGTGGCGGTCATGCCTTCGCCCCCTGGGTCTCGGCGGCGTGGAGCACGCTCTTGACGATGTTGTGGTAGCCGGTGCAGCGACAGAGGTTGCCCTCCATCCCGAGCCGCACCTCCTCCTCGGTCGGGTTCGGGTTCTCACCGAGCAGGTCGACGGCCTGCATCACCATCCCGGGCGTGCAGAAGCCGCACTGGAGGCCGTGGCACTCGCGGAACGCCTCCTGCACCGGGTGCAGGTCGCCCTCGGCGGTGTCGGCGAGGCCCTCGATCGTGGTCACGGTGCGGCCGTTGGCCTGCACGGCGAGCACGTTGCACGACTTCACGCTCGTGCCGTCGAGGTGCACGGTGCACGCCCCGCAGTTGGAGGTGTCGCAGCCGATCACGGTGCCGGTCTTGCCGAGCTTCTCGCGCAGGTACTGCACGAGCAGCATCCGCGGCTCGACGTCGTCGGAGACCGCAGCCCCGTCGACAGTGAGTTCGATCTTCGTCATCAGGCCACTCCAGTGTGAGGCGGGTCACGTCTGGTGCGAACCTAGGTCGCGCTGGTTGGCGGATGGTTGGACGTGACTAGCCCCGGCCCGCGGCGAGCTTGCCCTTGAGCAGCGGCGCCACCGGGTGGTGGACCGGGAGGGAGGCCAGGCAGGCCTCGACGACCGCCGTGTCGTAGGGCGCGAGGTCGCTGTAGCGCAGGACCGCGTCGGGGTCGGGCTGGACGAGCAGCGCCTCCCGCACGCTCACGGCGAGGTAGTCGCCCATCTGCACCAGTGCCGGCGACTCGGTGCCGGGCAGCAGGTCGCCGCCGTAGGCCCGCACGGCGGCCCTGACGTCGCCGCGGCGCAGCAGCCGCTGCACCTCCTCGACGTCGGTGGTGACCGGGAGCGTCAGCTTGTAGGGGCGCGACGACAGCTGGCCCGCGAGGGCGGCGCGCAGGTGCGACACCTCGGCCTTGAGCGTCGAGGTGGTGACCGACGAGTCGCCGTAGAGCAGCGAGTGGAGGTGCTCGACGGAGAGGCCGCCCGGGTGCATCGCCAGCAGCGCGAGGATCTCGGTCTGCCGCCGGTTGAGCAGCAGCCGCTGCCCGTCGAGCCACACCTCCGCGGTGCCGAGGAGCGTCAGCGTGAGGCCGGGGTCGGCGGGTGCCGCGGCCCCGAGCGGTGTCGTACGCCGGTCCGCGGGCAGCGCCCCCTCGATCAGCCGCGCCATCACGCGCGCCGTCGCGAGGCCGATCGGGTGGGTGCGGTCCCAGGTCGTCGAGAGGTCGATGACGCCCAGCGGGCGGCCGGTCACCGGGTCGAAGACCGGAGCGGCCCAGCACACCCAGTTGTGCACGACCTCGGCGTAGTGCTCGGCGCTGAAGACCATCGACGGGGCGCCGGTCCGGCCGGCGATGGCGAGCGCGTTGGTGCCGACGCTCGCCTCGTCCCACCGACCGCCGGGCACGAAGTTCACCGTCTCGGCCTTGCGGCGCATCACCCGGCCGCCGTAGGTCCAGAGGATGCGGGTCTGCTCGTCGGTGACCGCGATGACGAGGTCGCCGTCCTCCGCCGTCCGGCGCAGCTCGTCCTGCACCCGCGTGACGGCGGTCTGCAGGGGCGACTGGTTCCAGAACTCGGCAGTGTCGCCCTCGTCGTCGAGCGGTGCGTGGGTCACGGTCGGCGAGACCACGCCGGAGAGCTGCCAGCTGCTCAGGATCTCCGGGCGGACGGTGTCGGTCTCCCGGTCGCCGTCGGCGACGAAGTGCGTCCAGGCGCGCACGGCTCGCACCCTGCGTGCGTGCAGGTCATCAGTCGTCGACATGGCGGCTCCCCACGGGTCGCGGCCAACCTAGCCCGAGTGTGACGCTCGCAACAGGGCGGGACGGATCCGGTTCGCCGGGTCCGCCAGCCCCTCAGCCCACGCGGCGGAAGGTGGCGACGATGCCGGGGTGGTCGGTGACCAGCCGGCGGTACATCTCGAAGGAGTCGATCCGGAAGTCCGAGCTGCGCTCGGCCATCACGTAGTCGATCCCCGACCCGCCCTTGCGGCCGCTGTAGTTGGTCTCCAGCCGCAGCGGCTTGGTGATCCGCCCCTTCACGAGGTCGTCGGTGCAGGTCGCGGTTCTCCGTGACGTTGCAGTCGCACATCGCGACGAACTGGTGGGCCGGGCGCGCACCGTTGTCGAGGTCGCGGATCCGGCTGGCCATCCGCCACATCGCCTGGACCCCGGCGAGGTTGCCGTAGTTGGGACCGCCGGTGCGTCGGTTGTGCAGGTGGTTGGGGAGGTGGAAGCTCACGGCGCGGATCGTGTGACCGGTCCGTCCGGTGCCGGAGCACCGCCACGACGCCGTACTGGTCGTGGGCGACCTGCCCGCTCTGCCGACGCCAGGTCTTCCCGGTCAGCAGCGCCGACCAGGTCTTCTCCAGCTTCCAGACGTCCTTGTCGAAGGCGATCGGGTTGTCGTCGGTGCCGGTGGGACCGTGCGGCATCAGCAGCGTCCACGACTTCGGCAGCGAGGCCCGCAGCGCCTTCCGGCTGAACAGGCGCTCCTGGAAGCCGATCACCGAGGCGTCGCCGTCGAGCACGCGGCCGATGTCGTGCCGCATCCCGGCGACCCGCATCCCCTTCATCAGGTTGAGCGTCGCCACGCTGAAGCGGACCGGCAGCTTCGACGCGGTGCGGGTGTTGGAGCCGGTGTCCTCACGCGCCTGTGCCGGCGCGCCGACCACGGTGGGGGCGGCGGTCAGCAGGACCAGCGCGGTGACCAGTGCGGCCAGGCGGACGAGGGTGCGGTGCAGCGGGGGGTGGCCAAACATTCGAAAGACACTAGGTGGCCGCCCTGCGATCGGGCCAATCGTCGGCGGCCCCCGAATCGTCCCTCTCAGTCGTCGTGGTGGATCCGGCCCTGCGTCGACGCGAGCCGCTCCCCCGACCCGCCCCACTGCCGCGCGACGATCTCCGCCGCGATCGACACGGCGGTCTCCTCGGGCGTGCGGGCGCCGAGGTCGAGGCCGATCGGGGACGACAGCAGGGCCAGCTCGCGCGTCGGTCAGCCCGGCCTCGACCAGCCGCTCCAGCCGCTCGTCGTGCGTGCGCCGCGAGCCCATCGCGCCGATGTAGCCGGGGCGTACGTCGTCCGCGAGCCGCAGTGCCACCTCGAGGAGCGGCACGTCGAACTTCGGGTCGTGCGTGAGCACCGCCAGGACCGTGCGCCGGTCGATGCGGCCGGCGTCGAGCTCGGCCTGCAGGTAGCGGTGCGGCCAGTCGACGACCACCTCGTCGGCACCCGGGAAGCGCGAGCTGGTGGCGAAGACGGGGCGGGCGTCGCACACCGTGACGTGGTAGCCGAGGAACGACCCGACCTTGGCCACGGCGGCCGCGAAGTCGATCGCACCGAAGACCAGCATCCGCGGCTTGGGCGCGAAGCCCCAGACGAAGACCCGCATCCCCTCACCGCGGCGCTCGCCGTCGGGGCCGTAGGTCAGCGTCGCGTTGGTGCCGATCGCCAGGAGGCCCAGCGCGTCGTCGTGCACCGCCGCGTCGGCCCGGTCGGACCCGAGGCTCCCGTCGGCCGGGGCGTCGGGGCGCACGATCATCCGCCTGCCCAGCCAGGCCGGGTCCGGGTGCTCGATGACCGTGGCGAGGGCGACCGGACGACCGGCCTCGATGTCGGCGGCCACCTCACCGAGCTGCGGGAAGGTGGTGCGGGAGACCTGCTCGACGAAGACGTCGAGGATGCCGCCGCAGGTCAGGCCGACCGCGAAGGCGTCGTCGTCGGAGACGCCGTAGCGCTCGAGCACGGGCTCGCCGGACGAGACGACGGTCTGGGCCAGCTCGTAGACCGCGCCCTCGACGCAGCCGCCCGACACCGATCCGACGGCGGTCTCGTCGGGACCGACGAGCATCGAGGCGCCCGGCGGCCGCGGCGCCGACCGGAAGGTGGCGACGACGGTGCCGACGCCGATCGTCTCGCCGGCCTCCCACCACTGCATCAGCTCGGACAGCACGTCACGCACGGGCGATCACCTCGGTCAGCTCGGCGAACGTCGCCAGCGAGTGCCCGGCGAGGAAGTCGTCGCAGTGCGGCAGCGCCGCCACGACACCACCCTGGAGCGGCTCGTAGCCGGCCTTGCCGCGGTGCGGGTTCACCCAGACGACCCGGTGCGAGATCCGCTGCAGCCGCGCCATCTGCTGGCCCAGCAGCTCGGCGTCGCCGCGCTCCCACCCGTCGCTGAAGACGACGACGACGGCGCCGCGGGCCATCCCGCGCTGCCCCCAGCGGTCGAGGAAGACCCGCAGCGTCTCGCCGAGCCGGGTGCCGCCCGACCAGTCGGGCACGACCTCGCCGGCCGCGACGATCGCGCGGTCGCCGTCGGGCGAGCGCAGCGCGCGGGTGACGTGGGTCAGCCGGGTGCCGACCGTGAAGGTCTCGACGGTGCCGCCCGTGGTCCGCGCCGACTGGGTGAGGCGGTGGGCCAGCCGCAGGAGGGCGTCGGCGTACGCACTCATCGAGCCGCTGACGTCGACCAGCAGCACCACCCGGCGCGGTCGGACCGCGCGACGACGCCAGGCGATCTCGCCCGGCTCGCCGAGGTGGCGCAGCGAGCGGCGCAGCGTGCGGGACGCGTCGACCTCGCCGCGGTGCCACCTCTGGTGCCGGGCCGTACGCCGGGTGGGCGGGCGCAGCGACAGGCGGACGAACATCCGGGCCAGCCGCCGCTTCTCCGCGGCGTCGAGCGAGGCGACGTCGCGGTGGCGGAGCACCTCCGCCGCGGACGCGGCCGCGCGCACCACGTCCTCGTCGCTCCGCGTCGCCGTCACCGCCACCGGCCCCCTCCGCATCGGGCAGCAGGTGCGCGGTCGCCGGGCGCGAGGCGTCGCGTGGCCGCGCCTGCGGCAGGCCGTCGCGCGCGTTGAACCAGGCGGCGAACACCTGGTCGTGCCGGAACAGGTCGTCGGGCGACGCGCACAGGGTGGCCCGGCCGGCCCACCACATCGCCTGCCCGTCGTCGGCCCCGACCTCCGCGACGGCGGCGAGGAAGGACTGCGACCGGTCCTGGGTGACCGCGACACCGGCGGCGCGGAGCGCGTGGGTGAAGCCGAGCAGCACCTCGTCGACCTCGTGCAGCGCTGTGCGTCATGTGGTCGCCATCATCCGGTCGAGCGCGGCCTTCACCCGGTCGGCGTCCTCGCGGTACTTCAGCAGGGCACCGAGCGTCGCCGCGGCCGAGGCCAGGTCGAGCTCGGCGGCGCCGAGGTAGGTCAGGGCGCGCGCCCAGTCGAGGGTCTCCGCGACGCCCGGCGGCTTCAGCAGGTCGTCGCGCGTGCGCAGCTGCTGGACCAGCCCGACGACCTGCCGGGCGAGCGTCTCGCTCACCTCGGGCGCCCGCGAGCGGACGATCTCGACCTCGCGCTCGAGGCCCGGGTGGTCGATCCAGTGGTAGAGGCAGCGTCGCTTGAGCGCGTCGTGCAGCTCGCGGGTGCGGTTGGAGGTCAGCACCACCAGCGGCGGCTCGGGGGCGGTGACCGTGCCGAACTCCGGGATCGTCACCTGCCAGGTCGAGAGCACCTCGAGCAGGAACGCCTCGAACTCGTCGTCGGCGCGGTCCACCTCGTCGACCAGCAGCACGGCCGGGGCCTGGCGCAGCGCGGAGAGCACCGGGCGCGCCAGCAGGAACCGCTCGTCGTAGAGGCTCTTCTCGGCCTCGTCGGAGTCGACCGCGCCGGCCGCCTCGAGCGCGCGGAGGTGGAGGATCTGGCGCGGGAAGTCCCAGTCGTAGAGCGCCTGGCTGGCGTCGATCCCCTCGTAGCACTGGAGCCGCACCAGCGGCAGCCCGAGGCTCGCCGACAGCGCCTCCGCGAGCGCCGTCTTGCCGGTCCCCGGCTCGCCCTCGAGCAGCAGCGGTCGCTGCATGCGGGCGGCGAGGAAGACGACGGTGGCCAGCTCGTCGTCGGCGAGGTAGCCCGTCGTGCCCAGGCGGGCGGCGACGTCCGCTGCGGAGTCCAGACCTTCGACCATGGCGTCAGGCTACGACCGGCACGTTGGTCGGACGTTGGAGTGTCACCGGCTGTCGACGTCGGCGCCCGTCGCGAGGTCGCCGCACTCGACCAGGCGGGTGTCGTGGGCGGCGAGGTAGTCGCGCGCCCCGCGGTCGCCCGTCGCGCCCTCGACCACGCCCGCCCAGTGGTCGCGCCCGATCAGCACGGGGTGCCCCGGCACGCCGTCGTACGCCGCTCGCGCGAGGTCGTCCCGCCCGCCGACCGAGCCCGCCAGGCGGGCCACCACGGCCGCGTCGACGTCGGGCAGGTCGACCAGCGAGACGAGGGCGGCGTCGTGGTCGGTCGACGCGAGGGCGGTGAGCCCGGCGCGCAGGGAGGCACCCATCCCCTCGGCCCAGTCGTCGGCGCGGATCCGCGAGACCGACATCGGCAGCAGCGCCGCGGCCCGCTCGGCCTCGGCGCCGAGCACCACGACGAGCTCGGTGCAGGGCCGCAGCGCCTGCACCGACCGCAGCAGCCACGACGTGCCGTCGTCGTCGCGGGCCAGGGCCTTGGGCCCGCCGAAGCGCTCCCCCGAGCCCGCGGCCAGGAGCACGCCGACGACCGAGGGCTCGGCAGGGGTCACTGCGGGAAGGCCTCGGCGTACATCGCCTGGAGCTCGGGGGTCTGCTCGGCCGTGAAGCCGCAGAGGGTCACCCGGGTGTCGGTGGCGCTGACGAGGTAGGTCTTGCCCTCCTGGAAGTCGACGGCCATCAGCAGGTCCTGGAGGTCCTTGCTGGGCGACTCGACGGTGACGGTCGCGGCCTCGTCGCCGGCGTACCACTGGTCGACCTCCAGCGTCGCCGTGCCGCCGTCGAGGGAGGTGACGGTGCCGGAGAAGGCGGTGTCGAAGGTGGAGAGGGTCTCGGCGGACGGCATCGCGCACTTGCCGGCGACGGAGCCGTCGGCGGTGAGCGCGAGGGTGCCGGTCCCGGTGGTGGCCGTCGGCTGTGCGCTGCCGCGTCGACGTGGCCGGGGTCGGCCGGCGCCTCGTCGGAGTCGGTCAGCCGGCGTCGGCAGCCGCACGCGGCGAGCGAAGGCCAGCGCCACGAGGAGGGGGCGGCGAGCAGGGTGCGGGTGCGGCGATGGTGTTCACGATTCCTCCTGGAGGGACGGGTGCACCAGTGGGACGGTGTGCGTGGTCAGTGCGTTCCGGTGTCACCGTGCCGGGTCCTCGTCCTCTTCCTCCTCCACCCGCCGCTTGAGGCGACCGATGCCCGGGATCTTGCCGAGGATCTCGTTGAGCTCGCGCGAGACGTTGAGCAGCTCGTGGACGTCGGGTGCGACCGAGCCGAGGGTCGCCAGCACCGGCATGACGTCGCTCTCCATCGAGTCGGTGAGGCCGGGCAGCTGGTCGACCAGGCGCACGAGCGCCTCCACCTCGGCGGGGCTCGTCGTGTCGGCGAGGGTCTGCAGGGTGGGCTGCAGCGTCGTGAGCGGCGGCTCGAGCACGTCCATCAGGGACGCCGCGCGACCGACCTGCACGGCCGCGCCGTCGACCACGGTCCCCACGCTGTCGATCCGCTCCTGTGCACCGTCGACGACGGTCCTGACCCGGTCGATCTGCACCTTCGCGTCGTCGACCACCGTGCCGACCCGCGCCACCTCCCCGGCAGCCGCCTCGGCCACGGCCTCGACCCGATCGATGACGGCAGAGGCCCGCGCGACCAGCACCTCCGCCTGGCCGAGCAGGGCCAGCATCCGCGGCACGGCGCCGATGAGCGCCTCGACCTGGTCACCGCCGCGCTCGAGGGCGGACAGGACGTCGCGGGGTCCGGGGACGGGCAGGCGCATGCGCCATTCCTACCAGCGGCGGCCCGACGAGCGACGAGCGCGGGCTACCTCGCGGCCGCGACCGACTCGTCCGTGCCGGCCAGCTTCTGCGAGATCCAGATGGGGACGACGGACAGCACGATGAGGGCAGCGGCGACGACGTTGACCACGGGAGCCTGGTTGGGGCGGAAGAGGTTCTGGTAGATCCAGATCGGCAGGGTCTGGATGCCCTGGCCGGCGGTGAAGGTGGTCACGATGATCTCGTCGAAGGACAGCGCGAAGGACAGCAGCGCGCCCGCCAGGAGCGCCGAGCGCATCATCGGGAGGGTCACCGACCAGAAGGTGCGGAAGGTGCCGGCGCCGAGGTCCATCGACGCCTCCTCCAGGTTGCCCCCGAGCCGGCGCAGCCGGGCGATGGCGTTGTTGAAGACGGTGACGATGCAGAAGGTCGCGTGCGAGACGACGAGCGTCAGCATGCCCAGCTGGATCCCGAACATCGTGAGGAAGGCGTTGGCCAGCGCGATGCCGGTCACGACCCCCGGCAGCGCGATCGGCAGGATGATCAGGAGCGAGACGGTGTCGCGGCCGAAGAAGCGGAACCGCTGCAGCGCGAGCGCGGCCATCGTGCCGAGCACCAGCGCGACCACGGTGGCGAGCACGGCCACCTCGAGCGAGACGACGATCGCGTTGCGCGCGCCGTCGCTCTCGACGGCGGCCGACCACCAGCGGGTGGTGAAGGACGGCGGTGGCCACTCGAAGGTGCGCGAGGTGTTGAAGGAGTTGAGCACCACCAGCGCGAGGGGTGCGTAGACGAAGAGCAGCACCAGCGCGGTGAACACCCGCAGCAGCGCGCGGGTCGGCCCGGAGAAGGTCACAGCGAGTCCAGCGCTCCCGTCCGGCGCACGGCCGCGAGGTAGACCAGCATCGCGGCGACCGGGATCGTCGCCACCGCGGCGGCGAAGGGCAGGTTGTTGCCGGTGAGGAACGAGTCGTAGACGACGTTCCCCAGCATCTGGTTGGCGCCGCCGACGATCTTCACCGCGATGTAGTCGCCGAGGGTCAGCGAGAAGGTGAAGATCGACCCGGCGACCGCGGCCGGGAACAGCACCGGCAGCACGACCCGCCTCATCGTCGTGCCCGTCCCGGCGCCGAGGTCGGCGGAGGCCTCGATCAGCGAGCTCGGCAGCCGCTCGAGGCCGGCGTACATCGGCAGGATCATGTAGGGCAGCCAGAGGTAGGACAGCGTCAGCACGGTGGCCGCGAGCCCGTATCCCGGCGAGAGGCCGACGGAGTCGAGCGGCCCGCCGCTCGCGAACATCCCCCGCCACGCGTACGCCTTGACGAGGTACGACGCCCACAGCGGCGTCAGCACGGCGATGACGAGGATCCGCTGGAGCCGCGGGGAGGCCACCTTCGCCATGTAGAGGGCGATGGGGAACGCCAGCACGGCGTCGATGACGGTCACCGAGGCCGCGATCAGCAGCGTGCGGACGTGATGGTGCGGTAGACCTCGAGCGTGAACAGGTCCCGGTAGTTGTCCAGGTTCCAGATCCGCTCGATGTTGCCGCCGAAGGCGTCCACCGACCACAGCGAGGTGATGAACAGCGCCGCGAGCGACCCGAGGTAGAGCACCCCGAGCCACAGCATCGGGGGACCCAGCAGCAGCCCGAGCCGGAGCCGGGGATGGCGGTGCAGCACTCCCGCACGGGACGCCACCTCGCCTCCCGGTCGGTCCGAGCCGCTGCTGGGTCAACGCGTCAGCCCTTGATCTCGGTCCAGGCCTGCGTCCAGTCCTGGTAGGTCGTGCACGTCACGTCGGTGCGTCCGTCGAGGCACTGCTCGATCGGCGTCGTCCAGTAGTGGATCTTCTCGGCGTAGGCCTCGTCACCGGCGTGGTAGGACTCGCAGAAGCCCTTGCTGGTCAGGTCGCACGCCTTCTCGTTGGCCGGCGCCTCCCCGAACCACTCGGCGACCGCGGCGTTGGCCTCCGGGCTGACGATGTGGTTCATCCACGCGTAGGCACAGTTGGGGTTCTCGGTCTTCGACGACACCATCCAGGTGTCCGACCAGCCGGTGGAGCCCTCGTCGGGGAGGAAGGCCTCGACCTTCGCGCCCTCGGACTGCGCCAGGTTGGCGATCACCTGCCACGTCGTGCCGATGACCGAGTCGCCGGTCTTGAAGGCCTGCGTCTCCTTCAGGTAGTCCGACCAGTACTCGCCGACGTGCTCGCGCTGCGCCTTCAGCAGGTCGACCGCGGCAGCCAGCTGGTCGGCGTCCAGGGAGTAGGGGTCCTCGATGCCGAGGTCGGGCTGGGTGTTCATCAGGTAGAGCGCCGCGTCGGCGATGTAGATCGGCGAGTCGTACGACGTCACCTTGCCGGTGTAGGCACTGGCGTCGTCGAAGACCGAGCTCCAGCTCGTCGGCGCCGGGTCGACCTGGTCGGTGTTGTACATCAGCAGGTTGGCGCCGTAGCCGTGCGGGACGCCGTACATCTGGCCGCTGACGGAGTTCCAGTCGCGGTCCTTGAGGAACGACCAGACGTCGGCGTAGTTGTCGATGAGGTCGGTGTTGACCGGCGCCACGTCACCGCCGGCGATGAGGCGCAGCGACGCGTCGCCCGACGCCGAGACGACGTCGTACTGCCCCGTCTTCATCAGGCTGACGGCCTCGTCGGAGGTGCCGAAGTACTTCACCTCGACCTGGCAGCCGGTCTCCTCCTCGAAGGGCGTCACCCAGTCGACGGACTTGTCGGTCGAGCCGTCCTCGGCGTAGCCCGGCCACGCGAGCACGCTGAGCGAGCCCTCGTTGTCGCCGAGGGACTCGGCCATCGGGATGTCGGGCGCGGTGAAGCCGCCCTGCTCCTCCGAGCCGGTGCTCCCACCGCCGCCGCCACCGTCGTCGTCGCCGCTGGACGTCCCGCACCCGGCCAGGGCGAGCGCGAGCACGGCGCCCGTCGCGACGCGGGCGATCGTCGATCTCCTCATGACTTCTCCTTCTCGAGCTGCTGGTGATCCCCCTGCTGATCTGGCTGGCCGAGCTCGATGACGTGCTCGGGAGCCCATCCGACGGTGACCCGCTGACCGCGCAGTGCCATCGCCTCGTGCGTGGTGCCGCGCAGGTTCTGGCGCAGCACGGTGAGGGTCGGCCCGGCGTCGAGCTCGACGAGGTAGTGGTTGACCGACCCGAGGTAGACGACGTCCTGGACGACCCCGGGCGCGGTGGCATCGCCACCGCCGACCTCGTCGCCGAGGTGGATCTTCTCCGGACGGATGCTGAAGGTCCCGGGGCGGCCGACGACCGTGCGGGCGGCCTCGCCCTCGAGGAGGTTCGACGTGCCGACGAAGCCGGCCACGAACGGTGAGGCGGGGCTCTCGTAGAGGTCGGCCGGCGTCGCCACCTGCTCGATGCGGCCGTCGCGGAAGACCGCGATCCGGTCGCTCATCGTCAGGGCCTCCTCCTGGTCGTGCGTCACGAACACGAAGGTGATGCCGACGTCGCGCTGGATCTGCTTGAGCTCGAGCTGCATCGCGCGGCGCAGCTTGAGGTCGAGGGCGCCGAGCGGCTCGTCGAGCAGCAGCACCTTCGGCCGGTTGACCAGGGCCCGGGCCAGGGCGACCCGCTGGCGCTGGCCGCCGGAGAGCTGGGTGGGGCGCCGCGAGCCGAGGTCGCCGAGCTGCACCGAGTCCAGCGCAGCCGTCGCGCGCTCGCGCCGCTCGGCACGGGGCACCTTCTTGACCCGGAGGCCGTACTCGACGTTGGCCAGCACGTCCATGTGCGGGAAGAGGGCGTAGTCCTGGAAGACGGTGTTGACGTCGCGCGCGAAGGGCGGGCGGCCGGTGACGTCCTGGCCGGCGAGGCGGACCACGCCCGAGGTGGGCTGCTCGAAGCCGGCGATCATCCGGAGCACGGTCGTCTTGCCCGAGCCGCTGGGACCGAGCATCGAGAAGAACTCGCCGTCGCGGATGGTGAGGTCCACGTGGTCGACGGCGGTGACGTCGCCGAAGGACTTGCTGAGACCGACGAGCTCGACTGCTGGTGTGCTCAAGCGGGACCCCCTGCCGGACGACGCCGGGACGATGGAATGCGTGCCGTGCCTCACGCTAGGGGACGGATCCCTGAGCGGACACGCATGGAAGATCACGATTCGGCAGAGGTCCAGACAGGTGCGCCGAACGACAGCAGGGCCCCCGCCGGAGCGGGGGCCCTGCTGGTGGATGGAGCTGGTGGATCGGCGGAGCGGTCAGACCTGGATCAGAAGTCCATGCCGCCCATGCCGCCCATGCCGCCGTCGCCGCCGCCCATGGCCGGAGCCTTCTCGGGCTTGTCGGCCACGACGGCCTCGGTGGTGAGGAACAGCGCGGCGATCGACGCGGCGTTCTGCAGCGCCGAGCGGGTGACCTTGGCCGGGTCGATGATGCCCTCGGCGATCATGTCGACGTACTCGCCGGTCGCGGCGTTGAGGCCGTGACCCGCCTGCAGGTTGGCGACCTTCTCCGCCACGACGCCACCCTCGAGACCGGCGTTGATCGCGATCTGCTTGAGCGGGGCCGAGGTCGCGACGCGCACGATGTTCGCGCCGGTGGCCTCGTCGCCGGTCAGGTCCAGCTTGTCGAACGCGGTGGCAGCAGCCTGGACGAGCGCGACGCCGCCGCCGGCGACGATGCCCTCCTCGACCGCAGCCTTGGCGTTGCGGACAGCGTCCTCGATGCGGTGCTTGCGCTCCTTGAGCTCGACCTCGGTGGCCGCGCCGACCTTGATGACGGCCACGCCGCCGGCGAGCTTGGCGAGGCGCTCCTGGAGCTTCTCGCGGTCGTAGTCGGAGTCCGACTTCTCGATCTCGGCGCGGATCTGGTTGACCCGGCCCTCGATCTGGCCCTGGTCGCCGGCACCCTCGACGATGGTGGTCTCGTCCTTGGTGATGACGACCTTGCGGGCCTGGCCGAGCAGCTCGAGACCAGCGGTGTCGAGCTTGAGGCCGACCTCCTCGGAGATGACCTGGCCACCGGTGAGGATGGCGATGTCCTGGAGCATGGCCTTGCGGCGGTCACCGAAGCCCGGCGCCTTGACGGCGACGGAGCGGAAGGTGCCCTTGATCTTGTTGACGACCAGGGTCGACAGCGCCTCGCCGTCGACGTCCTCGGCGATGATCAGCAGCGGCTTGCCGGACTGCATGACCTTCTCCAGCAGCGGGAGGAGGTCCTTGACCGTCGACACCTTGGAGTTGGCGATGAGGACGTAGGGGTCCTCCAGCACGGCCTCCATGCGCTCGAGGTCGGTGGCGAAGTAGGCCGAGATGTAGCCCTTGTCGAACCGCATGCCCTCGGTCAGCTCGAGGTCCAGCCCGAAGGTGTTGGACTCCTCGACCGTGATGACGCCTTCCTTGCCGACCTTGTCCATCGCCTCGGCGATGATCTCGCCGACGGTGGTGTCAGCGGCGGAGATCGACGCGGTCGCGGCGATCTGCTCCTTGGTCTCGATGTCGATGGCCATGCTGGAGAGCTGCTCCGACACGGCGGCGACAGCGGCCTCGATGCCGCGCTTGAGGCCCATCGGGTTGGCGCCGGCCGCGACGTTGCGCAGGCCCTCGCGGACCATGGCCTGGGCCAGGACGGTGGCCGTCGTCGTGCCGTCACCGGCGACGTCGTCGGTCTTCTTGGCGACCTCCTTGACCAGCTCGGCGCCGATCTTCTCGTAGGGGTCCTCCAGCTCGATCTCCTTGGCGATCGAGACGCCGTCGTTGGTGATCGTGGGGGCGCCCCACTTCTTCTCCAGGACGACGTTGCGGCCCTTGGGGCCGAGGGTGACCTTGACCGCGTCGGCGAGGGTGTTCATACCCCGCTCGAGGCCGCGGCGGGCCTCCTCGTTGAAAGCAATCAGCTTGGCCATATCGCGTGCGATTCCTATCGACGTGAGTCTGTGTGTCGACACCAGACGGGCTGCCCGCGACGGACGATCCGCTCCACCGGCGATCCATTCACGCCGGCTTCTGCAGACCTCAGCGTCACCTGTGTCGTTGTCACTCTCGTGTCGAGAGTGCCAGCGTCATGTTTAGCACTCGACCCCCGAGAGTGCAAACGGCTCAACCCAGTCGTCGGACCACCAGGTCGGCGAACGGATCGGCGTTGTCCGGCGCCACGTCGAGGTAGAGGCCGGGCTCGATCAGCTCGAGCTCGCTGACCACCCACCGCTCCTCCCACCAGAGCAGGTCGACGCGCCCGTAGTCGAGCCGTCGGCCGAACCTGCGGGCGGCCTCCGCGTCGGCGGCGAGCGCCACGTCGACGCAGGCCGGGTCGAGGGGCACCACGGTCGACGAGCCGCCGTACTCCTCGTGCACCCGCACCTCCTCGCCGACCGGCACCTTGACGACCTGGCAGACCGGGACGCCGTCGATGATGAAGACCGAGACCTCGCCGTGGGTGCGGATCGAGGTCACGAGCGGTTGTACGACGACCGCACCCGCCTCGACGTGCTCCTCGGCCGCTGCCTGGTCGAGGCCGGCGCCGAGCACGGCCAGGCCCTGGCCGCCGGCGCCGACGGCGGGCTTCACGACCGCCGTGCCGAGGTCGTCGACGGCCGCCACGAGCTGCGCGGCACTCGTCAGCCACGCGGTCGGCACGGTGGGCAGCTGGTGGAGGTCGAGGAGGTAGCGCTTGTCGTGGTTCCACGCGAAGACGTCGGCGCCGTTGAGCAGCCGCGCCTGGTCGAGCGAGCGCGCCCAGTCGAGGAACTCGGCGGGGCGCTCGGTGTAGTCCCACGGCGAGCGCACCACGACCAGCGAGGCGGCGGACCAGTCGACCGCCGGGTCGTCCCAGACCACCCAGCGCGCGTCGACCCCGCGTGCGGCCAGGGCCGCGTCGAGCGCGGCAGCACCCGGCTCACCGGTCGGCAGGTCGCGACTGGTGACGAGGAGGACGGTCATGAGTCGGGGAGCTCCGAGGCGCCGTAGAGCTCGTGGGCGACGGCGTCGCGGTTGGAGCCCTCGCGGTTGTCGCCCTTCTCGATGATCACGAGGTTGTGGTAGCAGTGCACCGCCCGGACCCACTGGTCGGTGTAGGTGGCCTCGTAGCCCTCGACGAGGAACTCCTCGTGGTTGAGGCCGTCGATCAGGTCCTTGACGAGGTCCATCGAGGTCCCCGGCGCGCGCGGGTCGATCTCGCCGCCCCAGGCCGGCCAGTAGGACGTCTGGATGTCCTCGATGCAGTAGATCCCGCCGTCGGGCATCAGCGGGAAGAGGATCTTGAACGACTCGCGCACGTGGGCCGGGATGTGGCTGCCGTCGTCGATGACGACCAGCGGAGCGCCCTGCTCCTCGATGATCTGCTGCGAGGATCGCGGGGTCGGTCTGGTCGCCGAGGTAGGTGTGGATGTGGCCGCGGGTCAGCCACGTCTTGTCCTCGATGTCGAGGCCGACGATCGTGGCCCGCGGGAAGAACCAGCGCCACATCTTCATCGAGGCGCCGCTCTTGCGCCGCTTCTTGTAGCCGCCGATGCCGAGCTCGAGCAGCGTGAACGAGTCGCCGCCGCAGGTGCTGGAGGTGGCGCTCGTAGTGCGGCGTGTAGCGGTGCACGCCCCACTTGTCGGTGCGGAACTCGACGGCCAGCTCGGTCAGGTTGCTCGCCAGGAGTCGCTGGCGGCGCTCGGCCTTGGGGTCGGGAGCCGGCGCGGGCGCCTCCGGTGCGGGCGGGTCCTGCATCCGACCGGCCTTCTGGGCGGCTCTCTTGACGGCCTGGCCGGCTCGTCGAGCAGTCGTTCGCACCCGGGAACCCTAACCTGATCCACCGACCCCGGGTGCGTGGTGCCCGAACGGCAGGTCCTGCACCACGCCCAGCGCTGCCAGCACCGACGGCAGCATCGCCTTCGCGGTCCGCTTGTAGCCGTGCGCGCTCGGGTGGAAGCGGTCGAGGCTGAACATCTCGTCCGGGTTGGTGATGAAGAACGGGCCCACCACGTGGGCCAGCGAGACGACGCGCGCGCCGTGCTCCAGCGCGGCCACCCGCTGGGCCGCGGCGAGCTGCCGCGACGCACGCGACCCGAGCGCGCGCAGTGGCTGCGGCACGGGTCTCAGCGCACCGAGGTCGGGGCACGTCCCGACGACCACCTCGGTGCCGCGGGCCCGCAGGTCGTCGACGGCCGCGACCAGGTGGCGCACCGACTCGGCCACCGGCACGCGGTGGGTCACGTCGTTGCCGCCGACCACGATGACCGCGACGTCGGGGACGTACGACGCCGGCAACGAGGCCAGCTGCTCGGCGAGCATGCTGCTCTCCGAGCCGACCACGGCCGCCGTCCGCAGGCGCACCGACCGGCCCGCGCTCCGGGCGGTCCCGCGGGCCAGCCGCCCGCCGAGCGTGTGCTTCGCCTTCTCCGCGCCCAGCCCGGCGGCGATCGAGTCGCCGAGGACGAGGAGGTGCACCGGGTCGCCGTACCCCTTCTTCCAGTGCCGGTCCGCCACCGGCGCCTGCTCGCCGAGCGGCTTGCCGATCGCCCTCCGCGCCTGGGCGGCCTGGCGCACCAGCAGCCCGCGGGCGCCGTACGCCGCTCCGGCTCCGATGCCGCCGACGACCGCCAGCGCCGTCCCGGTCCTGCCCAGGTGCTTGCCTCCCACGCCACCCTTCAACCACACGGAGATGGACCGGCGCCCAACCCCGGTCGACCGATGGCCCAACAGACCCCCCGCACCTGGGTCCATGTACTCACGACAACCGCTCCGTGCATGGCCACGCTGGAGGCATGACCGACACAGCACTCCTGCCCACCCGCTCGGTGCCCCCGGGCCAGCTCGCCTGGCTGCGCTCCGAGGTCGCCGACTGGACCTCCCAGGGGATCATCAGTCCCGACCAGGCGGACCGCATCTCCCAGCACTACCGCGCCGACCTCCACACCCGCTTCAGCATCGGCCGCGTCCTGCTCAACATCGGCGGCGGGTTCGTCGGCATCGGCCTGATCTGGCTCGTCGCCGCGAACCTCGACCAGCTCTCCCCGCTCACCCGCTTCGGCGCCGTGACCGCCCTCTGGCTCGCCTTCCTCGTCGGCGGCGAGGTGCTCGCCGCCCGGAAGTCCTCGCCGACCCTCGTCGGCGCGATCCGCCTGCTCGCCGCGCTCGGCACCGGCGCCGTCCTCTTCCAGGCCGCCCAGTCGCTCCAGGTGCCCGCCTTCGAGCCGCGCCTCCTCGGGCTCTGGGCCGCCGGCGCGCTGCTGCACGGCTACCTCGTCCGCGCCCACATGCCGTTCGTCGTCGGCATCCTCGCCGGTCTCGGCTGGTGGTTCGCCCAGCCGATGTGGGACGAGCAGAGCGGTCTCACCGTGGTCGTCCTCCTCGGCGCCGCGTCCGTCCTGGCCGCCGGCCTCGCCGTCGTGCACGACGACCGGCTCGCCCGCTTCGCCTGGACCTGGCGCACCGTCGCCGGTGGGATGGCGCTGCTGGCGCTCTTCGCCGCGGCGATCCCCGACATCGGGAACGACGGCGTCCGCTGGTCGCCGTGGCTCGTCGTCAACCTCGTCGCCGCCGGTGCGGCCGCGCTCGCCGCGCTCCTCGCCGGGACGTGGCGTACGCCGCCTCGAGCCCGTCGGCGCGATCGTGGTCCTGGTCGTCGCGACCCTGCTCGCCCTCTGGTCGACCGGCTCCGACGTCGGCGACGTGGACGCGTCCGACTGGCTGCACGCAGCGGTCTCCGTCGGGGCGTACGTCGTCCTCGCCGTCGCACTCGTCGCGCTCGGCACGGTCCGCGAGCACGCGACGCTGACGTGGATGGCGATGACCGGTCTCGTGGTCTTCACGACCTTCCAGAGCTTCGCCGTCTTCGCGCCGATCGTCACCGGCGCCTGGCTCTTCGTGGTGCTCGGCACGGTCTTCCTCGGCACCGGCTTCCTCTTCGACCGGGCCCGGCGCGAGCTCGTCCAGGCACTCGACACCGACACCCCCGACAGCTCGAACGGAGCACCCCGATGAACCGCACCGCCACCACCGCCCTGATCGCCGTCAGCCAGCTGGTCCTCGTGGGCGTGGCCGTCGCACCCCAGCTCTCCGCGCGGGTGCTCGGCGACACCTACCTCGTCCGGGTCGCCCCGGTCGACCCGATCGACCCGTTCCGCGGCGCCTACGTCGCGCTCGACTACCCGGACCTGCGCCACGACGACTCGCAGTCGTCCGGCGAGGGGGGCGACCTCTACGTCAGCCTCGTCGAGGAGGACGGCGTGTGGACCGCCGGCGAGTGGAGCCGCCAGCGGCCCGCCGACGGCCCCTACCTCGCCTGCGACGACCGCTCGTGGCAGGTCCGCTGCGGGATCGAGAGCTGGTTCCTCCCGCAGGACGAGGCCCGCGAGACCGAGCGGCTCCTGCAGGACGGCGCCGTCGCGGAGATCAAGGTCGACTCGCGCGGCAACGCCGCCGTGGTCGACGTCAGAGCCGGCTGAGCGTGACGGTGTAGTAGGTCTCCTCGTCGGCGACCATCGTGCTCGGGTCGATCGCGATCGAGCTCGGGATGCCGCGGCCGGTCCACTCGACGTCGACCCGCTCGGCCTCCGTCCGGGCGCTGCGGATGAGCGAGTAGAGCTCGTCCATCGACCAGCCACGGGAGGCCTTCAGCCGCCGGTCGCCGCGCGTGACGCGGACCGTGCGGTCGTTGCGGATGACCGTCTCGACGGGCTCGGTGCGCACGCAGAAGCAGGTCTCCCGCACGGTGATGACGTAGTCGTCGATGCCCTTGGACTGCCACTTCTGCCAGGCGGCGGAGAGGTCGGGGTCCTCGTTGATGCCGGGCACGAACGGTTGGACGGGCTGGGGGTCGGCCGCCGCTGCCGGGCCGGCAGCGGCGCCGAGGCCGAGCGGGAGCAGGGCTGCGAGCAGGACGTGCTTCATCGTCGTCATGTCCGTACGACGCGCGCCGGCACGTGACGCGGTTCCGCCCAAGATCAGGCCTAGCCGCCGGCGACGGCGGGGATGACCGAGATCTGGACGCCGTCGGGCGTCGGTGTGTCGAGATCCTCGAGGAACCGCACGTCGTCGTTGCCGACGTACACGTTCACGAACCGGCGCAGCTTGCCGGCCTCGTCGAGGATGCGGCCCTTGATGCCGGAGTAGCTGGCGTCGAGGTCGTCGAGCACCGCCGCGAGGGTGTCGCCCTCGGCGCTCACCTCGGACTCACCGCCGGTGTAGGTGCGCAGGATGGTGGGGATCGCGAGACGCGAGACTGCTCATGCAGGCGACCGATCTTGCCTCCTCAGATGATGTTCGGCGGCTACGAAGGCGTCGTAGGACGGGGCGATGGTGGCGACGGCGCCGACCCGGTCGGACACCGCGTCGAGGGTCTTCAGGCCGTGACCGGTGTTGATGACGACGGTCTCGAGCGAGGTGTCGAGCTGGCCGGTCTCGACGAGCTTCTTCAGCACGCCGACGGTGGTGCCGCCGGCGGTCTCGGTGAAGATCCCCTCCGTGCGGGCCAGCAGGATGATCGCCTCGCGGACCTCGTCGTCGGAGATGTCCTCCACGGCGCCGCCGGACGTGCGACAGATGTCGAGGACGTAGATGCCGTCGGCGGGGTTGCCGATCGCCAGGCTCTTGGCGATGGTGTCGGGCTTGACCGGGCGGATCGCGTCGGTCTCGGCCTTGTAGGCCGCCGAGACCGGCGAGCAGCCGGTCGCCTGGGCGCCGAAGACCTTGTAGGGCTTGTCCTCGACGAGCCCGAGCGTGATCAGCTCCTGGAACGCCTTGTCGACCTTGGTCAGCTGCGAGCCGGACGCCACCGGGATGACGATCTGGTCGGGCAGCCGCCAGCCGAGCTGCTCGGCGATCTCGTAGCCGAGGGTCTTGGAGCCCTCGGCGTAGAACGGCCGGACGTTGACGTTGACGAACGCCCAGCCCTCCTCCTCGCCGGCGATCTCCGAGGCGAGCTTGTTGACGTCGTCGTAGTTGCCGTCGACGGCGACGAGCTTCTCGGTGAAGACCGCCGAGTTCACCTTCTTCGGCGTCTCGAGGTTGCTCGGGATGAAGACCACGGTCGGGATCCCGGCCCGCGCTCCGGCGGCGGCGACCGCGTTGGCCAGGTTGCCGGTCGAGGGGCAGGCGAAGACCTTGGCGTCGAGCTCGCGGGCGGCGCTCAGGGCGCAGGCGACGACGCGGTCCTTGAAGGAGTTGGTCGGGTTGGTCGAGTCGTCCTTGACCCAGAGGTTGTCGATGCCGAGCTCGCGACCGAGGTTGTGCGCCCTGAGCAGCCGGGTGAAGCCGGGCTCGGTGTTGGGGCTCTGCTCGATGTCGTCGGGCACCGGCAGGAGCGCCTTGTAGCGCCAGATGTTGGCGGGGCCGGCGGCGATCTCCTCGCGCGTCACGGTCGGGTAGTCGTAGGCGACCTCGAGGGGTCCGAAGCACTCCGGACAGGCGTACGACGGGCCGAGCTCGACCTCGTGCCCGCACTCGCGGCAGGCGAGGGAGCGAGCGTTGCCGAAGGCGCCCTCGCGCAGTCCCTTGCGTCCCTCTGACGGGGTGGCGGTGGTGTTCTCGTCCAGCACGGTGCTCATGAAGTCCTCCTTCTCATCTGTCCCCGCGACTCTCGCGGGTCGGATTTGGCACCTGCTCCCATGAACTGCCGGATGGATCCGGGCAGGAGGCATCATGGGTGGTTGCCGGGACTTCGTCGGGCCGTTCCCTCAGTCCCTCGTGATGAGCAGGACCAGAGTAGGCAGGCCGTCTCACGATGTGCACACCGAGTCCACCATCTGGATGCCCGCGCTCGGCGGGCGGGCGTCAGGAGCGCAGCGGCGAGGCCAGCCGGGTGAGCAGCTCGACCACACCGGCGGGGCCGTCGACGACGACGTCGGCGAGCTCCTCCAGGTCGGGCTGCTCGTGCGACGCCGAGCAGACCACGAGGCCGGGCAGGCCGTCGGCGCGCAGCGCGCGGACGGCCTCGAAGGCCTCGATGTCGCCGAGGTCGTCGCCGCCGAAGACGATGCCGGTGGCCTCCTGCTCCGCCACGAAGGCGCGCACCGCCTGGCCCTTGTGCATGTCGCCGGAGCGGATCTCGACGACGTTGCGGCCGGGCTCGATGCTGAGGTGGTGGCGCTCGGCGAGCTCCGCGACCGGGCCGCGCAACCGCTCGAGGGCGGCGGCGGGGTCGTCCATCCGCCGGGTGTGCACGGCGACGGCGAGACCCTTCTCCTCGATGAAGGCGTCGGCGGCGCCGGCCTTGCGCAGGACTGCGGGGAGCTCGCGCTCGAAGGTCGCGAGACCGGCCGGAGGTCGCGGCGACCGGATGCGCTGGTCGGTCGCCGACCACCGCTCGTTGCCGTACTGCCCGAAGACGAAGAGCTCTGCCCCGCGGTCGAGCATCGCGTTGCCGAGCGCGTCGAGGTCACCCATCGCGACGGCCTGGCGGGCGGGCCGCCCGGTGATCACGGCCACCGCCCGGACGACCTCCGCGAGCTCGAGGAGGGCGCCGGGTGCACCGGGGTGCAGCCGGGCCGCCTCCGGGTCGTCGACCACCGGCGACAGCGTGCCGTCGAAGTCGAGACCGACCACCACACCGTCGAGGACGGCGCGTACGGCGTCGTAGTGGGCGCGCGCGTCGTCGGAGGTGAACTCCATGCGACAAGCCAACCACGCGTGGCGTGCGACCGCCTACTGGGGAGCGTCGGTGGTGAGGATGATCGTCAGGCGGTCGCGCTTCATCTCGCCCACGGCGGGCGAGGTGCGCTTGATGCCGAGGTCGAGGGCCAGCTGCTTGCCGGCGGCCTTGAGGCGCGGCGGGAAGTAGACCGTGGTGGTGGGCACGACGCCGTACCAGTTGTCCTCGCCGACGACGGTCCAGCCGACCGTGGTCGCCTTCTGGGCGGTGGTGGCGGCGAGGCCCTTGATGCCGGAGTTGTTGAAGACCTCGACGTAGACCTCGGCCGCGCTTGAGCTGCGGCTTCGGCTTCGGCTCCTTGGTCGGCTCGGCCTCGGGCTCGGTGCTCGGCGTCTGGTCGGCGCTCGCGATCGTCGCGGTGTTGTCCACGCGACGCTCGGTCGGCGCCTGGTCGCGGGTCGCGACGAAGGTGATGGCGGCCATCGCGACGGCGAGGACCGAGAGCATCACGACGGGTGACGGGAAGGCCACGCCCCGCTCGTCGCGGGGACGGCCCGGACGGCGGCGGAGCGAGGAACGGCCAGGACTGGGGAAGAAGGCCATGGGGAAGGAAGCCGATCGTGAGTGGTTGGTCAGATCTCGGTGGGTCAGACCTCGAAGCCGAGGCGGCGGGCGGAGCGCTGGCGCTGGCGGGACGCGCGGAGGCGACGCAGCCGGCGGACCAGCAGCGGGTCGGACTCGAGGGCCTCCGGGCGGTCGATGAGCGCGTTGAGGACCTGGTAGTAGCGGGTCGACGACATGTCGAACTTCTCGCGGACCGCCTGCTCCTTGGCGCCGGCGTACTTCCACCAGTGACGCTCGAACTCGAGGATGTCGCGGTCGCGCTGGCTCAGCCCCGCAGCAGTCTCCTGCTCGGTAGCGATGTGCTTCGCGGCTTCCATGCCATCTCCTCCTCGACCCCACACCCACCCGTGACCGGGTGGACGGGAGTGAGTCTAGGCGACGAACGACAACCATGTCATTCGCCTCCGGCGAGTCGTCTGGACAAACCGGGGGAATGCGGCGGACGCGCGAGGACCCGGGAGGACACCGCGGGGTGACCTGCGTGTCACCGCCGCTCGTTAGGGTTGCCGCGTGAGCCCATCGCTGCAGGCAGACCTCGTGATCGTGGCCAACCGCCTGCCTGTCGACCGGGTCAACCACCCCGACGGCAGCGTGTCGTGGCGGACCTCCCCCGGCGGCCTGGTCACCGCGCTCGAGCCGGTGCTGCGGGCCAACGACGGTGCCTGGATCGGCTGGCCGGGCTCCGCCGACGAGGAGGACGTCGAGCCGTTCGTCGAGGACGGGCTCTCGCTCGTCCCGGTGTCGCTGAGCTCGCGGGAGGTCGAGGACTTCTACGAGGGCTTCTCCAACGGCACCCTCTGGCCGCTCTACCACGACGTCATCGCCAAGCCGGAGTTCCACCGTGAGTGGTGGGAGTCCTACGTCGAGGTCAACCAGCGCTTCGCCGACCGGGCTGCCGAGGTCGCCGCGGACGGCGCGACCGTGTGGGTGCAGGACTACCAGCTCCAGCTCGTGCCGCAGATGCTCCGCACCAAGCGGCCCGACCTGCGGATCGGCTTCTACCTCCACATCCCGTTCCCGCCCGCCGAGCTGTTCTCGCAGCTGCCGTGGCGTCGCCAGATCCTCGAGGGACTGCTCGGCGCCGACCTGATCGGCTTCCAGCTGCCGGGAGCGGCGGCCAACTTCGTACGCCTCGTGCGCAGCCGGGTGGGCCACAAGACCCACCGCGACACCATCTACCTCCCCGACGGCCGGCCGGTGAAGGCGACGGCCTTCCCGATCTCGATCGACACGGCCGGCTTCGAGGAGCTGGCCCGGTCCGAGGGCGTCGAGAAGCGCGCCACCGAGATCCGCGAGGCCCTCGGCAACCCGCGCAAGATCTTCCTCGGCGTCGACCGCCTCGACTACACCAAGGGCATCTACTCCCGCCTGCGGGCCTTCGGCGAGCTGGTGCGCGACGGGGAGATCGACGTGGAGGACGCCGTCTTCGTGCAGGTCGCGACACCGTCGCGCGAGCGCGTCGAGCAGTACCGCATCCTGCGCGACGACATCGAGCGCCTGGTGGGCGGCATCAACGGCGACCACGGCCGGATCGGGCGCCCGGCGATCTCCTACATGCACTCGTCCTACCCCCGCGAGGAGATGGCCGCGCTCTACCGCGCCGCCGACGTCATGGTCGTCACCCCCTTCCGCGACGGGATGAACCTCGTGGCGAAGGAGTACGTCGCCTGCCGCTTCGACAACGACGGCGCGCTCGTGCTCTCGGAGTTCGCCGGCGCCGCGCAGGAGCTGCGCCAGGCCTGGCTGGTCAACCCCTACGACATCGACGGGATGAAGGCCTCGCTGCTCGAGGCCTACGCCGCCGACAGCAAGGAGACCGGCCGCCGGATGCGGGCGATGCGCAGGACGGTCGTGGCCAACGACGTCGCGAAGTGGGCGCAAGGACTTCCTCGAGGAGCTGGTCACGCTCCCCGAGCACCACGACAAGACCACGCGGCGCTCGCGCGCGGGCTGACCCCGACCCCTGGGGCGACCGGTCAGGGGCGGGCCTCCACCGCGACGTGGTGGGAGGTGGCGTCCTGCGCGACCATGATCGCCTCGATCTCCTTCACCAGGGCCGGGCCCAGCCGTGGCCACGAGGGGTCGTAGCCGTAGGTCTCGGCGAGGCCGATCGTCGAGCGGGTGCCGGTGGCGAAGTCGACGTCGCGCGGCGCGATGAGCCCGGGGTGCACGACCCCGATCGCCTCGGAGACCTTGATCAGGTCCCGGCGCAGCGAGCGGACGTAGTTGGCCGCCCGCACGCTCTTGAGGCTGACGTCGAGACCGCGGGTGTAGCGGGGGTTCTGCGTCGCGACGCCGACCGGGCAGTGGTCGGTGTGGCACTTCTGGGCCTGGATGCACCCGATCGACATCATCGCCTCGCGCCCGGCGTTGACCATGTCGGCGCCGAGGGCGAAGGCGACGATCGCGTTCTCCGGGATGCCGAGCTTGCCGGCGCCGATGAAGACCACGTCGTCGGTGAGCCCGGCCTGCGCGAAGCGGCGGTAGACCTCCGCGAAGCCGATCCGGAACGGGTAGGCGACCGAGTCGGCGAAGATCATCGGCGCTGCGCCGGTGCCGCCCTCGCCGCCGTCGATGTTGACGAAGTCGACCCCGCGCTGGCCGCCGGACATCGCCTCGACGAGCTCGTCCCACATCGTCAGGTTGCCGACCGCCGACTTGATCCCGACGGGCAGGCCGGTGTGCTGGGCGACGCTCTCGACGAAGTCGAGCATCGAGTCGACGTCGTCGAAGACCTCGTGGCGGCTGGGCGAGGCGCAGTCCTTGCCCTCGGGGATGCCGCGGATGTCGGCGATCTCCTTGCTGACCTTCTCGCCCGGCAGCATGCCGCCGAGGCCGGGCTTGGCGCCCTGGCTCAGCTTGATCTCGATCGCGCGGACCGGTGCGGACTGCACGAGGTCGACGAGGCGGGACATGTCGAACTTCCCCTGCTCGTCGCGGCAGCCGAAGTAGGAGGTGCCGATCTGGAAGACGATCTCGCCGCCGTGGCGGTGGTGCGGCGACAGCGCGCCCTCGCCGGTGTTCTGCAGGCAGCCGGCCATGGCGGCGCCCTTGTTGAGCGACTCGACCGCCTTGCCCGACAGCGAGCCGAAGCTCATCCCGGAGATGTTGACCACGGACTGCGGGCGGAAGGCGTGCGTACGACCGCGTGCCGCGCCCATCACCTTGGCGCACGGCAGGACGATCTCCTCCTGGGCGTGGGGCATGGTCGCGGCGCCCGGACCGGTGAAGGTGCGGTGCTTGATGACCGGGTAGCCCTCGACCGTCTCGACGTCGTTGTCGGTGCCGAAACCGAAGTAGTTGTTCTCCAGCTTGGAGCTGGCGTAGACCCAGCGCCGCTGGTCACGGCTGAAGGGGCGCTCCTCGTCGTTGCTGGTGACGATGTACTGGCGCAGCTCGGGACCGAACCGCTCGAGGAAGTAGCGGGCATGGCCCACGATCGGGAAGTTGCGGATGATCGCGTGCTTCGTCTGGACCAGGTCGTGCACCGTCGTGGCGGCCGCAGCCGCCGCGGTGCCGCCGAGGATCGCGTACCTCCACTTCATGGAGACATGCCTAGCCCTCCCCCGGGGCCGTGTCGAGCAACTCGCGCTAGGCGAGCTCCCCGCGCGCGAGGCTCACACCCGAGTGGGTGGGGTCGCCGTCGTCGGGCTCGACCGAGATGTCGACGATGCGATAGCCCTTGTCGATGAGGCCCATGGGCACCTCGAACTGGCCCTCGTCGCCGGAGGCGAGGAAGCCGATGGCGACCATGCGCTTGCCGTCGACGTTGATGAGCCAGACCTCGTGGATCCCGTCGCCGTCGCCGAGCTCCTCGGCACTGACGCGCAGGGTGAGGGTGTCACCCGTCTCGACCGCGCTCGCGACGCCGCGCGCCGCGTCGGAGTCGAGGGCGGTCAGGTCGGCCGCGGCCACCACCGTGCCGGGGTCCTGGTCGACCGCTTCGGGCGTCGGAGCGGGCTCGCCCGTCAGCCGGCCGAGACCGAGCCCGGCGAGGAGTGCGAGAGCCGCCGCGATGCCGGCCGCCCACACGGGGACGCGACGCCGCTGCCGGAGCTCGTCGCGAGGGGCGTCGGTCACCTGAAGGCGTGGCTCGAGGGCCGTCTCGGTGCCGCGCACCTGCGCCAGCACCTGCTCGCGGACCCGGTCGGGCGGGGCCACCAGCGGCTCGCCGTCAGCGAGGCGGCGTACGTCGAGGAGGGAGTGGAGGCGGTCGGTGCACACCGGGCAGGACTCGACGTGGGTGCGCACGGAGTCGGGGGTGTGGGCGGGGTCGAGCACGAGGTCGGCGAGGTCGTCGAGGTCAACGTGGTTGATGGCGCACCCCCTCGAGCTGCTGGTGGAGCTGGATGAGGCCACGACGTACGTGGCTCTTGACGGTGCCGAGCGGCAGGCCGACCGTCTCGGCGATCTCTGTGTGGCTGAGGCCCTGCCAAAAGGCGAGCAGGACGATGGTGCGGCGCGGGTCTGGCAGGTCTTCGACTGCCTGTCGCACCACCAGTCGTTCGGCGACCTCCTCGTCATCGGATTGGTCGACCATGTCGACGGGGAGCGCGGCAGCTGCCTCCGAGCGCCGGACGTCGCGCGCGCGGGCGGCGCGGACGTCGGCGATCTTGTGCCGGGCGATCCCGATCAACCAGGCCGGGAGCGCGGACGGGCTCGGGGTCAGGGTGTGGCGGCTGCGCCAGGCAGCGACGAACACCTGCTGGGTGACGTCCTCGGCGTCGTGGGCGTCGCCGAGCGCGCGCAGGGCGTAGGTGTGGACCAGCGCGGACCAGCGGTCGTACACGACCTCGAGGGCCGACTCGTCACCCTGCACGAGGCGCGCAGCGAGGGACCGGACGACATCGTCCTGCTCCTCCTGCTCGCGCACCCCAATGACCACCGCGTCAACGTATCGGCAGGGTCCTCGCCGGTCGAGCAGAGCGGGGGACTGCTCGACCGGCGAGTTCCGGGTCAGCTGAGCGTGATCGGGCGCAGGACGCGGTCGATGCCGTGGGCGACCTGCTTGTTGCCCTTGTTGAGGTCGAGGGCGGTCAGCACGGCCTTCGGGTCCTGGGCGCCCTTGTCCTTGTCCTTCAGGGTGACGCTCAGCGACGGCTTCTTGCGGACGTCGACCTTGACGGTCTTGCCTGCGGCCGTCATCAGCTTGGCGCCGTCGGCCTTGAGGACCTTGCCGCTGGTGAGCGTCTTGCCCGGGATGACGTGGTAGAGCAGCACGGTCTCGATGGTGTCCACGCCGGCCAGCGCGACGAGCGACTCGAAGATCTTCTTCTCGCTCTTGATGGTCTTGCCGGTGAGGTCCTTCACGAGCACCCGGAAGGCCTGGTCGGTGGGAGCGAACACCGTGGCGCGCGTGGTGCCGTCGGCGACGAGGGCCACCGGCGAGTCGGGCTTCGCGGCGACGATGGCGAGGGCCGCCTCGGTCAGGATGTCGAAGTCCTTGGCGTTCTTGTCGAACTGGTCGCCGTCGGAGACGAGGAGGCCGGCCAGGCTGTCCTCGCCGACCGCCTTCGCGTTGGCGGCCGGGGCGGCAGCCGTGATGGCGCCGAGGGCCAGGGCGGAGGTGGCGAGGAGTGCGGATACGCGTCGCATCAGGGGTCCTTCCGTCAGGGGCGCCGGTCGGCGCCCGTCACCCACTTCTCCGTGCGACACGGGCGCCCGGATGCAGCTGGTGCGTAGATTTCTCGACATGGACCTGATCCCCAAGCCCGAGCAGCTGGTCGCGGCGGCGGGCAACGTCGCCCACACGCTGCTCTACGGCGGGCTCGCCGACCTGCGCCCGATGCCCCGGACGCTCATCGACGACGGGGTCCTGCGGGAGGTCTACCACTACCGGCCGGCGGCCGGCGTGGAGGAGACCGGTGACCCGGTGCTGCTGGTGAACCCGCTGGCCGCGCCGTCGCTGTGCTTCGACCTGCGCCGCGACTGCTCGCTGGTCGAGCACCTCGTGACGGGTGGGCGGCCGACGTACCTCGTGGAGTACGGGCAGGTGTCGTTCAAGGACCGCGCGCTCGGCATGGAGCACTGGGTCGACGAGGTGCTGCCCGAGGCGATCCGCGCGGTGCACGAGCACTCCGGCGGCAAGGGCGTGCACCTGGTCGGGTGGAGCCTGGGCGGCATCTTCGCGCTGCTCGTCGCCGCGGACCGGACGGACCTGCCGATCGCGTCGCTGACGGTGGTCGGCTCCCCCGTCGACGTCACCAAGGTGCCGCTGATGGCCCCGGTCCGGCCGTTGCTCAACCTCGGCCAGGGCACCGGGCTCGTCACGCGCGCCTACCGCGCGCTCGGCGGCGTACCGGTCCCGCTCGTGAACTGGGCGTTCACCGCGGCCTCGGCCCAGAAGGTCGTGATGAAGCCGCTCGCCGTGGCGACCCACCTCGACGACACCGACTACCTCAAGCAGATGGAGGCGGTCACCCGCTTCATGTCGAGCATGACGGCCTACCCGGGCCGGACCTTCGGCCAGCTCTACCACCGCTTCGTCAAGGGCAACGCCCTCGCAGCGGGCAGCATGGAGATCGGTGGCCGCACGATCGACCTGGCCACGATCGCCGTGCCGGTGCTGGTCTTCGCCGGCAACACCGACGGCATCGCGCCGCTCCCGGCGGTCCGCGCGGTCGTCCCGCTGCTGACCGGCTCCCGGCAGGTGCGCTTCGAGGTCGTGCCCGGCGGCCACCTCGGCATGCTCACCGGGCGCGCAGCCCGCGGCACGACCTGGGAGGTCATCGACGAGTGGGTCGCGGAGTGGTCGGCGGGGACGCTGCCGGCGCGGAAGGCCGCCGCCAGGAAGACCGCTGCGCGCAAGGCTCCGGCGACGAAGGCTGCTGCTGCGAAGAAGGCGCCCGCCAAGAAGGCTCCCGCGAAGAAGGCTGCTGCCAAGAAGCAGGCTTCGGCCAAGAAGGCGCCTGCCAAGAAGGCCGCCTCTGCCGCGTCGATCGGCTCCAACCCCACCCGCCGCTACGGCTCCTCGGGTTCGCGGGCGCTGGGCCCGCGGTGACGGCGACCACCTCGCCGGGCAGGTCGGCGCGCCTGTCGCGCGGCGTACGCATCGGCTACGGCAGCGGCTCGGTCGCGACCGGCGCCTTCGGCACGGTGCCCGGGCTGATGCTGCTGCCCTACCTCACCGACGAGCTCGGCATCGCGGCCCTGTGGGCGGGTGTCATCGTCTTCCTGCCGAAGGCCTGGGACGTCGTCCTCAACCCCGTCGCCGGCCGCGTCAGCGACCGCACCGTCGACCCGGCCGGCCCGCGCCGCCCCTGGCTGCTCCGTGCCGGGCTGATGCTGGCCGGCGCGTTCGCGCTGATCTTCGCCGCACCCGACCTCGGCAGCCAGTGGCTCGAGGCCGGCTGGGTGCTGGTCTTCTTCGTGCTCGCGGCGTCGGCGTACGCCTTCTTCCAGGTGCCCTACGTCGCGATGCCCGCCGAGATCACCACGTCCTACGACGAGCGCACCCGGCTGATGACGTGGCGGGTCGCGATCCTGGCGTTCACGATCATGCTGGCCGGTGCGACCGCGCCGGTGATCCGCGACGCGGTCGGCGGACGCGACGGCTACCGCGTGATGGGCGTCGTGATGGCGGTCGTCATCCTCGTCGGCGTCGTGAGCGCGTGGTGGGGCACCCGCCACGCGCCGATCGGCGCCGTCAGTGCGGGCGCCGGGTCGCTGCGCGAGCAGCTGCGGGTCGTCGGCCGGGCCCGCGACTTCCGCGTCCTGCTGACCACGTTCGTCCTGCAGGCCCTCGCCACCGGCTGCATGCTCGCCGGCGTCGCCTACGTCGCCGAGGACCTGCTCGGTCGCTCCGGCGCCGCCACGGTCCTCTTCGTCTGCTTCGTCGGACCGGCCCTCCTGCTGACGCCCGCTGTGGGCGCGCTGGGGTGAGCGCGTCGGCAAGAAGCAGGGGTACGTCGCCGCGTCGCTGCTCCTGGCCGCGGGCGCCGCGCTCGCCGTCCTCGCGCGGGGCGGCAACGACGTGTGGACCTTCGTCGCGACCGGGCTGGTCGGCGTCGGCTACGCCGGGTGCCAGGTCTTCCCGATGGCGATGCTGCCCGACGTCGCGGCCGTCGACGCCGCCCGGACCGGCGAGAACCGGGCCGGCGTCTACACCGGCGTGTGGACCGCCGGCGAGACGCTCGGCCTGGCCCTCGGCCCGGCGGTCTTCGCCCTGATGCTGGCGCTCGGCGGCTACCTCTCGAGCGAGGGCCGCGACATCAGCCAGCCCGACTCCGCCCTGACGGCGATCGCGCTGGGCTTCTCGCTCGTGCCCGCCGCGCTGACGCTCCTCAGCCTCTGGTGGCTGCGGCAGTACACCCTCGACCCGGCCGAGGTGGCGGCCAGCTCGGCCGACGTGGAAGGAGCGATCCGTGCCTGACCCGCTCGAGCGGCTCGCGGCCCTGCAGGCCGCGCGACCTGCCGGTCCACGGCGGCCGCACCCTGGCCTACGTCTACGACTCCGGCGACCCGGAGGTCGACCGGGTCGCCCGCGAGGCCGTCGCCGCCTACGCCGCCTCCAACGCCCTCGACCCGACGGCGTTCCCCTCGCTGCTGCAGATGGAGAACGAGCTGGTCGGCTTCGCGTGCGGCCTCCTCGACGCGCCCGACGGCGCGGTCGGCACGGTGACCTCCGGCGGCACGGAGTCGATCCTGCTGGCGGTGCAGGGTGCGCGCGACGCCCGCCCGGACGTCGTACGACCGCGGATGGTGCTGCCCGCGACGGCGCACGCGGCGTTCCACAAGGCCGCGCACTACTTCGGCGTCGAGGCGGTGCTCGTGCCGGTCGGACCCGACTTCCGCGCCGACGCCGCCGCGATGGCCGACGCGATCGACGACGACACCGTGCTGGTCGTCGCCAGCGCACCGTCGTACGCCCACGGCGTGGTGGACCCGGTCACCGAGATCGCCGCGGCGGCGGCCGCGCGCGGGGTGCGCTGCCACGTCGACGCGTGCATCGGCGGCTGGGTGCTGCCCTACGCCGCCCGGCTCGGTCGCGCGGTGCCGCCGTGGACGTTCGCGGTGGAGGGCGTCACGTCGATCTCGGTCGACACCCACAAGTACGCCTACGCCCCCAAGGGCACGTCGCTGCTGCTGCACCGCGACGCGGCGCTGCGCAAGCCGCAGTTCTTCGCCTCGGCCGCCTGGCCCGGCTACACGATGCTCAACGCGACGACGCAGTCGACGCGGTCCGGCGGCCCGATCGCCGGGACGTGGGCGGTCGTCGAGCACATCGGCGACGCGGGCTACGCCGAGCTGACCGACCAGGCGTTCGCCGCGGTCGACGCGATCGTCGCCTGCATCGAGCGGGAGCCGGCGCTGCGCCTGGTCGTGGCGCCCGACTCGACCCTCGTCACGCTGGCGACCGACGACACGCTCGACCCGTTCACGCTGACCGACGAGCTGGTCGCGCGCGGGTGGTACGTCCAGCCGCAGCTGTCGTACGCCGACCACGGCCCGAGCATCCACCTGTCGGTCAGCGCCGGGACGCTCGCGCACGTGCAGGAGTTCGCGTCGGCGCTGGGCGAGTCGGTGGCGGCGGCGCAGGCGGCCGGCCCGGTGGCGGTCGACGCCGGGGTGGTCGCCTTCATCGAGGCGCTCGACCCGGCCGCGCTGGGCGACGACGACTTCGACGGGCTGCTCGCCGCGTCGGGGCTGGTCGGCGCGTCCGCGGAGGGCGACCTCGAGCTGCCGACCCGGATGGCCGAGGTCAACGCGATGCTCGACGTGGCGTCGCCGGCGATGCGCGAGGCGCTGCTGGTGGCGTTCCTCGACCGGCTGCAGCGACCGGCCTTCCGGGATCGCCGATGAGCTCGCTGGCCGGCCTCGTCGAGAAGGGGCGCGTCGCGCCCGACTGGGCCGCGGCGCTCGCGCCGGTCGACGAGCAGATCGCGGCCATGGGTCGCTTCCTGCAGGAGGAGTCGGCGGCCGGGCGGGGCTACCAGCCCTCCGCCGACCGGGTCTTCCGGGCGTTCGAGCGCCCGCTCGCCGACGTACGCGTGCTGGTGGTGGGGCAGGACCCCTATCCCAACCCGCAGCACCCGATCGGGCTGAGCTTCGCGGTCGAGCGGCACGTGTGGCCGCTGCCGCCGAGCCTGCGCAACATCTACCTCGAGCTGCGCGACGACCTCGGGGTCATGCCGCCGCGGCACGGCGACCTGTCGGCGTGGGCCGACCAGGGCGTGATGCTGCTCAACAGGTGCCTCACCGTGCGCCCGGGCGACTCCAACAGCCACCAGCGCAAGGGCTGGGAGGCGATCACCGAGCGCGCGATCGTCGCGCTCGCCGAGCGCGGCGGTCCGTGCGTGGCGGTGCTGTGGGGCCGTCCCGCCCAGTCGCTGAAGCCGCTGCTCGGGGCGATCCCGTCGGTCGAGTCGGTGCACCCGTCGCCGCTCAGCGCGCACCGCGGCTTCCTCGGCTCGAAGCCCTTCAGCAAGGTCAACGCGCTGCTCGAGGAGCAGGGCGCGGATCCGATCGACTGGGCCCTTCCGGACTACGACGACGTACCGCCGCGGTAGTCCAGCGGGAAATGGTCGTCGATCCGGGAACGTCCGAGGCGCAGCCGACTTGCCACTGGACTACCCGGGGAATATAGTTGAATCCCGGACTATTGAGGATGTCATGACCACTGCGATGCCTGCCCTCTACATCGGCCACGGTGCGCCGCCGCTGCTCGACGACCCGATCTGGTCCGGCCAGCTGACGGCGTGGGCCGGCGACCTCCCCCGCCCGAAGGCGATCCTCATCGTGAGCGCCCACTGGGAGTCGGCGCCGGTGAGCCTGTCGGCGAGCCGGGCGCCGCTGGTCTACGACTTCGGCGGGTTCGCGCCGAAGTACTACGAGATGACCTACGAGACGCCCGACGCCACGGCGCTGGCGCAGCGGGTCGCGGCGATGATGCCCGACGGCGAGCCGGTCCACCAGCACGTCTCCCGCGGCCTCGACCACGGCGCGTGGGTGCCGCTGAAGATCATGTACCCCGAGGCCGACATCCCGGTGCTGCAGATGTCGCTGCCCACCGACGACCCCCACCGGCTGATGAAGCTCGGCGAGCGGCTCCGCCCGCTGCGCGAGGAGGGCGTGCTGATCATCGGCTCGGGCTTCCTCACCCACGGCCTGCCGTTCCTCAAGGAGTTCCGCATCGAGGCCGAGGCTCCCGGCTGGTCGGTCGACTTCGACCTCTGGGCCGCCGAGGCGCTGGCCCGCGGCGACGTCGACCTGCTGGCGGACTACAAGGCCAAGGCGCCGGGCATGCCGTACGCCCACCCGACCGTCGAGCACTACACGCCGCTGTTCGTGACGCTCGGCGCAGCGACGGCCGCCGACGCACCGGGCATCCAGGTCATCGACGGCTACTGGATGGGGCTCTCGAAGCGGTCGCTGCAGGTGGCCTGACCTCGGGATAACTCGGGGATGCGCGTCCTCTCGATCCAGTCCCACGTCGCCTACGGCCACGTCGGCAACTCCGCGGCCGTCTTCCCGCTCCAGCGCCTCGGCCACGAGGTGTGGCCGGTGCTGACGGTCAACTTCTCCAACCACACCGGGTACGGCGCGTGGCGCGGGCCGCTGATCCCGGCCGAGGACGTCGCCGCGGTGATCACCGGCATCGGCGAGCGGGGCGCCTTCGAGTCCTGCGACGCGATCCTGTCGGGCTACCAGGGATCGCCGGAGATCGCGGACGTCATCGCCGACGCGGTCGCGCAGGTCAAGGCGGCCAACCCGGCGGCGACGTACACCTGCGACCCCGTCATGGGCAACGCGACCTCGGGCTGCTTCGTGAACCCGGCCATCCCGCCGAAGTACGTCTCGACGGTCATCCCCGTCGCCGACGTGCTGACGCCCAACCAGTTCGAGCTCGGCTTCATCACCGACCGCGACGCCCTCAGCCGTACGTCGTCCCTCGACGACATCCTCATCGCCGTCGACGAGGTGCGCGGCCTCGGCCCCTCGACGGTGCTGGTCACCTCGGTCGACCGGGAAGGCGCGGCCGACGACACGATCGAGATGCTCGCCGTCACCGGTGACGGCGCCTGGCTGGTGAGCACGCCCCGCCTCCCGATGAAGGCCAACGGCTCCGGCGACATCACCGCCGCGCTCTTCACCGCGCACCTGAAGGAGACCGGCTCCCCCGCCGACGCGCTGGCCCGGACGGCCTCGTCGGTCTTCGCGGTGCTGAAGGAGACCCTCGACTCCGGCGAGCGCGAGCTGCGCCTCATCGCGGCCCAGGACGCCATCGCCGACCCGGCGTGCGAGTTCGGGGTCGAGCAGGTCCGCTGACTGTCCACCATGGGATGTCGGTGGGTCTGCACTTCCCTCGGTCAACTGACGTAGGGAAGCGCATGCTCGTCGACATCCCATGGTGGACAGACGGGGACCGAGAGCCGGTGACAGGAGTCGAACCCGCGACATCTTCTTTACAAGAGAAGCGCTCTACCTCTGAGCTACACCGGCGTGCGTCCGGGGGACGCGGCGGCAATCCTAGTCAGGCGCTCCGGCTGAGATGATGAGGCCCGTGAGCCTCCTCCACCTGCCGCACCACGACGGCTCCCCGCTCTACGTCTCCGACGAGGCGCCCGGCCTGGGCGAGACGGTGACCGTGCGGGTCCGGACCAACGCCGCCGACCCGGTGGACGCCATCTGGCTGCGGACGACGTACGACGCCGAGCCGGTCTTCCACCCGACCACCTCCGACCACCGACGGCGACGTCGTGTGGTGGGAGGCGGCGCTGCCGGTGCACAACCCGGTCACGCACTACCGGTTCCTGCTCGTCCGGACCGACGGCACGCAGCAGTGGCTGACCGGCGCCGGCACCGTCGACCACGACGTCCCCGACGGCAACGACTTCCGGCTCGCGGCCTTCCCGTCGGCACCGGACTGGGGACGCGACGCGGTCGTCTACCAGGTGTTCCCCGACCGGTTCGCGCGGTCCGCGGCGGCCGACGAGCGCGAGGTCCCCGACTGGGCGCTGGCGGCCGAGTGGGACGACGAGGTGTGCTTCGAGGGCGGCGACCCCCGCACGCCGATGCAGCTCTACGGCGGCGACCTCGACGGCATCACCGAGCACCTCGACCACGTCGAGCAGGTCGGCGCCGACGTCGTCTACACGACGCCGGTCTTCCCGGGCGAGAGCAACCACCGCTACAACGCGACCACCTTCACCGAGGTCGACCCGCTGCTCGGCGGCGACGAGGCGTACGCCCGGCTGAGCTCCGCGGTGCACGCCCGCGGCTGGCGGATCCTGGGCGACCTCACGACCAACCACACCGGCGACACCCACGAGTGGTTCCTGTCGGCGGTCGACGGCGTCGACGACCCGCACCGCTCCTTCTACTACTTCGAGGAGGACGGCACCTACGCGTGCTGGATGGGCCACGGCACGCTGCCCAAGATCAACCACGCCAACCACGACGTCCGGCACGCGATGGTCGAGGGGCCGCACTCGGTGGTCGGGCGCTGGCTCCGGCCGCCGTACGACGTCGACGGCTGGCGCATCGACGTCGCCAACATGACCGGCCGGCTGGCCGACATCGACGTCGCGCACGAGGTCGCCCGAGCGGTGCGCGCCACCGCCGCCGAGCTGCGCGAGGACCCGTGGGTCATCGGCGAGCACAACCACGACGCGACCGGTGACGTCGACGGCGACGGCTGGCACGGCACGATGAACTACTCCGGCTTCTCGTGGCCGGTGTGGTCGTGGCTGCGCGACCCGTCGTCGCCCGCACGCGCCTTCGGCCGGCCGGTGCCGGTCCCCCGACGTGACGGCGCGACCGTCGTCGAGACGCTCCGTGCGTGGCAGGGCACGCTGGGCTGGCGGGCGACCGCGTCGAGCTGGAACATCCTCGGCTCCCACGACTCCGCCCGGATCCGCACCGTCGTCGGCGGCGACGCCGCCGTGCACCGGGTCGCCGCCGGCCTGCAGTTCACCCTGCCCGGCGTGCCGATGCTGTTCGCCGGCGACGAGATCGGGCTCGAGGGCGTCAACGGCGAGGACTCGCGGCGCACGATGCCGTGGCACCGGCCCGACGACTGGGACCGCACCACCCTGGCGGCGTACGCCGACCTCGCGCAGGTGCGTCGTGCCCACGTCGCCCTCCGGCGCGGCGGACTGCGGTGGGCGCACGTCGACGACGACACCATCGCCTTCGTGCGCGAGCACCCCGACGGCTCGGTGCTCGTCGTCGCGCGGCGGGCCGCAGCGCCGGGCTTCGCACTGCCGCTCGAACCGGGCCGGCACGTGCTCGGCTCCGAGCCGGGCGGCGCCGACCTCACGAGCAGCCCCGACGGCGTGGAGGTGCCGGCGACCGACGGCCCGCGCGTCGACATCTGGGCCCTCGACTAGCCCAGGACGTGCCCTAGGGTCACCCCATGGCCATGCGGATCGTCGCCAACCGGCCGGACCCGGCCATCCTCGGCCTGCCGTGGCACCTCCCGCTCGAGGAGTGGCCGGACGACGTCGTCGTACCCCTCCCGCGCGGGCTGTCGCGCCACATCGTGCGCATCGTGCGGCTCGGCGACCGGGTCTACGCCGTCAAGGAGACCCAGGACGACATCGCCTTCCGCGAGTACCGCCTGCTCCGCGACCTCCAGCGGATCGGGATGCCCGCGGTGGTGCCGCAGGGCGTCGTCACCGGCCGCGAGTCCGCCGACGGCGAGGAGCTGCCGGCCGCGCTGATCACCCGGCACCTGCAGTTCTCCCTCCCCTACCGCAGCCTCTTCAGCCGCGGCATGACCGCGGAGCACGTGCCGACGCTGATCGACGCGATCGTCGTGCTGCTCGTCCGCCTGCACCTGGCCGGCTTCTACTGGGGCGACGTGTCGCTGTCCAACGTGCTGTTCCGCCGCAACGCCGGCGAGTTCTCGGCCTACCTCGTCGACGCCGAGACCGGTGAGCTGCGCGACGACGTCGGCGAGCGGATGCGGGAGTACGACATCACCGTCGGCTGCGAGAACATCTTCGCCGAGCTGATGGACCTCGAGGCCAGCGGCGCCGTGCACGAGATCGACGGCTTCCAGATCATCGAGCACCTGCGCACCCGCTACGAGGCGCTGTGGGGCGAGCTCACCGGCCTCGAGGAGTTCCGGGCCGACGAGATGTGGCGCATCGAGCAGCGCGTGGAGCGGCTCAACGAGCTCGGCTTCGACGTCGACGAGCTCGACATCGTCACCGACCTCGACGGCGACACCATCCGCATCCAGCCCAAGGTGGTCGACCTCGGCCACCACGCCCGCGGAGATCCAGGCGCTGACCGGCATGAGCGTCGAGGAGAACCAGGCCCGTCGGCTGCTCAACGACCTCGCCGCCTTCACCGCGCACTTCGACCTCGGCCGCGAGGACCGGCACCTCGTGGCGAGCAAGTGGATGCACAGCATCTTCGAGCCGATCATGGCGATGATCCCGCCCGACGCGTCCGGCAAGCTCGAGCCGGCCGAGGTCTTCCACGAGATCCTCGAGCACCGCTGGTACCTCTCCGAGCAGGCCGGCCAGCAGGTCGACATCTTCGACACCGCCCGCGACTACATCGACCGCTTCCTGACCACCAAGCCGGACGAGGCGATCACCGGCGACGAGGCGGTCACGGACCCGGAGTGATCGGCTGACCCCCGTTTGTGGGGAGTGCGGCCGACCGGGCGGCCGACGGAGGATCCGAGGACCACCGCCACCAGCCACCGGAGGCCCTCATGCGCCTGGTCCACGCCGTCGTCGCGGCACTGCTGCTCACCCTTCTCGCCGCACCCGGGGTCGCCGCCACTCCCTCGTCGGACCACAGGGCGCAGCGCGCCCGCGTGACCATCTCGGCCTCCCCGGAGTGGGTGAAGAAGGGCGGCATCGTGACGCTCACCGGCACCGTCAAGGGGGTGCGAGGACGGGTCTCCGTCACGATCTTCCAGAAGACCAAGGGCAAGTCGTGGGTCGTCGAGGCGGTCAAGCGGACCAGCCGCAAGGGCCGCTTCACCCACCGCGAGGACGTGAAGGCCGGCGACCGCACCTACAAGGCGTGCGTGAAGCGGGCGTGCGACAGCGTCCTGGTGCACATGGGCCAGCAACCGAAGCAGACCACCGCGGTCTCCATCACCGGGCAGAGCGCGTCGACGGTCGAGGCCGGCCAGGCGTTCACGGTGTCGGGTGCGGCCAGCGGGAACCTCAACGGTCGGCACGGTCGAGGTCCAGGCCTACCGACGGCAGCACGTCGGAGTCGTGGGGCGTCGTGTCGGTACGCGCAGTCGTGGCCAGAACGGCGCCTGGACGTCGACGACCAGCCTCTCGCACCGCCGGCAAGTCAGTCCCGGTGCGGGTGGTCATTCACCGGTGGCGTCGGGCTCAAGGACTCGACGAGCGCCGCCGCGTCGATGACCGTCTACGGCTGGTACTACCTCTCGGACCGTGACCGGTCCAGGACAGCCTGGCGACTTCGACGACGGCTCGGCGTTCATCGCCGGCGTGCACCTACTCGCAGTCCGTCTGCAACAGCTCCGACTTCTGGTGGGAGGCCAAGCCGTGGGGAGAGTGGAACCTCAGCTACTCCTGCACGACGCTTCGACGCTTCCATCGGGCTCGACGACTCGAGCTCGGAGCACCGGCTTCAAGGTCGCGGTTCCGCTCGTGCGCGCCGACACGCGTCGAGCGGTACGCACGGGATCATCGACCTCCGCTCAGGCGTCGACGCGCGTCACCTTCGACGTCACCGGAGTCTTCCGCCTTCGCCTCCAGGACGCAGTACGTCAGCGGGTTCGCGCGGCAGCGGAAGCGGCTACGGCTGGGGCGTGTGGGCGACGCGCGGGTCCTCTGCGCCTTCTGACCCCGCGGGCCGGGCTGGGGATCGTGGGGTTCCTCAGCCCGGCTCGATCGGTGCCCAGTCGCCGACCCGCCAGCTGCCGTCGGTGCGCAGTCGCACCCACTGGAGCCCGGTGGGTCGTCCGTCGGCGTAGGTCACCAGGCTGACGTCGGCGTTCCGGCGGGGCTTGCTGCCCAGCGCGATGGCGTACGCCGCCCCACCGGTGGTGCCGTTGGTCCACCGGTAGCCGACGGCGTCGTTGTCGCCCACCACCGGGTCGGGACCTGCCTGCACGTGGGTGTGGCCGCCGACCACGAGGTCGACGCACCCACGACTGAGCGCCTCGCGGCCGAGGTTGGCGTCGTGCACCAGCACCGTGCTCACCCGGACTCCATCGGCGGAGGCCGCACACGCAGCGTCGGCCAGCCGTGTCTCGACCTCGCCGAAGCTCAGGCCGGTCTCGTCGCGCCAGCTGCCGAGACCGCTGCTACGCGGGTCGTCCACCCCGAGCAACGTGCCTCCCCACGGGGCGTCCACGACCTCGCCGTCGAGCATGGTCCACCCCTGGTCAGCCAGGTAGGAGCTGACGAAGTCGCCGTGGTCGTGGTTGCCGGCGACACCGAAGCGGTCCCAGCCGTCGAAGGCCTCGGACAGGGAGTCGAGGCTGAAGGCCTCCCACGGCTGACCGGTCGAGGTGTCGTCTCCTCCGTCGAGGACGACCGTGGCACCAGCCGCCTCCCCGACGGCGCGTGCGACCCGGTCCATGCCGATGTTGTCGTGGCGGTCAGTCACCAGCAGCGCGACGGTCTCGCCCTCCTCGGGGATGCGGAGCTCGAGGTCGGCGGCGGCCGCCGCGGCGTCGGAGTAGAAGTCCTTGCTCGTGCTGTAGGTGCCGAGCGCGCTCAGCACCAGTCGCCTGCTGCTCGTCGTGACGGCGCTGGTCCGGATCTCGATGTCGCGCACCTCGCGCGGCAGCACGGCTTCGGCGCCGACGTAGTCCTCGAGGGTCTCCCACCTGCCCTGCTCCTCCTGCCTCTCCGCAGGCGACTCCCAGGGCTGCCAGATCAAGGCGGGCAGCACCAGCAGCAGGACGAGGGCGAACAGTCCCTGCCGGGTTCCGAGGCCGCGGAAGAGCTGGCCGCGCCGGTGCCGTCCCAGCAGCAGGAAGACCACGACCGGCAGCAGGCCGACCGCCAGCCCGCGGACCGCCGCCGCCACCGCCATGTCGAGCACCACGCCCTGCACCTTGGCGATCTGCGCCGTCGGGGTCACCGGCGATCAAGGCGTAGCGGTCGACCAGCTCCTCGATGGAGCCGACCTGGGTCTTGCCGAGGCTCAGCGTGACCCCGACCGGGCCCACGTCGCGGATCCGGAAGTCGGGCAGGATCGGCCCGGTCTGGATCACGGCGTCGCGCGCGATCGTGGGGCGTACGACGGTGTCGTGCCCGACCACGACCACGGTCCGGCTGCTGGTGAGGAACAGGAAGGCGGCGACGGACAGGCCCAGCGCCACGCTGAGGCTCACCAAAGCGATGCCGAGGAGCAGCCGCCGCGGACGACTCATGAGCGGAGGCGGGCCTGCGAGATCGCGTAGAGGGCGACCGAGGCGGCCACACCGGCGTTGAGGGACTCCAGCTGCCCGGCCATCGGGATCGAGACGATCTGGTCGCAGGTCTCGGCGACCAGGCGACCGAGGCCGGTGCCCTCCGACCCGACGACGACGACCAGCGGTCCCTCGGCGAGCCCGCCGGGCGCGACGAGCTCGGGCAGCGAGATGTCGCCGTCGGCGGCCAGGCCGACGACCATGCAGCCCGCCTCCTGGTAGGCCTTGATCTGGCGCGTCAGGTTGACCGTCTGGGCGATCGGCAGCCGGGCGGCGGCGCCCGCGCTGGTCTTCCACGCCGAGGCGGTCATGCCGGCCGCGCGACGCTCGGGGATGAGCACGCCGTGCGCCCCGAAGCCGGCGGCCGAGCGCACCACGGCGCCGAGGTTGCGCGGATCGGTGATCGAGTCGAGGGCGACGATGAGCGCCGGCTCCTTGGCCTCGTCGGCGCGGTCGAGCAGGTCGTCGGCGTGGGCGTACTCGTAGGCCGGCAGGCGGGCCGCGAGACCCTGGTGGACGGCGCCGGACGTCATCCGGTCCATCTCGTTGCGGGTGACCTCGAGCAGCTTGACCCCCTGCTCCGCGGCGAGCTTGAAGGCCTCGCGCAGCCGGTTGTCGCGCTCGGCGCCCTCGGCGACGTAGATCGCGGTCACCGGAACCCCGCCGCGCAGCAGCTCGACGACGGAGTTGCGGCCGGCGGCCCACTCGGCGTCGGACGTCGTACGCCGCTTGGCTCGCGTGTCCTTGGTCTTCTCGGCGCGCTTCGCCGCCTTGTGCGCCTGGTGGTAGGGCCGGTCCGTCGCCTTGGGCGTCGGCCCCCTGCCCTCGAGCCCTCGACGGACGCGACCGCCCGAGCCGGCGGTGGGGTTGCCCTTGCCGGTCTTCTTGATGGCGCCCTTGCGCTTGGAGTTGCCAGCCATGTCAGATGCTCCACTTCGGCCCGGAGGGCGTGTCTTCGATCTCGATGCCGGCCGCCTTGATCTGGTCGCGGATGGCGTCGGCGCGGGCCCAGTCCTTGGCCTCGCGTGCCGCTGTCCGGTCGGCCAGCAGTCCCTGCACCAGCGCGTCGATCACGCCGGTGAGCTTGTCGTCGTCGCCGGCGCCGTTGGCCCACGCCTCGTCGGCGGGGTTGAGGCCGAGCACGTCGAGCATCGCGATGACCTCGCCGAACTTCTGGCTCAGCTCGTCGGAGGCGCCGTCGACGAGCAGCCGGTTGCCCTCGCGGACGGAGTCGTGGATGACCGCGACGGCCGCCGGCGTCCCGAGGTCGTCGTCCATCGCCTGCACGAACGCGTCCGGCAGCGAGGCGAACCAGCCGCCCACCACGCCCGACGCCCGGTCGAGGAAGTCCTCGATCCGGCGGAAGCCCTTCGCGGACTCGTCGAGCGCCTCGAAGCTGAACTCGACGTGCGAGCGGTAGTGCGCCGAGACCATGTAGTAGCGCAGCTCGATGCCGCGCACGCGCTCGAGCACCGACGGGACGAGCAGCGAGTTGCCGAGCGACTTGCTCATCTTCTCGCCGGCGGTGGTGATCCAGGCGTTGTGCAGCCAGTACGACGAGAACGGCCGGCCGGCCGCGCGCGACTGGGCCTGCTCGTTCTCGTGGTGCGGGAAGCGCAGGTCGACGCCGCCGCCGTGGATGTCGAAGGCGGGGCCGAGGTACTTGCCGGCCATCGCCGAGCACTCGATGTGCCAGCCGGGCCGCCCGGGGCCGTAGGGGGACGGCCAGGCCGCGGTCTGCGGCTCGGTCTCCTTCTTCCACCCCTTCCACAGCGCGAAGTCGCGGGGGTCGCGCTTGCCGCGCGGGTCCGCGTCGCCGGCGGGCTCCATGTCCTCGACCTTCTGGCGGGTCAGCTCGCCGTAGGCCGGCCAGCTCCGGACGTCGAAGTAGACGTCGCCGCTGCCGTCCTCGGCCGCGTAGGCGTGACCGCGGGCGATGAGCTGCTCGATCAGCTCGAGGATCTCCGGGACGTGGCCGGTCGCACCCGGCTCGTACGTCGGCGGGAGGACGTTGATCGCGGCCAGGGCCTGGTCGAGCTCGCGCTTCATCGCGGCGGCGAGGGCGTACCAGTGGACGCCCTGCTCCGCGGACTTGGCGAGGATCTTGTCGTCGATGTCGGTGACGTTGCGGATGAAGTCGACGGTGTAGCCGGTGGCCGTGAGCCAGCGGCGCAGCACGTCGAAGTTCACCGCCGAGCGGACGTGCCCGACGTGCGGCTCGCTCTGGACGGTGAGGCCACACACGTAGATCCCCGCCCGACCCTGCTGCAGGGGGACGAAGTCGCGCGTCTCGCGCGTCGCGGTGTCGTGGAGCCTCAGGGTCACCCGCCGAGTCTAGGGGCGCAGGCGCGACAACGAAGAAGTGTCGCGCACGAGGTCCTGTGACTCCTGGGACGGGTGGGATTCAGCGGGGTATCGTCGTCCGGTGCTCCGACGCCGCGCCGCCGCGCTCCTCCTGCTCCCGCTCGTCCTCGGCGCACTGACGCCCACGTCCGCCGCCCACGCCGAGCCGCGCGTCCGGGCGACGCCGCACGTCTCGCTGGTGTCGTGGAGCTCGTACGCCGACCTCAAGGCCGGCACCCGGGCCGGGCTGAAGCTCGGTCGCGGCCAGGTGTCGCTGCTGAAGGCCAGGCCGCGCACGGTCGCGGGCCGTCGCTACGAGGCCGGCACCTGGACGTCGCCGTGGTCCACGCCGGGCTTCGACGCGACCGCCCTCATCCCGACCTGGGAGGCGACCACGCCCGGCAAGAGCCTGGTCCGCGTCGAGGTGCGCGCGATGGGCACCGACGGGACCACCGGCAGCTGGGACACCATGGCCGACTGGTCCCGCACCGGGCGCCCCGTCGCGCGGACGACGTACTCCGGGCAGTCCGACGACCTCGGCCGCGTCAGCGTCGACACGTGGTACGCCGCCTCCGCGATCGCGTCGTGGCAGGTGCGCGTCACCCTCATGCGCCCACGCGGGTCGAGCCTGGCGGTGAGCCTCGAGCGCGTCGGCGGTGTCGCGTCGCTCGACGCGACCGCGCCGCGACCCACCTCGACACCCGGCCCGGCGGTCGGCACGGTCCTCCCCGTCCCGACGCTGTCGCAGATGGTGCACGACGGGCACTACCCGCAGTGGGGCGGCGGCGGCGAGGCGTGGTGCTCGGCGACGTCGACCGCGATGGTGCTGGGCTACTACGGCATCTCCCCCGCGCCGACCGGCATCACGCCCGGTCACGTCGACGCGGTCGTCGACCACACCGCCAAGATGGTCTACGACCACGGCTACGACGGCACCGGCAACTGGGCCTTCAACACCGCCTACGCGGCCACCCTCGTCGGCGGCGACTCCTACGTCACGCGGATGAGCGGGCTGCGCGAGGCGGAGGACTACATCGCCGCCGGGGTGCCGCTGGTCGTCTCCGTCGCGTTCGGCCGCAACCAGCTGACGGGAGCGCCGATCTCGGCGAGCAACGGCCACCTGATGGTGATCGTCGGCTTCGAGGCCGACGGCGACGTCGTGGTCAACGACCCGGCCGGTGCGACGAACGCCGAGGTGCGCCGCGTCTACGACCGGGCACAGTTCGAGCGGATCTGGATCGCCGCCTCCGGCGGGACGGCGTACGTCATCCGCAACGGCTAGGCCGAATCAGGAGGCGCTGATCTCGATCGTGTGCTGGCCCGTCGACCCGTCGGGGTCGGGCCGCGCGATCACGTCGGTCTGGGTCGCGCCGTCCTTGCCGATCGCCCGCACCCGCACCGTGTGGTCGCCCTCGGGGATGTCGACGGCGACCTTCCACTGCACCCACGTGTCGACCGACGGCACCTCGCCGAGCTCGGCGCGCTCCCACTCGCGGCCGTCGACCTGCACCTCCACGGCCTCGATGCCGGTGTGCTGGTGCCAGGCGACGCCGCCGATCTGCACCTCGCCGGCCTCGACGTCGTCGCCCGAGCGCGGCACGTCGATGCGCGAGGCGATCTTGACCGGTCCCTCGGCGGACCAGCCCTTGTCGGTCCAGTAGCCGACGGCCTTGTCGAAGGTGGTGACCTCGTAGTCCACGACCCACTTGGTGGCCGAGACGTAGCCGTAGAGGCCCGGCACGACGGTGCGGACCGGGAAGCCGTGCTCGATCGGGAGCGGGCGACCGTTCATGGCGACGGCCAGCATCGCGTCGCGGTCGTCGGTCAGCGCCGCGAGCGGGCGTCGCGCAGTACCAGCCGTCGTGCGAGGTCTGGAAGACGCAGTCGGCGTCGGCGCTGGCGCCGACCTCGGCCAGCAGGTCGGCGATGCGTACGCCGCTCCAGCGCACGTTGCCGACCAGGCCGCCACCGACCTCGTTGCTCACGCAGTTGAGGGTGATCCACGACTCCGTCAGCTGCCGGGCGACGAGGTCGGAGTAGCTCAGCACGAGCTCGCGGTCGACGAGCCCGTGGATGCGGAGCGACCAGTCCTCCGGCGCGATCGTGGGCAGCGCGATGGCGGTGTCGATCCGGTAGAACGTCCTCGTTGGGCGTCTGCCACGGCGCGATGCCGGTCAGGCCGACCGAGGTGGCGGGCGGGCACCTCGCGGCGGGTGACGCCCGGGATGCGCAGCAGCCGACGGCTCGACTCGACGTGACGACGACCGGCACCCACGAAACGACCGGCGGTCGCGAGGCCCACGGTCGCCACCGCCACCGCACCGGCGACCATCAGGAAGACCCGGCGCTCACGCGACTCGAGGTCGGGCCGCTGGCGGCCGCGACGCAGTGCGTCGACGAGGGCCGAGTGCACGGCGACCCAGGTGACCAGCCCGACGCCGATCGGGATGATGTCCGTGCCTCCCGAGCTGGGCAGCGACGTGACGGCCGCGAGGCCCAGCGCGGCGAGCGCGACCCACACCAGCATCGGTCGCCACCAGGCACCGCGCGCCAGCAGGCCGGCACCGGCGAAGCAGCCGAGGAGGAGCACGAGGATGCCCGTCACGAGGGCGGGCTTGTCGTAGGTGCCCAGCACGGAGATCGCGCGCTCGGCGGCCGCGCCCGGGGTGAGCTTGATGACCGACTCGGCGACCGCCACCACCGGGGACTCGCGGATGCTGAGGACGTTGGCGGCGGCATAGCTCGTCGCGAGTCCGGCCAGTCCGGCCAGGACCCCGGCGAGTGCCCACGGCGGGCGGCGATCAGTCACGTGTCCGGTCACGTCTCAATTGTGACGCGTGACCGGGCATGATGCCGACGTGACGTCCTTACAGCCCGCTTACGGCGTGCGCATCGGCATCGGCACCGACGTCCACCGACTGGTGCCCGGCGTGCCGATGCACCTCGCCGGACTCGCGTGGCCCGACGAGCCCGCCGGGCTCGAGGGGCACTCCGACGCCGACGTGGCCGCACACGCCGCCTGCGACGCGCTCTTCTCCGCCGCCGGGCTCGGCGACCTCGGCACCAACTTCGGCACCTCGGAGCCCGAGTGGGCGGGGGCCTCGGGCGTCGCGCTGCTCACCGAGACCGCGCGCCGCGTGCGCGACGCCGGCTGGGAGATCGGCAACGTGGCCGTGCAGGTGATCGGCAACGTGCCGCGCCTCGGCCCGCGACGCGACGAGGCGACCGCCGCGCTGTCGGAGGCGCTCGGCGCCCCGGTCAGCCTCTCCGCCACCACGACCGACGGGCTCGGCCTCACCGGCCGCGGCGAGGGCGTCGCCGCCATCGCCACCGCGCTGGTCACGCGTCCATGACCGGCACGGCCGTCGTCATCCTGGCCGCCGGCTCGGGCACCCGCGTCGGCGCCGAGGTCAACAAGGTGCTCCTCCCCCTGCGCGACGTGCCGGTGCTGGTGTGGTCGGTGCGCGACGCCCTGGCGCTCCCCGACGTACGCCGCCTCGTGCTCGTCGTGCGCCCCGAGGACCGTGCCGCCGTCGAGGCCGCCGTGGCGCCGCACCTCGGCGACCGCGAGGTGCTCGTGGTGGACGGCGGGGCCACCCGCCACGCGTCGGAGTGGGCAGCCCTCCAGGTGCTGGCCGACGACGTCGCCTCGGGCGAGGTCGACGTCGTCGTCGTGCACGACGGCGCGCGCCCGCTCGCCGGGCTCGCGCTCTGGCAGGCCGTGGTCGACGCCGCCCGCGAGGTGGGCGGGGCGATCCCGGTCGTGCCGGTCGCCCGCCTGCTCCACGCCGACCTGACCCCGGTCCCCGACGACGCGGGGGCGGTGCAGACGCCGCAGGCCTTCCGCGCCGACGTGCTGCTGGCGTCCTACCGGGCGGCGGCCGACGACGGCTTCGAGGGCACCGACACCGCGGCCTGCGTCGCGGCGTACGCCGACGTGCCGGTCGCCGCCGTGCCGAGCACCTCGCTCAACCTCAAGGTCACCTTCCCCGAGGACGTGGCGCTCGCGGCGGAGCTCAGCCCGGCCGGGTCGCGGGAGGACGTGAGGGCGTCGAGCAGACGCACGTCCTCGACCGACGACACCCGCCGCCCCTCGGACGGCGCCGGGACCAGCCGGACCCGGTGACCCGCCGCGGCCAGGTCGGCCACGGCGCGGGCGAGGTCGGTGGCGGGCCGCCGGTCCAGCCGTGCCACGACGCCGGCCGGCAGCACCAGTGGCGAGGTGATCGCCACGAGGTCGTCGCGGTCCAGCGTCGCGCCGACCCGGTCGTCGCTGACGACCTTGACGGTGTCGGTGACCGGACGGACACCGACCACGACGTCGCCGGTGGCGCGTGCCTGCGCGAGGCAGTCGGCGATGAAGGCCGGCGGCGTCATCGGGCAGAGCGCGTCGTGCAGCACCACGTCCTCGCCGGAGTCGACCAGGCCGTCCCAGGTCACGCTGGCGTCGACGAGGTCGACCCCGGACTCGCCCAGTGCCCACGCCGCGCACGCCACGAGCGCCTCGCCGTGGACGAGCTCGTAGGGCAGGGAGCCGCGCTCGTCGTCCAGAACGAGACCGAGGCCCCGGGGACCTTCGTCCCAGGGGCCTCGATCGGCGTCGTACAGGCTCAGGAGGCGAGCACCTCGTCGAGCGTGGCCTCCGCCTTGTCCTCGTTGGTCTTCTCGGCCAGGGCCAGCTCCGAGACCAGGATCTGGCGCGCCTTGGCCAGCATCCGCTTCTCGCCGGCCGACAGCCCGCGGTCACGCTCGCGGCGCCACAGGTCGCGCACGACCTCCGACACCTTCATGACGTCACCGGAGTGCAGCTTCTCCAGGTTGGCCTTGTAGCGGCGCGACCAGTTGGTCGGCTCCTCGACGTGGGCGGCCCGCAGCACGTCGAAGACGCGGTCGAGGCCCTCCTTGTCGACGACGTCACGGACGCCGACGAGATCGAGGTTGCAGGCCGGCACGCGAACGACCAGGTCCTGCTGGGCGACAATCCGGAGGACGAGGTACTCGCGGTCCTCTCCCTTGATCGTCCGCGTCTCGATCTCCTCGATGACAGCGGCCCCGTGATTGGGATAGACGACCGTTTCGCCAACGGTGAAAGTCATATGTTCAGTTCCCTTTCCTAGGTGACCATTCTAACACGGGTTCGAATCGACCTCCTGACGCGTTTGTGCAGGTCAGAGGCCCCTTGCGGGCTTGACAGATCGGCAGTTCCTGTGGTCGCACCCCCTCCCCGGACGCCGCCGGGCATACTTCCGCCATGCCCACGCCTCCCGCCGTGCTCCTGCTGCTGGCGGCACAGCCGCGACACGCGATCAGCATGGCGATCGGGCTCGGCACGGCGGCCGCGGTCACCGGTCGGCCGCTGCGCGAGGTGGGCCTCGTGGTGGCCACCGTGCTGGTCGGCCAGGCCATCATCGGCTGGGCCGACGACCTGACCGACCGGCGCCGCGACGAGCGGCACCGGCCCGACAAGCCGCTCGTCCGGGGGCTCGACCCGGGGACGGTGTGGTTCGCGCTCACCTGCGCGGTGCTCCTCGTCGTACCCCTCGCCGTGGCCCACGGCCGCCGCGCCGGGCTCGCCTACCTCGCGGTCGTGGCCGTCTCGGCCGTCGGCGACCGCTACCTCCACGCGCGCGTGCTCTCGTTCCTGCCGTGGATGGTGAGCTTCGCGCTCTACCCGGCGTTCCTGGCGTACGGCGGCTGGAACGGCGTCGGCACGACGACGCCGCCCACCGTCGCGATGACCGTCCTCGCCGCCGCCCTCGGCCTGGGCCTCCACCTGCTGTCCGCCCTGCCCGGCCTCGTGCAGGACCACGAGGAGGGCGAGCGCTCGCTCCCGATGGTGCTCGCGCTCAGGACCGGCACCCCCCGGCTGCTGCTGATCGCCGGCGTCTTCACCGCCCTCGTGGTGGTCGGCATCGTCGTCGCCGGACGCACGGTCGGGCTCACCTGAGCCGGGCTCAGCAGCGGCGCCGGCCGACGCTAGGCTGTGCGCCATGCAGCATCGACTCCTCGTGAGCGCCGCAACCGTCGTCGCGCTCGCCGCTCCGCTGTCCTCCTGCGGCTTCGACTACGCCACCGACCGCGTCTACACGCCGGGCAGCGGCGCCAACAACCGCGAGGGGGACGTCGACGTGCTCTCCGCCGTCGTGGTCTCGGCAGCCGAGGGCTCGGGCACCTTCGTGGCGTCACTGGCCAACAACAGCCCGGACGCCGAGGAGACCTTCACCGCCGTCGCCGGCCAGGACGCCACCGTGACGGCCGCGGAGTTCGAGCCGATCACGATCCCCGCCGGCGGCCTGGTCAACCTGGCCGAGCCCGCCGCCGGCATCGTGCTCACCGGCGAGTTCACCGCGGGCGACGTCGTCCCGCTGACCGTCGACTTCGGCAACGGCGAGCGGATCTCGCTCAACGTCCCGGTCGTCTCGAACGAGACCGGCTACTGGGAAGGCATGGACGCCTCGTGACCCACACCCTCGTGCTCCTCCGCCACGGCGAGAGCGAGTGGAACGCCAAGAACCTCTTCACCGGCTGGGTCGACGTGGCCCTCACCGAGAAGGGTCGCGGCGAGGCCGTCCGCGGCGGCGAGCTGATGAAGGAGGCCGGCATCCTCCCCGATGTCGTGCACACCTCGCTCCAGCGCCGCGCGATCAACACCGCCGCCCTGTCGCTCGACGCCGCCGACCGCCACTGGATCCCGGTCAAGCGCTCGTGGCGGCTCAACGAGCGCCACTACGGCGCACTCCAGGGCAAGGACAAGAAGCAGACGCTCGAGGAGTACGGCGAGGAGCAGTTCATGCTCTGGCGCCGCTCCTTCGACGTGCCCCCGCCGCCGCTCGACGACTCCGACGAGTTCTCGCAGGCCGGCGACCCGCGCTACGCCGACCTCGGCGACGAGCTGCCCCGCACCGAGTGCCTCAAGGACGTCATCGCGCGCTTCCTGCCCTACTGGGACGCCGAGATCGTGCCCGACCTCCAGAGCGGCAAGACCGTCCTGGTGGCCGCCCACGGCAACAGCCTCCGCGCGCTCGTCAAGCACCTCGACGGCATCAGCGACGAGGACATCGCCGGGCTCAACATCCCGACCGGCATGCCCCTGCTCTACCGCCTCGACGAGTCGATGAAGCCGACGGTCGCCGGTGGCGAGTACCTCGACCCCGAGGCCGCCGCCGAGGCTGCCGCCGCCGTGGCGAACCAGGGCCGCTGACCCACCTTCGAGCGGTGGTCCACCCACATTCCTGAGCCGCCGAACGTGGCTCCGCCACCGCTTGCCCGCGCGCCGTCGTACGACACGCGGACGGGCGGTGGTCCACCCACACTCGCGACGCGCGGAATGTGGCTCCGCCACCGCTCAGCGGAGGCAGGGGTACGTCAGTCGCGCTCGGGGCGCTCGCCGGTGACCACGAAGACGACGCGGTTGGCGACCGACACGGAGTGGTCGGCGATCCGCTCGTAGTAGCGACCGAGCAGGGCGATGTCGACCGCGGCCTCCACGCCGTGCTTCCAGTCGGTCGAGAGCAGCTCGGTGAAGCTGCGGCGCCGGAGCTGGTCCATCACCTCGTCGTCGCGGCCGAGCTCGATGGCTGCCTCGACGTCGCGGTCGATGATGATGCCGCGCACCCGGCGGACCATGTCCTCGGCCACCTCGGCCATGCGGCCCATCGTCGGGCGCAGCTCCTCGGGCACCGCGACCTGCGGCACGCGCAGGCGGGCGATCTTGGCGACGTGCACCGAGAGGTCGCCCATCCGCTCGAGCTCGCTGACCATCCGCAGGGCGGAGACGATCATCCGCAGGTCACCGGCGACGGGCTGCTGCAGCGACAGCAGCTGGAACGACGTGTCGTCCACCCGCTCGCGCGCGTCGTCGATCGCCTTGTCGCTGCTGATGACCTGGTCGGCGGTGTGCACGTCGCCGGTCATCAGTGCCTTGGTGGCCTCGTGGACGGCGACCTCGACAAGGCCGCAGATGTCGGACAGGTCGGCGAAGATGCCGTCGAGCTGGTCATGGAAAGCCTCACGCATGCACCAGACAGTAGGCAGCCGAAGCGAACAGACGTCGGTGAGCGATGAACGGCGCGTGAACACTCGGCGCCGGGCGTCCATCGGGGCGGGCGGCGGTGCGCCGGTGCGTACGATGTGAGCGTGGATCCGACGATGCAGGCTGGTCTGGCCGCGATCGTCGGGGCCGTCATGGCGGGCGGCGCGGTGCTCGCGTGGCACATCAGCGACCGCCAGCGCCACACCCTCCCCGAGGTCGAGCAGCCCGTCGTCCAGGCCGGTGTCGCAGCGGTGCTCAGCATCCTGCGGTCGAGCGCGGTCGTCGTCGACGAGTCCGACCACGTCCTCAAGGCGTCCGCGCCGGCGTACGCCTTCGGGCTGGTGCGCGGCAACACCCTCGTCGTGCCCGAGCTGCTCGAGCTCGTCGCGCAGGTGCGTCGCGACGGGCAGATCCGCGAGAGCGAGCTCGTCCTGCCCGCGCCCGCCGGCGGCACCGCCCGCACCCTCACCGCCCGCGTCGCGCCGCTCGGCGCCCGGCTGGTGCTCGCGCTGGTCGAGGACCGGACCCGCGAGAAGCGCGTCGAGGAGGTGCGTCGCGACTTCGTGGCCAACGTCAGCCACGAGCTCAAGACCCCCGTGGGCGCCATCCGGCTGCTCGCCGAGGCGGTCAACGACGCCTCCGACGACCCCGAGGCCGTCCAGCGCTTCGCCGGCCGGATGCGCACCGAGAGCGACCGCCTGTCCAAGCTCGTCCAGCAGATCATCGAGCTGTCGCGGCTCCAGGCCCACGACCCGCTGGAGAAGCCGGTGATGGTCGACCTCGACACGGCCGTCGCCACCGCGGTCGACACCAGCGCGATGGAGGCCGCGGCGAAGGAGATCACCGTGGAGTCGCGCGGCGAGCACGGGCTCGAGGTGTTCGGCTCGCAGGAGCTGATCGGCGCCGCGGTGAGCAACCTCGTCGCCAACGCCGTGGCCTACTCCAGCAACGGCTCGCGGGTCGTCGTCACCACCCGCTCCGAGGGCGAGCAGGTGCAGGTGTCCGTGGTCGACCAGGGCATCGGGATCCCCGCCGAGGACATCGAGCGGATCTTCGAGCGGTTCTACCGCGTCGACCCGGCCCGCCACCGCTCCACGGGCGGCACCGGCCTCGGCCTCGCGATCGTCAAGCACGTGGCCGCCACCCACGGCGGCGACATCTCGGTGTGGTCGGTGCAGGGCCAGGGCTCGACCTTCACCCTGACCCTCCCCCGCAACTCCAGCCCCGAGCACGGCTCGGGCACCACCCCGGTCGAGGTCGTCGTACCCGTCGACCCCGACGCCCGACCCATCGCCAGGTCCGTCCCACCGGTCCGCAGAACACAGCAGGAGACCCGCTCATGACACGCGTACTCGTCGTCGAGGACGAAGAGAGCTACAGCGACGCGCTCGCCTACATGTTGCGCAAGGAGGGCTACGAGGTGGCGATCGCCGCCGACGGCAACACCGCCCTCACCGAGTTCGACCGCTTCGGCCCCGACATCGTGCTCCTCGACCTGATGCTGCCCGGCGTCCCGGGCACGGAGGTGTGCCGCCAGATCAGGCAGACGTCGTCGGTGCCGGTGATCATGGTCAGCGCCAAGGACGACGAGGTCGACAAGGTCGTCGGCCTCGAGCTCGGCGCCGACGACTACGTCACCAAGCCCTACTCCCCGCGTGAGCTGGTCGCCCGGATCCGCGCGGTGCTCCGCCGCGGCCAGGAGCCCGAGCTGATGCCCGACACGCTCGAGGCCGGCCCGGTGCGGATGGACGTCGAGCGCCACGTCGTCACGGTCGACGGCACCGAGCAGCGGCTGCCGCTCAAGGAGTTCGAGCTGCTCGAGATGTTCCTGCGCAACCCGGGCCGCGTGCTCACCCGCGGCCAGCTCATCGACCGCGTCTGGGGCTCCGACTACGTCGGCGACACCAAGACCCTCGACGTCCACGTCAAGCGGCTGCGCGCCAAGCTCGAGCCCGACCCGAGCGACCCGCGCTACCTCGTGACGGTCCGCGGGCTCGGCTACAAGCTGGATCTCTGACCGGAGGCTCCGGCGGGATGTCGGCGTACGACGTCCGAAATGCGCTGGCGGCCGGTCATGACCGTACCTACGCTTGACCCGTGACGACCACCGACACGACGCCCACCGCGACCACTGCACCGCCGACGTGGTTGCCGGTCACGGCCGGTGCCATCACGCTCGTCATGTGGGCCTCGGCGTTCGTGGTGATCCGCCACGTCGCGCACGACGTCAGCCCCGGGGCCCTCGGGGCCGGCCGCCTGCTCGTCGCGGCGCTCGTCGTCCTGCCGCTGGTGCTGCGGCGCGGCTGGGTCGCCCCGACGCGCCGCGAGTGGACGCTGCTCGCGCTGGGCGGCATCGGCTGGTTCGGCATCTACAACCTCGCCCTCAACGCCGGTGAGCGCCACGTCGACGCCGGCACCGCGGCGATGATCATCCAGATCGGGCCGGTCATCGTCGCGCTCCTGGCCGTTCCGCTCTTCGGCGAGCGCCTGCACGGCTGGCTCCTCGGCGGGATGGTCGTCGGGTTCGCCGGCGTCGCGGTGATCGCGCGCGGCTCCTCGACGGACGCCGACGCCAGCCTGGTCGGCGTGCTGCTGGTGCTCCTCGCCGCGGCGATGTACGCCGTCGGCGTGCTGACCCAGAAGGTGCTGCTGCGGCGGCTGCCGTCCGTGCAGGTCGTCTTCGTGTCGTTCCTCACCGGCGCCGTCATCTGCCTGCCGTTCTCGGGGGACCTGCCGGGCATCGTGGCCGACGGCGGCGCCGAGCTGTGGTGGATCGTCTACCTCGGCGTGCTGCCCACCGCGGTCGCCTTCACCACCTGGGCCTACGCGCTCACCCACACCGACGCCGGCGCCCTGTCACTGACGACCTTCCTCGTCCCGGGGATCGCCACGCTCGTCGCCTGGCTGACCATCGACGAGGTGCCGCCGTCGCTGACCTTCGTCGGCGGTGCGCTCGCGATCGTCGGCGTGCTGATGACGCGGAAGAAGCCGAAGGCCGGCTGAGGGCTACTGCTCGAGCCAGCCGCGGAAGGCCTCGAGGTTGCGGGTCGACTCGCCGCGCGAGATCCGCCACTCCCACTCCTTGCGGATGGACGAGGCGAAGCCGAGCTCGAGGATCGCGTTGAACGACTCGTCGGCGTTGGCCAGGACGGAGCCCAGGACGCGGTCGAGCTCGTCGGGCGTGACCGAGGCGAGCGGCAGCCGAGCCTCGAGGTAGATGTCCCCGGCGTGGTCGACGGCGAACGAGACGGCGTACATCCGCAGGTTGCGCTCGAGCAGCCACCGGTAGACCCGGGCATGGTTCTCGTCGGGGTTGCGGCAGACGAACGCGTGCACGCCGAGGGCGTGCGCGCCGACGTCGAGCCGGACCGGGGTCTGGAGCTTCTTCTCGCCGGGCAGGCTCAGCGAGAAGCTCGCGCCGTCGACGCCCTCGCGCGAGGTCTCCTCGTGCTCGATCTCGTTGTCCGCGAGGTAGGCACGGACGGTCTCGAGCTCCTTCACGACACCATCTCAGCACGCATCCGCCCGGCGGCGCGCTCGTAGGCGACCAGCGTGCGCTCGGCGGTGTGCTCCCAGCTGAAGTCCTGCGCGTGGGCGATCGCGCCCCGGCCGAGCCTCTCCACGAGAGCGGGGTCGTCGACGAGCCGGCGCAGCGCGGCGGCCCAGTCGCGGGGCTCGTGGGTGTCGACGAGCAGGCCGCTGACGCCGTCGCGCACCACGGTCGTCAGTCCACCGACGGCGGCGGCCACGACGGGCGTACCGGTCGCCTGCGCCTCCACGGCGACGAGGCCGAACGACTCGTTGTAGGACGGCACGGCCACCGCCGTGGCGGCCGACGCCCAGACGGCCAGCTCGCTCTGCGCCACCGGCGGCACGAAACGTACGACGTCGCTGATGCCGAGCTCGGCGGCGAGGTCGGCCAGCGCGGTGGGGTGCTCGAGGCCGGAGCCGGAGGGTCCACCGACGATGGGTACGACGAGTCGCTGGCGCAGCGACGGGTCGTCCGCGAGCATCACCCCGACCGCGCGGAGCAGCACGTCGGGCGCCTTGAGCGGCTGGATCCGGCCGGCGAACATCAGCACGGCGGCGTCCTCGGGCAGGCCGAGCGTGCGCCGTGCCTCGGCGCGGTCGCGCGGGGCGAACACGGTGAGGTCGACGCCCGGGTGGATCACCTCGACGGCGTCCGGGCTGGCGTCGTAGAGGTCGACGAGCTGGCGCGCCTCGGTGTCGGTGTTGGCGACGAGGAGGTCGGCGGCCTCGACGACCTGCTCCTCCCCGATCACCCGCGACATCGGCTCGGGGGTGTCACCGACGGCGAGCGCCTCGTTCTTGACCTTGGCCATCGTGTGCATCGAGTGCACGAGCGGCACGTTCCACCGGTCACGCGCGAGCGCGCCGACCTGGCCGGACAGCCAGTAGTGGGAGTGGACCGCGTCGTAGTGGCCGAGCGGCTGCAGCGCCTCCGTGCGCAGCACCTCGCGGGCGAAGGTGCACAGCTGGCCGGGCAGCTCGCCCTTGGCGAGCCCCTCGAACGGGCCGGCGGCGATGTGGCGCACGAGCACGTTCTCGGCCGCCTCGACCACCTGCGGGAGCGCCGACGACGTGGCGCGGGTGAAGACGTCCACGTCGATGCCCTGCGCTCCGAGGCGCTTCGCGAGCTCGATGACGTAGACGTTCATCCCGCCCGCGTCACCCGTGCCCGGCTGGTCCAGGGGTGAGGTGTGGAGGCTGATCATCGCCACCCGTTCGCCCACGCTGGTCTCCTTCGTCCGCCCCGTGCCGCGTCGCCCGCAGTCGGGCACCTCCGGTGCAACCTCGCGGAGGTGCACGGGATTCCCGATCAGGCCCCCGAAGGGTGGGTCAGCGGGAGTGGGCGCCGCCGGCTCGTGGCGGACGCTGCTGCTGTGCCGCGACCGCGGAGGAGGGCAAGGCCGCCGACGAGCGCGGCGACGATGCCCCAGAAGCCGTCGTACCAGCCGCTGTCGGTGACCCGGAACGCCTCGACCAGGGCGAGCGCGAGCAGGCCCGAGGCCAGCCCCACGACCACGCGCATGGCCACGGCGTCGCTCTTGACCAGCGTGCTGCCGAAGACGGCGGCGGCCACGATGATGAAGCCGAGGCCGACGAAGTGCAGCGTCGCGGGCACGGGGTCGGTGCCGCCGCCGAGCAGCGCGTGCGCGATCCAGAGCAGACCACCCAGGAGGGCGGCTGCGGCGGCGAGCCTGGCGGGATTCATCCCGACGAGTGTCCCATGTGGCCCCGTGGGCACTCACGGCTCGTCGGTGCCCTGGTGGAAGCGGGCCCGCCACTGGCCGCCGGTGCGCACCCAGAGCGTGCTGCGCAGCGTCGAGCGGTCCGCCGTCGACGTACGCCAGAGCAGCAGGATGGTGTCGGGGCCCAGCCGGTCGGTCGAGACCACCTCGAAGTCCACCGGGGCGATCGGACCGAGCTCGTCGAGGTCGTCGCGGGTCCAGAGCCGCCCGGAGCGGCCGACCTCCTGCCAGTCGGGGTGCAGCAGGGCGGCCATCGCCGCGCGGTCCGTGCGGACCTCGTCGCCGAGCATCGCCCGCTCCATGGCGACGACGTGCTCCTCGTCGGAGAGCTCGGGGGCGCCGCCCAGCTCGCTGAAGAGGTCCGGCTCCTCCTCGACCTGGCCGACGGTGGCCGCCGGGTGGGCCCGGCTGCCGCCGACGAAGCCGGGGCCGGCGTCGGGCTCGACGCCGCGCTGGTACGCCGTCGCGGCAGCGTTGGCCCGCTTGTCGGCCGCCTCGTTGAGCTCGTGGCCGGCGTGGCCCTTCACCCACTCGAAGCGGACGCGGTCGCGGCGTCCCTCCATGGCGGCGTCGAGCGCCTTCATCAGCTCGACGTTGAGCACCGGCTTGCCGTCGCTCTTCTTCCAGCCCTTGCGCTTCCAGCCCGGCATCCACTTCGTCACCGAGTCGATGACGTACTTGCTGTCGCAGAAGACGTGCAGCTCGTCGTCGACGTGCGCGGTCTGCTGGAGCAGGTCGAGGACGGCCATCAGCTCGCCCATGTTGTTGGTGCCGCGCGGCCAGCCGCCGGACGCCCAGCAGCCGTCGTCGACGTACCACGCCCAGCCGGCCGGACCGGGGTTGCCGAGTGCCGAACCGTCGGCCGCCGCGATGATCACCTGCCCATCCTTCAGCACATCTTGGCAGGATGGATGCATGAACCAAGAGCAGACCCCGTCCCGCACCGCCGTCGTCACCGGCGCCTCCAGCGGCATCGGCGCCGCGAGCGCGCGCGCCCTGGCCGCGCAGGGCTTCCACGTCGTGTGCGCGGCCCGGCGCACCGACCGGATCGAGGAGCTGGCCGCCGAGATCGGCGGCACGGCGCTCACCTGCGACGTCAACGACGCCGACTCGGTCGCCGCCCTCGCAGCAGCCGTGCCCGTGTGCCACGTGCTGGTGAACAACGCCGGCGGCGCCGTCGGCACCGACCGCGTCGAGGACGCCGAGATCGACGACTGGCGGTGGATGTACGAGGTCAACGTCCTCGGTCTCGTCCGCGTCACCCAGGCGCTCCTCCCCGCACTGCGCGCCAGCGGCGACGGCGTCATCGTCAACGTCGGCTCGACCGCGGGACGCTGGGCCTACGAGGGCGGCGCCGGCTACACGTCCGCCAAGCACGCGGTGAAGGTGGTCTCCGAGACGCTGCGCCTCGAGCTCAACGGCGAGCCGATCCGCATCTGCGAGGTCGCGCCGGGCATGGTGCGCACCGACGAGTTCGCGCTGGTGCGCTTCGGCGGCGACCAGGCCAAGGCCGACGCGGTGTACGCCGGCGTGGACCACCCGCTCCTCGCCGAGGACGTGGCCGACGCGATCGCGTGGGTGGCGACGCGGCCGTCCCACGTCGACATCGACGAGCTCGTCATCAAGCCGCGTGCCCAAGCCGCGGCACACAAGGTGCACCGCACCTGAGTCGTGGAAGACTGCCGCGCGTGAAGACCATCGGACTCGTCGGCGGGATGAGCTGGGAGAGCAGCGCGGCCTACTACCGCGACCTCAACCTCGGGATGCGCGAGCGGCTGGGCGGCCTCGCCAGCCCGCGCCTGGCGACTGACGACCGTCGACTTCGCCGAGATCACGCACCTCGAGGACGACGAGCGCTGGGACCAGGTCGGCGCGCTGCTGGCCGATGCCGCGCAGGGCGTCGAGCGCGCGGGTGCCGACTTCCTGCTGCTCTGCACGACGACGTTCCACAAGGTCGCCGACCAGGTCGAGGAGGCCGTCGACATCCCGGTCCTCCACCTCGCCGACGTCGTCGCGGCCGCGGTGCGCGCCTCGGGCGTGGAGACCGTCGGCCTGATCGGCACGAAGGTCGCGATGTCGGAGTCGTTCTTCGTCGACCGGCTCGCGAGCCACGGGCTGTCCGTGATCGTGCCCGACACCGCGCACCACGACTTCCTCAACGACGCCATCTACGAGGAGCTCGTCCACGGCGTCGTGCTGCCCCGCACGCGCAGCCGCGTCGTCTCGATCATCGAGGAGCTGTGGGACGCGGGCGCCGGCGGCGTGCTGCTCGGGTGCACCGAGCTCGAGCTGCTGGTCAAGCAGGCCGACGTCGAGCTGCCGGTCTTCCCCTGCACCACGCTCCACGTGCAGGCCGCGCTCGACGCCGCGCTCGCCTAGAGCGGGACGCCACCGGCGGTCGCGAGCCAGCGCAGGGCGGTCCACGCCGTGCCTCGCAGGTCGGTCGCGCGCGCCTCGGCGGGCAGTGGCACCGACAGCACCCGCGACCGGGCACCCTCCGTGCTGAGCAGGAGACCGTCCGGGCCGACCGCGATGCCCTCGCCCTGCTCCTGCGCGGGCAGGGTCCACGACGTCACCGGCTGCCACGACGGGAAGTCGGCGACGTACGCCTCGGAGTAGGTCCGCATCACGACCCCGCCGCCTCCGGGCAGGAAGGTGGCATCGGTGACCAGGCCCGGCGCCTCGCCGACCTCCACCAGAGGGTTGGGTCGGTCGGTCCGCAGCCGCAGCGGGGCGGCGTACACCGTGCCCCCGAAGATGCCCTTGGTGATGACGAAGAGCTGGCCGGAGAGCGGGTGGCGCACGAGCGCCTCGGCGTCGCGCGGCCCGTCGGGATAGACGAGCTCGTACGCCGTCGCGCCGGCCGCGACGTCCCCGCGGCCGAACGGCACCCGGAGCACCTCGACCGAGTCGCGGACCGCCCGGTTGTCGCCGATGTCGCCGACCCAGACGTGGCCCGGCCCGGCGGGCGCGAGCGCCTCGACGTCCACGGGGTCCGACGGCCAGGTCGTGACACCGACGGTGCTGCCGGTCCGCACGTCGACGGTGAAGACGCGGCCGGAGTCGCCGGAGTCGTTGGTCGTGACGACGAGTCCGTCCTGCACCACCAGCCCGCTGGACTCGACGATGTCGGGGTCGGAGAACCGGAGGACCTCGCCGCCGTCGGGTGTCGAGCCCGGGCCGGCCGCGGCACCCAGGAGGAACGGCACGGCGACCACCGCACCTGCCACCACCTGACGTCGCCTCACGGCGCCACGGTAGCCGCGAGCCGTTCGTCGCGCTCGAGCGACCGTTCGTCGTGCCCCCACCCCTGAGGTCGATGACAGATCAACCACCTGTTCGTAGCGTGGATCGGCCCCCTCGGAAAGGACGCCCATGTCGCGACTCGACAAGCAGGCGATCGTCGCCGGTCCCGGATACAGCCGCTGGCTGATCCCTCCCGCCGCGCTCGCCGTGCACCTCTCCATCGGCCAGGTCTACGCGTTCTCGGTCTTCAAGAACTCCCTGGTCGCCAGCTTCGACACCAGCCTCACCGCGATCGGCTGGGTGTTCTCGATCGCGATCGTGATGCTCGGGCTCTCCGCCGCAGTGCTCGGCACGTGGGTCGAGCGCTCCGGTCCGCGCAAGGCGATGCTCGCTGCCGCCCTGTGCTGGGGCGTGGGCTTCATGGTCGGCTCGGCCGGCATCGCCACCGGCCAGCTCTGGCTGCTCTACCTCGGCTACGGCGTCATCGGCGGCATCGGGCTCGGCATCGGCTACATCTCCCCGGTGTCCACGCTCATCAAGTGGTTCCCCGACCGGCCCGGCCTGGCCACCGGCATGGCCATCATGGGCTTCGGCGGTGGCGCGCTGATCGCCTCCCCGCTGTCCAACAAGCTGATGGCCGTGTACGACCCCGACTTCGTGTCGACCGAGCCCGGTGCCGTCGCCTCGGCGTCGGCGCTGGCGTCGACGTTCGTCACGCTCGGCATCGTCTACACCGTCTTCATGCTCATCGGCGCCGCGCTCGTCCGGGTGCCCCCGGGCCACGGCGACGACAGCACCGCCGAGCACTCCCCCGGCACCAACGGTGCCCTGGTGCGGGCCTCGCAGGCGATCCGCACGCCCCAGTTCTACTTCCTGTGGGTGGTGCTGTTCTGCAACGTCACCGCGGGCATCGGCATCCTCGAGCAGGCCGCGCCGATGATCCAGGACTTCTTCCGCGAGAACGGGGACAGCTCGATCTCCGCGGCCGCGGCCGGCGGTTTCGTCGGCGTGCTCTCGCTGGCCAACATGCTCGGCCGCTTCGTCTGGTCGAGCCTGTCCGACAAGATCGGCCGCAAGCCGACCTACGTCATGTACCTCGGCGTCGGGCTCGTGCTCTACCTGCTGCTCGCCCTCTTCGGCAGCAGCTCGACGGTCGTGTTCGTCGCCCTCGCGGTGGTGATCATCTCCTACTACGGCGGTGGCTTCGCGACCGTCCCGGCCTACCTCAAGGACCTCTTCGGCACCCTCGAGGTCGGCGCCATCCACGGTCGGCTGCTCACTGCCTGGGCGGCCGCCGGCGTCGCGGGTCCGCTCATCGTCAACGGCATCCTCGACACGGTGGGCGAGCCGGGCAACCTGGTGGCCGCCGACTACCGTCCGGCGCTGCTGACCATGGTCGGCGTGCTGGCCGTCGGCTTCCTCGCCAACCTGATGATCAAGCCCGTGGCCGAGTCCCACTTCGACCACGACGCCCACGCAGCCAACGAGGACCGCATCTCGAACCGCAAGGAGGCCGTCCGATGAGCGACGACACCACCACGACCAGCCCCGCCATCATCGCCCTCGCCTGGGCCCTGGTCGGGGTCCCCCTGGCCTACGGGCTGTGGCAGACGCTGGTGAAGGCCTCGGCCCTCTTCACGGGCTGAGCCGTCAGCGATCGAGCAGCTCGCCCAGCCGGGGTCGTACGCCCCACTGGGCGAGCAGGTCGTCGTACTCCGCCGCTGCCGCCGTCTCGCCCTCGCTGGGGCGCCGGTGCGACCCCGCCTCGCCGCGCAGCCGGACCGCGCGGAGCAGCGTGTTGCGCGGGGTGTGCGCGCTCTCGACGAACTCGACGACGTCGACCTTGTAGCCCTCGCGTCGCAGCAGCGCGGCGCGGAGCGCGTCGGTGAGGGTGTCGGCGAACCGCTCGCGCAGGATGCCGTAGCGGGTGAGCATCGCGTAGGGCGCGGGGACCTCGGTCGTCCGCAGCTGCGCCGCGATGTCGTGGTGGCAGCAGGGCGCGGCGAGCACCAGCGACGCGTGCCAGTCCAGCGCCCGCGCGAGCGCGTCGTCGGTCGCGGTGTCGCAGGCGTGCAGGGCGAGGACGACGTCCGGAGCGCGCTCGAGGTCCGCCTCGCCGATCGAACCGACCACGAAGTCGGCGTCGATCCCCAGCCCGGCGGCCACCTGCGAGTTGTGGTCGGCCGACTGCTGCTTCACGTCGACACCGGTCATCCGCACCGGCAGCCGACGGCTCAGGAAGGCGTGCGCGGCGAAGGTGAGGTAGGCGTTGCCGCACCCGAGGTCGACGATCCGCAGCGGGTCGTCGTCGGTCGGCGTGCGCACCTGGCCCTGCTCCATCGCCTCGGTGAGGCTGGCGTCGAGCAGCCGCAGGAACTCCTCCACCTGGCGGTACTTCGCCTGCCGCGTGGGCTTCACCCGGCCCTGCGCGTCGCTGATGCCGAGCGCGACCAGCACCGGGTCGCTCTCGTCGAGGAGGCGGTCCTTGGCGCGGTCGTGGTCGTGGGAGACCTCGACGGCCTCGCTCCGCGCCTTGGTGTGCAGCAGCGGGGCACCCTTCTTGGTCACCCGGAGCTGGTGGGTCGCGTCGGTGGTGTCGACGTGCCAGCTGGCGAACGGCTGGGCGACCAGCGCATCCACCGCGGCTGCGGCGTCCTCGCCGAGCGCGTGGTTGGTGGTGTGCGCCTGCGTGTCGTCGTACGACACCACCTGGAGGTGGCGACCCGCCTTGAGGTCGACGACCCGGACCTCGATCCGCTTCACCTCGCGACCCGCCACGACCGGGGCCGGCTGCCCCTTGCGCCGCCCGCTCGCCAGCGCGCGCACCAGCCGGTCGGCGTCGAGCACGGCGGCCCGGAGCCGCTCCCACTCCCCGCTCATCGACGTCGCTCACCGGGGCGCCCGTCACAGGACGGCTGCGAGGACGACGATGAGGATCAGCGCCCCGAGGGCCACCGGGATCACGAGTCTGCGGTGGCGGGGGTTCATGCCCGTCATCCTAGGTCGGCGCGCGGCCACCCCCGCCTGGCCGGTTGACGGTGCGAGCGCAGCGAACCTCGAAACCACCCCGCCCCGCCGGTTGAGGAGCGACGAAGTCGCGTCACGAAACCGACCTGTGGACGACAGCCCGCTGTCAGTGCCCGTCGCCTACAATCGAACACATGATCGACACGCTGGCAGGACCCGGAACAGGTGAGGCAGACGCCCTCACCGCCTCCGACCTGCTCGCCTCGATCCGCGCCTCGCGTGACCTCGAGAACACCGAAGCCGCCCGCCAGCTCGACCTCGCCGCCCGGTGGGCCGACCTCCACCCACCGGAGTCCATCCACTCCGCCGCCGCGTTCACCGTCCCGGGCACCGACCACGAGGAACCCCTCGCCGGCGAGGGGTGTCCGCTGGTCGCGGAGTTCTGCATCGCCGAGCTCGGCACCGTCCTCGGGATCTCCTCGACGTCGGCGAAGAAGCTCATCGGTCACGCCCTCGAGCTGCGCCACCGCCTCCCCCGGTTGTGGTCGCAGGTCCAGTCCGGTCACGTGCCGGCGTGGCGGGCACGGTCGGTCGCCGAGGTCGACCATCCACTCGACGCCGTCCCTGACCCGTGAGGCCGCTGCGCTTCGTGGACGCCCAGGTCGCCGCGGTCGCCGGACGCATCGGTCCCGCCCAGCTCGACCGGCTCGTCGCGGAGACCATCAAGCGCTACGACCTCGCCGACCGCCGACCCGGCCGCTGATCCCGAGGACGGCTACCTCTCCGTCGACCCCCGCCACGCGACGCTGCACGACGAGGACGTCCACTTCGCCGGGACCATGCGGTTCGAGGCCGAGCTCGACATCGCCGACGCCCTCGACCTCAACCACGCCCTGGCCCAGAACGCAGCCGAGCAGAAAGCCCTCGGCTCGACCGAGTCGCTGGACGTACGACGTGCCAAGGCCCTCGGCGACCTCGCCCGCACCCAGACCGCCCTCGACCTCCTTCGCTACCGCCGGTGGTCGAGTAGCCGGTGAGGAACGAGCCGGCGTATCGAGGACCGCGACCTCCCCGCCGCGCGCGAGGTCGTCCTCCACGCCCACTTCGACGCCATCAGTGCGTCGGCGAGCAGACCGTCTTCGGTCCGACCGGCCGGATGGAAGAACGCCAGCGGCTGATCCTGCTCGACCAGCTCCGAAGTCCTGGTGCGGCGACTCGCGCACCAAGGTCACCGATCAAGCCGGTCATCGACCTCAACGCCCACCTGACCGCACCCGGCTACGACATCCCCGACCGGATCCGCGAACAGGTCATCCTCCGCGACCGCACCTGCGTGTTCCCGTGGTGCACCCGACCGGCCCGCGGCTGCGACGTCGACCACGTCATCCCCTACGACCACGACGCCGCAGCAGAAGACCGACCACCAACCCGGTCCCACGACGTCCGACAACCTCGCCGCGCTCTGCCGGTTCCACCACCGCCTCAAGACCCACACCGCCTGGCGCTACCGCGTCACCGGACCCGGCTGCGTCGAGTGGACCAGCCCCCACGGCCACCACTACCGACGCGACACCACCGGCACCACCCCGATCGACGAAGCCGACCCGGACCCGCCCGGCATCCCACGACCCCGCCGACGATGACCCCGCCCCGCACCCCGCCAGTCCCCACGATGGCGGGGGTGTAGGCGCGTCCGCGAGCACTGTCGCAGAACTCGGGCCTCCCCGACCGTCTCCGTCCAGCACCAACGATCGCGGCTGGCTCTGGGTCAATCGAAGGAGTAGCCGGTGAGCGCAACAGGGTCGAACGAGCTCACGGCGCTCGGGACAGTGCGGTGGCTGCGATGTACATGCTGCACCACAGGCACCGCGCAACATTCGCACGTGCCGCGATCAGCTCGACCGCCTCTGCCGATGAGCGGATGCTCTGTGACTGCGCGCCCGCGCTACGTCGAGCTGCGCCCCTCGACTGCTAGCGGAAAGCCCGGCGCGAGTGCGGCTGCCGAGGCATGCGTGGTGTGCTCCGAATGACTGAGACGGCTCACTGTGCGCCCAGGACAGGTCGACTCGTCATGTACCGCGGATCATCGGTCGAGGTCGTGCTCACAGAATGCGCACGACGAATCGCTCGCCAGCCGTCACAGTGAGCAGCGTCCCAGCCAGCCGTCCGCTCGATGCCGCGATGAGGCTCGTTCGACACCCCTGCGGTGAGGCCGAACGGCGGCCACCGACGAGCGAGTCGACACGTGGTCTAGTCCCCCGGAGCGTCCGCCAATCCGTACCGCGCGTCCCGACGAAGCCTGGGCATGGCAATCGAGCTGGGCACTGTGGTGAGTCGCGACGCGCGATCGACTCGCGACCAGATGGAGCACGGCGGCGCGACGGATGAGCTCACCAGAAGGGCAACCGATGGCCTTCTTGCGCGACGGCGTCGTCCTGCGCACCCCCGCCGAGCCACACGTAACGCTAGCGGCACGCGACGTGATGCGTCGCGGTCACCAGTGGTGGAGCGAGCCCCGGAAGACGGTGGCGAGGTCGTCGGGCGTCACGTCGATGGGGGCGGTGGCGAGCAGGCGCTGCTGCTTGAGCGCGCCGTCCACGAGGTCGTCGACGTCACCGTCGCCGTAGCCGATCTCGGCCAGGCCGCTGGGCAGACCGACGTCGCGCATCAGGCCGCGCAGCACCGCCGGCAGCGTGTCCGGGCCGCCGGACGCCGTCGCGGACCCGCCCAGCAGCTCGGCCGCGCGGAGGTGGCGCTCGGGCGAGGCCTCGAAGGTCAGCGCGAAGGCAGCGGGCGCGGTCATCACGACGGCCATCCCGTGCGGGACGATCGGCTCGTCGTCGGGGTAGCCGGCCGGGCGGTAGTCGCGGACCCGGCCGGCGATCGGGTACGCGCAGGCGTGCGGGACGTGGACGCCGGCGTTGCCGAAGCCGAGCCCGGCGAACGTCGCGGCGAGGGCCATCTGCTCGCGGGCCTCGCCGTCGGAGCCGTCGCGCACGGCCGTACGGAACGCACCGGCCAGCAGGGACAGCGCCTTCTCCGACCACATGTCGGCGATCGGGTTGGCACCGCAGTAGGGCACCCGCTGCTCCGGCTGCTTGGCGTCGAAGTCGGCGAACCACCGGGCGGTCCAGCTCTCGAGCGCGTGGCAGAGGATGTCCATCCCGCACGACGCGGTGACCATCGCCGGCTGCGTCATCGTCAGGTCGGGGTCGACCACGGCGAGCGTGGGGCGCAGCCGGGCGTGGGAGATGCCGGTCTTGACCTTGAGGGCGAGCACGTCGAGGACGCAGATGGTGGTCGACTCGGCGCCGGTGCCGGTCGTGGTCGGTACGGCGACCAGCGGGAGCAGCGGCTGCTCGGGGGCGCGGCCGCCGCCGACGGGCGCGTTGACGTAGTCCATCAGCTCGCCGTCGTTGGTGAGCAGCAGGTCGACGGCCTTGGCGGTGTCGATCGCCGAGCCGCCGCCCACCGCGACGACGGCGTCGAACGGGCCGGCGTCGCGGGCGAAGGCGATCGCCTCCTCCATCGAGGCGTCCGTCGGCTCGACGCGCGCGCCGGCGAAGACCGTGACGTCGAGCCCGCGGGCACGGATGCCGTCGGCGACCCGCTCCGGGTGACCGGTCGCGGCGACGCCCGGGTCGGTCACGAGCAGGACGCGACGCGCCCCGCCGCACGAGCTGCTGGACGTCCCAGCCGATCTCGGAGCTCGCGCCGCGGCCGAACTTCAGGCCCGGCGCGGCATAGGTGAACACGGACTCGCTCACGAGACCACCTCCAGTGCGTAGGTCACCACGTCGAGCACCTCGACCCGGCCGGCGCGGACGTCGGCGACCGGGACCCAGGCGGCGGACTCGGTGGTGCCGTCGACCTCCCGGACCGTCGGCTCGCCGTCGCCCACGGTCGCGGCGAAGAGCAGGTGCACGCCGTGGTAGTCCTCGAGCCGACCGGACGGCGCGTTGCCGGCGAAGTGGGTGTCGTGCACGCCGACCAGCGCGCCGACCTCGCACGCCAGGCCGCACTCCTCCTCGACCTCGCGCGCGAGCGCCACCGACGGGTGCTCGCCGTGGTCGATGCCGCCGCCCGGCAGCGTCCACCGGCCCGGGTGCGCGGCGCGCGCGGAGAGCCGGGTGAGCAGCACCTGCTGATCGTCGCCGGTGCCGCGCAGCACGACGGCGTACGCCGCCACCCGCTGCAGCCGGAAGGGCAGGTGGTCGGCGAGCGCCTCGCCGACCAGCCCGGCCGTCGGGACGGCCCCGGAGACGACGTCGTCGAACGGCTTCCAGGCGGCGTCGACGGTCGAGCCGTCGACCTCGAGGACGCGCGGCTCCGGTGCGTCCGGGGCCACCCAGCCGGCGTAGACGATGCGGATCGCGTGGGCGTCGACCAGCTGGCCGTCGCGCGAGGCGCGGGGCAGGTGGGAGCTGTAGACGTGGGCGGTCTCGCTGACCGTCGCGTCGAGCCCGGTCTCCTCGTGGATCTCGCGGACGACCGCCAGCCGCGGGTCCTCGCCGTGGTCGACGCCGCCGCCGGGGAGGGTCCACAGCTCGGTGCGCGAGACCTTCGGCGCGAGCCGGCTCAGCAGCACCTCGATGCGGCCTCCGTGCTCGCGGAGCACGACGGCGTACGCCCCCACGCGCTGTCGCTGCGGAAGGGATGCCATGGCTCCAACCTAGTGAAGTGAAGTACGGTGAGCGCCGTGTCCCCCGCGTCCCGTGATCCGTGGCTCGACAACGTCAAGATGGTGCTGGTCACCCTGGTCGTCGTCGGGCACGCGATCGGACTGGTCGAGGCCACCGCCGGCAGCCACTGGGTCTACGACTTCATCTACCTCTGGCACATCCCCGCGTTCGTCTTCGTGAGCGGCTACCTGTCGAAGTCGTTCGAGTGGGACCGGCGCCGGATGAAGAGCCTGCTCTACACGCTCGCGATCCCCTACCTGCTCTTCGAGCCGGCCCTGTTCTACTTCCGCCGCGACGTCGTCGGCGAGGGCGTCGAGTACCCGCTGTGGATCGAGCCGCACTGGACCATGTGGTACCTGATCGTGCTGCTCATGTGGCGGCTGATCACCCCGATCCTCAAGCGGCACTGGCTCTTCCTGCCGCTGTCGGTGATCGTCAGCCTGGCCGGCGGCCTGTGGGACACCGAGGCGCTGATGATCCCGCGCTTCCTGGGCCTGCTGCCGTTCTTCGTGCTCGGCCTGCACCTCAAGCCGCGCCACCTCGCGCACCTCGACGACGTGTGGGTGCGGGTCGCGGCCGTCCCGACGCTGATCGGCATCGGGGTGATGGCGGTCTACACCGACACGTGGGCCGACGCCGCCCTGCTCTGGTACGACACCGGCTACAACGAGATCCCGATCGACAACGAGATCGTCTTCCAGACCCGGCTGACGGTCATGATGGTCGGCCTGCTCGGCGCCTTCGCCGCGATGTCGCTGATCCCGCGGCGCTCGCTCGGCTGGTTCACCACGATGGGCACCGCGACGATGGTGATCTACCTCTTCCACGGCTTCGTCATCAAGACGTTCCTGGGGCTCGGCTACCCGGACTTCACCGCCGCCCACCCGGTGCTCGGCCTGGTGCTCACGATCCTCGGCGCGGTCGCCCTCGCCCTCCTGCTCGCCAGCCCGCCCGTACGCCGGGTGCTGGAGCCGTTCACCAACCCGCTGGGCTGGCTGGAGCAGCGCCGCGCGGCTCGTCGCCCCGACCCGGCCCCCACGTCGGACTGACCGCGGAGCGCGGCACGACGTCGTACGGCGCCGCCTCGTCCCGCGTGGGCGCGTGCCCGCCGAGGTGGGCGGGGTACCACGGCGCCCGCTGACCCGGCGCGGGCACGTGGTGCGGCAGCCGCTGCAGCTCCTCGAGCTGCTCGGTGAGCACGCCGCCGAGGCGCCGGGTGAACCCGGTGAGGTCGTCGCCGGCGCCGAAGGTCGAGCGGCTCGCCGAAGGAGAGGTCGACCCGCCGACGGCGCCGGAGGCTGGGCCGCGGCTTGCGGCCGCGCGCGTCGGGGATCCCGACGGACCAGAGCCGCTGCGAGCCCCAGATCGCGACCGGCACGACCGGCGCGCCCGTCTCCCGGGCCAGGCTCGCCACGCCGGGCATCAGGGAGCGGACCGTGTAGGACCAGCTGATCCCCGCCTCGGGGAACACGCCCACCGCCTCGCCCTCGCGCAGCAGCCGGCGCGCCTTCAGGTACGCCGCCGCGGGCGCCTCGCGGTCGACGGGGACGTGCTGCATGCGGTCCATCGCCGTCCGCACGAGCGGGACGTTCCAGATGTCGTGGCGGCACAGGAAGCGGACGTAGCGCGCCCGCTCGACCGCGGCCTGCTCGAGCAGCACGAAGTCGGGGTAGCTGACGTGGTTGGCGGCCACGATCACCGGCCCGCTCGGGGCAGGTGCTCGATCCCGGTCCACCGCGTGTCCACGCCGAGGAGCCGCAGGACGCCGCGCCCGAGGACGTTGGTGGCGCGGTAGACGCGCTCGCTCACGGCCGGCCCGGTCACTGGAAGGGCGGTCGGGCGTCGCGGGCCATCGAGCGGCGTCCGGCCCAGCGCCACACGCGCGCGGCGCGGTCGCGGTCGGCGTCGTCGACGAGGTTGCCCATCCAGCGCAGGGCCAGCGTCATCAGCCAGTCCGAGCGCATCCCGGCCGGGCCGAGGGCGGAGACCACCTTGGGCTGGGTCGCGATCCCGGCGAGCCGACGGGCGATCGAGAACGCCTCGCCGTAGTGCTCGACCAGCGTCGAGCGCCACGCCTCGCCGAGGCCGGTGCCGCTCGCGATGTGCTCGGCGACGAACCGTCCGGTCTCGAGGCCGTAGTCGATGCCCTCGCCGTTGAGCGGGTTCACGCACGCGGCCGCGTCGCCGATGAGCGCCCAGTTGGGACCGGCCACGTTGCTCACCGCGCCACCCATCGGCAGCAGCGCCGAGGTCGGCATCCGCAGCTCGCCGGACAGGCCGAAGTCCTTGCCGATCGTGTCGGCGTAGGTCTGCATCAGCGGCTTGATCGCCACCTCGGCCGGGCGCCGGCTGGTCGCGAGCGTGCCGGCACCGAGGTTCACCGTGCCGTCGCCGAGCGGGAAGATCCAGCCGTAGCCCGACACCAGCTCGCCCTGCTCGTCGCGCAGCTCGAGGTGCGAGCTGATCCACGGGTCGTCGGACAGGTCGGAGTCGACGTAGGCCCGGCCGGCGACGGCGTAGACCGTGTCGCGGTGCCACTCGCGCCCGAGCAGCTTGCCGAGCGGCGAGCGCACGCCGTCGGCGACGACCAGCCACTGGCAGGCGATCTCGTAGGTGCCCTCGGCGTCGCGCAGCTCGACCGCGGCGACCCGCTCACCGTCACGACGTACGCCGACCGCGCGGGCGCCGTCGACGCCCCGGGCGCCGCTCTTGATCGCCACCGTGCGCAGGTGGTCGTCGAGCTCGGTGCGGGCGACCGCGGAGCCCCAGTCGGGCAGCGAGCCGCCGGGCCACGGGCAGCAGGAGCGTCTGGCCGAAGCCGTGGGCGCGCAGGCCGTGGTTGACCGTGTGGGCGCGCAGCCAGTCCTCGAGGCCGAGCTTCTGCATCTCGCCGATCGCGCGCGGGGTGAGGCCGTCGCCGCAGGTCTTGTCGCGCGGGAAGGTCGCCGCGTCGACCAGCACGACGTCGAGCCCGGCGCGGGCGGCCCAGGCGGCCGCGGCCGAGCCGGCCGGTCCGGCGCCGACGACGAGGACGTCGGCCGAGGTCGGGCGCGAGGAGAGGGTGGTCACTCCCGAATTCTCTCAGCCACCGTGGAATCCACCGAAATGCGCCGAGCCCCGGCCCCCACGAGGGGGACCGGGGCTCGGCAGTGACTCGACTCAGTTCTGGTAGGAACCGAAGTCGAAGTCGTCCAGCGCGACGGCCTGCGACGACGGACCGAAGTCGTAGTCGTAGGAGTCGTAGCCGGTGACCGAGTAGGCCGCGGCGCGCGCCTCCTCGGTCGGCTCCACGCGGATGTTGCGGTAGCGCTCCAGGCCGGTGCCGGCCGGGATGAGCTTGCCGATGATCACGTTCTCCTTCAGGCCACGGAGGCTGTCGGAGCGGCCGTTGATCGCGGCGTCGGTGAGCACCCGGGTGGTCTCCTGGAAGGAGGCCGCCGAGAGCCACGACTCGGTCGCGAGCGAGGCCTTGGTGATGCCCATGAGGACCGGGCGACCCGAGGCCGGCTTGCCGCCCTCGGAGACCACGCGACGGTTCTCCTCCTCGAACCGCACCCGGTCGACCAGGTCGGACGGGAGCAGGTTGGTGTCACCGGACTCGATCACCGTCACCCGGCGCAGCATCTGCCGGATGATGATCTCGATGTGCTTGTCGTGGATCGACACGCCCTGGGACCGGTAGACCTCCTGGACCTCGTCCACGAGGTGCTCCTGCGCCTTGCGGACACCGAGCACGCGCAGCACGTCCTGCGGGTCGGGCGTACCGGACGTGATGTGGTGGCCGACCTCGATGTGCTGGCCGTCCTCCACGTTGAGGCGCGAACGCTTCGACACCGGGATCTCCTGGACCTCGGAGCCGTCGTCGGGCGTCACCATGACGACGCGGGCCTTGTCGGTCTCCTCGATCTTCACGCGACCGGCGGACTCCGAGATCGGCGTACGACCCTTGGGCGAGCGGGCCTCGAAGAGCTCGACCACGCGGGGCAGACCCTGCGTGATGTCGTCCGCGGAGGCCACACCACCGGTGTGGAACGTACGCATCGTCAGCTGCGTGCCGGGCTCACCGATGGACTGGGCGGCGATGATGCCGACCGCCTCACCGATGTCGACCAGCTGGCCGGTGGCCAGCGAGCGGCCGTAGCACTTGGCGCAGGTGCCGGTGCTGGCGTCGCAGGTCAGGACCGAGCGGACCTTGACCTCGCTGATGCCGGCGGCGACGAGCTCGCCGATCTTGACGTCGCCGAGGTCCTCACCGGCGCCGGCGAGGACGTCGCCGGTCTCCGGGTGGGTGATCTCGACGGCGGAGGCCCGGGCGTAGGCCGAGGTCTCCACGTGCTCGTCGTCGATGCGCTTGGGCAGGCCGCGCTCGGTGCCGCAGTCGTCCTCACGGATGATGACGTCCTGCGAGACGTCCACCAGACGACGGGTCAGGTAGCCCGAGTCGGCGGTGCGCAGCGCGGTGTCGGCGAGACCCTTGCGGGCACCGTGGGTCGAGATGAAGTACTCGAGCACCGACAGGCCCTCGCGGAAGTTGGCCTTGATCGGGCGCGGGATGATCTCGCCCTTCGGGTTGGCCACCAGACCACGCATGGCCGCGACCTGCCGGATCTGGTTCATGTTTCCGGAGGCACCCGAGTCGACCATCATGTAGATCGGGTTCTTGCGGTCGAAGTTGGCCTCCATCGCACGACCGACCTCGGCAGCAGCCTGGGTCCACAGCTCGATGAGCTCCTGACGACGCTCGTCGTCGGTCATCACACCGCGCTCGTAGTTCTTCTGGACCTTCTCGGCCTGGGCCTCGTAGCGGCCGAGGATCTCGACCTTGCTGTCGGGCGTGGTGACGTCGTCGATCGAGACGGTCACACCCGAGCGCGTGGCCCAGTGGAAGCCGGCGTCCTTGAGGGCGTCGAGCGAGGCGGCGACCTGGACCTTGGTGTAGCGCTCGGCCAGGTCGTTCACGATCGCGCCGAGGCGCTTCTTGCCGACCTCCTCGTTGACGAACGGGTAGTCCGCCGGGAGCGTGTCGTTGAAGTGCACGCGACCCAGGGTCGTCTCGAGGAGGATCGCGGTCCGCTCCTCCCAGTCGGCACCGAGCTCGAGGTCGAGCGGGGGCACGATGTCGTTGAGACGGATCCGGACCTTGCTCTGCATCCCGATCTCGCCACGGTCGTAGGCCATGATCGCCTCGGCCGGCGAGGAGAAGACGCGACCCTCGCCGACCTCGCCCTCGCGGTCGGCGGTCAGCCAGAACAGGCCGATGATCATGTCCTGCGAGGGCATGGTCACCGGACGGCCGTCCGACGGCTTGAGGATGTTGTTGGTCGACAGCATCAGGATGCGGGCCTCGGCCTGCGCCTCCGCGGACAGCGGGAGGTGCACGGCCATCTGGTCACCGTCGAAGTCGGCGTTGAACGCGCCGCAGACGAGCGGGTGGATCTGGATGGCCTTGCCCTCGATCAGCTGCGGCTCGAAGGCCTGGATGCCGAGGCGGTGCAGGGTGGGCGCACGGTTGAGCAGCACGGGGTGCTCGGTGATGACCTCTTCGAGGACGTCCCACACGACCGGGCGGGCGCGCTCGACCATCCGCTTGGCGGACTTGATGTTCTGCGCGTGCGACAGGTCGACGAGGCGCTTCATCACGAACGGCTTGAACAGCTCGAGCGCCATCTGCTTGGGCAGACCGCACTGGTGCAGCTTGAGCTGCGGGCCCGACACGATGACCGAGCGGCCCGAGTAGTCGACGCGCTTGCCGAGCAGGTTCTGGCGGAAGCGGCCCTGCTTGCCCTTGAGCATGTCGGACAGCGACTTGAGCGGACGGTTGCCGGGGCCCGTGACGGGGCGACCACGACGGCCGTTGTCGAAGAGGCTGTCGACGGCCTCCTGCAGCATCCGCTTCTCGTTGTTGACGATGATCTCGGGAGCACCGAGGTCGAGCAGTCGCTTGAGGCGGTTGTTGCGGTTGATGACGCGGCGGTAGAGGTCGTTGAGGTCGGAGGTGGCGAAGCGGCCACCGTCGAGCTGGACCATCGGACGCAGGTCCGGCGGGATCACCGGGACGGCGTCGAGCACCATGCCGATGGGCTGGTTGCCGGTCTTGCGGAAGGCGTCGACGACCTTGAGGCGCTTGAGGGCGCGGACCTTGCGCTGGCCCTTGCCGTTGGCGATCGTGTCGCGCAGCGACTCGACCTCGGCCTCGACGTCGAAGTCCTGGAGGCGCCGCTGGATCGCCGTGGCGCCCATGAAGCCCTCGAAGTACTTGCCGAACCAGTTCTTCATCTCGCGGTAGAGGAGCTCGTCGCCGAGCAGGTCCTGCACCTTGAGGTTCTTGAACGTGTCCCAGACCTCCTCCAGCCGCGCGATCTCGCGGTTGGCGCGGTCACGGAGCTGGTTCATCTCGCGGTCGGCACCGTCGCGCACCTTGCGCTTGGCGTCGGCCTTGGCGCCCTCGGCCTCGAGGGTGGCGAGGTCCTCCTCGAGCTTCTTGGCGCGGTCCTCCACGGAGGTGTCGCGACGCTTCTCGAGGCGCTCGCGCTCCAGGCCGACCTTGTTCTCCAGGGAGTCCTGGTCGCGGTGGCGCGCGTCCTCGTCGACCGAGGTGATCATGTAGGCGGCGAAGTAGATGACCTTCTCGAGGTCCTTCGGCGCCAGGTCGAGCAGGTAGCCCAGGCGCGACGGGACGCCCTTGAAGTACCAGATGTGGGTCACGGGCGCGGCGAGCTCGATGTGGCCCATCCGCTCGCGACGCACCTTGGAGCGGGTGACCTCGACGCCACAGCGCTCGCAGATGATGCCCTTGAAGCGCACGCGCTTGTACTTGCCGCAGTAGCACTCCCAGTCCCGGGTGGGACCGAAGATCTTCTCGCAGAAGAGGCCGTCACGCTCGGGCTTGAGCGTGCGGTAGTTGATGGTCTCCGGCTTCTTGACCTCGCCGTGGCTCCACGCGCGGATTTCGTCCGCGGTGGCCAGGCCGATCTGGATCTGCTCGAAGAAGTTCACGTCCAGCAAGGTGTGTTCCTTTGGTTGCTGTTTGAGTCAAGTACGCCACTGGGTGGCTAGGGGGACCGAGGGACCCGGGCGGCGCGGACGCCGCCCGGGACTCACCTCAGACTTCTTCGACGCTGCTGGGCTCGCGCCGCGACAGGTCGATGCCCAGCTCCTCGGCCGCGCGGAAGACGTCCTCCTCGGCGTCCTTCAACGCGATGGCGGAGCCGTCCTGCGACAGCACCTCCACGTTGAGGCAGAGGGACTGCATCTCCTTGACGAGCACCTTGAACGACTCCGGGATGCCCGAGTCGGGGATGTTCTCGCCCTTCACGATGGCCTCGTAGACCTTCACGCGGCCCGGCACGTCGTCGGACTTGATCGTCAGGAGCTCCTGGAGGGCGTACGCCGCTCCGTAGGCCTCCATCGCCCAGACCTCCATCTCGCCGAACCGCTGGCCGCCGAACTGGGCCTTACCGCCCAGGGGCTGCTGCGTGATCATCGAGTAGGGGCCGGTCGAGCGAGCGTGGATCTTGTCGTCGACGAGGTGGTGGAGCTTGAGGATGTACATGTAGCCCACGGCCACCGGCTCCGGGAACGGCTCACCCGAGCGACCGTCGAAGAGGGCGGCCTTGCCGTCCTCCTTGACCATCCGCTCACCGTCACGGTTGGGCAGCGTGGCACCGAGCAGGCCGGTGATCTCGTCCTCGCGCGCACCGTCGAACACCGGGGTCGCGACCTTGGTGCCGGGCTCGCTCTTCTCCGCGTGGATGGAGATGAGGCGGTCCTTCCACTCCGACGAGCCCTTGTCGGCGTGCAGGTCGATGTCCCAGCCCTGCTTGGCGAGCCAGCCGAGGTGGAGCTCGAGGATCTGGCCGATGTTCATCCGTCGCGGCACACCCAGCGGGTTGAGCACGACGTCGACGGGCGTGCCGTCCTCCATGAACGGCATGTCCTCGACCGGCAGGATCTTGGCGATGACGCCCTTGTTGCCGTGGCGTCCGGCGAGCTTGTCGCCGACCGAGATCTTGCGCTTCTGGGCGACGTAGACGCGGACCAGCTGGTTCACGCCGGGGGGCAGGTCGTCGCCGTCCTCGCGGTCGAAGACGCGGACGCCGATGACCGTGCCGGACTCACCGTGGGGCACCTTCATCGAGGTGTCGCGCACCTCGCGCGCCTTCTCGCCGAAGATCGCGCGGAGCAGGCGCTCCTCGGGGGTGAGCTCGGTCTCGCCCTTGGGCGTGACCTTGCCGACGAGGATGTCACCGGTGGTGACCTCGGCGCCGATGCGGATGATGCCGCGCTCGTCGAGGTCGGCCAGGCCCTCCTCGGAGACGTTGGGGATGTCCCGCGTGATCTCCTCGGGGCCGAGCTTGGTGTCGCGGGCGTCGACCTCGTGCTCCTCGATGTGGATCGAGGTGAGGACGTCCTCCTGCACCAGGCGCTGGCTGAGGATGATCGCGTCCTCGTAGTTGTGGCCCTGCCACGGCATGAAGGCGACGAGCAGGTTGGTGCCCAGCGCCATCTCCGCGTTGTCGGTGCACGGACCGTCGGCGATCGGCGTACCGACCTCGAGGCGGTCCCCGGCCTTCACCAGCGGGCGCTGGTTGATGCAGGTGCCCTGGTTGGAGCGCTTGAACTTGGCCAGCTTGTAGGTCTGGTAGGTGCCGTCGTCGTTCATCGTCTCGATGGCGTCGGCGGACACCTCCTTGACCACACCGGCGTTGTCGGCCACGACCACGTCGCCGGCGTCGACGGCGGCGCGGTACTCCATGCCGGTGCCGACCAGCGGGCTGTCGCTGACGACGAGCGGGACGGCCTGGCGCTGCATGTTGGCGCCCATGAGCGCGCGGTTGGCGTCGTCGTGCTCGAGGAACGGGATCAGGGCCGTCGCGACCGACACCATCTGGCGCGGCGAGACGTCCATGTAGTCGACCTCCTCGGCCAGGATCGCGTCGACCTCACCCTTCTGCTGGCGCACGAGCACGCGCTCCTCGACGAACTTCATCTTGGAGTCGAGCGGCGCGTTGGCCTGCGCGATGACGTAGCGGTCCTCGTCGTCGGCCGTCAGGTAGTCGATCTCGTCGGTGACGGTGCCCTTGACCACGCGGCGGTAGGGGGTCTCGACGAAGCCGAACGGGTTGATCCGACCGTAGGACGCCAGCGAGCCGATCAGGCCGATGTTGGGGCCTTCCGGGGTCTCGATGGGGCACATGCGGCCGTAGTGCGACGGGTGGACGTCACGGACCTCCATGCCGGCGCGGTCGCGGGACAGACCACCGGGACCGAGCGCGGACAGGCGACGCTTGTGCGTCAGGCCCGCGATCGGGTTGGTCTGGTCCATGAACTGCGAGAGCTGCGAGGTGCCGAAGAACTCCTTCAGCGCCGCCACGACGGGACGGATGTTGATCAGGGACTGCGGCGTGATGGCCTCGACGTCCTGGGTCGTCATCCGCTCGCGGACCACGCGCTCCATGCGGGCCAGGCCCGTGCGGAGCTGGTTCTGGATGAGCTCGCCGACCGTGCGCATGCGGCGGTTGCCGAAGTGGTCGATGTCGTCGGCCTGGACCTTGACGGGCGAGCCGTCGGGGCTCTCCACCACGGCACCCGTGGCGTCGACCAGGTCGGGCGACTCGGTCGTGTCGCCCGCGGCGTGCAGCTGCACGACGTAGCGGATGGCGGCGACGACGTCGTCGATGGTCAGCGTCTGCTGGTCGAACGCCTCGCGCAGACCGAGCTTCTTGTTGATCTTGTAGCGGCCGACCTTCGCGAGGTCGTAGCGCTTGCCGTTGAAGTAGTAGTTGTTCAGCAGCGTCTGCGCAGCCTCGGCCGTCGGCGGCTCGCCGGGACGGAGCTTGCGGTAGATGTCGAGCAGCGCGAGGCGGGTGACCTCGTCGTTGATCTGCTCGGCGGTCGGGGCCTCGCCCCGCGCCTTCTTCTGCATGTCCTCCTGCACGACCTCGTAGCGGACGCTGTCCTTCTCGAGCGTCAGCATCATCGACTCGTACTGGCCGAACTCCTCGCGGATCTGCTCGGTGGTCCAGCCGAGCGCCTTGAGGAGCACGGTGACGTTCTGCTTGCGCTTGCGGTCGAGGCGTACGCCGACCAGGTCGCGCTTGTCGATCTCGAACTCCAGCCACGCGCCACGGCTCGGGATGAGCTTGGCGGTGTAGACGTCCTTGTCCGAGGTCTTGTCCGGGCTCGACTCGAAGTAGACGCCCGGCGAGCGCACGAGCTGCGACACGACGACCCGCTCGGTGCCGTTGATGATGAAGGTGCCCTTCTTGGTCATCATGGGGAAGTCGCCCATGAAGACCGTCTGGCCCTTGATCTCACCGGTCTCGTGGTTCATGAACTCGGCCGAGACGTAGAGGGGCCGGGAGTAGGTGAAGTCCTTCTCCTTGCACTCGTCCTCGGTGTACTTCTCGTCCAGGAAGACGGGGTTGTCGAAGGAGAGCATCATCGTCTCGGAGAAGTCCTCGATCGGGGAGATCTCCTCGAAGATCTCCTGCAGACCGGTCTTCTCGGAGACGTCCTCACCGGCGGCCCGACGGGCAGCCACCTCCTCCTCCCAGCGCTCTCCGCCGACCAGCCAGTCGAAGCTGCTCGTCTGGAGCGAGATGAGGGGGGGAACCTCGAGAGGTTCGGTGATCTTTGCGAACGAGGTGCGAATGTGCTTACCAGCGGAGCTGCGCGCGGCCAAGAGGTGTCCTCACAGATGAGCAAGTGATCGGCGCTTGCCGACCACCATGACAGCCGTCCGGAGGGCGTCGGGCATCTGAGGGCAGGCGCAAGGAAACACGATAGCGCACATGCGGACACGCCTCAAACGCGGGGTCAATTCCGTGAAGGAAAACGCCGCGCGTTGCCGATGACTATGAACGCCCGGGGGCCCCGGGTCAAGCAGAACGCGCCGATTGGGGAGGGGCAGCCCCGGGTGCGTGTCAGCCCTGGACGGGCGAGGTGACCATGTCGTCGACCAGCCACGTGCCGTCGACGAGCTGCATCGACAGCGTCACCTGGTCCTTGTAGACGACCGGCTCCGCGCTCAGCTTGTTGGTGGTGGGCCGGTCCACGAAGACCAGCACCTGCACGCGGTCGGCCGTGGCCCGGACGATCCCGGACGCCACCACCGACGCGGTGACCTTCGTCTGCGTCTGCGGCGCGTTCTCCTCCAGGACCGCGAAGAGCTTGTCGTACTCCGAGCGGTAGCTGCCCGTCATCAGCGCCTGGGCGGCCTTCTGGTCCTCGTCGAGGTGCTCGTAGTCGTAGGACAGCACGGGCACGACGGCGCGCTCGGCGGCGACCTGCGCCGCGCGCGCGGCGGAGTCCTCTCCCCCGTCGTCACCGGCGACCCACATCCAGACCGTGGCCGCGACCAGGCCGGCGGCCAGCAGGCCCAACCCGGCCAGCAGCCAGCCCGGGACCCCACGACCCCCGCTGGTCGAGGAAGGGCGAAGCCCTGTCACGAGACCCGGATCGTCGACCGTGGTCTCCTCGACCGGCGGCTCGTCCTCCACCTCGGGGTGCTCGGCGTCGTACGCCGTCCGCGCAGCGGGGTCGAGGAGGACCTTCGCGGCCCGGTTGAGGGAGTCGAAGCGCCGGTCCCCGGGCTCGAGGTCGGCGATCTGGGACTTCCACGCGGTGCGGACCTCGTCGCTCGAGGCGTCGCGCGGGACACCGAGGACGTCGTACCAGGTGGGGCTCTCGCTCATGGCGTGCTCCCCTCGGGTGCGCCCTCGTCGTCGGCGCTCGTGACCGGCGAGAAGTCGTCGACGAACCACTCGCCGTCGATCACGACCAGGTCGACGAGGAAGCGGAAGGGCAGCGGCTCCTGGTCGACGGTCGTGGCCTTCTCGCCCTTGCCCTGCACGTAGCTGTCGGTGAAGGCGCCGGCCACCAGGACCCGGGCGGAGTCGTCGTCGATGGACGACACGGCGGTCGCGAAGACGTCGGCGGTGCGGGTGATGCCGCCCTGGGCGACGAGCTGCTCGGCGGTGCCGACCTCCTTCTCGAAGTCGGCGGCGAACTTGGGCGTGATCACCTCCCGCACCTGCTCGCGGTAGTCGGGCATCTGCCCGGAGTCGTCGACCATGTCGGGGCTGTAGGTGCCGAGCCGCTTCACGAACTGGTCGGTCAGGCTCATCGCCTGCTCGCGCTCGTCGGGCAGCTCGAGGCCGCCGTCGGCGGACGCACGACCGCCCACGGACATCCAGATCAGGAGCGCGACGCAGCCGGCCACGACCAGCGCCAGTGCGGCGGCGATCGCGACCCGGACCCCGGGGGTCAGTCGCGCGCCAGCAGGGGCTGGAGGTAGAGCCACTTCCACGTCTCCTCTCCCAGGCTGTCCGGAGCCACGCTACCGGCGCGCTCGAGACGGGCGACCTCAGCCGGGTCCGACGTCACCGCGCCGGTCGCCGGGTCGTAGGCGAAGTCCGCCGGGCCCCAGCCGATGGCCGGACGTGGGGCCTGGATGTTCTGCGCGCCGCGGGCGTTGCTCTTGGAGGCCGGCTCGGTGCACCGGGTGTCCTCCTTCATCGGCCGGTTGCTGCCGTCGAGCGGCGAGCGACGGTCGGTGCCCTCGTAGCCGGCGTGGCAGACCTGCGGGTCCTGGGTGAGGATCATGCCGAAGTGGGCGTCGTAGAGACCGGTGCCCGGCGACTTCGCGACGACGGTGTAACCGCCCTCCACGACGTAGGGATAGATGACGAGCAGCTGCTCGATGCCGTCGAGGTGCTTGACCACGACCTCGCCGGTGGTGACGAGGTTGTTGATCAGCTCGCCCAGCTCGACCTCGTTGTCCTCGAGGAAGACGCGCAGCTCGTTGGCACCGAGCGATCCGTCCTCGATGAGCCTGCGGAGGTCCTTGTCGTGGTTGGCGACCGTCGTGGAGAACGTCGACAGGTCGCGCGCGAAGCGGCGGAACGCCCGCTCGGAGTCGATCTGGCCGTTGAGCACCGTGTTGCCGTCGCGGATCAGGTCGACGGTGACGTCGAAGTTCTCCTGCGCCGTGGTGATGAACGAGTTGCTGCTGTCGAGGATGGTCTGCAGGTCGTCACCGGCGTCGTTGAAGGCCAGGCCGAACTCGGAGGTGACCGTGCGCAGGTCGTCCTCGTCGACGCTGCGCACCGTCTCGTCGAGGTGCGTGAGCAGGGTGTCGGTCGCGATCGGGATCGCGGTGCGGTCGCGGACGATCTCGGAGTCGTTGCGGAGGAACGGTCCCTTGTCGCTCTGCGGCTGGAGCTCGACGTACTGCTCCCCCACCGCGGAGCGGTTGCCGACCAGTGCCTCGGCATCGGCGGGGATGTCGTCGAACTCGTTGTCGATGTCGAGCACGATGTCGACGCCGTCCTCGGTCAGCTCGAGGCGGTCGACCTCGCCCACCCGCACACCGCGGTAGGACACCTCGGCGCCGGCGAACGCGCCGCCGGAGTCGGAGAAGTGCGCCACGACGGTGTAGCTCTGGTCCACGAACACCCGGTCCAGCCGCGCGTAGCGGGCGCCCACGAAGCTCACGCCGATCAGCGTGATGAGGGCGAATACCAGGAGCTGGACCTTGGTCCGACGGGTGATCATCGCTTCACCACCCCCGGGATCAGCAGGCTGACGAGGGCAGGGTCGTAGACCGCGGTGAGCTCACGCACCGTCGGCCCTCGTCGCAGGATCGGATGGGGATCCCGCTGGTGCAGGACGTCCGAGGCCGGGGAGGGTCGGCAGGGTGGGGAGCGGGACGGTCGGCGTGGGGATCAAGGTGGTCGTCGGCGTGGGGACGGGCAGGGTCGGGGTGCCCGAGGCCCCGCACAGACCCGGCACCGGCGACTGCTTGCAGATGTCCGCGATGACCGAACCCGGGAGGCCGAGGCACGCGGTGAGGTCACCCTGCCTGATCCCGTCGAGGCACCTGTTGATGGCGTTGATCGCGTCCTGGCACAGCAGGCTGGTGTCGGGCAGTGGCCCGTCCTGCGGCAGCTGGCTGAGCGGGATGCACGCCTCGGTCGGGAGCGTCGTCGGGAGCTTGGTCGGAAGCGTGGGGAGCGCGGTCAGGTCGATGTCGAGGGTGATCGAGAGGTTGGTGTAGTCACCCATGTGCAGGTTGCGGGCGACCTGCGGGTCACGACCGACCACCTCGTCGACGAACGGGTAGGTCAGGAAGACGTTGAAGGCGTTGGTGAAGTCGTCGCCCGACGCCGCGAGCTGCGTCAGCACGGGGTCGAGCCGCTCCAGCGAGGTGATCGTGGCGTCCTTGGACTGCGCGATGACGTCGACCGCGACCGAGGACAGGCTGTCGAGCGCGGTGAGCATCTCGACGAGGTCGTCGCGCTGGCGGTCGATCGAGTCGAGGGCGCTGGGCAGCTCCTCGAGGGCCTTGTCGATGGTCGGGAGCTGCTTCTCGGCGGCGAGGGCGAGCCGGTTGAGCGACTCGATCGCGTCGACGATGTCCTCCTTGTTCTCGTCGAGCTGGCCGGTGAAGACGCGCAGCTGCTCGAGCACCGAGCGCGCGGACTCCTCGCGTCCCTCGAGCGCCAGGTTGAGCTCCTGCGTGATGGTCTTGAGCTGGGCGACGCCGCCGCCGTTGAGGAGCAGGCTCAGCGCGCCCAGGACCTCCTCGACCTCCGGGTTGCGGCCGGCGCGCTCGATCGGGATGACCGCACCGTCCTTCATCTTCGTCGCGATGGCGCCCTCGTCGGGGGCGCTGAGCTCGACGAACTTCTCGCCGAGGAGGCTGGTCTGGCGGAGCTCGGCCACCGCGTTGCCGGGCAGCTCCACGTCGTTGCGCACCTCGAGGGTGACGAGCGCCTGGTAGCCCTCGAGGTCGATCGCGGTCACCTTGCCGACACTGACGTCGTTGACCTTGACCGTCGACTGCGGCACGAGGTCGAGGACGTCGGCGAACTCGACCTTGATCGTCATCGGGTTGTCACCGACGTCCGGCCCACCCGGGAGCGGGAGGGAGTAGACGCTGGCGTCGCACGAGGACAGGGCCAGCACCACGAGCACGGCCATCACGAGTGCCTTCATCCGCTTCATCGCGAGACCTCCTCGTCCGTCGCGGCGGCCGGAGCGACGAGACCGCCGAGCGTCGGGTCGAAGACCTCCTGCGCCGGGAGCACGTCCGGCTTCCCGAGCGCACCGGGACGGTTCTTCGGGAGCAGCTGGGTGATCGTGTTGCAGACCTGGCCGGACCGCTCCACCTGGCTGACGAAGCCGCACAGCAGCGCCGCCGGGTCGTACTGGATCTGGTTGATCGCCTCGCCGAGGTTCGCGCGGGTGTCGAGGGTGCCGGCCTGCGGGTTGTAGGTCAGGCCGAGGTTGTTGAGGGCTGCCGGTGCCGTGTGGAGGATCTCGTCGAGGGAGTCGCGCTGGCGCACGAGCACCTTGGAGACCCGGTTGAGCCCGGAGATGTTGCGGCTCAGCGAGTCCTTGTTCTCCTCGACGAAGCCCTTGACGTCCGTCAGGGCGGTGGAGAGGTTCTTGGTGGCGGCGACCAGCTCCTGGCGCTCGCCCGCGAGCATCGTCGACACGTCGGCGAGGGACTGGTTGAACTGGCGCACCGTCTGGTCGTTCTCGGCCAGCGTCCGGATGAAGCCCTCCAGCGCCCGGACCGAGCCGAAGAGCTCCTCCTTGTTGCCCGCGAGGGTGGCGCTGAGCCGGGAGAAGTCCTTGATGGTCTGGCGGAAGGTCGTGCCCTGGCCGCCGAAGTTGTCGGCCGTCACGGAGAGCAGGTCGGACAGGGCTCCGTCCTTGTTGGCACCTTGCGGGCCGAGCGCCACGTTGAGGCGGTCGAGGCTGTCGTAGATCTGGTCGAGCTCGAGCGGCTGCGAGGTCTGCTCGACACTCAGCTCGGCGCCGTCGGTGAGGACGTCGCCGGTGCCGGAGTAGGCCGGCGTCAGCTGGACGTAGCGGTCGCCCACCACCGACGGCGCGATGATCACGGCCTTGGCGTCGGCGGGCAGCTTCACGTCGTCGTCGTACGTCATCGTCACCGTCACGTCGGTGCCGGTCGGCTCGACCCGGGTCACCGTGCCCACCGGGACGCCGAGCACGCGGACGTCGCTGCCCTCGTAGACCGAGATGGCACGGGGGAAGTGCGCGACGACCGTCCTGCCGGTGTCGCCGCCGAAGACGGTGACGGCGGCCGCCGCGACGAATCCGAGCACGACGAGGGGGACGAGGAGGCGCTTCACGAGGTCCATGGGTCAGCCCACCTGCGGGACGGGAGGGAAGTTGGCGATCCAGGTGTCGAACCACGGACCGGTGCCGAGCGTGTTGGCGAAGACGCGGTAGAACGGCGCCATCAGCCGCAGGCTGCTGTCGAGGTTGTCCTCGTTCTTGTTGAGGACCGCCACGACGTTCTCCAGGTGCGCGAGGGCCGGGGCGAGGTCCTCCCGCGACTCGTTGATGAGCGCGGACAGCTCCTTGGACAGCGTCGTGGTCGACACCAGGAGCTGGTGCACGGCGTCACGCCGGGCGACCAGCGCGCGGAACAGCACGTCGCTGTCCTCCATCAGCTTGATGATGTCCTGGTCGCGCTCGTCGAGGACGGTCGAGACGCGCTCGAGGTTCACGAGGAGCGTGTTGAGCTGCTGGTCCTTCTCGGCGACGTTGGCCGAGAGCCGGCTCAGCCCCGACAGTGCACCGCGGAACTCCTCGGGGGTGTTGCGGGTGAGGTCGGCGAGCGTGGTGAGCGACTCGGCGAGCTGGTCGGTGTCGATCTGGTCCGACGTGGAGGCCAGGCCCTCGAAGGCCTCGACGACGTCGAACGGCGAGGAGGTGCGCTCCGCCGGGATCGTGCCGTCCTCCTTCAGCTGGCCGCCGCCGGCCGGCTCGAGGGCGAGGAACATCGCGCCGAGGATCGTCTTCACCTTGATCGCGGCCCGGGTGTCGGAGCCGAACCTGGCGGCGTCGTCCACCTTGAAGCTGACCTTGACCTGGCCGTCGTCGAGCTCGATCTCGTCGACCTTGCCGACGCGCACACCGGCGATCCGGACCTCGTCGTTCTTCTTCAGGCCGCCGGCCTCGGTGAACATCGCGTGGTAGGTGTCACCGCCACCGATGATCGGCAGGTCGTCGGCGCGCAGGGCGGCCACGAGGAGCGTCGCCAGCACGACGAGGCTCACGGCACCCACGATGACCGGGTTGCGCTCCCTGAACGGCTTCATCCGAGATCACACCTGTCGGACCCGGTGCTGTACTTCACCGGGAGCGAGATGTTGTTGGGCAGGTTGACCCGGCCCTGGAACTCGCAGAGGTAGAAGTTGAAGAAGGAGCCGTAGATCGCGGTGCGCCCGACCTTGTCGAGCTTGATCGGCAGGACCTGGAGGGCCCGGTCGAGCTCCGCCTTGTTCTTGTCGATGTTGCCCGCGACGGTCCGCAGCTCCTTGATGTCCTTGACGAAGGGCTCGCGGATCCCGTCGATGAGCGACGCGGTCTCCACCGAGAGCGCGGACACGTCCTCCAGCGACCCCAGGATCGCGTTGCGGTCCTGCTTGAGCCCGCCGACGAGCGTCCGGAACGACTGGATGAGGCGGGTCAGCTGCTTGTCGCGGTCGGCCACGTGGTCGAGCACGAGGGACAGGTTGTCGATCAGCTCGCCGATGACCTGGTCGCGGTCGGCCAGCGTGTCGGTGACCGACGCGGTGTGCGCGAGCAGCCCCTCGAGCGTGCCGCCCTCGCCCTGGAAGACCTGGATCAGCTCGAAGGAGAGCTGGTTGACGTCCTCGGGCGAGAGGGCCTGGAAGAGCGGCTTGAACCCGTTGAAGAGGACGGTGAGGTCGAGCGCCGGTCGCGTGCGCGACACCGGGATCGTCGTACCGGCCGGCAGGCGCTGGGTGTCGCCGACCTCCTGGGTCAGCGAGATGTAGCGCTGGCCGACGAGGTTGCGGTAGCGGATCGAGGCGTTGGTCCCACCGTTGACCGAGGTGCGCTCGTCGACGGTGAAGCTCACCAGCGCGCGGGTGCGGTCGATGATCTCGACCTTGTCGACCGTGCCGACGCGGACGCCGGCGACCCGGATGTCGTCACCCTTGTTGACGCCGGTCGCGTCGGTGAACTCGGCCTTGTAGTCCCGCGACGAGCCGAAGCTGAGGTTGCCGATCGTGACGACCAGGACGGCGGTCGAGAGCGAGGTGACCACGACGAAGACGAGGAGCTTCACCAGGTCGACGGAGGTCTTCTTGTCCAGCACGGGGCTCATCGCAGCGACACCTCCGCCCCGCGTGCCATCGGACCCACGAGCAGCACGCCCAGGTCGGGTACGTCGTCCGTGCCGACGCCGAGCCCGGGCGCGAGCAGCGCCTTGAGCAGGGCCGACTCGTCCCGCCCGCCGGCGTAGCCCGCCGAGGTGCCCGACCAGCCGGGCCCGACCCGGCTGGTGCCCTTGCCGGTGGGCGAGTTGACCCCGTCGACGAAGTCGGGCTGGTCCCGGAAGGGGTTGGCCTGGTTGAAGGGAGGGTTCGGCAGGGTCCCGCAGTAGGGGCCGTTCTTCGCGCCGTAGACGGGGACGTCCTGCGGGCCGTAGCCGCGCGGCTGGTTGGGGAGGGTCTCCAGCACGATGTGCAGCGTGAAGCCGCGGAACGCCTCGGCCTGGAGCTTGCCGGCGCCGACGATGCCCCCCAGCAGGCAGGGGTACTCGGGTGCGTACTTGGCGAAGACCGCGAGCTGGGCGGCGCTCAGGTCACCGAGGCGCACCAGGTTGTCGCCGTTCGCCCGGGTGAAGCGCTCCGCGACGGCCGAGAACTTCGAGACGTCGTTGAAGAGCGCCTTGAGCTTCTCCTCGCGGTCCTCGAGCGTGGTCGTGGTGGTGATCGTGTTGCGCAGGATCGTCGCGACCTCGGGCAGCACGTCGGCGTAGGTGTCGGACACCTCGGCGGTGAGCCGCAGGTCCTCGATCAGGCCGGGCAGCTCGGGGTTGAAGCGGGTGAGGTAGTCGTCCATCGTCTCGATGGTCTCGCCGAGCTGCTCGCCCCGGCCCTCGAGCGCGGTCGCGACGGCGTTGAGGGTGGTGTTGAGGTCGGCGGGCTGCACGGCGCGGAGCAGCGGGTAGAGGTCGCTGAGGACCTCCTCGACCTCGATCGACAGGTTCGTCCGCTTGATCACGTCACCGGCGGCGATCGGTCCGGCCGACGAGCCGCCCTGCGGCGGGATCAGCGAGACGAACTTCTCGCCGAAGAGCGTCTTGGGCAGGATCGAGGCGGTGACGTCCTTCGGGATGTCGGTGGTGCGGTCCTGGTAGAGCCCCAGCGTGATGTCGGCGCCCTCGGCGGTCGGCTCGTAGTCGAGCACCTCGCCGACGATGACGCCCTTGATCTTGACGTCGGCACGCTCGGGCAGCTGCAGCCCGATCTTCGAGGCCTGGACGGTCACCTCGTCGTAGTCGGTGAACTTGTTGGTGAACACGCCGTAGGTGGCCCACACCGACGTGAGGATGAGGGCCACGAAGACCACACCGAGCGCCTTGAGCTTCATCGCCGCCTCACCCCGCCAGCCGCACGGTGGTGGAGGCGCCCCAGATGGCCATGGAGAGCAGCAGGTCGATCACGTTGATCGCCACGATGCTCGAGCGCACGGCGCGACCCACGGCCACGCCCACACCGGCGGGACCGCCGGAGGCGTTGTAGCCGTGGTAGCAGTGGATCAGGATCACGGTGACGGCGAAGACGAGGACCTTGCCGAACGACCACAGCACGTCACCCGGTGGCAGGAACGCGTTGAAGTAGTGGTCGTAGGTGCCGGACGACTGGCCGTAGAACTGCGTCACCACGAGCCGGCTCGCGAAGTACGACGACAGCAGCCCCACGACGTACAACGGGATGATCGCGATCAGGCCGCCGACCACGCGGGTGGCGACCAGGAAGGGCATCGACGGGATCGCCATCACCTCGAGGGCGTCGACCTCCTCCGAGATCCGCATGGCGCCCAGCTGGGCGGTGAAGCCGCACCCGACGGTGGCGGCCAGGGCGATGCCGGCGACGAGCGGCGCGATCTCGCGGGTGTTGAAGTAGGCGGAGACGAAGCCGGAGAACGCGGCCGTGCCGAGCTGGTTGAGCGCGGCGTAGCCGGACAGCCCGACCTGGGCGCCGGTGAAGAAGGTCATCCCGATGATCACGCCGACGGTGCCGCCGATGACGGCGAGGGCACCGGTGCCCAGCGTGACCTCGGCCAGGATCCGCATGATCTCGCGCGGGTAGCGGGTGACCGAGCGCGGGATGGCCTTGAGGACGCCGATGTGGAAGGCGAGCTGTCCGCCGAGGGTCTCGAGGGAGGCGAGGGGCTTGATGGCCATTTTTTCTGGGTCACCCACCCTTCGGCGGGATGATCTGGAGGTAGATGAGGCTCAGCACGAAGTTGGCGACGAAGAGCAGGAGGAAGGTGATGACCACCGACTCGTTCACCGCGTCGCCCACGCCCTTCGGTCCGCCGTTGGCGTTCATGCCCTTGTAGGAGGCCACGATCGCCGCGATGATCCCGAAGACGAGCGCCTTGATCAGGCCGATCCACAGGTCGGGCAGCTGGGCGAGGGCGGTGAAGCTGGCGAGGTAGGCACCGGGGGTGCCGTCCTGGAGGATCACGTTGAAGACGTAGCCGCCGGTCACGCCGACGACGCTGACCATGCCGTTGAGGAAGAACGCGACGATCATGCAGGCCAGCACGCGCGGGACCACGAGGCGCTGGATCGGGTCGATGCCCAGCACCATCATCGCGTCGAGCTCCTCGCGGATCTTGCGGGCACCGAGGTCGGCGGCGATCGCCGAGCCGCCGGCGCCGGCGATCAGGAGCGCGGTGCCGATCGGTGCCGCCTGCTGGATCACCGCGAGCACCGACGCGGAGCCGGTGAACGACTGGGCGCCGAACTGCTTGATGAGCCCGCCGACCTGGAGCGCGATGACCGCGCCGAACGGGATGGCGACGAGAGCGGTGGGGACGATGGTCACCGAGGCGATGAACCACGCCTGCTGGATGAACTCACGCAGCTGGAACGGGCGCCGGAAGAGCGCCCGGAACACGTCGAGGGCGAAGGCGAAGAGGTTGCCTGCGACCGCGACGGGCGCGAGCGCGCGCGAGGACAAGGAGGTGGCCACGAGTCGTCAGGCCCCCGGCGCCAGGCCGGCGTTGGCGGACTCGAAGGAACCGGGGGGCGGGGTGATGCCGTGCTCCTTGCACCACTCGCCCGGCGGGCGCTGGCTGCGTCGCGGGATGCCGTTGGACGGCTCCTGCTGGAGCGGGATGGGAGGCAGCGGGGGCAGCTCCTGGCCCTCCTCGGACGCGAGCTCGTCGGCGTCCTTCTCCTCCGACATGCCGATCGGACCCACCCGCTGCGCGTTGAGGAACTGGCGCACGACCGGCTCCTCCGAGCTCAGCAGCTGCTCCCGCGGCCCGAACATCGCCAGGTGGCGGTGGTAGAGCAGCCCGATGTTGTCGGGCACGGTGCGTGCGGTGTTCACGTCGTGGGTGACGATCAGGAAGGTGGCGTCGATCTGCGCGTTGAGGTCGATGATGAGCTGGTTGAGGAAGGCCGTGCGCACCGGGTCGAGGCCGGAGTCGGGCTCGTCGAAGAGGACGATCTCGGGGTCGAGCACGAGGGCGCGGGCCAGGCCGGCGCGCTTGCGCATGCCGCCGGAGATCTCGCCGGGCAGCTTGTCCTCGGCGCCGAGGAGACCGACGAGGTCCATCTTCTCCATCACGATGCTGCGGATCTCCGACTCGCTCTTCCTGGTGTGCTCGCGCAGCGGGAAGGCGACGTTGTCGTAGAGGTTCATCGAGCCGAACATCGCGCCGTCCTGGAACAGCACGCCGAAGAGCTTGCGGATCTCGTAGAGGTCGCGCTCGGAACAGCTGGCGATGTCGGTGCCCTCGATGAGGATCGAGCCCTTGTCGGGCTTGAGCAGCCCGATGAGGGTCTTGAGGAAGACCGACTTGCCCGTCCCGGAGGGACCGAGCATCACGCAGATCTCACCAGCCGGGATCGTGAGGGTCACGTCGCCCCAGATCAGCTGCTTGCCGAACGACTTGGTGAGGTCGTTGACCACGATCTCGACACCCATGTACGCGGACCCCTTCCTCCCCGGTAGCGCTACTGCTCAGTAGTGCAACGCCGGACTGCGCGCGAGGTTACGCCCTGGGGAGACGTCCGTCACTCACCCCTGACGGCGACGCCGGTGTCAGGATGTGTAGATGTAGGAGTTCGTGGTCGAGTCGTAGTCGAGCCAGGCGGAGTCCTCGAAGTCGGTCGCAAACCACGCCACCAGGGTGTAGTCCCCCGGGGGCGTCTCACACGTGTCGAGCACGGGGTTCGGGAAGGTCACGATCCCTGTGTCGGCCGAGTAGTTCACGATGTACGGCTCCCGCCGTTGCGCCTGCAGGGCCCAGTAGGTGCCTGCGCTGTCACGGACCACCACCCACCTCTGCTCCTTGGCCGCCTGGATCGGCCAGGGGCCGAGGTCATGCCGGACGGCAGCGCGAGCGGCGCTCAGGGCAGACGCCTCGTCGCGGTAGCCCGTCGTCGAGCCCAGCGCGGAGACCACGATGGCCTTCCCTCCGGGGAAGAGGACTCCGCCGGCCTGTCGCGTCACCTCCGGGACATAGATCGCCTGGTTGAACGGCCAGGTCGAGACCGGGGCACCGGCCCGACACTCCGCATCAGTGCTGGGAGGATCGAGGTCACCCAGGCGGGTGGGAGCATTCGCGTCGCCGAGGCTGGTGGGAACATTCGCGTCGGCCCCGACCGCGAACAAGCTCTCGGCCAGGCCGTCGTCGGCCGCTGGGCCTGCGAGGAGTGCGACTCCCCACTGACCGTCTGGGAGGCCCTCCGGCAGAACAACGGCAAGACAACCGCTCCGACTCACGTCCTTGACCATGCCGAACCCGAGGCTCCCGAGGATCGTCCAGGTTCCCTCCTGCTTCTCGGCGAGAACGGCGTACACGTCGAGTCGAGGATCCACGCCGGCGAGGCTGAAGCGCACAGCGAAGTCGCTGGACTCACCCGACAGCCGGTCGACCCGGGACGCCGAGCAGTCGGTGGACTTCGCGAGGCCCAAGTCCTCGACGCGCTCCTGTCCGGTGACCTCGACCAGGTAAGGGCTGCGGTAGGTGCGCCCTCCGTCGTTGGTCGACCTCGCCAGCTCGAGCGCCCAGTCGATCGGGCGGATGCGCATCGAGATGTCGACGCCTTCACCTGCGAGCCTCGTGGGCACCCCGATCATCTCGCCCGCCGAGTTGACCGCCGTTCCGCCCGAGTTGCCATGACGGATGGCCGCTGTGGTCTCGAAGAACGCCTTGCTGGGGGGCAGCGGTGCCGCCTCGGATGCCAGGTGCGAGTCCGTGACATAGGCGCTCAGCTCGCCGGAGGTCACCGTGGCGGTCTCACTGTTGCTGATTCCTGGGAAGCCCACGACCGTGAGGTCGTCACCGGTTGACATGTCGTCGGCGGAACCGATCGGAATCGTGGGGAGCACCGGCCGGAACGGCAGCGGCTGCCCGTCGATCGACTGGTGCACCTGCACGAAGGCCAGGTCCAGGTATCCGTCGCTGACCACCAGCTTCGCGTTGTAGAGGTACTCCACGGGCTCGTCCGGGGTGGAAGTGATCCCGACTCGGAGATAGGCGACCTTCGGCCGACTCGACTCGTAGCCGTACTGGGCCGCGAGACCAGGGGCGTCGGGGTCGGCCACGTGAGCGTTGGTGAGGATCAGTCCGTCCTCCCGCACGATCGTTCCCGAACCGGAGCCGAGGAGCTGCCCGTCCTCGCCGACCATCATCAGCCGGACCGACGCCTTCTGCACGCGAGCAAGTGCCTCGCGGTCGAGCGAGCCCGCCTGCACGCGCGCACCGATCAGGCGCGTCGCGCCGATCGCTGCCGGCGCAGCGCGATTTGCGGCTTCAGCCATCTCTCGCTCGCTCGAGCAACCGACGAGGAGAAGGAGGGACGCCAACGACACTGCTAGCAAACGAAGGTGACCGCGCATGTCGGCGATGGTGCTCTCGAATTCACGTCGCATCCAGCCATTCGACGAATCCATACAATTGCACCCATTATCACGCGCGTTTTCTGCGGGTATAACCGGGTACATGATTTCCATCGCGAGACGTCAAATGCGAGCGCTCCTTTCTGCACTGTTCGCGCTCGCCTTTGTGTTGAGCCCGACAACACCGAGCCATGCGACGGACATCGGTTCGGACTACGACACCTTCGGGGCGGTCACCCTTGCGTACGACGCCACAGGCTCGCCCTACGTCGGTGGGGTGGACGTGGTGCTGGAGTCGGCGACCTTCACCCCGGACGACACCTACTCGCTCGAAGCGGGCGAGGGCGGCGCCAACGCTCGGAACGCCTGCCAGAAGATCGTGGGCAATGCGGTGGCTGTGGTGCGGGCAGGCAGGACGGGGTGGGTCAAGTTCGACCCTGACGTGAGCGGGCGCGTCTACACCCGCGCCATCACCCCGGGGTACGACTCGGTGCTGCTCACGCGGACGGCCGAGGACGATCCGACGACCACGCTCGCCCAGACCGTGACGAGCGAGTGCCGCGACGAGGTGGTGGGCGGCGGGAACGAGACCACGGCCCCCGTGACCATCGCTGCAGGAGAGAGCCTCTACGTCCAGGTCGGGCCGAAGTGCACCGACACGGACTGCACCGCGACGGTCCAGCCAGGTGCGACGAGCCTGCGCGTGTACTTCTTCCCCGACGACTCCGACACCGACGGAGTGCCCAACACCACGGATCGCTGCCCGTCCACCCCCACCGGCACGCGGGTCAACACCGAGGGATGCCCCGACCGCGACGGTGACTCGATCGCGGACACGGCCGACAACTGCCCGGGGTTGGCGGGTGTCGCGCTGCCCAGTCCCTACAACGGTTGCCCTGCCGGCCCGACGCCTCCGTTCGGCACCAACCCGTTCGTAGTCATCGTGGGCTCGGACGGAAGTCTCGACAACACGAACACCACCACAGTCACCTTGCAGCTGAACTGGCCGCAAGGAGCGCAGGCCGCGGTGATCGGCAACGGCGATGGGGTGTTTGAGCAACGAGCGCTCTCGCCGTACGTGACATGGACCCTTCGGCCAGCGACCAAGCCGGAGGCGCGTCAGGTCACCGTGCGCTACCTCGGCCCGGGCATCGACGTGAACGTCGATGCCGTCATCAACCTGGACCCAGTTGCGCCGAAGGTGCCGAAGCGTGCATCGATCTCGGTGCGCAAGGGGTGGTCGACCCGATTGAGCGCCACCGACCAGGGCAGCGGCGTGAAGCGCATCGAAGCGCTCAACGCAAAGGGAAAGGTGATGCAGGCGCGGACCATTTGCGTCAAGGCCTCATGCAAGAACAAGGTGCTGGAGGGCATGACGACCAAGAAGCGGCCGAGTGCGCTGCGTGTCACCGACGCTGCCGGGAACGAGACCCGCGTCAATGTGCGTGCCGCAGGCTGCCCACCTCCCGCATTCGCCGTGTGGCCGAAGGTCGAGGCCCGGATCTTCCGGGCGCCTGACTGCTTCCGCCCCGGAGCCAGGTGTGATCGGTCTGACTACGCGTGGAAAGAGACCGCGTGGAGGTGTACCGGGGGATATGTCGTGCCTGCCGTGCGGAGTACCTGAGTGACGCTGGGCACGGCAGGGGCCGTCGGAGCAGCCCTCGCCTTTTGCGTGATGGTGTGGTCGTACGGCCTGTTTCGCGAAGCACGACATCCCACCGGGCACACCATCCGCTGGTTTCGCATGCTGGCTGGGCTGTCCCTGATGCTGGTGGCAGTTGCGGGCGGCACTTTCGTCACCAGGTCGCACGAATCGAAGATGGTCGCGCCGCGCGGCTACGGGGTGGTCATCGAAGGTGTCGAGGCGTCCGAACGTCGCAAGTTCGACATCGGGCTCGCACTGGCTCAGAGCGTGCAAGTCACAAGCTGCGACCCCAAGGACCGAGCCACGGTGACTCTGCAGATCGCGCCCACGGCAGAGTTCTGGATCGATCACCTGGACACCCTGCGGAAGCGGACGCAGGTCGCAATCCTGATTCCGAACAAGTCAGCGATCGTCCAGCAAGTGACCTACGGCGAATACGGCGTGGATCCATTCACCCGTCCGGTGGACGGGTCGACCACCGATGAGTCGGGCGCCGACGAGTCGGGCGCCGACGTGGCGAGTACCACCGACGAGAAGGAAGTAGATTTCAGATCGAGTGAGGTCGGGGCGGACCTCAGGGTGGACTTCAGCGTCCGCGGGTGGTCGTTGACACGCGAACCACTTCGCATCACCTTCACCGCACCCGTGGTGGCGAGGCGAGGATTGGGCACCTGCTACATCGACCTGCCTGCGCTGACGGGGCTCCCCACCGCAATCAGCGGCGCTTCCCTGGAGAACCTGGCCGAGCCGAGCATCACGGAGCTGGAGGACGCGAGACGCCAAGGCTTGTTCATCGTGTCGAGCGGAGCCGCAACTCCTCAGTTCGCGTACTACGACCCCCGCTTCGAGATCACGCGCGGCGTCACCGCCCTGAGCCTTCAGGAGGGATTGGTCGAAGACGAGTCACAGCCAGCTCCCGACGCCAACTTCTCGGGCGCGCCGGCGTGGACGTGTCGCTCGAAGGTTGCACGCGAACTTCGTGTTCTGGAAGACGAGGCAGCGAAGGACCCGCCGGTCAAGGGTCAACGCGACACGGACGACTCATTCTTTGCGATCTCAACCACTCAGGGAGGAACCTACGCCCTGTCTGGAGACAGGATCGACGAGGTGTTGGAGCAGAAGGACTGCGCGGCGAGGGTGAAGATCAACGCGCCGTCGTCTGGCTACAGCCGAGATGTTCTGTTCCTCTTCGTCGGCGCCTTGTTCTCCACGGGCGCCGCACTCCTGACAAGCAGCGTTCGGCGGCGACGAAGCGCACTCGCGAGCGAACGCGGTACGACCAAGGGCGCACCTTCCGCGGCGACCGGGAACCCGCCGAACCTCCTCGCAACTGCCCGTCGGATGAGAGCGACGAGGAGGGACCCTCGCCGGCATCACCCCTGACGGCGACGTCGGATCTCCTCGTTGATCGCCGGGAGCACCTCATGGAGGTCGCCGATGACGGCGTGGGTGGCCTTGGTGACCATCGGCGCGTCGGGGTCGGTGTTGATCGCGAGGATGTTCTTCGCGCTGCTGCACCCGGCCCAGTGCTGGATCGCGCCGCTGATGCCGCAGGGGATGTAGAGGTCGGGTGAGATCCGGCTGCCGGTCTGACCGACCTGCTCGTGGTGCGGGCGCCACCCGAGCGAGGTGACGACCCGCGAGACGCCGACCGAGGCGTCGAGGAGGTCGGCGAGCTCGAGGATCTCGCCGAAGCCGTCCGCCGAGCCCGCTCCTCGTCCGGCCCCGACGACGACCCGGGCCGACTTCAGGCTGCCGGACAGGTCGGGCTCGGGCTCCTCGCTCGAGACGACCCGCGCGACCAGGTCGGCGTCCGCGACGTCCGGGGTCTCCTCGACCAGCTCGCCGGTGCCGGGGGCGTCGGCCGGGGCCGCCTGCACCGCGTGGCCGGCGATCGTGAAGAGGGCGGGGCGCTGGGACGAGCTGCATCTCCTCGCGCGCCTGGCCGCCCACGACCTGACGGGTCACGGTGAACGGCGAGAGGCTGCTGAACGAGACCACGTTGGCGGCCATCGGCAGCGCGGTGCGGGCACCGACGTGCGCCAGCACCTCCATGCCGCGCGGCGTGCCGGAGGCCATCACGACCACCGAGCCGGTCTTCTCCCGCACCGCCATCAGGCCGGAGGCCCACGCGGCGCCCGAGTAGGCGTCGTACGCCGGACCGGCGAGGGCGTGGACACGGCGTACGCCGTGCTCGGCGAGCGCCTTCACGACGTCGTCGCCGGGCACGCCGACCACGACTGCGTCGATCGGGATCCCGCCGCCCGCGGCAGCGAGGTCGCGCGCGAACGTGATCGCCTCGAGCGAGGTCTCGACGGCCTCGCCGGTGAGCGAGACCTCCACCAGGACCAGGATCATCGGGCCAGCACCCCCAGCCGCTCGAAGAGGTCGACGACGGCGGGCGCGGCCGACGGACCCTCGCCGAGGATCTCGACGCTCGACGGGGTGGGCGGAGGCAGCACGAGCCGCACCCGGGAGGGACCTGCGGGCGCGGCGCCCGGCTCGCGCTCCTCGACCGGCGCCTTCTTGGCCTTCATCCGGCCCGGCACGGTCGGGTAGCGCGGCTCGACGCCGCCCTCGAGGATCGTCACCACCGCGGGCAGCGGCAGCCGGTAGGTCTCGTGCCCGTCGGGGCCGGCACCGCTCGCGGTGACCTCGCCGTCGGCGACGGACACCGTGCTGACGCCGTTGACGACCGGCCAGCCGAGCTCGTAGGCGAGTCGGATCCCGACCTGGAAGTCACCGCTGTCGGCGGCGTCGTTGCCGAGCAGCACCAGCTCGTGGGGCGTCCCCGCGGCCTCGTGGTCGCGGACGACCGCAGCGATCTCGCGGGCCACGTCGGCAGGACCGAAGGCCTGCGAGTCGGCGACGACGTGCGTCGCTGCGGCGCAGCCCACGGCGAGGGCAGCGCGCAGCTGCTCCACCGCGTCGGCGTCGCCGAGCGTCATCACGGTGGCCGAACCGTCGCCGGCGGCGGCGACCTGGACGGCGAGCTCGACCGCGCACTCCTCGTGCGCGCTCATCGTGAAGCCCGCGTAGCGGCCGTCGACGCCCTGGCCGTCCTCGGTGAGGACGACCTCGCCGGACGAGTCGACGACCCGCTTCACGCAGACGAGAGGGTTCGCCGTCATCGAATTCTTTCGTTGGTCGGGTCGAGGAGCGGGGTGGCGTCGACGGAGCCGACGGTCACCGGGTAGAGCTCCTCCATGTAGGACACGGCCAGCTCGGTGCCGATGACGGCCTGCTCGGGCGGGAGGTAGGCCAGCAGCACGTGCGTGCCGAGCGAGGGCGCGGAGCCGGCGCTCGTGACGTAGGGGTGGTGGCCGTGGCCGTCGGTGAGCGATCCACCGTCGCGGGTCAGGATCGGCTCGCCGCCGAGCATGTAGCGCTTCGTGCCAGACGCCGACGTGTGGTCGTCGACCGTCAGGGTGCAGAGCACCGTCTGCGGCGCTGCGTCCCGCTGGGCGAGGTAGGCCTCCTTGCCGACGAAGTCGGCCGCCTTGACCTTGGGTCGCTGCATGCCGGCCTCGACGATGCTGCGCTCGCCGTCGAGCTCGGCGCCGTAGGCGCGGTAGCCCTTCTCGATCCGGCCCGTGGTGCCGTAGACGCCGATGCCGGCCGGGACCGCGCCGTGCGGCGCGCCCGCCTCGAGCAGCGCCTCCCACAGGTCGGCCGCCTGCGACATCGGGACGTAGAGCTCCCAGCCCAGCTCACCGACGTAGGAGATCCGCGACGCCAGCACGGTGATGCCTGCCACCGAGATCTCGCGGCACGACAGGAAGCCGAAGCCCGCGTCGGACACGTCGTCGGAGGTCAGCGAGGCGACGATGTCGCGTGCCCGCGGACCCCAGATGCCGATCGTCGACACGTCGTCGGTGAGATCGGTCAGTGACGTGGTGCCGCTCTCGGGCAGGTGGCCGGAGAACCACGCCCGGTCGGCCATGCCGTGGGCGCCGCCCGTGACGACCCGGAAGTGGTCCTCGCCGAGGCGCATCACGGTGAGGTCGGAGCGGAAGCCGCCCTTCGCGTCGAGGACGGGCGTGTAGATGACCTTGCCGACAGCGACGTCGCACTGCGCCACGCAGGTGCCCTGGACGACGTCGAGCGCCTCGGGGCCCTCGATGTCGAAGATGCAGAACGCGGACAGGTCGATGACCGCGGCGGCCTCGCGCATCCGGAGGTGCTCGGCGTTGATGATCGGGCTCCACCACCGCGAGTCCCACTCGTGCTCGCGGGGCATCACCGCGTCGCCGTACTCCTCGAGGAGGGCGGCATTGGACTCGTACCAGAACGGACGCTCCCAGCCGGCGGTCTCGAAGAACACCGCGCCGAGCTTGGCCTGGGAGTCGTGCATCGGCGAGAGGCGCTGGTCGCGGTCGGACTCGTACTGCTCGGCCGGGTGGATGATCCCGTAGGTCTTGATGAACGACTCGGTGGTGCGCAGCCGGGTGTGCTCGCGGCGCTTCTGGTGGGTGTGGAAGCGGGCGATGTCGCTGTGGTGCAGGTCGATCTCGGAGTGGCCGTCGGTCATCCACTCCGCGACCGCGCGACCGACGCCGGGGCCCTCCTTGATCCAGACGGCGGCGGCCGTCCAGAGGCCGGCCACCTCGCTCTCGCCGAGGATCGGGTTGCCGTCGCAGGTCAGCGACAGCAGGCCGTTGATGGCGTAGCGGATCTCGGCACCCTCGGCGCCGAGCAGCTCGGGCATCAGCTCGTAGGCCTGCTCGAGCTGCGGGTCGAAGTCGTCCTCGGTGAAGGGCATCTCGGTCGGCGACAGCTTGGCCTGCTCGATCGAGGGGATGTCCTCGGGCTCGTGGAGGATCGCGCGGTGGGCGTAGGAGCCGACCTCCATGTCGGCGCCGTGCTGGCGCTCGTAGCAGAAGGTGTCCATGTCGCGGACGATCGGGAAGGAGATCTCCCCCTCCTTCTCGGCCAGCTGCGGGCAGGGGCCGACGCTGATCATCTGGTGCACCGCCGGGGTCAGCGGGATGCTGATGCCCGCCATGTCGCCGAGCTTGGGGCTCCACACCCCGGCCGCGATGACGACGGTCTTCGCCTCGATGTCACCGCCCGTCGTGCGCACGCGGGTGATCCGGCGCGTGCCGTGGGGGCCGTCCTCGGTGTCGAGTCCGGTCACCTCGACGGTGGGTACGACGGTGAGCTCGCCGGTCGCCAGCGCGCGCTCGCGCATGATCGTGCCGGCACGCAGGGAGTCGACGACGCCGACGCCGGGCGTCCAGAAGGCGCCGATGAACTGGTCCTCCTCGATGAAGGGGACCTTCTCCTTCACGAACGCGGGGCTGACCAGCTCGGCCTCGATGCCCCACGCCTTGGCGCTGGACATGCGGCGGCGCAGCTCCTCCATCCGCTCCTCGGTCCGGGCGATCTCGAAGCCGCCGGACTCGGTGAAGACGCCCATCTCCTTGTACTGCGCGACCGAGTCGAGGGTGATGTCGGTGATCTCGCGGGAGTGGTCCACGGTGAAGATGAAGTTGGACGCGTGACCGGTCGAGCCACCCGGGTTGGGCAGCGCTCCCTTGTCGATCTGCACCACGTTCTTCCACCCGAGGCGGGTGAGGTGGTGGACGAGGCTGTTGCCGACGATGCCGGCTCCGATGACGACGACGTCGGCGGTCGCGGGGACCTCTGCCATGGGGGTGCCTCCTGGGCCGTGCGGGTGGGCCTGCAGATGTTGCGCAATGCGCAACATGTTGCGCTATGTGCGACGGCCCAAATGTACGCCGCCGCCCCCGAGCACTGTCAAGGACGGCTCGGGGGCGGCGGTGAGGACGTGCCGGGAGGGTCAGGCCCTCGTCGAGCCCTCGGTGGTGTCGATGGTGGTGTCGGTGACCTCCTCGGGCTCCGCGCCGTAGGCGGCGAGGGCGACCGTGTGGTGCTCCATCGGTCGTACTGCTGGGCGTGCAGCACGGCCCGTCGTACGCGCGGGGGCAGCGTCGACTCGTAGGGCTCCGCACGCAGCGACTTCATCAGCGAGACGCACATCGCGCAGATGACGAGCATGAACGGCCCGGCCACGATGATCACCAGTGTCTGGAGAGCGCTCAGGCCGCCGGAGAACAGCAGGACCCCGGCCACCGCTCCCTGGGCGACGCCCCAGAAGATGACGAGCCAGCGCATCGGCTCCTCCTTGCCGTTCTGGCTGAGCATGCCCATCACGATCGAGGCCGAGTCGGCCCCGGTGATGAAGAAGATCGCCACCAGGAAGACCGCCAGGACGACGGTGATGCTGGCGAGCGGGTACTCCCGCAGCATCGAGAAGAGCGCCCCCTCGCTGCCCGCCGCGACCTCGTCGGTGAAGTCCTTGGCACCGGACAGCTGCAGGTCGAACGCCGAGCCGGCCAGGATCGAGAACCAGACGAACGACACGACGCTGGGCACCAGGATCACGTAGACGACGAACTGGCGGATCGTGCGGCCCTTGGAGATGCGCGCGATGAACATCCCGACGAAGGGCGTCCACGAGATCCACCAGGCCCAGTAGAAGATCGTCCAGGTGTTGAGGAACTCGCTGCTGCCGAAGGCTCCCGTGCGGAACGACATCGTCGGCAGGTGCGTGAGGTAGCCGCCGAGCGACTCGGTGAAGGTGCCGAGGATGAAGACGGTCGGGCCGACGACGAAGAGGAAGAAGGCGAGCAGCAGTGCCGCGACCGCGTTGGCGTTGGAGAGGAGCTGGACGCCCTTCTCGACCCCGGTCACCGCGGACAGCACGAAGCAGAGCGTCAGCACCGCGATGACGGCGACGGTGATCCACTTGGAGTTCCCGCTGCCGAACACGTCGTCGAGGCCACCGGTGATCTGCAGCGCACCGAGGCCGAGGGACGTCGCCGAGCCGAACAGCGTGGCGAAGATCGCGATGATGTCGATGGCCTTGCCGGGACCGCCCTTGGCGTGCCGGCCGAGCAGGGGGCCGAAGGCGCCGGACACGAGGTTGCCGGAACCCTTGCGGTAGGCGAAGTAGCCGATCGCCAGGCCGATGACGGCGTACATCGACCAGGGGTGGAAGCCCCAGTGGAAGAAGGCGTACTCCATCGCGACGCGAGCACTGTCGGGCGTGCTGGGGTCGCCGCGACCGGGCGGGATGCTCGACGCGCTCTCGCTCGTCAGGTAGGTCAGCGGCTCGGCGACGCCCCAGAACATCAGGCCGATGCCCATGCCGGTGGCGAACATCATCGACACCCAGGAGAACGTCGAGAACTCGGGCTCGGAGTCGTCGGGGCCGAGCTTGATGTTGCCGTAGCGCGTGACGGCGAGGTAGGCCGAGAACAGCAGGAAGAGCGCGCTGACCAGGATGAACAGCCAGCCGAAGGACTTCTCCAGCCAGGCGAGCGCATTCCCGGTGCCGGTGCCCATCCCCTCCGAGTCGACAGTCCCCCAGAGGAGGAAGGCGACCGCGAGACCGGCCGCGACCCCGAAGGTCACCTTGTCGAGCGGGAAGTCCCGACGCGGCTCGTCGGGTGGCGGGACCAAGGTCTCGCCGACGGGTTCCTTGATGGCCATGCGTGCCTACCGATCCCGTTGCGTCATGCGCAACGCTGTGCGTGCCTTGCAACAGGGCGGATACTGCTCCGCCCCCGGGCGAGTGTCAAGGCTCTCCCGGGGGCGGGGCAGGTGCAACCTGAGCAGCGGCGAATCGGCAGGGATCAGCAGGGACTCAGCCGAGCCAGGCGTCGACCTTGTCCTGGTTCTCCTCGATCCACTTGGCCGCCGCGTCCTCGGGCGACATGCCGTCCGCGGCGATGTAGCCGGCCACGACGTTCTGGTCCTCGTTGGTCCACTCGAAGTTCTGGACCAGCGCCACGGCCGTGGAGTCGCTGGCCGCCCACTCGCTGCCGACGATCTTCTTCAGCTCGGTCTCGGGGTAGTCGCAGGCGACCGTCTGCGGGTCGTCCTGGCAGCCCTCCTCGTAGGGCGGCAGCGCGACCCTCTGCATGGCGACCTCGGCGTTGAAGTACTGCGGCTCGTACCAGTAGCCGATGACCCACTCCTTGTTCTCCTCGGCCTTGCGGAACGCCTCGATGGAGGCAGCCTCGCTCCCGGAGAAGACGACCTTGAAGTCGAGGTCGAGGTTGCTGACGATCGCCTCGTCGAACTGGACGTAGGACGGGTCGGCCCCGAGGAACTGGCCCTGGCCCCCGGACTCCGAGGTGGCGAACTCCTGGGCGTACTTGTTGAGGTTGCTGTAGTCGAGGATGTCGGGGTGCTCCTCGGCGAGCCACGGCGGCACGAACCAGCCGATGATGCCGACGTTGCCCTGCGGACCGAAGTCCTCGGCCGTCCCGTCACCCTGGTCGGCGAAGAACTTCTTCTCGAGGTCGGGGTGTCCCCAGTCCTCGATCACGACGTCGACCTCGCCGGTGCCGAAGCCCTGCCAGGAGACGTCCTCCTTCAGGTCCTTGTAGTTGACCGTGCAGCCCAGCTGGTCCTGGGCGACCGTGCCGACGACGTACGCGCTGGCCTGGAACCCGACCCAGGGGTTGACGGCCATGTTGAGGTCGCCGCACTCCCCTCCGGACTCGGCGGCTGCCTCCTCGTTGGCCTCGGTGGCCTCGTCGATGGATCCTCCGCCACCGCAGGCGGAGAGCGCCGCGCTCGCGATGACGACGAGAGCGCCCAGCCGGGCACCTCGGCTTCTGGCAATCCTCATGGTGCTTCTCCTTGCTGGTGCGTTGGTGGATCGAGCTGTGCGGAAAACGGAGGGCCTAGCGGGGCGGCCCGATGGGGAGCCGGACGTTGAAGGCCCGGCGGGTCGTCGGACCGTCGTCGCGGCGCACCTCGGCGGCGGCGCGGGTGATGCGGTCGAGCATCACGCCGAGCAGCACGATCGTCAGGCCGCCGGCGGCGCCCTTGCCCCACTCCTCGCTGCGGGAGATGCCGAGCACGACGTCGTAGCCGAGCGCACCGGCGCCGACCAGGCCGCCGATGACGACCATCGCCAGGACGTAGAGCAGGCCCTGGTTGGTGGCGAGCACGAGCGAGCCCTTGGCCATCGGCAGCTGGACCTTGGTGATCTCCTGCCACGTGGTCTGGCCGGTCGAGCGGCCGGCCTCGATGGTGGTCGGCGAGACGCCCTTGACGCCGTCGGCGACGAGCTTGATGGCCGCCGGGGCGGCGTACACGATGCCGGCCACGATGGCGGTGAAGCGGGACGGGCCGAAGAGGGCGAGCACCGGGATCAGGTAGACGAACGGCGGGATGGTCTGGCCGGCGTCGAGGAGCGGGCGGATGCCGAGGTCGACCCTGCGGTCGCGCGCCATCCAGACGCCGAAGACCAGGGCGAGGACCATCACCAGGACCGTGCCGACCAGCGCCATGTTGAGGGTGATCATCGCGTCGTGCCACAGGTCGAGGTACCAGATGCCGGCGAGGCACACCACGGTGGTGACGAGCGCCCGGAGCCCGCCGAAGACGAAGGCCAGGGCCGCGATCGCCAGGCCCGCGACCCACCACGGCGACTCGGCGAGCAGTGACTGCATCGGGTTGAGGAACCAGTCCGTGAGGTAGTCCTTGACCGCGCTGGCCGCACCGCCCACCACGTCCACGATGGCGCCCATCGTGTCGTCGGCGGCGTCGGCGACCCGCTGACCGAGGGTGTACTCCGGGAACTCCGCGAGGCTCAGCTCGCGCCGCGAGAGGAAGACCGCGACGAGGGCCGCCACGCCCGAACCGGCCAGGACCATCCGGCGCAGCCGGACGTTGCCGCCTCCACCGCGCGCCACCTTCTCCGCCCGTTCGCTCGCGGCGGTGGTCGTCCGGTCGAGCATCACGGCCATCACCACGATCAGCACGCCGGGCACGAAGCTGCCCCCGAAGTCGTTGGCGACGAGCGCGCGCAGGACGGGCTTCCCGAGGCCGGGACCGTTGATGTACGACGCGATGGTGGCCATCGAGAGCGCCGCGAGAGTGGTCTGGTTGAGGCCGACGATGATCGTCTTGCGGGCCATCGGGAGCTGGACCTTGAAGAGCCGCTGCCAGTAGGTCTGACCGGCGGAGTCGGTGGCCTCGATGGTGGTGCTGGAGACCTCCCGGATGCCGAAGCTGGCGATCCGCACGAGCGGCGGGACGGCGTAGATGAGCGTCGAGACCACGGCGCCACCGACACCGATGCCGAAGAACAGGACGACCGGGACGAGGTAGACGAAGGTCGGCATCGTCTGCATGAAGTCGAGGACGACGGTGATCACCTTGTTGGCGCGACTGCTGGTCGCGGCCAGGACGGCGAGCGGCATCCCGATGAGCAACGTGATGCCGACGGCCATGCCGGTGACGATGAGGAGGTCGAGCGAGTCCTGCCAGTAGCCGAGGACGCCGAAGGAGAGGAAGGACGCCAGCACCAGCAGCGCGATCCGCCAGCTCGCGACGGCGTAGCCCGATCCAGGTGGCGACGGCGACGACGCCGAGCCAGCCGATCTCCGGGACCGGGCGCGGCAGGTTGGGCCGGGCGATCATCCGCTGGAGCCAGTCGAAGAGGTTGCGCAGCACCTCGGAGATCGAGTTGGTGAACTGCATGACCGGGTTGGTGTCGCGGCTCGCGAGCAGCCTGTTGTTGAAGTCCGTCAGCGACTGGTGGAGGTCGGTGTGCTCACGACCCGGCAGTGCGAGCGTGTTCTGGCCCTTGGTGAACTGGTAGACGACGATCCAGAGGACGATCACGGCCAGGGCGGGGACCCAGCGGCTCAGGCCGGCGTCCTCCACCACGGGCGGTGGTGCTCCCGGCTCGACCGGGCTTCTTGCGCACGGAGCGTCGGTGGCGGTGGCAGTCACGACTCCTCCTCGGCCACGACGACCCGCATGATGTCCTCCTCGTCGACGACACCGACCATGCGTGTCGCCGTCCATCACCCGGATCGGCGCGTCGGAGGCGATGGCCGCGCGGGCCGCCTGCCGCACGATCGTCGACACCGGCAGCGCCGGACCGTCCATGGACTCTCCCGGCCGCGGCTCCCGCATCACCCACTTCAACGTGAGCACGTGGGCCTTGGGCACCTCGGAGACGAAGTCCTTGACGTAGTCGTCGGCGGGCTGCGCGACGACCTCGTCGGGCGTGCCGATCTGCACGATCTCGCCGTCGCGCAGGATCATGATCCGGTCACCGAGCTTGAGCGCCTCGGCGAGGTCGTGGGTGATGAAGACCATCGTCTTGCCGAGCTCGCGGTGCAGCCGGATGACCTCGTTCTGCATGTCGCGCCGGATGAGCGGGTCGAGCGCGGAGAAGGGCTCGTCGAAGAGCAGCATCTCGGGGTCGCCGGCCAGCGCCCGCGCCAGTCCGACGCGCTGCTGCATGCCACCGGAGAGCTGGTCGGGGTAGGACTTCTCGTAGCCCTGGAGCCCCACCAGCTCGACGATCTCGGCGGCCTTGGTGCGACGGTCCTTCTTGGAGACGCCGCGCACCTCGAGGCCGTAGGCCACGTTGTCGATCACCTGGCGGTGGGGCAGCAGGCCGAAGTGCTGGAAGACCATCGACACCTGCTTGCGGCGTACGTCGCGCAGCTGGCTCGCCGAGGCGGACGTGATGTCCATCCCGTTGAGCGACACCGTGCCGCTGGTCGGCTCGATGAGCCGCGTCAGCAGCCGGACCAGCGTCGACTTCCCCGACCCGGACAGGCCCATCACCACGAAGACCTCGCCCGGCGCCACCTCGAAGGAGACGTCCTTGACCCCGACCACGCAGTTGGTCTTGGCCTTGAGGTCGGCTCGGGAGAGCTCGGCGTCGGGCGTGCCGATGACCTTGTCGGCGCTGGCACCGAAGATCTTCCAGAGGTTGTCGACGGACAGTGCTGCGGTCATGGCTGCTCCCCTACGGGCTGGGTCGGGCGGTCGACGAGGTCGTTGCGACGGTCGCCGGGAGGGTAGAGCGGGCTGTCGCTGCGGTGCCGGTAGTACGGCGCGTCCGCGGGGGCCAACGGCGTACGACCCGCGATGAGGTCGGCGGCCTTCTCGGCGACCATCATCACGGGGGCGTAGATGTTGCCGTTGGTGACGTAGGGGAAGACGGAGGCGTCGACGACCCGCAGGCCGTCGGTGCCGTGCACCTTCATGGTGGCCGGGTCGACGACCGACATCTCGTCGGTGCCCATCTTCGCCGTGCACGACGGGTGCAGGGCGGTCTCGGCGTCCTTGCGCACCCAGTCGAGGATCTCCTCGTCGGTGCTGACCGCCGGTCCGGGCGAGAGCTCGCCGCCGTTGAACGGCGCGAACGCCGGCTGGTTGAGGATGTCGCGCGCCACCCGCACGGCCTCGACCCACTCACGCCGGTCGTTGGGCGTGGACAGGTAGTTGAAGAGCATCCGGGGCTTCTGCCGCGGGTCGGTCGAGGCGATGCGCACCCAGCCGCGGGTGTCGGCGTACATCGGGCCGATGTGCACCTGGTAGCCGTGGGCGTACTTGTCCTGCCCGGCCGGCGGCGAGCCGTCGTAGCGGATCGCGATGGGCAGGAAGTGGAACATCAGGTTCGGCCAGTCGACGTCGTCGTTGGACCGGCAGAAACCGCCACCCTCGAAGTGGTTGGAGGCCGCGGTGCCCGTCCGCTTGAGGAGCCACTCGAGACCCACCAGCGGGCGGTTGCGCCACTTGAGGCCCTCGACGATCGAGACCGGCTGGAGCGAGGCGTACTGGATGTAGACCTCGAGGTGGTCCTGGAGGTTCTCCCCCACGCCGGGCAGGTCGTGCACCATCTCCACGCCGAGGGGCGTCAGGTGCTCCGGGTTGCCGATGCCCGAGAGCTGGAGCAGCTGGGGCGAGTTGATCGCACCGCCGCAGAGGACGACCTCGCCCGCGCCGACGTAGTGGTGCCTGCGGCCGGCGCGGAGGTACTCGACGCCGACGGCCCGCTTGCCCTCGAAGCGCACCTTCGTGGCGTGCGCGAACGTCTCGACCGTGAGGTTCTTGCGGCCCATCACCGGGTGCAGGTAGGCGCGCGCGGCGGACATCCGCACGCCCTTGACGATGTTGCGGTCGAAGCGGCCGAAGCCCTCCTGGCGGTAGCCGTTGACGTCGTCGGTGAGCGGGTAGCCGGCCTGCTCGGCGGACTCGAAGAACGCGCTGAAGAGCGGGTTGGTGGCGGGGCTGCGCTCGAGCTTCAGCGGCCCGGACCCGCCACGCCAGGCGTCGGCGCCGACCTGGCCGTCGGGCAGGATCAGCGACTCCATCCGCTTGAAGTAGGGCAGGCAGTGGCGGTAGTCCCACGCCTCCATGCCCGGGTCGGCGGCCCAGCGCTCGTAGTCCATCGGGTTGCCGCGCTGGAAGATCATCCCGTTGATCGACGACGAGCCGCCGAGCACCTTGCCGCGGGCGTGGTAGACCCGGCGGTCGTTCATCGCCGGCTCCGGCTCGCTCTCGTACTTCCAGTCGTAGAGCGGGTTCCCGATGGGGAACGGCAGCGCCGCGGGCGCGTGGATGAGCGGGTCGAAGCGGTCGGTGCGACCGGCCTCGAGCACGAGCACCGAGACCGACGGATCGGCCGACAGGCGGTTCGCGAGCGCGCAACCGGCCGACCCACCACCCACGATGACGACGTCGTACCGGTCCGCGCCCATGGCCTACTCCTCGCTGCCCGGTGAGGAGCTGGCCGGTGAGAACCAGTGCTGCACCGCGGGCCGGATGTTGTGCCACACGTGCTTGGTCTCGCGGTACTCCTCGAGACCCGCCAGCCCGAGCTCGCGCCCGGTGCCCGACTGCTTGTAGCCGCCCCACTCGGCCTGGGGGACGTAGGGGTGGTAGTCGTTGATCCAGACCGTCCCCATGCGGAGACGGCCGGCGACGCGCTGCGCCCGGCCCGCGTCCTGGGTCCACACCGCGCCGGCGAGGCCGTAGATGCTGTCGTTCGCGATGGCGACGGCCTCGTCCTCGGAGCGGAAGGTCTCGACGGTGAGCACCGGGCCGAACGACTCGTCCTGGGTCACCGACATCGAGGTCGTGCAGCCGTCGAGCACCGTCGGCAGGTAGTAGAAGCCGTCGGCCAGCGCGGCATCGTCCGGGCGCTGTCCCCCGCAGCGCAGGACCGCGCCCTCGGCCAGCCCGCGGGCGACGTACGCCTCCACCTTGTCGCGGTGCGCGGCACTGGTCAGCGGGCCGGTCTCGGCAGCGTCGTCGAACGGTCCGCCGAGCCGGATGCCCTGCGCCCGCGCGACGAGGGCGTCGACGAAGTCGTCGTGGATCGACTCCTCGACGAGCAGCCGCGCGCCGGCCGAGCAGACCTGGCCGGAGTGGAGGAAGACCGCGGTCAGCGCGTAGTCGAGGGCGACCTCGCGGTCGGCGTCGGCGAACACGATGTTGGGGTTCTTGCCGCCGAGCTCGAGCGCGACCTTCTTGACGGTCGCGGCAGCGGCGGCGGCGATCCGCCGGCCCGTCTCGAGGCCGCCGGTGAAGGACACCATGTCGACGCGCGGGTCCGTCGAGAGCGGCGCACCGGCGGTCGCGCCCGCGCCGAGGACGAGGTTGCCCACCCCGGCCGGCAGCCCGGCCTCCTCGAGCAGGCGCATCAGGTGGATCGCGGTGTGCGGCGTGAGCTCGCTCGGCTTGAGGACGAACGTGTTGCCCGCAGCCAGGCAGGGCGCGACCTTCCACGACACCTGGAGGAGCGGGTAGTTCCACGGGGTGATCAGCCCGCAGACGCCGATCGGCTCGTGGACGATGCGGCTGACCACGTCGGCGTTGCCGGCGTCGACCATGCGGCCCGACTCCTCGGCGGCGATCCGGCCGTAGTGCCGGAAGACCGAGACCACGTCCGCGACGTCGTACGCGGACTCGACGAGCCGCTTGCCGGTGTCGAGCGACTCCATCCGCGCGACCGCGTCGGTGTCGCGCTCGAGCAGGTCGGCGAGCCGGAGCAGCAGGTCACCGCGCTCGCGGCTCGACGTGCCCGGCCACGGGCCGTCGACGAACGCGCGGTGCGCCGCCGCGATGGCCGCCTCGGTGTCGACCTCGCCCGCCTCGTCGACCTCCGCGACGAGCGTCCCGTCGGCAGGGCAGCGGATCTCGCGGCGCTCGCCCGAGCGCGCGCTGACCCACGATCCGTCGACGTAGAGATCCGGCACGCGTCTCCTGCCCTCAGCTGTTTGTTGCGTATCTCGCAACCGGATGCTCCGAGCGCAACCAGCCAGACACCCCGAAGGATGGGGCGGGGACACCCTCCCGGTCAAGGGTGGTCGAGACAGCGTGACCTATCGGTGACCCCAGCCGAGGCGGTGCGAGACCTCCACGGCGGCCGTCACGACGAGGCGCACGACCTCGCCCACCCGGTCCTCCGGCAGCCGGAACGACGGCCCGGAGACGCTCATCGAGGCGACCACGTCGCCGTGCGCGTTGCGGATCGGCGCGGCCACGGCGGTCAGCCCGATCTCGAGCTCGTCGACGGCGACGGCGTACCCCTGCTCGCGCACCCGCGCCAGCTCCTCGCGGAACTTCGCGCGGCCGGTGATCGTGTGGGGCGTGTACGACGCCAGCTTGCCGAGGGCGGCGTCGAGGCTCGACTCGTCCAGACCACTCAGCAGGACCTTGCCGTTGCTGGTCGCGTGAAGCGGGATGTGCTGGCCGACCCAGTTGTGCGGCTGGAGCGCCGACGACCCGGCGACCTGGTCGAGGTAGAGCGCCGAGCTCTCCGCCAGCACCGCGATGTTGACGGTCTCGCCGGTGTCGGCGGCGAGCTGGCGCGAGATCGGCCGCGCCTCCTGGACCAGGTCGAGGCGCGCCGTCGTGGCGCCGGCCAGGCGCAGGATGCCCATCCCCAGTCGGTAGCGGCCGCGGTCGGAGGTCTGCTCGACGAGGCGGTGCGCCTCGAGCGTCGCGACCAGCCGGAAGGCCGTGCTCTTGTGGACGCCGAGCTCGACGGCGAGCTCGGTCACCCCGGACTCGCCGGTGCGGGCCAGCACCTCGAGGATGCCGAGCGCCCGGTCCACGGACTGCACGCCGGCACCCGTGACGGCCGGGCTCAGGCCCGCCGTCGCACCCTGGTCCGGCAGCTCGACGAGGTCCGACATGGGCTGAGACTAGCGCAGCCGCTGTTGCGTATCGCAGACTGCGTTCCGTCGAGCGCAACAGTTCTTGAGCCAGGAGCCGCATGTCCCCCGTCCCCGACGCCTCCCCGGACGTCACCCTCGCGTCAGCCGAGTACGTCCTCATCCTCTCCTGTCCGGACCGTCCCGGCATCGTCCACGCCGTGTCGGGCTTCCTCGTCGAGCAGGGCGCCAACATCGTCGAGAGCCAGCAGTTCGGCGACCGCCTGACCGACCGGTTCTTCATGCGCATCGGCTTCGTGGTGGAGGCCGACGGAGGCGCCGAGGGCCTGCGCGGTGCGTTCGTGCCCGTGGCGGAGCGGTTCGGGATGGAGTACGAGCTCTGGGCGGCCGCGGCGCCGACGCGCACGCTGATCATGGTGTCCAAGCACCTGCACTGCCTCAACGACCTGCTCTTCCGGGCCAGCACCGGCTCGCTCCAGATCGAGATCCCCGCCGTCGTGTCCAACCACCCCGACGCGGGCGCGCTCGTGAGGTCGTACGGCCTCGAGTTCCACCACGTGCCGGTCACCCCCGACACGAAGGCGGACGCCGAGAAGCGGCTCATGGAGCTCGTCGACGAGACCGGCGCCCACCTGGTCGTGCTCGCCCGCTACATGCAGGTGCTGTCCGACGACCTGTGCCGCCAGCTGACCGGCCGCGCGATCAACATCCACCACTCGTTCCTGCCGAGCTTCAAGGGCGCCCGCCCCTACCACCAGGCGTTCGACCGCGGCGTGAAGCTCGTCGGCGCGACCGCGCACTACGTGACCGGCGACCTCGACGAGGGACCGATCATCGAGCAGGACGTCCTGCGCGTGGACCACGGCTACGACCAGGAGGGGCTCGTCTCGGCGGGTCGCGACGTGGAGGCGCAGGTGCTCTCGCGGGCCGTGCGCTGGCACGCGCAGTCGCGGATCCTGCTCAACGGCGACCGCACCGTCGTCTTCCGCTAGACGACGCACCACTCTTCAGCGCACCACCAGCGCAGCACCAACCCGAGGGAGCCAGGCATGCAGTCCGACATCGAGATCGCCAACGCCGCAGTCCTGCGTCCCATCCGCGAGGTCGCGGCCGAGACGCTGGGCATCGCCGAGGAGCACCTGGTGCCCTACGGCCACTACAAGGCGAAGGTCGACATCGGCTACCTCACCTCGCTGGCCGACCGCCCGCTCGGCAAGCTCGTGCTGGTCACGGCGCTCTCGCCGACCCCGCCCGGCGAGGGCAAGACGACCACCACGGTCGGCCTGACCGACGCGCTCCACGGCCTCGGGCACCGCACGGTGGCCTGCCTGCGCGAGCCCTCGATGGGTCCGGTCTTCGGCATGAAGGGCGGCGCCGCCGGTGGCGGCTGGAGCCAGGTCGTGCCGATGACGGACATCAACCTGCACTTCACCGGTGACTTCGCGGCGATCGCGGCGGCCAACAACCTGCTCTCCGCCCTGATCGACAACCACGTCCACCACGGCAACGAGCTCGACATCGACGTGCGCAGCGTGACGTGGAAGCGCGTGCTGGACATGAACGACCGAGCGCTGCGCGAGGTGACCGTCGCGCTCGGCGGCCACGCCAACGGCTTCCCGCGCTCCGAGGGCTTCGACATCGTCGTGGCCTCCGAGCTGATGGCGATCTTCTGCCTCACCGAGTCGTGGGCCGACCTCAAGAGCCGCATCGGCGACATCGTCATCGGCTACGACCGCTCGACCAAGCCGGTGACCGCCCGCGACCTCAACGCGCACGGCGCGATGGCCGCACTGCTGCGTGACGCGCTGGCCCCCAACCTCGTCCAGACCATCGAGGGCGCCCCGGCGTTCGTGCACGGCGGACCCTTCGCCAACATCGCCCACGGCTGCAGCTCGGTGATGGCGACCCGCGCCGGACTGCGCCTGGCCGACATCGTCGTCACCGAGGCCGGCTTCGGTGCCGACCTCGGCGCGGAGAAGTTCGTCGACATCAAGTGCCGCAAGTCCGGGCTGCGGCCCGACGTCGCCGTCGTCGTCGCGACCGTCCGCGCCCTGAAGTACCACGGCGGCGTGGCCCTGACCGACCTCGGCACCGAGGACCTCGACGCCGTCGACGCCGGCATGGCCAACCTCCGCCGGCACCTGTCCAACATCCGCGACGTCTACGGCATCCAGCCGGTCGTCGCGGTCAACCGGTTCCCCACCGACACCGACGACGAGATCGCCCGGGTCGTCGAGCTCGTGGCCGAGGAGGGCGTGCGCGCCTTCCCGGCGACGCACTTCGTCGACGGCGGCGCCGGCGCGAGGGACCTCGCCGAGGGGGTGCTGGCCGCGCTCGAGGGCGAGTCGGCGTACGACTTCTCGTTCACCTACGACGACGAGATGTCGCTCACCGAGAAGGTCGAGGCCATCGCGACCCGGCTCTACGGCGCCGGCCTGGTGACGTGGGACGCCAAGGCGCGTCGACGCCTCGAGCGCATCGAGCGCGACGGCTACGAGAAGCTGCCGGTGTGCGTCGCCAAGACGCAGTACTCGTTCTCCACCGACCCGAAGTCGTTGGGTGCACCGTCGGGCCACGAGCTGCACGTGCGGGAGGTACGCCTCTCGGCGGGCGCCGGCTTCGTCGTCGTGGTCTGCGGCGACATGATGACCATGCCCGGCCTCCCCCGCGACCCGTCCGCGTCCCGCATCGACCTCGCCGACGACGGCACCCTCATCGGCCTCAGCTGACGAGGGCGCCGCGACCGCTCAGTCGCCGAGCTCCGCGCGGCGCCGGATGACGTAGTCCTGCAGCTCGTCGCGGACCGCGTCGTCGAGCGCCGGCTGCTCGTACTCCTCCAGGGTCTTCTGGTAGGCCACGGTGGCGCGGGCGTTGGCGTCGTTGCCGCCGTTGCGCATCCACCGCTCGTAGTTCTCCGACGAGGACAGGAGCGGGCGGTAGAAGCAGGTGCGGAAGCGCTCCATCGTGTGCATCGCGCCGAGGAAGTGCCCGCCGTGGCCGACCTCCTGGTGGGCGTCGAAGGCCATCGACGCCTCGTCGATCTCCAGCGGCGTGAACTCGTGGCGCAGCATCTGGAGGAGCTCGATGTCGACGATGAACTTCTCGTAGCCGGCGACCAGCCCGCCCTCGAGCCAGCCGGCGGAGTGCATCACCCAGTTGGCGCCGGCGAGGAAGGTCGGCATCAGCGTCATCAGCGCCTCGTAGCCCGCCTGCGCGTCCGCGACCTGCGAGGAGGTGAGGCCGCCGCCGGTGCGGAAGGGCAGGCCGAAGTGGCGCGCGATCTGGCCGGTGCAGAGCAGGCCGATGCCGGACTCCGGGGTGCCGAACGTCGGCGAGCCCGACTGCATGTCGATGTTGGAGAGGAACGACCCGAAGATCACCGGGGTGCCGGGCCGGATCAGCTGCGAGAGCGCGATCCCCGACAGCGCCTCCACGATCTGCTGCACCAGCGCGGCCGGGATCGTCACCGGCGACATCGCGCCCATCAGGATGAACGGGGTGAGCACGACGGGCTGGCCGGCGCCGGAGTACTCGAACTGCGCCTCGAGCATCCGGTCGTCCCAGCGCAGCGGGGAGTTGCAGTTGATCAGCGAGATCGTGGCCGGCGTCTGCTCGATCGCCTCGCGCGAGCCGAACAGGATCGAGGTCATCGCGATGGTGTCCGCGGCGTTGACGCCCGACACCACGTTGCCCATGTAGACCTTGTCGGTCAGCGTCTGGAGCGCGTAGGTCATGTCGAGGTGGCGGCTGTCGAGCGGGGTGTCGTTGGGCTCGCAGATCACGCCGCCGGCGGAGTCGAGCGCCGAGAACGACTGGGCGAGCTTGGTGAAGTTGCGGAAGTCGTCCATCGTCGCGTCGCGGCGTACGTCGCCCTGCCGCACGAACGGCGGTCCGTAGACCGCACCGAAGGCCATCGAGTCGCCGCCGATGTGGATGTTGTGCTCGGGGTTGCGCGCCTGCACGTCGAACTCCCGCGGCGCCTTGGCGACCTGCTCGAGCACGAAGTCGGGGTCGAGGAAGACGGTGTTGCCCTCCACCCGCTGGCCGGCCTTGCGGAAGAGCTCGAGGGCGCGGTCGTCCATGAACTCGACGCCGAGCTCGGTCATCAGCCGTCGCCAGCCCCGGTCAAGGGTGGCCATGGCCTCCTCGGACAGCACCTCGTAACGCGGCATCGTGTTGCGGAACACGGATCCTCCTTGACCTCGACTCGGCGGGCTCTTAGCCTCATGATGTGGAACCAAGGTTCCACATCATGGAACCAGAGGGAACCCCCTCCCCGCACCAACCGTCGAGGAGACCGTCGTGAGCGAGACCGCCACCGGCACGCGTGCGCTGGACCGCGCCGCGGACCTGGTCGCCGCGGTGGTCCACGCCGACGAGCCGATGACGTTCGCCGACCTCCAGGACGCCAGCGGCCTGGCGAAGTCGACGACCTCGCGCATGCTGACGGCGCTCGAGCGCTCCGGGCTGCTCGAGCGCGACGCCGCCGGGTCCTACGTCGCGGGCCGGCTGTTCTGGCTCTACGCCGCGCGCCACGACCCGTGGGAGGAGCTCGTCCGGCTCGCGCGACCCGTGATGGAGCAGATCGGCGAGGCCACCGGCGAGACCGTGCACCTCAGCATCGCCCGCGGCGACCGCGTCGTGCAGGTCGCGCAGGTCGACTCGACCTACCTCCTCGGCACCCGCGACTGGACGGAGGTCGACGTCCCGGCCCACACCTCCGCCCTCGGCAAGGTCTTCCTCGCCTGGGACGCCCTCGACCTCCCGCCCGGCGACCTCGAGCGGCTCACCCCCGCCACCCTGGCCGACCGCGCCGACCTGCGCCGCGACGGCGTACGCATCCGTGAGCGCGGGTGGGCGCTGACCCGCGACGAGCTCGAGCTCGGGCTCACCGGCGTCGCCGTCCCCGTGCTCGGTGTCCGCGGTGACGTCATCGCCGCGCTCGGGATCTCGGGGCCGACACCCCGCCTGGAGGGGCGGCTCGACGAGCTCGGTCGTCACCTGCTCGACCGGTCCACCGCGCTGTCGTCACTGCTGCGCGGCTCGCACGCCGCACCACCCCGTCCAGCCCATCGCTCCACACGCACCGAGGAGGTGGTCGCATGACCCCCGAGGAGATCCTGAAAGCGCTCTACGACGAGACACTGGTCGGCAACGCGCCGCGCGTGCTCGAGCTGACCAACGAGGGCCTGACCCTCGACATGGAGCCGCAGACGCTGCTCTTCGACGCCCTCATCCCCTCCCTCGAGGAGGTCGGGGCGCGGTTCGAGCGCGGCGACTTCTTCGTGCCGGAGATGCTGATCGCGGGTCGCGCCATGTCCGGCGCGATGGAGCGACTGCGGCCGCTGCTCGCCGAGACCGGCGTGCAGACCATCGGCAAGTTCCTGATGGGCACGGTCAAGGGCGACGTCCACGACATCGGCAAGAACCTCGTCAACATCATGCTCGAGGGCGCCGGCTTCGAGGTCATCGACCTCGGCGTGCAGGTCGCCCCGGAGAAGTTCATCGAGGCGATCGACCTGCACCAGCCCGACATCGTCGGCTTCTCGGCGTTCCTCACCACGACGATGCCGATGTTCAAGGCCAACATGAACGCGCTCGAGAAGGCCGGCATGCGCAACGACGTGATCGTCATGGTCGGGGGCGCCCCCGTCACCCAGGAGTACGCCGACGCAGTGGGCGCCGACGGCTACGCGGCCGACGCCTCGCAGACGGTGAAGCGCGCCAAGAGCCTGATCGAGGCCAAGCGCACGAAGGTGTCTGCCTGATGGTTGCCGAGCCCCTCCGGACCGTCCTCCGCTCGGCCACCCGCGAGCACGTCATCGGCCACGAGAACCGCTTCACCCTGATCGGCGAGCGGATCAACCCCACCGGCCGCCGCATCTTCCAGGAGCAGCTGCGCGCCGGCGACTTCTCCGCCATCGAACGAGACGTCAAGGCGCAGGTCGAGGGTGGTGCCGACGTGCTCGACATCAACATGGGCGTGCCGCTGACCGACGAGCCCGAGCTGCTCGCCAAGGCGATCACGATGGTGCAGGAGCTCTGCGACCTGCCGATCTGCATCGACTCCTCGGTGGTCGAGGCGCTCGAGGCGGGCCTCTCGGTCTACCAGGGCCGCGCCCTCGTCAACTCCATCACGGCCGAGGACGACCGGATGGCGGCGATCCTCCCGCTGGTCAAGAAGTACGACGCCGCGATCATCGCGCTGCCCAACGACCACGACGAGATCCCGATGGAGGCCGACAAGCGTGTCGCCCTCACCGCGAAGATCATCCGCGTCGCCACGGAGGAGTACGGCATCGCGCAGGCCGACATCGTCATCGACCCGCTGGCCATGCCCATCGGCGCCGACGCGGGCACCACCCTGGTGACCTTCGAGGTGATGCGCCGGATCCGCGACGACTTCGGGGTCAACATGACCTGCGGCGCCTCCAACGTCTCGTTCGGCATGCCGGGCCGGCACACCCTCAACGCGACCTGGCTGCCGATGGCCATGACCTCCGGCCTGACGAGCGCGATCATGGACGCCCGCACTGCCTCAGGTCGTGGAGGCGGTCAAGGCCGCCGACCTGTTCCTCGGCCACGACGACTGGGGCTCGGCCTGGATCAGCGCCCACCGCGCCAGGCTGGCAGCAGCGGAGGCGGCCCCGGCGTGAACGACACCCCCGACGCCCCGGACTTCTCGCTCGCGGACGTCGCGCGGGAGGGCCTGATCGAGAGGCCGGGCGTCGACCCGACCGCGCACGACGGCACGGGTCGCGTCGACCTGTCCTTCACCGTGCACACCCTCGCCGAGGACGGTGTGGCGCGGCCGCCGGCACAGCGCGGCGTACGCGTCCCACCGGGCGTGACGGTGTTCGACGCCGCGTCGTGGAACGGCATCGCGATCGACTCCACGTGCGGCGGTCACGGCACCTGCCACAAGTGCAAGGTGCAGATCACCTCGAGCGCCGAGGTGCCGGTCACCCGGCACGACCAGCGCACGTTCACCGCGGGCCAGCTCTCCGAGGGCTGGCGGCTCGGCTGCCTCGTCCACGCCACCCGCGACCTCAGCGTCGAGGTGCCGCCGCTCACCACCCGGCCCAAGGCGGCCACCGTCGGCATCGGCCGGCAGGTGATCCTGCGCCCCGCCCTGCAGAAGAGGTACGTCGAGCTCGCCGAGGCCACGCTCGCCGACCAGCGCACCGACCTGGTCCGGCTGACCGACGCGATCGACGACCTCGAGCTCACCGCCGACCTGCACGTGCTCCGCCGCCTCTCGACCGTGCTGCGGCAGGCCGACTTCAAGGTGACGGCCGTGATCGTCGACGAGGACCTGATCGACGTCGAGCCCGGTGACACCACGGCCGAGCGCTACGCCATCGCCTTCGACCTCGGCACCACCACGGTGGTCGGCACGCTGCTCGACGTCGGCACCGGCACGCCGATGGCCGTGACCTCGATGCTCAACGCGCAGCAGCCCTTCGGCGGCGACGTCATCACCCGCATCAGCGCCACGATGATGGACCCCGACGCCCTCGGCCGGCTGCAGCAGGCGGCCGGCAGCACGCTCGCGTCGCTCGCCGCCCAGGTCTGCCGCGAGGCCGGCGTCGACCCCAGGCACGTCTACGAGGTGGCGGTCGCGGGCAACGCGACGATGACCGCGCTCGCCCTCGGCATCGACCCCGAGCCGCTCGGTGTCGCGCCGTTCGTGATGTCGTCGTCGCAGCCGCCGACGGTCCTCGCCGCCGACATCGGGCTGGACCTGCACCCGCGCGCCCGCGCCTACTTCTTCCCCGCCCTCGGCGCCTACGTCGGCGGTGACATCGTCGCCGGCATGCTCGCGACCGGGATGGACCGCGACAAGCGCACCCGGCTCTTCATCGACGTCGGCACCAACTGCGAGATCGTGCTCAGCGACGGCGAGACGATCCTGTCGACCGCCGCGCCCGCCGGTCCGGCGTTCGAGGGCGGAGCCATCCGCTGCGGGATGCGCGCCGCCGACGGAGCGATCGAGGTCATCAAGCTCGACGCCCACGCAACGGGCGACGACCCCGCGGTGACCCTCGGGGTGATCGGCGACGTCGAGGCGAAGGGCCTCTGCGGGTCCGGCCTGGTCGACGCCGTCGCGGAGCTGGTGCGCGTCGGGCTGCTCGACTCGACCGGTCGCCTCGTGCCCGACGAGGACGCCAAGGAGATCGCTCCGGCCCTCGCCGACCGGCTGACGCGGATCGGCGAGGAACGGATCTTCGTCCTGCACCGCCCCACCCCCGACAGCGAGCCGGTCGAGACCGTCTACCTCTCGCAGCGCGACGTCCGCGAGCTCCAGTTCGCCAAGGCGGCGATCTCCACCGGCTGGTCGCTGCTCCTCGAGCAGCTCGGCCTCGAGCACCGCGACGTGCAGCAGGTCCTGCTCGCCGGATCGTTCGGCAGCTACCTCTCCCCCGCCTCCGCGGTGCGGATCGGGCTGGTCCCCCAGCTGCCGGTGCTGCGCATCGTCGCGGCCGGCAACGTCGCCGGCGAGGGGGCCAAGATGGCCCTGCTGTCGGTGCGCGAGCGGGCCGGCGCGCTGGCGCTGCTCGAGGAGGTGACCTATGTCGAGCTCTCGGACCGCCCCGACTTCAACGACGCCTTCGTCGAGCAGCTCTCGTTCCACTGCGTGATCGCCGGGTCGCGCTGATCGCCTGCGGCGCGATCGCCCAGCCGGCCGCGGCCGTGGTCGAACGCAACGGCTGGCCGGTCGACGTACATCCCCTCCCACCCCTGCTCCACAACCACCCGCAGCAGATCGCCGGCGAGGTGCGCACGCTCGCCACGCGGCTGGCGACGACGTACGACACCGTCGTCATCGGCTACGCCGACTGCGGCACCTACGGCGCCCTCGACGAGGTGTGCCGCGACCTCGGCCTCGAGCGGCTGCCCGGACTGCACTGCTACGACGTGTACGCCGGCCCGTCCCGCCTCGAGAAGTTCTTCGACGAGCAGCCCGGCACCTACCTGCTGACGGACTTCCTCGTGCGGTCCTTCGCCCGGACCGTGGTGCAGGAGATGGGGCTGGACCGCTACCCCGAGCTGCGCGACACCTACTTCGGCAACTACACGCGGGTCGTGTGGCTGGCCCAGCAGCCCGACGACGAGCTGCGCGCGCTCGCGGAGGAGGCGGCCGCCCGGATCGGGCTCCCCCTCACCGTCGTCGACACCGGCGACCACGGCCTCGAGCAGGCCCTGGCCGCCCTCGTCCGGCTGTCTAGGGACGAACTGGTCGGACCCGGCGCCCGAGATCGTCCCAGATACCGCGCAGGCGGTCGAGCAGGTCGGTGCGCCAGGCCTCGGTCTCGCCGATCTGGTTGAAGGTGAAGACGTGGAGGCCCTCGACGAGCGCCCCCTCCTCACCGAGGGCGGGCGCGCACTTCTCGAGGAAGCTCTCGCCGGTGAAGCCGCCGGGCGCGGCGAGGCGGGCGAAGAGGCCCTTGTTCTTGGCGAGGAACTTGGTGGACTCGCCGACGCCGATCCGGGTCGCCATGCCGAGCAGCTTGGTGCGCTCGACCGGGCCGGGCATGCCCAGGAGCACCGGCATCGTCACGCCGCGCCGGCGCAGCCGCCCCACCCAGTCACGTACGCCGGAGGGGTCGAAGGTCAGGTTGCTGACGATGTGGGTGGCGTAGTGGCGCTTGTCCCACATCGACTGCACGGTGAGGTCGTCGTGGATCGTCGGGTGCGACTCGGGGTAGCCGGTGATGCCGACGTGGGCGAACGGCGACCCCAGCTCCTTGAGGTCCTCGAGCAGCGCCAGCGCGTCGGGGTAGTCGCCCGCGGCCTCGGCGTCGCCGCCGGGCACGAAGACGCTCGTGATGCCCTTGCCGGCGAGGCGCTCGACGATCTCGGCGAGCTCCGGTCGACCGGTCACCATCCGGGCCGCGATGTGCGGGACCGCGGTGTAGCCGTGGCCGGCCAGCCGCTCGGTGAGGTCGAACGTCGCCTCGAGCCCCTTGGAGGGCGAGGCGGTGACCGTCACCGTGCGGTCGCGGGGCAGGTGCTCGAGCACCTTGTCCTCGGTGGTGGCCGTGGGGAGCACCTCGTAGCGGGCGTTCTCCAGCAGCCGGATCATCGTGGCGGCGTGTCGCTTGTTGCGCATGAAGCAACTCATTTCGGGATGCGCACTGGGGTGATCTGATCGTAGTGCGTCCCGCGCCCGCGCGACAGGTGCGCGTGGGGCCGGAAATGCAGCGAGGGGCGGCCACCTCTCGGTGGCCGCCCCTCGGAGCGCGTCTAGCGGATCGTCACTTGACGGTGACGGTGGCGCCGGCGGCCTCGAGGGCCTCCTTGGCCTTGTCCGCAGCAGCCTTGTCGACGCTCTCGAGGATCGTCTTGGGCGCGGCCTCGACGAGGTCCTTGGCCTCCTTCAGGCCGAGGGAGGTGAGGGCGCGCACCTCCTTGATGACGTTGATCTTCTTGTCGCCGGCGGCCTCGAGGACGACCTCGAAGTCGGTCTTCTCCTCGGCGGCCTCGGCGCCAGCGGCGCCACCGGCGGCCGGGGCGGCAGCCGCGGCGACGGGGGCGGCGGCGGTCACGCCGAAGGTGTCCTCGAAGTTCTTCACGAACTCAGAGAGCTCGATCAGGGTCATCTCCTTGAAGGCGTCAAGGAGCTCGTCGGTGCTGAGCTTCGCCATGGTGGCGTTTCCTTCCGTGTGTGGCGCGGCCGCGGTGTGCGACTGCGCCGGGTTTCAGGTGGTGTACGTCGGCCCGGTCAGGCGTCGGTGGACTCGGCGGCCTGGTCGGCCGACTCGTCGGTCGCCTCGGGCTCGGCGGCCTCCTCCGAAGAGGGGGCCTCCTCCGCCGGGGCGTCCTCGGCAGCCGGAGCAGCCGGCCCAGTCACCGGAAGCACCACCTGCGAGGATCGAGGGGTCCTCCTGCGCCTTCGCCTCCAGGGCGCCGGCGAGCCGGGCGACCTGGGCGAGCGGGGCGTTGAGGAGGTAGACGGCCTGGGAGAGCGTCGCGAGCATGCCGCCCGCGAGCTTGCCCAGGAGGACCTCACGCGACTCGAGGTCCGCCAGCTTGGCGATCTCCGAGGCGTCGAGGGGCTTGCCGTCCAGGACTCCACCCTTGATGACAAGGGCGGGGTTGGCCTTGGCAAAGTCACGCAGACCCTTGGCGGCCTCGACCACGTCTCCATTGATGAAGGCGATGGCGGTCGGGCCGTTGAGCAGGTCGTCGAAGCCTTCGATTCCCACCTCGGTGGCGGCAATCTTGGCAAGCGTGTTCTTGACCACGGCGTAGTTGGCGTTCTCGCCGAGGGAGCGCCGCAGGTCCTGCAGCTGCTTCACGGTGAGACCGCGGTACTCGGTCAGCACAGCGCCGGCGGACTCGTTGAAGGAATCAACGATCTCCGCGACGGCGGCAGTCTTTTCTGGCCGCGCCATGGGTCTCCTTCCGGTGTCGACCACCGGCGTCCGGCCCACAGACGACGAACGCCCCGAGCGCAGGCTCAGGGCGTGGATGCGGCTGGTGGGCCGCTGCTCTGTCACCTGCGCCGGCCGTCCGCTGCTGCGAACCTTCGCACCACGAGCATGGAGCTCGTGATGAACCTGCGGTCTTGGGTTTCGAGATGGAACAGTACGCGCCCGCTCCGCGGACGAGACAAATCGCCGTCGGCAAACACCTCATTCGGCACCCGCGGGGTGCCCAACACTGGTCCAATGGTCGGCGTGGACCAACAGCTCACGACCGTCGGGGCCTCGCTCGCCCGCAGTGACGAACGCATGCTCACCGGACGCAACGCCGCCGGCCGGGTCTGGAAGACCGGCTTCGGCGGGCTCGACCCGCTGATCGGTGGGGGGATGCGGGCCGGCTCGCTGATCCTGCTCGCCGGGCCCCAGGGCCTCGGCAAGTCGACGTTCGCGCTGCAGGTGGCGCGCAACAACGCCGCGTCCGGCCGCCCGGTGCTCTACTTCTCCTACGAGCACGACGCCGAGGACATGACGCAGAAGCTCATCGCCATGGAGGCGGGCGAGCTCGACGACTCCGACATGGTGCGGATGACGAGCATCCGGTCGATCTTCGACGACCTCTGGGTGAGCTCGCTCGACCACCGCCTGGAGTCCGTGCCGTCCGGGGTCGAGGCGCTGGCCAAGGTCTCCCACTACTCCGAGATGCTCTTCGTCCACCGCTCGACCGGCACCCGCACCGACCTGGCCGCGATCCAGAACGCCATCGACGCGGTCCGCGAGCTCGCCGGCACCACCCCGCTCGTCGTCGTGGACTACCTGCAGAAGGTGAAGTCCTCGCACCAGGACGACGAGGCACGCTCGACCGAGATCGTGGAAGGGCTCAAGGACATCGCGATCGACATCAGCGCGCCCGTCCTCGCGATCGCCGCGGCCGACAAGGAGGCGCTCCGGTCGGGGCGCCGGATGCGCGCCAACGACCTCCGCGGCTCGAGCGCCCTCGCCTACGAGGCCGACGTCGTGCTCGTGCTCAACAACAAGTTCGACATCGTCGCGCGCCACCACCTGACCTACGACCTCGGCAACGCCGAGCGCTTCAAGGACTTCGCCGTCCTCACCGTCGAGAAGAACCGGTTCGGGCGCGACGGGGTCGTCATGCAGTTCAGGACCCGCTTCGACCAGGGCCGCTACGAGTCCGAGGGCACCGAGGTCAAGGAGCAGCTGATCGACGAGCGGGTCTTCCGCGAGTAGTGCGCAGCGCTTCACGCTGACACGGCCGAGGGGCGTACGCACTGCTGCCAGTGCGTACGCCCCTCGTGGCGTTCAGGGCCGGGTCACATGCCCGGCTGCTCGGTCACCTCGGAGGCCGGCGGCACCTCGATCTCGACGTCGGTGCCGAAGTCGGAGTAGGTGCCCTGGGTGTTGCTCTTCGTGGCCTGGCCGCCACCGGCCGCCTTGACCTCGACGGTCTGCTCGAACTTGCGCGGCAGGTTGTCGGCGTCGACCCACATGTCCGTCACCAGCTCCTTGGGGAGCATCTCCGCCATCGCCGGCGGGAACTCCATCGCCTCGAGGTAGGAGGACGGGTCCATCGTGATCCGGTAGTGGTTGGTCTCCACGCCGTCGACGTCCTCGCTGCCGATCAGCTCGAGCTTCTTGGGCGACTCCATCGCCTTGAACATGACCTCGGGGTCGGTCGCCTTGCCGATCATCCCGAAGAGCGAGTTCGGGTCGCTGAGGTCGATCTTGAGCCACTTGTCGCCGGTGCCGAAGGCCTCGGACTTCATGTACATGGCCTTGTCGACGAGGATCATCTCCATCGCCTGGGCGCCCGTGCCGGTCGCCTTCATCTCGATGCCGCCGTCGCCGAAGCGCGCCTCGCCGGTCATCTCCTGCGCCTGCCCGGCCGAGTCGGAGGTGGTGGTGAACGTGAAGCTGCCCGCCTCCTCCATCGCGGCCATCACGGAGGGGTAGAAGTCGTCGGCCGACAGCTCGGTGAGCGACGACTCCGCTGCCTCGGACTCCTCGTCGGCGGCGTCGTCGGCCGCCTCGTCCGTGCCGGAGTCGCTCGACTCGTCGCTGGCCGTGCTCGAGGAGTCCTCGGAGCCCGAGTCGCCGCCGCAGGCGGAGACGCCCACTCCGACGGTCAGCACCAGGGCTGCGGCGCCGAGTCGGCGGGAGAGTGTCTGGACGCGCATGGGTGCTCCTGTGTGGTGCGTACGGGGTTGGCGTGCTGTCGCCTGCTTCCTACCCGATGGTTCCACACCGAAACGAACGGTTCGGGCCGATCCCGACAGATCGGAACCGGATCGAGACGCACGTCGGCCCGGCCACCCTTGGGGGATGACCGGGCCGACGGAGCACAGCGACTCAGGATCAGGCCTGGACGGCCTCGTCCTCGGAGGCGACGTTCTTGACGCGGTTGGGGTCCACCTGGATGCCGGGGCCCATCGTCGTCGAGACGGTGATCTTGCGGATGTAGCGGCCCTTGGAGCTGGCCGGCTTGAGACGCAGCACCTCGTCGAGGGCGGCGGCGTAGTTCTCCGCGAGCTGGACCTCGGAGAAGGAGGCCTTGCCGATGATGAAGTGCAGGTTGGAGTGGCGGTCGACGCGGAACTCGATCTTGCCGCCCTTGATGTCCGTGACGGCCTTGGCGACGTCGGGGGTCACCGTGCCCGTCTTCGGGTTCGGCATGAGCGAGCGCGGGCCGAGGACGCGACCGAGGCGGCCGACCTTGCCCATCATGTCGGGGGTCGCGACGACGGCGTCGAAGTCGAGCCAGCCGCCGGCGACCTTCTCGATCAGCTCGTCGCTGCCGACGAACTCGGCGCCGGCCTCACGGGCGGCGTCGGCCTTGTCGCCGTTCGCGAACACGAGGACGCGGGCGGTCTTGCCGGTGCCGTGCGGGAGGTTGACGGTGCCGCGGACCATCTGGTCGGCCTTGCGCGGGTCGACACCCAGGCGCATGACGACGTCGAGGGTCTCGTCGAACTTCTTCTTGGAGCCACCCTTGGCGATCTTGATGGCGGCCAGCGGGGCGTAGAGCTCGTCCTGGTCGAACTGCTCTGCCGCCGCGCGGTAGGTCTTGCTGCGCTGCATGGTCTTCTCGTTTCTCTGGTGCGAAGGATGTGGTTAGCGAGCCAGCGCGGCTCTCCCACACGATCAGTCGGTCGTGACGCCCATCGAGCGCGCAGTGCCCTCGACGATCTTCATGGCCGCATCGATGTCGTTGGCGTTGAGGTCGGGCAGCTTGGTGGTCGCGATCTCGCGGACCTGGTCCTTGGTCAGCTTGCCGACCTTCTCCTTGTGCGGGACGCCCGAGCCCTTGGAGAGACCGGCAGCCTTCTTGATGAGCTCGGCGGCCGGCGGGGTCTTGGTGATGAAGTCGAACGTGCGGTCCTCGTAGATGGTGATCTCGACGGGGATGACGTTGCCGCGCATGGACTCGGTCTGGGCGTTGTAGGCCTTGCAGAAGTCCATGATGTTGACGCCGTGCGGGCCGAGCGCCGTACCGACCGGCGGAGCCGGGGTGGCCGAACCGGCCTGCAGCTGCACCTTGACGAGTGCGGCGATCTTCTTCTTCGGAGGCATAGCCGTCCTTCTCTTTCTCTCATGTGGTCACGACGAGGGCACTTCGCCCTCTGCCACGGGTTGTCGCTACTGCATTGTCGGCCCGACACGGCGGGCCGACGGAATCGTAAATCTGCTCAGACCTTCTGGATCTGCGCGAAGCTGAGCTCGACCGGCGTCTCGCGGCCGAAGATCTCGACGAGGGCCTTCACGCGCTGCGACTCGGCGTTGATCTCGGTGATCGTCGCGTGGAGCGTGGCGAACGGGCCGTCGACGACCATGACCGAGTCGGAGACGTCGAAGTCGGCGACCTCGACCGGCTTGCGCGGCGTGGTGCTGGCGCCCTTCTCGCCCGAGGCGGCGGCCTCGGCCTCGGCGGCGTGCACGACGGCGGGGGCCAGCATGTCCTCGACCTCGCTCATGCTGAGCGGGACGGGCTGGTGGCTGTGGCCGACGAAGCCGGTCACGGACGGCGTGTGGCGCACGGCCGACCAGGACTCGTCGGTGAGGTCCATGCGGACGAGGACGTAGCCGGGCAGGACGGTGCGGGTGACCATCTTGCGCTGGCCGTTCTTGATCTCCGCGACCTCCTCGGTGGGGACCACGATCTCGTGGATGTAGTCCTCCATGTTGAGGGAGATGATGCGGTTCTCGAGGTTGTGCTTGACCCGCTTCTCCATGCCGGAGTAGGTGTGCACGACGAACCAGTCGCCCGGCTTGGCCCACAGCTCGCGGCGGAAGGCCTCGAGCGGGTCGTTCTCGTCGGGCTCGGCGGTGTCGCTGTCCTCGTCGGAGTCGCTGTCGCCTCGGGGTCCGCGTCGGACCCGGAGTCGGTCGCCTCGTCGGCGGCCGCGTCCTCATCGGTGTCGGTGGCGGTGTCGTCGGCGGGCTCGCCGGCCTCGATCGGGGCGTCCTCGGTGGTCACCTCGTCGACCGGGCCGTCGACCTGGTCCACGTCACTGTTCTCAGACACGTCTCACTCCGTACGTTCGTTGGTACTGCTGGGCCGGTCACCGGGACCGGAGCCGGGCTGACCCGGCGGGGACGGGGGCGGTGGTCACCGCTCCCCGGTGGTCACTGGGTGGAGGAACCACCGGTGAAGACCTCGAACACGAGCTTCCCGAAGGCCAGGTCGAGCACCGTCACGATGGCCATCACGGCGATCACGAAGACCAGCACGACGAAGAAGTAGGTGATCAGCTGCTGCTGGGTGGGCCACACCACCTTGCGGAGCTCGGCCACCACCTGGCGCAGGAACGTGACGGGGCTGGTGCGCCCACGGTCGTCGCCGCGCGAGTCGCGCCGGTCCTGAACCGCGTTGCCGTCGGCCACGTTTTCCACCTTCTCGTTGTAGCTGTTGCAGTGCTTCTCGCAGGGCACGAGGGACTTGAACCCCCAACCTTCGGTTTTGGAGACCGATGCTCTACCAGTTGAGCTAGTGCCCTCCGATGGACCCGGCCCATCACGGGCATGCCGAAGCATCTGGCGGATCCACCAAACGGGAAGCATACGGGGAGGGGGCCAGCGCCGTCGAACCGAGGCGTGGCAGGGTGGACGCGTGGCAGATCGGGTCGAGGCGGCACCGCGACGTGTCGGCCCTGCCGAAGGCCCACCTCCACCTCCACTTCACCGGCTCCATGCGCCACGGGACGCTCCTCGAGCTCGCCGAGCGCGACGGGATCGTGCTGCCCGACTCGCTGGTCGAGGACTGGCCCCCGCAGCTGAGCGCGGCCGACGAGAAGGGCTGGTTCCGCTTCCAGCGCCTCTACGACGTGGCGCGCTCCGTGCTGCGCACGCCCGACGACGTACGCCGTCTCGTGCTGGAGGCGGCCGAGGACGACGTGCGCGACGGCGGGCGGTGGCTGGAGATCCAGGTCGACCCCAGCGGCTACGCGGCCCGGTTCGGCGGCATCACCGAGTTCACCGACCTGGTCCTCGACTGCGTCCGGGACGCCTCCGAGCGCACCGGGCTCGGCATCGCGGTCGTGATCGCGGCCAACCGCACCCGGCACCCCCTCGACGCGCGCACGCTCGCGCGGCTCGCCGGGCAGTACGCCGGTCGCGGCGTCGTCGGCTTCGGGCTGTCCAACGACGAGCGCCGCGGCAGCACGGGCGACTTCGCCGGCGCGTTCCGGATCGCCGAGCGCGCCGGGCTGCTGCTGGTGCCGCACGGCGGCGAGCTGCGCGGCCCCGAGCACGTCCGCCAGTGCCTGGACAGCCTCGGCGCGCGACGGCTCGGGCACGGCGTACGCAGTGCCGAGGACCCCGAGCTGCTCGACCGCATCGTGCAGGCCGGGGTGGCGCTCGAGGTGTGCCCGGTCTCCAACGTCTCGCTCGGCGTCTACTCCGACCTCACCTCGGTGCCGCTCCCCCAGCTGCTCGCGGCCGGGCGCGACCGTCGCGCTCGGTGCGGACGACCCGCTGCTCTTCGGCTCGCAGCTCGCGGGGCAGTACGCCACGATGCGCGCCGCCCACGAGCTCGACGACGCGACCCTGGCCCGGCTGGCGGAGATGTCGTTCGAGGCGTCGCTGGCCCCGTCCGACGTGGTCGAGCGCGCGCGGCGCGACATCGCGGCCTGGCTGGCCTAGAGGGAGCAGCCGACGGTCACGGGCTCGTTGACCAGTCGGACCCCGAAGCGGGACTCGACGCCGTCGCGCACCTCGCGGGCGAGGGTGAGCAGCTCCTCGGTGGTCGCACCGCCGCGGTTGGTGAGGGCGAGGGTGTGCTTGGTCGACAGCGACACCCGCTCCCCCGCCGCCGGGCTCGTCCACCCCTTGCCGAAGCCGGCGTGCTCGATGAGCCACCCGGCACTCGACTTCACCGTGCCGTCGGGCTGCTCCCAGCGCGGGGCGTCGGCGGGGAGGGCGGCGGCCTGGTCGGGCGTGAGGAAGGGGTTGGTGAAGAACGAGCCGGCGCTCCACGTGTCGTGGTCGGCGGCGTCGAGCACCATGCCCTTGCCGCGGCGCAGGTCGAGGACCGCCGCGCGTACGTCGGCGAGCGGGGCGCGCTGCCCCTCCGCGACGCCGAGCGTGCGGGCGAGCTCGGCGTACCGCACCGGGGCGCCCAGCGCCCCCTGGCGCAGCTGGAAGGTGACGTCGAGGACGACGTGGCGACCGGGGTCGGCCTTGAAGCGGCTGGAGCGGTAGCCGAACTGGCACTCCGACGCCGCGAACGAGCGGACGCCGTTGAGCTTGCGGTCCCACACCCGCACGCGGGCGATGGTCTGGGAGACCTCCTGGCCGTAGGCGCCGACGTTCTGGATCGGGGTCGCGCCGACCGAGCCCGGGATGCCGGAGAGCGCCTCGACGCCGACCCAGCCGCGGGCGACGGCCTCCGCGACGAGGTCGTCCCACCCGGCGCCGGCGGCGACCGTGACGGTCGCGCCCGAGCAGGTCGGGTCGCCGGAGTCGTCGGCGTCGGTGGTCATCCCCGTGGTCGCGACCTCCACGACCCGGCCGTCGAAGCCCTCGTCGGCCACGACCAGGTTGGAGCCGCCGCCGAGCACGAGCACGGGCGTTCCGGCCGCATCCGCCTCGGAGACCGCCGCGACGAGCTCGTCCTCGGTGGTCGCGCGGACCCACTCACGGCCGGGACCGCCCAGCCGCAGCGTGGTGTGGTCCCGCAGCGTCAGGCACGGACCACGACGGCCTTCGGCATGCCGAGCACCTTCGTGCCGTCGCAGGTGACCTCGAGCGCGAGCGTGGCCAGGCCGTCGGCGACCGACTTCACGGTGCCGGCGACGACGACCTCCGCACCGCCCTCGGCGGGTACGACGACGGGGCTGGTGAACTTCGCGCCGAGGTCCACGACCTCCGCGCCGTCGGTCCACTCGGCGACCGCGCGGCCGACGAGGGCGAGGGTGTACATCCCGTGCGCGATGACGCCGGGCAGCCCGACGCTCGTCGCGACGTCCTCGTCCTGGTGGATCGGGTTCTGGTCCCCGCTCGCACCGGCGTAGGCCACGAGGTCGGCGCGGGTGACCGTGAAGGTCTTCGGCTCGAGGACGTCGCCGGCCGTGAGGGACGAGCTCATGCAGCACCTCCGTGGACGAGGGTGGCCTTGCCGGTGCAGACGACGGCGCCGGTGGCGTCGGTGATCTCGCTGGCGGTGGCGATGATGTCGGCGCCGCCGATCTGGCGCAGTCCGGTGACGGTGAGCGTCGCGGTCAGCTCGTCGCCGACCGCCAGGGGGCGCGCGTAGGCGAAGCGCTGCTCGCCGTGGACGATGCGGTGCAGGTCGATCTCCTCGGCGTCGAGGAAGGCCATCATGGCGTCGAAGGCCAGCACGATCGGGAAGGTCGGCGGCACGCTCGCCGCCGGGGTGGCCGACGGCTGCGGCGAAGGCGCCGACCCGCTCCTGGGTGACGGTCAGCGGGGCCGGCGCGGGGAACTCACGCCCCACCAGCGAGGGGTCGACAGGCATGCCACGACCCTAGAACACGACAACCCGTCCGAGCGGACTCGGACGGGTCGGGCGTGACGGCGAAGAAGCGTCAGCGGGTCTCGCGGTGCGCAGTGTGGTTGCGGCAGCGCGGGCAGAACTTCTTCAGCTCGATGCGGTCGGGGTCGTTGCGCCGGTTCTTCTTGGTGATGTAGTTGCGCTCCTTGCACTCGGTGCACGCGAGCGTGATCTTGGGGCGAACGTCAGAAGACTTGCTGGCCATGGGAGAACCTTTTCGTTGCGGGTGGTGCAGGGTGACTGCTGAGATTTGGTGGTAGCGGGGGCGGGACTCGAACCCGCGACACCACGATTATGAGCCGTGTGCTCTAACCACCTGAGCTACCCCGCCGCGGAGGCCGGACGCCCCCGAGGGGAAATCCGATCCAGAGCCCCTTTACGGAATCGAACCGTAGACCTTCTCCTTACCATGGAGACGCTCTGCCGACTGAGCTAAAGGGGCAACGACGGAGAACGATACACACGCGTGAGCCGCGATGAGAAATCGGCTCAGGAGACGGCCTCGGACCCCTGTTCGAGGGCCTGCCGAGGGCCCTGGATCCGGGGCCATCCGACGGCCTCCTCGAGCTCGTAGGCGAGCCCCAGGAGACGGGCCTCGCGGCCCGCTCCGGCGGCCAGCTCATGCCGTGCGGGAGGCCCGCGGCGGTCGTCGCGAGGGGCAGCGAGACGGCCGGCTCGCCGGTCGCGTTCTGCAGCGGCGTGAACGCCACCCAGTCCATCAGCCGGGTCATGATCTCGTCGTAGTCCTGGTCCGGGCGCAGGTGCCCGACCCGGGGCGTCTCGGTCGCGAGCGTCGGCGTGAGGGTGACGTCGTACGACTCCCGGTGCCTGGCCGCGAGGCGGCGCGAGGCCCGCAGGACGGCGATCGAGAACGGCTGCTTGTGCAGGTTGCGACCGGCGTGCCGGGCGAGGCCGAGGGTGAGGTTGTCGAGCTTGGTCGGGTCGAAGGTGTCGCCGTAGTCCTTGTGGCCGCGCTTGGCGATCACGTAGGCCAGCAGCGACCAGAACCGCACGAAGTGCTCCGGGAAGCTGGCGGGCACCGGGTTGTCGATCTCCTCGACGTGGTGGCCGAGGCCCTCCAGCAGGGCGGCCGTCCTCAGGGTCAGCTCGCGCACCTCGGGGCTCGAGTCGCGGCCGATGCCCTGGGTGACGACGGCGATCCGCAGGCGGGCCTTGGCCGGGCGGGTGATGTCGCCGACCGGGGCGAGGAGCGGGTTGCGCCAGACCTTCTCCGCCTCGCGGTAGAACGCCGCGGTGTCGCGGACGCTGCGCGTCAGCACGCCGTCGGAGACGATCCGCACCGGCATCTCGCGCATCATCCGGTCCTGGGCCAGGCGCCCGCGGGTCGGCTTGAGGCCGACGAGGCCGTTGACCGCCGCCGGGATGCGGATCGAGCCGCCGCCGTCGTTGGCGTGCGCGATCGGCACGGCTCCGGCGGCGACCAGGGCGGCCGATCCCGCCGACGAGGCGCCGGCGTAGTGGTCGGTGTGCCACGGGCTCCGCACCGGACCGAGGCGCACGTGGTCGGCGGCGCCGGAGAACCCGAACTCCGAGAGCTGGGTCTTGCCGAGCGGGACGAGGCCGGTCGCGAGGTACATCCGGGCGAAGTCGCCGTCGGCCTTCGCGGGCTGCGCGCGGAACGCGTCGGCGCCGTGCTGGGTGGGCATCCCCTCGACGTCGACGTTGTCCTTGACGAAGGTCGGCACGCCCGCGAACCAGCCGGGGCGGGGGTCGCGCGCCTCGGCACGTGCCCGGTCGTACGCCGCGTGCGCGACCGCGCCGAGGGTCGCGTCGACCTGCTCGGTGCGGGCGATGGCCGCGTCGACGACCTCGGGCATCGAGACCGTGCCGGCGCGGTAGGCCTCGACCAGGCCGGTGGCGTCGAGGTCGGACAGGGCGTCGTCGGCGGAGAAGGCGTGCACGCGGGTCATCAGGGGAGGGTAGTGGCGCAGCCCGCGCCGGTGACAGCCCTCCAGGTGGTCGTCGACCAGCCCGATGGCCTCCATCAGGGCGTACATCGTGGTGGGGCCGACGTGGGCGAAGCCGGCCTTCTTCAGCGCCTTGGCGAGGGCGACCGACTCAGGAGAGGTGGTCGGCACGTCGCCCGTCGTGCGCGGCGCCGGGGCCGGCTCGGGGCGGAAGGACCAGATGAAGGACTCGAGACCGCCCTGCTCGCGCAGCGCGACCGTCGCGCGGGCGTTGGCGATCGCGGCGTCGACCTTGCGACGGTTGCGCACGATCCCGGTGTCGGCCATCAGCCGCTCCACGTCCGTCTCGTCGAACGCGGCGACCGCGTCGGCGTCGAAGTCGGCGAAGGCAGCGCGGAAGTGGGGGCGCTTGTTGAGGATCGTCAGCCACGACAGCCCCGACTGGAACGCCTCCAGCGTCAGCCGCTCGAGGTGGGCGGCCTCACCGGAGACGCGCATCCCCCACTCGGTGTCGTGGTAGGCCGTGTTGACCGGGTCGCCCGCACCCCAGGGGCAGCGGGCGATGCCGTCCGCGCCCACGACTGCTCCGACGCCCATGACGGCATCCTCGCGCACGGCACCGACAGCCCCGCTGTGGTGTGCTCAGCGGCGCTGCTTGAGCCTGACGTTGGGCAGCTCGGGAGCGGGGATGGGCGCGAGGTCGAGGTCGACCTTCCCGAACCGGCCGTCGGCCACCGACCGACCGTCCTCCACCACGGCGCCGTCCGCGGTGATCTGGTCCTGCCACTCGCGGCGGTAGGCCGCGATCTCGTCGTGGTCGCGGCCGATGAAGTTCCACCACATCACGATCGGCTCGCCGAACGGCGGGCCGCCGAGCAGCAGCAGGCGCGCCTCCTCGTGGGCCGTCACCGTGAGCGTCGTACGTCCGGGGGCGAGGTGGGCGAGCTCGCTGGGCTTGAGCTCCTGGCCGTCGACCTCGACCAGCCCGACGTCGACGAGCACGCCGTGCTCGAAGGACGCGTCGACCTCGATGTCGACGCTGCCGCCGGTCGCGATCATCACCTCGGCGCCGAGCAGCGGCGTGTGGGTGGTGATCGGCGAGGAGGCGCCGAAGGCGGAGCCGATGAAGACGCGCGCCTCCCAGCCGGGCCCGCGGACCGGCTCGGGTGCGAAGTGCTCGAAGCCGGGGTCGCAGTCGCGGGTCGCGTCGGGCAGGGCCACCCACAGCTGGGCGCCGTGCAGGACCGTGGTGCCGGGCGTGGAGACCTCGGTGTGGCTGATCCCGCGGCCGGCCGTCATCAGGTTGACCTCGCCGGGACGCACGGTCGCGAGGCTGCCGACCGAGTCGCGGTGCTCGAGCTCGCCGTCGAAGAGCCAGCTCACCGTCTGCAGCCCGGTGTGGGGGTGCGCCGGGAGGACCATGCCGCCGGTCTCGTCGACCTCGTCGGGACCGTAGTGGTCGACGAAGCACCAGGCGCCGATCAGTGACCGGTGCCGCTGCGGGAGCGTGCGTCGTACGCGCATGGCCCGGGGACCACCGAGCGGGACCTCGCGCGGAGTGAGCACGTCGATGTGCGTGGTCATCGTGCGCCACCGTACCCGCAGGGGTGAACCTGCGGGTCGCGATGGACGCGAGGACTCAGCTCAGGTGGTGCGGCTCGTCCTGGCGCGTCGAGCCCTCGCCCTGGTCGTCCGAGCCGTGCGACTCGCCCGTCCCCTGCCCCGTCGCGCCGGGCCGGTCGAGGCGGACCACGATCGACTTGTAGACCGGCTGGTTGCTCCCCTCCGCCGTCGAGTCGAGCGGGACCAGGGCGTTGGCCTCGGGGTAGTAGGCCGCCACGCAGCCGCGCGGCTGGTCGTAGGGGACGATCCGGAACGATCGCGCGACGCGCTCGACGCCGTCCTTCCACTCGCCGACCAGGTCGATGACGTCGCCCTCGGCGTAGCCGAGGTCGCGGAGGTCGTCGGGGTTGACGAAGACGACCCGGCGGCCGCCCTTGACCCCGCGGTAGCGGTCGTCGAGGCCGTAGATGGTGGTGTTGAACTGGTCGTGCGACCGCATCGTCTGCAGCAGGAAGCGGCCGCGGGGCACCTCGAGGACGTCGAGTCGGCGTGGAGGTGAGGACCGCCCTGCCGCTCTCGGTCTCGAAGATCCGGTTGTCGCGCGGCGGGTGCGGCAGCACGAACCCGCCGGGCTCGTCCACCTTCTCCTCGTACGACGCACAGCCGGGGACCACGCGGGCGATCCGGCGGCGGATCTCGGTGTAGTCGTCGCGGAAGGCGGCCCACGGGACGGGCGAGTCCTCACCGAGGGTGGCCAGGGCCAGCGAGCAGATGATGTCGACCTCGGACTTCAGGTGCTCCGACGGCGGGTCGAGCGGCCCGTGCGAGGCGTGCACCGCCGACATCGAGTCCTCGACGGTGACCCGCTGGACCTTGCCGCCGGTGAGGTCCTTCTCGCTGCGGCCGAGGGCCGGCAGGATCAGCGCCTCGCCGCCGTGCACGACGTGCGAGCGGTTGAGCTTGGTCGACACGTGCACGGTGAGGGCCGCGTTGCGCATGGCCGCCTCGGTGGCCTCGGTGTCGGGCGCGGCACCGACGAAGTTGCCGCCCATCGCCGAAGAAGACGCGGACCTTGCCGTCGCGCAGCGCCTGGATCGAGCCGACGGTGTCGAGGCCGTGCTCGCGCGGCGGCTCGAAGCCGAACTCGTCGCGGATCGCGTCGAGGAAGTGGTCGGGCACCCGCTCCCAGATGCCCATCGTGCGGTCGCCCTGCACGTTGGAGTGGCCGCGCACCGGGCACACGCCGGCGCCGGGCTTGCCGATGTTGCCCTGGAGGAGGGCGACGTTGACGATCTCCTTGATCGTGCCGACGGCGTTGTGGTGCTGGGTGATGCCCATCGCCCAGCAGGTGATGGTGGCGGGCGAGTCCGCGATCATCCGCGCGGCCTCGGTGACCTGGTCGCGGGTGAGGCCGGTGGAGGCCTCGACCTTGGCCCAGTCGAGGTCCTTGACGTGGGCGGCGTACTCCTCGAAGCCGGTGGCGTACTGCTCGAGGAAGTCGTGGTCGAGCGCGTCCCACTCGATCAGCAGCGAGCCGACGGCCTGGAAGAAGGCGAGGTCGCCGTTGAGGCGGATCGGGAGGTGGAGGTCGGAGAGCGCCGTCCCGACCGTGAGGCCCTTGGCGTGCTGCGGGTTCTTGAACCGGACCAGACCCGCCTCCTGCAGCGGGTTGACCGAGATGATCTTCGCGCCGCGGGACTTGGCCTCCTCCAGCGCGGACAGCATCCGCGGGTGGTTGGTGCCGGGGTTCTGCCCGACGACGAGGATCAGCTTGGCCTGGTGGATGTCCTCGAGGCTGACCGATCCCTTGCCGATGCCGATGGTCTCGACGAGCGCCGAGCCGGACGACTCGTGGCACATGTTCGAGCAGTCGGGGAGGTTGTTGGTGCCGAAGGACCGCACGAAGAGCTGGTAGGCGAACGCCGCCTCGTTGGAGGTCTTGCCCGAGGTGTAGAAGGTCGCCTGGTCGGGGTGGTCGAGCCGGTTGAGGTGGCCGGCGATCGTGGTGAACGCGTCGTCCCAGCTGATCGGCTCGTAGTGGGTCGCCCCCGGGCGCAGCACCATCGGCTCGGTGATCCGGCCCTGCTTGCCGAGCCAGAACTCCGTACGGCCGGCGAGGTCCTCGACGGAGTGGGTGGCGAAGAACTCGCGGTCGAGCAGCTGGCGGGTCGCCTCCTCGGCCACCGCCTTCGCGCCGTTCTCGCAGAACTCCGCCGTGTGCCGGTGGCCGGGCGCCGGGTCGGGCCAGGCGCATCCCTGGCAGTCGAAGCCGTCGACCTGGTTGAGGCGCAGCAGCGTCGAGGCCGTGCGGACCGGGCCCATCTGGCCCACGGCGCGCCGCATCGCGACGGCGACGGCGGTGGCGCCCGCGGCGGCGTGCGCCGTCGAGTCGACCTCCACCTCCGACTCGTCGATGTCGTCGGTGGGCACCTGCCGGGACTCCTTGCGGAGCCTGGCCGGCACGTCTCGCAGCTGGGAGAGGAACGTCACGGCCCCATCCTGCCCCGCGGGTCGCGAGGGCGCACCGCCCGGAAGGACCGGCTGGGACCGGAATAGCCGGGGCGGGGCACCGGTTGGCCCACCCGTGCCCTCCCTCTTCGAGCCCCTCGACCTCGGCGCCGTCCGCGTCGACAACCGCGTGCTGATGGCCCCCCTCACCCGGATGCGGGCGACCGTGCCCGGCGACGTGCCCAACGAGCTGATGCGCGACTACTACGTGCAGCGGGCCGGCGCCGGCCTGATGATCTCCGAGGGCACGCAGATCAGCCCCGAGGGCAAGGGCTACATGGACACCCCCGGCATCCACAGCCCCGAGCAGGTCGCCGGCTGGCGCGAGATCACCGACGCGGTCCACGAGGCCGGTGGCCTGATCGCTGCCCAGCTCTGGCACGTCGGTCGGGTCTCGCACGAGTCCTTCCACGACGGCGGGCTCCCGGTGTCGGCGAGCGCGCTCCCCTACCGCAACCGGACGTCCGTCCGAGGCGAGGACGGGCGCCCGGTCCGCGTCGCGTGCCCGACCCCACGTGCCCTCGAGCTGCACGAGATCCCCCGGGTGGTCGACGACTACCGCCGCGCGACGGAGAACGCCCGCGAGGCCGGCTTCGACCTCGTCGAGATCCACGGCGCCCACGGCTACCTGCTCCACCAGTTCCTCGCCGCCGACAGCAACCAGCGCACGGACGAGTACGGCGGCTCGCTGGCCGCGCGCGCCCGCCTCATGCTCGAGGTCACGGACGCCGTCGTCGACGCCTGGTCCGCGGACCGGGTGGCGATCCGGATCTCCCCCATCGGCGCCTTCAACGGCACCGAGGACCCGGACGGGGCCGAGGCCGGCCTCCACGTCGCCGGCGAGCTCGGGCGGCGCGGCCTCGCCTTCCTGCACCTCTCCGAGCCCGACTGGGCCGGCGGTCCCGCCCTCGACGACGACTACCGCCGCGCGCTGCGGCGGGCCCACCCCGGCCCGATCGTCGGTGCCGGCGGCTACGACCTCGCCAAGGCCGAGCGGCTGCTCGACGCCGGGCTCGTCGACGCCGCCGCCTTCGGCCGGTCGTTCATCGCCAATCCGGACCTGCCGCGGCGCCTCGCCGAGGGACTCCCGCTCAACCCGCAGCGGCCCGAGACCTTCTACGGCGGCGACGCGGAGGGCTACACCGACTACCCGACGTACGACGCCGCCTGAGGTCTCGCCCCGGCTCTCCCCGAGCCCTCCTCGCCCCAGCCGCCCACCAGTTAATGGTTCGTCGCCCAACGGCGACGACACCTAGGGTCGATCACGACATGCAGGACTTTCCTCCCCGGATCGCGACGTTCTTCACCGGCACCGACGTCGCGCCCACGCCGGACCCCGACACCCGGTCGCCCGCGGCGTTCCTGCGGTGGATGATGCGACAGCAGTGGCAGGTCATCGCGCTGTCGACGCTGTCGTGCCTGCTGTGGCTGCTGCCCCTGACCTTCGGCCCCTACATCTTCGGTCGCGCGGTCGACGACGGCATCCTGGCCGGCTCGACCGGCGCCCTGCTGGGCTGGGCGGGCGTCATGCTCGCCGTCGTCCTGGTGGGCGGCGTCTTCGGCGTCGTGTTCCACACGCTGGTCGTGCGCAGCTGGCTGATCAGCCTCTACGGCACGACCCAGATGGTCACCCGCAAGGTCGCGCAGATGGGCCACGTGCTCCCCCGGCGATCGCCGACCGGCGAGGTGCTGAGCGTCTCCGCGAGCGACTCCGACGAGTTCGGCGCGCTGACCGAGATCCTCGCCCGGTCGATCGCCCAGCTGGTGTCCTACCTGACCGTCGCCGCGATCGTGCTGACGATGTCGCTGCAGCTCGGCGTGGTGGTGCTGGTGGCCGCCCCGGTCCTCGTGGTCGCCGCGATGCCCCTGCTGCGACCGCTGCACCGCCGCCAGCAGGTCGAGCGCAGCCGCAACTCCGAGCTGACCTCGCTCGCCACCGACATCGTCGCCGGGCTGCGGATCCTGCGCGGCATCGGTGGCGAGGACACCTTCGGCCGCAACTACGCCACCCAGTCGCAGCACGCCCGCAAGGCCGGCGTCTCCTCGGGGATCTGGCAGGCGGCGGTCGAGGCCGTGGGCGTCCTCTTCTCCGGCATCTTCCTCGTCACGCTGGTCTATCTCGGCACCCGCCAGGTGCAGGCGGGCGAGCTGACGGTCGGCCAGCTGGTCAGCTTCCTGGGCTACGGCCTCTTCATGGTCGGCCCGATCCGCACCTTCTTCGAGCTCGCCCAGAAGGCCACCCGGGCGCTGGTGAGCGCCCGCAAGGCGATCGCGATCTTCGAGCAGCGGCCGCCGTGGCGCGACCCTGCCGACCCGCAGCCCCTCGACGGCAGCCGCGAGATCGTCGACGACCTCAGCGGCTTCACCGCCCACCCCGAGCTGCTCACCGTCGTGGTGAGCGCCGTCCCCGAGCAGAGCTCGGCGCTCGCCGACCGCCTCGGCCGCTACCTGCCGCCCGACACCGACCCCGTCGGCGAGGACGACGGCGACGGCCTCAAGGGCCGGGCCGCTCGTCGTGCCCGGGCCGATCGCGAACGCCGTCGCGCGCGGATCGCCGCGCGTGACGAGGAGGTCGCCACGCGCGAGTGGGGCGTGCGGCTCGGCGGTGTCGACCTGTCCGCCGCCCGCCTCGTCGACGTACGACGCCAGGTGCTGGTCAGCGACACGAGCAGCAGCCTGTTCGCCGGCACGCTGCAGGACGCGATCGACCCGCACGGCACGCTGACCCGCGAGCAGGCCGAGCACGCGCTGCGGGTCGCCAACGCCGAGGACGTCTACGACGCCCTCCCCGAGGGCTGGCAGGGCCAGCTCGACGAGCGCGGTCGCGGCCTGTCGGGCGGGCAGCGCCAGCGGGTCGTGCTCGCCCGCGCCCTCGCCGCCGACGCCCCGATCCTGGTGCTGGTCGAGCCGACGTCGGCCGTCGACGCGCACACCGAGGCCCGCATCGCCGAGCGCGTCAGCGAGCTGCGCCGCGGCCGGACGACCGTCGTCTGCACGGTGTCCCCGCTGTGGCTGCACCACGCCGACCGCGTCGTGCTGCTGCGCGACGGCCAGGTCGTCGCCGAGGGCGACCACGCCGACCTGCTGGCCCACGACCCGGCCTACCGCGACGTCGTCGTCCGCTCGATGGACGAGGAGGTGCCGTCGTGACCGACCTCCTCGCGACCTCGCCCGACACCTGGCGCGACCGCACCCTCGACCCACCGGTGGTGCCGCCCGAGCTGGTCCCGCCGACCGACGCCTCGTGGCGCGAGCGGTGGCACGCCTTCTGGCAGCGCCACGACCTGCGCCGTCAGCGCTCCGAGGACGTCTACGCCGCGTCGCGCAACCCCGAGCGGGGCTGGCCGGTGGCCGGCAACAAGGAGGTCTTCGCCTTCTTCAAGGACCTGTTCCGGACCCGTCGCCGCGCCTTCGCCGCGCTCGTCGTGCTCAACGCGCTGGCCGCCGGCGCCGGCCTCGTCGTGCCGCGACTGCTCGGCGAGCTGGTCAACACGACCGTCGAGGGCACCGGCCGCCCGCTCGGCCAGCTGGCGCTGGTGATCGTGGGCGTCGTGCTGGCGCAGGCGGGTTTCACCTTCGTCGCGCAGCGCACGTCGACGCTCTTCGGCCAGGACCTGCTCTCGACCGCGCGCGAGTTCATCGTGCGGACGATCCTGCGGCTGCCGCTGGGTGCCGTCGAGAGCGCGAGCACCGGTGACCTGGTCACCCGCGTGACCCGCGACGTCGGCACCATGAGCCGCTCGGTGCAGTACGGCGTCCCGATGGCGATCATCTCGCTGCTGACCGTCGTGATGTCGATCGGCGCGATGCTGCTCAACTCCGTCGTCCTCGCCGTCCCGGCGCTGCTGACCTTCGCCACCTCGACGTGGGCGGTGCGCACCTACCTGCGCCGCGCACCGAAGGCCTACATCACCGAGGGGTCGACGTACTCCCGGATCAACACGACGCTGACCGAGACCGTCGAGGGCGCGCGCACCGTCGAGTCGCTCGGACTCTCCGGCAAGCGGGTGCGGGCCGGCGACGACGACATCGACGTGTCGGCCCAGGCCGAGCGCTACACGATGTCGCTGCGCAACATCCTCTTCGCGGCGCTCAACTTCGCCTTCCAGACCCCGCGCGTGATCACCCTGCTCGTCGGGCGCGTACGCCTACTCGCGCGGCTGGGCCGACCTCGGCCAGATCACCGCTGCGGTGCTCTACGTCGAGGCGCTGGCCGACCCGCTCGACCGGCTGATCAGCGAGATCGACCGGCTGCAGGTCGGTGCCGCGTCGACCAGCCGGCTGCTCGGCATCGCCGAGGTCCGCCCCGACCGCACGGCCGGCGACCGGCTGCCCGACGGCATCCACCTGGTCGGCGAGGACCTCCGCTTCGCCTACCGCGAGGGCCACGACGTCCTGCACGGCGTCGACCTGCGGCTCGGGGCGGGCGAGCGCCTGGCCATCGTCGGGCCGAGCGGCTCGGGCAAGTCCACCCTCGGCCGGCTGCTGTCGGGCATCAACCGCCCGCGGACCGGGCTCGGCGAGCGTCGGTGGTGTCGAGCTCGTGGACCTGCCGCTCGAGGTGCTGCGGACCGAGGTCGCGCTGGTCACCCAGGAGCACCACGTCTTCATCGGCTCGGTGCGCGACAACATCGTGCTGGCGCGCGAGGGCTCCACCGACGACGACGTGCGCGAGGCGCTCAGCGCGGTCGGCTCGCTGCTCTGGGTCGAGCGGCTGCCGCAGGGGCTCGACACGATGATCGGCTCGGGCCGCTTCGCGCTGACGCCGGCGCAGGCCCAGCAGGTGGCGCTCGCGCGGCTGATCATCGCGGACCCCCACACGCTCGTGCTCGACGAGGCGACCTCGCTCATCGACCCGCGGACGGCCCGCACGCTCGAGGGGTCGATGAACAACCTCCTCGAGGGCCGTACGGTCGTCGCCATCGCGCACCGCCTCCACACCGCCCACGACGCCGACCGCATCGCCGTGGTCATCGACGGGCGCATCGTCGAGCTCGGCAGCCACGACGAGCTGATCCGCCTCGACGGGGAGTACGCCGCCCTCTGGCGCGCCTGGAC
>CAWCGM010000003.1:0-164608 GCA_963795095.1 uncultured Actinomycetota bacterium | reverse complement strand
ATCGACCGGCACAGTGCCGGTCGTCTACCCGGGTACCTGACACGGCCCGAGAGAAGGAAGGCACCCCATGCCCAAGCCCACCGAAGGGCAAGCGCCTCGGCGGGAGCGCGGCTCACCAGAAGCTGATGCTCTCGAACCTGGCGACCGCCCTCTTCGAGCACGGCCGGATCACCACCACCGAGACCCGCGCACGCCTGTTGCGCCCGCTCGCGGAGAAGCTGATCACCAAGGCCAAGCGGGGCGACCTGCACAACCGTCGTGAGGTCCTCAAGAGGATCCACGACAAGTCGGTCGTGCACACCCTGTTCACCGAGATCGGTCCGAGCTTCTCGGATCGCCCCGGTGGCTACACCCGCATCACCAAGGTCGGCCCCCGCAAGGGCGACAACGCCCCCATGGCGGTCATCGAGCTGGTGACCGAGGCCTACAGCCCGAAGGCTCCGTCGACCAAGAAGACCGAGAAGGCCGCTGCTCCCGCGTCGGCTGCGCCGGTCGAGGCCGAGGAGACCGAGGACACCACGGCCGAGACGGCTGCCGCGGACCACGAGGCCGCCGCCGCCGAGCACGAGGCTGCTGCCGAGGAGCACGAGGCTGCCGCCGCCGAGCACGAGGCTGCTGCCGAGGAGCACGAGGCCGCCGCCGAGGCTGCTGACGCCGAGGAGACCGAGGACGAGGCCAAGGCCTGATCCACGCCTTCACACGAGGCCCGTCATCCCACTGGGGTGACGGGCCTCGTTGCGTGTCCGGCGTACTGCCGAGCGGTGGTCCAGCCACATTTCCGCGGCGCTCGGATGTGGCTCCGCCACCGTTCACGCGCGTGTCGTACGACGGCGCGCGGGGGAGCGGTGGTCCAGCCACGTTCGGCGGCCGTCGGGTGCCACCGCTCGACCGTGGGCCGCGAGCTCCGGTTGGGAGCGACCACGTTCCCCGACCGCAAGCCGCGTTATCGGGCTACGACCGCACAGTTCGCTGCTGAACGTCGTGCCCGACGTCCTCGGGGTGGCAAGCTCACCGCGAACCCGCGTCTGCGCGAGGCTGTGCAGGACATGCTTGATGATGAGTTCTCACCCGAGCAGATCACCGCACAGTTGAGGATCGAGTACCCCGACGATCCGGAGATGCGGTTGAACCACGAGTCGATCTACCAAGCCCTGTACGTCCAAGGCCGCGGAGAGCTGCGCCGTGACCTGCACAAACGTCTCCGCACGGGGCGTGCGGTCCGCAAGGTCCGCCGCTCCGAGGGCGAGCGGCGGGGCCGGATCCCCGGCATGATCAACATCAGCGAACGCCCCGCCGAGGTCGCCGATCGGGCCGTGCCCGGTCACTGGGAGGGCGACTTGATCATGGGCTCGACCGCGTCGAACTCCGCGATCGGGACCCTGGTCGAACGCGCCAGCCGGTTCGTGATGCTGCTCCACCTCCCCGACGGTCATGGCACCGACGCGGTCGCCGCAGCGATGGTCGAGGCCATGAGCCAGCTACCCGACACGCTGCTGCGCACCCTGACCTGGGACCAAGGACACGAGATGACGTCGCACCCCGCGATCGCTGCGGCCACCGGTCTGGACATCTACTTCTGCGACCCACACTCGCCCTGGCAACGCGGCACCAACGAGAACACCAACGGCCTGCTGCGCCAGTACTTCCCCAAGAGCACCGACCTGTCGGTCTATGCCCTCGACTACCTCGACCACGTCGCCGCCAAGCTCAACCGCAGACCCCGCAAGACCATCGGCTGGAAGACCCAGCACAAGCACTCGACGAACTACTCTCGAACCCACCACAACCAACCGGTGTTGCATCCACCGCTTGAATCCGCCGTCGCGGAATGTGGCTCCGCCACCGCTCGAGGAGGTCAGAGGGAGGCGAGGACCGGCGCGGCGTCGAGGCTGCGGGGAGCGCCGCCGGACCGGGTGAGCGAGCGGGTCGCGGCGACGACGGCCTCGTTGACCGGGGTCGGGACGCCGTGGAGGCGGCCCTGGAGGACGACCTCGCCGGCGAGGTAGTCGATCTCCGAGTCGCCGGTGCCGCGGGCCAGGCTCTGCCAGGTCGAGCCGCCGCGGCGTTCGAGGTCGGGGCGGCGCTGGAGGATGTCTCCACGTCGCGACCGGTCCTCCTCCGCGCTGACGAAGGTGAGGCCGGCGGCGGTGAGCACCTGCTCGCCCTCGGCCTGGGCGCGCTCCGCGAGCTCGTCGGCGGCGACGCCCTGGGCGAAGGAGGCGTCGACGCCGTTGCCGAGGTTCGCTCGTCGGCGGCGCGCCCTGGGCGAAGGAGGCGTCGACGCCGTTGCCGAGGTTCATCAGGAGCTTGCGCCGCTTCCACGCCATGATGTCGTCGCGCTCGACCGAGGCGATGGAGGCGGCGGCGAGGTCGGCCGCGACCGCGGCCGTCGTCTCGTCGGTGCCGCCGGGGATCCGGCCGATGTCGAGGATCGCCGGCGTCGGGTGGCACCCGGCCACGACGACGCCGGGCTCGAGGTGCGAGGACGGCAGCATCACGCAGACGGCGTACGTCCGGGGGAAGAGGCGCAGGGTCGCGGTCTCGGTCGCGATGCCGTTGGTCGCGCAGACGACGGGCGTGTCCGCCGGTGCGTGCGCGCGCAGGTCGGCGAGGGCGACGGCGGCCTGGTGGGACTTCACCGCCAGGATCACCACGGTGTCGTCGCTCCACGCGACCTCGGCCGCCGTGTCGGTGGCCGGCGCGTCGATGGTGTGCCGACCGTCGCCCGCGTCGAGCACCAGCCCGTCCGCGCGGATCGCCGCGAGGTGGGCGCCGCGGGCGACGAGGGTCACCGGGAGGCCGGCGAGGTGGAGGTGGCCACCGATGACTCCACCGACGGCCCCGGCGCCGTACACGACGTACTTCATGCCCTCGACCCTACGAGGCGGTCACCTGCGGACGCGGAACCGGAGGTGGAGCACCCGGTCGCCCTGGACGACGACGTGGGGGTCGTCGAGCAGGTGCTGGGTGTCGACGGGCCCGAAGAACCGCTTGCCGCTGCCGAGCACGACCGGCGCGACGTCCATGGCCACCTCGTCGACGAGGCCGAGCGCCAGCGCCTGGCCGCCGACGTCGCCGGCCGCCAGCGCGACCACCCGGTCGCCGGCCAGCTCCCGCGCAGCGGCGACCGCGGCGGTCACGTCGTCGACGAAGGTGTAGGACGCCTCCGGGTGCCACCCGTCGGGCTTCGGCCTGTGCGACACCACGACCACGTGGTCGCCGGTCGGCGGACGACCCTCCCAGCCGTTGGTGATGTCGAAGAGGTGGCGGCCGATCACCATGCAGCCGATCGCGTCCCACAGCGGGCGGACGTGGTCGTACGACGTCTGCGACACCCGCAGGCCGCCGGGAGCGGGGTCCGCCATGTCCTGCGCGCCGAGGGGCCGGTCGCCGTTGAAGTACCAGTCGAAGAGCGGCCCGGGGTCGTCGTGCAGGTCGGCCACGAACCCGTCCAGCGAGACGACGTTGTGCAGCACCACGGTGCTCATCGGGTGCCGTCCCCGGTGGGCTGCCAGCCGGGATCGCGCCCGACGAAGCCCATCAGCCGGTCCACCGCGGGTGCGTCGTCGGGGACGGGCACGGCCGGACCGTACTGCCCCGAGTCGCGCAGCATCTGCTCGATCGGCTGCATGCCCGCGAGCATCTGCCCCGCGAAGTCCTCGTCGAGCCGCGGCGTCTGGCCGGTGGCGCGAGCCAGGTCCCAGGAGTGCATGAAGACGTCGGAGATGTAGAACTGGTCGACCGCGCGGGCGAGCGGGTGCGGCCCGACGTAGGGGTGGACGAACTCCTCGTCACCGCGATCGTCGAGCAGGGCCTGTACGCCGTCGGCGTGGTGCTGCCACGCGGCCAGCGGGTCGTCCGCGACCGACGGGCCGGCCGGCAGCTCGACCCCGCCGGCGGACAGGAACCCGCGGAACCAGGAGACCAGGTGGTCGACGACGTCGCGGGCGGTCCAGCCCTCGACGGGTGCGGGTGCGGACCAGTCGGTCGTCTGCTCGACCAGCCTGGCGAACTCCCCGGCCACCACCTGGTGCCTGGCGGCCGGGGCCTCGGGCAGTGACATCAGAGCGAGCCCTCCGGCTTCGACCCGGCCAGCATCCGGTCGAGCTTGGCGTAGCCCTCGTGGATCCCGACCTCCATGCCGCTGGCGAGCATGCCGTCGCGCGCCTCGAAGGAGTCGCAGATCGAGAAGCCGTGGAGGCGGGTCCGACCGTCGCCGAGGTCCTCGAGCGTCAGGGTCTCCAGGGCCACGGCCTCCGGCATGCCCTCCCACGTGAAGGTCTGGATGATCTTGTCCTCGCCGACGAAGGGGAACGTGCCGCGGAAGGCGTACTCCTCCTCGCCGCGCCGCGCGACGTAGCGGTAGGCGCCGTTGGTGCGGCACGACCACTCGTCGATGCTCGTGGACAGCGAGTCGGGCCCGATCCACTGCGCGAACAGGTCGGCGTCGGTGTGCGCGCGCATCACCTGCGCGACGGTGGCGTCGAAGTCGCGCCAGATGTGGACCGCCGGCACGTGCTCGTCGGCGAGGATCGCGGCCTCGGGGAAGCGGGTGCTGGTGTCGGGGCTCTGCATGGTGGTCATGATGCGGTTCCTTCCTGCTGCTGGGTAGGTGTGGTGGTGCGGTGCTGTCGTCGTCCTGCATCCGCGCGAGCACGGCGTCGAGCGCTGCGAAGCGCTCCTCGGCCTGTCGGCGGTAGCGCTCGATCCACTTGGTCATCAGGTCGAACACCTCGGCTTCCAGGTGCACCGGCCGGCGCTGCGCCTCGCGGGTCCTGGTCACCAGGCCGGCGTCCTCGAGCACCTTCAGGTGCTTGGACACGGCCTGGAGGCTCACGTCGTAGGGCGCGGCCAGGTCGTTGACGGTGTGGTCGGCCTCGGTGAGGCGCGCCACCATGTCGCGGCGGGTCGGGTCCGCCAACGCGGCGAAGACACGGGAGAGCTGGTCGGCCATCTGACACCTTCTTCAACTGATTGGTTGAATGAAGGTACGACGATCGGAAGCAGCGTTGTCAACCATGTGGTTGAACAACCCTCAACCGCGCGGGGCGAGCACCTTCCGCGACTCCGCGGCACCGCACTCCGCGACACCGGAGGCGTACGACGTCGGCACCGTCACGTAGTAGGTCGCCCCGCGGGCGACCTTGACCCGCAGCCGACCGCTGAAGCTGACGCTGCCGCCGAAGACCTTGTAGTCCCGGTTGGGACGCACCCGGAAGAGCGCGATGCGTGCCCGCTGCGCGCAGCCCGCGACGGGGGAGCCCACCTGGACCTGGAGGCGCTGCTTCCCCGCCAGCCACTTCAGCGAGACGCTCCGGGACGCGGACGGGCAGCCGGTGGAGGTGCTCGCGGCGACCGTCGGGCAGCCGTCCCTGGTGTCGTCGAGGCCGTCACCGTCGGTGTCGACCAGCAGGGCGCGGAGCGCCGTCCTGGCCCGCGGCACGCGCTCCTTCTTCGACCGGGCGCGGCCGCACTCGGCCTCGCCCCTGGCGTAGGACGTCGGCGACCTTCACGTAGTAGCGGCCGGCCACCTTCGGAGCCTTGCGGGTCCAGCGGCCCTTGCTGTTGGTGGTGCCGACGACGAGCTTGGTGTCCTTGCCGGGCTTGGCCCGGTAGAGCGTGACCTTGGCGTCCGCGCGGCACCCCGGCACGTCGGAGCGGACCGCGGCCTTGAGCTTCTTCGTGGCCCTGGCGTAGCGGAGCGAGGCGGTGCGGCCCACCGTCGGGCAGCCGCTCTCCGTGTCCGCGGCCGCGCGGGGGCAGCCGTCGGCGCTGTTGGCGAGGCTGTCGCCGTCGATGTCGAGGTCGCAGGCGTCGCCGAGCGCGTCGGCGTCGCGGTTGACCTGGTCGGCGTTGGCGACCGAGGGGCAGTTGTCCACCTTCTCCTCGACGCCGTCGCCGTCGCTGTCGCAGGTGGCGTAGGTGAGGGTCAGGGTCCACGAACGCAGAGTGCCGCTGGCGTAGCGGCGCCTGGTTGAGGACCCACAGGCTCCACCTGCCGGTGGCCGGGATAGTCCTCCAGGTTGGACGCCGGCGTTGCTGGGATGTACGGTGCCGGACGCGGGTCTGGCGCCGGCTAGCTTCGCCGCCCGCCTCGTCGTCGAACGTGTACGAACCGTCGAATTGCGCCCGTGGTCATGTCTCGATTGAGGTCTGGACGGACGGGGCGAGGTCCTCCGCCGGACTTGGGACCGAGGACGTGCACGACACTCAGGTCCTCGGCCTCAGCGAAGTCCACGGTGAAGTTGATGTCGAGGTCAGTGACGGTCCGAGTGTCGGCGACCTCGAGGTCGAAGGGGTTCCAGGAGTGATCCTTGGCTCGCGGGTCGTCTGCCGTGTCGGTCGGATCGTCCCGCCCGGTCCGGAGTACCCCACCGTGCAGGGCTGCACCGCGGCCCCTGCGGGCGCGACCAGCGCCGGCACGCCGACGAGCGCGCCGGCCCCCAGGGCCAGCACCAGGAACAGTCGCAGCAGTCGGATCCCCCACATCACGTGGTCAGCCTAGGTAAAGGAATCCGCCGCGCCGCACCACTTTCGCGAGGTGGTCCAGACGCGCCTAGGATCGCTGCGTGCGTCTGCGGATCGACTGTGCCTACGACGGCGCCGACTTCTCCGGCTGGGCGGCGCAGCCCACGCTGCGCACCGTGCAGGGGACGCTCGAGGACGCCCTGGCGACCGCCCTGCGGATTCCGCAGGTGCGGGTCACCGTCGCGGGTCGCACCGACTCCGGCGTCCACGCCCGCGGGCAGGTCGCGCACCTGGACGTCGAGCCCGAGGTCGTCACGGCGTCGGTCGGTCGCTCCACCGACCCGCCGCTCGACGCGCTCGCCCGCCGGGTCGACGGGATCCTGCCGCCCGACCTGCGCGTACGCCGGATCAGCGAGGCGCCCGACGGCTTCGATGCCCGCTTCTCCGCGATCTGGCGCCGCTACGCCTACCGGATCGCCGACGCCCAGGAGCTCGCCGACCCGCTCGTGCGCGGGCACGTGCTGACCTGGCCGCGGCGCCTCGACCTCGACGCGATGAACGCCGCCTCGGCGCCGCTCGTCGGGCTCCAGGACTTCGCCGCCTTCTGCAAGCAGCGGGAGGGCGCGACGACGGTGCGCACCCTGCTCGACCTCGCATGGAGCCGCGACGACGCAGGTCTGGTCGTCGGGTCGGTCCGCGCCGACGCCTTCTGCCACAACATGGTGCGGGCGCTCGTCGGCAGCCTGATCGCGGTCGGCGAGGGGCGGCAGCCGACGACGTGGCCCGCCGAGGTGATGGCCGGACGCCGTCGCGACGCCGGCGTGCGCGTCGTACACGCGCACGGGCTGACGCTCGAGGAGGTCGGCTATCCCGACGACGCCGAGCTGGCCGCGCAGTCCGAGCGGGCGCGAGCCAAGAGAGAGGCGATCGATGCCTGAGCACTACTTCTCCGCCGACCCGAGCGTGCCGTTCGAGCGGGAGACGCTTCGAGGCCGAGCTGTGGGGCCACCGGCTGACCTTCGACTCCGGCTCCGGGGTCTTCAGCCGCGGTCACCTCGACCACGCGACGGCCGTGCTGTTCCGCGAGCTCCAGCCCCCGCCGCAGGGACAGTTCCTCGACCTGGGCTGCGGCTACGGCGTCATCGGGCTCGCGCTGGCCCGCGCCGTGCCGCTCGCCAACGTCACCGCCGTCGACGTCAACGAGCGCGCGATCCTGCTGGCCAACGACAACGCACGTGCGGCCGGCCTCGACCCGCGCTTCGTCGCGTGCCTGCCCGAGCAGGTGCCGAGCAACCAGGTCTTCGACGAGATCTGGTCGAACCCGCCGATCCGCATCGGCAAGGACGCGCTGCACGACCTCCTGCTCACCTGGCTGCCGCGCCTCGCCCCCGGCGGCCGGATGGTGATGGTCGTCGGCAAGAACCTCGGCGCCGACTCCCTCCAGCGCTGGCTCGGCGAGCAGGGCTGGCCGACGACGCGGCTGGCCAGCCACAAGGGCTTCCGGGTGCTGGAGACGCGGCGCGGCTGACGGCCGGCCGGCTTGCGCGGTGATGGCGGTGCGGATGCCGCACCAGGATCACCGCACAGGTCAGCTGAGCTGCTCCTCCAGCTCGGCGACGCGAGCGGTGACCTCACGGAGGCCCTGCTCGATCCGTTGTCGCTGCGAGGACGTCACGCGCGAGAGCTGCAGGTCCAGCACGGCGGCCGCCTGGACCTCGGTGAACCCGTACCGGTCCTGCAGTGCCGCACGGGCGGCGTCGGGGTCCGTCGCCTCGAGGAGGACGTCGAGCACGGCGTGGGCGTCATCCGCCGCGACGAGGATCGCCTCGTAGACGAGCACCTGCTGACGACCCATGCGGAGGTCGGTCTCCGCGATGCTCCGCGCATCGCTCGGGTGGTCGCCTGCCATGTGCGTCAGCCTGCCACGCCGGGCTCAGGCCTTCCGGGTGTCGACGAGCACGCCGATCTTGTCGATGCGGTGCTCGGGGTTGTCGAACTCGTCGGACCAGTAGTTGCCGTTGGCGTGGTCCTCGAGGGTCGCGCACGTCGAGAGCGTGATCATCGGCTCGGTCGCCTCCTCGCCGATGCGGCCCGGCACCGGTGCGCGCTGCGCGCGCAGCGACCGCGGCTGGCGGAAGGACGTCCAGCGGGTGCGGCGGACCTCGTAGACGAAGACCGTGTCGCCGCTGCGCACCAGGATCCGGTCGCCGCTGCGCAGCGAGGGCGAGTTGCGCAGGGGAGCGGTGCCCGTGAGCCGGTGGCCCGTGACGATGTAGTTGCCCACCTCGCCCGGACCGACGCCACCGCGGGCGCCGCGCGGGGACGCCATCTCGCCGGCGTTCTGCAGCTCGGTGCCGGGGGCGTCGTCGGGCGAGCCGGGGTAGCGCACGACCGGGAAGTCCTCCAGGCCGATCGCCGGGATGGTGACGAACGAGCGCCTCGGCTCCGGCACCGGCTCGGGGGCGGGCGTCTCGGAGGCGGTCGGGGTCGTCGGTCGCGGGTGGGCGTCGGCGTCGGCGTCGCGTGCTCGTCGTACGTCGCTCGGCGGGCGCCTGCGTCGAGGACGGGCGCCGCGGGTCGTCCGTCGCGCAGGCCGACGTCATCGCGACGACTGCCGCGGCGAGGACGAGGAACCTGGGTGCCACCCGTTCGAGCGTACGGCCGTCACCCCAGCCGCACCGGCAGCGCCTCGACGCCGTGGACGATGGCGAGCTCGGTGAAGCGGAGGTCGGCCGGGTCGCACGCGAGCGACAGGTCGGGGAAGCGCTGCGCGAGCCCGACGAGCGCGGTCCGCAGCTCCATCCGGGCCAGCTCGGCGCCGACGCAGCGGTGCAGCCCGTGGCCGAAGGCGAGGGTCCCCGCCGAGGCGGTGGTCGGGTCGAACCAGGCGGCGTCGACGTGGCGCGCGGGGTCCCGGCCGGCGCCGGTGAGCGACACGACGACGACGTCGCCGGCGCGCACGGCCTGCTCGCCGACCATCAGGTCGCGCCGGGCGATGCGGGGGAAGGCGACCTGCACGGGGCAGACGAAGCGGAGCAGCTCCTCGACGACCTGGTCGACCTCGGCGGGCTCGCCGCGCTGCAGGGTCTTCCACGCGGTCGGGTGCTGGAGCAGCACCCACGTGCCGAGCGACAGCATGCTGGCGCTGGTCTCGTAGCCGCCGAGGAAGACACCGTCGGCGAGGCCGCCGAGCTCCACGTCGTCGAAGTCCGCGCCGTGCTCGGCGACCATCCGGGCCAGCAGGCCGTCGGGCAGGTGCGGGTCGCGCCGCTCGGAGGCGACGAGGTCGATGAGGAACTGCCGCGTCCCGGCGGCGGTGTCGAAGATGTGGGCGCTGCCGTCGCGCAGGTCGAAGCGCGCGGCCCCGCGCTGCCGGAACTCGAGCCGGTCGACCTCCGGCATGCCGAGCAGGTCGCAGATCACCCCGAACGGCACCGCGAAGCCGAACCGCTCCACCAGGTCCACCTCGGGACCGTGCGCGGCCATGTCGTCGAGCGCGTCCGCGACGACCCGGTCGATGTCGGCCTGCAGGTCGGCGAGGCGGCGACGCGTGAAGTACGGCGTCAGCACCCGCCGCAGCCGCTCGTGGTCGGGCGGGTCGGTCATGCCGAGGCCGCCGATCCGCTCGGCCGGCGCACGGTCCTGCCGCCCGATCAGGTGGCGCACGTCGTTGGCGAACGAGTCGGAGTCGGCCAGCACGGCCCGCGCGACGTCGTACCCCGTGACCAGCCAGACGCGGGTGCCCAGCAGCCGCGTGAGGCGTACGACGTCTCCGCGCGCACGGCTCTCGTCGAGCCGCGGCACCGGGTCGACGCCGTCGCGCTGCAGCGGGAAGCGGACGTGCGCGGGCAGGCGGCGCGACGCCGTCGAGACCGCGAGCTTGAGGGCCGTTCCACGCAGGGACATGACACCAGTGGACTCCTCGTTGGCGCCTGCAATCCATCCGGTACAGCCCGGAGGCGTCCCCGGGACACCCCCGAGGGCGATCACCGGGCTCGGGCGCAGGCGGCAGGATGGGGGCCATGGCCTACGAAGCTGCGTCCAGCAGGTACGACGACTCGACCGGGATGACCTACCGCTACACCGGGCGGAGCGGGCTGAAGCTGCCCGCGCTCTCGCTCGGGCTCTGGCAGAACTTCGGCACCGACCGGCCCGAGGAGACGCAGCGCGCGATCCTGCGCCGCGCCTTCGACCGCGGCGTCACCCACTTCGACCTCGCCAACAACTACGGGCCGCCCTACGGCCGCGCCGAGGAGAACTTCGGGCGCTACCTCGCCGACGACTTCACGCCCTACCGCGACGAGCTGGTCATCTCGACGAAGGCCGGCTACGACATGTGGCCGGGGCCCTACGGCCAGGGCGGCGGCTCGCGGAAGTACGTCCTCGCCTCGCTCGACCAGTCGCTCGCCCGGATGGGGCTCGACTACGTCGACATCTTCTACAGCCACCGCTTCGACGCCGAGACGCCGGTCGAGGAGACGATGATGGCGCTCGACACGGCGGTCCGGTCCGGTCGCGCGCTCTACGTCGGCATCTCGTCGTACTCCGCGGCGAAGACCAAGGAGGCGGCCGAGATCGCCCGCGACCTCGGCACGCCGCTGCTGATCCACCAGCCGTCCTACAGCCTGCTCAACCGCTGGATCGAGGAGCCGCAGGACGGCGGCCCGAGCCTGCTCGACGAGCTCGAGGCGCAGGGGATGGGCTGCATCGTCTTCACCGCGCTGGCGCAGGGGCTGCTGACCGACCGCTACCTCGACGGCGTGCCGGCGGACTCGCGGGCCGCACGCGACGACTCGACCATCGCCGGGCTGGAGGACGACGTGCTCGCGCGGGTGCGCCACCTCAACGGCATCGCCGAGCGGCGCGGGCAGAAGCTCGCCCAGCTCGCGCTCCAGTGGGTGCTGCGCGACGAGCGGGTGACCAGCGCCGTGATCGGGGCCTCGAGCGTCGAGCAGCTCGACACCAACCTCGACGCCCTCGCCGGCCCGGCGCTCACCGACGACGAGATCGCCGAGATCGAGCGCTACGCCACCGAGTCCGAGGTCAACCTCGTGGGCGAGAGCGACCGACGAATGAGTCCGACGCGGGTCGTCGTCGTCGGCGCCGACGCCGCCGGGATGTCGGCCGCCCACCAGGCACTGCGGACCGCGAAGCGCACCGGCCGCGAGCTCGCGATCACCGTCCTCGACCGGGGCACCCACACGTCCTACAGCGCGTGCGGCATCCCCTACCTGATGGCGGGCGACGTCGACTCCGCCGACGACCTGGTGGCGAGGTCGGCAGACGCGCACCGCGAGTCCGGCATCGACCTGCGGATGTCGACCGAGGTGGTGTCGGCCGACCTGGCCGCGCAGACCGTCACGACCGGCGACGGCGAGGTCCTGGAGTGGGACGAGCTCGTGGTCGCCACCGGAGCCCCGGCGGTCCTGCCCGACTGGGCGCTGCGACCGGACGGGACGACGTACGACGGCGTGGGTGCGGTCAAGACGCTCGACGACGGAGCCGAGTGGATCGAGCGCTTCGACGGGTGCTCCCGAGGACGCGCACGTGGTCGTCGTCGGCGCCGGCTACGTCGGGGTCGAGGTCGCAGAAGCCGCACTGCGCAAGGGTTTCGGCGTCACCGTGCTCACCCGCACGCGCGGGATGGCGATGCTCGAGGACGAGATGTCGCAGCTGGTCAACGACGGCCTCGAGGCGGCCGGCGTCGAGCTGGTGCTCGGCGCGGAGGTCACCGGGCTCGAGCTCGACGGCGACCGGGTGACGGGCGTCCGCTGGGACGGCGGCACGCGCGAGGCCGACCTCGTCGTGGTCGCGATCGGCGTACGACCCGCCACGGGGTTCCTGGAGGGCACGGGGATCGAGCTGACCGACAACGGGGCGCTGCGCCCCGACCCGCACGGTCGGGTGGCCGACCACGTCTGGGCGGCCGGCGACTGCTGCGAGGTGCGGCGTCGGCTCGACGACGCGTGGGTGTTCCGCCCGCTCGGCACGCACGCCAACAAGCACGGCCGCGCGCTCGGCGACAGCCTGGCCGGCGGCTCGCTGTCCTTCGACGGGATGACCGACACCTCGATCACCCGCTTCTCCTACGGCGACGTGCACCTCGAGATCGCCCGCACCGGGCTGTCGCGCACGGACGCCGAGGCGGCGGGCCACGACCCCGTCGCCCTGGTCACCGAGGGCTCGACCGCCAGCGGCTACATGCCGGAGGCCGAGCCGATCGCGCTGTGGGTGATGGCCGACCGGACCACCCGGCGGCTGCTCGGCGTGCAGGTCGTCGGAGGTCACGGGGCCGGCAAGCGGATCGACGCGGCCGCGGCCGTGCTGTGGGCCGGTGGGACGGTCGACGACCTGGCGTGGATGGACCTCGCCTATGCCCCGCCGTTCTCGACGGCCTGGGAGATCCTGCAGGTCGCCGCGCGCCGGGTGGCCGAGCGGCTCTGAAATCGGTTGCTCCCGCGAGGACGATGAGAGGCATGGACCTCGAGATCGTGACCCTGGCCGAGCGGCCGCAGCCGTGGGACGTCTTCTGGGACATGGAGACGTCCTGGCCGGAGTTCATGAAGCACGACCCGATCGGCAACTCCTACTACTCCTGCCTCGAGGAGTACTTCCTGGAGTGCGTGCTCGTCGCGCTCGACCCGACCGGCCGCATCGTCGCCAAGGCGTTCTCGGCGCCCTTCACCCTCCCCGACGGCGACCTGCCCGACGCCGGCTGGGACTTCGCGCTCCGCAGCGCGCTGCTCACCCGCATCTGGGGCGAGACGCCCAACGCGATCACCGCCGCCGAGATCGCGATCGAGCCAGCCCTCCAGGGCACCGGCCTGTCGAGCGTGATGCTGGCCGCGCTGCGCGACAACGCCGGCCGGCTGGGCTTCGCCGAGCTGCTCGCCCCGGTGCGGCCCACCGGCAAGACGGACCCGCACGAGCCGATGTCGACCTACGCCTTCCGCACCCGCGACGACGGCCTGCCCGTCGACCCGTGGCTGCGCGTCCACGTGCGGGCCGGCGGCACCATCGACCGGGTCGCCTCGCGGTCGATGTGCATCCCGGGCACCGTCGAGGAGTGGCGCGAGTGGACCGGGCTGCCCTTCGACACGACCGGCCCCGTCGTCGTGCCCGGCGCGCTGGCGCCGGTGATGTGCGACGCCGAGCACGGCACCGCGACCTACGTCGAGCCCAACGTCTGGATCCGGCACCCCACGGGCATCTGACACTGTCTGCAACACCGCGGCCCCCAGCCGCGTTGGTAGTGCATGACGACGATCGCCGAGGCCGGGAGGACCCGCGTGGAGGTGCCCGACTTCGACAGCTGGGTCGCGGCCAGGGGCCCCGCCCTGCTGCGGTTGGCCTACGTCCTGACCGGCAACGGGACCGACGCGGAGGACGTCGTGCAGGACGCGCTCTCCCGGGCGCTGCCACGGTGGTCGCGCATCTCGACCGTCGACGACCCCGACGCCTACGTCCGCCGGATGGTCGTCAACGCCCACGTGTCGCGGTGGCGCAAGCTGCGCCGGCGCGAGGTGCCGGTGGAGGTCGTGCACGACCGACCGGTGCCGGCCGGGGTGGGCGCCGAGGACCGCGACCGGCTCTGGCGGGCCTGCCGGGCCCTGCCGCCGGACCAGCGGACCGCGGTCGTGCTGCGGTTCTACGAAGACCTCGACTACGCCGAGATCGCCGCCCTCACCGGCGTGCGCGAGGGGAGCGTGCGATCGCGCGTCTCCCGCGGGATCGCGGCGATGCGACACGAGCTGGGAGAAGACGATGAGTGACCTCGAGACACGGCTGCGCGACACCCTCTCCGAGCGCGCGGGCGCTGCGCCCGACGCCCTCGGGCTCGCCACCGGTGCGCGCCGGCGGCTGCGTCGACGTCGTACGACCTGGGCGGTCGCGGCCGCCGCGGTCGTGGCCGCGGGAGTGCCGCTGGGCCTGAGCCAGCTCGCGCCGTCGTCGGACGGCGGCGGGCGGATCGCCGACGAGCCGACCGCGACCTCCGGCCTGCCGCCGGGGGTCATCGAGACGGGCTACCGCGCCGAGTCGTGGCACGACGTGACCTTCGAGGTGCCGGTGGACTGGGGCTACGGCGGAACCTCCGCCTGGTGCTCCCTCGGGGCGACACCCGACGAGGCACTCCCGCTCGTCACCCGCCCCGACACGGTCGTCGCTGACGATCGCGTGCTCGCCGACCAACGGCTACGGCGTGACGATCGGCGACGGGGCCGCGCTCGACCCGGTGTACGACAGCGGTCACGTCTGGCAGTTCGAGACCGAGGGTGACGCGGACCCGATCTACCCTGACGGCGCCTGGCTGGGCTACTGGTACGACGCGGACACGGTCGTCACCGTCGTCGCGCCCGACCGCGCGACAGCGCGCCGGCTCGTCGACTCCGTCGAGACCATCGACGGCGCCGACCCCAACGACTGCCCCGCGACGCTGGGGGAGGCGGAGGCGGCGACGATCACCGAGTCGTACGAGACCTTCTCGATCTGCCGCTACGGTCCCGACGACCTGCTGACGGCGAGCCGGCGGCTGATCGGCAGGGAGTCGCAGGTCGCACAGGATGCGATCTTCTCCTCCCCCAGGAAGACGAGGACGGTCGACTGTCCGACCGAGGACGACCTGTCCCGGATCGCCCTGCTCTCCAGCGGTGGCTACGTCGCGACAGCGGTGACCGGAGCGGCGTGTGAGGGCTGGAACGGCCTCTTCGCATCAGGCGTCGAGCGCGACCTCACCCCGGACGCGCTGCGGCACCTCGACCTGTCGCAGCTGCCGGTCGCGCCCGAGGAGTGATCAGGCGCCGGCGATCGCCTTGCGCACCTCGTTGACGCACAGGGCCAGGAACGCAAGGGCGATGATCACCATCAGCACGTTGGAGTGGAGCTTGTTGCGCCACTCGACCGGGGTGCGGTCGGTGTTGAGCAGCCACAGCAGGGTGACAGCGAGGAACGGCATGAAGAACGCGCCGAGCACGCCGTAGGCGAGGATCAGCCAGACCGGCTTGCCGAGGAAGAGCATCACCATCGGCGGAAAGGTCAGCCAGAGGATGTAGGCGCGGTACCACGTGCCGCCAGCACGCGCCTCGGCGTCGTCGCTGTGGCCGCCCCGGACGTTGGTCATGAAGTCGGCGAACATCAGGCTGACGCCGTTCCACACACCGACGAGCGAGGACATCGCGGCCGCCCAGAAGCCGAGCAGGAAGAGCTTGCCGGCCCACTGGCCGTAGCGGTCCTGCAGCACGACACCGAGGTCCAGCAGCCCGGCGTCGCCGCTCTCGATCGCGACGCTGGTGGAGTAGAGCAGCTCGGCGCCGACGACGAGGGTGGCCAGCACGAAGATGCCGGTGACGACGTAGGCCACGGTGTTGTCGATGCGCATGACGCGCATGTAGGCCGGGGTGGACCAGCCCTTCTCGCGCAGCCAGTAGCCGTAGGCCGCCAGGGTGATCGTGCCGCCGACCCCGCCGGCGAGGGCGAGGGTGTTGACCAGCCCGCCGTCGGGGATCCGCGGAGCGAGGCCGGTGAGCAGCTCGCCCAGGTTGGGCAGGGTCAGGAGGGCGGCACCGACCATCGTCACGAACATGATCCCGACGAGGGCGGCCAGCACCTTCTCGAACACCGAGTAGCGCCCCGTCCACACCAGCACCAGTCCGATCAGGCCGGACGCGATGCCCCACCAGGTGGTCGAGAGGCCGCCGAACAGGCCCTGCAGGGCGAGCCCGGTGCCGGCCATCGCGGCGGCGCCGTAGACGAAGCCCCAGATGACGATGTAGGGCGCGAAGTACCACGTGGTCCAGATGCCCAGCGAGCGCCAGCCCTCGAAGATCGTCTTGCCCGTCGAGAGCGAGTAGCGACCCGCCCCCTCGACCAGCACGATCTTCATGAGGCAGCCGACGACCACGCACCACAGGAGCGTGTAGCCGAACTTCTGCCCCGCGATCAGCGTCGCCACGAGGTCCGCGGCACCCACGCCGGTGGCCGCGACGACGAGTCCGGGTCCGATGATCTTCCAGCGGGGGACGGTGGTCTGCTCTGCCGAGGTGGAGGACGCCATGCCCTGCACCCTAGACATGGACTAGACCGGTTGTCAGCGCCCCCTGCGGACGAGGAAGGTCAGCCAAGGGCTCTCCTCGGAGTCCTCGGCCTCGGCTCGCCACACGAGGTCGAGGCCGACGTCCTCGAGCAGGTCGCAGAGGTCCGGCTCGCGCCACAGCACGGTGACGTAGGGGTTTCCGGAGTCGCCGACCTCCCACTGCTCGCCGTCGCCCACGCGGACGGAGAGGAGGAACGCGCCACCCGGCCGCAGTGCTCCCGCGACCCGGCCGAGCACGGCGGGGAGCTGCTCCCGCTCGACGTGCTGCAGGACCGCGAGCGCCAGCACGGCGTCGTACGGACCGCCGAGGTCGTCGGTGGTCACTTCGGTGCGTCGCACGGTGACGCCCTGCGCCTCCAGAGCATCGGCGTCCCACCCCGGTCCGGAGCCGATCTCGAGCGCGGTGCCACCGGCGGGGACCGCGGCGACCAGCTGGCGCAGCGCCTCCCCGTTGAAGTCGCTCGTCATGGTGTCGACCCTAGCCACCGGGAGTCGACCGGCAATTGGGGTGACGGCCCCGACGGCCGCAGTGGACAATGCACTCTCGTGGGTCACGTGGATGTCGCCGGAGTGCGTTACGAGCTGCCGGACGGGCGGGTGCTGCTCGACGACGTGAGCTTCCGCGTCGGCGACGGCCAGAAGGTCGCCCTCGTCGGCGCCAACGGAGCGGGCAAGACCACGCTCCTGCGCATCATCACCGGCGACCTGGCGCCGCACGCGGGTGTCGTGACCCGCTCCGGCGGGCTCGGCGTGATGCGGCAGTTCGTCGGCCACGGCGGTGGTGACGAGACCGTCCACGACCTGCTGCTCAGCGTCGCGCCGCCGCGCGTGCGGGAGGCCGCCGCAGCCGTCGACGCCGTCGAGCTCGAGCTGATGGACACCGACGACGAGCGCACGCAGATGGCCTACGCCACCGCGCTGTCCGACTACGCCGACGCCGGCGGGTACGACGTCGAGGTGACGTGGGACGTGTGCACGACCGCGTCGATGGGGCTGCCCTTCGACCGCGCCCGGCACCGGCTGCTCAGCACCCTCTCGGGCGGCGAGCAGAAGCGGCTCGTGCTGGAGTACCTCCTGCGCGGGCCCGACCAGGTGCTGCTGCTCGACGAGCCCGACAACTACCTCGACGTCCCCGGCAAGATCTGGCTCGAGGGCCGGATCCGCGAGTCCGCCAAGACGATCCTCTTCATCAGCCACGACCGCGAGCTGCTCGACAACACCGCGACGCGCATCGTCACCGTCGAGCTCGGCAGCGCCGGCAACCTCGTGTGGACCCACCCGGGCGGCTTCGCGAGCTATCACGCGGCACGCAGCGACCGGTTCGAGCGGTTCGAGGAGATGCGGCGCCGCTGGGACGAGGAGCACGCCAAGATCAAGGCGCTCGTGCTGCGGCTCAAGATCAAGTCGGAGTACAACGACGGCATGTCCTCGCAGTACCGCGCCGCCCAGACGCGCCTGAAGAAGTTCGAGGACGCCGGCCCGCCGATGGAGCAGCCGCGCGAGCAGCAGGTGACGATGCGGCTCAAGGGCGGTCGCACCGGCAAGCGCGCGGTCGTGTGCACCGACCTCGAGCTGAGCGGGCTGATGCGGCCCTTCGACCTCGAGGTCTGGTACGGCGAGCGGGTGGCCGTCCTCGGCTCCAACGGGTCCGGCAAGTCGCACTTCCTGCGGCTGCTCGCGGCGGGCGGCAGCGACCCCGACGTCGAGCACCAGCCGGTCGGCGACACCCCGCCCACCGCCGTGCCGCACACGGGCCTGGCCAAGCTCGGCGCGCGCGTGCGGCCGGGGTGGTTCGTGCAGACGCACGAGCACCCCGAGCTGGTCGGGCGCACGCTGCTGGAGATCCTGCACCGCGGCGACGACCACCGCGACGGGATGGGCCGCGAGGCCGCCAGCCGGGTGCTCGACCGCTACGAGCTCGCCCACGCCGGCGAGCAGCGGTTCGAGTCGCTCAGCGGCGGGCAGCAGGCGCGCTTCCAGATCCTGCTGCTCGAGCTGTCGGGCGCGACGCTGCTGCTCCTCGACGAGCCGACCGACAACCTCGACGTCCAGTCCGCCGAGGCGCTCGAAGCGGGCCTCGAGGCGTTCGACGGCACCGTGCTCGCGGTCACCCACGACCGCTGGTTCGCCCGCGGCTTCGACCGCTTCCTGGTCTACGGCGCCGACGGCGAGGTCTACGAGTCCGACGGCCCGGTGTGGGACGAGGGCCGGGTGGTCCGGGCGCGATGAGCCTCGAGATCGTCGACCTCGACCCCTTCGACGCCGACGCCTTCGAGGCGTGGCACCGCGCCTACCTGCGCGCGCAGGCTGCGCTCGGCGACGCCGCTACCCCGTGGATGCTCGAGGAGCTGCGCGCGGTGATGCAGCACGGCGGGTCGACGGCGTGGTCGGGTGGCTGGTCGGCCGTCGACGACGGCGTCACCGTCGGCGCCGGCTTCCTGCGCACGCCGCTCCTCGACAACCTCGAGCTCGCGGAGCTCGACGTCCACGTCGACCCCGACCACCAGCGGTCCGGGGTCGGCGCGGCTCTCCTGGCACGCCTGGAGGACGAGGCGCGTCGGCGCGGTCGCACGCGTGCTGACCGGGCTCGTCGGGTGGAGGTGGGACCACGGCCCGCTGGGCGACGGCGCGGCGGGACCTCGGTTCGCCCGGTCGCACGACTACTCCCTGGCGCTGACCGAGGTGCAGCGCGAGCTCTCGCTGCCGGTCGACGACGCCGTGCTGGCGCGACTCGCGGACGAGGCGGCGCTCGCGCACGAGGGCTACGAGCTCAGGTCCTGGGCCGGGCCGGTGCCCGACGAGCTCCTGCAGGGGTGGGCCGAGCTCACCTCGGCCCTGACGACCGAGGCGCCGACCGGCGACCTCGAGCTCGAGCCGGAGGCCGTCGACCTCGCCGCCGTGCGCGAGAGGGAGGCCACGCTCGCCCGGCAGGGCCGTACGAAGTACAACACCGTCGCGGTGTCGGCCGACGGCGACGTCGTGGCCTACTCCGACCTCGCGACCACCGTCCACGATCCCGGCCGCGCCTACCAGTGGGGCACGCTCGTCCTCCGTGAGCACCGCGGCCACCGGCTCGGCGTCGCGGTGAAGGTCGCCAACCTCAGGCTGCTGCAGCGCGAGCGACCCGACGTGCTGCGGCTGACGACGTACAACGCCGAGGTGAACTCGCACATGATCGCGGTCAACGAGGCCCTCGGGTTCCGTCCCGTCGCATGGTTGGGCGACTTCCAGAAGAAGGTGTCCTGATGTCCGCGCCCGAGCTGGTCCGCGTCGGCCCTGACGAGTGGGAGACCTTCCGCGACGTGCGCCTCGCCTCGCTCGCGGACGCGCCGGGTGCGTTCGGGGCGTCGTACGCCGACTGGGTGGACGCGCCCGAGCAGCGCTGGCGCTCGCGGTTGACCGACGTGCCGTTCACGATCGTCGCCCTGAGCGACGGCGTCGGCGTCGGTGTCGTGTCCGGCGCGCAGGCCGACGACCACGTGGAGCTCATCTCGATGTGGGTCGCGCCCGACCACCGCGGGACGGGGCTCGCGGACCGCCTCATCGAGCAGGTCGCCGCGTGGGCCGCGTCGAACGGCCACGACACGTTCCTCATGGTCCGCGACGACAACGAGCGCGCGTTCAAGGCCTACGAGAAGTGCGGCTTCGTCGACCTCGGGGTGCCTCTCGACTGGCCGGCGGATGCGCCGCGCGAGCGGCGGATGCGACGGGCTCGCGCCTGAACCAGGGCCGAGTCGCTCCCCTCGCCATACTGGTCGGGTGAGCGAGCTGTCCCTGCGCCGGTTGGCTCCGGGCGACGAGGTCGTAGCGCGTCGCGCGCACGCCGAGCTCGTGGCGGAGGGCGGCTCCTTCCTCGTCGAACCGGTCGCCGAGCTCGCCTGGGAGTCGTACGTCGCCCGGCTCAGCGACATCGAGCAAGGCAGGGCCACCGGTCGGTGGCAGTCGGTCGCGGAGGTGTTCCGGGTCGCGGTGGTCGGCCGGCGAGGTCGTCGGCCGGGTGGCCATCAAGCCGACGCTGACCCCGTGGCTCGCCGAGGTGGGTGGGCACATCGGCTATGCGGTGCGGCCCGGCCATCGCAGGCGGGGCCACGCCACCGAGATCCTGCGACAGTCGCTCGCGATGGTCGCGCGTTCGGCGTGGACCGGGCGCTGCTCACGTGCGAAGACGACAACGTCGGCTCGTCGCGGACGATCGAGGCGTGCGGCGGCACGCTCCTGGAGACCCGCTGGGTCGAGGACGAGGGGATCTGGCTCCGGCGCTACGAGGTCCGGACGAGCTGACGCAGGTGCAGATCTGCCGGTGACGGCGTGCATCCGCCATCCTTGTCGCATGGGCGCCGCACAGGACTACGAGCGTCTCGTCAGGGACCTCGACGGCTGGACCTCGGCGTCACAGCCCGCGCCAGGGCGCATCCGGGTGTCGGTCCCGCAGGCCGGGCACGGCACACCGAACGGTCACCGTCGTGATGACTCCCGCTGAGTGGGAGAACATGTCCAGAGTCGCGCACGGGAGCTTCGAGTCGGCCCTCGACCGGCTGAAGCAGACCCTGCTCGCGCTGAAGCCACACGAGCGCTTCGCCGTCTACGCGGACTACGGACTGGAGCCGTCCACTGCGGAGACCCTGCCCGAGCCCGACCTGCCCGAACCAGGAAGTGGTCGGTGGGTGGTCCACGACCGACACGGGGTGGAGAGAGGAATGGGCGACTGGCCGGGAGGACGTGAGCACGGGGACCGATCAGGTGAGGTAGGCCAGCGCCTCCGCGAGGTTCGCCTCGACCGACGACCTCGGCATCGAGCCGGAGCCAGTCCTGCTCGGGTCGGACCAGCTGCGACTGCCACGTGCTCAGGGTCTTCTCCGGTGTGCCGAACTCCCACTCCGTGCCGGGAACGGGCGCCGTCGACGAGGCGACCTGCGAGGCCCGCGGCGTACGTCGGTCGAGACGGGGCAGCAGGGCAGACGGGTCCGCGGCCCAGAGCTCGACGAAGGCGTACCGGACCCCGGCGTCCCTCGCGAGTCGTTGCCCCGCGGCGAGCAGCTCCGGGTAGCGGCAGGGCGAGTCGAGCACGACGCCCCGGTGCTGGGCCAGCAGGTCGGCGGACAGCGCCAGCGCGGCGGCGTACGTCGGTCGACCGGCCGACGCGACGGCGATCCCGCCCTCGATGAGCGCGGTCTTGAGCACGTCGGTGTCCACCACCACGAAGCCGGTGGCCTCCGCGATGGAGCGGGCGAGGGTCGACTTGCCGGAGCCCGGCACTCCCGAGAGCTGCACCAACATCGCCCGACAGTAACGGCATGATCGACCCATGACTGCTCGCCGCGGACTCTTCGTCGCCCCCTTCGACGCCCTGGCCGACCCGCGCGTGGTCGGCGACCTCGCCGCCGAGGCCGAGGCGGCCGGGTGGGAGGGGTTCTTCGTGTGGGACCACCTGCAGTACGGCGACCGGATCACCGAGATCGCGGACGTGTGGACCTGCTGCGCCGCCGTCGCGATGCGCACCGAGCGGATGGTGTTCGGGCCGATGGTGACGCCGCTGGCCCGGAGGCGGCCGCAGGTGCTGGCCCGGCAGGCGGCGAGCCTGGCGGTGCTGTCGGGGGAGCGGTTCGTGCTCGGGCTCGGGCTCGGTGACGACTGGGTCGGCGAGTTCAGCGACTACGGCGACGAGGCCGACCCGAAGGCGCGTGCCCGCCTGCTCGACGAGGGCCTCGAGGCGCTCACCGGCTACCTCGGTGGCGGCTACCTGCCGGCGCCGCGGGTGCCGATCTGGATGGCCGGCCGGTTCCCGAACCAGGCGCCCCTGCGGCGGGCGGCGAGGTACGACGGCTTCTTCGTCATCGGGCTGGACGGTCCCGACGACCTGGACGTCGTGGTCGCCGACCTCGCGACGCACGGGCCGGCGACGGGCTTCGACCTCGTGGTCGACCTCCAGCCGGAGCAGGACCCGGCGCCGTGGCTCGACCGGGGCGCCTCGTGGGTGCTGACCCGCGTCGGGCCCTACGACCTCGACCTGGACGACGTACGACGCCTGGTCGGGGCGGGTCCGAACACCTAGGCCCGTCTCGCGACGCGGCGCCCGATCCGCACGACGATCGCGGCCACGAGCCACCCGAGGAGCCCGGCGAGGACGGCCGCCGAGATGCGCTGGAGCGAGCGGCCACGGACCGCGGTCGACGTCGCTCGGGTCGACGACCTCGAGGCGGTCGCCCGCCGCTGCGGCCATCTGGAAGCGGCCGACGCCGTAGTAGCCCATGTCGTCCATCCGCATGAGCGTCGTGGGCTCCGAGCCGTCGAGGGGGACGCGGGACACGGTGTAGGCGTCGTCGTCCGCGACCGTCGAGCAGCACCAGGACCGCCTCGGTGCCGTCCCAGCCGAGCACGCGCCCGGGGCCGGTCAGCGGCAGGGTGAGCGGGTCCGGGACCTCCCCGCCGTCCCCTGTCGGGTCGACGAACGCGAGCCCGGTCGGGACGCCCGGCTCGTCCGCACCCGGCGGTCCGAGGGCCGGCTCGACGGTGGTGATGGCCAGCAGGCGCCCGTCGGGCGACCACGCGGTCGGCCCGGCCAGGACGCCGTCCAGGGGCAGGCGGCGCTCGGAGCCTCCGTCGCCGAGGGCGATCAGCGACAGCTCGCGAGGGGACGCGCGCTCGACGCCGATCTCCGAGCCGTCGGGGGAGAACGCCGCCGTGGCCCCCGTGCCGCCGACGTCGATCACCTCGGTCGAGCTGTCGGCGAGGTCGAGGACGCCGACGTCGCCCGTGATGCGCACACCCCGGTAGGGGTTCGTCGGCTCGTCGGACAGCAGCATCGCGAGCGACCCGCCGTCGGCGGAGAAGGCCACCGGGATGACGCTGCGGCCCTGCGGGAGGTCGTACGTCGACGTCTCGCCGGTGGTCAGGTCGACGATCGCCACGTCGGGCTCGGTCCGGTGTCGTGGTCCCCGACGGCGACGTACCTGCCGTCCGGCGACAGCAGCATCGGTGCCGGGTCGCCCTGGGTCTCGCCGCCCGCCCGGTCCTCGGCCACGTCGACGCGGCGGTAGGAGTCGCCACCCGCGCCGAGGACGACGGCCTGCGGGAAGTCCATGAACTCGACGCCGAAGCCGTGCTGGAAGAGCGCGACCGCGGGTCCGGGAGGGGACGACGAGACGCTGCCGGTGACGTAGGAGTAGTCGGCCAGCTCCTCGGGCACCGCGTAGGTCCCCGCCTCGGGGGCCGGTCGCTCGTGCCCGGTGCTGAGGGCGAGGACGAGCCCGGACGCGCAGAGGCCGAGGACCAACGGCACCCCCGCTGCCATGCGCATGCCCGGACTCTAGCGACGGACAGGCTCAGCCGAACGCGCTGATCCCCGTCTCGGCGCGGCCGATCAGCAGCTTCTGGATCTGCGACGTGCCCTCGTAGAGCGTCATCACGCGGGCGTCGCGGAGGTACTTCGCGACCGGGAAGTCGTCGACGTACCCGGCGCCGCCGTGGACCTGGATGGCGTTGTTGGCGGCACGCACCGCGGCCTCGGAGGCGAACAGCTTGGCCTTCGACGCGGCCACCCCGTAGGGCTCGCCGCGGTCGATCAGGTCGGCGCACCGCCAGGCCAGCAGCCGGGCGGCGTCGGCGTCGAGGGAGATGTCGGCGATCAGGTCCTGCACGAGCTGGAACGACGCGATCGGCTTGCCGAACTGCGTGCGCTCCTTGGCGTAGGCCACCGACGCCTCGAGGCAGCCCTGCACGATGCCGACGCATCCCGAGGCGACCGCGAGCCGGCCCTTGTCGAGGGTGCCCATCGCGATCTTGAAGCCCTGCCCGACCTCGCCGAGCCGCGCTGCGTCCGGGACGCGTACGCCGTCGAGGAACAGCTCGGCCGTCGCCTGGCCGCGCAGCCCGAGCTTGTTCTTGATCTCGCGGGCCTCGAAGCCGGGGGAGTCGGTCGGCACGAGGAACGCCGTCACCCCGCGCGGTCCGTCGTCGCTGGTGCGGGCGAAGACGAGCGCGACGTCGGCCCACGTGCCGTTGGTGATGAAGAGCTTGCGGCCGTCGATGACCCAGTCCGACCCGTCCCGGACGGCGCGCGAGGTGAGGTTGCCGGCGTCGGACCCGGTGCCGGGCTCGGTGAGACCGAAGCAGCCGAGCTTCGTCGCCGCGGCGAGCTGGGGCAGCCACTCCTGCTTCTGCTCGTCGGTGCCGTGGAAGAGGATCGACTTGCCGACCAGGCCGCTGCTGACCGACACGATCCCGCGCAGCGCGGAGTCCGCGCGGCCGAGCTCCTCCATCGCGATCGAGTAGGTCACGTAGTCGCCGCCGACCCCGCCGTGCTCCTCGGGGATGGTCAGGCCGAAGAAGCCGAGCTCGGCCATCTTCGGGATGATCGCGAGGTCGACCGACTCGTCGTGGTCCCACTGCATCCGGTGGGGCACGGCCTCGCGCTCGAGGAAGTCGCGCGCGAGGTCGCGGAACGCCTCCTGCTCGTCGGTGAGCGAGAGGTCCATCAGACGGCCTCGACGAGCTCGTGGTCGGTGACCCGCGCGGACAGCCGGGTCAGGTGGTGGTGGGCGTTGCCGAGCCACTGGTCGAGCACCTCGAGGTGGGCGGTGCCGACGCCGACGGCGTACTCCGCCGTCATGCCGATGCCGCCGTGCAGCTGGATCGCCTCCTGGCCGATGTGCCGCCCGGCTCGCGCGACGGCCAGCCCGACCCGGTCGGCGGCGTCGGCCACCACGTCGCGGTCGCCGCCGGCGATCGTCATCGTCGCCCAGTCGACCATGCTGTGCGCGAGCTCGAGCTCGACGTACATGTCGGCGGCCCGGAAGGTCAGCGCCTGGAAGGTGTTGAGGGTGACGCCGAACTGCTTGCGGCTCTTGAGGTAGTCCGTCGTCGCGCGCACCTGGCTCTGCATCACGCCGAGCGCCTGGTTGGCGCCCATGATCCGGGTCAGGTCGCTGATCGTCGCGATGCTCGCGGACAGGTCGCGACCCGGCTCGCCGAGCGGCGTCGCGGCGCTGCCGTCGAACGTGACGCTGGCGGCTCGGGTCAGGTCGGCAGTCGCGTAGCCGGTGCGGGAGACCGCGTCGGCCGCGACCACGAAGACACCCGTCCCGTCGCTCGTCCGGCAGTGCGGCCGTCACGACGAAGTGGTCCGCCGCCTCGCCGCCGACCACCGGGTCGGCGACCCCGTCGAGGGTCCACGCGTCGCCGTCGAGGGAGGCGCGTACGCCGTCCGCGCGCGAGGTCCAGCGCCCGCCGGGGGAGGTGTCGGCCGCGGCCAGCACGATCTCGCCCGAGCTCAGCCGGCCCAGCAGGTCGGCCTTCTGCGCAGGCGTCCCGACGGCAGCGACGAGGCCGCCGGCGTGCACGACGCTCGCGAGGTAGGGCTCGGGCGCGAGCACCCGGCCGAGCTCCTGGCACACGATCCCGATCTCGACCGGGCCGGCGCCGACGCCGCCGTCGTCCTCGCTGAAGGGCAGCCCGAGCACGCCCATCTCGGCGAGCCGGCCCCACAGGGCGCGGTCGAACCCGTCGTCGGAGGCCACCGCCTGCCGGCGTGCCTCGTGGTCGCCGTACGTCCCCTTGAGCAGGCCGCGCACGGCCTCGCGCAGCGCCTGCTGCTCGTCGTCGTAGGTGAAGTCCATCGTCTGCTCCTCAGAGTCCCAGGATCGTGCGGCTGATGATCTGGCGCTGGATCTCGTTGGACCCGCCGTAGATCGACGCCTTGCGGAGGTTGAGGTAGGTCGGGGCCGTGCGTCGGGCCCAGCCCTCCTGCGGTGAGTCCTCGTCGGCGCGCGACGCCAGCGAGGCGGGGCCGGCGAGGTCGAGCGCGAGCTCGCTGACCGCCTGCTGCAGCACCGTCCCGCGGAGCTTGAGGACGGACGAGGCCGGGTGCGGCTCGCCGCCGGCGGAGTGGGCGACCACGCGCAGCGCGGTGAGCTCGAGGGCGAGCAGGTCGTTCTCCAGCTCGGCGACGCGGGCGCGGACCAGCGGGTCGTCCATCAGGTCGCCGGCCGTCGCCTTGAGGGTGGCCAGAGCCCGCTTGGTGGCGCCCACGGGCGCGACGCCGACGCGCTCGTTGCCGAGGAGGAACTTCGCGATCGTCCAGCCCTCGCCGGGCTCGCCCACCAGCAGGTCGCCCGGCACGCGGACGTCGGAGAACCAGACCTCGTTGACCTCGTGGCCGCCGTCGATCAGCTCGATCGGCCGCACCTCGACGCCGGGCGTGGTCATGTCGATGAGCAGCATCGAGATGCCGGCCTGCTTCTTCACCTCGGTGTCGGTGCGCACCAGCGTGAAGATCCAGTCGCCGTACTGCCCCAGCGTGGTCCACGTCTTCTGGCCGTTGACGACCCAGTCGTCGCCGTCGCGCACCGCCGTCGTGCGGAGGCTCGCGAGGTCGGAGCCGGCGTCGGGCTCGGAGAAGCCCTGCGACCACCAGATGTCGAGGTTCGCGGTGTCGGGGAGGAAGCGCTTCTTCTGCTCCTCGCTCCCGAACTGCGCCAGGACCGGTCCGATCATCGAGGCGTTGAAGGCCAGCGGGATCGGCACGCCGGCGCGCTGCATCTCCTCGTGCCACAGGTGCCGCTGCAGGTCCGTCCAGTCCTGGCCGCCCCACTCGACCGGCCAGTGCGGCACGGCGAGCCCCTCGGCGTTGAGGGCCTGCTGGCTCTCGACGATCTGGTCGCGGGTCAGGTGCCGGCCCTCGAGCACCGTGTCGCGGATCTCCTGCGGGACCTTGGTGGTGAAGGCCTCCCGCATCCGGTCGCGGAACTCCGCGTCGGCCTGGCTCAGCTCGAGCTGCATGTGACTCCTCGCGTGTGGTGGCCGGCGGACACAGCAGGGGCCGGCCGCCCCATCATGGCGCGGCCGGCCCAAGCCGGGCGATCAGGTGTCCGCGATCAGCTCGTGGTGGCGTCGCTGTCGAGCACGAAGCTGCCGCTCTTCTCCGTGCCGTTGCTCGTCCACGTCACGGTGACGTTGTCGCCCGGGCGGTAGGAGCGGATCGTGGCGACGAGCGAGTCGGCGTCGGTGATCCGCTGGTCGTCGACCTTGGTGATCACGTCGCCGGCGGCGAGGCCGCCCTGGCTCGCGGTGGAGCCGTCCGACACCTCCTTGACCACGGCGCCTGCGTCGGCACCGGTGGCCGGGTTGCCGACCTGGAGGCCGAGGCGGGCGTGGGTCGGGGTCTCGCCGTTGGCCATCTGGTCGACGATGGGCATCACCTCGTCGATCGGGATCGCGAAGCCGAGACCGATCGACCCGGACTGCTCCGACGTCTGCGAGCTGGCCGTGCGGATCGAGGAGTTGATCCCCACGACCGCGCCGGTCATGTCCGACAGCGGACCACCCGAGTTGCCGGGGTTGATCGCCGCGTCGGTCTGGATCGCGGGGTACGTCGTCGAGTTGCCGTCGGCGTCGGAGCCGACGTTGACCGGCCGGTTGAGCGCGCTGACGATGCCGCTGGTGACGGTCGCGTCGAGGCCGAACGGCGAGCCGACCGCGACGACGCCCTCACCGACGCCGAGGTTGGCCGACTTGCCGATGGTCGCCGGGGTGAGGTCGGAGACGCCCTGCGCCTTGATCACGGCGGTGTCGGTGAGCGGGTCGGTGCCGAGGATCTCGGCGTCCGCGCTCGTGCCGTCGGAGAAGTCGACCTTGATCGTCCCGCCCTCACCGGCCACCTCGACGACGTGGTTGTTGGTGAGGATCGTGCCGTCCGCGGTCAGGATGATGCCCGACCCCGACCCGGCCTCACCGTTGCCGGTGACGTCGATCTTCACCACGCTCGGCAGCACCTTCTGCGCCACCGACTCGACCGAGCCGTCGGCCGGCGGGCTCTGCGTCTGGTTGGCCACCGTCGACGTCGTCGGGGCGGCCGACGCGCTCGGCGTGCCCGGCTGACCGTCGTGGGTGGCGTCCCACGCTGCCGCGCCGCCCAACCCGGCGCCGCCACCCACGAGGAGCGAGGTCGCGACGACGGCCGCAGCCAGGCCCGTACGCCGTCGCCGCGGCGGCTCCGGCCGCTGCTGGTGCTGCGGCTGCGGCTGGTACGCCGCCTGGTGCTGCGGCTGGGGCTGGGGCTGGGGCTGCTGGAAGGGGCCGTAGGTGTCGCTCATGCTTCGAGCCTGCGTCGGCTGCCTGTGTACGGGCTGAGAGCGGGCTGGGAAGTCGAGAAATGCCGAGAACCCCGGAGCTTCAGGCCGGCTTGGCCGGCTGGCGCCGTCCTGCGCCGCTCACACCGCAGCGAGGCACGCGGCTACGCCGCGTGCCTCGAGCGGCGTTCAGGCCCAGCGCTCGGACGCCGCGGTGAAGGTGAGCTCGCGGTCGCCGGTGTAGATCTGCTTGGGACGCGCGATCTTCTGGTCCTTGTCCTGCACCAGCTCGGCCCACTGCGCCAGCCAGCCCGGCGTACGACCGATGGCGAAGAGCACCGTGAACATCTCCGGCGGGAACTGGAAGGCCTCGTAGATCAGGCCCGAGTAGAAGTCGACGTTGGGGTAGAGCTTGCGCTTGACGAAGTACTCGTCCTCGAGCGCGATCTTCTCCAGCTCCTTGGCGATCTCGAGGAGCGGGTTGACCCCGGTGACCTCGAAGACGTCGTCGCAGGCCTTCTTGATGATCGTGGCGCGCGGGTCGAAGTTCTTGTAGACCCGGTGGCCGAAGCCCATCAGGCGCTCGTTGCCGTTCTTCACGCCCTCGATGAAGGCGGGGATGTTCTCCTTCGAGCCGATGCGCTTGAGCATCCGCAGGACGGCCTCGTTGGCGCCACCGTGCAGCGGGCCGTAGAGGGCGCCGACGCCGGCCGCGACGGCCGAGTAGGGGTCGACCTGCGAGGAGCCGACGGAGCGGACCGCGTTGGTCGAGCAGTTCTGCTCGTGGTCGGCGTGGAGGATGAAGAGCACGTCGAGCGCCTTGACCAGGCGCGGGTCGGCCTCGAACTTCGACTCGCTCATCTTGAAGAGCATCGAGAGGAAGTTGGCGGTGTAGCCGAGGTCGTTGTCGGGGTAGACGTAGGGCTTGCCCTGCGCGTGGCGGAACGACCAGGCGCCGAGGGTCGGCATCTTCGCGATCATCCGGACGATCTGCATGTGGCGGTTGTCGGCGTCGCTGATGTTGCGGGCGTCGGGGTAGAACGTCGACAGCGCGCCGACCGAGGCCATCAGCATGCCCATCGGGTGGGCGTCGTAGCGGAAGCCCTGCATGAAGGTCTTCACGTTCTCGTGCACGAACGTGTGGTAGGTGATCTCGTGCACCCAGGCGTCGTACTGCTCCTTGGTCGGCAGCTCGCCGTGGACGAGGAGGTAGGCCACCTCGAGGAAGTTGGACTTCTCCGCGAGCTGCTCGATCGGGTAGCCGCGGTACTCGAGGATGCCCTTGTCGCCGTCGATGAAGGTCACGGCCGAGCGGCACGAGGCGGTGTTCACGAAGCCGGGGTCATAGGTCGCCAGCCCGGGCTCGTCGTCGGTGAGACGGATCTGTCCCAGGTCCTTGGCCGCGATCGTGTTGTCGTTGATCGCGATGTCGTACTGCTGACCCGTCCGGTTGTCGGTGACAGTCAGTGAGTCCTTGGCCGCTACGTCGGTCACGTCGGCTCCTGTTCATACGTCTTGGGTTGTCGCTCCAACTTAGCCGCGGGTGTCGCGCCCGCGCGAACCGGTGTCCAGCACCTGACGTCGAGGGGAGTCAGCGCCCGGCGACGACGTTGGCGACCCGCGCGATGCGGCTGGTGCGTCCCAGGCCGGCGTCCTCGCGCCGGTCGGCGGCCCGGTAGAGCCGGTAGAGCGCGTGCACGCCGGCCCACCGCAGCGGCTCGGGTTCCCAGCGTCGTACGACGTGGTCGGTCCACGGCAACGCGGTCAGGTCGGTGCGTGCGCCGAGCACCAGGTCGCGCAGCGTGCGGCCCGCCAGGTTGGTCGCGGTGAGCCCGGAGCCGACGTAGCCGCCGGCGTGGCCGAGGCCGGTCGCCGGGTCGAAGGAGACGCTGGCGCTCCAGTCGCGCGGCACCCCGAGCACGCCGCACCAGGCGTGGTCGATCGTGATCCCGGCGAGCGACGGGAAGAGCGAGGTGAGGGTCGAGCGCAGCGACTCGACCGTCCAGTCCTGGGTGCGTCCGTCGACGTCGGTGCGCGACCCGAAGCGGTAGGGGATGCCCCGCCCGCCCATCGCGATCCGGCCGTCGGCGGTGCGCTGGGCGTAGCAGTAGGCGTGCGCCTCGTCGCCGAGCAGCTCCTCGCCGGCCCAGCCGATCTCCGCCCACTGGGCGTCGGTCAGCGGCGCGGTCGCGATGATCGCGGAGTTCATCGGGAGCCACTCGCGGCGGTGGCCGGGGAGCCCGGCGGTGAACCCCTCCAGGCAGCGCAGCACCACCGGGGCGCGGACCGTGCCGCGGTCCGTGACCACCGCACCCGGCTCGATGCGGACGGCACGGGTGCCCTCGTGGATGCGTAGGCCGCGCTCCCGCACCGCGCGGGCCACGCCTCCCACCAGCTTCGCCGGGTGGACGCGCGCGCAGTCGGGGTCGAGGTGCCCGGACACCGCGCCGGCGATCCGGATCCGCTCGGCGACCTGGGCCGCCGACAGCTCGCCGTCGAGGCGCTCGGCCTGCGCCTGCGACCGGGCGACGTGCAGCACCCCGCTCAGCCGGATGTCGGCGTCGATGCCCTCGCGCTCGGCGACCTCGATCACCTCGTGCACCGAGCCGCGGACGGCGGCACGCATCGACTCCAGGCCCGCCTCGCCCGCCGCGGCGGCGTACGCCCGCGGGCTGCCCGGCAGCTCGCTCGAGAGCCAGCCGCCGTTGCGGCCCGAGGCGCCGAACCCGGCGAACTCCGCCTCGACGAGGCGGATGTCGAGCGAGGGGTCGGCCGCGTGGAGGTAGTACGCCGTCCAGAGCCCGGTCAGGCCCGCGCCGACGATCGCGACGTCGCAGGTGACGTCGCCGTCGAGCCGGTCGGTCGGGGTCGGCCGCCCGACCTGCTGCCACCAGAAGGACACGCCACCGTTGTGCACGTCGACATTGTGGCCTCCTGGGGGTGTTCCGCCGAGGGGGCCGTGCTGGCAGCGTGCGGTCATGGCACTCTCGGCGGCCGGAGCTGCGGCGACCTCTCTCCTCCTCGCGACCAGCCTGCTGGGCACCGCTCCGGCACCGGCGGCGTCGCCGGACCACCGGTCGGCAGCCGCAGGGAAGCGCTACGTGATGCTCTCCGCGGACACCAGGGGGCGTCCGGCCGACGACGACGCCATCGGCGCTTCGGTGAGCCGCGACGGGCGCTGGACGGCGTTCCAGAGCGACGCCACCAACCTCGACCGGCGCACCCGTGACGGCCGGCAGCAGGTCTACCTGCGTGACGCCCGGACGGGGAAGGTGCGAGCCGTCGGCACGGACGGACGCGGCCGCCTCGCCGTCTCGGCGGCATCGGTCTCGCTCTCGCCCAGCGGCCGGTTCGTCGCCTACTGCAGCACCGACGAGCTGGTCGGCCCGGACTCCTCCGACGTCGACGACAACACCCCGAACACCGACGTCTTCGTGCGCGACCTGGAGAAGGGCACCGTGCGCCGCGCGTCGTCGGCGCCGGGCGGCGGGGAGGCCGACGACTACTCCTGCTTCCCCGACGTGGCCGACACCGGCGACGTGGGCTTCTTCTCCCGCGCGACGAACCTGGTCGCCGGCGACACCAACGGCGTGCCCGACTACTTCCTCTACGACTGGGGCTCGCGCAAGGTCCGTCGCCTCGCGACCGCCGAGATCGCGTCGGGGTCCATCCGGATCTCCGGCCGACGGACGCGTCGCCGCGGTGGTCACCACCGAGGTGCTGGCGAGCCGTGACAGCGGCACGCTGCCCGACGTGTACGTCCTGAGCCGGGGACGCGGCCTGCGCGGCACCTGGTCGATGCCGCTGACCCAGGACGCCGGCCTGCCGACCGACACCGGCTGCGGGTGGACCGGGCTCAGCATCAGCGGGACCGGGCGCTACGTCACGGGTGCCTGCTCCGACGGCGGCCTCGCAGCCTCGCCGATCGCGGACAAGCCCGTGCACCTGTGGTGGACCGACCGCCGCTCCGGTGACGTCCGGCTGGTCAACCGCACGCAGGACATCGACTCCGAGGTCGACGTCGCCCAGGTCTCCGACGACGGACGGCGGGTGTTCTTCGGCGGGGACGAACGGGCGTACGCCCGCGCTGCCGGGGAACGGCGCGCGCCCTACCAGGGGATCTTCGTGTGGCAGCGCGGCGACGGCGTGCGGTCGCTCACCCCGGGCGACGCGTGGTGGGACGACTACGGGTTCGACGCCTCGGGTGACGGCCGTACGGTGGTCTTCGCCTCCGACAGCGAGGCGATGGGCGCGCCGCCGCCGGAGCTGGACGACGCGGACGTCCAGGTCTTCTCGCGCCGGATCGGTCGCTGACTCCCTGCCTCCGTCGTTTTGACCGCCCTCGCGCGAGCGCCGTACTCTTGCTGGTCGCGACTCCTGCCGCGTCCGCTCCCTCCCCACGGAGGACCAGAGCGGGTGCAGATCCGGACGTCATCCCTCCTGAGGAGGGAGCGATCCGGGCCGTGTTCGTCAGAAGTTGCGGCTCCACCTCCGGTCCTCGTCCGAGAACCGGGTCCAACGAACCAGAACGGGACATCGCCGTGCGCACGTACAGCCCCAAGCCCGCTGACATCCAGCGTGAGTGGCTCGTCATCGACGCCACCGACGTGGTCCTCGGACGCCTCGCCGTCCAGACCGCCAACCTCCTCCGCGGCAAGCACAAGCCGACCTTCGCCCCTCACATGGACATGGGCGACTTCGTGATCATCGTGAACGCCTCCCAGGTGTCGCTGTCGGGGACCAAGAAGACCACCAAGATGGCCTACCGCCACTCCGGCTTCCCGGGCGGCCTCTCGGCCACGCCCATCGGTGAGCTCCTCGAGAAGGACGCTCGCAAGGCCATCGAGAACGCTGTCTGGGGCATGCTCCCCAAGAACAAGCTCGGTCGCCAGATCCTGAAGAAGCTCAAGGTCTACTCCGGCCCCGACCACCCGCACCTGGCCCAGCAGGCCACTCCCTTCGAGATCACGCAGATCTCCCAGTGACGACTGAGGACGCACAGATGACTGAGAACACCACCGAGGTCGAGGAGACCTACGAGACCAACGCCGACGGCGTGTACACGTCCGAGAGCGACGCCTCCGCGGACACCCCGGCCCGTCCGGCCACGATCGCGCCCGGCGCGGCGACCGGTCGTCGCAAGGAGGCCGTCGCCCGCGTGCGCATCGTCCCGGGCACCGGCGAGTGGCGGATCAACGGCCGCACGCTCGACAACTACTTCCCGAACAAGCTGCACCAGCAGATCGCCAACGAGCCGTTCGCCGAGCTGCAGCTCGAGGGCCGCTTCGACGTGATCGCGCGCATCCACGGTGGCGGCACCGCTGGTCAGGCCGGCGCCCTGCGCCTCGGCGTGGCCCGCTCGCTCAACCAGATCGACGAAGAGGCCAACCGCCCGGCCCTGAAGAAGGCCGGTCTGCTGACCCGCGACGCCCGCGTCGTGGAGCGCAAGAAGGCCGGTCTCAAGAAGGCCCGCAAGGCCTCGCAGTTCTCGAAGCGCTGATCTCCCAGGGTCTCGTCCCATGACGCGACTCTTCGGCACGGACGGGGTCCGGGGCCTGGCGAACGCCTCTCTGACGGCGGAGCTGGCCCTGGACCTGTCCGTGTGTGCAGCACATGTCCTGGCCGACCGCGGCGAGTTCCAGGGGCACCGTCCCCTGGCCGTGGTGGGTCGGGACACGCGCATCTCCGGGCAGTTCCTCGAGGCGGCGGTCGTCGCCGGGCTCGCCTCCGCAGGCGTCGACGTGCTCCTGCTGGGCGTGCTGCCCACGCCCGGCGTGGCCTACATGACCGAGCGCCTCGGCGCCGACCTCGGCGTGATGCTCTCGGCCTCGCACAACCCGATGCCCGACAACGGCATCAAGTTCCTGGCCCGCGGCGGGCACAAGCTCGACGACGCGATCGAGATCGCCATCGAGCGCCGCATGGGTGAGCCGTGGGAGCGGCCCACCGGTGGTGACGTCGGCCGGGTCACGACCTACGACTCCGCGGTCGAGCAGTACGCCGCCCACCTCGAGAGCACGATCACCCACCCGCTGGTGGGGCTCAAGGTCGTGCTCGACTGCGCCGAGGGCGCCGCCCACGCGGCCGGTCCCCGCGCCCTGGAGGACGCCGGCGCGACGGTCATCGCGATCCACGCCGACCCCGACGGCCTCAACATCAACGACAACTGCGGCTCGACCCACCTCGAGTCGCTGCGCGCGGCGGTCGTCGAGCACGGCGCCCACGCCGGCTTCGCCCTCGACGGTGACGCGGACCGCTGCCTGGCCGTGGATGCGGACGGCAACGTCGTCGACGGCGACCAGCTGCTCGCGATCCTCGCCCTGTCGTTGCGCGACAAGGGCCGCCTGGTCAAGGACACCGTCGTCGCGACGGTGATGAGCAACCTGGGCTTCGTCCAGGCGATGCGCGCCAACGGGGTCGGCGTACGCCAGACGAAGGTCGGCGACCGCTACGTCCTCGAGGCGATGAAGATCTCCGGCTACAGCCTCGGCGGTGAGCAGTCCGGCCACGTCATCATGAGCGACCACGCCACCACGGGCGACGGCATCCTCACCACCCTCCACGTGATGGAGCGGATGGCCACCACCGGCACGTCGCTCGCCGAGCTGGCCGCCGTGATGACCCGGCTGCCGCAGGTGCTGCTCAACGTGCGCGACGTCGACAAGACCCGCGCCGACGAGGACGCCGTGCTGGCCGCCGCCGTCGCCGAGGAGGAGGCAGCGCTCGGCGACCGCGGCCGGATCCTGCTCCGCCCGTCGGGCACCGAGCCGATCGTCCGGGTGATGGTCGAGGCGCCCACCCACGACGAGGCCGAGGGGGTCGCCTCCCGGCTCGCCGAGGTCGTACGCCGCCAGCTGGCGCTGTCGTGACGACGGACCCGCGCGCCGAGGGCTACGACCACCCCGAACCGCCGCGCTGGCTGTCGGTCCGCGACGTCGTCCTCGCGGTGTGCGTCGGGCTGGTGCTGGCTGCAGCGCTGGTCGTGCTGACGCCGGGCTCGCGCACCCACCTGCTCGGCGGGACCGACCTGCGCGAGACGACGGTCGTCGCCGTGCGCGGCGGCATCGTGCCGGACGAGGTCGACAAGCCGCGCACGACCTACGACCTGAGCTGGACGGACGGCGACGACGTCCGCACCGCGACGTTCCACCGCTCCGGGAGCCCCGACCACGAGGTGGGTGACACCTGGTCGCTGTGGGTCTCCCCGGACGGATCGGTGGTGGAGACGACCTCACCGCGCACCACCTGGCTGGCGCTCGGGATCGGGCTCCCGCTCTTCGTGCTGCTGATCGGCCTGATCGTGCGCTGGCGCAATCGCGCGGTGGCGATGGCCCCCTTCAAGGAGGCCGACAAGCTCGAGGCGGGACGACTGCGGCGCGCCTCGCAGTCCTGACCGCACGCGACTACGGTCGCCGGGTGGTCGACATCGAGCAGTTCAACCCGCGCAACCAGGCGGCGCTCCGCGCGTGGTGGGAGGTCGGCCACGCCGCGACCGCCCATCGACCGGGTGCCCCGTGGCCGGTGTGGGAGCAGAGCCGCGTGTCGTTGCCCGCGGTGAACCCCGAGGGCGAGGTCACCCTGCTGGCCGCCATCGACGGCCGCGAGATGGTCGGTGCAGGGCTGCTGGTGCGCCCGTTGCTCGACAACCAGCACACGGCGACGGTCGACGCCTACGTCCGCCCCGACCGCACGCGCGAGGGCATCGGGCGCCGGCTGGTCGCCGAGCTCGAGGTGATCGCCGCCGGCGACGGTCGTACGACGTTGCACGGCGAGGCGTTCGTGCCGCCCGGCGTCACCGGAACAGGCCCCGAGGCCTTCGCGGCCGCCCTCGGCTACGACGTGGCGAGCCGCGAGTCGATGCGCGAGCTGGCGTTGGCCGACTACCTCGCGCGGCGTCCCGAGCTCACCGCCGACGTGTCGGCCGCAGCGGCGTACGGCATCGTCACCTTCGACACCGTGTGCCCGGACGAGCACGTCGAAGCGTTCGGCCGACTGCTCGGCATGCTGCTCGACGAGATCCCGCTGGGGGAGCTCGACCTCCGCGCGTCCGAGTGGCCCGTCGAGCGGATCCGCGCCGCCGAGGAGCGGCAGCTCGGCATCGGTCGGCACGTGCTCACCGCCCTCGCGATCGCCGCCGACGGCTCGGTGGCCGGGTCGTCCGACGTCCGGGTCAACGAGACGGACACCACCCGCGGCCAGGTCGGCATCACCCTGGTGGACCCGGGCCACCGCGGCCACCGCCTCGGCCTGGCGTTGAAGGTCGCGACCCACGACCTGGCCGTGGCGACGTACCCCTCCCTGGTCACCGTCGACACGTCGAACGCCGAGGTGAACACCCACATGAACGCCGTCAACGACGCGCTCGGCTATCGCACCATCGAGACGCTGCTGGAGCTGCAGAAGAAGTTCTGATCACCCGGCGTTGTCGTAGGAGTCGCGCGAGCCGAGGATCTGCGTCAGGTGGGTCTCGGCCCAGTCCGTGAGGGTCGCGATCGGACCGGTGAGCGAGGCGCCGAGCGGGGTGAGCTCGTAGTCGACACGCGGCGGCACCTGGGCATGGACGGTGCGGGTGAGCAGGCCGTCTCGCTCCATCGCACGCAGGGTCTGGGTGAGCACCTTGGGGGCGACGCCGCCGATGCGGGCGCGCAGCTGGCTGAAGCGCAACGACCCGTCCTCGAGCGAGCCGATGACCAGCACGGTCCACTTGTCGCCGATCCGGTCGAGCACGACCCGGGTGGGGCAGTCGGGATCGAAGGCGTCGCCGCGCACGGTAGTAACCACGAGGTACTTATAGCACGTTGAAGTGCTTGGTTACCAATGGTTACTGTCGGTGCTGTCCACTCCTCACGAAAGGCACCACCCATGAAGATCGCACTGTTCGGCGCCACCGGCATGGTCGGCTCACGCATCGCCGCCGAGGCCACTGCCCGCGGCCACCAGGTCACCTCGCTCAGCCGCTCGACCGGCGGCGACCTCGCCGACCCGTCCGCGGTCCGCGCGGCGGCCGCCGACCACGACGTCCTCGTGTCCGCCACCGGCCCCAGCCGCACCGGCGACCCGCACGAGCCCTGGCTCGACGCGGTCTCGACCCTGATCGACAACGCCGGCGACGCGCGCGTGCTGTTCGTCGGCGGCGCGGGCTCGCTGCTCACCCCCGACGGCACCCGCCTCCTCGACACCGACGGCTTCCCGCCGGAGTACCTCGGCGAGGCCACCACCGGCGCCGCCGCCCTCGACCTCTTCCGTGCCGCTCCCGACTCGGTCGACTGGACCTTCGTCAGCCCGGCCCCCGCCATCGCCCCCGGCGAGCGCACCGGCTCCTACGCCACCTCGCTCGACACCCCGGCCGGCGACTTCATCAGTGCCGAGGACTACGCCGTCGTGCTGGTCGACGAGATCGAGGAGCCCCGCCACCGGCGCCAGCGCTTCACCGCCGCCGCGGCCTGACCGGCGTACGCCGTCCGGCTCAGAGCTTGCGGAGGCGGACGTACTTCACCGAGTGGTCGGCGTCCTTGCGGAGCACCAGGTTGGCGCGGGAGCGGGTGGGGGCGACGTTCTGGACGAGGTTGGGCTCGTTGATCGAGTCCCAGATGCGCGTGGCCTGGTCGACGGCCTCGTCGTGGGAGAGGGCGGCGTACTTGCGGAAGTACGACGCCGGGTCGCGGAAGGCGGTCTCGCGCAGGCGCAGGAAGCGGTCGACGTACCAGCGCTTGATGTCGGTCAGGGCGGCGTCGACGTAGACGGAGAAGTCGAAGAAGTCGCTGACCGCCAGGCCGGTGCGGCCGTCGTCGCGCACGCGGGCGGGCTGGAGGACGTTGAGGCCCTCGATGATCACGATGTCGGGACGCTTCACCACGACCTTCTCGTCGGGGACCACGTCGTAGACGAGGTGGGAGTAGATCGGTGCCTCCACCTCGTCACGACCCGACTTGATGTCGATGACGAACTTCAGCAGCGCCTTGCGGTCGTAGGACTCCGGGAAGCCCTTGCGGTGCAGGAGCCCGCGGCGCTCGAGCTCGGCGTTGGGGAGCAGGAAGCCGTCGGTCGTGACGAGCGCGACGTTGGGGTGCTCGGGCCAGTGGGCGAGCATCTGCTGCAGCACGCGGGCGGTGGTCGACTTGCCGACCGCGACCGAGCCGGCGAGGCCGATGACGAAGGGCGTACGCGGTGGGGTGACGCGGTGGAGGAACTCCTCCTGCTCGCGGTGGAGCCGCGAGTTGCCCGCGACGTAGAGGCTGAGCAGGCGGGAGAGCGGGAGGTAGACCTGCTCGATCTCGTGCAGGTCCAGCTGGTCGCCCAGGCCGCGCAGCCGGAGGACCTCGTCGGGGGTGAGGGCGGTCTCGGCGGTGCCGGCGAGCTGGGCCCACGCGGCCCGCTCGAGCTCGACGTAGGGCGAGGACTCGTGACCGGAGGAGTGACCTGCGGCCGAGCCGTTGGAGGACGACGCGACCTCGGACATGGGTGCGATTGTGGCACCGCTCCGCGCCGTCGGGGCGCGGAGGCCTGCCGATAGACTCCGCGGCCATGTGCGGAATCGTCGGGTACGTGGGTGCCAAGCCGGCCGAGGGCGTCGTGATCGAGGGCCTCAGGCGACTGGAGTACCGCGGCTACGACTCCGCCGGGATCGCACTCGTCGACGCCGGATCGATCGTCAGCGACAAGCGCGCGGGCAAGCTCGCCAACCTCGAGAAGGCCATCGCCGAGTCGCCGCTGCCGCAGGTCACGACCGGCATCGGACACACCCGCTGGGCGACCCACGGCCCGCCGACCGACCGCAACGCGCACCCCCACCTGGGACGTACGCGCCGGGTCGCGCTCGTGCACAACGGCATCATCGAGAACTTCGCCGAGCTGCGCGGCCGCCTCGAGTCCGAGGGCGTCGAGATGGCCTCCGACACCGACACCGAGGTCGCGGCCCACCTGCTCGAGGAGCAGCTCGAGACCGGCGTCGACCTGACCGTCGCGATGCAGAACGTGTGCCGCGACCTCAACGGCGCCTTCACCCTCGTGGCCATCGATGCCCAGGACCCCGACCGCGTCGTCGCGGCCCGTCGCAACTCACCCCTCGTCGTCGGCATCGGGGAGGGCGAGAACTTCCTCGGCTCCGACGTCGCCGCCTTCATCGAGCACACCCGCGAGGCGATGGAGCTCGACCAGGACCAGGTCGTCACCATCACCCGTGACGGCGTGAGCGTCTCGGGCTTCGACGGCACGCCCGCCGAGGGCCGCCGCTACCACGTCGACTGGGACCTGTCGGCCGCCGAGAAGGACGGCCACGACTGGTTCATGCGCAAGGAGATCTTCGAGCAGCCGCGCGCCGTGGCCGACTCGCTGCTCGGCCGCCGCGGCGCCGACGGGCTGCTCCAGCTCGACGAGATGCGGCTGTCCGACCAGGACCTGCGCGACGTCGACAAGATCATCATCATCGCGGCCGGCACGTCCTTCTACGCCGGCATGGTCGCGAAGTACGCCATCGAGCACTGGTGCCGGATCCCGGTCGAGGTCGAGCTCGCCAGCGAGTTCCGCTACCGCGACCCGATCCTCACCTCGTCCACGCTGGTCGTCGCGATCAGCCAGTCCGGCGAGACCGCCGACACGCTTCAGGCGATCCGTCACGCCCGGGAGCAGCGCTCGAAGGTGCTGTCGATCTGCAACACCAACGGCTCGACGATCCCGCGCGAGTCCGACGGCGTCATCTACACCCACGCCGGCCCGGAGATCGGGGTCGCCTCGACCAAGGGGTTCCTCACCCAGCTGGTCGCCTGCTACCTCCTCGCGCTCTACCTCGCGCAGGTCAAGGGCACCCGCTACGGCGACGAGATCTCGCAGGTCATGGACCAGCTCGACCAGATGCCGGCCCACATCCAGACCGTGCTCGACAAGTCCGAGCAGGTCTACGGCCTGGCCCGCGACCACGTCGGCAGCCGCTCGGTGCTGTTCCTCGGTCGCCACGCCGGCTACCCCGTCGCGCTCGAGGGAGCCCTCAAGCTCAAGGAGATCGCCTACCTCCACGCCGAGGGCTTCGCGGCCGGTGAGCTCAAGCACGGCCCGATCGCCCTGGTCGAGGAGGGCCTGCCGATCCTGTGCATCGTGCCCCCGCGCGGGCGCGACCAGCTCCACGACAAGATGATCAGCGGCATCCAGGAGGTGCGCGCCCGCGGCGCTCGTACGCTCTGCCTGGCCGAGGAGGGCGACACGGCCATCGAGCCCTACGCCGACGTGCTGATCACGCTGCCGCAGGTGCCGGTGCTGCTCCAGCCCCTCGTCGCGGTCGTGCCGCTGCAGCTCTTCGCGTGCGAGCTGGCCACCCAGCTCGGCCACGACGTCGACCAGCCGCGCAACCTCGCCAAGTCCGTCACGGTCGAGTAGAGGATGCCGGTCATCGGCGTCGGCATCGACGTGGTCGACATCGACCGCTTCGTGCAGTCCCTCGAGCGCACGCCCAACCTCCGCGGGCGGCTGTTCACCGACGCCGAGGCGTCGCGCCCGGCGGCCTCGCTGGCCGCCCGGTTCGCGGCGAAGGAGGCCATCGCCAAGGCGCTCGGCGCCCCCGTCGGGATGGCCTGGCACGACGCCGAGATCGTCTCGGAGGAGACCGGTCGGCCGCGCTTCGAGATCCGCGGCACCGTCGCCGCCCAGGCGGAGGCACTCGGCGTGGTCCACGTGCACGTCTCGCTCTCCCACGACGCCGGCATCGCCTCGGCCGTCGTTGATCCTGGAGTCCTGAGCGATGCTGCGCGCCCACCTCGTCGAGGACGTACGCCGTGCGGAGGCCGCCGCGATGGCGCAGCTGCCCGACGGTGCCCTGATGCAGCGCGCCGCGGCCGGTCTCGCCGCGGCGGTGCTCGACCTCCTGGGAGGTGCGTACGGCAGCCGCGTGCTGCTGCTCGTCGGCCCCGGCGACAACGGTGGTGACGCGCTCTGGGCCGGTGCCCGGCTGGCCGGCCGCGGCGTCGCCGTCGAGGCGCTGCTCCTCGCCGAGCAGGTCCACGAGGCCGGCCTCGCCGCGCTGGAGCGAGCCGGGGGCCGCGCCACGCGCGACCTCGCCGACCTCGGTCCGGATCCCGACCTGCTCGTCGACGGGATCGTCGGCATCGGGGGTCGTCCCGGCCTGCGCCCGGAGGCCGTCGCGGCGCTCGAGGCGTACGCCGGTGTGCCCGTCGTCGCGGTCGACGTGCCGTCGGGCGTCGAGGTGGACACCGGGCGCATCGACGGCCCCCACGTGCGCGCCGCCCTCACCGTCACCTTCGGCACCCACAAGGTCGCCCACCTCGTCGACCCGGCCTCGGTCGCCAGCGGCGCGCTCCACCTGGTCGACCTCGACCTCGACCTGCCCGCGCCTGCGGTCGAGGCGCTGCAGCCCGACGACGTACGCGCCCTGCTGCCGCGGCCGGGCCCGGACGCGCAGAAGTACAGCCGCGGGGTCGTCGGTGTGCGCGCCGGGTCGAGCACCTACCCGGGTGCCGCGCTGCTCGCGGTCGCCGGGGCGAACACCGGCCTGGTGGGGATGGTGCGCTACGTCGGTCCCGACCACGTCGCCGACACCGTCCGCACGGCCCACCCCGAGGTCGTGGGCGAGGGCCGCGTGCAGGCCTGGGTCGTCGGCCCCGGCGGTGGCGACGACGCCGCGACCATGCTCGCCGAGGCACGCGCGGACGGTGTGCCGGTCGTGGTCGACGCCGACGCGCTGGCCCACGTGGGCGATGCGTCGGCGGACTGGGTGCTCACGCCGCACGCCGGCGAGCTCGCCGCGATGCTCGGCGCCGAGCGGGCCGACGTCGAGGCCGCACCGCTCGAGCACGCCCGCGACGCGGCCCGCCGCTGGGGCTGCGTGGTGCTGCTCAAGGGCCACCACACGCTCGTCGCCGCGCCCGACGGACGGGTCCGCGTCACCACGACCGGGGTCCCGTGGCTGGCGACCGCCGGCGCCGGAGACGTGCTCGCCGGGCTCGTCGGCGCGCTGCTCGCCGCCGGACTGGAGCCCTACGACGCCGCGTCCGTCGGGTCGTGGCTGCACGGCGCGGCCGCCACGCAGGCCGCCGCCGGAGGCCCGCTGACCGCGAGCCGGGTCGCGGTCCAGATCCCGCAGGTCGTGCGCGAGACGCTTGCAGGGCTGGGATGATCGGAGCCATGACCGATCCGCGCTGCCGAGATCGTGGTGGACCTCGCTGCCATCCGGCACAACGTGCGGATCCTGCGCGACCTCGTGCAGGTCGACGACCCCGTGCAGCTGATGGTCGTGGTCAAGGCCGACGGCTACGGGCACGGCATGGTCGAGGTGGCCGACGCGGCCCGCGACGCGGGCGCCGACTGGCTCGGCGTGGCGACGATCGACGAGGCGCTCGCCCTGCGTGCGGCGGGCGACCGCGGCCCGCTCCTGTGCTGGCTGAGCGCGCCCGGCGACGACTTCGCGGCAGCGGTCGCGGCGGGCGTCGAGGTGACGGCGTACACGCGCGAGGAGCTCGACGAGATCGCGCGCCGTGGGCGGTGCGCACGTGCAGCTCAAGGTCGACACCGGTCTGTCCCGCGGGGGAGCGCCCCGGGCCGAGTGGGCCGCGCTCTTCGCCGCCGCCGCTGCGCACGAGGCTGCCGGACGGGTCCGGGTCACCGGCATCTGGTCGCACTTCGTGGCCAGCGACGAGCCGGCGCACCCGATGAACGACGCCCAGGAGGCGGCCTTCCGCGAGGCGCTCGCGCTCGCCGCCGAGGCCGGGCTGGACCCCGAGGTCACCCACCTCGCCAACTCCGCCGCCGCGATCCTGCGCCCGTCGTCCCACTTCGACCTGGTCCGCTGCGGCATCGCGGCCTACGGCCTCGACCCGGCTCCCGGCGAGACCCCGCGGCTCGGCCTGCGCCCGGCGATGACCGCGCGCGCCCGGCTGGTGATGAGCAAGCCGATCGAGGCCGGTGACGGTGTCTCCTACGGCCACACCTGGACCGCCGACGAGGACACGACGGTCGGCCTCGTGCCGACCGGGTACGGCGACGGCGTGCCGCGTGCTGCCGGCAACACCGCGTCGGTGTGGGTCGACGACTCGCGGCGCCCGATCCGCGGCCGGGTCTGCATGGACCAGCTCGTCGTCGACCTGCACGGCGAGCTCCCGCCGCCGGGCACCGAGGTCGTCCTCTTCGGCCCCGGCGACCTCGGCGAGCCGACCGCGCAGGACTGGGCGGAGGCCGTCGGCACCATCAGCTACGAGATCGTGACCCGCATCGGTGGGCGGTTCGTGCGGCGTCACACCGACAGCGACGTCGACACAGAGGAAGACACGCCATGAGCATCAAGGGCCGGATCTTCGGCACCGTCGTCGGCGCGGCCGGCCTGGCCGCCGCCGCCGGCGCCGCGGGCATCGTGCGCCAGAGCCGGATCATCGGCCGACGCGACGCGGGGGAGCAGGTGGCGTTCGGCGAGCTGCACAGCGCCCGGCGGGTCGTGGTGGCCGACGACGCGCTCGACCTGCACGTCGAGATCGACGAGCCGGCCGACTTCGGCGGCCGCCCGTCGACCGACGACGACCTGACCGTGGTCTTCGTCCACGGCTACTCGCTCAACCTCGACAGCTGGCACTTCCAGCGCGCGGCCTACCGCGGCCAGGTCCGCACCGTGTTCTACGACCAGCGCAGCCACGGCCGCTCGGCACGCTCCGACGAGGACCACTGCACGATCGACCAGCTCGGCCACGACCTGAGCCGCGTCATCGAGGACACGGTCCCCGGTCGCTGCGTGGTCGTGGGCCACTCGATGGGCGGCATGACGCTGATCTCGCTCGCCGAGCTGCACCCCGAGCTCTTCGGCGACAAGGTCGTCGGCGCCGTCCTGATGTCCACCACGGCCGGTGGGCTCGACCCGGGGCGCATCCTGTTCCCGATGCTCCCGCTCGGCCTCGGCGGCCGGTTCGTCGGCCGCGCGGTCCGGACGCTCGACCGCGGTCACCGCGTGGTCGACGTCGCGCGGGCGTGGGGGCACGCGGTCGCCGACGTGGTCACCGACCGCTACGCCTTCGGCACCGACGAGGTGCCCGTCTCCCACGTCGAGTTCGTCTACTCGATGCTCAACGCGACACCGTTCGCCGTCGTCGCGGACTTCTACCCGGCCTTCGCGTCGCTCGACAAGTTCGAGCACCTCGAGGCACTGGGCCGGGTGCCGACGTCGATCATCTGCGGCACCGAGGACAAGATCACCTCGGTCGGCCACAGTCGCAAGCTGCACAGCCGGATCCCGGGCTCGAGCCTGCTGGAGTGCGAGGGCGCAGGACACATGGTGCTGCTCGAGCGGCACAAGCAGGTCACCGCCGAGCTCGACGACCTCATCTCGCTGGCCCAGGGGCAGGCGACGCGGTGAGCGTGGTCGTACGCCGTGTCGGTGCGGAGGCGGCCGCCGAGGTGCTGGCGGTCGTGCAGTCCGCGTTCGGCGCCCGGCCGCCGCTCGATCCGCCCGCCGACGCCCTCGGCGAGGACGAGCGCTCGATCGCCCGCCTGCTGGCCCGGCGCGGCGGCTTCCTCGCCACGGTCGACGACGTCCCGGTCGGGTGCGTGATCCTGGACCCGACGCCCGACGGGCTGGTGCTGCGTCGCTTCGGCGTCGTACCGACCGCGCAGGGCACGGGTGTCGCGACCGCGCTGGTCGAGGCCGCCGTCGACGTCGCCGCCGGCCGGGAGGCCGTGAAGGTCGTCGCACGCGAGGAGCTGCCGGAGACGGTCAGCTTCTGGGAGCGGCACGACTTCGTGGTGACCGCCCGGCACAGCCCCTACGTCGAGCTCGCGCTGTGGCTGGGCACGTCGTTCGACTGCCCGGACGCCGACACGATGCGACGGCTGGGGGAGCGGGTCGGCCGCAGCCTGGTGGCCGGCGACCTGGTCGTGCTCACCGGCGAGCTCGGGGCGGGGAAGACGACCTTCACCCAGGGCCTCGGCGCGGGACTCGACGTCCGTGGCGGCGTGACGTCACCGACCTTCGTGATCGCGCGGGTCCACCCGTCGCTGGTCGGCGGCCCCGACCTGGTGCACGTCGACGCCTACCGCCTCGGCGGCCTCGACGAGCTCGACGACCTCGACCTCGACGCGTCCCTCGACTCCGCGGTCACCGTCGTCGAGTGGGGTGCGGGCATCGCCGAGGGCCTGGCCGAGTCGCACCTCGAGGTCGTGATCGAACGAGCGGTGGGACACGCGCCCGACGACGAGCTCGACCCCCGCCGCGTTTCACTGCGCTGGGTCGTCGGACAGTAACCTCGTCGCCGTGCTCCTCGCCCTCGACACCGCGACCCCGCTGGTGTCCGTCGCGCTCCACGACGGCGAACGTGTCGTGGTCGAGCTCTCGTCCGAGCAGCCGATGAAGCACGGCGAGCACCTCGCGCCGCTGGTGGCCCGCGCGATGCAGGACGTCGGCATCGTGCGCCAGGACCTCACCGCGATCGCCGTGGGCGTCGGGCCCGGCCCGTTCACCGGCCTCCGGGTCGGCATCGTCACCGCCCGCACGCTCGGCTTCGTGCTCGACATCCCGGTCTACGGCGTCTGCTCGCTCGACGCGATCGCGCTCGAGGTGGTCGAGACCACGGCTCCGGACAGCGGCTTCCTCGTCGCGACCGACGCCCGGCGCAAGGAGGTCTACCTCGCCTCCTACGACGCCGACGGCCGCCGCCTCGAGGGCCCGGTCGTGACGAAGCCCGCCGAGGTCGCGACGGACGCACGCGTGGCCGGCGCCGGTCCCGTCCTCTACCCCGAGCACTTCACCCGTGCGATCGCACCCGAAAGGCCGGGTGCGGGCTGGATCGCCCACGGCGTCAGTGGCGAGCTCGTAGAATTGCTCGACGCCGAACCCCTCTACCTGCGCCGCCCCGACGCGGTCGCCGGAGCACCCAGAAAGCCTGTCTCGTGATCCGTCCCGCCGCCCTGGCCGACCTGCCCGGCCTCACCGCGCTCGAGCACGAGCTGTTCGGCGCCGACGCCTGGAACGAGTCGCTCGTCCGGCAGGAGATCGAGGGCCCCGGGCGGCGCTTCGTCGTCGCGGAGGACGCCTCGGGTGCCCTGGCCGGCTACGGCGTGACGATGAGCGCCGGCGACATCGTCGACCTGCTCCGCATCGCCGTACGCCCCGAGCAGCGTCGCGCCGGCCTCGCGTCCCAGCTGCTCGACGAGCTCCTCGTGGACACCGACGACGCCTCGCGCATGCTGCTCGAGGTCAGCGTGTCCAACGCCGAGGCCCTCGGCTTCTACGTCGCGCGCCAGTTCAGCGTGATCGACGTACGCCCCCACTACTACCGCGACGGGTCCGAGGCGCTGGTCATGTGCCGCTGGCTGCCCGGCGCCGCGCGCGCGGAGACAGCGACGCGGAATGACTGACGAGCCCCTCGTCCTCGGCATCGAGACGTCGTGCGACGAGACCGGTGTCGGCATCGTCCGCGGCCACACGCTCCTCGCCGACACCGTGGCGAGCAGCGTCGAGGAGCACGCCCGGTTCGGCGGCGTCGTGCCGGAGGTGGCCAGCCGGGCCCACCTCGAGGCGATGGTCCCGACGATCGAGCGGGCCGCCGAGACCGCCGGCATCTCCCTCGACGACGTCGACGCGATCGCCGTGACCAGCGGCCCCGGTCTGGCCGGCGCCCTGCTGGTCGGGGTCGCGAGCGCCAAGGCACTGGCGATCGGGCTCGGCAAGCCGATCTACGGCGTCAACCACCTGGCCGCCCACGTCGCCGTCGACCAGCTCGAGCACGGTCCGCTGCCCGAGCCCTGCCTGGCGATGCTCGTGTCCGGCGGCCACTCCAGCCTGCTCGAGGTCACCGACGTGACCCTCGGCGTCGAGCCGATGGGCTCGACGATCGACGACGCCGCCGGCGAGGCGTTCGACAAGGTCGCCCGGCTGCTCGGCCTGCCCTTCCCGGGCGGTCCGCACATCGACAGGGCCGCACGCAGCGGCAACAGCGTCGCCATCGACTTCCCGCGCGGCCTGTCGAGCAAGCGCGACCTCGAGCGCCACCGGTTCGACTTCTCGTTCTCCGGGCTCAAGACCGCGGTGGCGCGCTGGGTCGAGGCCCAGCAGCGCGACGGCGTGACCATCGACGTCGCCGACGTGGCCGCGTCGTTCCAGGAGGCCGTCTGCGACGTGCTCACCCGCAAGGCGATCGACGCGGCCACCAGCCGCGGGATCGAGGACATCCTCATCGGTGGTGGTGTGGCCGCCAACAGCCGGCTCCGGGCGATGGCCGAGGAGCGCGCGACGGCGCAGGGCATCCGCGTCCGGGTCCCGCGCCCGGGCCTGTGCACCGACAACGGAGCCATGGTCGCCGCGCTGGGCGCCGAGCTCGTCGCGCGAGGACGTACGCCGTCGCTGCTGGACCTGCCGGCCGACTCGTCCATGCCGATCACCACCGTCGTCGCCTGACCACGCCGGGTCGGTCCCGGGCATGACGAAGGTCCCCGCCCGAGAGCGGGGACCTGCGTCCTGGCGAACCGCCTGAGGCTGGGCCTCAGTCGAGCACGCCGGGTGCGACGTCGTCGTCGCCGAGCCAGTCCTGGTCGAAGACCAGGCTGTCACGATCGGTGGTCTTCTCGTCCTCGCCCTTGCGGCCGCCGCGTCCCGAGGCGCTGCCGGCCGAGCCGCGGGAGCCCGAGCGCGAGCCTGCTCCCGCACCGGCGCTGCGACCGCCTGCGCCACCGCGACCGCCTGCGCTGCCGCGTCCGGAGGCGCTGCCGGCCGACGCACCGCGACCACCGGCCGAGCCGGGGCTGCGCGAGGCCGGGCTCCCGGCCGAGCCCGCCGAGCGCGACAGGGCACCGGCGCTGCCGGCGCGTCCCGTCGAGCCGATGGCCCGGACAGGGGTCGCGCCACGCGTCGCGGAGGTCGGGACCGCGCCCGGGCGGATCGCGCCGGCGGCCATGCTGCCGGCTCCTCCCGCAGCACCGAGCGACCCGGCCGAGGCGCCGCCAGTGGCGCCGGAGCCCGCTGACGTCGCCGGCGGCACGCTGCCACCAGTGGGGTCGAACGTGATCCCGTTCTGGGACGTGCCGATGACCGATGTCGTCGGTGCCCGGGGTCGGGTGCGGGTTCGGGATCGGCGTGGGGTCGACCGGCGGCGGCGGCAGGGGGAGGCGGCGGTGGCGGCGGCGGCCACTCCACGGGCGGCCAGACCGGCGGGGGCGGTTGGACCGGGGGCCACACCTTGGGCGGGTCCTTGTCCTTGTCCTTGTCCTTGTCCTTGTCGTCGTCCCTGTCCAGGTACACGCCCGTGTCGTCGTCCGGCTTCGTCGGGGTGCCCGGCACGCCAGGAGTCGTCGGGGTGCCCGGCAGGTAGGGCCCGTCGGGGCCGGACGGGACGCTCGGCGGCGGCTCGGTGGGGTCCTCCTGGCCGTGGATCGCCTGCATCGGAGGGATGGCCGAGATGAACGACGCGTCCATGTCCTTGGTCAGCGCGAGGGCCTTCGCCTCCTGCTTGTCGTACGCGGTCTGCCACGCGCTGCGCTGCACCTGCCGAGCCGCGGAGGCCGCCGCCTGGGCGGCGAGCTCGTCATCGGTCACCTCGACGCCCGGCGTGCCGGCGGGCGCCTGGTAGACCGCAGGCTTCTCGCCGAGGTCGGCCATGGAGTCGCGTGCCTCGCGCGTGTCCGACACCTGCTGGCCGACGACGACCAGGGCCTGTCCGGCCTCCCTCAGCTGCTCGGACTTGAGGATCATCGAGCTGGCCGACTCCTCCATGCCCGCGCGCACCGCGGGACCGGTCAGGGTCTGCTCACCGATGCGGAGCTCGGCCTGCTGCGCGGCCGTCCGGAGCGCCTCGCTCAGGGTGTGGAGCTCGTCCGCCTTGCGCTTCCAGTCGCGCCCGGCGCCCTTGAGGACGCCCCCGGCGGCCGAGTCGAGGTACTGGTCGAGGACGAGGCGGTTGGGTCCCTTGGTCACGGCTCAGTCCTGGCTCTCGGTCGGCAGCGTGCACTGGCTCGAGGTGAAGTCGGGAGCGGCGACGCACTCGGTCGACGCCTCGAACAGGTTCATCGACGCGACGGTCTGGTCGGTCGTGGTCTGCACGTCCTTGCCGAACGCCTCGACCGAGGTGCCCATGCCGCGCAGACCCGCGATCATGCGGTTGAGCTCCTCGGCGACGGCCTCGTGGGCCATCTGCACGTTGGTGGCGAGGCGGTAGCCACCGGTGTAGGAGTCACCGAACGAGGCGCCGTGCACCTCGGCGATCGGGTTGGCCGCGAGTCCCTCGGCCGCCTTGTCGAAGGAGAACAACAGCGATGCGATGGTCTCCGGGTCGATGTTGAGGCCCACCATCGTCTGGTTGAGCAGCTCACGGTCCTCCAGCGGCAGCATGGTTTGTCCATTCCCCGTGATCGCGGAACCAAAACCACCTCGGGCCACGGATCTGCCCCCGCCGCCATCAGAGCCGGTGGCTAGGCTCGGAACATGGCTTCTCGGGGAACCCGTCATCGCCTGATCGCGTCCTGCGTCGGGGTGGGGCTGCTCACCCTCACGACCGGGTGCCAGTCCTCGACGGGAGAGGCAGGCGAGGAACCCACCGGTGGGACGCCGTCGTCCACGTCCTCCTCACCGCCGGCTCCCGCGCCCACGTCGGACACCCCCACCGTCGAGCCTGCCGACGGTGTGCTGATCGAGGTCCCCGGGGCCACGATGCGGGCCCTGCCGACGTACAAGAACGTCTCCGACTACGGGATCGTCCAGGGCTGGAACGACGACACGTCCGCCTCTCGCTCTCGCCGTACCCCACCAGCGCGAAGTCGCTCGACGCGTATGCCAAGCAGTGGTCCGCGGGCCGCGGCGGGCCGCAGCGGATGAAGCGCCAGGACAACGTCGTCGTGGGCGGCCAGTACTCGGCGTGGCACGTGATCGACCAGCAGGACCCCACCGAGGTCTCCCACTGGTACGGCGTGATGTTCCTCGACAGTGCGTGGCTGATCAACATCGCCATCTACACCGGCGACAGCTACAGCCTGAGCGAGGACGAGGGCCAGCAGGTCATCGACAGCCTGCTCGCCTCCTTCGAGATCAAGACCCCGTAGCCACCGGTCAGCTCGGCATGGCGACCGTGAGGCCGGACAGGCCGGCGCTGGGGATGTCGATGCGCTGCACGGAGCCGTCGAGGCCGAGCCGCATCATGTAGTAGTCGTCGCCGACGAACAGCCGGGCCACGATCGCCTCGTCGCCCACCCAGGTCATCTGGGTCCAGAAGCCACCGACCGTGCCGCGCGGGAGGACGGCCTCGAAGGTGACGACCTCCTTGCCGGTGACTGCGTCGAGCACCGCGATGGTCGGCGAGCCGTTGTCGTCGGCCTCGCGGGCTGATGCCGACCACGTAGGCGCCGCCGGCGCTGAACGGGCCGAGCCGGTGGTCGCAGGTGGTCCAGGCAGGGTCGCCGCCCGCCACGGTGTCCACGACACCGAAGCAGGTCCCCTCCGGGCGGAACTCGGTGATCCCGGCGACGACGCCGAGCGCGGGCGAGGCCGCGTCGGCCTGCAGCAGGCCAGGCACCTCGACCGGCTGGCCGCCACCGGCGACGAAGGTCTTCGTGTCACCGATGTTGTACATCGCCTTCACCGCCACCGTGTCGGCGGACACGAAGCCGACGGGGATCACCGGCTCGTCCTCGGCCGTCGGCGGGAACGTCGTCTGGACCCACTCCGTCCCGCCGGCAGGGTCGGCGACGACGACCCGCCACCGGGTGCCGTCGTACTCCGACCACGCGATCCGCCCGCCGTCGGGGCTCACGACCAGGCCGGCGGTCTGGACACCGCCGTCGTCGACGCGGAGGTCGGCGCCCAGGAACTCGATCGTGGTCGCGGGCACGCCGGGCTCGTCGTGGACCGCCACGCCGACGTAGCCGTCGAGGTAGGGGGTGAGGGTGTCGAACACCTCCGGCAGGTCGAGCGTGCCGTCCGGCGTGATCAGGCTGGGGCCGTCGACGTCCAGGAGCGGGACGGGGGTCTCCTCGACCACCTCGGCCTTGCTCGGGTCGACCTCGACCGTGCCCGAGGCCACCTCCGGGGTCGGGCTCGGGGTCGGGCTCGGGGACTGCGTCGCAGGAGGAACGTCGCTGCGCTGGTTCGTGCCGGTGGCCGAGAGCCCGACCGGGATCGCGATCGCGAGGACGGCGGCGACGGCGACTCCGGCCGCGGCTGCCCGGCGACGCTGGATGCGGCCGGCGCGGCGGCGTACGTCGGTGACGGTGAGGGGTGCGTGCTGGATCGGGTCGACGCGGCGGTGCAGGGCGTCGTGGACCTGGTCCTCGAGAGGAGTGTGGTTCATGATGCGTCTCCGGTCTCGCGGGGGTTGAGTGAGCGGGGCGCGCGGGCGCGCAGCCCGGCGAGGGCACGGCTCGCCTGGGACTTCACGGTGCCGACCGAGATGCCGAGGACGTCGGCGATCTCGGCCTCGCTCAGCTGCTCGTAGTAGCGCAGCACGATGACCGCGCGCTGCTTGGGCGGCAGGGTCTGGACGTAGGACCAGAGGGCTCCGCCCATCCCGTCGTCGTAGGTGTCGTGGACCCCGGTGTCCGGCATCGTGTCGGTGGAGTGCTCGCGGCGCTTCCAGGCGCGGCGCCACAGCGAGTTGTTCTCGTTGACCATGACCCTGCGGACGTAGCCGTCGAGGGCCCCGCGGTCGCGGATCTTGTCCCACGAGAGGTAGAGCTTGGCGAAGGCGTTCTGGAGGAGGTCCTCGGCGGAGGCGTGGTCGCCGGCCAGGAGGTACGCCGTCCGGTAGAGGGCGGGCTGGCGCGCGGCCATGTACGCCGAGAAGTCGGCGTCCTTGTCGGCGTTCCTGCCGCTGCCACGGTCCGGCGACCCCATGTCCACGAGTGTCGTGGTCACCCTCCACCTCCTGTCTGATCCGGGGCCCCTCGGCGGGGCGTGTCGGGGTGAGGACGCGACCGGGTCGACGGAGGTTGCATCTGTTTGGGAGGCTCGTGGCACACAGACGCCCCCGACGTAGCAGGAGACATCGCATGCAGCAGGTCAAGGCCGTGGTCGCACTCGCCAAGGGCGCGCCGGTCGAGGTGGTCACGATCAACGTCCCCGACCCCGGTCCGGGCGAGGCGGTCGTCAAGGTGCAGGCCTGCGGCGTGTGCCACACCGACCTGCACTACCGCGAGGGCGGGATCAACGACGACTTCCCCTTCCTGCTCGGCCACGAGGCGGCGGGCGTCGTCGAGGCGGTCGGCCCGGACGTGACGGGGCTGGAGCCCGGCGACTTCGTGGTGCTCAACTGGCGCGCGGTCTGCGGCAAGTGCCGGGCGTGCGACCGCGGCGAGCCGTGGTACTGCTTCGCGACCCACAACGCGACCCAGAAGATGACCCTCGAGGACGGCACGGAGCTCTCGCCGGCCCTCGGCATCGGCGCCTTCGCGGAGAAGACCCTCGTCGCCGCCGGGCAGTGCACCAAGGTCGACCCGTCCGCCCGGGCCGCGGCCGTCGGGCTGCTCGGCTGCGGCGTGATGGCCGGGCTGGGCGCGGCGATCAACACCGGCAACGTCGGCCGCGGCTCGACCGTCGCCGTGATCGGCTGCGGCGGCGTGGGGATGGCCGCGATCGCCGGCTCGGCCCTCGCCGGGGCGTCGCGGATCATCGCGGTCGACGTCGACGACCGCAAGCTCGAGCTGGCCCGGTCGATGGGCGCGACCCACACGGTGAACTCCTCCGAGGTGGACGCCGTCGAGGCGATCAGGTCGCTCACGCCCCCGCCGGACGGCACCGGGCACGAGGGCGGCGCCGACGTCGTCATCGACGCCGTCGGCCGACCCGAGACGTGGAAGCAGGCGTTCTACGCCCGCGACCTCGCCGGCACCGTGGTCCTGGTCGGCGTCCCCACCCCGGACATGAAGGTGCCCGACATCCCGCTCATCGACGTCTTCGGGCGGGGCGGCTCGCTCAAGTCGTCGTGGTACGGCGACTGCCTGCCGTCGCGCGACTTCCCGATGCTCGTCGACCTCTACCAGCAGGGCCGGCTCGACCTCGACGCCTTCGTGAGCGAGGAGATCGGGCTCGACGACGTCGAGGCCGCCTTCGACACGATGCACTCCGGCGGCGTGCTGCGCTCGGTCGTGATCCTGTGAGCGCCCGCGTCGACCACGCCGTCGTCTCGGGGACCTTCAGCCTCGACGGCGAGACCCACGACGTCGACAACAACGTCTGGGTGATCGGCGACGACGAGCAGTGCATCGTCATCGACGCCCCGCACGACGTCGACGCGATCCTGCGGGTCGTCGGCGGCCGGGCGGTGAAGGCCATCGTCTGCACGCACGCGCACGACGACCACGTACGCGTGGCGCCGGCGCTGCGCGTCGCGACCGGTGCGCCGATCCTGCTGCACCCCGACGACCGGCCGCTGTGGGAGCTCACCCACGGTGGTGACGAGGAGGGGGCCGAGCTGTGGGACGTGGACCTCTCGGACGGGATGACCCTGACGATCGGTGGCGCCGCGGTGACCGTGCTCCACACCCCCGGGCACGCGCCCGGCGCGGTCTGCCTCTACGTCCACGACCTCGGCTGCGTCTTCACCGGTGACACGCTCTTCGAGGGCGGGCCCGGGGCGACGGGGCGGTCGTACAGCGACAGCGACCTGATCGTGCGTTCGATCCGGTCGAAGCTCTTCGACCTGCCCGACGACACGGTCGTGCACACCGGTCACGGCTCCGACACCACGATCGGCGCCGAGAAGGCCAACGTCTGACGGGTGGGCTCAGGCCGCGCGGGGCAGCGCGAGCCTGGCCTCCCGCTCCTCGTCGAGGTGCTGCGCCTCCGCCACCAGCTGGTGGTGGGCCGGGTGGTCGATGGGCGTGCCGTAGACCCGCCGCAAGAGCCGGCGCCAGTAGCGCGACGTCGTGTAGCGGATACCCGGATCGAGCTCACGCCGTGACCGCCTGAGCCAGCGGCCGGCGTCGGCAGTGCAGTCCAGGCCGCGCGGGACGTACCAGCCGTAGACCTTCAGGTCGACGTGTGCCGGGTAGCGCCGGCCGCCCCGGTCGCGCGCTCCGTCGTCGCGCATCGGCTCGACCTCCTCGCCGGACTCGAGGTCGTGCACCGTGCTGCCGAGCCCCGCGAGTCGCATGAGCTCCTGCATCGCGCTGACCCGCGGGCTCGTCCGCCCGGTCTCCCAGCGGGCGACGACCGACTGGGACACACCGATCAGCGCGGCGAGCCCACGCTGGGACACGTCCAGGATCCGCCGGATGCGGCGCACGAGCCCCGGCACCCCGCCGTCGAACGGACCCATCAGGAACCACTCCACCTCCGCCGGGCTCCACCCGTTGCCCGGTGTCCACTCGTCGTCCGTCCTGTTCTGCACCCGCATCTGCTGCTCCGTCCCCCTGGTCGTCTGGTGTTCGTCCCACCAGTGCAGCCAGCGCCACCGACAGCAGCGGGTCTTGTCTCCACAGGCCCCGTCTGTCCACAGGCCGGGCCCGCCGTCCCGGCCCTTCCCCCTTCGGGCACTGGCCCGTGAGTCCCCAGGAGACTCATGGGCAAGCGCTCGGGGGAGGGTGCGTTGGCGGGAGCGTCTCGCGCGCGAATGGCACGTGAGTCTCTGGGTGACTCACGGGCGAGTGGGCAAGGAGGGGTGGCGGGGGGAGGGGTGGCGGCGCTGGTGCGGCCGGGGTCAGGGAGGTGGCTCGATCCCGAGATGCGCGAGCAGGGCGCGCAGCGGTGCGGGTTCGGCTCCTCGGGGCAGCGCCTCCACCAGCAGCCGGGCGTAGCGCTCCTTGCGCCCGCTCCTCGAGGTCATGAACCTGGCGAGCACCTCCTCCTGGCTCCAGCCCGACTGCGCCGGCATCTGGGCCAGGCGGTCGAGGGAGCGGGTCTCGCCGGCGGCGGCGATCACGCGCTCGACCCCGGCGGTGCCGAGCGCGCGGCGGAGCTCGTCCTCGAGGTCGCGGGTGCAGCAGAAGAAGCCGTACGCCTGGAGGTCGACGTCCTCGGTCGGGATGACCCCGGCGACTGCGAGGCCGCGGCGGACGAAACGCACCTCCGGGGCGTCGTACAGCCCGGCCAGGCGTTCGCCCGCGACGTGCAGCCGCGTCGCCACGTCGCGGATGTTGGTGATGCCACCCAGCGGCAGGATCTCGACGCCTGCATCCGCGAGGTCGCGCCCGTAGGCCGCCGCGAGCGTGCGCAGCGCCACCTCGTCGCTGTGACCCTCGACGAGGACGGTGGTGTGCACGCGCCCAGTGAACCCCTCGACGGGCGCCCGCTGGGGTCGCAGTGCCGAGCGATATCCCGGTTGTCCGCGCGCAGGGACCCGCCTAGCGTCGCGGGCATGAGCAGCGCATCGTTCGTCCCCGAGGACTTCGACCCGCCGACGCGGCTGGCGACCGGGCAGTTCGTGCTGGAGCCGCTCGGGCCGCAGCACAACGACTCCGACCTCGCGGCCTGGGGATCGAGCATCGAGCACATCCGGTCGACGCCGGGCTACCCCGACGGCAGCTGGCCGCCGGCAGGTGGGATGTCGTCCGAGGCCAACCTCGCCGACCTCACGCGCCATGCGGCCGACTTCGTGGCGCGGAAGGGATTCACGTTCACGGTGCTCGACCCGGCGTCGGGCGAGGTCATCGGCTGCGTCTACCTCTACCCGACGAAGGCCGACGGCCACGACGTCGAGGTGCAGTCCTGGGTGCGCGCCGACCGGGCCGAGCTCGACGTACCCCTGGCAGATGCGGTGGCTGCGTGGCTGGCGTCCGAGTGGCCGTGGGAGCGACCCGAGCGCCACGGCAGGTGATCGGTCCGTGCCACCATGACGGGATGCCTTCCCGCCTGACTGCTCTGGTCGCGACCCTCGCGCTGGTCGCGACGGCCGCGGCGTGCAGCGGCGAGGACGCGCCGGCGGAGAAGGAGCAGGACGCGCGCAGCACCGCGGCCAGCAGCACGCCGACCGTCCCGCCCACGCCGTCGGAGGCGCTGGGCCTGGTCGAGGGCTGGGGTCCTGACCGCGCCGAGCTCGACCGGGCCGCGAAGGTCGCGAGCCGGATGCGCCTGCCCGACCTCGCCGGTCAGGTGATCGTCGCCGACTGGAGCGGGACCCGCGCGCCGGTCGCGATGGTGCGCGACCTGCACCTCGGCGGTGTCATCGCCTTCAGCTCCAACGTCGCCTCCGCCGACCAGGTCCGGGGCGTCAACGCCGCGCTCACCCGCCAGGTGCGCCGGAAGTGGCCACTGTTCCTCAGCGTCGACCAGGAGGGCGGCGTGGTCGAGCGGCTGCGAGGAGCGGCGAGCCGGTTCCCGACGTTCATGAGCGCCGGCGCCGCCGGTGACCCGGCGCTCACCCAGCAGGCGTACGCCGCCAGCGGCGCCGAGCTGCGCGGCCTCGGCTTCACCGTCGACTTCGCGCCCGACGCCGACGTGACCTCCGGGCCGGGGGACCCGACGATCGGGTCCCGGTCAGTCGTCGTCGAGGCCCGCGACCGTGGCCGAGCACGTGGTCGCCGCGGCCGACGGCTTCTCCGGGGCCGGCGTCCTCCCGGTCATCAAGCACTTCCCGGGCCACGGCTCGGTCCCGGCCGACAGCCACCTGACCCTGCCCGTGCAGACGAAGTCGCTCGCGGACCTCGAGGCCTCCGACCTCGTGCCGTTCCGCGAGGCGGTCACGGCGGGCCTGCCCGCGGTGATGGTGGGCCACCTCGACGTGCGCGCGGTCGACCCGCGCGTGCCGTCGTCGCTGTCCCGCAAGGTCACGACCGGCCTGCTCCGCGACGAGCTGGGGTTCGGCGGGCTGGTGGTGACCGACTCGCTCCGGATGGCCGGCGTCACCCGCGGCCGGTCGCCGGGACGTACGGCAGTCCAGGCGATCCGCGCCGGCGCCGACGTGCTGCTCATGCCGCCGTCGCCCGCGGTGGCCCGCGCCGCACTGGTGAAGGCGGTCCGGTCGGGGACCCTCCCGCGGCGGCGCCTCGAGCAGTCGGCCGCCCGCCAGATCGCCCTCCTCACCCACCTGGCCGCCACCGGGGACAGCGGCAAGCCCGTCGGATCCGCGGCGGGTGCGTCCCGCAGCCTGTCCGCCGCGGCGATCACCGTCACCGACGGAGGGTGCTCGGGCCGGCTCGTCGGCGACGTCGTGCACCCCTACGGCGACCCCGGCGCGGTGAGCGCCTTCGCCGCGGCCGCCGGCCGTGCCGGCCTCCCGGTGCTGCTGCGCCGCTCCCCGCCGAGCAGGCTCGCTGACGCGAAGCCGAGGCCCGAGCGGCGCAAGAAGGAGGGCAAGCGGCACTTCAGGAAGCGGCTGCGGGCGTGGAAGAAGGCCGAGAGCCGCCGCGAGCGTCGCCTCGATGCCTGGACCGCCCGCGAGGACGCCCGGCTGGCGGTCGGCACCGGCATCGGCTTCACGGGCTTCCACGACGCACCGGTCGACGGGGCGGTCGCCGTCGCCACGGACTCCCCGTGGGTGCTGGGCCAGGTCGGCGCGCCCGTCCGCATCGCGACGTACGGCGACACCCCCGCCGCGATGGAGGTGCTGGTCGACGTGCTGCTCGGCCGGGCCGCCGCACCGGGACGGCTACCGGTGAAGGTGGCCGGCGTCTCCCGCGCCGGCTGCGGTCAGTAGGAGGACCGGCCCGCCTCGCCCGGCGGCTCCTCCGGTGGCTTCTCCGGCGACTCCTCGGGCGGCTGCTGCGCCGCCTGCTCCGCTGCCGCTCTCGCCTGCTCCGCCGCCAGCACCTCGGCCTCCCAGGTGCCGACCGAGTCGAGGGAGGCGGGCGGCTCGAGGTTCTTGAGCTCCTCGCGCTGCTGCTTGACGTAGCGGTTCGTCGCCACGAGCAGGACGGCAGCCACGATCGCGACGAGGAGGAGCTCGGCGGGTCCCATGGTGGACATTGTGGGCCGCGCGCGGCCTCTGTGAGGTCAGAACGGCTCGACCAGCAGGGCCGTTCCCTGCCCGGCGACCCGGGTGAGCACGAGGGTGCCCTCCTCCTCGCCCTTGAGCGCCAGCCGCTTGCGCAGCTCGTCGGGCACGACCTGCACGCCCCGCTTCTTGATCGTCAGCCGGCCGATGCGGCGCTCGTGCAGCGCGGCGCGCAGCTGCTTCTCGCGGTAGGGGAGGTGCTCGACGACGCGGTAGCCCCGCGCGAACGGCGTACGGAAGGCGTCGTCGCCGGTGACGTAGGCGATGTGCTCGTCCACCAGCCCGCCGCCGACGCCTGCCGCGACGGCGGTCACCAGGCCGGCCCGGATCACGGCACCGTCGGGTTCGTAGAGGTAGGCGCCGACCGCGCGGACGTCGGCCCCGGGGTCGTCGTCCTCGGTCAGCGTGGCCAGGCCGCCCTCGCCGATCACGGTCGCCCGGCGGTCCGTGGTCGCCAGGCCGGGTGACCAGAGCACGGCCTCCTTGACCTCGCCGCCGTCGCTGACCCACTCCGCCTCGACACCGGGCGGCACCAGGTCGTGGCCGATCCCCGGCGCGACCTTGACCAGCGCCCGGCCGGCCAGCAGGTCCAGCACCCACGCCCACGGCGGGGTCCAGCCGTCGACGTCGAACACGCGCCCGCGCCCGCCCCGACGAGCGGGGTCGGCGAACGCGGCGTCGAACCCACCGGTGTCGATGGCGGTCGCGTCGCCCACCATCACGGCGCCGGCGAGCCCGAGCGCGGCCAGGTTGGCCTCGGCCATCGCCACCCGCACCGGGTCCTGGTCGATGCCGGCAGCGACGAGTCCGGCCCGGGCGAAGGCCAGCAGGTCGCCACCGATCCCGCAGCCCAGGTCGATGACGCTGCCCCCGGGGATCGCCGCCGCGAGCCGGGCCGCGCGGTGGTCGGCCACCCGCGTGCGCGTCGCCTGCTCGAGGGCGTCCGGGGTGAAGAACATGAGGCCTGCCGCGTCGCCGAACTTCGTCGCCGCCTTCGCACGCAGCTGCGCCTGCGTGGTCGCTGCGGCCGCCTTCTCGGCGTCGGGCTCGAGACGGCGTACGACGCTCGCGACCCGCACCGGGTCGCCGGGGTGGTCGGTCCAGGCCTGGCTCGCGTGGACGAGCAGGCGCTCACCCTCGGTCGTGCGCAGCCAGGCCAGCGTCTCGATCTCCACGCGCGCATCCTGTCAGCCGGACCAGCAGCGACCGCCGCTAGCACTCGATTGGCGAGAGTGCTAGCGTCTGTTCTGGCACTCTCACCCCGAGAGCGCCAGATGCCCGAGGCCCCGGCGCGACCCCCGCGACGGCGTGCCGACCAGGTCCCGGGCCCACGTCCTGAACAAATCTCGTGCAGAGAAAGTGGAGGTTGATCCGAAGTGTCGGTCAACATCAAGCCCCTCGAGGACCGCATCGTCGTCCAGGCGATCGAAGCCGAGCAGACCACCGCCTCCGGCCTGGTCATCCCGGACACCGCCAAGGAGAAGCCCCAGGAGGGCTCGGTCGTGGCGATCGGTCCCGGTCGCATCGACGACAACGGCAACCGCGTCCCGATCGACGTCGCCATCGGCGACAAGGTCATCTACAGCAAGTACGGCGGCACCGAGGTCAAGTACAGCGGCCAGGAGTACCTGATCCTCTCGGCGCCCGCGACATCCTCGCGGTCGTTTCCTGATCCCCTTCGCCCGGAACGTCATACGGACGGGGCACCCGTTTGCCCCCTCCGTATGACGTCCGGGCGAACCCCTTTCACCTCTCCGTAGGAGCACAGCAATGCCCAAGATCCTGGAGTTCGACGAGAACGCCCGCCGCGCGCTCGAGCGCGGCGTCGACGCCCTCGCCAACGCCGTCAAGGTGACGCTCGGCCCCAAGGGCCGCTACGTCGTCCTCGACAAGAAGTGGGGCGCCCCCACGATCACCAACGACGGTGTCACCGTCGCTCGCGAGATCGAGCTCGACGACCCGTTCGAGAACCTCGGCGCCCAGCTCACCAAGGAGGTGGCCACCAAGACCAACGACATCGCTGGTGACGGCACCACCACCGCCACCGTGCTCGCCCAGGCCATGGTCCACGAGGGCCTCCGTGCCGTCGCGGCCGGCGCCAACCCGATGGGCCTCAAGCGCGGCATGGACGCCGCGGCCGAGGCCGTCGGCGACGCGCTGCGCGAGGCCGCCCGCGAGGTCGAGTCGCGCGAGGACATGGCGTCCGTCGCCACGATCTCCAGCCGCGACAGCATCATCGGCGACCTGCTCGCCGAGGCCTTCGACAAGGTCGGCAAGGACGGCGTGATCACGGTCGAGGAGTCCAACACCATGGGCACCGAGCTCGAGTTCACCGAGGGCATGCAGTTCGACAAGGGCTACATCTCGGCCTACTTCGTCACCGACCCGGAGTCGATGGAGTCGGTCCTCGACGACCCCTACATCCTTCTCCACCAGGGCAAGATCTCCTCGATCCAGGAGCTGCTCCCGGTCCTCGAGAAGGTCATCGGCACCGGCAAGCCGCTCTTCATCCTCGCCGAGGACGTCGACGGCGAGGCGCTGTCGACCCTGGTCGTCAACAAGATCCGCGGCACCTTCAACGTCGCCGCCGTCAAGGCCCCGGCCTTCGGCGACCGCCGCAAGGCGATGATGCAGGACATCGCGACCCTCACCGGTGCGCAGGTCGTCGCCCCCGAGGTCGGGCTCAAGCTCGACCAGGTGGGCCTCGAGGTCCTGGGCCAGGCCCGTCGCGTGGTCATCACCAAGGACCACACGACGATCGTCGACGGCGCCGGCGACAGCGCGGGCGTCGAGGGGCGCGTCAACCAGATCAAGGCCGAGATCGAGAACACCGACTCCGACTGGGACCGCGAGAAGCTCCAGGAGCGCCTCGCCAAGCTCGCCGGCGGTGTCTGCGTGATCAAGGTCGGCGCCGCCACCGAGGTGGAGCTCAAGGAGAAGAAGCACCGCATCGAGGACGCCGTCTCCGCGACGCGCGCCGCGATCGAGGAGGGCATCGTCCCCGGCGGTGGCTCCGCGCTCATCCACGCCGTCTCCGTGCTCGACGGCGACCTCGGCCTCACCGGCGACGAGGCCTACGGCGTGCGCGTGGTCCGCAAGGCGTGCGACGAGCCGCTGCGCTGGATCGCCGAGAACGGTGGCGTCAACGGCTACGTCGTGACCGCCAAGGTCCGCGAGCTCGGTGTCGGCAACGGCTACAACGCCGCCGACGACACCTACGGCGACCTGGTCGCCCAGGGCGTCCTCGACCCGGTCAAGGTCACCCGCTCGGCGCTCGTCAACGCGACCTCCATCGCCGCGATGCTGCTCACGACGGAGACGCTGATCGTCGAGAAGCCCGAGGACGAGGAGCCGGCCGCCGGCGGCGGCCACGGCCACGGCCACGGCCACTGATCCACAGCTCCACCCGCCGCCCCCGTCCGAGTCCGCTCGGCCGGGGGCGGCGCTGCGTGCGGCAGGATGCACCGGGACTTCTCCGGATCCGCAGCCGGTCGGTTGGTCTCCGTCCAGGCCCGGTGGCTCGTCGTCCACCCCGACCCGTCCACCTCGGCGGCACGTGGGGCTGACGTCAACCGGCCGGTCCCGGGGCGCGTCCCAGGACGTGCGCACGTGGCCCGCGCGTCCTCGTCGTCCCGCTCCTCGCAGTGGGATGTACGTCGACGCCTGCCGCCGACGTACCTCCGCGGAGGCATCCGTCGGGGCACCGACACGCGAGGCGACGAGTGACCCGTCCGATGCGCGAGTGTCGCTCGGCGACCTGGAGCGGTCCGGCCCGCCCCGGCTGGCGTACGTGCGAGACCTCGTCCTGCACGGCACCGACGGTCGGCTGCTGAGGATCCGGCTCGGTCTGCGCGGGCGCTGGGGGATCACCTCGCTAGTGGCCGACGGCAACGGCTACATCGCCACGGACGACCGCTGGTTCGAGGGCACGCTCGGCATGCACCGCCTCGACGGCGAGGGGCAGGCCGTTGCCAGCCTGGACCTCCACCGGTCCGGCGCTGGCCGGGCCTCGCGGAGCGGCCGCCTGGGTCAGCCTGCTGGCCCCGGAGTCGGGCGGGACCGGGCCGACGCTGGTCCACGCGGGCGCGTCGGGAGCCAGGACATCGGCCCGGGGCTCCGTCTCGCCGGTGCTCGCGGCCTACGACGGCCGGACGCTCACCTTCACGGCACTGCAGGACGAAGGCCGCGCCTACGTGAGGCGCGGGTTCACGACCGACCTCGTCGACCCGCCCGAGCGCGTCCCCACGCCGTCCGACGCGGACGTACTCGCCCGACGGCGAGCACTGGTGGGATCTCCGCCGTCGGCGGCTGGTGATCCGTGGCCCCGACGGCGAGGTCGTGATCCGCTCACGACCCTTCGTGCAGGCGTTCGGGCGACCAGCCTCGGAGGACGACGCCCACCTCCTGGTGACGGTCACCCATCGCCGGCGTCCGGCCATCGGTCGCCTCGAACTCGACGACACGCTCAGCCTCGCCAGCGACTGGTCACCCGTCCACAACGCCGGATTCGCGTTCGTGGACGATCACTTTCCCCAGATCGTCCGGTAGGGGGTCGTGCAGTCCACGTCGACGTCCACCGGGTCGACGGTGTTGAGGTGGTAGATCCGGTAGCGGTCGCAGGCGGTGACCACGAACTCGTACTTGCGGATCAGCGAGCTCTCGATCGGCCGCGTGCCGAGCTCGCTCCACGTGTTGATGTAGCTCGCCTCGACGAACCACGTCGGCGGGTTGCTGCCGGTGAGCGTGGAGCGGAGGTCGTCGAGGCCGGGGTCGAGCGTGCGCATCGGCAGCGACCAGAGATAGGGGTACGGCGACGAGGCGTGCGTCGACCACTGGATGTCCGCACGACCGCCGTAGACGAGGACCCGGTCGCCGGGTCGCGCGATCGAGTCGAGCGCCTCACCGGTGCGCACCTCGACCGGCACCCGGCCGCCGACCCAGGCGCCGGTCCAGCCGACCAGCGCGACGACGCTCGACGCCACGCAGAAGGCGACGGCGGCCGGGTTGACCTTGTCGCGCGTGCCGCGGACGCGGTCGTTGGACAGGAGCAGGGCGAGCGCCAGCGCGAGTGGCGGGATCGGGACGAAGAGGTAGGGCATCCAGTAGCTGCCGCTGACCGCGACGCCCGCGAGGTCGACGCCCAGCATGACGAGCACGGCCACCGTCGGCACGGCGTCGAGCCGCAGCAGACCGGGCAGCTGGGCGAGGAAGCACACCACCAGCAGCAGCATCCCGATGCCGATGAAGACCAGCAGGAGCACCCAGATCCGGCTGGTCGCGCCCTCGGAGTTCTGCGTGGCGATGATGCGGCTGGCGTCGGAGCGGAAGGAGACGGTGGTGTACCAGAGCGTCTCGAGGCGTACGCCGACCGCGAGGGCCCAGCCGACCACGACGACCACCGGCACCGCGGCGCCCGCGACGGCGGCCAGCGCGCACCGCAGGGTGTCCCGCACCGGCAGCTGCCGGGCGAGGACCGAGCCGACGAGCAGCACGCCGCCGAACACCAGCCCGCCCACGATGCTCTGCTTGAGGCCGACGGCGAGCATCGCGAGGAACCCCGCCCAGAACGCGTCGCCTGCCGAGATCCGGCGTACGGCCCGCAGGGAGAGCCAGCACGACAGCATCACGAGCGGGATGCCGAGGAGCTCGCCCTTCGCGGCCACCGGGTCGATCTGCGCGTTGCTCACGAGGGCGGCGGTCCCGGCCGCGACCCACGCGGTGGTCCGGCGTACGGCGGCCGGGTCGACGACGCCGGCGCGGCGGGCGATCTCCCGGGTGGCGGCCGCGGCGGCGAGCACGAGGAGCGCGCAGCCCACCGCGCCGACGAGGCGGTGCGTGTAGGCACCGCCGACGGAGTCGGTCGCCTGCATCAGCCAGATGATCGGCGGCGGGCGGTCGACGAAGTAGTGGCCGTAGACCGAGTCGGCCTCGGGCCGCCAGGCCCGCGCGACGAGCAGGAAGCCCGCCTCGTCGGGGCGCAGCGGCCACAGGAGCCCGGGGAACCGGGCGACGAACGCCGCCACGGCCGCCAGCCACACGACGCGCCCCATCCCCATGCCGACACCCTCTCAGAGCACCGTCGGCGCGCCCGTAGAATGGGCGCGTGGAGATCCCCGAGAAGTTCGCTGCGCTGGGCCTCACCTACGACGACGTGCTGCTGCTGCCGGGCGAGTCCGACCTCGCGCCGAGCGACATCGACACCACGACCCGCCTCACCCGCGAGATCTCGATCCGCGTGCCGCTGATCAGCGCGGCGATGGACACGGTCACCGAGGCGCGGATGGCGATCGCGATGGCGCGCGAGGGCGGCATCGGCGTGCTGCACCGCAACCTCTCGATCGAGGACCAGGCCCGCCAGGTCGACCTGGTCAAGCGCACCCAGACCGGGATCATCTCCAACCCCGTCACCATCGGGCCCGACGCGACGCTCGAGGACCTCGACCGGCTCTGCGGCGAGTACCGCGTCTCCGGCCTCCCGGTCGTCGACGTCGACGACCACCTGCTCGGCATCATCACCAACCGCGACCTGCGCTTCACGCCGGTCGCCGAGTGGGCGACCACCAAGGTCACCGAGGTGATGACGAGCGAGGGCCTGATCACCGGCGCCATCGGCATCTCCCGCGAGGAGGCGACCGCGCTGCTGCGGGCCCACAAGCGCGAGCGGCTGCCGCTCGTCGACGGCGAGGGCCGCCTCGGCGGGCTCATCACCGTCAAGGACTTCGTCAAGGGCGAGCAGTTCCCCCACGCGTCGTACGACGCCGACGGCAGGCTGCTCGTCGGCGCGGCCATCGGCTACTTCGGGGACGCCTGGGAGCGGGCCACCACCCTGGTCGAGGCCGGGGTCGACGTCCTCGTCGCCGACACCGCGCACGGCCACGTCCACCTCCTGCTCGACATGGTCAGGCGGCTCAAGACCGACCCCGCCACCAAGCACGTGCAGGTCATCGGCGGCAACGTCGCGACCCGCGAGGGCGCGCAGGCGTTCGTCGACGCCGGCGCGGACGCCGTCAAGGTCGGTGTCGGGCCGGGCTCGATCTGCACCACCCGCGTCGTCACCGGCGTCGGCGTGCCGCAGGTGACCGCGGTCTACGAGGCGTCGCTCGCCACCAAGCCCGCCGGTGTCCCGCTGATCGCCGACGGCGGCATGAAGCACTCCGGCGAGATCGCCAAGGCGCTCGTCGCCGGCGCCGACGCCGTGATGGTCGGCTCGATGCTCGCCGGCTGCGAGGAGTCGCCGGGCGACGTCGTCTTCGTCAACGGCAAGCAGTTCAAGTCCTACCGCGGGATGGGCTCGCTCGGCGCGATGAGCAGCCGCGGCAAGAAGTCGTACTCCAAGGACCGCTACTTCCAGGCCGAGGTCGCCAGCGACGACAAGATCGTCCCGGAGGGCATCGAGGGCCAGGTCGCCTACCGCGGCCCGCTGTCGGCCGTCGCCCACCAGCTCGTCGGCGGTCTCAACCAGTCGATGTTCTACGTCGGTGCGCGCACCATCAGCGAGCTGCAGGACAAGGGCCGGTTCGTCCGGATCACCTCCGCCTCGCTCAAGGAGAGCCACCCGCACGGCGTGCAGATGACGGTCGAGGCGCCCAACTACAGCGGGAGCTGACGCTCGGTCAGGGAGTGAAGCCCGCCCGGGTCGGCGACGACTCGTCGACCACGGCCGAGGCGGGCCGCGTCAGCAGCCGCGCCGTCGTACGCCCTCCGGAGACGACGAAGACTCCCGCGTTGCGGCGCGTCACGAGTCCGGGGGAGCGGGTGACGTCGCGCGCAGACCCCACGCGGCCGGGCATCCGCGAGTGCTCGCCCGGCACGGCTGCGCGCACGAGCACGGCTCCGCTGCGGTCGACGGCGGCCACGTGCAGCCGGCCGCCCAGCATGCCGACGGCGGGGGAGGCGTAGGGCGACCAGTCGCCGGCGATCTCCTCCGGTCGGCTCCAGCGCCGACCGGTCAGGGTGCGCACGAGGAGCCGGCCGCGGGCGTCGACCTGGTGGACGTACGTCGAGCCGTCGCCGGTCGCGGTCAGCGCGGGCGTCGAGGTGACCGAGCCCGGTGCCCCCGGCAGTCGCGCGAGTCGGCCCGCCTCGAGCGGCAGTGCGTAGGTCGTCCCGCCGCGGCCCACTGCGACCAGCAGCGTGCGACCGGCACCGTCGGGGCCGAGCACGGGCGCGACGTGCGTCGCCCACGAGCCCGCCCGGCCGATCCGGTCGGGCCGGCTCCAGCCGGAGTGCAGGGTCAGGCGCCGGACCTGGAGCGTCCCGGTCGGCGAGGTGGTGGCCACCAGCGGTCGTCCGGTGCGCGACAGCGCGACCGCCGGGCTGGCGGTGGGGGCGGAGGCCGCCATCCGGCGCAGCACCAGCCTGCCGTTGCGCGGCGTCCCGGCCAGGACGCGGCCGTCGCGGGTCGTGGCGGCCAGCCACGGCAGGCCCTGGCCCGACAGCGTGAGCGCGGGTGCAGCGAGGGTCGAGAACGCACGGCGCGGCCCGACGGCCCGCGTGGGCCCGCCTGGGCGCGAGAGCCACAGCGTGCCGGAGGCGTCGACACGCGCGGTCCAGGACTCTCCGAGCCCGTCGGCCACGGAGACGATCGGACGGTCCGACCCGATCAGCGGCGACGGTGCGACGTCGTCGAGGTGGAGGTAGCGGAAGTCGCCGACCGGGACGGTGCGCGTGCCGTAGCCGCCCGGGACGGCGTGGTTGTACTCCTCGATCGTCACCGTGCCCGGCCCGATGGCGGAGACCCAGGCGACGTGCCCGACGCGGCCGGCGTCGGACTGCGCGACCGCACCGATCGCCGGCACGTGGTCGACGCGGTAGCCGAGGCGCCGGGCGACGTCGTCCCAGTTGCGCGCGTCGCCCCAGTGCTCGCCGCCGAAGTCGTTGGCGAAGCCGGACATGCCGTTGCGCTGGTGCAGCCGCCACGAGACGAAGCTCGTGCAGTTGCGCAGCACGAAGCCCCACGAGTCGCCGATCGAGCCGTTGATCGACCAGACCCGGCTCGCGCACGTCGGGCGCGGACCGCGTGGGTCGTAGGTGTGACCGGTGACCGGGTCGAACACGGGCGGCGGGGGAGGAGGTGGCTCGACGACGGGCGGTGCGGTCTCGCCCGGCTTGAGCGGGGTCGGGCTCGGCGTGGGCGTCGGCGTCGGCGTCGGCTCGACGATCGGCTCCTGCGGGACGATCGGGCACTGCCCCTGCCAGGCCCACGGGTAGTCGTCGGAGGCGGACGCGGAGCCGGCCGACAGCCCGATCAGGCCGCCGGCGAGACAGGCGGTCGCGAGCGCGCGCGCCAGTAGTCGTCTCCCTGCTCGATTCCCCACCCGTTCACGGTAGGCAGGTGCGGTCAAACCCGTGGCGGTTTGGGGATTCTGTTCACCCCGCGGTGGTCCGTCGTGGAGGTCCCCTAGGCTCGCAGCGTGGACGAGGACGCCGCTCCGGCACGCCGTCCGTACGACGCGAGCGGGCGCCGCGCGGCCGCCGAGCAGCGACGACTCCACGTGGCGCAGGTGGCGGCCCGGCTCTTCGCCGAGCGCGGCTGGGGCGGGACCACCATCGCCCAGGTCGCCGACGAGGCCGGGGTCTCGGTCGAGCTGGTGGGAAAGACGTTCGGCGGCAAGGCCGGGCTGTTCATGGACGCCTTCGTCGCGGCCGGCTTCGGCAGCCGCGGCGGCCTGCAGGAGGCGTACGCCGAGCTCCGGCTCGCCGAGGTACCGGGCCCTGACGCCAGGCTCGACCGGTTCGTCGAGTTCGTCTGCGGCCTCGTCGTCCCGATGGGACCCCTGCTGTCCGCGCTGGCCAACGGGGCCGAGCAGGACCCGGCGCTGCGCGACCTCGCCCGGGTCGCCCAGCTGAGCCACCTCCTCGTCTGCGAGGACGTGGTGCGGCTGGTGGCGACCGACGCACCCGCACCCGACGCCGCCGACGAGTTCTACGTGCTCACCCGCGCCGAGACGTGGCTGACCTTCGCCCAGCACCGGGAGTGGACGCCCGAGAGGTATGCCGCGTGGTTGCGCCGGACGCTGCGAGCAGCGGTCGACGGAACCGCGTCAGGCCGGGATTGACGAAATCCAGACACTCGGCCTGATCATTGGGTACGGTGTGACCGGATCCAATTGTGGGGGTGGATCCGCACTCCGCGGGGGGCCCGGCCGGATGGGGGTCCGGCCGGCCCCGTCGCGGACGCGCGCCGCCGATAGGCTCCGGTCCATGACCGAGATCGAGATCGGCCGTGCCAAGCGCGGCCGCCGGGCGTACTCCTTCGACGACATCGCGATCGTGCCCTCGCGGCGCACCCGCGACCCCGAGGAGGTCAGCACGGCCTGGCAGATCGACGCCTACCGCTTCGACATCCCGGTCCTCGCGGCCCCGATGGACTCGGTGATGTCCCCGTCGACCGCCATCGCCCTCGGTCAGATGGGCGGGCTCGGGGTGCTCAACCTCGAGGGCCTCTGGACCCGGTACGACGACCCGACCGGACTGCTCGAGGAGGTCGCTGGCCTCCAGGGCTCCGAGGCGACCCGGCGGATGCAGGAGATCTACACCGAGCCGATCAAGCCCGAGCTCATCACGGCGCGGCTCAAGGAGATGCGCGCCGCGGGCGTCACCGTCGCGGGATCGCTCTCGCCGCAGCGCACCAAGGAGCACGTGAAGGCCGTCGTCGACGCGGGCGTCGACATGTTCATCATCCGCGGCACCACGGTCAGCGCGGAGCACGTCAGCAGCCAGTCGGAGCCGCTGAACCTCAAGGAGTTCATCTACGAGCTCGACGTGCCGGTCATCGTCGGCGGCTGCGCGACCTACCAGGCCGCGCTCCACCTGATGCGCACCGGCGCGGCCGGTGTGCTGGTCGGCTTCGGCGGCGGTGCTGCCCACACCACGCGCACCGTCCTCGGCGTCGCGGTGCCGATGGCCAGCGCGGTCGCCGACGTCGCCGCTGCCCGCCGCGACTACATGGACGAGTCGGGCGGCCGCTACGTCCACGTCATCGCCGACGGCTCGATCGGCAGCTCGGGCGACATCGCCAAGGCGATCGCCTGCGGCGCCGACGCCGTGATGATCGGCTCGCCCCTGGCCCGCGCGACCGAGGCGCCGGGTCGCGGCTTCCACTGGGGGAGCGAGGCCACGCATGCCCAGCTGCCCCGCGGCGAGCGCGTGGGCTTCGAGCCCGTCGGGTCGCTCGAGGAGATCATGTTCGGGCCCTCGCGGGTCGCCGACGGCACGATGAACCTCGTCGGTGCGCTCCGTCGCGCGATGGCGACGACGGGCTACACCGAGCTCAAGGAGTTCCAGCGCATCGAGGTCGTCGTCCAGCACTGACGTGATCCGTCCGTGGGAGCGCCTGCGAGACTGGAGCCATGAGCATCGCCAAGGCCCTCGACGCCGACCAGCGAGCCGACGCGCTCGAGCAGCTCGGGGCCGGTGAGCTCGACGTGCTCGTCGTCGGCGGCGGGATCGTCGGCGTCGGTGCGGCGCTCGATGCGGTCACCCGCGGCCTCCGGGTCGGCCTGGTCGAGCAGCGCGACCTCGCCTCCGGCACCTCGTCGCGCTCGTCCAAGCTGGTCCACGGCGGCCTGCGCTACCTCGAGATGTTCGACTTCGCGCTGGTCAAGGAGGCGCTCGAGGAGCGCGGCCTGCTGCTGACACGGCTCGCGCCCCACCTCGTACGCCCCGTGCCGTTCCTCTACCCGCTCGAGCACGCGTGGGAGCGGCCCTACGTCGGCGCCGGCATCGCGCTCTACGACGGCATGGCGATGACCGGCAAGTACGACATGGGCGTGCCGAAGCACAAGCACATCTTCCGCAAGCAGCTCGCGCGGATGGCGCCGGACATCCGCACCGACGACATGCACGGCGCGATCCGCTACTACGACTGCCAGGTCGACGACGCGCGGCTGGTGATGACGATCGCCCGCACCGCCGCCAACAACGGCGCCCACGTCGCGACCCGCACCAAGGTGACGGGCTTCCTCCGCGAGGGTGATCGCGTCGTCGGCGCCACGGTCCGCGACCTCGAGGGGGAGCGCGACCTCGAGGTCCGCGCCAAGGTCGTGATCAACGCCGCCGGTGTCTGGACCGACGAGGTCCAGGACCTCATCGGCGGGAAGGCCCAGCTCGACGTCGACGCCAGCAAGGGCATCCACCTCGTCGTGCCCAAGGACCGGATCCGCTCCGAGTGCGGCTTCATCACCAAGACCGAGAAGTCCGTGCTCTTCGTGATCCCGTGGGACCAGTTCTGGATCATCGGGACGACCGACACCGCCTGGGACTTCGACCTCGCCCACCCGGCGGCCAGCAAGGCCGACATCGACTACCTGCTCGGCCACGTCAACCGGCTGCTCAAGGACCCGCTCGACCACCGCGACGTCATCGGCGTCTGGGCCGGGCTGCGCCCGCTCCTCAAGCCGATGCGCAAGGAGGGCGAGATGGGGGAGACCACCAAGCTCTCGCGCGAGCACACGGTCGCCAACCCGGTGCCGGGCCTCGTGCTGGTCGCCGGCGGCAAGCTGACGACGTACCGCGTGATGGCCCGCGACGCCGTCGACCACGCCATCCGTGACTTCGACTCGACCCCGCGCTCGATCACCGACCGGGTGCCGCTGATGGGCGCGTGGGGCTTCGAGGCGCGCAGCAACCAGCGCGTCGCGCTGAGCCGCTCGTCCGGCCTCGACATCGGCATGGTCGACCACCTCCTCGGCCGCTACGGCGGGCTGGTCGACGAGCTGCTCGCCCTGATCCACCAGCGCCCCGAGCTGGCCGAGCCGCTGCCCGGCGCCGAGCACTACCTCAAGGTCGAGGTGCTCTACGCCGTCACCCACGAGGGCGCCCGCCACCTCGACGACGTGCTGGCCCGGCGCACCCGCGTGTCGATCGAGACCTTCGACCGCGGGATCGCGGCCGCGCGGCCCGCCGCGGAGCTGATGGCCGAGGCGCTCGGCTGGGACGAGGCGCAGGTCGAGGACGAGGTGGACCACTACCTCCGGCGGGTCGAGGCCGAGCGGCAGAGCCAGCTCATGGCGACCGACCAGGAGGCCGACGAGGCCCGGGTCAAGGCACCCGACATCGTCTGACGCTCGCAGGTTGACAAATGTCACAGAGGTGTCAAATGCCGGGACAGAAGTGACCGACCGGTAGCAAGGCTGCCGGCACCGTCCTACTCTGCAGAGATGAGCGAGCAGAGCGTCAACCCCCTCACCGACGGCCCCGCGGACCCCGAGCACGACAGCACCGCGGTCTACGGCCTCGATCGCTCGTACGTCGCCTCCCTCACGCGCCGGATCGTGAGCACCACCGGCGAGACCCACGCCGTGTCGTCGCCGATCGGCGGAGCCCCGCTCGCGCACGTCCCCCAGTCGGGACCGGCCGACGTGACCGAGGCGTTCGTGCGGGCGCGCCACGCCCAGGCCGGGTGGGCCGCGACGTCGATCGACGAGCGCGCCGCCGCCCTCCTGCGCCTGCACGACCTCCTGCTCGACCGGCAGGACGAGCTCATCGACCTCGTCGTGTGGGAGTCGGGCAAGGCCCGCAAGGACGCCTACCTCGAGGTCGCCCACCTCGCGCTGACCGCGCGCTACTACGCCCGCACGGCGCACGAGCACCTCGACGTCCAGCGGGTCGGCGGGATGTTCCCGGTGCTCACCCGCGCCGAGGTGCACCGCGTGCCCAAGGGCGTCGTCGGCATCATCTCGCCCTGGAACTACCCGCTCACGATGGCGCTCTGCGACGGGCTCCCGGCGCTGCTCGCCGGCAACGCGGTCGTCACCAAGCCCGACGCCCAGACCATGCTCACCGCGCTGCTGGCCGCGCAGCTGCTCGACGAGGCCGGCTTCCCGCCCGAGCTGTGGCAGGTCGTCGCCGGCCCCGGACCCGAGGTCGGCGGCGCGATCGTCGCCGAGGCCGACTACGTCTGCTTCACCGGCTCGACCGCGACCGGACGGACCATCGCGCAGCAGTGCGCCGAGCGGCTCATCGGCTGCTCGCTCGAGCTCGGCGGCAAGAACCCGATGCTCGTCCTGCGCGACGCCGACGTGCACCGCGCGGCCGAGGGTGCCGTCCGCGGTGTCTTCTCCAACGCCGGCCAGCTGTGCGTCTCGATGGAGCGGCTCTTCGTCGCCGACCAGGTCTACGACCGGTTCGTCGACGCGTTCGTGTCGCGCACGCAGGCGATGACGCTCGGCGCCAGCCAGGACTGGAGCGTCGACATGGGCTCGCTGATCTCGCAGGCCCAGCTCGACACCGTCACCCGCCACGTCGAGGACGCGGTCGCCAAGGGCGCACGGGTGCTCACCGGCGGCAGGGCACGCCCCGACCTCGGCCCGTTCGTCTTCGAGCCGACGATCCTCGAGGGCGTCTCCGCCGACATGGAGTGCTTCGGCAAGGAGACCTTCGGCCCGGTCGTCTCGCTCTACCGCTTCCACAGCGAGGACGAGGCCGTCGAGCGCGCCAACGACGGTGCGTACGGCCTGAACGCGTCGGTCTACACGCGCGACGGCGCCCGCGGTCGGGCCGTCGCGCGCCGCATCAAGTGCGGCACGGTCAACGTCAACGAGGCCTACGGCGCCACGTTCGGCTCGCTCGGTGCGCCGATGGGTGGCATGCGCGAGTCCGGGATGGGCCGGCGCCAGGGGGCGGAGGGCATCCACCGCTACACCGAGGCGCAGTCGGTCGCGACCCAGCGGCTGGTGCCGATCGCGCCGATGTTCGGGATGTCGGAGGAGACCAACGCCACGGTGATGACCGCCGCGCTGCGCCTGCTCAACAAGCTGGGCCGCGCCTGAGCATGGACACCAGCACTACGACGTCCTCGTCATCGGGTCCGGCTTCGGCGGCTCCGTCACCGCACTGCGGTTGACCGAGAAGGGCTACCGGGTCGGCGTGCTCGAGGCCGGGCGCGCGCTTCGAGGACGACGACTTCCCGGCGACGTCGTTCGACGCGAAGCGCTTCCTCTTCGCGCCGTCCATGGGGATGTACGGCATCCAGCGCATCGACATGGTCAAGGACTGCCTGATCCTCGCCGGGGCCGGCGTCGGCGGCGGATCGCTGGTCTACGCCAACACGCTCTACGAGCCGCTCGACGCGTTCTACCGCGACCCGTCCTGGGCCCACATCACCGACTGGAAGACCGAGCTCGCGCCCTACTACGACCAGGCCAAGCGGATGCTCGGCGTGGTCGAGAACCCCCGCCACACGCCGTCGGACGAGGTGATGAAGCAGGTCGCCGAGGAGATGGGCGTCGGCGACACGTTCCACCCGACGCCGGTCGGGGTCTTCTTCGGCGGACCCGACGCGCAGGGCGGCGAGGAGGTCGCGGACCCCTACTTCGGTGGTGCCGGACCGGCTCGCAACGCCTGCCTCAACTGCGGCGAGTGCATGACCGGCTGCCGCCACAACGCCAAGAACACGCTGGTCAAGAACTACCTCCACCTGGCCGAGCAGGCCGGGGCGGTCGTCCACCCGCTGACCACGGTGACGCGCGTGCGACCCCGCAGCGCCGGTGGCTACGAGGTGACGACGCGGTGGACCAAGGCCAAGCTGTCACGGCTCTCCAGGAACACCCGGCCACGAAGACGTTCACCGCCGACCAGGTCGTCTTCTCCGCCGCCGCGCTCGGCACCCAGAAGCTGCTCCACCAGCTCAAGAACGACGGTGACCTGCCGGCGATCAGCGACCGGCTCGGCGTGCTCACCCGCACCAACTCCGAGGCGATCCTCGGCGCGCTCGCGCCCCGCGGGACCACCGACTTCACCGAGGGCGTGGCGATCACGTCGTCGTGGCACCCCGACGAGGTCACCCACATCGAGCCGTGCCGCTACGGCAAGGGGTCCAACGCGATGGCCCTCATGCAGACGGTCCTCGCCGACGACACCCCCGGCACCTGGCGCATCGGCACGTGGCTGCGCGAGCTGTGGGGCCAGCGGCGCACGGCGTTCGACCTCTACGACTTCAAGCACTGGTCGGAGCGCACGGTCATCGCGCTGGTGATGCAGACGCTGGACAACTCGATCACCACGAAGTGGGTGCAAGGGCCGCTTCGGCTGGCGGATGACGAGCGAGCAGGGCCACGGCGTGCCCAACCCGACCTACATCCCCATCGCCTACGAGGCGACGCGACGCATCGCCGACGCCCTCGGCGGCACGGCCGGCGGCAACGTGGGCGAGGTCTTCAACCGGCCGCTCACCGCCCACTTCATCGGCGGCTGCACGATCGGCGACTCGGCGGCCAACGGTGTCGTCGACCCGTGGCAGCGGCTCTACGGCCACGAGGGGCTCCACGTCGTCGACGGCTCCGCGGTGTCGGCGAACCTCGGCGTGAACCCGTCGCTGACGATCACCGCACAGGCCGAGCGGGCGATGGCCTTCTGGCCCAACAAGGGCGAGGCCGACCCGCGTCCCGAGCTCGGCGCGACCTACCGCCAGCTCGCCCCGGTGGAGCCGAAGAACCCGGTCGTGCCCGAGGCCGCCCCGGGCGCGCTGCGGCTGCCGATCGTCGGCGTCAGCTGATCGCACCGATTTACTTTCGCGAGGCCCGTAACCAGCCGCCGCAGAAGGTCGTTGCCCCAAGTGAGGGGTCCGGCACGTCATGCTCCCTCCCAAGGGCCGGGTCCTTCGATCTCGGCACTGTTCTGCAGTGGCGGGGACTCAAGTCCCAGGGCCCGACCACCCTCCCTCCCCGGTCGGGCCCTGGGGCGATTTCGCCCGGTCGCCCGGATCGCGGACGCACGCGATAGACTCCGACCGTGACGCAGCCTGCAGAGCACGACCTGGTCCTCGTCGTCGACTTCGGGGCGCAGTACGCCCAGCTCATCGCCCGCCGCGTCCGTGAGGCGCGGGTCTACTCCGAGATCGTGCCGCACACCATGCCGGTCGCCGAGATGCTGGCGCGCGGCCCGAAGGCGATCATCCTGTCCGGCGGCCCGTCCAGCGTGTACGCCGACGGTGCCCCCGGCATCGACGACGACGTCTTCACGGCAGGCGTCCCCGTGTTCGGCATGTGCTACGGCTTCCAGCTGATGGCCAAGGGCCTCGGCGGCGAGGTCGCCCACACCGGCGCCCGGGAGTACGGACGTACGCCCGTCACCGTCACCGAGGGCGGCACCCTGCTCGACGGCATCCCGGCCCAGCACACGGTGTGGATGTCCCACGGCGACTCGGTGGCCCAGGCGCCCGAGGGATTCACCGTGCTGGCCTCGACCGCGGACACCCCGGTGGCGGCCTTCGAGGACGTCGACCGCGGGCTGGCCGGCGTGCAGTGGCACCCCGAGGTGCTGCACACCGAGCACGGCCAGAAGGTGCTCGAGCACTTCCTGCACCACATCGCCGGCGCCCGCCAGACCTGGACGATGCTCAACATCGCCGAGGAGCAGATCGAGCGCGTCCGCGAGCAGATCGGCGACAGCGGCCTGGCCATCTGCGGCCTCTCCGGCGGCGTCGACTCCGCGGTCGCGGCGGCCATCGTGCAGCGCGCGATCGGCGACCGGCTGCACTGCGTCTTCGTCGACCACGGCCTGCTCCGCGAGGGCGAGGCCGAGCAGGTCGAGCGCGACTTCGTCGCCGCGACCGGCGTCAACCTCCACGTGTACGACGCCCGCGAGACGTTCCTCGCCGCGCTCGCCGGGGTGACCGACCCCGAGGAGAAGCGCAAGGTCATCGGCCGCGAGTTCATCCGCGCCTTCGAGGCCGCCGAGGTGCAGGTGCTCGGCGAGGCCGCCGACCAGGGCGAGAAGGTCGGCTTCCTCGTGCAGGGCACGCTCTACCCCGACGTGGTCGAGTCCGGCGGCGGTGCCGGCACCTCCAACATCAAGTCCCACCACAACGTCGGCGGCCTGCCCGACGACCTCGAGTTCGCGCTCGTCGAGCCGCTGCGCACGCTCTTCAAGGACGAGGTCCGCCTCGTCGGGGAGCAGCTGGGTCTCCCGGCGGACATCGTGTGGCGCCAGCCGTTCCCCGGACCCGGCCTCGGCATCCGCATCATCGGCGAGGTGACCGCCGACCGGCTCGACATCCTGCGCCGCGCCGACGCGATCGCCCGCCAGGAGCTGACCCGCGCCGGGCTCGACCGCGACATCTGGCAGATGCCGGTCGTGCTGCTCGCCGACGTCCGCTCCGTCGGCGTCCAGGGCGACGGCCGCACCTACGGCCACCCCGTCGTGATCCGCCCGGTCACCTCCGAGGACGCGATGACCGCCGACTGGGCCCGCCTGCCCTACGAGGTGATGGAGCGGATCTCCACCCGCATCACCAACGAGGTCGCCGAGGTCAACCGGGTCACCCTCGACATCACCTCGAAGCCCCCGGGCACCATCGAGTGGGAGTAGTCCGTCGCCTAGCGACCCGCCTGCTGATGGCGCGGATCGTCACCTCGGAATCCGGACCTTCCCCACATCGCTACTCCTCGAAGCAGGTGGCGCGGTCGATGCTGCGCGGGCAGCCGCGGAGGTCGGAGCCGATGACCGCGCCGGTGACGAACGTGGTGACCACCGCGAGAGCGAGGGCGCAGATCGCCAGGCCCCCGCTGCGGCGTACGAGCGCGTAGACCGCCAGCGGCAGCGCCGCGACCAGCCCGGTCAGGCCGAGCATCACGAGGGTCGCGTCCGGGTCGGTCGACCTGCCGAAGCCGCCGCCCGAGCAGCCGGAGATCCCGCAGATCGCGATCGTGGACATGAAGGCGGGGGCGATCGCCAGCACGACGCCGAGCACGACGAGGGCCGTCGCCACGCGTCCCGAGACACGGTTCATGGCCGTCACCCTGCCAGAGCGTCGTGATCGTGGAGCGGTGTCACCGAGCGCGGGTATCGGGATCCAGGCTCGGGATCGTCCACGCAGCGTGCCCTCGGACCCGCGGAGCTTCAGAAGTCGGGCATCCGGTGACGGCTGCGCCTGCCGGCGCGGATCTCCGCGTCGACCGTGGCTGGGGTCGCCGTCGGCGCAGCGGGGCCCGTCGAACGCACTCGTCGCGAGCTTCCACGTCCGGCACCGGCGGCTGATCGGCCGCGCGAGGGCGACGAACGCTCCGGCTGACTCGCAGCCGCGGCCGTCGCGTCGTGGACGTAGCGCCGGCAGTTGGCGGAAGACCGGCGGCCGTCGCGCGGACGCCCGTACGACGGAGCCGGTGGCGCCGGCGGAAGTCGGCGACCAGCGGATCGGTGCCGGACTCGACTGACGCCTCGCCGTTGACCCGCGAGCCGCGAGCCGTGGACGAAGTCGACTGAACAGCAGCCCGACGAGCCGGTTCTCGGTGACGTTGCCGATGGTCGAGGAACATGCCGTTGCCGTCGTAGACCGGGAAGGCGATCGTGTGGTCGTCGACGACGCGGACGAAGCCCGGGTCGCCGCCCTTGTAGGAGCACTGCGGCGCTGGCCGTCGGCGTCCGAGGTCGCGATGAAGAACATGTCGCCGCGCCTCGAGGAACTCGCGGAACCCCGACACGTCGTCGCCGGCGACGCTGGCGAGGCGGTCGGCGAGCCGGCGCGTGTCGAAGGCGTCCTGCAGGGCGCGGTGCGAGTCTCGGTAGTCCATGGCGGTGCCTCTCTCCGTCGAGGATGGCACCGCTGCGGCCCGCGAGGAAGGCCGGTCTAGCGTCGTCGACGCAGACCGACCCCAGGGGGTGGTCGCGCGGATCGACGCGCGGGTCTAGGTTGCTGCGTGGCCCAAATCTGAATCTCGGGAGGACACATGAGCTCCGACACCCTGATCGACGCGTCCTGGCTGGACTACCTGCTGGTCGCGATCTACTTCGGGTTCGTCCTCGGCATCGGCGTGATGGCACGCCGCTCGGTGTCCGACTCGATCGACTTCTTCCTGTCGGGCCGCTCGCTGCCCGCCTGGGTCACCGGCCTGGCGTTCATCTCCGCCAACCTCGGTGCCGTCGAGATCATGGGCATGTCGGCCAACGGTGCGGAGATCGGGCTGCCGACGGTCCACTACTTCTGGGTCGGCGCGGTGCCGGCGATGCTGTTCCTCGGCGTCGTGATGATGCCGTTCTACTACGGCTCCAAGGTCCGCTCGGTCCCGGAGTTCATGTTCAAGCGCTTCGGCACCGGCGCCCACCTCGTCAACGCGATCAGCTTCGCCGTCGCCCAGCTCCTCATCGCGGGCGTGAACCTCGCGCTGCTCGCCGGCATCGTGCACGCCCTGCTCGGCTGGCCGATCTGGATCGCCCTCATCGTGGCCGGCGCGATCGTGCTGTCCTACATCACGCTCGGTGGACTGAGCGCGGCGATCTACAACGAGGTGCTGCAGTTCTTCGTCATCGTCGCCTCGCTGCTGCCGCTGACGCTCATCGGCCTGCACCGCGTCGGCGGCTGGGACGGCCTCACCGACAAGATCACCGCCGCCGCCGACAAGGCTCCGGCCAGCGCCGAGGTCGCGCCCGCCGCCCAGCAGCTCGAGTCGTGGCCGGGCCAGGCGCTCTCGGGCTTCGACTCCTCGCTGTTCTCGGTGATCGGGATCGTGTTCGGCCTCGGCTTCGTGCTGTCCTTCGGCTACTGGACGACCAACTTCGTCGAGGTCCAGCGCGCGATGGCCTCGGACTCGATCTCCGCGGCCCGCAAGACGCCGATCATCGGTGCCTTCCCGAAGATGTTCATCCCGTTCATCGTCATCATCCCGGGCATGGTCTCGGCCGTCCTGGTCACCGAGATGATCGACCTGAAGAACGGCGGCATCGCCCAGCGGAGGCGCCTCCGGTGACGGGGTGGCCTACAACGACGCGCTGCTCCTGCTGATGCGCGACGTGCTGCCCAACGGCCTGCTCGGGCTCGCGATCGCCGGTCTGCTCGCCGCCTTCATGGCCGGCATGGCGGCCAACATCTCCGCCTTCAACACCGTCTTCTCCTACGACCTGTGGCAGCGCTACATCCGCAAGGACCACAGCGACGACTACTACCTCCGCATCGGCCGCCTCGCGACCGTCGGGGCGACCGTCATCGCGATCTTCACCGCCCAGATCGCGATGGGCTACGACAACGTCATGAACTACCTGCAGACGCTCTTCGGGTTCTTCAACGCACCGCTGTTCGCGACCTTCATCCTCGGCATGTTCTGGAAGCGGATGACGCCCACCGCCGGCTGGGTCGGCCTGGTGGCCGGCACCCTGTCGGCCATCGCGGTCGACCGGCTCGCCGCTGCCGGGGTCATCGACCTGCCGGGCCAGGGCGCCGCGTTCCTCGCCGCCTCGACGGCGTTCGTGGTCGACATCGTGCTCAGCATCGTCGTCTCGCTCGTCACCAAGCCCAAGCCCGCCTCCGAGCTGCGCGGCCTCGTCTACTCCGAGACGCCCAGGGAGGACCGCACCGATCCCGACGAGGCGGCCATGCCGTGGTGGCGTCGTACGGTCCCGCTCGCCGGCATCGCGCTCGCGATGGTCGTCGTCCTCAACTTCGCCTTCTGACCCGGTTCGACAGAGAGGAGCCACCATGTCCGACGCAGCACGTCACGGCTCGACCCACAAGGCGGGTCTCTTCGACATCCGCAACATCATCGGTGCGCTGATGGCCATCTACGGCGTGATCCTCACGCTGGCCGGCCTGCTCGGCGAGCACGAGCCGGAGAAGACCGGCGGGGTCAACGCGAACCTCTGGACGGGGCTCGCCCTCCTCGTGGTCGGCGCCTTCTTCATCGTCTGGGCCCGGCTCAAGCCCATCGTCGTGCCCGAGCACGTCGAGGCGCCCGACGACGACCCGACGCGCCCGGCGCCGCAGCGCAAGCGGCCCCCGGTCCACTGACCCGGGTCTAGGGTCACCGCATGGAGAGCCCGTCGACGTCGCCGAGCTCGATCGGCACGATCACCGGCGAGCTCGACGAGCGTCTCGCGGAGGTCGACGCCGACCTCGCGCGCCACTACCCGGGCGGGCGTCCCGGCCGGCAGCCGGTGCACACCGTCTACGTCCCGGCCGACCGGTTCCGCGCCGACCTCGCGACGACGTACGGCGCCACGGCCCTGCGCGCGACCGAGGAGCACGAGGCCGTGCTCCTGTCCCTGCTCGACGGCGACGCCGACCTGCTCGACCGCGTCCGCGACAAGCTGGCCCGCGAGCCGGTCGAGGACGTCCGCATCGACCTCGAGGACGGCTACGGCGTCGCGTCCGGACGACGAGGAGGACGCGGACGCCGTGCGCGCGGCCGACGAGCTCGCCGCGGCGCTGGCCGCAGGTGCCGCGCCGGCGTGGTGCGGCATCCGGTTCAAGAGCTTCGAGGCGCCGACCCGGCGGCGGGGGATCCGCACGCTGACGGTGTTCCTCGAGCGTCTCGTCAGCAGCACGCCGCTGCCCGACGGCTTCGTGGTGACCCTGCCCAAGGTCACCGCGGTCGAGCAGGTCGAGGCCCTCGTCCACGCGGCCGAGCGGCTCGAGCCCGCGCTGGGGCTGGGCTCCGGCGCGCTCCGGTTCGAGATCCAGGTCGAGACCCCGCAGTCGATCCTCGGCCCCGACGGCACCGCGCTCGTGGCGCGGATGGTCCACGCGTCCGCCGGCCGGTGCACCGGGCTGCACTACGGCACCTACGACTACAGCGCCTACTGCGGCATCGCCGCCGCCCACCAGAGCCTCGACCACCCGGTGGCCGACCACGCGAAGGCGATCATGCAGGCAGCCGCGGCCGGCACCGGCGTACGCCTCTCGGACGGGTCCACCAACGTGCTCCCGATCGGCACGGCCGACGAGGTCGGCGCGGCCTGGGCCAACCACCTGAGGCTCGTACGCCGCTCGCTCGAGCGCGGCTACTACCAGGGCTGGGACCTGCACCCCGCGCAGCTGCCGACCCGGTTCGCGGCGACCTTCGCGTTCTACCGGGAGGGCTGGGCGGCCGCCGCCGCGCGGCTGCGCACCTACGTCGAGCGCCGCGAGTCCGGCGTCCTCGACGAGCCGGCGACCGCGCGGGCGCTCGCCGACTTCCTGCTCCGCGGGACCGACTGCGGCGCGCTGTCGACCGACGAGGTCGCCGCCGCGACCGGGCTCGACACGCGGGCACTGATGACACTGGCGCACCGCGCCGCCGAGGCTGGAGGCTGACGACGATGGGGATCGTGCTGGGACCGAACCGCTACGGCAAGGCGGAGAACCGCGTCGTCCGGATCGTGCGCGACACACCGCGCCACGAGATCCGCGACCTCAACGTCTCGACCTCGCTGCGCGGCGACTTCGCCGCGGCCCACACCGACGGCGACCAGTCGCAGGTGCTGCCGACCGACACCCAGAAGAACACCGCGTTCGCCTACGCCAAGAAGCACGGCATCTCCTCGCCCGAGGACTACGCGCTGGCGCTGGGCGGCCGCCTGCTCGAGGCGACCCCGGTGGCCGACGGCGCGACGGTCGCGGTGCGAGGAGTACGCCTGGGACCGGATCGAGGTCGACGGCGTCGGGCCACGACCACGCCTTCGTCCGCCGCGGGGGAGAGGTGCGCACCACCACCGTCGACCTCACGCGCGGACGGCGCGACCGGTCGTCAGCGGGCTCCAGGACCTGGTCGTGCTGAAGTCCACCGGCTCGGAGTTCAAGGGCTTCCTGCGCGACGAGTACACGACGCTGCCCGACGCCGACGACCGGATCCTGGCGACCGCGCTGCGGGCCGACTGGCGCTACGTCACGGGTCGACGGAGGTCGACTGGAACGCGACGTACGACGCCGTGCGGGCGCTGCTGCTCGCCACCTTCGCGACGACCTACAGCCGGGCGCTCCAGGAGACCCTCTACGCCATGGGCCGGGCCGTGCTGGAGGCGCACGACGACATCGCCGAGATCTCCTTCGCGGCCCCCAACAAGCACCACTTCCTCGTCGACCTCTCGCCGTTCGGGCTGGAGAACCCGGGTGAGGTGTTCATCGCCGCCGACCGTCCCTACGGGCTGATCGAGGCGACCGTGACCCGCGAGGAGGAGCGATGAGCTCTGGCGGACTTCAACGCGATGGACGACGCGGCCGCCCGCGAGCGGCTGCTCGTCTGCCTCGACGTGCCGCGGTGGGCCGACGCCGTGGCGGCGGGGCGCCCCTACTCCGACATCGGCGAGGTCGAGGCCGCGATGACCGCCGCCTCCGCGACGATCACCGACGACGAGCTCGAGCAGGCGCTGGCCCGGCACCCGCGGATCGGCGAGCGCGCGGATGCGGCGAAGCACGACGCGGCGCACTCGACCCGCGAGCAGTCCGGGGTCGACCACTCCGACGCCGACCTGGCCCGACGCCTCGAGGAGGGCAACCGGGCCTACGAGGAGCGCTTCGGGCGGGTCTTCATCGTGCGGGCGGCCGGTCGCAGCGGGCAGGACGTCCTCGACCACCTGCGGCACCGGCTCGACAACACCGACGAGCTCGAGCGGGCCGCCACGATCGACCAGCTGACGCAGATCGCCCAGCTCCGGATCCGGGAGGTGCTGTCCTGATGGCGTCGCTGAGCACCCACGTCCTCGACACCTCGACGGGCCGACCGGCCGTCGGCGTGCGGGTGACCCTGTCGACGGCCGACGGCAGCGTGCTGGCCGAGGGCGTCACCGACGACGACGGTCGGATCGCCCCGCTGGCCGGTGACCTCGCGGCCGAGGACCACGTCCTCCGCTTCGACACCGGCGCGTGGTTCGCGGCCCAGGGCACGACCGCGTTCTACCCCGAGGTCGTCGTCACCTTCACGGTCGCCGACGACCGGCACCACCACGTGCCGCTGCTCCTCAACCCCTTCGGCTACTCGACCTACCGTGGGAGCTGAAGGTGGCAGCCGGAGCTCGTCGTCCGCGCCCGGCGGGCGGTCGTCGGCGGCGAGGAACGCGCCGTCGCCGTCGAGGTGACGGGCGGCGTGATCACCGCCATCCACGCGTACGACGCCGACGTCGAGGCAGCCGTCGTGCACGAGATCGCCGACGACGAGGTCCTGCTCCCCGGCCTGGTCGACACCCACGTGCACGTCAACGAGCCCGGTCGCACCGAGTGGGAGGGCTTCGCCAGCGCGACGCGCGCGGCGGCCGCCGGCGGCGTCACGACGATCGTCGACATGCCGCTCAACAGCATCCCGCCGACCACGACGCTCGCCGCGCTGGACGTGAAGCGCGAGGCGGCGCAGGGCCAGGCCTGGGTCGACGTCGGCTTCTGGGGCGGCGCCGTGCCCGGCAACGTCCCCGACCTCGCCGACCTGCACGAGGCCGGGGTGTTCGGCTTCAAGTGCTTCCTGCTCGACTCGGGCGTCGACGAGTTCCCGCACCTCGAGCCGGACGCGTTCCGGACCGCGATGGCCGAGACCGCCCGGCTGGGCGCGCTGATGATCGTCCACGCCGAGGACGGCGAGGCGATCGGCGAGTGCGCGCACGGGGCGGCGTACTCCGGGTTCCTCGCGAGCCGACCGGGCGAGGCCGAGGAGCGGCGATCGACCTGGTCCTCGCGACCGCGCGCGCCACCGGCGGTCGCGCCCACGTCGTGCACCTCAGCGCGTCCGGGGCCGTCCCTGCGCTGCACGCCGCCCGCGCCGCCGGCGTCGACGTCAGCGTCGAGACCTGCCCGCACTACCTGCACTTCGAGGCCGGCTCGATCCCCGACGGCGCGACCGAGCTCAAGTGCTGCCCGCCGATCCGCGACGCCACCAACCGCGACGCCCTCTGGGCCGCGCTGGGCAGCGGCGACATCGACATGGTCGTCAGCGACCACTCGCCGTGCACCGCCGAGCTCAAGCGGCAGGACACCGGCGACTTCGCCGACGCGTGGGGCGGCATCGCGTCGCTCCAGCTGGGCCTGCCGGTGGTGTGGACGAGCGCCCGCGAGCGCGGCGTACCCCTCACCGACGTGGTGCGGTGGATGTCCACCACCCCTGCCCGGCGGGTCGGGGTGGCGGGCAAGGGCGAGATCGCCGTCGGCAACGACGCGGACCTCTGCGTCTTCGCGCCCGACGAGGCCTGGACCGTCGACGCCGCACGGCTGCACCACAAGAACCCCGTCTCGGCCTACGCCGGCCTGCGACTCACCGGCGTCGTGCGGGAGACCTGGCTCCGAGGGAGCAGGATCGACGAGACAGGCAAGAATCCCCACGGACGACTGCTGAGGAGAGGCGAGCAACGATGACCTACCACGTGCCGACGGGCGGGCTGCCGGCGCAGACCGCGCTGACCACCGGCGACTCGGGCCGCGCGGTGTTCACGGAGGCGTACGCCGTCCTCCCGCGCGGCACCATGCGCGACATCGTCACCAGCCGGCTGCCGCACTGGGACGACACCCGGCTCTGGGTGATCGCCCGACCGCTGTCCGGCTTCGCCGAGACCTTCTCGTGGTACGTCGTCGAGGTGGCCGCGGGCGGCGGCTCGGACCGTCCCGACGACGACCCCGACGCCGAGAGCGTGCTGCTGGTGGTCGGCGGCAGCGTGGCGCTGGCGATCGACGGCGTGCAGCACCGGATGGGTGCCGGCGGCTACGCCTTCCTCCCGCCGGGCGCCGCGTGGACGCTGCACAACGAGGGCGACGAGGCCGCGACCTTCCACTGGATCCGCAAGGCCTACGAGCGGGTCGACGGCGTCGAGGTGCCCGAGCCGTTCGTCACCGCCGAGGTCGACGTGGCGATCGAGCCGATGCCCGAGACCGACGGCGCCTGGGGCACGCAGCGCTTCGTCGACCCGCTCGACGTGCGCCACGACATGCACGTCAACATCGTCAGCTTCGAGCCCGGCGGCGCGATCCCCTTCCCCGAGACGCACGTCATGGAGCACGGCCTCTACGTCCTCGAGGGCAAGGCGGTCTACCTGCTCAACCAGGACTGGGTCGAGGTGCAGGCGGGCGACTTCATGTGGCTGCGCGCCTTCTGCCCGCAGGCCTGCTACGCCGGCGGGCCGGGCCGCTTCCGCTACCTGCTCTACAAGGACGTCAACCGGCACCCGCGGCTGGGGGTCCGATGACCGAGCCGCACATCACCGTGAACGGTCGCCCGCGCGCGCTCGGCGCGACGCCCGCCCACACCAACGCGCTCGACTTCCTGCGCGGCCTCGGGCTCACCGGGGCCAAGGAGGGCTGCGCCGAGGGCGAGTGCGGCGCCTGCGCCGTGATGGTCGCGCGCCCCGAGCGGCGGACGGCGACGGCAGCCGGTGGACGCCGGTCAACGCCTGCCTCGTGCCCGCTGCCGCGCTCGACGGCCAGGAGGTCGTCACGGCCGAGGGCCTCGGCCGCCCCGACGCCCTGCACCCGGTCCAGGCCGAGCTCGCGGAGCGCGGCGGCTCGCAGTGCGGCTACTGCACGCCCGGTTTCGTCTGCTCGATGGCCGCCGAGTACTACCGGCCCGGCCGCGAGGACTTCGACCTCCACGCCATCGGCGGCAACCTCTGCCGCTGCACGGGCTACCGGCCGATCCGCGACGCGGCGGCCGCGCTCGGTGCCGTCCCCGCGGACGACCCGTTCGCCGAGCGGTGCACGAGTGCCGCGCCCGCGAGCGTGCCCACCCGGCTCGACGACTTCGCCCGCCCGGCCGACCTCCGCGAGGCCCTCGCCCTGCTGGCCGAGCACCCGGACGCGACCGTGGTCGCCGGCTCCACCGACTGGGGCGTCGAGGTCAACCTCCGCGGCCGCCGGGCGTCGTACGTCGTCGCGGTCGACCGGCTGCCCGAGCTGCGGCAGCTGGTGGTCGGCGACGAGATCGAGATCGGCGCGGCGCTGACCCTGAGCGAGGTCGAGGCCGGCCTCGGCGGCAGCGTCCCGCTGCTGGAGCAGGTGTGGTCGCTCTTCGCCTCGCGGCTGATCCGCAACGGCGCGACGATCGGCGGCAACCTCGGCACCGCGTCGCCCATCGGCGACCTGGCGCCCGCCCTGCTCGCCCTGGAGGCGACGCTCGTGCTCGCCTCGGCCGACGGGGATCGCGAGGTCGCCCTCGCGGACTACTTCACCGGCTACCGCGAGACCGTGCGGCGCCCCGACGAGCTGATCCGCAGCGTGCGGATCCCGACGCCGCTCGCGTCGCACACCACCTTCCGCAAGATCTCCAAGCGGCGCCTCGACGACATCTCCAGCGTCGCCGTCGGCGCCGCCCTCGACGTCGTCGACGGCACCGTCACCAGGGCCCGGATCGGCCTCGGCGGCGTCGCGGCCACACCGATCAGGGCGCGCGCCACCGAGGCGGCGCTGGAAGGTCGGCCGTGGACCCTCGACACCGTCGAGGAGGCGGCCGCGGTCATGGCAGGAGAGGGCACCCCGATCGACGACCAGCGGGCGAGCGCGGCGTACCGCTCCGCGATGCTCGGCAACGCCCTGCGGGCCTGGTGGCACGAGGGTTCGCACGAGGGAGCGTCGCGATGAGCAGGTTGTCCGACCGGCCCGACGACGCCGTCGTCGGGCTCGCGCTGCCCCACGAGAGCGCGGCGCTGCACGTCACCGGCGACGCGCTCTACACCGACGACCTCGTCATCCGGACGCCCGGAGCGCTGCACGCGCACCCGGTCTGCTCGCCGCACCCGCACGCCCGGGTCACCCGCATCGACACCGAGCCCGCACTGGCGGTCGCCGGGGTGGTCCGCGTGCTCACCGCCGACGACGTGCCCGGCATCAACGACGCCGGCGTGAAGCACGACGAGCCGCTCTTCCCCGAGATCGTGATGTTCGTCGGGCACGCCGTCTGCTGGGTGCTGGGGGAGACGCTCGAGGCCGCCCGGCTGGGCGCGGCCGCCGTCGAGGTCGACTACGAGCAGCTGCCCGCGGTCGTGGCGCTGACCGAGGCGATCGACGCGGAGAGCTTCCAGGGCGGCCAGCCCGTCGTCACGCGCGGTGACGTCGAGCAGGGCCTCGCCGGCGCCGCCCACGTGTTCAGCGGCGTCACCGAGATGGCCGGCCAGGAGCACTTCTACCTCGAGACCCACGCCTCGCTCGCCCTCGTCGACGAGGGCGGCCAGGTGTTCGTGCAGAGCAGCACCCAGCACCCCACCGAGACGCAGGAGATCGTCGCCCACGTGCTGGGGCGGCAGTCCCACGAGATCACCGTGCAGTGCCTGCGGATGGGCGGCGGCTTCGGCGGCAAGGAGATGCAGCCGCACGGCTTCGCCGCGGTGGCGGCCCTGGGGGCGACCCTCACCGGTCGGCCGGTCCGGCTGCGGCTCAACCGCACCCACGACATGACCATGACCGGCAAGCGGCACGGCTTCCACGCGCAGTGGCGGGTCGGGTTCGACGACGACGGCCGGTTCACCGCGCTCGAGGCGACGCTCACCTCCGACGGCGGCTGGAGCCTCGACCTCAGCGAGCCGGTGCTCGCCCGGGCGCTCTGCCACGTCGACAACGCCTACTGGATCCCGCACGTCCGCGTCCACGGCCGCGTGGCGCACACCCACAAGACGTCGCAGACCGCGTTCCGCGGCTTCGGCGGACCGCAGGGGATGCTCGTCATCGAGGACGTCCTCGGCCGGTGCGCCCCGCTCCTCGGCATCGACCCGGTCGAGCTGCGGCGCCGCAACTTCTACGTCGACGGGCAGGCGACGCCCTACGGCCAGCCCGTCCGCCACCCGGAGCGCGTCGTGGCCGCGTGGGACCAGGTGCTGGAGACCGGTGAGGTCGCGCGCCGCCGCCGCGAGGTCGCCGAGTTCAACGCCGGCCACGAGCACGTCAAGCGCGCCCTCGCGGTGACCCCGCTGAAGTTCGGGATCTCCTTCAACTTCACCGCCTTCAACCAGGCCGGTGCGCTCGTGCACGTCTACAAGGACGGCTCGGTGCTGATCAACCACGGCGGCACCGAGATGGGCCAGGGGCTGCACACGAAGATGCTGCAGGTGGCGGCGACCAGCCTCGGGATCCCGCTCCAGCGCGTACGTCTCGCGCCGACCCGCACCGACAAGGTGCCCAACACGTCGGCGACCGCGGCCAGCTCGAGCGCCGACCTCAACGGCGGTGCCGTCAAGGACGCCTGCGAGCAGATCACGGCGCGCCTGCGCGAGGTCGACGCCGGGCGCGGCCTGGCCGTGGGACGACCTCGTGCGCGAGGCGTACTTCGGGCGCGTGCAGCTGTGGGCGGCCGGCTTCTACCGCACCGAGGGCATCCACTGGGACTCCACGGCGATGCAGGGACACCCGTTCAAGTACTTCGCCTACGGCGTCGCGGCCGCCGAGGTCGAGGTCGACGGCTTCACCGGCGCGCACACCACCCGGCGCGTCGACATCGTCCAGGACGCCGGCGACAGCCTCTCGCCGCTCGTCGACATCGGGCAGGTCGAGGGCGGCTTCGCCCAGGGCGTGGGCTGGCTGACGCTCGAGGACCTGCGGTGGGACGAGAGCGACGGCCCCGGCCGCGGCCGGCTCACCACCCAGTCGGCCAGCACCTACAAGCTGCCCAGCCTCGGCGAGCTGCCCGACGAGCTCCACGTCGCGCTGCTCGAGCAGGCCCACGAGGACGGCGTGGTCTACGGCTCCAAGGCGGTCGGCGAGCCGCCGCTGATGCTGGCCTTCGCCGTCCGCGAGGCGCTGCGCGAGGCGGCCGCGGCGTTCGGCCCCGAGGGCACCAGCGTCGACCTGCCCTCGCCGGCCACGCCCGAGGCGGTGTTCTGGGCGGTCGAGCAGGCCCGGACCTCCGGCCCCGACCACGTGGTCGACGGACTCCCGGGCATCGTCCCCGACCCGCCCGACCCCGGCGCGCCGGCCCTCCACCCGACCTCCGAGCGGAGTGCGCCGTGAGCTGGCTGAACGCTGTCCGACGCCTCCGCGACGAGCGGGAGGCGGGCGTCCTCGTCACGGTGACCGACGTACGCGGTCACGCGCCGCGCGACGCCGGCGCGAAGATGGTCGTCGCGGAGGCACGCACCTGGGGCAGCGTCGGTGGCGGCAACCTCGAGGAGACGGCCGTCGCCCGCGCCCGGGCGATGCTCGTCGCGGGAGCCGCCGCGCCCGAGCGGCTCGAGGTCGGGCTGAGCGACAAGGCGCGCACCGACCACGGCCGCCAGTGCTGCGGGGGCGAGGTCACGCTGCTCCTCGAGCCGCTGCCGGTCGTGCCGTCCGTCGCCGTCTTCGGCGTCGGGCACGTCGGGCTCGAGCTGGCCCGGGTCCTGTCCGGCCACGACCTCGACCTCCACCTCGTCGACTCGCGCGCCGGCCAGCTGACCGACGACCGGCTGGCCCCGGTGCTGGCGGGGGAGGCGCGGGTCGAGGTCCACCGCGCGCCCGTCCCCGAGCTCGCGCTCGGAGCGGTCCCGCCCGGCACCCACGTCCTCGTGATGACGCACGACCACGCGGAGGACTTCGCGCTCTGCGACGCCGCGCTGCGGTGCACCCACCTCGCCACGATCGGCCTCATCGGGTCCGACGCGAAGTGGTCGCGGTTCCGCACCGGCCTGACGGTCGAGGGCCACGACGAGTCGACCATCGCCCGGATCCGCTGCCCGATCGGGCTGCCCGGCCTGCGGACCGGGCAGCGGCAAGGAGCCGGCCACGATCGCGGTGTCGGTCGCGGCCGAGCTGCTGGGGCTGTTCGCCGCCGACCGGGCCCGGGCGGTCCGATGATCGACGCCGCCGCGAGCCCGGGATTCCTCTACCGGGCCCGGGCCTTCGACACGCCCGTCGACCCGTTCACGAGCGCCGACGGACCGGGCTTCCGCCACGACGACGACCTCGGCCTGCTCGTGTCCCACGACGACGGCACGATCGTCGCCCGCGGCCCGTTCGCGACGGTTGCCGCAGGCCCACCCCACCGCGCCGGTGATCGACCTGCGCGACGGCATCCTGCTCCCGGGGCTGGTCGACACCCACGTCCACTTCCCGCAGGTGCGGGTGATCGGCGCGCTCGGGATGCCGCTGCTCGAGTGGCTCGACCGGTGCGCGCTGCCGGAGGAGCAGCGCCTCGCGTCACCGGCGTACGCCGCCACCATCGCCGGCGAGTTCGTCGCCGGCCTGATCTCGGCCGGGACGACGACGTCGCTGGTCTTCGGGTCGCACTTCGCCTCCGCCGTCGACGCCCTCTTCGCCGAGGCCGAGCGCTACGGGCTGCGGGTGACCAGCGGGCTCGTGGTGAGCGACCGGATCCTGCCCGAGCCGCTGCTGACCACCCCGGAGCGGGCCTACGACGAGTCGGTCGAGCTGGCGATGCGCTGGCACGGCAGCGGACGGCTGCGCTACGCCGTCACGCCCCGCTTCTCGCTGTCCGCCTCGGACCCGATCCTGGCCGCGTGCGGTGCGGTGATGGAGTCGGTGCGCCGACGTCTGCTTCACCTCGCACGTCAACGAGAACAACGCCGAGGTGGCCACCGTCGCCGGCCAGTTCCCCGACCGCGCGCACTACGTCGACACCTACGACCACCACGCCCTCCTCGGCCCGCTCTCCGTGCTGGCCCACGACGTGCACCCCACCGACCCCGAGCTCGCCGTGATGGCGGCGCGCGGGTCGTCGGTGGCGCTGGTGCCCCACCAGCAACGCCGCGCTCGGCTCGGGGCTGTTCCCGCTGCGCCGCCACCTCGACGCGGGCGTACGTGTCGCGCTCGGCAGCGACGTCGGGGCCGGCACCGGGTTCTCGATCTTCAAGGAGGGCCTGCAGGCCTACTTCCTCCAGCACCTCATGGGTCCCGAGGGGCTGCCGCTCGGTGCCGGGCACCTGCTCCACCTGAGCACGTCGGCCGGCGCGGCCGCGCTCGGCCTGGCCGACACCGTCGGCGACCTGTCGGAGGGCAAGCAGTTCGACGCACTCCTGCTCCGGCCGCCGCCCGGGCACGGCGCTCGACATCGGCCTGCGGCACGCCGACTCGCCCGGAGTCCGCGCTCGGCAAGATCTTCGCCCTCGCCTCGGACGCCGACGTGGCCGACGTCTGGGTGGGCGGCGAGCAGATCGCCTCCAGCGGCTTCGTGCGGCCGGTCAATCGCCTCGCGCCAGCAGGACGTCGTACGCCCTGAGCGTCAGGAAGTCGGGGAAGTCCTCGCCGAGCGCGCAGTCGACGAAGAGCCGGCGGGCGTCGTCGTCGACGGCTGCCCTCGAGCGCCGCGAACTCCTCCTCGACGACCCGCTCGACGAGCTCGCGCGTGACCGTCTCGCCGGTGTCGAGGGCGGCGCCGCTGTGGACCCACTGCCAGACCTGGGAGCGGGAGATCTCGGCGGTGGCGGCGTCCTCCATGAGGTTGTCGATGCCGGCGGCGCCGTTGCCGGACAGCCAGGCGTGGAGGTACTGCATGCCGATCCGCACGTTGCCGCGCAGTCCGGCCTCGGTCCGCTCGCCCGGCGTCTCGCCGACGGCGAGCAGGTCGGCCGCGGCCACCGACACGTCGTCGCGGGTGACGTCGAGCTGGTTGTCGCGACCGGCCAGGGCCTCGTCGAAGACCTCGGCGCACAGCGGGACGAGGTCGGGGTGGGCCACCCACGAGCCGTCGAAGCCGGCCCGCACCTCGCGGGTCTTGTCCTCGCGCACCTTGGCGAAGGCGCGCTCGTTGACCTCCGGGTCGCGCCGGCTCGGGATGAACGCCGCCATCCCGCCGATCGCGAAGGCGCCGCGTCGGTGGCAGGTCTGCACGAGCAGGTCGCTGTAGGCCTTCATCATCGGCGCGGCCATGGTCACCGCGTTGCGGTCGGGGAGCGTGAAGCCGGGACCGGCGTCGCGGAAGTTCTTGATGATGCTGAACAGGTAGTCCCAGCGGCCGGCGTTGAGGCCGGCGGCGTGGTCGCGCAGCTCGTAGAGGATCTCGTCCATCTCGAAGGCGGCCGTGATCGTCTCGATCAGCACGGTGGCGCGCACCGAGCCGTGCGGCACGCCGAGCGCCTGCTCGGCGTGGGTGAAGACCTCGTCCCACAGCCTCGCCTCGAGGTGCGACTCCATCTTCGGCAGGTAGTAGTAGGGCCCGCTGCCCTGCGCGAGCAGCTCGCGCGCGTTGTGGAAGAAGTGCAGGCCGAAGTCGACCAGGGCCGCCACGACCGGGCGACCGTCGCGGGTCAGGTGCGCCTCGTCGAAGTGCCAGCCGCGGGGCCGCGGCAGCACGACCGGCGTCGACGCGGGGTCGGCGACGGCGTACTCCTTGCCCTCGGGTGAGGTGAACGCCAGCTGTCCGCGGGTGGCGTCGCGCAGCGTGAGCTGGCCGCCGACGACGTTGCGCCAGTGGGGCGTGTTGGCGTCCTCGAGGTCGGCGAGCCACACGCGCGCGCCCGAGTTGAGGGCGTTGATCGCCATCTTGGGCTCGGTGGGCCCGGTGATCTCGACGCGCCGGTCGCGGAGGTCCGCGGGGACGTCCGCCACCCGCCAGTCGCCCGCGCGGACGTCGGCGGTCCCGGGCAGGAAGTCGAGGGTGCCGGTGCGGGCGATCTCCTCGCGGCGCGTGCGCCGCGCGGCCAGCAGCTCGTCGCGCCGGTCGTGGAAGCGCTCGTCGAGGTCGGCGACGAACGCGAGGGCCTCCGGGGTGAGGATCTCCTCGGACCGCGGGACTGCTGGGGCGAGGAGGTCGAGGTCGGTCATGGCGGTCACGATAGCCTCGGGCCGATGTTGCGAGCCCGACTGCTGACCTGCGCCCTCGTGGTCCTCGCGCCCCTCCTCGCGGGGTGCGACGGCGACGAGCCGACGATCGCGCTGCTGGTCGCCGACGCCTCCGACTCCACGTCGCGCGCGGTCGACGCCGAGCAGTTCACCGACCGGGTCGAGGCGACCTGCGACGAGTGCCGCGTCACGGTGTACGACGGCGAGGGCGACGCCGACACGCAGCGGAGCCAGGTCCGCCAGGCCGAGGCGCGCAACTCCGACGTGATCGTCGTGGTGCCGGTCGACGTCGACGACCTCGCGTCCCTGACCGCTCCCGAGGTGCCCGTCGTGTCGCTCGGCGAGCTGGTGCCGGGGTCGGACCGCTTCGTCGGCCTCGAGGGCGGCGACGTCCCGACCCAGTCGACGGACGACCTGCAGGCGGCGCGCGACGTGCTCCTCGGCGACGAGGACTCGATGACCTACGTCCCGACCCGCGAGATGAGCGAGCAGGCCGCCGACGTCGCCGTCGCGCTGCTCGCCGGGACGCCCGTGACGGACGCGGAGGAGGTCGACGGCGTCGACTCCTGGCTCTACGAGCACCAGGAGGTCACGATCGACGACCTGACCTCCGTGCTGGTGGGGCAGGGTGTGCTGACCCTCGACGAGCTGTGCAGCGGGACCGCCGAGAAGCGCTGCGAGAAGCTGGGGTTGCGATGATCGAGATCCTCACGCCCGTCCAGGTCGACCGGGCTCGTCGTACGGGTGCCCTGGTCGCCGACATCCTCGCCACGCTGCGCGGCCGCAGCCTCGTCGGCACCAACCTGCTCGAGCTCGACCGGTGGACCGCCGAGATGATCCGCGACGCGGGTGCCGAGTCCTGCTACGTCGACTACGCGCCGTCCTTCGGCCGCGGGTCCGTTCGGCCACTACGTCTGCACCTCCGTCAACGACGCGGTGCTGCACGGTCGCCCGCGCGACCAGCGGCTCGCCGACGGCGACCTGCTGACCCTCGACCTCGCGGTCCGGCTCGATGGCGTGGCCGCCGACTCCGCGATCAGCTTCGTCGTGGGGGAGAGCCGACCCGCCGGCAGCGTCGAGATGATCGAGACCACGCAGCGCGCGCTGGCGGCCGGCATCGCCGCGGCCGGTCCGGGCGCGAAGATCGGCGACCTCTCCCACGCGATCGGCACCGTCCTGCGCGAGGCCGGCTACCCGATCAACATGCAGTTCGGCGGCCACGGCATCGGCACGACGATGCACCAGGACCCGCACGTCTCCAACGACGGCCGACCGGGCCGCGGCTACAAGCTCCGCCCCGGCCTGCTGCTCGCCCTCGAGCCGTGGATCATGGTCGACACCGACGAGCTCGTCACCGACGACGACGGCTGGACGCTCCGCAGCGCCACCGGCTGCCTCACGGCCCACAGCGAGCACACGATCGCCATCACCGAGGACGGCGCGGAGATCCTGACCCTGCCCTCCGCCCCCGCCTGATCGGCCTAGTGCACCGTCTCCAGCGGCGCCTTGGCCTCGGCCTCGGTGAGCGGGACGTCGGCGCTGTCGAGCTTGCTCGGCCACCAGATCTTCCCGCCGAGGTCGAGGTTGAGCGCGGTGACCAGGACGGACCGGACGATCATCGTGTCGAGCATGACCCCGAGGGCCACCGCGACGCCGAGCTCGGCGAGGAACACCAGCGGCAGTGAGCCCAGGACCAGGAACGTCGCCGCCAGCACGATGCCGGCCGACGTGATCACGCCACCGGTCGAGGCGAGGCCGATGAGCGAGCCCTTCCGGGTGCCGTAGGTCATGGTCTCCTCGCGCACCCGGGTCATCAGGAAGATGTTGTAGTCGATGCCCAGCGCCACGAGGAAGACGAACGCGAACAGCGGGAACCCCGGGTCGGACCCGGCGAAGCCGAAGACGTACTCGAACAGCAGGGCGGAGATGCCCAGCGCCGCCCCGAACGACAGCACCACCGTCGCCATCAGGATCAGCGGGGCGACGAGCGCCCGGAGCAGGCCGATGAGGATCAGCAGGACGACGGCCAGCACCAGCGGCATGATCACCTTGCTGTCGCGCTCGCTCGCGATCTTGGTGTCGAGGTAGAACGCCGAACCGCCACCGACGAGGGCGTCGGCACCGTCGACGGAGTGGACGGCGTCGCGGGACGCCTCCACGATGTCCGCCGCGGTCGACGAGGAGATGTCGGCGTTGATCGTCGCCTCGAACCACGAGCGTCCGGTGGACAGCTCGCGCACCTCGCTCGGCTCGCCGAGGCCGTCGATGCCCGACAGGGCGGACTGCACGTCGGCCGCGGCGCTGGTCTCGGTGGTCACCTGGATGGTGTTGGAGTTGTCGGAGAGGTCGTGCTCGGTGAGCAGCCGCTGACCCTTGATGGAGTCGAACTCCTTCGTGTAGGTCTCCTCCGTCGACAGCCCGGAGGTGTCGAGGCGGAAGAGGCCGAGGCAGGCCAGCAGCAGCAGTCCGGTGGTCACGATCCAGACCCGGCGCGGGCGGGGGCTGATCGCCCGGCCGACGCGGGCCCAGAGGCCCTCGGCCGTGGGCTCGGCGCTGCGGAACGTGGGGCGCTTGGGCCAGAAGACCCACCGTCCGCAGATCACCAGCAGCGCGGGCAGCAGCGTGACCATCACGAGCACGGTCACGGCGACGCCGATGGCGAGGACGGGGCCCAGTCCAGCGGTCGAGTTGAGCTCGGCGAACGACAGGCACAGCATGCCGATCGCCACGGTCGCCGCGCTGGCGAGGATCGCAGGCGACGCCCGGTGCAGGGCGAACGCCATGGCCTCGTGCCGGTCCTCGTGGCGACGGAGCTCTTCTCGGTATCGGGCGACCAGCAGGAGCGCGTAGTCGGTGCCGGCCCCGATGACCAGGATGCTCAGGATGGCCTGGCTCTGCCCGTTGACGGTGAGGCCGGCGTACTTCGCCAGCAGGTAGACCAGGCCGGTCGCGATGAAGTTGGCCGAGACGGCGCACAGGATCGGCAGCAGCCACAGGATCGGGCTGCGGTAGGTGAAGAGCAGGATCACGATCACCACCGCGAGCGTGGCGAAGATGAGGTTGGTGTCGATGCCCTCGAAGGCCTCCGCGGAGTCGGCCGCCTGGCCGCCGTAGCCGGCGAGGTGGACCTCGCCACCGTCGATCTTCGAGATGTCGCGGATCTCGTCGGCGGCGTCGGGGATGGCGTTCCACCCGTCGGTGCCGAAGTTGAGGACGAAGTAGAGGTAGGCGACCTCTCCGTCCTCCGACACCAGCGTCGGGACGGGCGCACCCTGGGCGGCGGCGGCCTCGGCGCCGGCCGGCGTCAGGACGCCCTGGTCGGTGACGCCGTCGAGCTCGGCGATCTCCTTGCCGTCCTCCTCCATCGCCGCCAGGTCGTCGTCGGTGAGGCCACCGTCGCGGTGGAAGACGACCAGCGTCGGGATGTCGTTGGGGTCGACGGTCTCCGAGAGCTCGTCGAGGACCTTGGTCGACTCGGCCGACCCGGGCAGCCAGGACGACGCCTCGTTGTTCTGGACGTCGGCCAGCTTGGCCGAGAAGCTGGCCATGAATCCGGTGATGACGAGGACCCCGACGAGGACGATCCACTTGCTGACGCGGCCGGTGAGCGATCCGGCGATCTGTCGATGCATGCGTCCAGTCGACCAGCCGACACCGACATCGTGCATCGGTGATTCCCCTGAGGTCTAGACAGGGTGGGCGTCAGCGCGTCTGCAGCCGGAACGGCGAGAAGGCGTCCATCGAGCCGCGGCGCGGGGCGACGGCGTACTCCATCGAGCCGTCCACGCCGAGCCGCACGACCGCCCACTCGTCGTCCTGGAAGGTCACGACGAGCACGTGCTCCGGGTCCTCCCAGACCTCGTCGAAGTACGTCGCCGAGCTGCCGTCGCGGGCCGACGTGAACGAGCGGACCACGGAGCCGTCGGCCGTCGCGAGGACGTCGAGGCCGGTGGGGCCGAAGCCGTCGGCGTACGCCGGGGTGCCGAGGACGTGGCGGTTGTCGGTCGAGATGTCGGAGAGCTGGTTGTCGCAGGTGCGCCACTTCACCCGCCAGCTGCGCAGCATCGCGCTGCACGAGCCGAAGTCGGTGACCGACGTGATGCCGCCGAGCCAGCGACCGCGGCCGGTGTCGACCTGGCGCAGGTGGGGGACCGTGTCGACGATGCCGTGCGACGACGTGTAGAACGCGCGGTGCGGGCCGTTGACGGCGATCGAGCAGCCGAAGCCGGGGTCGCCCTCGCCCTCCTTGCAGTTCTCGCCGGTGACCGCGGCCGCGTGGGCGGTGCCGGTGACCGGCGGCCGGTTGAAGCGGAAGACCCGGTCGCCCTCCTGGTCGATCGTCCACACCCGGCCGGCGCGGCCGGCGAAGGCGACGACCTGGCCCAGCGGGGAGACGGCGAGGCCGTAGCCGGTGCGCCACTCGCCGCGGCCCGGGGTGCCGTCGGCGCCGATCCAGCGGGTGGTGGGACGGCCGCCGATCGTCTGGACGACGTAGCCCGAGCCCATCGGCGCGAACTGGTCGAGCCGGTTGGAGACCGGTGTGCTGGTGCCGCCGGTGCCGTGGATGACGGTGCGGCCCGAGCGTCGCTCGGACCAGGCGATCGCGGGAGGGGCGCCCTGCTCGAGGTCGGAGACGTCGAGGACCGTGCGTGCGGGCGCAGCCGCTCCTCGGCCGTCGCGGGCGCGAAGGAGGACGCGAGCGCGAGCGTGGTCGCGGCGAGGACGACGGTGCGGACGATGGTCATGCTCAGGAGACGCTCGCGGCGGCGTCGGGGTTGCCTCCACCGGGGAACGCAGTCCGGCAGCGCGCGGCCCTCGCTCGACAGCACCTCGCGCAGCCGCTCGGGGTGGTTGGTGATCAGGCCGTCGACCCCGAGGCGGACGAGGTGGCGCATGGTCGGCTCGTCGTCGACGACGTAGGGGATGACGCGCAGGCCCGCCTCGTGCGCCTCGTCGACGAGCGCCGCGGTCGCGAACGGCGTGTACGCCGGGTCCTCCACGCCGGCCGCGAAGGGCGAGCCGTGGATCGGCGAGATCGCCGTGAAGCCCTCCGCCGCCGCGGTGCGCACGAAGTCGGCGTCGACGGCGAGCCCGTCGAACCACGGGGAGGGGCTTGCCCTTCAGGTACTTCGGCGAGACGAGCAGGTTGCGCTCCAGCGCCGGCTCCGCCTCGTGCGACCCGGGTCAGCACGCCCCAGTCGAAGCACTGGATGCTGGTGCGCCCGACCAGTCCGTCGATCTCGCAGCGCCTCGACGACCTTGGCCACGAAGGCCTCGCGGGTGGTGAGCTGCGCGGCGTCGACGGCGTCGTACTTGATCTCGAGGTTGATCCGCACCGGGTCGGCGCCGCGCTCGCGCAGCAGGGCGGCGACCTGGCGCAGCAGCGGCATCGTCGGCGGGAGGTCGGCGCGGGTGAGCCGGCCGGATCAGGCGGGCGTCGGCGAGCGCCGCGTCGTGCGAGACGACCACGTCGTCCTCGCGCGGTGAGGTGGACGTCGAGCTCGAGCGTCGAGACGCCGAGCGCGAGGGCGCGGCCGAAGGCCTCGAGGGTGTTCTCGGGCCAGCAGCCCGGCGCCCCCGCGGTGGGCCTGCAGGTCGAAGGTCACGTGTAGAGGGCGTCCACCACGTCGGCGTACTTCGTCCTCACGACCCGGCGCTTGAGCTTGAGCGTCGGGGTCAGCTCCTCCGACTCGGCCGTCCACTCGTCGGGGAGCAGCTCCCACGCCTTGACCTGCTCGGGCCGCGAGAGCCGCTCGTTGGCCGCGTCGACGGCCGCCTGCGCCATCGCCCGGATCTGCGGCTTGGTCGACAGGTCGGCGAGGTCGGTGAACTCGACGCCCATCTTCGCGGCCACCAGCGGCGCGATCTCGCCGTCGAGGGTGAGGATCGCGACGACGTAGGACTGGTCGTCGCCGAGCGCCATCGCGTGGCCGACGATCGGCGACTCCTTGAGGTAGTTCTCGATGTTGGAGGGCGCGATGTTCTTGCCCGCGGAGGTGATGATCAGCTCCTTCTTGCGGTCGATGATCGAGTAGAAGCCGTCCTCGTCGACGGTGCCGATGTCGCCGGTGTGGATCCAGCCGTCGTCGTCGATGAGCGCGCGGGTGGCCTGCGTCCTGGAGGTGGTAGCCGGGGGTGTTGACCGGGCCGCGCACGAGGATCTCGCCGTCCTCGTCGAGGCGCACCTCGATGCCGGGGTTGGGTACGCCGACCGTGCCGAGCTTGAAGTGCTCGGGGCCGTTGGAGGTGAAGGCCCCGGTGGTCTCGGTCATGCCGTAGACGTCGTACACGCGCAGGCCGAGGCCGCCCATGAACTTCGCGACCTCGAGCGGCATCGGCGCGGCGGCGCTGGCCGCCCACGTCGACCTGGTCGAGCCCGAGCAGCAGCCGGAGGAAGCCGAGGATCGCCTCGTCCGCCTTGGCGTAGGCCTCCTCGACCTCCGGCGTCATCTCGTTGCCGTACTCGTGGGCCTGCGTCCACGCGAGACCGGCGGCCATCGCGTTCCTCACCAGCTCCTGGTTGTCGGGGTCGGGGTCCTCGGCGAGCTTGGCCGAGATGCCGGTCTTGATCTTCTCCCAGACGCGCGGGACGCCGAAGAACGCCGTCGGGTGCACCTCGCCGAGCGCGCCGAGCAGGCCGGCGGGGTCGGGGATCGCGTGCACGTGGCTGCCGAGGAACGGGGGGGCGTACGTCGCCAGGATCCGCTCGGCGATGTGGGCGAGCGGGAGGTAGCAGATCGTGCGCTGCGGGCCCGCTCAGGCCCGGCGTTGTCGAGCGTCGAGACGGCCTCGAACATCACGTTGTGGTGGGTGAGCACGACGCCCTTGGGGTTGCCGGTCGTGCCCGAGGTGTAGAGGTAGGTCGCCGGCAGGTCGGGCGTGATCCGGTCCATCCGCTCCTCGACGCCGCTGGTGTCGTCGCCGCGGGCGAGGAAGTCGTCCCACGTCATCACGCGCGGGTCGTCGACGCGGTCGGCGTCGGCCAGCATCACGACGTGGCGGATCGAGTCGACCTCGGCGAGCGCCTGCTCCCAGCGCTGGTAGCGGTCGTGGTCCTCGAGGATCACCACGACGGGTCGGGACTCGCCCGCGATGAAGGCGACCTGGTCCTGGGCGAGGCGTGTTGTAGATCGACATCGGCACCGCCGCCGCCGTCATGGCGCCGTAGTCGGCCAGCGTGTGCGCGGTGCGGTTGTCGGCCATGATCGCCACCGGGTCGCCCTTCTCGACGCCGAGGTCGATCAGCGCCGCCGCCACGCGCTGGGTCTGCTCCCACGTCTGCGCCCACGAGATCGTCGACCAGGTCTCGCCCTCGGGCACGTCGAACCGGTCGGAGAAGGCGGGCAGGTCGCCGAACCTCTCGGCTGCCTGGCGCACCGTGGCCGGCATGTGCAGGCCGAGGATGCGGGCCTCGTACTGCTCGCGGACTGCTGCGACGTCGGCAGGGATCTCGTGGGCCATGGCGTCTCCTGGTCGAGCATGTGTGGCGGGGGTCACATCATGGCGGTTGAATGCAACGGGTGTCGACGGAACCTCCACCCCCGCGCTCGCGTACCCCTGAGCAGGCTGCCGCGTGGGCCAAGGTCGAGGAGGAACGCCGCCTCGCCGCGTCGCGCGTGTCGGGTCGGGCCTGGCGCCGCGGGCGCTCGCGCACCTGGTGATCGGCGCTGCTCGTCATCGTCGCCGCGCTCACGACGTGGTGGGTCACCGCCGACCGCTCCGGCGACCGGCTCGACGTGCTGGTGCTGATCGGGCTCATCGGTGGCGGAGCGGCGCTCGCTGCCTCGGTGCTGCCGCGGGAGTGACGGACCGGTACGGGCCGGCATGGTGGCGAGCCGCTCGGCCCGCGAGAGGAAGGCCGCCGCCCAGGCGGGTCCGCTCGCACGGGTGAAGATCGACCTCGACGGCGAGCAGCAGTTCCTCTACCGGATCAGCTGCACGACGTGCATGGCCCGCGGGCACCGCGCGTGGTCCACGCACCGCGCGGGCGCCGACAACGGCTTCATGGCCGCGATGGACCGCTGGATCTTCCACCTCGTCGAGAAGCACCCGGGCGAGGACGCTCCGTGCCTGGCCTTCCTCGCCGAGGCGCAGCAGCGGCTGCACGAGCGGCGCGAGGGCTGAGGGGACGCTCCCGTTCCTGCGGTGCATTCGCGGCGGGTTGAACCATGTCGAGTCACGCGGCCCGAGCCCCGCCAGCTGGACCGATCCCACTGTCGGACCCTCCTGCTTGAGTGGTCATGCACCTGACCACCGCTCTCGAGGAGCTGACCGAGGCCGAGCCTCGATCACGCCGACGAGGTGGCGCGCACGCAGCGCGAGTGCGAGGCGCAGGTGCTCCGGATCGCCGTCCAGGTCGCGATCCTCAACAACCCCGACACCCTCGACCCCGAGGTGAGCGCGCTGCCCGGGCGCGAGCGCGTACGGCGATTCGGGGGGTTCGGCACGCCCGACGTCGTCGGAGTTCGCGGCGGTCGACGCTCGGTGCGCGGCTCGGCATCTCGTCGGGGTCCGCGCACTCGCTGATGGCCGACGCGCTCGACCTGATGATCCGGCTGCCGCAGCTGTGGCGTCGCGTCGAGGCCCTCGAGGTGAAGGCGTCCTACGCCCGCTTCGTCGCGCGGCGCACGCGCGACCTGAGCGCCGAGCAGGCGTCCTACGTCGACGAGCGCGCCGCCGAGCCTGCGGACGGTCGGATCCCGTGGTCCCGCTTCGAGGACCTGGTGACCGGGCTGGTCGTGGCGAGTGACCCGGAGGCGCGGCGCAGAAGGAGCGCGACAACGCCGAGCGTCAGGTCGCCAACCCCACTCGTTCCACCGAGGACGGGATGCGTGGCTTCTTCATCCGCGCGCCGTTCCCGGTCATCGCCCTCTTCGACGCGCGCGTCCAGTGGATCGCCGACATCCTCGCCAGCTCTCGGCGACACCGACGACCGCGATCGCAGGAGGGTCAAGGCGATCGCGATCCTGGCCAACCCGCACGCAGCCGTCGCGCTCATCGAGGCGTTCGTCCGGTGGCGCGACCGGCCCGAGTGCCCGGCCGACGGTCACGAGCCGCGCACTGGCGAGAAGCCCGAGCTCGACTGGGCGACCGTGATGCCCAGCGTGATCCTCCACGTCCACACCTACGCGGGCAGCGAGCCGACCGGCACCGCTCGAGCCGAGGGCCACGGTCCCGTCACCGAGGAGTGGGTGCGCGACCACCTCGGTCCCCACGCACGCTTCACCATCAGGCCGGTCCTCGACCTCGAGGGCCAGGCGCCGGTCGACGCCTACGAGATCCCTGACCGACATCGACAGGCCGTGCATCTGATGACGCCGGCCGACACCTTCCCGTGGGGCGTGAGCACCTCGCGCGCCCAGCAGATCGACCACACCGAGCCCTACCGGTCAGGCGGGCCGCCCGGTCAGTCGAGGGTGGGCAACTACGGCCCGATGACGACCTTCCACCACCGCATCAAGACCCATGGTGCGTGGGAGGTGCGCCAACCGTTCCCGGGCATCTACGTCTGGCGCGACCCGCACGGAGCGACGTACGTCGTCGACCACTCGGGGACGCGGCGACTAGCCGACGTCGGGAGGACCGACCGTCGCAGCCCGGCCGAGGCCAGGCTCGAGCAGGCCCTGTTCTCGCTGGCTGCCTGAGTCCGCGAGCCCGCCGATGACCTCGGCGTGCCTGGTCAGGAACGCGCGCTCGTCGAGCCGCTTCCGGCGCAGCCAGCCGGTGACCTCGTCGTTGCACTTGCTGGCGTTGCACGACCCGCAGGCCGGTACGACGTTGGTGACGGTGTAGCGCCCGCCGCGCGAGATCGGGAGGACGCAGTCCTTCTGGAGCGGTACGCCGGACGCGCCGCAGTAGGCACAACCACCCCATGCGGCCTGCAGGCTCGCCCACTCAGCCGGGCTCAGGTCGTGCTCGACGCCGGCCATCCGGCGCTTGCGCTTGCGCGCGGCCCTGGCGCGGCGGGTCCGGACGGCGGGCAAGCCCTCAGTCGCCCTTCGGCATCAGGATCCATCCGACGATGTAGGCGATCTCGCCCGCGCCGAAGATGCCGAAGATCACGAAGAGCAGCCGGACCAGGCCGCGGGAGATGCCGAACCGATCGGCCAGGCCGGCGCAGACGCCGGCGATGATCTTGCCGCGACGGGGACGCACGAGGAGTGAGGACATGCGTCCTGTCTACCGCACGCCCCGCAGCGGCAGGCGGTGCAACGCGACGTCGCGGAGCTCGCCGTCGTCCACCACGGCGGTCATGTAGGTGCAGTGGGGCTGTCGCCGCCGGTCGGTGGGCGACCCCGGGTTCAGCAGGCGCAGACCCGAGGTCGTGGTGGTGTCCCACGGGATGTGGCTGTGGCCGAAGACGAGGACGTCGACGTCGGCGTACGCCGCGCTCATCCGTTCCTCGCGGCCCGTGGCCTGGCCGGTCTCGTGCACGACCGCGAGCCGGAGCCCGTCGAGCGAGACCCGCGCGACCTCGGGGAGCCGCTCCCGGAGCTCGCCGTGGTCGTTGTTGCCGAAGCACGCGACGAGCCGCCGCGAGCGCGCCTCGAGCTCGTCGAGGAGTCGTACGTCGACCCAGTCGCCGGCGTGCACGACGACGTCCGCCTCGTCGACGGCCGCCCAGACCTCCGCGGGCAGCGACCGAGCCCGCTTGGGGACGTGGGTGTCGGCCAGCAGGAGCAGTCGGGTCGCCACGGGTCCAGTGAATCCGATGCAGGGATGGGGTCACACCCCCGGGGATGTTCCGTCGACAGCCCCGGTCGGCAAACGTGGCAGGTCCGCTACGAAGGAGAAACACGTGTCTGATGACGCCAAGGCAGCCAAGGAGCTCGTCGAGACCCTGAAGGACGGCGAGAAGGGCTACGCCAGCGCGGCCGACAAGCTGCGCGACAGCGACCGTCCCGAGTGGGGCACCACCATGCAGCGGCTGTCGGAGCAGCGCGCCGGCTTCTGGCGCGAGATCGTGGACATGGGCCACGAGTACGGCGACGACGTCGACGAGAGCGGGTCGGTGGCCGCTGCGGTGCACCGCGGCTGGCTGTCGCTCAAGGACGCCGTCTCCGGCGACGACCCGGACGCGGTGCTCGAAGCCGCCGAGACCGGGGAGGACCACGCCGTCTCGGAGTACGAGGACGCGCTCAAGATGGACCTCAGCGCCGGCTTCCGCGAGGTCGTCGTCCGCCAGCAGGCCGACGTCCTCGCCGCGCGCAACGAGCTCAAGGCGCTGAAGAGCGCCGGCTGAGGCTGACAGGACGCATCGCATGGCTGGCTAGGGTCGCGACATGAGAGCCGACGTCGTGGTCGTGGGAGCGGGCCTGGCCGGCCTGCGGTGCGCACAGGTGCTGCAGGGCGCCGGGCGCGACGTCGTGGTCCTCGAGTCGGCCGACGAGGTCGGCGGGCGCATCCGGACCGACCGCGTCGACGGCTTCCTCGCCGACCGCGGCTTCCAGGTGCTCAACCCCGCCTACCCGGCCGTACGACGCTGGGTCGACGTGGACGCGCTGCGGCTCCAGCCGTTCGGTGCCGGTGTCGCGGCGCGGGGTGACGGGGGACTCGACGTCCTCGGTCACCCGCTCCGCAGCCCGGGCCTCCTCCCCGCCACCCTGCGCGTCGCCGGTCGGCGCCCGGCCGAGGTCGTCGCGCTCGCGAGGTGGGTCGCGCCGCTGCTGCGCCCGCGTCCGGGTCGGACCCTGTCCGATGTCCTCGACAAGCGTCCGGACGTGACCCGACGCGAGGCGCTCGACCGGGCCGGGGTCGACGGGCTGCTCCGCCGGGTGGTGGACCGGTTCCTCGCCGGCGTCGTGCTCGAGGACGACGGCAGCACCTCCGACCGCTACGCGCTGCTGCTCGCCTGGATGTTCGCCCGCGACGTGCCGTCGCTGCCGGCGGACGGGATGACCGCGCTGCCGCGACAGCTCGCGGCATCCCTCGGCGACCGGGTCCGGCTCGGCCAGGCCGTCCGTCGGGTCACCGGCACGACCGCCGACACCGACGACGGGACCTGGCACGCCGATCACGTCGTGGTCGCGACCGACGCCGTCGCCTCGGCCGACCTCGTCGGCCGCCGTGCGCCCGCGACGAAGGGGGTGGTCACCATGTGGTGGGCCGCGCCCGACGCCCCGGCGACCGACCTGCTGCACGTGGACGGGCGCGAGACCCCGAGCGGGCCGCTGGTCAACGCTGCGGTCGTGTCCCGCGCTGCACCGTCGTACGCACCTCGCGGTCGTCACCTCGTGCAGGGCTCCGCACTGATGGGTCCGGGACGCGACACCGACGAGGCGTCGATGCGACGCCATGCCGGTGACCTGCTCGGGACCGACAGCTCCCGGTGGGAGGTGGTGGTGCGGCACGAGGTGCCGCACGCGCTGCCGGTCCAGCCGGCGCCCTTCACGGCTCGCCAGCCCGTGCGCGTCGGCGACCTCGTCGTGTGCGGCGACCACCGCGACACCGGCTCGATCCAGGGCGCGCTCGTCAGCGGTCAGCGCGCCGCGGAGGCACTGCTGTGAACGACGTCGTCATCGTCGGCGCCGGCCTCGCGGGCATCGCCTGCGCCCGTGCGCTCCAGGAGTCGGGAGTGGGCGTCCGGGTGCTCGACCGCGGCTACGTGCCGGGTGGGCGGATGGCGTCGAAGCGGCTGTGGGGCCGGCCGGTCGACCTGGGCGCGTCCTACTTCACCGTCGACGACCCGGGCTTCGCGGCGGTCGTCGACGACTGGGCCGCGCGCGACCTGGCACGCCGGTGGACCGACACCTTCACGGCCCTCGACGCCGATGGAGCAGCTCCAAGACCGGGCCGGTGCGTTGGGGTGCGACCCACGGCCTGCGGTCGCTGGTCGAGGACCTCGCGAGCGACCTCGTGGTCGAGCGCAGGGAGGTCACGGACCTCGCCGAGCTGGGTGCGGCCACCGTCGTGCTCGCCATGCCCGACCCGCAGGCCCGTCGGCTGGTCGGTGACCACCCGGTCGCCGACGTGCTGGGCCGGGAGTGGGAGCCGGTGCTCGCCCTCGCCGCCCGCTGGCCCGACCGGTCGTGGGACCTCGACGGCGCCTTCGTCAACGACGACGGCGACGTGGCCTGGATCGCCGACGACGGTCGTCGACGCGGCGACGACGCACCGGTGCTCGTCGCGCACTCGACGCCCGCCCTCGCCGCGCGACACCTCGACGACCCGAGCGGGGCGGCGCCGGCGATGGTCGAGGCCGTACGCCGGTTGCTCGGGGTGGGGGAGCCGGACGAGGTCCACGTCCACCGCTGGACCTTCGCGCGGCCGACCGGGGAGCGCGAGGCGGCGTACGCCCTGGTCGACGGTGACCCGCTGGTCGGCGTGTGCGGCGACGGGTGGGGCCCGAAGCCCAAGGTCGAGACGGCGTGGGTGTCGGGCACCTCGCTGGGTCAGGCCCTCGCCCGGAGCGCTCAGCGCGGCCGGAACCCCGAGCACATGATGCGCAGGTGCTCGATCGTCTCGCCGCCGCGGTAGTAGGCCTGCTGCTCGGCGACGTAGGAGCCGTCGTCGTTCGCGAGGTCGAAGCGATAGCTGACGTGCGCGGTGTCGGCGACGGCGTCCCCCTCGGACACCTCGAGGACGCGCTCGATCCGGTCGGACTCCTCGAACCACGAGCCGAAGACCACCTCGACCACGTCGTCGGGGCCGGTGCCCTCCCACGTGCGGCCCGGCGTCAGGCCGCGGAAGTCCACGTCGTCGGCGAGCAGTGCGCGGAGTGCCGCCTCGTCCTTGGCGGCGACGGCGTGTGCGAAGCGGGTGCCCAGGGTCTCGGTCATGTGGTCAGTTTCGCGAGGTCGCGCTCGGCGTACAACCGGTGCTGCCACTCCTCGTTGAGCACGACCCGCAGGCAGTCCGCGACGGTGAGCCCGGTCGGCGTCGGTCATGAACGGCGTCGCCGAGGTGACCGAGCGGTCCAGCCCGTCGTCGGTGAGGTCGTCGAGCACCTCCGCGACGGTGTTGCGCCGCTGCCGGCGCAGGGCCAGCACCTCGTCGAGCGAGGGGCGCGCCCGCCGTCCCACGGCACGTCCTCGAACTCGGGCGCCTCGTCCCACGGGAGGTCGAGCGGGTGCCACGGCGAGCGCTCGGCGAGCACGACGCCCCCGACCCAGCAGGCGTGCGCGAAGCCGAGGTGGCGCAGGGTCTCGATGAACGACCACTCGCCGTCGACCTGCTCGTGGAGCTGGTCGGTCTCCAGCTCGCGGGCACGACCCATGGTCTCGCCCCAGAGGCGGTCGATGATCGCGAAGGCCTCGCGGAAGCCGTCGACGGTCGTCGGCGCCATCAGCGCCCGCTCCGGCATCCGCCGGTTGAGCTCGGCCTCGACGAGGGGGACGACGTCCACGCCGTTGACCACGAGCCGCACGATCTCGCCGCTGATCTCCATGTCGGGGACCTCGACGCCGGTCATGCGGACGCCGTCGAAGTACGCCGCCCGCACGCGCGTGCCGCTCAGGTTCACCTCGCGGACGTCGAGGTCGGTCATGTCGGCCTCGCGGAAGGTGCTGCCCGAGAGGTCGACCCGCTGGAAGCCGGAACCGGAGAGGTCCTGCTCGGTGAAGTCGGTCATGGAACGAGCGTAGGGACCGGTTGCGGACGATCGGCGACCGATTCGACACTGTGCACATGACCGACCACCCGCACGCCGGGCACCGTCGCCGTTCCCGGGGCCGTCCTCTCCTACACCGTCATCGGCGACCTCGCCGACGCGACCGCCGACTCACCACCCCTGGTCCTCGGCGGCTCGCCGATGGACAGCACCGGCTTCGAGAGCCTCGTCGCCGGCCTCGAGGCGGGCGGGGCCGGCCGGGTGATCGTGCTCACCGACCCGCGCAACGTCGGGCGCAGCACGCGGGACGACGACACGGCAGCCGTGACGCCCGAGCAGCACGCCGAGGACCTCCACGCCCTCGTCGAGGCCCTCGGCGTCGGTCCGGTGGACTTCTTCGCCACGTCGGGAGGTGCCGTGAACTCGCTGTTCCTGGTGGCGGCGCACCCCGACGACGTACGCCTCCTGGTGGCGCACGAGCCGCCGATGGCCCCGCTGCTGCCCGACGGCGCCGCCATCGGCAGGGCCTGCGACGACCTCGTCGCCGCCTACGACGCCGACGGCATCGGCGCCGGGATGTCGCGCTTCATCGCGCTGGTGATGCACCGCGGCGAGTGGACCGGCGAGGAGCCGCTCCCGGACCCGGCGATGTTCGGCCTGCCGAGCGAGGACGACGGCTCCCGCAGCGACGGCCTCATGGCCAACATGCGCGGCGAGGGCTGCACCCGCGTCCCGGACCTCGACGCGATCCGTCGCGCGCCGACGAGGGTCGTCATCGGCGTCGGGGAGGAGTCGGGTGGTCCCGTGGACGGGGAGATCGCCGGTCGGGCCGGGTACGCCGTCGCGCGCGAGCTCGGCGTCGAGCCGGTCGTCTTCCCGGGCGGCCACAACGGGTTCCTCGGCGGCGAGTACGGCCAGATGGGCAAGCCCGTGGAGTTCGCGGCGACGCTGCAGTCGGTGCTCGAGGGCTGAGCTACCAGGTCAGCTCGATCTCGATCTCGTTGTCCTCGCCGAGCTCGACCTCGACCTTGAGGTTCACCTCGTCGGGCACCGCCACGGTGATGCGGCCGCCGTCGCGGGCGAACTCGACGGAGTTGTGCTTGGCGAGGGAGTCGGCGAGGTCGCGCAGCCGCGTGGCGGCCTCCTCGCGGGTCATCGTGCGGGTCTCGTCCATCTCGAAGAGGTCCATGCCGACGAACCTAGCCAGCACTCACAACCCCAGCATCCGCCCGATGATCTCCTTCTGGATCTCGGTGGTGCCGCCGTAGATCGTCTGGATGCGCGAGTCCACGTAGGCCTTGGAGATCGGGTACTCGTTCATGTAGCCGTAGCCGCCGTGCAGCTGGACGCCCGCGTCGACGACGCGCTTCTGCAGCTCGGTCGTCCACCACTTCGCCATCGACGCGAGCGGCGGTGTCGACCTCCCCGGCGTTGAGCCGCAGCACGCAGTCGTTGATGAAGACCCGCGCGATGTGGGCCTCGGTGGCCATCTCGGCCAGCACGAAGCGGTTGTGCTGGAACTTCCCGATCGGCTTGCCGAAGGCCTCGCGCTCCTTGGCGTACGCCAGGCACAGGTCGAGGACGTGCTCGACCGCCGCGACCGCGATGCAGCCGATGGAGATCCGCTCCTGGGGCAGGTTCTCCATCAGGGAGACGAAGCCGGAGCCCTCGGCGCCGAGCAGGTTCTCCTTCGGCACGTGCACGTCGGTGAACGACAGCTCGGCGGTGTCCTGCGCGTGCAGGCCCATCTTGTCGAGGTTGCGGCCGCGCTCGAAGCCCTCCATGCCGCGCTCGACCACCAGCAGCGAGATGCCCTGGTGCCCGGCGTCGGGATCCGTCCGGCAGACCACGACCACCAGGTCGGCCATGATGCCGTTGGAGATGAAGGTCTTCGAGCCGTTGAGCACGTAGTGGTCGCCGGCGTCGACCGCCGTCGTCCGGATGCCCTGGAGGTCCGAGCCGGCGCCCGGCTCGGTCATCGCGATGGCGGTGACGATGTCGCCGGACACGCAGCCCGGGCAGCCAGCGCTGCTTCTGCTCGTCGGTCCCGAGCGAGGAGATGTAGGGGACGATGATGTCGGTGTGCACGGCGAAGCCCGGGCCGGAGGCGCCCGCGCGGGCCGACTCCTCGGCGAGCACCATGTTGTAGCGGAAGTCCTTGATGCCGGGCCCGCCGAACTCCTCGTCGACGTCGAAGCACAGCAGCCCGCGCTCGCCGGCCTTGCGCCAGAGCTCGCGGTCGACGATGCCGGCCTCCTCCCACGCGGCGTGGTGGGGCACGACCTCCTTGTCGAAGAAGGCGCGCGCGACGGCGCGGAAGTCCTCGTGCTCCTGCTCGAGGATGCTCGGGCGGTCAGGCATCAGGACACCCATTCCTTCACCTGGGCGACCGTCGCCGCCGGGTCGTCGCTGACCGGGGTGATGTTGAGGTCGGTGACGCCGGCCTCCTGGAAGGCGGCGATCCGCTCCTTGACGTACGACGCGGGGCCGACGAGGTTCGCGGCCTCGAGCCACTCGGTGGGGATGAGCGCCTCGGCCTCCTTCTTCTTGCCGGAGAGGTAGAGGTCCTGGATCTCCTCGGCCTCCTTCTCGTAGCCGTAGGCGCGGGCGACGTCGTTGTAGAAGTTCTTGCCCTTGGCGCCCATGCCGCCGACGTAGAGCGCGAAGATCGGCCGGGCGAAGTCGAGCAGCGCCTTGGTCTCCGGGCCCTCCCCGATCGCGACCATGCCGCCGGCCATCACCTGCAGGGGAGCGAGGCCCTCCTGCCGCTTGGCGTTGCCGGCCGCGAGCGCGTCGCCCCAGACCAGGTGCGCCCGCTCGGGGTGGAAGAGGTGGGGGATCCAGCCGTCGGCGATCTCGGCGGTCTGCTCGACGTTCTTCGGGCCGAGGGCCGCGATCCAGATCGGGATCGTGTCGCGCTCGGGCTTCGTCAGCAGCTTGAGCGGCTTGCCGAGGCCGGTGACGGCGCCGTCGTCCTTGGTCAGCGGGAGGTGGAACTCGCCGCTCGCGGTCAGCGGCTCGCGCTTGAGCCCGCTGCGGATGATCTCGACGACCTCCTGGGTGCGCGCCATCGGCCTCTTGTACGGAACGCCGTGGAAGCCCTCGATCACCTGCGGCCCGCTCACGCCGATGCCGAGGATCGCGCGCCCGCCGCTGACGTTGTCGAGGCCCGCCGCGGTCTGCAGCAGCGCGCCCGGGGTGCGGGAGTAGATGTTGAGGATGCCCGAGCCGATCTGGACGGTCTCGGTCTTCGCCGCGAGGTAGCCCATCAGCGTGGGGGAGTCGAAGCCGTAGGCCTCCGCGACCCACACGCTGTCGAGGCCCGCCTTCTCCAGGGCGACCACCTGGTCGGCCGCGCTGCGGGGGTTGCCGTCGTACATCAGGAGGGTGGCGAGACGCATGCCGCAACTGTGACAGTGGCACTGTCACGATGGCAAGAGGGACCAGATCGCCGCGGCGTCGTCGGCCGGGAGCTCGAAGAAGCCGAACCGGATGCTGCTGGTGGGCAGGTGGTCGCGGACGTCGGCGAGCGGGATCGGCTCGATCTCCCGCAGGGTCGCGGCGCGGTTCCACCCGCCCTCGATCACCGGGCTCGGCTCGCGGCTCGTCGCCGGTGACCTCGCCGACGATCGTGATGGCCCGTAGCGGCTCGCCCTTCGGGTAGGTGGTCGTGGGCGAGTAGAGCAGGATCCGGTCTCCCTTGCTCATCCGGGCGACCGGCGCCTTCTTGCCGTGGTTGGCCATCACGAATCCCGCGGCCAGCCCGCGGCGGGCGTGGTCGCGGGAGGCCACGAGGACCCAGGTGCGTGTCATGCCCGCGACGCTAGGGCCGGGGTCCGACAGTCAGCGACGGAGGTTGTCGAGGATGCGTTGGGACGTCGATGACGGGCGCCAGACCTCGGCGGTTCGTCGCCGGGACGCTGCGACCACACGTCGACGTAGAACTCGTGGCACTGCCCGGACAACGCAACGAGGTCGCCCCAGGCCGTCCGGCCCACGAGCGTCTGCGAGTAGAGCTCCTTCAGTCCGCCCGGGCAGTCGTACTCGCCGGGCATCTCCAGCGGTTCGCTGTTCTGCTCCACGTCGGCCAGCAGCCACCGCAGCTGACCTGCCGGGACGGGCACCGGGCCCCTGAACGGCGGGCAGCTCCTTGGCGTCCGGGCGCCAGCACGAGACGGCGACGACCAGGTCGGTGACCTTGCCGGTGAGGGAGTACGCCGCCCCGAGGTCGCCGTCGACGGGACAGCCGGGCGCGTCGGGCATCGCCGTCGGGACGGGCAGTCGTTCGCGCTGACCCTCGACCAGCGCCAGTGCCGCGTCGAGCACCTCGTCTGCGCCGAAGTACGTGTCCGACGCAACGGTGACGACGCCGCAGCCGCCGGTGTCACCGTGGATCCGGGCATAGCGGTCGCGCGAGAAGCGGAGGAGCAGGTCGTACGCCGGCCCGCCCTGGAAGGTGCAGTCGTAGGGCTCGTCGGGCGTGGGCTCGAGGTCTGCCGAGCACTTCGATGAGCGGGGCGAGGTCGCCCTCGACCAGGTCTTCGGGGGAGATCCATGGCCCTGAGCCGTCCGGGTCGGCGCACAGCAGGAACGCGACCGGCTCCGCCTCGAGGGGCAGGTGCGGCACCTCGCGCAGCTCTCTGTCGCAGCTGAGCGGGCCGTTGATCGCGTACGCCGCATCTGCGGCGATGGGCATCACGACGGTGTCGTCGCGAGATTCCCCGACCTGCCGCACCACACCCCACGCGACGAGTCCCAGCACCAGCACCCCGAGCGCACCCCCGGTCACGGCCTTCATCGGCGCAGCCCGTCGAGGATCCGCTGGGACTCGGGGGAGGGGTACCAGTACTCCTCGTCCTCGGGCGCGGTGGAGGAGGCATCGGTGACGAGGAAGACGCCGCAGGCCCCGCGCAGCGCCACCACGTCGCCGGACGACGTCTGCCCGACGATGTCCTGGTGGTAGAAGTCGTCCTTGCCGCAGGGCAGGTCCGCGAACCCCTGGTCCTTGCGGGTGCCCTGCGCGAGATCGGCCATCAACGTCGCCACCTGCCGTGACGTGACAGGTACGACGTCGCCCCACCCTCCGGAGTCGGTCATCGAGCACGAGACTGCCCGGACCATGTCGGCCGGCTCGCCGGTCCGCGACAGCACGTGGTCCGAGAAGGCCGTCGTCCGACCCGCAGCCGAGCGGCAGCTCCGCGACCACCTCAGCCGGACCGGACACCGCGCGTTGGGCGGTGATGCCGTCGAGGTAGGTGGCGACCACCTCGTCGGAGCCCACGACGTCCGCGCCGCCGATCCGGACCGTGCTGCAGCCGCCGGTGTCGCCGGGCACGGAGACGACCTCGCCGGACGCGAGCGCGAGCCGGAGGTCGAAGCCGACACCGCCGTCGTCGGTGCAGAAGTACCGATCCTCGTCCGTGGACTCGGGCACCGGCTCGAGGGAGCCGAGCATCTCGAGCAGGGGTCCGAGGTCCGCGTGCAGGCTGTCCTGCGGGGCGTACCACCGCGCCAGCCCGTTGTCGGTCGCGCACATCCGGGCGGCCACGACGTCGACCGGCACCTCGCTCGCCGGCACGGCCCGGTCGGCGCAGGTCATCGCCGCAGCCACGGCCGGATCCCCGGGCACCGTGCGGTCGGCTCGGGCAGGCAGGGTTTCGACACCTTGCAGCGGAGCGAGGACGTACGGCACGAGCCCGAGCGGCACGACGAGCAGCACGAGCACGGCCAGCGCCCCGGCGACGTACCCCCGTCTCGTCATTGCGCCGAGCATGGAGCCGCACCCGCCGTCACGGAAGGCTCGTCATCGAACCGTGATCGTGGACGCGATCCGTGCCGCGAGCTGGCGCTCGCGATCCTCCACGATGACGTCAGTCGATCAGCCCTTCCCGTGCCACGACTCCCAGAGGGCGGCGTAGGACCCGCCGGCGGCGACGAGCTCGTCGTGCGAGCCGAACTCCGCGATCACGCCGTCCTCGACCACGGCGACCCGGTCGGCGTCGTGGGCGGAGAAGAGCCGGTGGGCGATGGCGATGACCGTACGTCCCTCGAGCACGGCCGCGAGCGAGCGCTCGAGGTGGCGGGCGGCGCGCGGGTCGATGAGCGAGGTCGCCTCGTCGAGGACGAGCGTGTGCGGGTCGGCGAGCACCAGCCGGGCCAGCGCGATCTGCTGGGCCTGCGCCGCCGTCACCGCGCGGCCGCCGGAGCCGACCACGGTGTCGAGGCCGGCGGGCAGCAGGTCCACCCACTCGAGGGCGTCGACGGCGCCGAGCGCGGCGCGTACGGCGTCGTCGGACGAGCCGGGCCGGGCGAGGACGACGTTCTCGCGCAGGGTGCCGACGAAGACGTGGTGCTCCTGGGTGACGAGCGCGACGTGGCCGCGCAGGTCGCCGAGCGGCAGCTCGACGAGGCCGACGTCGCCGACGGTCACCGCGCCGGTGCGCGGCGGGTGGATGCCGGCGAGCAGCCGCCCGAGGGTGGACTTGCCCGCGCCGGACGGCCCGACCATCGCGATCCGCTCACCCACGCCGACGTCGAGGTCGATGCCGTGCAGCACGTCGCGCCCCTCGACGTAGGAGAAGCGGACGTCCTCGGCGTCGAGCTTCTCCGACGACGGCGCACGCCCCGAGACCTCGCGGTCGTCCGGCACCTGCGCCACCCCGAGCAGCCGGGCGAGGGCGGCGGCGCCGAGCTGGAGCTCGTCGAGGATGGAGACGATCCGGTCGACCGGGTCGATGAGCATCTGGACGTAGAGCGTCGCCGTCGTGACCTCGGCCAGCGAGACCTCGCCGCGCGTGTAGAGCCACCCGCCGAAGAGCAGGGTGCCGACCACCGGCAGCAGGTAGCTCAGCTCCATGCTCGGGAAGAAGACGGTGCGCAGGTGGAGCGTGTACTTCTCCGCCTCGAACGACTTCGCGCAGTCGTCGTCGCCCAGCTCGACGCGCTTCTCGCCGAGGCCGAGCGCCTCCACGGTGCGCGAGCCCTCGACGGTCTCGGAGAGCGTGGTGGTGATCTGGGAGTACGACGCCGTCTCGGCGAGGTAGCCGTCCTTGGCGCGGGCGAGGTACCACCGCAGGCCGATCACGAGCGGCGGCAGCGCGAGCAGGCACGGGAGCGCCACCCACCAGCCGACGCTGAGCGCGGCGGCGAAGGTCAGCACCGCGGAGACCACCGCGATCGTCCACTCGGGCAGCGCCCACCGCACCGACCACCCCAGCTGGTCGATGTCCGACCCGGTGCGGGTCAGCAGGTCGCCCGACCCGGCGGCCTCGACGATGCCGACCGGGAGCGCCAGCGTGTTGGCGACGAAGTCCTCGCGGAGCTCGGCGAGCACCAGCTCGCCCATCACCTGCGAGCGGTAGCGGGCGTACCTGGTCAGCACCGACTGCAGCACCAGGAAGATCGCCAGCCACATCACGATCTCGTCGACGTGGGAGCGGGTCGTGCCGTTCTCGACCGACTCGACGAGGCCGCCGAGCAGGCGCGGCGCGGCGAGCGCGGTCAGCGCGGCCAGCACGTGGAGGGCGAGCGCGGTCCACAGGAGGCGGGGGTGCCGGTGCGCGACCTGGCCGACGTAGCGGCGTACGGCCTTGCCGTCGGCGATCGGGAGGCGGGTGCTCACGCTCACAGCACTGCCTCCACGTCGCGTACGACGACCCGGCGGTAGGCCGCGACGTCCGCCAGGAGCTCGGCGTGGGTGCCGACCGCGACGACCCGGCCGTCGACCAGGAAGGCCACCTCGTCGACGGCGTCCAGCACGAGCGGGCTCACCGTGGTGACCACGGTCGTGCGGCCCTCGCGGTGCGCCCGCAGGCGGCGCTGCCACGCGCGCCTCGGTGTGGGCGTCGACGGCACTGGTCGGCTCGACCAGCACGAGGATCTCCGGGTCGGCAGCGAGGGCACGGGCGAGGACCAGTCGCTGGCGCTGGCCGCCGGAGAACGAGCGACCCTTCTCGGTGACCACGGCGTCGAGGCCGTCCGGCAGGGCCTCGAGGATGTCCTCGGCGGACGCGGTGAAGAGGGCCTTCTCGACGTCGCCGGTGCCGCGCTCGTCGATCCGGTCGGCCAGCCGGCCCGCGAAGAGGGCCGCGCCGGTGTCGGACACCATGATCCGCTCGCGCACGTCGGCGTGGCGCAGCGACGTCAGCGGGATGCCGCCGAGGTGCACGTCGTCGTCCTGCTCGGCGGCGCAGAGGCCCAGGCGGTCGGCGAGCAGGGCGGAGTCGTCGGGCTGGTCGGAGACGATCGCGGTGAGCAGGCCCGGTCGGACCCGGAGCCCCGAGCGGGCGTCGTACAGCTCGGCGCCGGGCGCAGGAGGAGCGGCGGGCGAGGCCGGCTCGACGACGTCGGGCTCGAGCGCCAGCACGCGGCACACGCGCGAGGCGGCGACGCGGCCGCGGATCAGCTTGTTGGCGAACTCGGTGGCGGTGCGCAGCGGCAGCATGAGGAAGGCGGAGTAGCCGTAGAACGCCACCAGCTCGCCCGCGGAGATGTCGCCGGTGACCGCCGAGCGCGCGCCGAGCCAGACCACGAGCACGACGAAGATGCCGGGCAGGAAGACCTGCAGGGCGTCGAGCACGGACTGGAGCTTGGCGACGTTGACCGCGGCGGTGCGGGTGGCCTGCGACTCGCGGCGGTAGCGGTCGAGGAACACGCCCTCACCGCCGATCCCGCGCAGGACGCGCAGTCCGCTGACGATGTCGGTGCCGGTGTTGGAGAGGTCGGAGCGCATCTGGCGCTCGGTGGCGCTGCGCGCCTGCAGCGGCTTGAGGAGCGGGCCCATCAGCAGCAGCAGCAGCGGCACGCCGACCAGCACGACCAGGCCGAGCTGCACCGACGTGCTCAGCAGGATCGCCGACACGAGCAGGAACGACACGATCGCGCCGGCGAACCGCGCGGTCACGTCCATCACGTTGCCGATGTGGGAGAGGTCGGTGGTGCCGATCGCGATCACCTCGCCGGTGCTGACCTTGCGCGGCAGCGAGCCGCCGAGGCGCACCGACTGCCGGGTCGTGAGCTGCACGATCCGGTAGGACGCGGTGAGCCAGTTGGTGACCGCGAAGCGGTGCCGCATGATCCCGGTGACCGCCTGGAGCAGTCCGATGAGGAGCATCACGCCGGCCCAGAACAGCAGCTGCTGCTGGTCCTTGTCGGCGACGCCGCGGTCGATCGCGCGACCCAGCACCGCGGGCATCACGGCCTGGCACGACATCCACACGATCCCGAACGCCATGCCGCCGGCCAGGGTGGGCAGCTGCTGACGGGCCAGCCACCACAGGAACCGGTCGGGGGACCGATGGTCCGGGGTTCCCGGATCGGCGACCGGCAGTGTTCTCACTGGCCCGATCCTAGGTTCGGCGACGGGTGGGGACGAATCCTTTTCGGTCGGGTGCTGTCAGTCGAGCAGCGTGGTGACGACGAACTCGGTCGCCCACTCCTCGAAGGCGCGTCCGTGGCGCAGCATCGCGTGCTTGCCGCCGGGGACCAGGACGTGCTCGACGTCGGTCCCGGCGGGGAGGCGGCGGACGAGGTCGGCCGAGCGCGAGGGCGAGGCGATCCGGTCGTCGGTGCCGTGCACGACCAGCACGCGACGGCCGCGCAGGTCCACGCGGTCGGTCGGCAGCACCCACGGGTTGAGCGCGACCACGCAGCGCACGTGCGGGTCGTCGCCGGCCAGCAGTGCCGCGCGACCACCGAGCGAGTGGCCGACGAGCGCGACCGGGAGGTCGCCGTGCCGGTCGCGGACCTGCTCGATCGCCCACCGCGCGTCCATCACCGGCGTCGTGCCGCGTGTCCCAGCCGCGGTGCGAGTTGAGGAGCCGGTGGACGGCGAGCCGGGACCTGCCCGCCCGGGCGATCCGGCGCGCGACCGGGATCATCCGGAGCACCGACAGCTGGGCGGGGCTGACCATCACCTGCTCGCCCCGGCTCGCGCCGCCGTGCAGCACGATGACGACGCCCTCGGGGGAGTCGGGCGTGCGGACGGGGATCAGGCGGGGACCGGTCATGGTCTGCGGCCCGTACCCGGAGCGGCCCGCGCCATGCCCCTCAGCGGCCCAGACCCGCCACGACCTCGGCGCCCGGCAGGTCGGCGAGCAGGCGGCCGGGGACGAGCAGCTTGGAGCGTCGTACGCCGCTGCCGATGCACGACCACCGGCTCGTCGAGCAGGGCGTCGTGGACCAGGATCCGCCAACCCGCCGGCAGGCCGAGCGGGGTGATGCCGCCGTACTCCATGCCGGTCTCCTCGACCGCGCGGTCCATCGGCAGGAACGAGCACTTGCGGACGTCGAGCAGCTTGCGGACGAGCGTGTTGACGTCGGCGCGGGTGTCGGCGCGCACGACGCAGGCCGCGATCCGCTCCTCGCCGGCCCGGGAGCCCGACACGACGACGCAGTTGCCGCCGGCGGTCATCGGGATGTCGTAGGCCTCGCTCATCGCCGCCGTGTCGGCGAGGTCGGGATCGATGTCCACCACCGCGACCTCGGCCGCTCCCGGCCAGCCGGCGAGCGCCGCGGCCACCGGCGCGGCGACCAGGTCGGGGTGCTCGGCGGCGGGGAGCGAGGTCAGGGTCGGGTAGCTCGGGAGCGTCACGCCGACATCATGCGGCATTCACGTCCACGTCACCCTCCCGTTCACCGGGAGGTGGACGGTGGTGTCGTGACGGTGACCCGGGAGGCGCTCGGCCGGACCTCGTCGTTGGTCCTCACGCCCGCCGTGGTCGCGCACCGCGGCGCCAGCGGGCACCGTCCGGAGCACACCCTCGACGCCTACCGGACGGCCATCCGGATGGGCGTCGACGACATCGAGCTCGACCTCGTCGCCACGCGCGACGGGGTGCTCGTCGCCCGCCACGACCTCGAGCTCAGCGCCACCACCGACGTCGCCGACCGCCCCGACCTCGCCCACCTGCGCCGCACCCTCGTCGTCGACGGCGTCGCGCAGGAGGGCTGGTTCGTCCAGGACCTCACCCTCGCCGAGCTCAAGACGCTCGCCACGCGCGAGCGGATGCCGGGCACCCGACCCGCCAACACGGCGTACGACGGTGCCGAGGGCGTGCCGAGCCTCACCGAGGTGCTGGCGATGGTCGGCGCGGAGTCGCTGCGCCGCGGCCGTCCCGTGGGCCTGCTGCTCGAGCTCAAGCACGCCGCGCACCACGACGCGATCGGGCTGCCGCTCGACGTGCCACTGCTGCGCGTGCTGGCCCGCCACGGCCTCGACCACGCGTGGGCGAGGGTCGGGCTCATGTCGTTCGAGCCCGGGATCCTGCGCCGCCTCGCCGGTCGCACCCGGCTGCCGATCATCCAGCTGCTCGACCTCGGCGACGAGCTGACGCCCGAGGCGCTGGACGGGATCGACGAGTACGCCGACGGCATCGGACCGCACGCCTCGCTGGTCCTGCCGCGGGACGTCGGGGGAGCGATCGGCCAGCCTCGACCGTGGTCCGCGACGCCCACCGGCTCGGGCTGACCGTGCACGTGTGGACCGTCCGGGCCGAGAACCGCTTCCTGCCCAGCAACCTCCGCCACGGCGATGCTCCCGACGCCCGCGGCGACATGGCCGGCCACGTCCGCGCGCTGCTCGCGGCCGGCGTCGACGCGGTCATCACCGACCACCCCGAGGAGGCGCTCGCGGTGCTCCGCGAGCCCTGATCAGGGAGCCAGCGCCCTGACCCAGTCGGCGAGCGTCCGCTGGAGCCGGGCGGCGGCCTCGATGACCGGGTCGGCGGGATCGCCGCCGCCGAGCACGCGCAGCTCCCAGGCGCCGTACCACGCGACGTAGGCACCGACCACGAGCAGGAGCAGCCCACCGACCCGCGGCACCCACCGTCCGGTGCGGCGCAGCTGCGTGACGAGCCCGCGGTGGGCCAGCGCGACGGCCACGGCGGCGAGGCCGACGAGCAGACCCATGCCGACTCCGTAGGCGACGTAGAGGAGCACCCCCTCGCCCGCCGACCCGGCCCGGAAGCTGGTGACGACCAGGGCGAGGAACGGTGCGATGGAGCAGGTCAGCGAGGCGGTGGCGTAGGACGCACCGAAGCCCACCATGGCCGGCGCGGACCGGGTCAGCGCCGCACCGCCCGACCTGCCGAGCCGCAGCGTCGGCAGCTCACGACCGGCGACCAGCCACAGGCCAGCGGCCGCCACCAGGACGCCGAAGGCCACGGTGAACCAGGGGAGGTACTGCTGCACCTGGGAGGCGACCGGCGAGATGACCAGCCCGAAGACGCCGAAGACGGCGATGAAGCCCACCGTCATCCAGGCCGTCAGCGCCAGCGCCCGACCGACCGCGCGCGCCGTGCCGGGGGAGTCGTCGCCGATCACCAGGACCGAGAGGTACGCCGGCAGCAGCGCGAAGCCGCACGGGTTGACGGCTGCGAGCATGCCGGCCGCGAGCGCCAGCGCCAGGGACTCGGACACGGGTCAGCCGAGGACGTCGTCGACCTGTGCGTCCAGGTCGTCGGTGCCGCCGTAGCCGGCCTCGAACACCACCGTCCCGTCGGCGTCGAGCAGCACGAAGGAGGACTGCTCGGTGACGCCGAACCGCTTCCAGAGCTCGCCGTCGACGTCCTCCAGGTGCACGACGTCGTCGACGTCGTCCGCGAAGCCCGCGATCGCCTCGGCGCTGTCGAGGGAGCCGATGCCGATGACGTTGAGCTCGCCGGCATGGTCGGCTGCGATGCCCTCGACCTGCGGGATCTGTCCCCGGCAGGTCGGGCACCAGGGTGCCCAGAACCACAGCAGGGTCGGGACGCCCCGCCAGGGACGCGCCCTCGAACGCCTCGCCCGTGACCGTGGTCCCGGTGAAGTCGAGGGTCGCGGGCACCGTGCTCCCGGGCTCGGGCTCGGGCTCGGGCTCGGGGGCGTCGGCCGACGGCGGTGGACCCGGACGACGACGGCTCCTGCGCCACGTCGTCGCCGCCGGCACCGCTGTCGGCGCACCCTGCGAGCAGCAGGCCGAGCAGCGCAGCGGCGATCATCACGAGGCGGGACATGGCTCCATGGTCCCACCCGAGGGCGTCGGGTTCCCGGCCCGGCAGCGAGTCGTCACCGGTCCGTAAGACCTGGGTGCGCCGCGCACGGTGACAGGCACAGCCTTGCACCGGCGTACCCTCGGGTCGTGACGCGCGACACCCCTGCATCGACCGCCCTCCTCGAGCGCATCCGCGCCTCCGTCATCGGCGACGACCAGGTCATGCTCGGCCCCTACGGCCCGCGCCGGGTGACCTACGCCGACTACACCGCGTCGGGCCGCAGCCTGAGCTTCATCGAGGACTTCATCCGCCACGAGGTGCTGCCGGCCTACGCCAACACCCACACCGAGGCGAGCGGCACCGGGCTGCAGACGACGCGTCTGCGCGAGGACGCGCGCCGGATCATCCGCGACGCCGTCGGCGGCGACGACGAGACCGTCGTGGTGTTCTGCGGGTCGGGCAGCACGGCCGCGATCGACAAGCTCATCGGCATCCTCGGCCTGCGGATCCCGGCCGGGCTCGACGACCGCTACGACCTCAGCTCGGCGATCCCCATCGAGGAGCGACCGGTCGTCTTCATCGGCCCCTTCGAGCACCACTCCAACGAGGTCAGCTGGCGCGAGACGATCGCCGACGTCGTCACCATCCACGAGGACGCCGACGGCCGGGTCTCGCTCGACCACCTCCGCGAGGAGCTCGAGCGCCACGCCGACCGGCCGCTGAAGATCGGCTCGTTCTCCGCCGCCTCCAACGTCACCGGCATCGTCACCGACACCGAGGGCGTCGCCGACCTGCTGCACGAGCACGGCGCGCTGAGCTTCTGGGACTTCGCCGCGTGCGCGCCCTACGTCGACATCGAGATGTACGGCCCCGGCACCTCCCGCAAGGACGCGATCTTCCTCAGTCCCGCACAAGTTCATCGGCGGCCCCGGCACGCCGGGCGTGCTCGTCGTGCGGCGCGAGCTGATGGTCAACCGGGTGCCGGTCGTGCCCGGCGGCGGCACGGTCATGTACGTCAACCCGACCGAGCACCGCTACCTCGACGACAAGGCCCACCGCGAGGAGGGCGGCACCCCGGCGATCGTCGAGTCGATCCGCGCCGGGCTGGTCTTCCAGCTCAAGCAGGCGGTCGGCGTCGAGACGATCCAGGCCCACGAGGAGGTGATGCTGCGGCGCGCGGTGGAGGCGTGGGTGGCCGAGCCGACGATCCAGATCCTCGGCAACCTCGACTCCCAGCGGCTCTCGATCGTGTCCTTCGTGGTGAAGGCGCCCGACGGGACCTACCTCCACCACAACTTCGTGGTCGCGCTGCTCAACGACCTCTTCGGCATCCAGACCCGCGGCGGCTGCTCGTGCGCCGGGCCCTACGGGCACCGGCTGCTCGACATCGACCTCGAGCACAGCCACCGCTTCGAGGCCCAGATCGCCACCGGGTGCGAGGGCATCAAGCCGGGCTGGGTGCGGGTGAACTTCAACTACTTCGTCGAGGAGGCGGTGTTCTCCTACGTCGTCGAGGCCGTGCGCCTCGTCGCCCGCGAGGGCTGGCGACTGCTCGGCGACTACCGCTTCGACCCGCTCACCGGGCTGTGGCACCACCGCACCGGGGCGGTCGAGCCGCCGATGCGCCTGGCCCACGTGTCGTACGCCGACGACGGCAGCATGCAGTGGCCGGCGCACGCGACGACGGCCCCCGTCTCGGTGCTCCAGGAGCACCTCGACGAGGGCCGCGCGATCATGGCTGCCGCGTCGCCCCCGGACTGGTCGGACGCCGGCCACCTGGACGCCGACTTCGACGACCTGCGGTGGTTCGCGCTCCCGGCCTGCTCGCTGGGCTGAGGCTCAGGCCCGACGTCCGGGCCACACCGTCGCGGCGAGGCCCGCGGCTCCGGCCGCGATCCACGGGATCGGCATCAGCCAGCGGAGCTCGCCGGTCTCGACGACGTCGCCCTGGACCAGGGCCCACACCAGCACCATGCCGGCGAAGGCGACGCCGAGGACGAGCTGGGTGATGTTGACCGGGTGGCGACCCGAGGTCCGCTCGGGGGCGTCCAGCGGGCCGACCATCGGCTCGTCGTAGTCGACGTCTCGGTGCCGTAGACGTCGTGTCGTCGTTGTCAGCTGCTGTTCTCGTCATCTCGTTGCTCCTCAGGCCGCTTCGCGGACGAGGATCTCGCCGCCGACCAGGTCGATGGTGATGGACATGTCGGGGACGCCGTCCCCGCCGTCCAGGAATCCGTTCTGGGTGATGTCGAAGCCGTCGCTGCGCTGGTCGAAGACCCGGCTGTCTCCACCGACGACCTGCGTCGTCACGTCGACGTCCATCCCGTCGGGGACGATGACCTCGATGCGGCCGCCGAGACCGTCGATGGCGATGTCGCGACCGTCGAGGGCCTCGACGTCGGACACGTCGGAGAGGTCCAGGGTGAACCGCCCGCCACCGAAGTCGTACTGGTCCTGCACGTCACCGGCGCTGGTCGGGGCGTAGAAGCGGTCCTCCTCGTCGATGTTGTTGCCGATCGTGGCACCGGCCGTCGCGATCGCGGCGACGAGGCCGAGCGCGATCAGGCCACCGGCACGGCCCCAGAACGAGCCGACGACCAGCATGACGGCGGTGATGCCGAGCGCGAGTGCGGGATACGCACTGTCGACCACCGGCCCGTCGGCCAGGTCGACCACGCCCAGGACGCCCTCGGCGAGCGCGATCAGCGCGACGGTGAAGAGGAAGAGCCTCGGGCCGCGCTTGCGCGGGTTCCGCGGCCGACGCGGCTCGCGGGCGTAGGTCGGGTGACCGTAGGTCGGCGGGCCGTAGGAGGCCTCCGCCGCGGGTGCCTCGTCGGTGCCCGGGGCGTACGACGTCTCGGCGTAGGTCTCGGCGTAGGTGGGCTCGTCGTAGCCGTAGCCGCTCTGCGGCCGGGAGGCGTTCTTGTCCTTGCGGTGCAGGAACCACACCACGATGGCGGCGACGATCGCGATCGGCCACGGGAACCAGAAGGCGCCGGCCCAGTCGCCGAGGGCGGCGAGGAGCGCGATGATGCCGACACCCGCGATGGCGATCGAGCGGCTGCGCCGGTCGAGCCCGAGCGGCTCGTCCTCCGTGCCCTCCTCGGGCACGAGGAGCCAGGCGCCGACGTAGAGCAGGAGGCCGGCGCCGCCGAAGAACACTCCGACGACGAGGGCGACGCGGACGATGATCGCGTCGATGTCGAGGTGGCGCGCGATGCCGCCGGCGACGCCGGCGACGTGCCGGTCGGTGACGCTGCGGCGCAGGCGGCCGAGGTCCTTCATCTCGTCGCGGCTGACCCGCGGGCCGGACGGCTGCGGGCCGGCGGCGGCGGGGTGGGCTGCTCGCTCGTGGCGGCGGGGCTGACGTTGTCCATGGCTCAACTCTCGCCGTCCCGCGCCGCTCGCCACCATCGGGGACAGCCCTGATTCGCACCGTTCGGCCGTCCCGGTGCCGGGGTGGGACTCAGGGTCGGCTCGGGGTCTGTCCTCATGGTCCGGGCCGCGCCCGCCTGCGACGATGGACGCACGATGAGCCAGGCACACGCGCCCCGAGCCGGTCGGTCCCGACGGGCCTACCGCGACATCTCGGCGCCCATCGCCGGCGGTGTCGCCGCCGGCCTCGCCACGCACCTGGCCGTCCCGGTGCTGTGGGTGCGCGGGTTCTTCGTCGCGACCGCCTTCCTCGGCGGCTTCGGGCTGATGCTCTACGCCGGCCTGTGGATGTTCCTGCCCGCCGACCAGTTCTTCGAGGTGAGCGCTCCCGGCCTGGAGAGCGCCTCGCGCACCGGGAAGCGCCCGCGTCGCCGGTCGCGGCTGCGTGACGCCGGGCCGGCGATCGCCCTCGGCGCCCTGTTCTTCGGCGTGGTGCTCGGCGTGGAGGGCATCTTCGGCCAGGGCGCGCTCTTCTGGCCGGTCATCCTCGGCGTCGCCGGCATCGCCCTGCTGTGGCGCCAGGCCGACGAGGCGCAGCGTGAGCGCTGGACCGACACGTCCGGGCGGATCGACCCGTTCCGGGCGGTCTTCGGCAACGGCGGCTGGGCGGCGTACGCCCGCATCGCCGCCGGCCTCGGCCTGATCCTCACCGCGATGATCGTCTTCGCGGTGGCCGCCGGGCAGGCGAGGTTCGCCGTGCCCGTGCTGGTCGCCGGGCTGCTCGGGCTGCTCGGACTGGCGATCGTCGTCGGGCCGTGGGGCCTGCGGCTCGTCAACGACCTCGGCGCCGAGCGGGCCGAGCGGGTCCGCACCCAGGAGCGCGCCGACATGGCCGCGCACCTGCACGACTCCGTCCTCCAGACGCTCGCGCTGATCCAGAAGAACGCGCACGACTCGACCATGGTCGCCCGGCTCGCCCGCTCGCAGGAGCGTGACCTGCGCCAGTGGCTCTTCGAGGCCGACACCCCCGACTCCACCACGCTCGCGGGTGCCCTGAAGGAGATGGCCGCCGACGTCGAGACGCAGCACAACGTCGTCGTCGACGTGGTCACGGTCGGCGACTGTCCCCTCGACGAGGAGCTGCGCCCCGTCGTGCACGCCGCCCGCGAGGCCGTCGTCAACGTCGCCAAGCACGCCGGCACGCAGCGCGCCGACGTCTACGCCGAGACCACCGACTCCGCGGTCGACGTCTTCGTCCGCGACCGCGGGGCAGGCTTCGACGTCGACTCCGTCGCCACCGACCGGCACGGCGTCCGCAGCAGCATCGTCGACCGGATGGGCCGCCACGGCGGCCGCGCGGACGTACGCTCTGCTCCCGGCGAGGGGACCGAGGTCCGCCTGCACATGCCGCGCACCCGCACCGACAGCCGCAAGGACGAGGAGAACCGATGACCCAGCCCAGTCAGGGAGGGCCCGTCCGAGTCGTCCTGGTCGACGACCACGCCATGTTCCGGGCAGGTGTCCGCGCCGAGCTGGCCGCCGCAGGTGCCGGCCTGGTCGAGGTGGTCGGCGAGGCCGCCGACGCCGACGCCGCGATCGCGGTCGTCCACGAGCTCCAGCCGCAGGTGGTGCTGCTCGACGTGCACCTGCCCGGCGGTGGTGGCGTCGAGGTGATGCGGCGCCAGCCCTCGCCCGACGCGCTCTACCTCGCGCTGTCGGTCTCCGACGCCGCCGAGGACGTCATCGGCACCATCCGCGGCGGTGCGCGCGGCTACGTCACCAAGACGATCACCGGCCCCGAGCTGGTGGACGCGATCACGCGGGTCGCCGGGGGAGATGCGGTGTTCTCGCCGCGCCTGGCCGGCTTCGTGCTCGACGCCTTCGCCGGCTCGATCGACGTCGCGGCGGTCGACGAGGACCTCGACCGGCTCACCGAGCGCGAGCGCGAGGTGATGCGCCTGATCGCCCGCGGCTACGCCTACAAGGAGGTCGCGAAGGAGCTCTTCATCTCGGTGAAGACCGTCGAGACCCACATGTCGTCGGTGCTGCGCAAGCTCCAGCTGTCGAGTCGTCACGAGCTCACGAAATGGGCCTCGGACCGCCGTCTGCTCTAGGGGCGAGCGCCCCCTCGGGGTGGGCCGATGTTTGACATCCGGCTGGCGAACCGATGGGGTCAAGGAATGTCTGACACCGAGACCGTCCCCCGTCCGGACGAGAAGGACAGTGAGCTCAAGCGGTCCATCACGGGCCGTTTGCTGTTCTTCTACACGCTCGGCGACGTGCTCGGATCGGGGATCTACGTCCTCATCGGACTGGTCGCGGCAGCGGTCGGCGGCGCCTTCTGGATCGCCTTCGCGCTCGGCGTGACCGTCGCGGCGATCACCGGTGCGGCGTACGCCGAGCTGGTGACGAAGTACCCCCAGGCGGCCGGCGCCTCGCTCTACGTCAACAAGGCCTTCGGCAACCGCCCGTTGACCTTCCTCGTCACGGTGTCGTTCCTCGCCGCGAGCATGGCCGCCTCCGGCTCGCTCGCCGTCGGGTTCGCCTCCTACTTCGACACGCTGTGGTCGGGCCCGCCCGCGCTGCTGGTCTCGCTGGTCTTCGTCGCCGTGCTGGTGGCCGTGAACTTCATCGGCATCACCGAGTCGGTCGTGATCAACATGCTGATGACCTTCGTCGAGGTCGCAGGCCTGCTCATCGTGCTGATCATCGGCATCGTCCACATCGCCCACGGCGACGCCGACTTCGGTGTCCTGACCAAGATCGACGTCTCGGGCGACTACGGGAGCCCGGCGCTGGCCGTCCTCGCCGGCATCTCCTTCTCCTTCTTCGCGATGACCGGCTTCGAGAACACCGCCAACGTGGCCGAGGAGACGATCGACCCCTACAAGGCCTTCCCGCGCTCCCTGGTCGGCGGCATGGTGGTGGCCGGCCTGGTCTACGTGCTGGTCTCGATGGCGGCCGCCCTGACCGTGCCGACCGACACGCTGGCCAACTCGGACGCCGCGCTGCTCGAGGTGGTGAAGCAGGGGATCCTGCCGTTCTCCACCGACTTCATGGAGACGCTCTTCTCGGTCATCGCGCTGATCGCGATCACGAACACGACGCTCGTGACCATCGTGACGCAGCCGCGCGTGCTCTACGGGATGGCCCGCGAGGACGTCGTGCCCGCGGTCTTCGCCAAGATCCACCCGGTCCGCCGCAGCCCCTGGGTCGGCCTGATCTTCTCCGGTGCCGTGGTCGGCGCGCTGCTGGTGATCGGCACGCTGGTCACCAGCGCAGGGGGCGGCATCGACCTGGTCGGCCGGCTCGCGACCGTCACCGTGGTGCTGCTGCTGGCCATCTACGCGATCGTGATCGTGGCCTGCCTCAGGCTGCGCGGGCGGGACGAGGAGCACCCGTTCTTCCGGGCCAACACCCCGCTGCTCTTCGTCGGGCTGCTGGGCAACCTCGCGATCCTCTTCTTCACCGTCTACGACGACCCGCACTCGCTCATCTGGTGCGCGGGCCTGCTGGGCGTCGGACTCGTCCTGTTCCTCGCCGAGTACTTCTTCGGCAACAAGGGCACCGCCTCCCAGACGCCCGACCTCGACGAAGTGAAGGGAGTCTGAGATGCACGTCATCGTCGCCACGGACGGCTCGCGCCAGTCGCTGGCCGCCGCCAAGCACCTGAAGTCGTTCGCCGACCCGACCAAGGTCACCGAGATCTCGGTCATCGCGGTGATCCGTCCGCTCGCATCCGTCGCCTTCGCCGACGACACCACGGAGAACAAGGCCACGTGGCCGGAGGGGTCCTTCCGCGACGCCGCCCAGAGCGCCGTGGACAACGTCGCCGCCGTCTTCGACGGCTGGGGTCCGAAGGTCAACAAGCGGATCCGCAGCGGCTCGGCCGCCAACGAGATCATCAAGGCCGCCAAGCAGTACGACGCCGGGCTGGTCGTGGTCGCCGCCGGCGGTCGCGGCCTCAGCGACGCGGTCCTCGTCGGCAGCACCGCGCAGCGCGTGCAGCACTACGCACCCTGCCCGGTGCTCGTCGTACGCCCCGCGCCGCGGAAGAAGAAGTAGCGCACGCACCGGCCTAGGGTGTCCGACATGGAGACCCTGCGGCTGGTGCTGCTCTTCGTCCACATCCTCGGCTACGCGGCCCTGCTCGGTGGCCTCCTCGTGCAGCTGCGCTCGGAGACCAAGGCCGTCAACTCGCTCATGCGCGACGGGATCGGGACGGCCTTCCTCGCCGGGCTGCTGCTCGTCGGCGTGCTCGAGAGCCTGGGCTCTCCCGACCACGCCAAGATCGGCGTGAAGTTCGCGATCGGGCTGGTGATCCTGGTGCTCGTGATGGTCAACATGCGCAAGCCGAGCATCCCCCGCGGCCTCTACTTCGGGCTGCTCCTGCTGACGATCGCGAACATCGCGGTGGCCGTGTTCTGGTCACCCGTCCACGCCTGACTGAACGCCTGACGAACGCCTGACGCACCTGTCGGACCGGCCGCATAGGGTTGGGACGAGATGACTCCTCCCACCCCTCCCGGACCGACCCAGGCGGCCCTGCTCGAGCACCCCCTCCTCGAGGGGCTCAACGACCCCCAGCGGGCGGCCGTGACGCACTCCGGCGCGCCCCTGCTCGTGGTGGCCGGTGCCGGATCGGGCAAGACCCGCGTCCTCACGCGGCGCATCGCCTGGCTGATCTCCGAGCGCAAGGCGCACCCCGGGTCGATCCTCGCCATCACCTTCACCAACAAGGCCGCGGCCGAGATGAAGGAGCGCGTGCAGGACCTCGTCGGCAACCGGGCGAAGATCATGTGGGTCTCGACCTTCCACTCCTCGTGCGTGCGGATCCTGCGCAAGGAGATCGACCGGGTCGGCTTCAAGTCCAACTTCTCGATCTACGACGCCGCCGACTCCAAGCGGCTGATGACGCTGGTGCTGCGCGACCTCGAGCTCGACCCCAAGCGCTACCAGCCCAACGCGGTGCTCCACTGGGTCTCCGACCAGAAGAACGAGCTGCGCGACGCCGAGGACGCCGCCAAGGAGGCGCGCAACTCCTTCGAGGAGGCCTACGCCAAGGCGTACACGAACTACCAGCGCCGCCTGCGCGATGCCAACGCGCTCGACTTCGACGACCTGATCATGACGACGGTCCACCTGCTGCAGGCCTTCCCCGACGTGCGGGAGAACTACCGCCGGAGGTTCCGCCACGTGCTGGTGGACGAGTACCAGGACACCAACCACGCGCAGTACAGCCTGATCCAGCAGCTCTGCGGGCAGTCCCTCGAGGAGGGCCACCAGGAGGTCGAGCCGAGCGAGCTCATGGTCGTGGGCGACGCCGACCAGTCGATCTACGCGTTCCGCGGCGCCGACATCCGCAACATCATGGACTTCGAGCAGGACTTCCCGAGCGCGCAGACGATCCTGCTCGAGCAGAACTACCGCTCGACGCAGACCATCCTGACGGCTGCCAACTCGGTCATCGGCAACAACTTGGGGCGCAAGCCCAAGCGGCTGTGGACCGACGCGGGCGAGGGGTCGCGGATCGTCGGCTACGTCTCCGACGACGAGCACGACGAGGCCCGCTTCGTCAGCGAGGAGATCGACAAGCTCGTCGACGACAGCGACGTACGCCCTGCTGACGTCGCCGTGTTCTACCGCACCAACGCCCAGTCGCGGGTCTTCGAGGAGGTGTTCATCCGCACCGGCCAGCCCTACAAGGTGGTCGGCGGGGTGCGCTTCTACGAGCGCCGCGAGGTCCGCGACGCGCTGGCCTACCTCCGGATGCTGGTCAACACCGCCGACGAGATCTCGCTGCGCCGGGTGCTCAACACCCCCAAGCGCGGCATCGGGGAGCGGGCCGAGGCCTGCATCGCCGCCCTCGCCGAGCGGGACCGGATCACCTTCTGGGAGGCGCTGACCCGCGCCGCGGAGGCACCGGGGCTGGCCACGCGCAGCCTGAAGAACATCGAGGCGTTCGTCGCGATGGTCCAGGAGATCCAGTCGATGGTCGAGGCTGACGAGCGTCCCGACGTGATCCTCGAGTCGGTCCTCGAGCGTTCGGGACTCCTCGCCGAGCTCGAGGCCAGCGACGACCCCCAGGACGGCACCCGCGCGGAGAACCTCGCCGAGCTCGTCGCCGTGGCCCGCGAGTTCGCCGAGGACCCGCAGCCCGGCCCGAGCGCCGACCCGGCCGAGGTCGAGGCCGGCACCGTCTCGGTGGGTCTGGGCGACTTCCTCGAGCGGGTCGCCCTGGTGGCCGACGCCGACCAGATCCCCGACACCCCCGACGGCGACGACTCCGGCGTGGTGACGCTGATGACGCTCCACACCGCCAAGGGACTCGAGTTCCCGGTCGTCTTCCTCACCGGACTGGAGGACGGCGTCTTCCCGCACCAGCGCTCGCTCGGCGACCAGCCGGAGCTCGAGGAGGAGCGCCGCCTGGCCTACGTGGGCGTCACCCGTGCCGAGAAGCGCCTCTACGTCTCCCGTGCCCTCGTCCGGTCCGCGTGGGGCGCTCCCAGCCACAATCCCGCCAGCCGGTTCCTCGACGAGCTCCCGGTCGACCTCGTCGACTGGCGGCGTACGGCCGCCGAGCAGACCCGCTGGGGTCGCCCCGACCACGCCGGCGGCTCCGCCCGCCTCGGCACCCCGACCGACGCCGGGCGTCGCAACTTCTCCTCGGCCGCCCTGCGCGCCGATGCCGCCTCCAAGGCCAAGCCGGCCCGCGAGATCCCGAGCCTGTCACCCGGCGACCGCGTCGTGCACGACTCGTTCGGCATGGGCACCGTCGTCGCGGTCGACGGGGTCGCCGAGAAGTCCGTCGCCTCGATCGACTTCGGCTCCGACGGCGTCAAGCGCCTGCTGCTGCGCTACGCCCCGGTCGAGAAGCTCTGACCAGTTTGTTGGTCGAGTAGCCCGCGAGGAACGAGCGGTCGTATCGAGACCCGTGAGCGGTGGTCCAGCCACACTCCCGGGCTGCCGAACGTGGCCCGGCCACCGCTGGTGCGCGCGTCGTACGACGACTCGCCTGTGGGCGGTGGTCCAGCCACACTCGCGGGCTGCCGATTGTGGCCCGGCCACCGCTGGTGCGAACGCCGCTCGCTCCGAGCGGTGTGTGACGGGGGTCCGAGGTCCTCGGAATCCTCCTCAGCCACCGCCCTCGCGGGCGTCGGCGTGCCACGCGCCGGTGGGCGGTGTGTGAGGGGCTTCGAGTGGCCCAGAGTGCCCCTCATGCACCGCTCGGGCGCCACGCATTCGTGACCGAGCTGCTGCTGACGCAGCCGCAGGTCAGGGGACGATGCCGTGCTCGACGAAGGCCTGGAACGGGTCGACCGGGCCACCGCCGCCGGGGCGGACCTCGAGGTGGAGGTGCGAGCCGGTGACGTTGCCGGTGGCGCCGACGGTGCCGATGGTGTCGCCGCCGTAGACGCGCTCGCCGACGGAGACGTAGATGGTGGTCTGGTGGCAGTACCAGATCTCGGTGCCGTCATCGAGGGTCACGACGGTCTTGTTGCCGTAGGCGCCGTCGTAGCCGGTCGAGGTGACCGTGCCGTTGGCGACGGCGTGGATCGGGTCACCGGTGTTGCCGTTGAAGTCGAGGCCGGTGTGATAGCTGGCCCAGAGGCCGTACTGGCCGAAGGTCGCGGTGATCTGGTAGGCGTCGAGGGGGAGAAGCCACTTGTTCTCCTTGATCTTCGCTGCCTGCTTCTCCGCGGCCTTGCGGATCTCGGCGAGCTTGGCCTCACGCTCGGCCATCTGCTTCTCGGCGAGGGCGACCAGCTCGGGGTCGGTCTCCTCACCCGTGGCGTCGCGGTTCCCGTTGCGGCTGACGACCGCGCCGCGGCGCGCGAGCACCTGCCCGGCGGCCGAGCTGATCGAGCCCTGGGCGTCCAGCGAGGAGCCCGACGAGGTCAGGGCGGTGACGCCCGCACCCGATGCGGTGACGGCCCCACCTGCGGAGATGGCGAGCACGGCGACCCCGGCCACGAGAGGCAGGGACGGCACGCTGCGCAACACAGAACGGCGGGTCGGCGTGGTAGCTCGACGCTTTCCGATCAGCGGTGCATCCGTTGCCGAGGAGGTGCGTCGCTTGGGAGCGCGCTCCGCTCGGTGGTTGCCCATAAGAAATAGTTACCAATCTGCCGGGTCGTCATCAGGGGGGTTTGAGGTCGGCAAGACCGCGCACGACTGTAACGGATAGATCACGGAAAAAGACATTGACGGCAAAATTCGTGCATAACCGCAGGTCAGCCGCGTGCAGCTTGGTAGCGATCGAGTGCTTCGACCCGTTCGTCGGCGTGGTCGACGATGCGGAGGGGGTAGTCCTTCTCGTATCCGACGTCGGACTTCCACGGCTCGTGGGCCGCCTTGCCGGGCAGGTGGGCGAGCTCGGGGACCCAGCGGCGTACGTAGTCGCCCTGCGGGTCGAACTTGAGGCCCTGGGTGATCGGGTTGAAGACGCGGAAGTAGGGCGAGGCGTCCGTGCCCGTGCCGGCGACCCACTGCCAGCCGTGGTTGTTGGACGCGACGTCACCGTCGATCAGCAGGTCGAGGAAGTGGCGCGCACCGACGGGCCACCACACGTGCAGGTCCTTGGTGAGGAACGAGGCGGTGATCATCCGCACCCGGTTGTGCATCCAGCCGGAGTGCAGCAGCTGCCGCATCCCGGCGTCGACGATCGGGAAGCCCGTCGTGCCGGTGCGCCACGCCTCGATGGCGTCCTCCGGCTCGTCGTAGGTCATCCCCTTCAGCGCGGGCTTGAGGTCGGTCCAGGCCGAGGAGGGCTCGTGCCACAGCACGTCGGCGTAGAACTCGCGCCACGCGATCTCGTTGGCGTACGTCGACCGGGTGTCGATGTCGGCCAGCAGCGAGCGTGGGTGCAGCACCCCGAGGTGGAGGTAGGGGGAGAGCCGGGAGGTCCCGTCGTGGTCGGGGCGGTCGCGCTCGTCGGAGTAGGCGCGCAGGCCGTCGTCGCGGAAGGAGCGCCAGCGGCGCCAGGCCGCGTCCTCGCCGGCACCGGGCAGCTCGAACGGCGCGTCCGCGACCGCCTTCTCGAGCATGTCGACGGCCCGCGTGTGCGAGTCCGCGGGCGCGAGGTCGGGGGAGCGGGGCGTGGGGGCCGGCTCGGGCCAGCCGCGCTCGCGCCAGCCCCGCGCGAAGGCCGTGAACACCTGGTAGGGGTTGCCGCTCCCGTTGCGCACCAGGCCCGGGCCGACGGCGTACGGCGAACCGGTGGCGACGAGCTCGACCTGCTCGCCGACCGCCTCGTCGCGACGGCGGCCGTAGGGCGTCGTCTCCGCCGAGACGTGCACCCGGCGACCGTCGGCGACGCGGGGCACGACCTCGCGCGGGTCGCCGTGGTGGATGGTGAGCGGGATCTTCTCGGCGAGCGCGAGGACGTTGGCCGCGAGCCACGCGCGTCGGGCGGCGCCGGCGCCCGACCAGATGGCCGGGTCCAGGACGAAGAGCGCCGTGGTGCTCCCCTCCTCGAGCGCCGCGAGGAGCGCCGGGTTGTCGCGCACCCGCAGGTCGCGCCTGAACCACATCACCGAGGAGGTCGCCGAGGACATGTCCGTCAACGTAGCCGGGGGTGACCACCACCACGTCCACCCGACCTCGAAGAACGAGGCCGCCGAGGTCTAGGGTGCGAGGGAAACCTTCGACTTAGCCCGCAAATGAAAAGGATCGGTCACCTCGTGGACCTGATGGAATTCCAGGCGAAGGAGCTCTTCGCGAAGCACGGAGTCGCAACGACGTTGGGTGTGGTCGCCGAGACCCCCGAGGCCGCACGCGCAGCCGCCGAGGAGATGGGCGGAGTCACCGTCGTCAAGGCCCAGGTCAAGGCCGGCGGCCGCGGCAAGGCCGGCGGCGTGAAGATCGCCAAGACGGCCGACGAGGCCGAGTCCTACGCCCGCGACATCCTCGGCATGGAGATCAAGGGCCTCACCGTCAACCGGGTCCTCGTGACCCCGGCGACGCCGCCGGTGGAGGAGTACTACTTCTCCTTCCTGCTCGACCGCTCCAACCGCTCGCACCTGTGCATCGCCTCGGTCGAGGGCGGCGTGGAGATCGAGGAGGTCGCCAAGACCAACCCCGAGGCCGTGCGCCAGATCCGCATCGACGCGCTCGAGGGCGTGACCCCCGAGAAGGCCGCCGCGATCGTCGACGAGGCGAAGTTCCCCGCCGAGCTGCGCGACCAGGCCATCGAGATGGTCCAGAACCTCTGGCAGGTCTACGTCCAGGAGGACGCGACCCTCGTCGAGGTCAACCCGCTGGCCCGCCTCGAGGGCGACAAGCTCGAGGCGCTCGACGGCAAGATCTCGCTCGACGACAACGCCTCCGAGGTGCGCCACCCCGACCACGCGCAGTTCGAGATCCGCGAGGAGGCCGACGCCCTCGAGTCGAAGGCCAAGGACAAGGGCCTCAACTACGTCAAGCTCGACGGCCAGGTCGGCATCATCGGCAACGGCGCGGGCCTCGTGATGAGCACCCTCGACGTCGTCGCGTACGCCGGTGAGGCGCACGGCGGCGTGAAGCCCGCCAACTTCCTCGACATCGGCGGCGGCGCCAACGCCCAGGTGATGGCCGACGGCCTCGACGTGATCCTCAACGACGAGCAGGTCAAGAGCGTCTTCGTGAACGTCTTCGGCGGCATCACCGCCTGCGACGAGGTCGCCAACGGCATCAAGGGCGCGCTCGAGATCCTCGGCGACAGCGCCACCAAGCCCCTCGTCGTACGCCTCGACGGCAACAACGTCGACAAGGGTCGCGCGATCCTCGACGAGCTCAACCACCCCCTGGTCACCCAGGTCGACACGATGGACGGCGCGGCCGACAAGGCCGCCGAGCTCGCCCACCAGGCCTGAGAGAGAGAACAGAAGAGATGTCTATCTACCTCAACAAGGACTCCAAGATCATCGTCCAGGGCATGACGGGCGGGATGGGTGCGAAGCACACCACCCTCATGGTCGAGTCGGGCGCCAACATCGTCGGCGGCGTCAACGCCCGCAAGGCCGGTACGACGGTCGAGCTCGGCGGCAAGGAGCTGCCGGTCTTCGGCACCGTCGAGGAGGCCATGAAGGAGACCGGCGCCGACGTGTCCGTCGCCTTCGTGCCGCCCGCCTTCACCAAGGACGCCTGCATCGAGGCCATCGACGCCGAGATCCCGCTCCTCGTGGTGATCACCGAGGGCGTGCCGGTGCTCGACACCGCCGAGGTCGTCCAGTACCTCGAGGGCAAGTCCACCCGGATGATCGGCCCCAACTGCCCCGGCATCATCACCCCGGAGGAGTCGCTCGCCGGCATCACGCCGCACACCATCGCGGGCAAGGGCCCGGTCGGCCTGGTCTCGAAGTCGGGCACGCTGACCTACCAGATGATGTTCGAGCTGAAGGACTACGGCTTCACCACCGCCATCGGCATCGGCGGCGACCCGATCATCGGCACCACGCACATCGACGCGCTCGAGGCGTTCGAGAACGACCCCGACACCAAGGCGATCGTGATGATCGGCGAGATCGGTGGCGACGCCGAGGAGCGGGCCGCGGCCTACATCAAGGACCACGTGACCAAGCCGGTCGTCGGCTACGTCGCCGGCTTCACCGCTCCGGAGGGCAAGACGATGGGCCACGCCGGCGCCATCGTCTCGGGCTCGTCGGGCACCGCGCAGGCCAAGAAGGAGGCCCTCGAGGCCGCCGGGGTCAAGGTCGGCAAGACGCCGTCGGAGACCGCCGCGCTCATGCGTGAGGTCCTTCAGAACCTCTGATCAACGATCTCGAGGCGGCTCCGCAGGTCCACCTGCGGGGCCGTCGTCGATTTCGGGTGTTGCTGCCCGTGGCGATGACGGGCCGGCCGCTGGGCCTCCCACAGGATCCGCCACACGACGTGTGCGCCGAGGAGGCGCACCGGCGCCACCGCTGACGCGCGGCGCGGCGAGGGGAGGGTCGGGCAGGCCGAGCTGGCCAGCGTGGATGGAATGGACATGACTGGTTAACACCCCGTTTTCGTGAACTGACACATCATGGCGATCGCCTTCGTGGCCTGGGACCCGATGGCATCGACCTGGCGCTGCCCGTCGCCGCCCGGATAACCGGCATGGCCCCCGTGGCTCACGACGAGCACCGCACGTCCGACCCGCACGACCACGGTGCTCGCACCGAAGACCGACGGACTTTCGTTGAACGTGTCGGCCTCGAGTATCGCCCACGCCTCGTCGCCGAGCGTGACCGGGCGGACCTCGCGCTCGACCCCGAACCCGTCGTCGCCCGCGGGCTCGGTGGGACAGGACTGCAGCTGCGCGACCAGCCCGTCGACCATGTCCTCGGCCCCGGCCTCGTCGGCGTACGTCGTCAGCACGCGGGTCCGGTAGTCCTCGGCGCTGTTCCACTCGGCCCGGAGCCGGTCGGCGTGCGGCGGGTCGACCCACGTCTCGCCGCAGCTGGTGAACCGGAGGGCCGCGTCCGACCGCGTCGGCCCGACCCGGCCCTCGCCGTCGGCCTCCGAGCTCTCCGGCCAGCCGGCGAGCAGTCGGGAAGTCGTCCGGGATCGCGGACGGCGAGGTCGCGCCGGTGGGCGTCTCGGTGGGCGTCTCGTCCTCGGCGAAGACGTCCATCGCCGCGACGGTCTCCGCCACGTGCTCGGTGGTCTCGTCGATGCCCTCGGCGACCTCCGGCCACTCGCCGTACGTCCGGGTCACCAGCAGGGCCGACCCGACGGGCACGACGTGGACGACGAGGTGTCCGGGCCCGGGGTCCCCGTCGAAGACGTAGCCCTGCACGAGCACGGCCGCGGGAGCATCGCCGAAGGTCGACTCGCGCAGCTCGGTGGTGGTGCTCATGTCGCCCGTGCCGGCGGAGCCGTCGCAGGTCGACGGCAGGTCGGCGAAGGCCTGCGCCACCAGCGTCGCGGCGTCGGGGCTGCCGAGCAGCACCAGCTCGCGGGTGTCGGCGGCCTCGCCGCCGCTGTTGTCGGCGACCATGCGGTCGCGCGTGCCCAGTCCGCGCAGCGGGGAAGTGCCGCACAGCTCGAGGTCACGCAGTCCGGTGCCGGTGCGGGACGTGGGGATGCTGTCCGCCGGACCGCCCATCCCGGCAGCCAGGGGGAAGTCGTCGGGGATGCCGGTCGTCGGCACCGCGGTGGCCGTCTCCTGCTCCGACGTGCCGTCCGCGGCGGACGAGGCCGAGCCGCCCGAGGCGTCGCCCGAGGGCTGGCTGCCGCACGCGGCGAGCGCGACCGTGCAGACCAGGACCGCGGGGAGCAGTCGAGCGGAGGACCTCATGACACCTAAGACACCGCGGGAGGTGAAAAGGTTGCGTCAGTCCCTGGGAGGCTCAGCGCGGCAGGCTCAGCGGGGGAGGCCCTCGAGGCGCTCGAGCATCCGCCGGGAGAGCGCGACGAAGTCGTCGCGCGCCATCGTCATGTCGCGCACCGGGGCGAAGCCGAGCTGCGAGACGGCGGTGCCGTCACGGACGATCGCCATCAGGAAGGGGAACGACTGGCTGTCGTTGAGCTCGATCGACAGCGCCCACACGCTCAGGTCGCCTGCCTTGGACGACGACGAGGCGAGCGGGGTGACCGTGTGCCGAGGTTGGCCTGGCCGCACTGCCGGATCCGGGTGCGGACCGTCTCGACGAACTTCCGTGCCTTCCCCGTCGACATCTCGCCGATCGTCTGCGTCAGGCCGAGCTGCGTGGCGTTGGGGGTCTCGAGGAAGACGAAGGTGCGGGTCTTCGCCCGCGAGATGCCGTCACCGGCGAAGGTCGTGCGGTCGCAGCGGGTGGCCGCGAAGTTCGTGGTGGCCCGCTCGGGGTCGGTGCCCACCCACGGCCCGATCACCGACGCGACGGGCGGCAGGTCGACCACCGAGAGGAAGCCGGGCGGCGCACCGATGTCGAGGGGTGCGGTCCGGTTCGAGCGCGCCCGGCCGGCGCACGCCCCGGCACCCTCGGTGCCGCAGAGCGCGTTGACGGAGGCGGCGAGGCCGGTGCGGGTCGCCCTGTCGCTCGCCGCACGACCGGTGCTGCGGACGACGGTGGTGACCACGAGGCTGCCGGTGCGGGCCACGCCCACGGTGAGGGTCGCGGGCTGCTTGCCCCACGTCCGCAGCCGGAAGGCGCGGGCCTCGTCGCCGACGCGCTTGACCGTGCTGGTGTCCATGAGCTGGGTGCGCGGGTCGACACAGCCGGCGTACCAGATCGAGGCGGTCTGGAAGCTCGCCGCTGCCTGGTCGGCGTCGCGCGACATCTCCACGAGCTGGACGGCGGTCGCCTCCACCTGCGTCTCGGTGCGCTTCCGCTTCCCCGTGCCGACCTTGGTGCGCACGGTGCGGGTCGCGGTGCCCTCCCACGTGCGGGCGAGGGCGGTGACGCCCTCGGGGTCGGCGAACCGCTCCCGCTGGCAGGGCGCGAGGAGGCCGTTGCCCGACAGGTTGTCCGTGGTGGCGGTCTCCGACCAGTCGAGGCCGGCGCCGAAGCGCGCCATCTGGGCCGGGGAGAGCAGCGCTGCCTCGTCGATGATCGGCTCGCCCGTCGCGCTGACCGGCTCCGGGGCGTGGACGGTGATCCCGGCCGTCACCTTCTCCTCGCGCAGGCTCGTCGGCTCGGCGTCGGCGCCGGTGGCCACCAGCGAGCCGGACACGACGAGGGCGGCGGCGGCCACGCCCGCACCGATCACCGTGTGCGTGCGACGACGTGCGGCGCCCGCGCGGCGGATGACGGTCGCCCGCGGCCACCGGATCTCCTCGAGCGGGGCGGCGAGGTCCTGGAGGAGGCGGCGTACGTCCGTCGTCCGGGCGTCGCGCGCCAGCGAGAACTGCGACGTGGCGGTCTGCAGCTCGCGCTCGGCGTCGGAGCGGGGGAGGCCGACCATGCGGCCGATGTCGGTCAGCGACAGCGAGGAGAGTGCGTTGAGCACCAGCAGCTCGCGCTGGCGCGGGGTCAGCTTGGCGAGGGCGTCGAGGGTGGCGCGCACCTCGGGGGCCAGGGACTTGTCGCGGTGCCAGATGCGGGCGGTGTGCTTGCGTCGCGCCCGCCGGAAGGCGAGGGGGCGGACGTAGCCGTCGCGGTCGTCGAGGCCGCTGACCTTGCGCCAGTGGTGCCAGGTGACGACGAACGCGTCCCGCACGGCGGCCCGGGAGGCCGGCGCGTCGCCGGTGAGGGCGTACGCCTCGTGCAGGAGGCGCGTGCGTGTCTCGACGTAGTAGGCGTCGAAGGTCTCGGGGCTCCTCATGACCCGCTCCACGGTACGGGAGTGGCACCCGGCGCGCACATCGATCCCTGAGGGCTGGGAGTGCGGCGTGGGAGCACGGTCCGCCGTGGGTGCCGGGTGATGATGGATCGGCCATGACGTCGCTCCTCACCCGTCCCGACACCGTGCGGACCGACCCTGCCCGGCAGCGGCCGCTGGTCCTGATCGCGACCCTCGGCGGCGTGTGCGCGGCGCTCGCCCCGCTGGTCGTCCTGCTGGCCGTCGGGGTCATCGGCTGGTTCGTCACCGACGCCGGCGTGCACGGCGCCCCGCGCGACGGGATGCGGATGGGCGCCCTCGCCTGGCTGGCCGGCCACGGGTCAGGCTTCACCGTCATGGGCGCCCGCGTCACGATCGTGCCGCTCGGCATCACCGCGATGAGCGTCTGGTCGATGTGGCGCCTGGGCCACCGCGTCGGTGACGCGGTCTCCAGCCACGGTCCCGACGCCGACCGCATCTCCGACGGCGAGCGCGACCTCACCGTCCCGATCGCGATCGCGACCTTCTTCGCCGGCTACGCCGTGGTGGCGGTCGTCGTCGCCACGCTCGCTGCCGGCACGACCGCGGACCCGTCCGTGCCGCGCGTGCTCGCCTGGACGACCGTGATGACTGCGCTCGTCGCGGCGCCCGCGATCGCGACCGGCTCCGGCCGTGCCGCCATCTGGGCGGCCCTCGCGCCCCCGACCGTGCGGGCCGGGGCCGCAGTCGCGGGCGCCGTGCTCGGCACGCTGCTCGTGGTCTCGATGCTCACCTTCCTGGCCGCGCTGGCGATGTCGTTCGGCGAGGCGGCGACGATGACCTCGAGCCTCCACCCGAGCCCGGCCGAGGCCGGCCTCTACTCCGTCGTCAACGCCGCCTTCGCGCCCAACGCCGCGCTCTACGCCGGCTCGTTCCTGCTCGGCCCGGGCTTCGCGGTCGGCGGTGCCACGCTGGTCTCGCCGGCGGCGGTCGTCGTCGGACCCCTCCCGGTCGTGCCCCTGCTCGCCGCGCTGCCCTCGGTCGGTACGCCGGCCGGCTGGGTGGGCGGCCTGATGGCGCTGCCGCCGCTGGTCGCCGCGGTCGCCGCCTACCGCACGCTGCGTCCGCGCGCGCTGACCTGGGACCAGGTCGCGCTGGCCGGGTGCGGCGGCGGGCTGGTCGCCGGCTTCGGCTTCGCGCTGCTCGCCTCGCTCTCCGGCGGCGCCGCCGGGCCGGGACGGATGCGCTTCGTCGGGCCGTTCACCCGCGACGTGCTGTTCCACTCCGTCACGGCGTGCGGTGTCGGTGCGCTGCTCGGTGCCTCCGTCGTCGCGCTGCTGGTGTGGCGCTCCAACCGGGCCTGGCCGGAGCCCGCCGAATCCGCCCGGTCGACCGAGTCCACCGAGGACTGACGTGGGCGCTGGTCACGGTCACGGCGACCGGCCGCTCGGCCCTGCCCCGCGCCGGCTGCGGGTGCTGGTCGCGCTCCTGGTCGCCCCGCTCGTCCTCGCGACCGTCGTCGGGCTCGTGGTGCTCTGGCCCGACGGCAACCTCCAGGTCACCGGCATCGGCACCGACGTCGAGCGCGGCAAGGCGGTCGTCACGCAGGTCGGCGAGTGCCGCAACGACGTCGACGGGTGCCGCCTCGCCCAGGTGGACCTGGTCAGCGGTCCCGGCGCCCCGGGCGAGGCCGAGGCGTTCATGCCCTACGGCCCGGGTGCTCCCGAGGTGGCGGTGGGCGACCGCATCGTCGTGTCCTACGCCCCGGAGGCGCCCGAGGGCGAGCGCTACGCCTTCCAGGACTTCGACCGCGGACCGCCGCTGCTGACACTCACGATCCTCTTCGCCGTCGGCGTCCTGCTGCTGTCGCGCTGGCGGGGCATCGGGGCGCTGGCGAGCCTGGCGTACTCGCTCGTGCTCATCGCGATGTTCACCCTGCCCGCGATCATGGAGGGCTCGTCACCCCTCGCGGTCGCGGTCGTGACGGCGGCCGCGATCATGCTGGTCACGCTCTACCTGTCGCACGGGTTCGACGTGCGCTCGACCGTCGCGATGCTGGGCACGCTCGTCTCGCTGGTGGTCATCGGCGTGCTCGGCTGGGTCTTCACCCGGGTCGGCCACTTCACCGGGCAGGTCGACGAGGGCAGCCAGTACATCTCCGGCATCGCCGCCCAGGTCGACCTCCGGGGACTGCTGCTCGCCGGCCTGGTGATCGGCGCGCTCGGCGTGCTCGACGACGTCACCGTCACCCAGACGTGGGCGGTGTGGGAGCTCGCCGACCTCGACCCCGAGGCGACCACCCGCTCGCTGTTCGTGCGGGCGATGCGCATCGGCCGCTCGCACGCCGCCTCGACGGTCAACACCCTCGTCCTGGCCTACGTCGGCGCGACCCTGCCGCTGATGCTGGTCTTCTCCGCGCTCGAGCTGCCCTTCGGGATCGCGGTGAGCCAGGAGATCGTGGCGCAGGAGGTGGTGCGCGGGCTCGTCGGCGGGCTGGGCATCCTCGCCGCCGTCCCGGTCACCACCGCGATCGCCGCGCTCGTCGCGGCCCGGCTGGTCCGGGAGCGGACGGCGGTGCTCGGCGCCGTCCCACCGCGCCTAGACTCCCGGTCGTGAACCGCCCCGCACGCCTCGTCGTCCTCGTCTCGGGGTCCGGCACCAACCTCCAGGCGCTGCTCGACGCCTGTGCCGATCCGGCGTACGGCGCCCGCGTGGTCGCCGTCGGTGCCGACCGGGACGGGATCGAGGGCCTGGCGCGCGCCGACCGGGCCGGCGTCCCCACCTTCGCGCGGTCGGTGTCGGACTTCGAGACCCGCGAGGGCTGGGACGCCGCGCTGGCGACCGTCGTGGAGCGCTTCGAGCCCGACGTGGTGGTGTCGGCGGGCTTCATGAAGCTGCTGTCGACGGACTTCCTCGAGCGGTTCCTGACGCTCAACACCCACCCCGCGCTGTGCCCGGCCTTCCCGGGGATGCACGGCCCGCGCGACGCGCTCGAGCACGGCGTCAAGGTCACCGGGGCCACCCTGTTCGTGGTCGACGCCGGCGTCGACACCGGCCCGATCGTCGCGCAGGTGCCGGTCGAGGTGGCCGAGGACGACGACGTCGAGTCGCTCCACGAGCGGATCAAGACCGCCGAGCGGGCGATGCTCGTCGAGGCGGTCGGCCGGATCGCGCGCGAGGGGATCACGGTCGACGGCCGCCGGGTTCGCATCGGCACCGACGGTCGCTAGTCTGCTGCCACACGACTGGCGCAGGTGGGCCACCACCAGGGAGTGACGCGCGGGAGCATCGAACGCCTGGGTGCCCCGACTCAATCAGCATCCGAGGAGTCCCGTGTCCCCCGAATCCGCAGAGCACCGCATCCCCGTCCGCCGAGCCCTGGTGTCCGTCTACGACAAGGCCGGCCTCGACGACCTCGTCCGCGGCCTGCACGAGGCCGGCGTCGAGCTCGTCTCCACCGGCGGGTCCGCCGCGCTGATCGAGTCCCTGGGGCTGCCGGTCACCAAGGTCGAGGACCTCACCGGCTTCCCCGAGTGCCTCGACGGCCGGGTCAAGACGCTGCACCCGCGCGTGCATGCCGGCATCCTGGCCGACCGCCGCCTCGAGTCCCACGTCGCGCAGCTCGAGGAGCTCGGCGTCGAGCCGTTCGACCTCGTCGTCAGCAACCTCTACCCCTTCACCCAGACCGTCGCCTCGGGTGCGAGCCCCGACGAGTGCGTGGAGCAGATCGACATCGGCGGCCCGTCGATGGTGCGCGCCGCAGCCAAGAACCACCCGAGCGTCGCCATCGTCACCTCGCCCGTGGCGTACGACGCCGTGCTGGCCGCCGTGGCCGCCGGCGGCTTCACGCTGGCCGAGCGCAAGCGCCTCGCCGCCGAGGCGTTCGTGCACACCGCGACCTACGACGTCCACGTGGCGTCGTGGATGGGCAACGTGCTGACCGACACCTCCGAGGGCACCGGCTTCCCGGCGTGGATGGGCGCGACGTGGACCAAGGAGGAGGTGCTGCGCTACGGCGAGAACCCGCACCAGTCCGCCGCGATCTACACCAACGACTTCGTGCCGGAGCCGGGCATCGCGCAGGCGACCCAGCTCCACGGCAAGGAGATGTCCTACAACAACTACGTCGACGCCGACGCCGCCCGGCGGGCCGCCTACACCTTCGACGAGCCCGCCGTCGCGATCATCAAGCACGCCAACCCCTGCGGCATCGCGGTGGGGGCCGACGTGGCCCAGGCGCACGAGCGTGCCAACGCCTGCGACCCGGTCTCCGCCTTCGGCGGCGTGATCGCGGTCAACCGCCCCGTCTCGGTGGCGATGGCCGAGCAGCTGCGCGAGACCTTCACCGAGGCGATCGTGGCGCCGGGCTACGACGACGGGGCCGTCGAGGTGCTGCAGGCGCTGCCGCGCGGCGGCAAGAACATCCGGATCCTCGAGTGCGCGCCCGCCAGCCGCGGCGGTGCCGAGATCCGCCCCATCTCGGGCGGGCTCCTGCTGCAGGCGCGCGACGAGGTCGACGCCGAGGGCGACGACCCCACGACCTGGACCCTCGCCACGGGCGAGGCCGCCTCGCCGGAGCTGCTCGCCGACCTCGCCTTCGCCTGGAAGGCCTGCCGCTCGGTGAAGTCCAACGCGATCCTGCTGGCCGCCGACGGTGCGTCGGTCGGCGTCGGCATGGGCCAGGTCAACCGCGTCGACTCGTGCCGGCTCGCGGTCGAGCGGGCGGGGGAGCGGGTGACCTCCGCGGTCGCCGCCTCCGACGCGTTCTTCCCGTTCGCCGACGGTGCGCAGATCCTCATCGACGCCGGCGTGAAGGCGATCGTGCAGCCCGGTGGCTCGGTGCGCGACGCCGAGGTCGTCGCGGCCTGCGAGGCGGCCGGCGTGACGATGTACCTCACCGGCGCGCGCCACTTCTTTCACTGATCCCACTCCTAGGATGACCACCGTGACGGCACAGACCCTCGACGGCGCAGCGACGCTGAAGACCATCAAGGCCGAGCTCGCCCAGCGCGTGGCGGTGCTCAAGGAGCAGGGCGTCGTGCCCGGCCTCGGCACGGTGCTGGTCGGCGACGACCCCGGCTCGCACTGGTACGTCGGTGCGAAGCACAAGGACTGCGCGGAGATCGGCATCACCTCGATCCGCCGCGACCTCCCGGCGACCGCCTCGCAGTCGGAGGTGGAGGCCCTCATCGACGAGCTCAACGCCGACGACGCCTGCACCGGCTTCCTCGTGCAGCAGCCGACGGGCCTCGACGAGTTCGCGCTGCTGTCGCGCGTCGACCCCGACAAGGACGTCGACGGCCTGCACCCGATGAACCTCGGCAAGCTGGTGCTCGGCGAGTCCGGTCCGCTGCCCTGCACGCCCGTCGGCGCCATCGAGCTGCTGCGCCGCCACGGCGTCGAGATCGCCGGCGCGGAGGTCGTCGTGGTCGGTCGCGGTCTCACGGTCGGCCGGCCCCTCGGCCTGCTGCTGACGCGCCGCTCCGAGAACGCCACGGTGACGCTGTGCCACACCGGCACGCGCGACCTGGCCGCCCACGTGCGCAACGCCGACATCGTCGTCGCCGCCGCCGGTGTGCCCGGCATCATCACCGGCGACATCGTCAAGCCGGGTGCGGCCGTCCTCGACGTGGGCGTCTCCCGCGTCGACGGCAAGGTCACCGGCGACGTGGACCAGAGCGTCTGGGACGTCGCCGGCTGGGTCTCGCCCAACCCCAAGGGCGTCGGCCCGATGACCCGCGCGATGCTGCTCACCAACATCGTCGAGATCGCCGAACGGGCCGCCGGCGCCCGATGACCTCGTCCGAACCCGAGCACCTCGAGGGCGCCCCGGCGCCCGAGGACGAGCGCCGCTACCCCTCGACCATCGGGGGCATGTTCTACCTGCTCGTGCTCGTGGTCGTCGCCGCGGCCCTGGTGGTCGCGGCGGTCGACGAGTGGCGCACGGGCGTACGCATCATGGGCGGGGCGCTGGTCTTCGGGGCCTTCGTGAGGCTCGTCCTCCGCGCCCGCGACGCCGGCATGCTCGCCGTACGCCACAAGGTGCTCGACGCACTCATCCTGCTCGTGCTCGGTGGCCTGCTGATCTTCCTGGCCGGGTCGATCCCCGAGCAGCCCGGCGGCGGCTTCTAGCTGAGTCGGCGCATCTGTGCGCCGAGATCGCGTCGAGTCGGCGCATCTGTTCGCAGGACCGCGTACAGATGCGCCGACTCGGCGGCGCTGTGGCGCACATTGCGCCCACTCGTCAGATGAGGCCGAGCTCCGTGACAGCAGCGCGCTCGTCGGCCAGCTCGGCGGTCGAGGCGTCGATGCGGGCACGCGAGAACTCATCGATCTCGAGGCCCTCGACGATCGACCAGTCGCCACCGGAGGTGGTCACCGGGAACGAGGAGATGAGGCCCTCGGGCACGCCGTACTCGCCGTTGGAGACGACGGCCATCGAGACCCAGTCGTCCGCGGCGGAGCCGTGGAGCCAGTCGCGGGCGGCGTCGATGGTGGCGGACGCGGCGGAGGCGGCCGACGACGAGCCGCGGGCCTCGATGATCGCGGCGCCGCGCTTGGCGACGGTCGGGATGAAGTCGTTCTCCAGCCAGGCCTGGTCGCCGACGGCCTCGGCGGCGTTCTGGCCGTTGACCTCGGCGTGGAAGAGGTCGGGGTACTGGGTGGCGGAGTGGTTGCCCCAGATCGTCATCTTCTTGATGTCGGTGACCTTCGCGCCGGTCTTCGCCGCGAGCTGCGAGATCGCGCGGTTGTGGTCGAGGCGGGTCAGCGCGGAGAAGCGCTCGCGCGGGATGTCGGGGGCGTTGGTCATCGCGATGAGGGCGTTGGTGTTGGCCGGGTTGCCGGTCACGCCGATCCGCACGTCGTCGGCAGCGACGGCGTTGAGGGCCTTGCCCTGCGCGGTGAAGATCGCACCGTTGGCCGAGAGCAGGTCGCCGCGCTCCATGCCCGGGCCGCGCGGGCGCGCGCCGACGAGCAGGGCGAGGTTGACGCCGTCGAAGATCTTCTCGGCGTCCGCGCCGATCTCGACGCCGGCGAGGGTCGGGAACGCGCAGTCGTCGAGCTCCATGACGACGCCCTCGAGCGACTTGAGCGCCGGCTCGATCTCGAGCAGGCGGAGCTCGATCGGTCGGTCGCCCAGCGCGCCGCTCGCGAGGCGGAAGAGCAGGCTGTAGCCGATCTGGCCGGCGGCGCCGGTGACGGCCACCTTGAGGGGTTCGGAGGTCACGGTTCTTCTCCTCGAGAGGGGTGGTCTGGCTTGTCCCGCTGACGCTAGCAGCGCTGGGTCGCCGGTCGGCTGGTGGGCGGCTGGCATGCTGGCGCCCATGCCCGCGCCCGTCCCCGCACGTCGCCTGCGCCTGAGGGCGGCCGCCGCCCTCGTGCCGCTCGTCGCGCTGGCGGGATGCGGCGGACTGGGGCAGCCCGAGGCCTACGACCAGCCCGGGATCAACGGGCTCGTGGTCCCGACCCCGTCACCCGACCCCGACGACTTCGTCGACGTCGTCGACAACCCGTGGCTGCCGCTGGAGCCGGGGGCCACCGCCCGTTTCGACGTGAGCGAGGACGGGGCCGACATCGGGTCGATCGAGACCGCGGTGCTCGACGAGGCGACCGACATCGGCGGCCTCGCGGCGACCGGCATCACCACGGCGTACGACGTCGACGGCACGACCGACATCACGACCCGCTACTACGCGCAGGACGCGGCCGGGAACGTCTGGGTGGTCGGCGCCGACGTGGGCGGTCCCGGCAGGGGCGACTGGCGAGCGGGCGAGGACGGTGCCGAGGCCGGTCTCGTCATGCCGGCCCACCTGCGGCTCGGGGACGGCTGGCTGTCGTACGCCGTCCCGTCGCTGCCCGAGGCGAGCCGGCGCGTCGAGGAGCTGTCGAGCGACATGGTCGAGATGCTCGACGAGGCCGACACCTCGACCCGCAGCGTGTACGAGAAGGGTGTCGGCCTCGTGGGGTTCGAGGACCTGGCCGCCGGCTGGACGGCCGAGCTGCTCGACTAGTCGGGGCGGCGCACCTGGGTGCGGCCGTCGTCGTCGCCGTCGGGGTTGCCCCAGTGACCGGGAGCCCCGGGCGCCCCGGGCGCGGGCTGACCGGGCGCGGGCTGCTGCTGGGCCGGCGGCGCGCCCCACTGGCCGGGCTGGCTCGGCGGCTGCTGCGGCGCCTGCTGGGTCGTGTCCGGGTGGCCCCACTGGCCGGGAGCCGGCTGCGCCTGCGGCGTGGAGTACGGGTCGGGCTGGGGCTGCTGCGGCTGGCCCCACTGCTGCTGCGGGGGAGCACCCCACGCGGCGCCGGGCTGGCCCCAGCTGCCCTGCTGCTGGTGCTGCTGGCCCTGGTTCCACTGGGCCTCGTAGCTGCCGGGGACGAACTGGTCGCCCTTGCGGCCGCCGCCGAAGTTGAGGCCGGAGCCCGCGACGGGCTCGGTGCCGTGGCCGAAGAGGACGGGATAGGTCAGGCCGGCGATCGCGGCACCGACCAGCGGCGCGACCACGAAGAGCCAGAGCTGGACGATCGCGTCGGTGCCGGCGAAGACGCCGACGCCGATCGAGCGGGCCGGGTTCACCGACGTGCCGGTGGCGCTCATCGACGCGAAGTGGATCATCGCGAGCGCCAGGCCGATGGCCAGCGGGCCCATCGCGACGTTGACCTCGTTGCGCTCGTCGGTGACCGCGAGGATCACCCACAGGAAGACGGCCGTCATCAGGATCTCGAGCAGGAGCGCGGCCCACCACGCGAAGCCCGTGCCCTGGTCGCCGAAGAAGTTCTGCGCCATGTTGCCCTCGGCGCTGAACCCCTCGAAGCCGTGGTTGAGGCCGAACAGCACGGCGCCGGCCAGCAGGCCGCCGAGGAGCTGGGCGGCGAAGTAGATGCCGACCTGGTTCCACGGGAGCCGTCCGCCGAGGACGGCGCCGAGCGTGACGGCCGGGTTGAAGTGGCCGCCGGAGATGCGCCCGACGGCGTACGCCATCACGACGACCGTGAGACCGAACGTGAGTCCGGTGGCGACGTAGTCGCCGCCGCTGCGCATGGCCGCGCCGCAGCCGAAGAAGACGAGCACGAAGGTGCCCAGTGCCTCGGCCGTGAACTTCTGGCCGGTGGACGGTGTGTCGATGGTGTCGCTCATCTCGGAGCTGTCCTCCCAGTCGTGGTGGCCGTACCCCGCGTAGGCCACGGGCACTCTAGCGGCGGCTCGGCGAGGGTGCGAGGGTTGGGCGAGTCGCGTCGCTTCCCCGCGTCAGGTATCTTGACGTCAAGAGTTATTGCTGGACCACCCCGATCCACAGGAGATGTCCTACCCATGGCCAAGATCATCTACACCCACACCGACGAGGCGCCGCTGCTGGCGACGTACTCGTTCCTCCCGATCATCGCGGCCTACGCGAAGACCGCCGGCGTGGAGGTCGAGACCCGAGACATCTCCCTGGCCGGGCGGGTGATCGCCCAGTTCCCCGACCGCCTGACCGACGAGCAGCGGATCGACGACGCGCTCGCCGAGCTCGGCGAGCTGGCCACGAAGCCCGAGGCCAACATCATCAAGCTGCCGAACATCTCGGCCTCGATCCCGCAGCTCAAGGCCACGATCGCCGAGCTGCAGTCGCAGGGCTACGACCTGCCCGCCTACCCCGAGAACCCGCAGACCGACGAGGAGCGCGAGACCCGCGCCCGCTACGACAAGGTCAAGGGCTCGGCGGTCAACCCGGTGCTGCGCGAGGGCAACTCCGACCGCCGCGCGCCCGCCTCGGTGAAGAACTACGCGAAGTCGCACCCGCACTCGATGGGTGCCTGGAGCAGCGACTCGAAGACCAACGTCGCGACGATGGGCCAGGACGACTTCCGCAGCAACGAGAAGTCGGTCGTCCTCGAGGGTGACGACACCCTCTCGATCGTGCACGTGGGAGCGGGTGGCGAGGAGACCGTGCTCAAGGAGAGCCTCCCGGTCCTCGCCGGCGAGGTCGTCGACGCCACCTTCATGAGCGCCGCCGCGCTCGACGCCTTCCTCGAGGAGCAGGTCGCGACGGCGAAGGCCGACGGCGTCCTGTTCTCCGCCCACCTCAAGGCCACGATGATGAAGGTCTCCGACCCGATCATCTTCGGCCACGTCGTGCGCGCCTACTTCGCCGACGTCTTCGCGCAGTACGGCGAGGACCTGGCCGCCGCGGGCCTCTCGGCCAACGACGGCCTGGGCGGCATCCTCGGTGGGCTCGACGCCCTCGACAACGGCGCGGAGATCAAGGCGGCCTTCGAGAAGGGCCTGGCCGACGGCCCCTCGCTCGCGATGGTCGACTCCGACAAGGGCATCACCAACCTGCACGTGCCCTCCGACGTCATCATCGACGCCTCCATGCCGGCGATGATCCGCACCTCGGGCCAGATGTGGAACGCCGCGGGCGAGCAGCAGGACACCCTCGCGGTGATCCCCGACTCGTCCTACGCCGGCATCTACCAGGCCACGATCGACGACTGCCGCGAGCACGGCGCGCTCGACCCGTCGACGATGGGCTCGGTGCCCAACGTCGGCCTGATGGCCAAGGCCGCCGAGGAGTACGGCTCGCACGACAAGACCTTCGAGATCCCCGCCGCGGGCACGGTCGAGGTCCGCAACGCCGCCGGCGACGTGCTCATGTCGCACGACGTGCAGCCCGGCGACATCTGGCGCGCCTGCCAGACCAAGGACGCCTCGATCCGCGACTGGGTGAAGCTGGCCGTCACCCGCGCCCGCGCCAGCGAGACGCCGGCGGTCTTCTGGCTCGACGAGACCCGCGCCCACGACGCCAACCTCATCGCGCTGGTCACGGAGTACCTGAAGGAGCACGACACCGACGGGCTCGACATCTCGGTGATGGCGCCGGCCGAGGCGACGACCTTCTCGCTGGAGCGGATCCGCAAGGGCGAGGACACCATCTCGGTCACCGGCAACGTGCTGCGCGACTACAACACCGACCTGTTCCCGATCCTCGAGCTCGGCACCAGCGCCAAGATGCTGTCGATCGTCCCGCTGATGAACGGTGGCGGCCTGTTCGAGACCGGTGCCGGCGGCTCGGCGCCCAAGCACGTGCAGCAGCTGGTCAAGGAGGACTACCTCCGCTGGGACAGCCTGGGCGAGTTCTTCGCGCTGGCGGCCTCGCTCGAGCACCTCGCGGGCTACGACGACAACCAGCGGGCGAAGCTGCTCGGTGACGCCCTCGACCGGGCCACGGAGACGTTCCTCAACGAGGACCGCTCGCCCGGCCGCAAGCTCGGGACCACCGACAACCGCGGCTCGCACTTCTACCTCGCGCTCTACTGGGCCGAGGAGCTCGCGAAGCAGACCGAGGACGCCCAGCTGGCCGAGGCGTTCGCCTCGCTCGCCTCGACGCTGCGCGAGTCCGAGCAGACGATCGTCGACGAGCTGCTGGCCGTGCAGGGCAAGCCGGCCGACATCGGCGGCTACTTCCGTCCGGACCCGGAGAAGGCCTGCCGCGGTGATGCGCCCCTCGGCGACCTTCAACGAGGCGCTCGCCTCGCTCTGAGTCCAGCGTCACAGGCAGGGCCTTCGGGGAATACCTCCCCGGGGGCCCTGTCTTGCATCCTGTGATGACCATGACGACCGCCGCCACTGACACTCCCGCCGATCTCGACGTCCCGTCGGTGACCGCGCGCCACTTCGGTCTCGCGGTCGTCGCGCTCGCGATGGGCGGCTTCGCCATCGGCACGACCGAGTTCGTCACGATGGGCCTGCTGCCGCAGATCTCGAGCGGTGTCGACGTCTCGATCCCCACCGGCGGGCACGTCATCTCGGCGTACGCCGTCGGCGTCGTCGTCGGCGCCCCGCTGCTCGCCTTCCTCGGCGCGCGCCTGCCCCGCCGGGCGCTGCTGATCGCGCTGATGGCCGCGTTCGCGGTCGGCAACGGCGTGAGCGCGCTCGCGACGTCCTACGAGCAGCTGATGCTCGCCCGCTTCGCCGCCGGCCTCCCGCACGGTGCGTACTTCGGCGTGGCCTCCCTGCTCGCGGCCAGCATGGCCCGGCCCTCGCGCAAGGGGCGGGCGGTCTCGCAGGTGATGCTCGGCCTGTCGTTCGCCAACGTGCTCGGCGTACCGGCCGCGACGCTGCTGGGCCAGGAGCTCGGCTGGCGCGCTGCCTTCTGGGCCGCCGCGGGCCTGGCCGTGGTGACCCTCGCCCTGGTGGCGTGGTTCGTCCCGTCGTGCCCCGGTGACGCCGAGGCGAGCGGTCGTCGCGAGCTCAGCGCCTTCAAGGTGCCGCAGGTCTGGCTGACGCTGCTGGCCGGCGCCGTGGGCTTCGGCGGCATGTTCGCCGTCTACTCCTACATCGCCCCGGTCGTCACCGACGTGTCCGGGCTGGGGGAGCGGTCCGTGCCGGTCTACCTGCTCTTCTTCGGCCTCGGCATGGTCGCCGGCACCTGGCTCGCCGGGATCATGGCCGACTGGTCGATCTTCCGCTCGCTGATCATCGGCGGCGTCGGGATGGCCGCGACGATGCTGCTCTTCTGGCTCACCGCGCCCTACGGCTGGGCCGCGCTGCCCGTCGTCTTCCTGATCACCGTCCTCGGGTCGGTGCTGGTGGTGAACCTCCAGCTGCGGCTGATGGACGTCGCCGGCGACGCCCAGACCCTCGGCGCGGCGATGAACCATGCCTCGCTCAACATCGCCAACGCGCTGGGCGCCTGGCTCGGCGGGCTCGTCATCGCCGCCGGCTACGGCCTGCGCGCCCCGGCCCTCGTCGGCCTCGTGCTGTCGCTCGGCGGCGTGGCGATCCTGCTGGTCTCCGCGCGTCTGCACGTGCGAGGCCAGGCCGTCAGCGGCGGCTGAGTTTTCCTGTCGTTAACACGACGGGAACCCTTGCGTAGCCTGAGTTTGGAACGATCCAATGGTCGGGGCGGACGGACCGCCCGACTGACCGTGGGGAGTCGGACATGGACGAGAAGAAGATCCAGCAGGCGATCGAGCGCCGGCGCGAGCTGGCGGACCGCAACCTGGGCAACGTGGTGACGCTGCTCGAGCGACGCCAGGAGCTGCGGGGGATCTACCCGATGGCCGACCTGCTCGCCGACAACGTCGGCTGGCTGGTCTGACCCGAGTCGTGGGTGCCGATCAGCCCAGCCCCGGCAACGGCTGGTCGGCCCACTCGGTGAGGCCGTCGGGCGAGCACACCAGCGCGTCGTAGCGTCCGCGCTCGACCACCACGCACACCTCGTCGCCCGACGCGAAGACGGCGCTGTCGAAGGCCGACAGCTGGATCGGTGTCGCGAAACCCTCGTCGTCGATGCGCACCAGGTGGTGCGACTCGGTGGTGAGGTACGTCGTGCCGTCCGCGCCGACCGCCACGGAGGACATGTCCCGCACCCGGTCGCCGCCCTCGGTGTCGAGGTCCACCGTGGCGATCCAGGTCCGTCCGGCGTCGTGCGACACCTCCACGTCGAGCACGGGCATCGAGCCGTCGGTTGCGTCGCCGAGGGCCACCCGCGCCACGTGGTCGCCGTTGCCGGCCACGACGGTGATGCGCCCGGAGCCCGGCCAGGTCGACATGGTGGGCTCGTCGTCCGGCCCGACGGTCACCACCTCGGGACCCTGCTCTCCGGAGCCTGCGACGACCAGCCGCCCGCCCGGCGTGACGTAGGCACCGCTGACGAAGGCGGCAGGCGTCTCCGGCGGCAGCGGGACCAGCTTGTCGCCGCGCAGCAGCCGCCACCCGTCGGCCGTCGACACCGCGGTGTCGCCCGCCATCACGTCACCGCTGCCGGGGCCGGTGTCGAAGATCTCCGACCGCTCGCCCGACGGGGAGAGCCGGAAGGTGCCGCGGGCGTCCTGGACGAGCCAGCCGCCGGGCACCGGGTTGATCGTGGGGAAGGACGCGCCGAGCTTCTCGCCGAAGACCTCGTCGCCGTCGCGCGTGACCAGGGCGAACTGGCACGGGTCGAAGTCGCAGCCGCGCCACAGGGCCGCGGCGGTGCCGTCCTCGCCACCCGCGATCGACCAGAGCTGGACCTGGTCGTCGTCCAGGACGGCGACGACGTCGGACGGCAGCCGGTCGTCGGGTGCCGAGGTGCCGTCCCACGGCGAGGGCGCAGGGCTCGCCGGATCGGGCGACCGGCCGTCGCCGACCACGCCGCCCGCGACCGCCGCCACTCCGGCGACCACGACCGCGGCGGCCAGCCCCGACGCGATCGTCGTACGACGTCGGCGGCGGCGGGCGTCGGCCCGGTCCATCACGGCGTCGAAGCCGGGCTGGGGTGCGCGCGACGCGACCTCGTGCTGGAGCTCGACAGGAAATGGGGTGGGGAAGTCGGTCGGGCTCATCGGGTGCTCCGCTCGGTGCTCGGGTCGGACTCGTGGTCGGGTCTCCGAGAGCAGCAGTGCCAGGGCCGCGCGGCCACGTGCCAGCCGGGCCTTCACGGTCCCGACCGGTGCCCCGACCGCCTCGGCCACCTCGTGCACCGGCAGGTCCGCGAGGTGGTGGAGGGCGATCGCCTCCCGCTGCGGCGCGGGCAGCAGCCGCAGTGCGGCCAGCAGTGCCACGCGGTCGTCCGGGAGGTCGGCGTACGCCTCCTCGGCGACGAGGCGGTGGCTGACGTCGCGGAAGAAGCGGTTGCGCCGCCACCGGGTGCGGGTGACGTTGACCGCGACGGTGCGCAGCCACGCCTCGGGGTTGTCGGCGTCGAGGAAGGAGCGTCCGGAGCCCACCGCGCGGGCGAACGCCTCCATGACCGCGTCCTCGGCCTCGACCGGGTCGCCGGTGACACCGGTGAGCTGGCCCACGAGACGGCGGTAGGACGTGGCGTACACCTCGTGCACGCGGTCCACCGCACTCCGGGGCATGGCCCACCCTCCCACTCGTCGTCTGCTCTCACCACCACGACTCGTGGGAACGCCGGACGGTTGCACGCCCGGGCGGACGACTCAGATCAGCCAGCAGTTGCTGACCTGGGGGAGCCCGGCGAACCGCGCCTCGAAGAACGGCAGCGCCTCCGCCGTCTGCGGCACGATGCCGCCGACGTGGCCGGGTGCGACGTTGGTCGAGAAGCGGACGTTGGCTCCCTTGCCGCACCACGACCTCGCCATCTGCTTGCCGACGGCGTAGGGGATCACGTCGTCGAGCGCGGAGTGGGTGACGAGCACCGGCACGGTCGGCCTGACGGTGCCGATCCGCTGGGCCTCGACGATCGACCGGAACGGCTCGACCGCCATCAGCTCCGACATCGGTCGACCGCTCGCGCTGAGGGTCGACGACTTCACGAAGGCGTGGTTGAGCAGGTCGAAGACGCACTCGGTCTCGACCTGGTCGCTGACGGCGCGGCCACGGTCGTTGAGGTAGGGGGAGAGGTCGACGTCGTAGCTGGCCGAGAGGCCGCGGAGCGCGAAGTAGGCGAAGGCGGAGTAGAGCCCGCCGTCGAGGGCGCCGGCCACCTTGGCGAGGTCGGCCGGGACCGCGCCGACGACCGCGCCCTTCACCTTGAGGTCCGGCGCGTAGGTCGAGGCGAGCTCGACGGCCGACGCCGCGGCGCCGCCGCCCTGCGAGTAGCCCATGATCCCGACCGGGCTGCTGCTGGTGAGGCCGGTGCCGGACAGGCGCTGCGCGGCTCGTACGACGTCGAGCGTCGCGCGACCCTGGGACACCCGGTCCATGTAGGTGTGGATCCCGACGGTGCCGAGGCCCTCGTAGTCCGGCATCGCGACGGCGTAGCCGCGCTGGAGCAGGGCCTCGATCCCGATGCCTTCGTACTCGATGCCCTCGGAGAACTGTCGCGACGGGGCGCACCGGTCGGCCATGCCCTGCGTGCCGGGGGCGTAGCCGATGACCGGTCGCGTGCCGAGGCCGATCCACGGCGAGGTCGGCACCAGCACCGTGCCGGAGACGGCGATGGCCTCACCGGTCCGGTTGGTGGTGCGGTAGAGCACGCGCTGGGCGTTGCGCACCAGGCTGGTGGCGTCGAGCGGGTCGAGCAGGAACGTCATCTTCTCGCTGCGGATCACCGCCCCGTTGGCGCTGGGCAGGACCGCGGGGGCCTCGTAGAAGGCGGGCCGGGGCGGTTCGGGGACGACGGCGGTGGCCGTCGGCGTACCGATGGCCACGACCGCGGACGCGGCGGTGAGCAGGACGGCGAGCGTGGCGCTGGCGCGGCGGACGAGTGACATGGGTTCCTCCCTCGGCCGGACCCGGACCGGCCTGTTGGTCGGAACTTACTCGCGAGTCACATCGGGTGGTGTGTGACGTCCGTCACGCCCGGAGGCCCGGCGTCGTCCATCCTGCGACCCCTCGCCTGCTCCCGCGTCCCGCCGCTTTGACACAATCGCGCGCATGTCCGACTCCACGCAGACACGCGCCCGGGACCTCCCGGCCCCGGGTGCTCTCCGGCATCCAGCCCACCGCCGACTCGTTCCACCTCGGCAACTTCCTGGGCGCGCTGAAGCAGTGGGTGGCGCTGCAGGACGAGTTCGACCCCTTCTTCTTCGTCGCGGACCTGCACTCGATCACGATGCCGCACGACCCGAAGCTGCTGCGCGAGCGCACCCTCGTCTCCGTCGCCCAGCTCCTCGCGGCCGGCGTCGACCCCGACCGGGCGACGATCTTCGTGCAGAGCCAGGTGCCCGCGCACACGCAGGCGGCGTGGGTGCTGGAGTGCCTCACCGGCTTCGGCGAGGCGCGCCGGATGACGCAGTTCAAGGACAAGTCGGCCAAGGGCGGCGAGGGCGCCGCCAGCGTCGGCCTCTTCACCTACCCGATCCTCCAGGCCGCCGACATCCTGCTCTACCGGCCGCAGTACGTCCCGGTGGGCGAGGACCAGCGCCAGCACCTCGAGCTCACCCGCGACCTCGCGCAGCGGTTCAACAGCAGCTTCAAGAAGACGTTCCGCCTCCCCGAGCCCTACATCATGGCGAGCACCGCGAAGATCTACGACCTCCAGACGCCCGAGAAGCAGATGTCCAAGAGCATCGGCGGCAACGGCTGCATCTGGCTCCTGGACGACCCGAAGGTGTCCGCGAAGAAGATCCGCTCGGCCGTGACCGACTCGGAGACCGAGATCCGCTTCGACCCCGAGAACAAGCCCGGCGTCTCCAACCTGCTCAACATCCACTCGGCGCTCAGCGGGGCGGACATCGACGACCTCGTCGCGTCCTTCGAGGGCAAGGGCTACGGCGACCTCAAGGGCGAGGTCGCGCAGGTCGTCGTCGACTTCGTGACGCCGTTCCGCGACCGCGTGCACGAGCTGCTCGACGACCGCTCGGAGCTGGAGACGATCCTCGCCGCCGGCGCCGACCGCGCGACCGAGGTGGCCGAGGGGACGCTGCGAGACGTGTACGAACGGGTGGGATTCCTGCCGCGGTCCGGCAGCTAGGGTCGTAGCCGTGCCCACCATCGGAGTAGCCATCGCGATCCCGGAACCCTGGGCCAGCGAGCTGCAGGACTACCGCACGTCGATCGGCGACACGACGGCGGCGCAGATCCCGACGCACATCACGCTGATCCCGCCGACCGAGCTGGCCGCCGCCGACATCGAGCCGGTCGCCGAGCACCTCGCCTCCGCCGCGGCCGCGGTGGAGCCGTTCGACATCCACCTGCGCGGCACCGGCACCTTCCGGCCGGTCTCTCCCGTGGTGTTCGTGACGGTCGCCGAGGGCATCTCGTCGTGCGAGCTGCTCGCCGACGCCGTACGCAGCGGTCCGCTCGAGGTCGACCTGGACTTCCCCTACCACCCGCACGTGACGATCGCCCACCACCTCGACGACGAGACGCTCGACCGGGCCTTCGGCGAGCTGCAGGGCTTCGAGTGCTCCTTCGACGCCGCGGCCTTCAGCCTCTACGTCCACGACGACGACACCGGCTGGGTCCCCACGCGCGAGTTCGGGCTCGGCTGATGCCGATCCTCTCGGGAGTGAAGGCGCGGATCCACGAGGTGCGGGAGCGCCGACCGTTCGTCGACCACGTCGTGCGGATGGTCGAGCACTACGGCAACGTCAACGGCAGCGCGCTGGCCGCCGCGGTGACCTACTTCGCCTTCCTGTCCTTCTTCCCGATCCTCGCGCTGGCCTTCGCGATCTTCGGCCAGGTGACGAAGGTCTACGAGAACGCGCAGGACACGCTCCTGGACGCGGCGAACTCGGTGCTGCCCAACCTCATCGGTGGCGAGAACGGGATCTCGCTGGAGACCCTCCAGGGCGCTGCGCCCGGCATCTTCAGCGTCGGCATCCTGCTCGCGCTCTACTCCGGCCTCGGCTGGCTCTCCGGCATGCGCCAGGCGCTCATCGCGGTGTTCGAGGAGCCCGAGCGGGACCAACCGAACTTCGTCAAGGGCAAGATCCGCGACGTCCTCGCCCTGCTCGCCCTCGGATCGGTGCTGGTGTTCAGCGTCGCCGTGTCGGGCGTCGCGACCAAGGTGCTCACCCCGATCCTCGACGCACTGCACCTCGGCACCCTCGGTGCGGTGCTCCTGGTGGTGCTGGCGATCGCCGTCGGCATGGCGGCGAACACCGTCCTGTTCTTCGCCTTCTTCCGCCTCCTCGCCGCTCCCGAGGTCCCCACGCGCTCGCTGTGGTCGGGCGCCCTCCTCGGCGCCGTCGCCTTCGAGGTCCTCAAGCAGGTCTCGACGCTGCTGCTGAAGTCGACCGCCAACTCCGACGCCTTCCAGGCCTTCGGCATCGCGCTGATCCTCCTGGTCTGGATCAACTACTTCTCCCGCGTGGTGGTGTACGCCGCCGCCTGGGCGCACACCTCGCCCGAGGCCCGCGCCGCCCGCGAGGCCCGCACCGTGGCCGAGCAGACCGTCGAGGGTCCGAGGATCGACCTCGCCGCGGCAGCGGACGTCGTACCCGCGACGTCGTCACCCGGAGTCGCGTCGCCCTCCTCGCCGAGGACCGCCTTCGCCGCCGGCGCCGCCGCGATGCTCGGGGTGGTCGCGGTCGTGCGCCGCCGCCGCTGACCGTCCTCCGCGGGTCGTCCGCCCCGCGAGCGGTGGTAGAGCCACATTTCGCTGCCGCCGAGTGTGGGTGGACCACCGCCCACGGGCGTGTCTCCCGCCCGACACGCTCTGAGCGGTGATGGAGCCACATTTCCCTGCCGCCGCATGTGGGTGGACCACCGCTCCGAACGTGGCCAGTCGACGTCCACAGGCAGACCTGAACGCGGCTTGTCCACAGGCCTGGGAGTCGTACGAGGTCGGAGTGGCCGTCGACGTGGCGCGATGGGCGGATGTTCCTCGATCTTCGACGACTTCCTCCACCGGCCGTTCGCGCGCCGGCAGGCCCTCGACGAGGGCATCCCAGCCCGCGTGCTGGAGGGAGCGCGCTTCCGACGGCTCCACAAGGGCGTCTACGTGCACCGCGACCACGAGATGACCTGGGAGGACCATGTCGAGGCAGCGCAGCTGGCGCTGCCGGACTCGGCGCGCACGACGGGCAGCACCCGGCTGCGCCAGCTCGGGCTCGCGGTGGGCAGCGAGTGGCCGCTGCACTTCGTGGTGGAGGGCGACCTCCATCTCGAGCTGGAGGGTGTGTTCCTCCACCGCACCGTCAAGATGCCTCCGTCCGACGACGCAGGGGTGACCGCCGAGGCAGCCTTCGTCGCGTTCTGCGCGGAGGCGCGCCTCCTCGACGCGATCAAGGTGGGCTGCGTGCTGCTCAACAAGGAGCGGCTCGACCTCGACCTCCTCGATCGGATCCTGACCGAGGAGAAGTGGCGTCGGGGCGCTGTCGAGACGGCGTACGTCCTTCCGCTGCTGGACGGACGGTGCAGATCGATGGCCGAGGCAGAGCTGCTGGCGTTCTTCGTCTTCGCAGGCCTGCCGATGCCCGACGTCAACGTTGCGATCGAGGTGGCGCCCGGGGTCGAGCTGACACCTGACTTCCGGTTCACGCACTACGACCAGGTCGTCGAGTACGAAGGCGGACAGCACCAGGATGACCGCGCGCAGTACGTCGCCGACATCGACCGCTACGCCCTCTACCGCCGGCACGACGTGCCCTACGAGCTGGTCACCAAGGAGCGGATGCGCTCGCCCGAAGGCGACGGTCCGACTGGTGCACGACGCCCTGGTCGCTCGCGGGTACGACGGTCCACCGCCGGACTTCGGGGAGCAGTGGGACAGCCTCTTCCGGCGCGTCGCGGACGTCGTACGCCCGAAGCGCGCCGCGTGAGCGGTGGTGGAGCCACCTTCCCGAGCCGCCGAATGTGGCTGGACCACCGCCCACGAGAGTGTCGCGCCCGACACGCACACGAGCGGTGGCCCACCCACGTTCCCGGACTCAGGAATGTGGGTGGACCACCGCTCGAGCGGAGGTCAGGAGGAGCTCAGTGGCCGTGCTTGATCGCGGTCCGCAGGTCCTTGTTGAGCTGGGAGATCACGTCGAGCGGGATCTCCTTGGGGCAGGCGGCCGTGCAGGCGCCGATGTTGGTGCAGCCGCCGAAGCCCTCGTGGTCGTGCTGGGCGACCATGTTGACGACGCGGCTGTCGCGCTCGGGCTGACCCTGCGGGAGCTCGCCGAGGTGGGTGATCTTGGCACCCATGAAGAGCGAGGCCGAGCCGTTGGGGCAGGCCGCGACGCAGGCGCCGCACCCGATGCAGGTGGCGACGTTGAAGGCGCGCAGCGCGTCGTCGCGCGGGACGGGCACGGAGTGGGCCTCGGGAGCCGAACCGGTGTTGACCGAGATGTAGCCACCCTGCTGGATGATCCGGTCGAAGGCGCTGCGGTCCACGACCAGGTCCTTGAGGACCGGGAAGGCCTCGGAGCGCCACGGCTCGATCGTGATGGTCTCGCCGTCGGTGAACGAGCGCATGTGCAGCTGGCAGGTCGTGGTGACCTCCGGCCCGTGCGCGTCGCCGTTGATCATCAGCCCGCACATGCCGCAGATGCCCTCGCGACAGTCGGAGTCGAACGCGATCGGCTCCTCGCCCTCGGCGTTGAGCTGCTCGTTGAGCACGTCGAGCATCTCGAGGAAGGACATGTCGGGGGAGACGTCGTCGAGCTGGTAGGTGTGGATCCCGCCCTCGGCGGTGGGCGCCGTCCTGGCGCCAGATCTTCAGGGTCAGTTTCACTTGTAGCTCCGCTGCTTCATCTCGATGGCGGTGTAGATGAGGTCTTCCTTGTGCAGGACGGGGATCGAGTCCTCGCCGGCCCACTCCCACGCGGCGACGTAGGCGTACTCCTCGTCGTGGCGCAGCGCCTCGCCGTCCTCGGTCTGCGACTCGCCACGGAAGTGGCCGCCGCAGGACTCGCGCCGGTTGAGGGCGTCGATGCACATCAGCTCGCCGAGCTCGAAGAAGTCGGCCACCCGGCCGGCCTTCTCGAGCGACTGGTTGAGCGTCTCCGCGCCGCCGAGGACCTTCACGTTGCGGTAGAAGTCGTCCTTCAGCGAGCGGATCAGGTCGATCGCCTTCTTCAGGCCGGTCTCGGTCCGCTCCATGCCGCAGTACTCCCACATGATGTTGCCGAGCTCGCGGTGGTAGGAGTCGACGCTGCGGGTGCCGTTGACGGACAGGAAGTGGTCGATGCGGCCCTTCACGGACTCGCGCGCCTCGACGACCGCCGGGTGGTCCTCGGTGATCTCCTCGAACGGCCCGTCCGCGAGGTAGTCGCGGATCGTGTGGGGGAGGACGAAGTAGCCGTCGGCCAGACCCTGCATCAGCGCGGAGGCGCCGAGGCGGTTCGCGCCGTGGTCGGAGAAGTTGGCCTCGCCGGTCACGAACAGCCCGGGGATCGTGGACTGGAGGTCGTAGTCGACCCACAGGCCGCCCATGACGTAGTGCACGGCCGGGTAGATGCGCATCGGGACCTCGAACGGGTTCTCGCCCGTGATCCGCTCGTACATGTCGAAGAGGTTGTCGTACTTCTCGGTGATGCCCTGCGCGCCGAGGCGCTCGATGGCGCTGGCGAAGTCGAGGTAGACACCACGGCGTACGCCGTCGACCTCGGGCCCGACACCGCGACCCTCGTCGCAGACGTTCTTCGCCGCGCGGGAGGCGATGTCGCGGGGGACCAGGTTGCCGAAGGAGGGGTAGATCCGCTCCAGGTAGTAGTCGCGGTCCTCCTCGGGGATGTCGCGCGGGTCCTTCTCGCAGTCGGCCTGGTTCTTCGGGACCCAGATCCGGCCGTCGTTGCGCAGCGACTCCGACATCAGCGTCAGCTTGGACTGGTGCGAGCCCGAGACCGGGATGCAGGTCGGGTGGATCTGCGTGTAGCAGGGGTTGGCCATGTAGGCGCCCTTGCGGTGCGCACGCCAGGCGGCGGTGACGTTGCAGCCCATCGCGTTGGTCGACAGGTAGAACACGTTGCCGTAGCCGCCCGAGGCCAGCACGACGACGTCGGCGAGGTGGGTCTCGATCGCTCCGGTGACCATGTCGCGGGCGACGATGCCGCGCGCCTTGCCGTCGACGGTGATGAGCTCGAGCATCTCGTGACGCGTGTACGTCGACACGGTGCCGGCCGCGACCTGGCGCTCGAGCGCCTGGTAGGCACCGATCAGCAGCTGCTGGCCGGTCTGGCCGCGGGCGTAGAAGGTGCGCGAGACCTGCACGCCGCCGAAGGAGCGGTTGTCGAGCAGGCCGCCGTACTCGCGGGCGAACGGGACGCCCTGCGCGACGCACTGGTCGATGATGTTCGTGCTGACCTCGGCGAGGCGGTAGACGTTGGACTCGCGCGAGCGGTAGTCGCCGCCCTTGACGGTGTCGTAGAAGAGGCGGTGGACCGAGTCGCCGTCCTCCTTGTAGTTCTTCGCGGCGTTGATGCCACCCTGCGCGGCGATGGAGTGCGCGCGGCGCGGGGAGTCCTGGTAGCAGAAGGACTTCACGTTGTAGCCGGCCTCGCCGAGCGTCGCGGCGGCCGAGGCGCCGGCCAGGCCGGTGCCGACGATGATGATGGAGAGCTTGCGCCGGTTGGACGGGTTGACCAGGCGGGCCTCGAACTTGCGGTTCTGCCAGCGCTCGGCGATCGGGCCGTCCGGGGCCTTGGTGTCGACCAGCGGCGTGCCGGGCGTGTAGTAGCCCACGGCGTCGTCGTAGTCGCCGTCGAGGAACCCGGAGTGCGAGGCCTCCGCCGCGGTGACGGTGTCGGGCATGTCCATGTCGTGGTTGCTCACGCGTGAACCCCTTACTTGTGATGATGCCGACGAGCACGCCGAGCGGGACGAGGGAGAAGCCGACCGTGACGATCAGCGCGGTGACGAAGCCGACCGTCTTGGCCCGCTGGCGCTTGGCCGCGGTGCCGGTCCAGCCGAGCGTCTGGGCGGCGCTCCAGACGCCGTGGTGCAGGTGCGCGCCGAGCGCGAGCATCGCGACGAGGTAGATGAGCGTCAGCCACCACACCTCGAAGCTGTCGACGAGCAGGTTGTAGGGGTCGTTGGTCGCCCCGCCCTGCACGTTGACCTTGCCGATCGTGAAGTTCAGCAGGTGCCAGACGAGGAACAGCAGGATGGTCACGCCGCCCCAGCGCATCATCAGGCTCGCGCGGGTGGCGCCGGTCTGCTTCTTCGTGACGTACTTGGTGCCGCGGGCACGGGCCGCCCGGCGCCACAGCACGACGGCGCAGTAGACGTGCACCACGAGCGCGCCGATGAGGCCGACGCGGAGGATCCAGAGCAGCCCCTCGTGCGGGAGCATCGGCTCGCCGATCTCGCGGAGGTGCTCGGCGTACTCGTTGAAGGCGTCGTGCCCGGCGAAGGCCTTGAGGTTGCCGTACATGTGCGCGAGCACGAACCCGAGGAAGAGGATGCCGCTGATCGCCATGCCCAGCTTGAGGGCGATCGTCGTGCGCGAGGCACGGGCGCCCTTCACCAGGGTGGGGGTCTTGGTCGTTGTTGCCACTCGTTCACGGTATCGCGGGGTCCACGCGCGCGACGCGCCGAGGCCGTGTGAGGTTTTCGTGGGCGCGTTGTCTTCCGCTCAGGTGTGACACAAGACATAGTCGCGGCATGGCAACCACTGACCTGCCGACCGACGGGGGCGTGACCAGTCCGGGCCGGGCGCGCATCGAGGCGCGGACGCTCCGCGAGGACAGATGGTGGCTCCAGCCGCTGGCGACGTTCGTCGTGTTCTCGGCCTTCGTCGTCTACGCCACGGTCCGGGCGTTCATGGGTCGCGACTACTACGCCTCGCCCTACCTGTCGCCGTTCTACTCGCCCTGCCTCGGCGACTGCGTCGAGGGCGCCTCCGACTTCGGCCAGCCCTTCGGCTGGTGGCCGCTCTCCGCGGCGCTGATCATCCTGATCTTCCCGCTGGGCTTCCGGATGACCTGCTACTACTACCGCAAGTCCTACTACCGGGCGTTCTGGCTGAGCCCGCCGGCGTGCGGCGTCGCCGAGCCGCACAGCGCCTACTCCGGCGAGACGAAGTTCCCGCTGATCCTGCAGAACGTGCACCGCTACTTCTGGTACGCCGCCGTGCTGGTCGGCCTGGTGCTGACCTACGACGTCTTCCTGGCCTTCCGGCCGATGCCGGCGGAGTACGCCGTCGGCGACGGCGAGACCAGCGGCATCCACATGGGGCTCGGCACCCTGCTGATGATCGCCAACGTCGTCTTCATCTGGCTCTACACGCTCTCGTGCCACTCGTGCCGCCACGTCGTCGGCGGCCGGCTGCGGCACTTCTCGAAGCACCCGGTCCGCTACAAGCTGTGGACCTGGGTCTCGAGGCTCAACACCAGCCACGGCCGGTGGGCGTGGTACTCGCTGTTCTCGGTCGCGCTCGTCGACCTGTACGTCTTCCTGCTCGCCACCGGCACGATCCAGGACCTGAGGTTCTTCTGATGAGCGAGACCACGCCCACTGACCTGGACCCGCCGAGGGCCGCCACCCGATGACCGGCAACGCCCTGTCCGGTGACGCGCGGGGCGGCATGGAGCGCCACACCTACGACGTCGTCGTGATCGGGGCCGGCGGCGCCGGCCTGCGCGCGGCGATCGCGGCCCACGAGTCGGGTGCGCGTACGGCGATCGTGTGCAAGTCGCTGCTCGGCAAGGCCCACACCGTGATGGCCGAGGGCGGCATCGCCGCGGCGATGGGCAACCGCTGGCCGGAGGACAACTGGGAGGTCCACTTCCGCGACACCATGCGCGGCGGCAAGATGCTCAACAACTGGCGGATGGCCCAGCTGCACGCGCAGGAGGCGCCCGAGCGGGTGCAGGAGCTCGAGGACTGGGGCGCGCTCTTCGACCGCACCGACGACGGGCTGATCAGCCAGCGCGACTTCGGCGGCCACAAGTACGCCCGGCTCGCGCACGTCGGCGACCGCACCGGCCTCGAGATGATCCGCACGCTCCAGCAGCGCGCGGTCGCGCTGGGCATCGACGTCTTCATGGAGTGCACGGTCACCGACCTCTTCAAGGAGGCCAAGGACGGGCAGAGTGCGATCGCCGGCGCCTTCGCCTACTGGCGCGAGTCGGGCCGCTTCATCGTCTTCGACGCACCGTCCGTGATCCTCGCGACCGGCGGCATCGGCAAGTCCTTCAAGGTCACCTCGAACTCGTGGGAGTACACCGGCGACGGCCACGCGCTCGCGATGCGGGCCGGCGCGAGCCTGATCAACATGGAGTTCGTCCAGTTCCACCCGACCGGCATGGTCTGGCCGCCCTCGGTGAAGGGGCTGCTCGTGACGGAGTCGGTGCGCGGCGACGGCGGCATCCTCAAGAACTCCGAGGGCAAGCGCTTCATGTTCGACTACATCCCGGAGTTCTTCAAGGCGGAGACGGCGGACACGGTCGAGGAGGCCGACGCCTGGTACGA
>CAWCGM010000002.1:0-40253 GCA_963795095.1 uncultured Actinomycetota bacterium | reverse complement strand
GGGTGATCGCGGGCCGATGACCCGCTACGACGACCTCCTCGCCTCCGTCGGCGGCACCCCGCTGGTGGGGGTGCCGCGCCTCTCGCCGGGCCGCCAGCCGGACGGGACCGACGTACGCCTCTGGGCCAAGCTCGAGGACCGCAACCCGACCGGCTCCATCAAGGACCGCCCGGCGCTGAGGATGATCGAGCAGGCCGAGGCCGACGGCACGCTGCGGCCGGGCTGCACGATCCTCGAGCCGACCAGCGGCAACACCGGCATCTCGCTGGCGATGGCCGCGAAGCTCAAGGGCTACCGCATCGTCTGCGTGATGCCGGAGAACACGTCGGAGGAGCGGCGCCAGCTGCTGCGGATGTGGGGCGCCGAGATCATCTCCTCGCCCGCCGCGGGCGGGTCCAACGAGGCCGTGCGCGTGGCCAAGCAGGTCGCGAGCGAGCACCCCGACTGGGTGATGCTCTACCAGTACGGCAACGAGGCGAACGCCCTCGCGCACCAGGAGACCACCGGGCCCGAGCTGCTCGCCGACCTGCCGACGATCACCCACTTCGTCGCCGGCCTCGGCACCACCGGCACGCTGATGGGCGTCTCGCGGTTCTTCCGCGAGGCCAAGCCGGACGTGAAGATCGTCGCCGCCGAGCCGCGCTACGGCGAGCTCGTCTACGGCCTGCGCAACCTCGACGAGGGCTTCGTGCCCGAGCTCTACGACGCCTCCCTCATCGACTCGCGGTTCTCCGTCGGTCCCCGTGATGCCGTACGCCGCGTGCGCGAGCTGCTCGAGCTCGAGGGCATCTTCGCCGGCATCTCCACCGGCGCGATCCTGCACGCCGCGCTCGGCCAGGCCGCCAAGGCGGTCAAGGCGGGGGAGTCGGCCGACATCGCCTTCGTGGTCTGCGACGGCGGCTGGAAGTACCTCTCGACCGGCGCCTACGAGGGCACCGTCGACGAGGCCGAGGACCGCCTCGACGGCCAGCTCTGGGCGTAGCGCCTGCTGCTCCGCGTGGTCGAGAGCCGCACGAACGTCGCGTATCGAGACCCACGAAGCGCGTCTCGTCGACGAACGGCCCACTGTCGGTGGCGCCCTCTACGATCGAACACATGATCGACACGCTGGCAGGGCCCGGAACAGGTGAGGCAGACGCCCTCACCGCCTCCGACCTGCTCGCCTCGATCCGCGCCTCGCGCGACCTCGAGAACACCGAAGCCGCCCGTCAGCTCGACCTCGCCGCCCGCTGGGCCGACCTCCACCCGCCGGAGTCGATCCACTCCGCCGCCGCGTTCACCGTCCCGGGCACCGACCACGAAGAACCCCTCGCCGGTGACGGCTGTCCGCTGGTCGCGGAGTTCTGCATCGCCGAGCTCGGCACCGTCCTCGGGATCTCCTCGACGTCGGCGAAGAAGCTCATCGGTCACGCCCTCGAGCTCCGCCACCGCCTGCCCCGGTTGTGGTCGCAGGTGCAGTCCGGTCAGTGCCGGCGTGGCGGGCACGCTCGGTCGCCGAGACCACGATCCACTCGACGCCAGCGCTGACCCGTCGAGGCCGCGGCGTTCGTGGACGCCCAGGTCGCCGCCGTCGTCGGACGGATCGGTCCCGCCCAGCTCGACCGCCTCGTCGCGGAGACCATCAAGCGGTACGACCTCGCAGTGTCGATCCGGCCGCTGACCCGAGGACGGCTACCTCTCGGTCGACCCGCGCCACGCGACGCTGCACGACGAGGACGTCCACTTCGCCGGCACCATGCGGTTCGAGGCCGAGCTCGACATCGCCGATGCCCTCGACCTCAACCACGCCCTGACCCAGAACGCTGCCGAGCAGAAGGCCCTCGGCTCGACCGAGTCGCTCGACGTACGCCGTGTCGAAGGCCCTCGGTGACCTCGCCCGCACCCAGACCGCCCTCGACCTGCTCGACTCCACCGATGGTCGAGCAGCCGGTGACGACCAAGCGGTGGTCGAGTAGCCGGTGAACGAGCCGGAACCACTGGTGGTCGAGTAGCCGGTGAGGAACGAGCCGGCGTATCGAGACCCGACCTCCCCACCTCCCCGCCGCCCGTGAGGTCGTCCTCCACGCCCACTTCGACGCCTCGAGTCCGTCGGCGAGCAGACCGTCTTCGGTCCCACCGGCCGGCTGGAGGAACGCCAGCGGCTGATCCTGCTCGACCAGCTGAAGTCCTGGTGCGGCGACTCCCGCACCAAGATCACCGTCAAGCCGGTCATCGACCTCAACGCCCACCTGACAGCGCCCGGCTACGACATCCCCGACCGGATCCGCGAACAAGTCATCCTGCGCGACCGCACCTGCGTCTTCCCTGGTGCACCCGCCCCGCCCGCGGCTGCGACATCGACCACGTCATCCCCTACGACCACGACGCCGCACCAGAAGGCCGACCGCAACCCGGCCCCACGACGACCTCGAACCTCGCCGCCCTCTGCCGGTTCCACCACCGCCTCAAGACCCACACCGCCTGGACGCTACCGCGTCACCGGACCGGGCTGCTTCGAGTGGACCAGCCCCCACGGCCACCACTACCGACGCGACACCACCGGCACCACCCCGATCGACGAAGCCGACCCGGATCCACCCGGCATCCCGCGACCCCGCCGACGATGACCCCGCCCCGCACCCCGCCAGTCCTCACGATGGCGGGGACGCAGCCATGCTCGAACCACGACATGACGCATCGATGCGGACGGTGCGGGCGCTGTACGCGACCATCATCCCGGCCGAGCCAGCTGCCGCCGGCCAGCCGAGGTCTCGGCGTGCGACGAGTCCTGACGCCGTCCGCTCGTGTCGCATCCGGAGCGTGCGGCGTGACCGGCCGTCGAAACGACGAGTCGGCGGAAGAGGTAGAACCGCGCACCGAGACCGAGCACGAGACCGAATGACGTTGGCCGAGCTGTTGTCCGACAACGGGTCGTCGAGACTCAGCACGTGCGCGGCTGACGAGTCGAGGCACGCGATCGGGACGCGACATGCGTGACCAGGTTGATCGCACGTACGCCGATCGTGCCGCCGTCCGCTTGACGCGGCGGGCGGTCTCGGAATGCCCAGCTCCTGGCGCCGCGGTAGCTGATCACCATGCCGACGCTCGTTGGCCATGCACGCTGAGGCAAGGATCGGTCGATCGCTGAGGAGCGCGTGGTTGCCGGTGCTGAAGCCGTGGACCAGCCCGTTGAAGAGGACGAAGGCGACGATCGTCGCGACGCCCCCCACAGTGAGGAACCGGCCCACCTCAGCCAGTCCGTCGCTGGTAGCGCGTGCCGAGGAGGTTCGCCGCGCGGCTCGTGTCACGCGTCGAGGGCATCGATCCTTGCGTCACCGCGGCAGCAGAAGGGTCGATGGCGCGCACACCCAGTCTGAACACATGCGAAGAGGGACTATTCCCGTTCACGCGCGGACCGACAGCCGTTCGCTCCTGGTGAGCGCCTCAGTGTCCCCCCAAGTGGTTCTTGGCCAACGCCGGACTGCCTCGGTGAACGCCAGTCGGATGTTGAGGGCGACGGCCCATGCATGCGTCGTGGCTTCGCTCAGCGCGTGCGGCGGCGCAGCGAGCCGTCGACGGCGGCGACGCGACTGTGCTGACCGCCGAACGAAACCGGTGGAGGCCTGGACGCACTCCTCGAAGGAAACCTTGCGGTCGTCGATGGATGCTTGGGCATCAATGACGCCACTACAGATCCGATCCAGCACCAGCCCCCGACTAACGTCGTACCCACCCCGGCACCACCCGTCAGGAGAGCCACGTGGACGACCGCACCGATCACCCGCCTGATCGGCGTCTACGACGCCGACGGCGGCCTGCTCGGCGAGGCGGCGTACGTCTGGGGCAAGGTGCGCGGCACCCGGCACTGCTCGCTGTGCGACATCACGCACGGCACGGTGCGGCGCAAGCCGGAGTGGGACCGGATGGTCGCGGAGCTCGGGACACCCGTGGACCTGGTCCACCTCAACGAGATGCCGCCCGACGTGCGCGACGCGGTGGCCGAGTGCGGTGCCCCGGTCGTCCTGGCGCGGACCGCCGACGGCGTGCACCCCCTCGTGCGCGCCGACGAGCTCGACGCCCTGGGCGGCTCGGTGGAGCGACTCGGCGTGCTCCTGCGCGAGCGCATCGGAGGCGCGACGTGAGCGGCGGCTGGGCGGCCACCGTGGCGTGGATCGCCCTCGTCGCGGTGTACGCGGGCCTGTCGAGCGTCTGGACCGCGCGCGACCCCGGCTGGTACGCCGGGCTGGCGAAGCCGTCGTTCCAGCCGCCGGACGTGGTGTTCGGCATCATGTGGCCGCTCAACTTCCTCGCGCTGTTCGCGGTCGGCGCCTGGTTCACCCGCTCGTCCGCGGCGGAGGCCGTCTGGCCGGCGACGCTGCTGCTGGGCGCCTCGGTCGTCGCCGCCCTCGCCTGGGCGTGGCTGTTCTACGTCCCGCACCGCATCGGCGCCGCCACCGTCGCCCTCGCGCTGGCGGCAGCGCTCACCTGGGTCCTGGTCGCGCTGGTCGCGCGGTCGCTGCCCTGGGCGGGTGTCCTGCTCGTGCCGTACGCCGCGTGGCTGAGCATCGCGACCGCGCTGTCGGTGCAGTACGCCCGCCTCGACTGATCCCGGCCCTAGGCTCGGCGACATGTTCCGGATGGCGACAGTCCTCGTCCTGCTGGCCGCGCTCGCGCCCGCCCTCACGTCGCCCGCGGAGGCAGGCGTCGCCGAGCGCCGTCGCGTGGTGACGTACTCCGTCATCACCCGTGGCAGGGTCACTGCGTCGATGGAGGTGTTCCGCCGGCAGGCGCAGGAGACGTACGACGACCCGCGCGGCTGGCGGGCCGGCGGGCATCGAGTTCCGTCGGGTGCGGCGCGGTGGCGACTTCACGCTGGTGCTCGCGTCGGCGGGCGCGGTGCCGAGCTTCTCGTCGAGCTGCTCGGCGCAGTGGTCGTGCCGGGTCGGGCGCTACGTGATCATCAACCAGTACCGCTGGCGCCACGCCTCCGTCGCCTGGAACCGCTCGGGCCGGACGACGCGCGACTACCGCCACCTGGTCGTCAACCACGAGACCGGCCACTGGCTCGGGCTCGGGCACGCGTCGTGCCCGCGGCGGGGCAGCAAGGCGCCGGTGATGATGCAGCAGTCCAAGGGCACGGGCGGCTGCCGGCTCAACCCCTGGCCGCTCCCGCGGGAGGCGGCCAGGGTGAGGTGAGTCGTCAGCGCTTGTTGGCGTCGATCGCGACGACGCCGAGGGTGGGGGAGCCGATCACCACGTCGGAGGAGGCGTTGCGCAGGACGACCGCGACCAGCTCGCGACCCTCGGTCACGTCGTCGTCGAGGATGCGCACCGGGACGTAGTGGCGCACCTCGCCCGGGGCGAAGGTGAACCCGCCCTCCTCGGCGACGAAGTCGACGCCCGCCTCGGCGCTCAGGCCCACGACGGACCAGCCCACGTCGACGGGCGTGGTCTTCGGGTCCTGCAGGTCCACGGGGAACCACACCGTCCGCACGCGCTCGGGCGACTTCATCCGGAGGTCGCCCAGGCGCACCTCGTTGCGGCTCAGCCACTCGGCCCGCTTGCCCAGCCAGTTGGCGACGAACGCCACCTCGCCGTTGCGGCTGCGCGCGTGACGGGTCCACTCGAGGTCCGCGTCGCCGGCGTGCCACTGGTCCCAGTCCTTCTCCGCCGTCGGCGCGAGCGTGTCCGCGGCCTGCGGCAGCTGGGCGAGGACCGCGTCGACCGTCGGTCGCAGGGCCTGCCAGCGCTTCTTGACGCGCCGGGAGAAGGTCGGGTCCTGCAGCATCCGGGAGATCCAGCTCTTGCCGGTCCGGGTGTACCACCCGTCGGCCGTGGTCGAGCCCTTCCACTTCGTGCCGGCGCTGAGGTCGAAGTCCCACACCGGCCCGAAGACGAACCGCTTGCCGGGGATCCAGCTGAAGTTCACGCTCGACTGGAAGTTGGAGTCCTGGTTGGCGAAGAGCTCCTCGACGAGGTACCAGTCGATGAGCCGTCGCACGTCGACGTACTTCCGGTAGCCCACCTTCGGGTCCGCGAAGTCCGGGCCGTAGAGGACCCGCTCGAAGCGCGAGACCGCGCCGCGCACCTGCCGGCGCTGCTTCTTGGTGACCTCGTCGGGGTCCTTGAACGCGATCGCGGAGCCGCGCTTGGTGCGGAAGCCCGGCTCGCCGTCGCGCAGGTAGCGCTTGTTGAACTCCAGCAGGTAGCCGTCGTCCGGGAGGTCGACGCGGCCGCCGCCCTCCTCGACCTGCTCGGTGAGCATGTAGAGGCCCTGCGACTGTCCGTTGAGCACGACGTCGACGAAGCGGAACTTGGGCGTCCACCCCAGCCGCGTCTGGGCGGCGATCGCGAACGCGGTGGCCGTACGCAGTCCGCTGCGGTCGCCGTAGTTGGCCAGCAGCACCCACTCGTCGTGCGCGACGTCGCCGACGAGCGCGGCGTCCTCCTCGAGCTTGAGCTTGTAGGGCTTCTTGGCCCAGCCCCAGCTCGAGTTGCCGCGTCCGCGCACCTCGGTGGTGTGGGCGACGCCGTCGAGGGTGACCGTGCCGGGGACGTAGTCCTCGCGGCCGATGGGTGCGCCCAGGGTGTCGATGACGAGCTGGGTCGGCGGCGCCGGCGGCCAGCCCACCGCGGCCGCAGCGACCGGGTCGGGCTCGGCGGCGCTGCCGGACAGGGGAGCGAGGAGGGCGGCGGTGACGGACATCGCCACGGCCGCGCACAGCGGTGCGATCCGCTCGAGGTGCGCCTCGAGATGTGCCTGGACATGGTCATGGTCCCCCTTGACTACCCGGCCCCGACCCCCGGGAACCGGGGGCACTGTACGTCAGTTCGGGAGTGAGACGTCCAGGTCGAGCGCGGAGTTGTGCTCACTTCCGGGGACCGCGTCGAGGTCGAGCAGGTCGAGCGCGAGGTTGGCCAGGTCGCCGTTGCGGACCGGCTGGACCGCCGCACGATAGGTCGTACGCCGGGTGCCGGGGTCGCGGTAGTCGTCGGCGTTGAGGTCGTAGAGGTCCGCGCCGACGGCCACGCCCGGGCCGGCCACCATGAAGGCGACGCGGTAGTTGGCCAGCTTGGTGGCGTCGGAGTGGTCCGCGCCCCGGCCGCCGTGGTCGCTGGTGAGGATGATCGCGGTGCTGCCGGCGCGCACGGGGTCGGAGCGCACGGCGCCGACGATCTCGCCGACGAGGGCGTCGACGCGCTGGACGGCGCGCAGGTAGGCCTTCGACATGAAGCCCTTGTCGTGACCCACGGCGTCGGGCAGCGAGAGGTGCACGAAGCGGAAGGCGCGGGTGTGGTCGACGATGTCGCGGCGCACCGAGCGGGCGAGCACGGCGTTGTCGAGGCGGATCCGCGTCGTGTCGATGCTGAGGGGCCAGCTGCGCTTCCACAGCGAGAACTTCGTCTTGCTGGCGAACAGCGCGGTGCTGCCGCCGGCATTGTGGATCGAGGTGAAGACCGACTCGATGCGCCTGCCCGCGGCGGCCTGCACGGTCGGCGGGCGCCGGCGGTCGTCGTTCCACGTCACGCCGTGACCGCCGGTCGCGGCCTCGATGCGTCGTCCGGTGACCATGCCGGTGTGGTTGGGCAGCGTGATCGTCAGCTCGTGCTCGGTGCGCGCGTTGAGCGTCGAGGCGCCGGTCGCCATGAGGTCGTGGAGGCTCGGCGTGCCCGCGGCGCCGAGCTGCTCCAGCGCGTCGGTGTTGAGCCCGTCGATCGAGATCGCCAGGACCGAGGTGATGGGGTCGTCGAGCGACCTCCGCTCGACGCGGGGTTCGACGCGGGGCTCGACGCGGGGGAGTCGCCGGTCGGCACCTGTGCGGGCGCCTGGGCTCCCACGAGGACGACGCTGCTGGCAGCGAGCACGGACACGATCACGGAACGCAGGGCCACCGAGCGACCCTAACCCGCACGAGCCGGTGTGACGGGGTCGACGCGTCGGATGGCGTGACCCGTGACCGGTGCAGCGCCTAGCCTGCTGACTGTGCCGATCCCCACGCCGACGAGTGCCGACGCCCCGATCGGCATCTTCGACTCCGGCTTCGGCGGTCTCACGGTCGCGCGCTCGGTGATCGACCAGCTCCCGCACGAGTCGGTGGTCTACCTCGGCGACACCGCCCGCCAGCCCTACGGCCAGAAGCCGATCGGCGAGGTGCGCGAGTACGCCCTCGAGTGCCTCGACCACCTCTACGAGCAGGGCGTCAAGGCGCTCGTCATCGCGTGCAACTCCGCCAGCGCCGCGATGCTGCGCGATGCCCGCGAGCGCTACGACGTACCCGTCGTCGAGGTGATCCTCCCGGCCGCCCGCCGTGCCGCGGCCGCCACCCGCAACCGGCAGGTCGGCGTCATCTGCACGCGCGCCACGGCCAGCTCGATGGCGTACGACGACGCGTTCGCCGCCGCGCCCCACCTCGACCTGCACATCCAGGCGTGCCCGAGCTTCGTGGACTACGTGGAGCAGGGGGTCACCGGTGGGGACGAGCTCCTCGCCGCCGCCCACGAGTACCTCGACCCGCTGGCCGCCGCCGGCGTCGACACCCTCATCCTCGGCTGCACCCACTACCCGTTGCTGACCGGCGTCATCTCCTACGTGATGGGCGACGAGGTGACCCTCGTGAGCTCGGCCGAGGAGTGCGCCAAGGACGTCTACAAGATGCTCGCCCGCACCGGGCTGATGCGCGAGGCCGGCGAGGCCGACTACACGTTCTCGACGACCGGCAGCCCCGAGGACTTCACCACCATCGGTCGCCGGTTCCTGGGCTCCGAGCTGCTCGGCGCGAGCCAGTTCGCCGGCGGGCGCACATGAGGCTCACCATCGTCGGCTGCTCGGGCTCCTACCCGGGTCCGGACTCGACCGCCAGCTGCTACCTCCTCGAGGAGCAGCACGAGGGTCGCACGTGGCGGGTCCTCCTCGACCTCGGCAACGGCGCTCTCGGCCAGCTGCACCGCTACGCCGACCCGCTCGACGTCGACGCCGTCCTGGTCAGCCACCTGCACGCCGACCACTGCCTCGACCTCTGCGGCTACTACGTGATGCGCAAGTACCACCCGACGGGTCCGCAGCCGCGGATCCCGGTCTGGGGGCCGGCCGGCACGGCCGACCGGATGGCACGCGCCTACGACCTGCCCCTCGACCCGGGGATGAACGAGGAGTTCGACTTCCAGGTGTGGGACGCGCCCGTCGAGATCGGTCCCTTCACGGTCGAGCCCCGGCAGGTCGTGCACCCGGTGACGGCCTACTCGCTGCGGGTCTCCGCCGGTGGCCGCACCCTCGTCTACTCCGGCGACACCGGGCCGTGCGACGCGCTCGACGAGGTGGCGACCGGCGCCGACCTGCTGCTCGCCGAGGCGTCCTTCGAGAGCGGTGCCGACAACCCGCCCGACCTGCACCTGACCGGCGCCGACTGCGGTCGTACGGCGGCGCGTGCCGGCGTCGGCCGGCTCGTCCTCACCCACGTGCCGCCGTGGCACGACCCGGCGGTCGCCGAGGCCGAGGCGCGCGGCGAGTGGTCGGGCCCGGTCGAGCTGGCGCGCGCCGGGGCGACGTACGAGATCTGAGTGGTCGCTCAGACCAGTCCGGCGTCGTGCACGATCATCGCCACCTGCACGCGGTTGGTGCTGTCGAGCTTGGTGAGCAGCCGCGAGACGTGGGACTTCACCGTGGGCACGGAGAGGTAGAGCTCCGAGGCGATCTCGGAGTTGCTCAGCCCGCGCCCGACGCAGACCGCGACCTCGAGCTCCCGCTCGGTGAGGACCGTCAGTCGGTCGGCCGCGGCGGTCGAGCGGTCGCTCGAGGTGGAGCTGCGCAGCCGCGACACGATGCTGCGGGTCGCCGACGGGGAGAGCATCGCGTCGCCGGCGGCGACGGTGCGGATCGCGTGGACGATGTCGCTGGGCGGCGTGTCCTTGAGCAGGAAGCCGTCCGCGCCGGCGGCGACCGCCCGGACGACGTGGTCGTCGGCGTCGAACGTCGTCAGCACCACGACCGCCGGCGGCGACGGCTGCTGGTGCAGCACCTGGGTGGCCTCGAGGCCGTCCATCACGGGCATCCGGATGTCCATGAGGACCACGTCGGGGTCGAGCTCGCCGACGAGCGCGACGCCGACCTGTCCGTTGGGTGCCTCGCCGACCACGTCGATGTCGCTCTGCCCGCCGAGCATGAGCGCGAGCGCAGACCGGACGAGCGGGTCGTCGTCGACGAGCAGCACCCGGATCACGCGGTCCACGGTAGCCATGCCTCCAGAACGAACGTCGCACCCTCGGTGCGCTGGTCGAGTCGGCCGCCCCGCAGCTCGGTGCGCTCGCGGAGCCCGACCAGGCCCAGCCCGGCGCCGGGTGCACCCGTCCTCCCGTCGGCCGGGGGATCGGCCAGGGGGTTGGCCAGGGTCACGGTGATCCCCGAGCGCGGGTCGCCGGTGGAGCTGATCGCGACCTCCGAGCCGGGCGCGTGCTTGCGCACGTTGGTGATGCCCTCCTGCACGATCCGGTAGACCGTGCGGCCGGTCGCCGGCGGCACGGGCGTCGTGGCGTCGACGCGGTCGGTCCAGTCGACGTCGAGCCCGAGGTCCTGGGCCTCGGCGACCAGCGCCGCGATGTCGTCGTACGTCGGCTGCGGTCGGGCGGTGACCGGACCCGGGTCGTCCTCGCGCAGCACCCCGAGGACGTCGCGCAGCTCGTGGAGGGCGTCGTTGGCCTGGCTCTGGATCTGGCCGAGTCCCTCGCGCAGCCGCTGGCTGTCGAGGTCGTCGCGGAACGCGAGCGCACCTGCCTGCATCGACACCTGCGTGATCCGGTGGGCCAGCACGTCGTGCATCTCCCGGGCGATCCGGGCCCGCTCCGTCGAGCGGGCCTGCCCCAGCCTCAGGTCCTGCTCGGTCTCGGCCCGTTCGGCACGGGTCCGGAGGGTCCACAGCAGCTCGCGCCGCGAGCCGATGTAGAGGCCCCAGCCCATCATCCCGGCGTTGACGACGAGGTTCACCACGGTCGTGACCACCTCGTCGTTGTCGGCGAAGGGCGCGACCGTGGTCCAGGTCTGCGCGGCGACGAAGTTGGCGACGCCGACCAGCAGGACCTGGCGGAGGTCGCGACGGGTCGCGACCGACACCGCGGCCAGGGTCGCCGGACCGGCCGCGATCCCCGACAGGGCGCTCATCGCCGCGATCACGAGGGCGATCGGGACCGGCGCGCGCCGGCGGAAGTGCACCAGCACGAAGGCCGCGACGCCCAGGACGACCTCGACGACGAAGAGGGTCCGGTGCTCGCGCCACTCGATGTCGGCGACGTTGAGCCAGACGACCGCCGAGAACGCCACGCACAGCGCGTCGCGCCACGCGTGATCCACCCAGCGCAGCGCAGGCTGGGTCTCGGAGGCGGTCGGGCGGGTCTCCACGGCGGTGAGCCTAGCGAGCGACACCCCTACTTTGGTCGCACACGAGAGCGCCGTTGGACCGATGCGCGCGACCCTCTGGTAAGGCGACCCTTGGTGCACCACCGCGTGGAGGGAGCTGCGCGGCGTGGGGCTGCGCACGTTGGTCCCACTGGGGTAGGGGCCTTCGAGCCGGGTCCGGTAACACACGGGGGTGACCGGACCCGGCTCTGCCACGTGTGTCGGTGTTTGTCGGTGCGTCCGACCCCACGTCTAGGGTCGTCCCCATGACTTCTGCTCCCCGCGCCGACGGCCGCGCCGACGACGAGCTCCGCCCGATCACCATCACCCGCCACTGGCTCGACCACGCCGCCGGCTCGGTGCTGGTCGAGTTCGGCGGCACCAAGGTGCTCTGCGCCGCCTCGGCCTCCGAGGGCGTCCCGCGCTGGCGCAAGGGCTCCGGCCTGGGCTGGGTCACGGCCGAGTACGCCATGCTCCCGGCCGCCACCAACACCCGCTCCGACCGCGAGTCGGTCAAGGGCCGCATCGGCGGGCGCACCCACGAGATCTCCCGGCTGATCGGGCGCTCGCTGCGTGCGGTCATCGACTACAAGGAGCTCGGCGAGAACACCATCGTCCTCGACTGCGACGTGCTCCAGGCCGACGGCGGCACCCGCACGGCCGCGATCACGGGCGCCTACGTCGCCCTCGCCGACGCGGTCGCCCACCTCCGCGGCAACGGCGCGCTCACCGGCGAGCCGCTGACCGGTTCGGTCGCCGCGGTGAGCGTCGGCATCATCGACGGCGTGCCGCGCCTCGACCTGCCCTACGTCGAGGACGTCCGCGCCGAGACCGACATGAACGTCGTGATGACGGGCGAGGGGAAGTTCGTCGAGATCCAGGGCACCGCCGAGGGTGCCGCCTTCGACCGCGCCGAGCTCGACGCGCTGCTCGCCCTCGCCGAGAAGGGCTGCGCCGACCTGACCCGGATGCAGCAGGAGGCCCTCGCCCGATGAGGGTGTTCCTGGCCTCCGGCAACGCCAAGAAGATCGGCGAGATGCAGCGGATCCTCGCCGAGCACGTCGCGGACATCGAGGTCCTCGGCATCGGCGACATCGACGGCTACGTCGAGCCCGTCGAGGACCAGCCCACGTTCGAGGGCAACGCCCTGCTCAAGGCCCGCGCCGGGGTCGCGGCGACGGGACTGCCGTCCATCGCCGACGACAGCGGGCTCTGCGTCGATGCGCTCAACGGGATGCCGGGCGTGCTGTCGGCCCGGTGGTCGGGCCCACCCAAGAGTGATGACCGCAACAACGAGCTCCTGCTCGCCCAGCTCGACGACGTACCCGACGAGAGGCGTGGCGCGCACTTCACGTGCGCGATCGCCTGGGTGCTCCCCGACGGGCGCGAGCGCGTGGTCGAGGGCCGGATGCCCGGCCGGATCATCCGCGAGCAGCGGGGGAGCGGCGGCTTCGGCTACGACGTCGTCTTCGTGGCCGACGAGCACGCCGACGAGGGCCTCACCTCGGCCGAGCTCGAGCCGGCGGAGAAGGACCGCATCTCCCACCGCGGTCGCGCGCTGCGCGAGCTGGCGCCGACCGTGGCGGCCGACCTGTCAGAGCGCTGACGCACCCTCGCGGTCGGTGACCCGGCGCGAGACCCACATGCCCCAGAGCGCCGCGAACAGGAACATGATCAGCGAGTAGACGGCCGCCGGCACCGAGATCTCGACCTCGTCGAGGACCTCGACGGCGACGAAGATCGCGAGCGTCGCGTTGTGCACGCCGACCTCCATCGAGGACGCGATCGCCTGGGGACCGGTGACGCCGAACGCCTTCGGCACGACGTAGCCCACGACGAGGCTGATCGCGCAGAACAGCGCGGCGATCAGGCCGACGTCGGCGAGGTAGTCGCCGACGTTCTCGAGCTGGTCGAGCAGGATGCCGAGGACCAGGATCGCGAGGATCACCGCCGACCCGATGCGCACCGGCTTGTCCATCCGCCGCGCGAAGTCGGGCGCCCGGTTGTTGACCAGCATGCCGATGCCGACGGGCAGCGAGGATCAGCGCGAACACCTTGACGATCTCGACGAGCGGCATCGTCACGTCGTCCTGGCGGTCGTAGTAGGCGATCGCGAGGCCGGTGATCAGGGGCAGCGTCACCACGGCGATGACCGTGTTGATCGCGGTCAGCGTGATGTTGAGCGCCACGTCGCCCTTGAACAGGTGGCTGAAGAGGTTGGCCGTGGTCCCGCCCGGCGACGCCGCGAGCAGCAGCATGCCGATGCCGAGCAGCGCAGGCAGGTCGAAGAGCACGACGAGGCCGAAGCAGATCGCCGGCAGCAGCAGGATCTGGCACGCGAGCGCGACGCCGACCGCCTTGGGCGCGCGGCCGATCCGCTTGAAGTCGCCGATCGTCAGGTCCAGGCCGAGGCCGAACATGATGATCGCGAGCGCGAGGGGCAGTCCGACGGTCGTCAGCGCGGAGTCCATGCGCGGACCCTAGTGGTGACGGTGGTCACGCGGAACGCTTCTTTGGTCGTGAGGGTGCGCTCGGAGAGATTCGAACTCTCACTGGCCGCGACCTAAACGCGGTGCCTCTGCCGTTGGGCTACGAGCGCTGGAGCAATCTACACGGTCCGAGACTGCCCCTCGCTCGGCCAGGGCTGCACCTGTGGGACGGCGTACGCCTCAGTCGAACCTAGGTCCCGGCGCAGCTTCGCGACGTGGCCGGTGGCCTTCACGTTGTACTGCGCGAGCTCGACCTTCCCGTCCTCGTCGATCACGAAGGTCGAGCGGAGCACGCCCTCGACCTCCTTGCCGTAGAGCTTCTTCGTGCCGTGGGCGCCGTAGGCCTTGTGCACGGCGAGGTCCTCGTCGGAGAGCAGCGTCAGGGTGAGGGAGTCGCGCTCGCGGAACTTCGCCAGCTTGGCCGGCTTGTCCTTGGAGACGCCGAGCACCTCGTAGCCGGCGCCGCGCAGCGAGTCGAGCGACTCGGAGAAGTCGCACGCCTGCGTGGTGCAGCCGGGGGTCATCGCGGCCGGGTAGAAGTAGACGATCACCTTCTTGCCGCGGAGGTCGGCGAGGCTCACCTGCTCCTCGGTGTCGCTGGTGAGCGTGAAGTCGGGGGCGGTGTCGCCGGGGGCGAGGCGGTCGGTCATGTCGATCCTGTTCCTTCCGGAGATGCAGCGTTCCACCAAATCCGAATGAGTGGCTGTTGCGAACCTCTTGCAATAAGGTCATGGTGAGCCGGCCAGCACTTGGGAAGCCAGTCGGCCACCGGACCATCCAACCAGCCAGGAGTGACGACGTGCACGTGCCCGATGGATTCCTCGATGCACCGACCTCGGTGGCGACGGGCGTGATAGCGGCGGTCGGCGTGGCGGTGGCACTGCGCGGCGCTCGCCGTGAGCTCGACGACCGTACGGCGCCCATGGCGGGACTGGTCGCGACGTTCGTCTTCGCCGGCCAGATGATCAACTTCCCGGTGGCGGGCGGGACGAGCGGGCACCTGCTGGGCGGGGCGCTGGCTGCCGTTCTCGTGGGCCCGTACGCCGCCGCCCTGTGCATCAGCGTGGTGCTCCTGGTCCAGGCGTTGCTGATGGCCGACGGAGGGATCACCGCCCTCGGCACCAACATCACGCTCATGGGCCTGGTCGGCGCGGGTGCGGCGTGGCTGGTCTTCGTCGCCATCCGGAAGGTGCTGCCCAAGCGGGTGAGCATGGTGGCTCCCGCAGCGGGTGTCGCCGCGCTCGTCAGTGTCCCGGTCGCCGCGCTCGTCTTCACCCTCCTGTTCGCGATCGGGGGCACGGCCCCGGTCGACACCGGCAAGGTCCTCGCCGCCATGCTGACCTGGCACACGATCATCGGCATCGGTGAAGGACTCATCACCCTCCTGGTCGTGGGCACCGTCACCGCGACCCGGCCCGACCTGGTCTACGGGGCCCGACCCCTGATCGACGCCCGACGGCTCGAGATCCGCTCCGACGTGGAGGCAGCACGATGACCCGCAACCGCTCGTTCTTCGCCGTGGGGCTCCTCGTGGCGCTCCTGATCGCCGGAGTCGGCAGCTACTACGCCAGTGCCCACCCAGACGGCCTCAACTACGTCGCCGAGCAGACCGGCTTCATCGACCAGGAGAAGTCGTCTGTCACGTCCGACGGACCCTTCGCCGACTACTCCACGAAGGGCATCGACAACGACCGGCTCAGCGGGGGGATCGCCGGGGTGGTGGGTGCACTCGCGACGCTGCTGATCGGGGGCGGCCTCTTCTGGGTCGTGCGCGGCCGTCGTCGCGACGACGCCCCGGACGGGGCCTGAGCCGTGGGCGCCGGTCACGGCCACCGGCTCCACTTCCACGGTCACGGCCCCCTGCACCGGATGGCCGCCCACCACAAGCTCGTGGCGCTGCTGGCGATCATGCTCGTGGTGGTCGCCACCCCGCGTGAGGCGTACGCCGTCTTTGCGGGCTACGCGATCCTCGTGGTCGTCGTCATCGCCGCCTCGGGCGTCCCGCTCCTCTACATCGCCAAGCGCATGATCATCGAGGTGCCGTTCGTCCTGTTCGCGGTCCTGATCCCGTTCATCGCCACCGGGCCGCGCACCGAGGTGCTGGGACTGGCGGTGTCGGAGCCGGGACTGGTCGCGGCCTTCGGACTGCTGGCCAAGGGCACGATCGGCGTGGCCCTGTCCCTCACGTTCGCTGCGACCACCGAGCCGCAGGACGTCCTGCGCGGCCTCGAGCGGCTGCGGATGCCCGACCTGATCGTGCAGATCATGGGATTCATGATCCGCTACCTCGACGTCGTGACGGCCGAGCTCTCGCGGATGCTCGTCGCGATGCGCTCGCGCGGCTGCGATCCCCGGTCGCCGCGGCACTGGCCGGTGCTGGCGCGCACGATGGGTGCGCTCTTCATCCGCTCCTACGAACGCGGTGAGCGGGTCCACCTCGCCATGCTGTCCCGGGGCTACACCGGCAGGCTGCCCGAGACCGGTTCGAGCCGGTGAGCACACCTGTCCTGGACGTCCGCGGACTCGCGTACGCCTACCCGGACGGCCACCAGGCCCTGTTCGGGGTCGACCTGCACGTGCACGAGGGCGAGAGGGTCGCGCTGCTGGGTCCCAACGGGGCCGGCAAGACCACGCTCGTCCTCCACCTCAACGGGATCCTGAGCGGTGGCCGGGGCAGCGTCTCGGTCAACGGGCTGTCCGTGACGAAGCAGCACCTCACCGAGGTCCGCCGGCGCGTCGGCATCGTGTTCCAGGACCCCGACGACCAGCTGTTCCTGGGAACGGTCCGCCAGGACGTCGCCTTCGGCCCGGCCAACCTCGGCGTGCGGGGCGCGGAGCTCGACCGCCGGGTCATGGACGCGCTCGACCGCGTCGGGATGGCCGACTTCGTCGACCGGCCGCCGCACCACCTGTCGTACGGCCAGAGGCGCCGCGTCGCGGTCGCCACCGTGCTGGCGATGGAGCCGGAGATCCTGGTGCTCGACGAGCCGTCCTCGAACCTCGACCCCGCCTCCCGTCGCGAGCTTGCCGACATCCTGCGCGGCCTCGACGTGACGGTGCTGATGGTGACGCACGACCTCCCCTACGCGCTCGAGCTGTGCCCGCGCAGTGTCGTGCTCAGCGAGGGGGTCGTGGTGGCCGACCGGTCGACCTTCGACGTGCTCACCGACGATCGGCTGATGGCCGCCCACAGGCTGGAGCTGCCGTGGGGATTCGACCCACGGCGCATTGGTAGCCTTCCCGCGTGACCCAGGACATGAGCGCGCTCGAGCGCGAGATCGAGGAGACGCGCGAGCGGCTGGCCTCGACCATCGACCAGCTCGCCCACCGCGCCCACCCCAAGACGATCGTCGGGCGCCAGGTGACGACGGTGAAGTCGACCTTCGTCGACCTCGACACCGGGGCCCCGCGCACCGACAACATCCTCAAGGTCGCTGGTGCGGTGGTCGGCGTCGTCGTCCTGCTCGCGCTCGTCCGCAAGGTCGCTGGCTGAGTGGAGTCGCGAGCCTCATGAGCGCCCCGATCCAGATGCTCCACGACCGGGTCCTCGTCGAGGTCGACGAGGAGGCCGGCGAGCGTCGCTCGAGCGGCGGGATCGTCATCCCCGCGACCGCTGCGATGGGTGCCCGGCGCCTCGCCTGGTCGCGCGTCATCGCCGTCGGCCCGCACGCCCGCGCCGTCGAGGCGGGGGACCGGGTGCTCTTCGACCCCGAGGACAAGGCCGAGGTCGAGGTGCAGGGCGAGGTCTACGTCGTGATGCGCGAACGCGATGTCCACGCGGTCGCGGCGGAGCGCCTCGAGGGCGGCTCGACCGGGCTCTACCTGTGAGGCCCGCACCCGTGGGGCTCGCACCTGTGAGGATGGCCTGATGGGCTACCTCGTCAAGGAGAAGGACCGCGCGCCCGCGGTCACGGCGCCCGTCCCCGTCGACGAGTCGCTGCCGAGCGCGTGCGTCATCGGCGCGGGCTCGTCAGGCATCACCGCGGCCAAGCACCTCTACCTCGCCGGCGTCCCCTTCGACTGCTTCGAGCGGGGCCACGACGTCGGCGGCAACTGGGTCTTCGACAACTCCAACGGCACGTCGGCCTGCTACGACAGCCTCGAGATCAACACCTCGTGCCCGCGCATGGCCTACTCCGACTTCCCGATGCCCGCCGACTACCCGCCCTACGCGCGCCACGACCAGGTCGCCGCCTACTTCGGGCAGTACGTCGACCACTTCGGGTTCCGCGACACGATCACCTTCGGCACGACCGTCGAGCAGGTCTCGCGCACCGCCGACGGCCGGTGGGACGTGCGGATCTCCGGGCCGGGCGGCACCGAGACGCGCACCTACGACGCCGTGCTGGTCGCCAACGGCCACCACTGGGACGCCCGCTGGCCCGAGCCGGCCTATCCCGGCACCTTCGACGGCGAGCAGATGCACGCGCACGACTACCGCTCGCGCGACCAGCTCGCCGGACGCGACGTGGTGGTGGTCGGTGCCGGCAACTCCGCGATGGACATCTCGGTCGAGTCGTCCTACGTCGCGCGGACGACGACGTGGTCGGTGCGCCGCACCGAGTGGGTGCTGCGCAAGTTCTTCCTCGGCAAGCCCTCCGACCAGGGCCTCCTCCCGCCCGGCTGGGTGCCGTGGTGGGTCACCGCGACTGCGCCTGCGCATCGGTGCGATGGCAGCCGGCGGCAGCATGACGAAGTACGGCCTGCCCGCCCCCACCCACAAGCCCGGCCAGTCCCACCCGGTGCAGTCGGAGAGGATCCGCGAGCGCCTGGCCGCGAAGGCCGTCACGGCGAGGCCCGCGATCGAGCGCCTCGACGGCGACCGCGTGGTCTTCGTCGACGGCACCAGCGCGCCGGCCGACCTGGTCGTGTGGGCCACCGGCTACCGCGTGTCCTTCCCCTTCCTCGACCCCGACCTCGTCTCCGTCGAGGGCAACGAGCTGCCGCTGTGGAAGCGCACCGTCCACCCCGACCTGCCGGGCCTCTACTTCCTCGGCCTGCTGCAGCCCCTCGGCGCGGTCATGCCGCTCGCCGAGGCGCAGTCGGCGTGGATCGCCGAGACGCTGACCGGCGGTTACGTGCCGCCGGCCGACTCCGTCGTACGCCGTCAGATGCGGGCCGAGCACGAGCGCGACACCCAGCAGTTCTACCCGTCGCCGCGTCACACGCTCGAGGTCGACTTCGACCACTACCTCTGGGACCTCGAGCGTGAGCGGAAGAAGGGACGAGCCCGTGCTTCGTCGTAGGATCGCGCGCCTCGCGCTGCGTGCCGTGCGCTGGAAGGCCGTCGGCGAGGTGCCCGAGCGCGGCGTGCTCGTGGGGGCGCCGCACACCTCCAACTGGGACTGGGTCCTCACGCTGCTGCTCGGCTGGACCTACGGCATCGACATCAAGCTGCTGGTGAAGCAGGAGCTCTTCGTCGGCCCGCTCGGCTGGCTGCTGCGTCGCACCGGTGCCGTCGAGCTCGACCGCAAGAACCCGTCCGCGACGATCAAGAAGATGCTCGCGGAGTCCGAGGGTGGCGACCCGTGGGTGATCGGCATCGCCGCCGAGGGCACCCGCTCGCGCGGGGAGTACTGGAAGTCGGGCTTCTACCGGATCGCCCAGCAGACCGGGCTCCCGATCACCCTCGCCTTCCTCGACGTGCCGTCGCGCACCGTCGGCTGGGGGCCGACCTTCCACCCGACCGGTGACGTGAAGGCCGACATGGACGTCCTGCGCGAGTTCTACGCCGACAAGACCGGCTTCAACCCCGAGGACTTCACGCCGCCGAGGCTGCGCGAGGAAGGCCCTTCGTCGGGGTGAGGCCAGCCCTCCGTCGGGGTGTGCCTCGTTGTTGGCCACGGGGGCGGGAGCGCTAGGTTGACGGCAACCTAGGGAGGGAGCAACACAATGATGTTTCTGCTGTGGATCCTCGCCGTCATCCTCGTGGTGTCCGGCATCGTCTCGCTCGTCCGTGGCCAGATGCTGATGGGGATCGTCCTCATCATCGTCGGCCTCGCGGTCGGGCCCGGCGGTTACAGCATCTTCAAGTAGCCGCCTCCGCAAGGAGGACGAACGAGGAGCCGGTCCCCGACGGGACCGGCTCCTCGTCTCGGACGAGCAGGAGGACGACAGATGACCGGTGACGCCAGGGACGAGGTCGAGCGGCTGCTCGCCCGCATGGCTGTCGTCGAGCCGCTGGTGAACGCCGTCTGCACGCCCCACCCGGACGCGGTCGCGCAGGCGGACGCACTCGACCGCGAGGCCGCCGACGGTCGTCGCCGCGGTCCGCTGCACGGCCGGGCGGTGCTGGTGAAGGACAACATCGACACCCACGACCTGCCCACCACCGCGGGCTCGCTGGCCCTGGCCGACGTGCCGCCGCCCGAGCGGGACGCGACGCTCGTCGCCCGCCTGCGCGAGGCTGGGATGGTCGTCCTGGGGAAGACGAACCTCTCGGAGTGGGCCAACATCCGCGACGAGAGCTCGGCCTCGGGGTGGAGCGCGTACGGCGGCCTGACCCGCAACCCGTACGCGCTCAACCGCTCGGCGGGCGGCTCGAGCTCGGGCAGCGGCGCGGCCGTGGCGGCCGGACTGGCGGCGTACGCCGTCGGCACCGAGACGGACGGCTCGATCACCTGTCCCGCGGCATTCAACGGCTGCGTCGGGATCAAGCCCACCGTGGGCACCGTGCCCACCGACGGGGTCGTGCCGATCTCCGCGTCGCAGGACTCACCGGGTCCGATGGCTCGCACGGTCCGCGACGCGGCCGCCCTGCTGACGGTGCTCGCGGGCGACGGTCGCGATCTCGCCTCGCACGCCGTGGACGGCCGGCTCGCCGGCAAGCGCATCGGCGTGCCTCGTACGACCTACTGGGGCTACTCGTCCCACGCAGACGCCGCCGCGGAGCGGGCCGTCGCGCTGCTTGCGGCCCAGGGCGCCGTCATCGTCGACGCGACCGACCTGCCGGAGCTGGGGGACGAGGTCTGGGAGGACGAGCTCGTCGTCCTGCTCGCCGAGTTCCGCTCGGGCGTCGCGGACTACCTCGCCACCAGGGCCGGCGACGTGCCGCGCACGCTCGACGAGCTCGTGCGCTTCAACCGCGAGCACGCCGGCACCGAGCTGGCCCACTTCGGTCAGTCCCTGTTCGAGAAGGCGCTCGACGGTCCTCGCACCGGCGAGCCGGCACACGTCGAGGCGCGCCGGCGCAGCGCCGGAGCGGCGCGTGACGCCATCGACCTCGTCCTGCGCGAGCACCACCTCGACGCCCTCGTCACTCCGTCCTACGCGCCCGCCCACCCGATCGACCTCGTCAACCCCGAGTCCTTCCCGGGCTCGTGCAGCGGTCCGACGGCGGTGGCGGGCTACCCGCTGCTGACGGTGCCGACGGAGCTGGCGGCGGGACTGCCCGTGGCCGTGTCCTTCTGGGGCACCGCCGGGTCGGAGGCGACGCTCATCGAGGTCGCCCACGGCTACGAGGTGGCGCGGGACGCGTCGTCGGGCCCGCTCCCGGAGCCGACGTTCGAGACGTTCGTCTAGAAGTAGGTCCCGCTCCTCAGAGCGACCAGACCCGCACCCAGTCGACCTTCGCCGTCTGGCGCATCCCGCCCGCGGTGAGCTTCTCCAGCTCGTAGTCGGACGTCAGCATCGACAGCAGCAGGTACTCCGGGGCGCGGGACACGATCTCGGTCTCGCGGTGGTACTCGCGCCCGTCGACGCGGAAGACGATCGCGTCCGACGTCCACTCGGCGCTGAACACGTGGAAGGCGTTGGACCAGGTCTCGGCGCTCTTCTTCAGCCGGTTGGCGCCGGGGAACTTGCCGCCGATCTTGTGGTGCGCGTTGGCCGAGTCGTACCAGTGCAGGAACGAGGCGATGTGGGAGTCCTTCTTCGTGCGTCCGAAGAACTCCACGATGTCGATCTCGGTGCCCCTGGCCGGCTCGCCCGGCGTGTACCAGTTCGCCGGCTGCATCCAGAAGGAGGCGTGCATGCCCTTGTCGAGGTGCATCTTCATCCGCACTGCGGCGTAGCCGTAGGTGAAGTCGAACGTCTCGCCCGTGTAGAGCTGGGTGTTCAGCATGTAGGGGTGCGAGCCCGACCGGCCGTTGAGCGACCACGTGCACGCCCGGTCGGAGCGAGCGGGGTCGTAGGCGACGCCCATGCGGAGGACGCCGTCCGCGACCGAGCGGGCGCGCGGCGACAGGCGCGAGCACATCCGCATGTACGCCGGTGCCAGCGTCGGCTGGTCCAGCCACTTGGTGTGGTCGAGCCTCCTGCCGGAGAACTCGTCGCGGAAGAGCGTCTCGAAGGTGCGCCCGCGCACCGGGTCGGTGACGGCGCGGGCCGCTCCCGACCGCGTCAGCGCCACCGCGCGGTAGAGGCTCGTGGTGTCGGGGAGGGTGAAGATCGTCGAACCGCTGCGGTGCTGCCGTCCGCGCGCCACCGTCTGCCACCCCGAGCCGCTGTCACGCTGGAGGACCACCGGCTGACCGGTGCGGGTGTCCGCGAACGTCGCCAGCGCCTGGGTCCGCGAGCTCGACCGCTCCGGACGCTTGCCGGGCTGGGCGATCGCCGGCCGCAGGCTGAGCACGCCGGTGCCGATGCGCGCGTGCGTGCGCAGTGACGGTGCCGTCGCGTCGGCGGCGGGCGCAGGCGACTGCACCAGCGCCGCCACGCAGGCGAGCGCGACCAGCAGGGGTCGACAGCGGCAACGGCACGGGTCGGTCCCTCTCGTGAGGACTGCGCACCCGTGCGGCAGCCATGTCCGGCAGTCCGCCGAGGCTAGTGGACCGGACCGGCGTCCCGCACGGAAACTCCGTCACGTGACCTGAGCACGACGAAGGCCCCCGACCATCGGTCGGGGGCCTTGATCTCGTACGCCATCAGGGACTCGAACCCCGAACCCGCTGATTAAGAGTCAGCTGCTCTGCCAATTGAGCTAATGGCGCATGCGGTGAAGCGAGTAGAACTCTACAGGCCGGTGTCGGGCAGGCGAAATCGGGATCCCGGGCCGGGTCACAGGTCCGCGAGGACCGCCTGCGCGGCGTTGTGGCCGCCGAGCCCGGACACCGCACCGCCGCGGCGCGCGCCCGATCCGCAGAGCAGCACGGCGTCGTGCTCGGTCTGCACGCCCCACTGCTGGGCCGGGGTGTCGAGGCGCGACCGGTTGGGTGCCCAGGGCCACTCGAGGTCGCCGTGGAAGATGTGCCCGCCCGGCATCGCGAGGTCCTTCTCGACGTCCTGCGGGATCTTCGCCTCGATGCACGGGTTGCCGTCGGCGTCGGTGGCGAGGCAGTCGGCGAGCGGCTCGGCGAGCACCGCGTCGATCGAGGCGAGCGCACGCCGGACGGCGGTGTCGCGGGCTCCGGGATCGGCGTCGAACAGGTCGGCGGGGACGTGCAGCCCGAAGTAGGTCAGCGTGTGCGCGGAGCCGGCGCGGTCACCCAGGATCGAGGGGTCGGTGAGGCTGTGGCAGTAGACCTCGCCCGGCATCGGGTCGGGCACCTGCCCGCCGGCAGCGGCGTCGTACGCCCGCTCGAGCTGGGTGTAGTCCTCGGCCAGGTGCAGCGTGCCGGCGAACGCGACCTCCGGGTCGGCGCCGGACCGCAGCGCCGGGAGCCGGTCGAGCAGGAAGTTGATCTTGAGCTGCGAGCCGGACGGCTTGGTCTCGGCCTCCTCGCCCTCCCCGAGCAGGATCCGCAGCACCCACGGCGCCACGCCCGCGAGCACCCGCCGACCGGTCACGGAGTGCTGGCCGTCGCCGTCGTGCCAGACGACCTCGGCGCCGTCGGGCCCGGGCGTGATCGCGCTGACGCCCGCCCCGGTGACGATCTCGGCGCCGGCCTCGACGGCCGCCTTCGCGAGGGCGTCGGTGACCGCGCCCATGCCGCCGATCGGCACGCGCCACTCGCCGGTGCCGTTGCCGATGAGGTGGTAGAGGAAGCAGCGGTTCTGGATCAGCGACGGGTCGTCCATCGAGGCGAACGTGCCGATCAGGGCGTCGGTGGCGACGACCCCGCGCACGGTGTCGTCGGCGAACCTCGACGTGATGGCCCGCCCCAGCGGCTGCTCGACGACGTCGGCCCACGTCGTCGCGTCGACGAGCGCGCGGACCTCGCGCTCGAGGGGGAGCGGCTGCATGAGGGTCGGCGCCACGGCCTCGGCGACGCGACCGACCTCGGCGTAGAACGCCTGCCAGGCGGCGTACTCCTCGTCACCGCCGGTGAGGTCGCGGAAGGAGGCGCGCGTCGCCTCGCCCTCCGGGCGCTCGACGAGCAGGCCGCCGGAGCGCTCGCCGCGCAGCCAGGGGGTGTACGACGCCGTGGTGCGCGAGGCGAGGCGGACGTCGAGGCCCAGGTCGGCCATCAGCTGCTCCGGCATCAGGCTCACGAGGTAGGAGTAGCGCGACAGCCGCGCGGGGTGGCCGGAGAAGGGCTCGACCGAGACGGCCGCGCCACCGGTGTGGTCGAGCCGCTCGAGCACCACGACCGAGAGTCCGGCGCGCGCGAGGTAGGCGGCGCTGACCAACGCGTTGTGGCCGCCGCCGACCACGACGACGTCATAGGACTGGGAGCCGGAAAACATCCGGACAACGTAGTCCCTCGTCAGGGTCCTTCGCCGGGCGCCACCGGGTCCAAGGACCCTTCGCGCCGGCGATGCCCCGGCGGACAGTGGATCCACCAGACCACGTGGAGGAGGACGTCATGACCGAGCAGCAGCCCAACGGGCGACCCGTCGTCGTCGGAGTGGGGACGACGGAGGTGGACTCCGCCCTCGAGTACGCCGCCGAGGAGGCGGTGCGCGCCGGGTGCGGCCTGCACCTCGTGCACGCCGTCCACCTGATGCCCGACGGCCCCCGGGGCACGATCGTGCCGCAGGAGGACCTCGACCTGTGGGGACGCGAGACGCTGGACCGCGCCGTGAAGACCGCCGAGGAGCTCGTGGCCGGGGCGGTGCCGGTGACCCATGAGCTGCGCCACGGCACGCCGGTCGAGGTGCTGACGGACGCTGCCGCAACGGCACGCACGCTGGTGCTCGAGCACCGTCACCTCTCCCGGGTGGCCCGTGTCGTCAACCGCACCGTCGCCGGTGGTGTCGCCGCCCGCGTGCGCGTGCCGGTCGTGGCCGTGCCCAGTGGCTGGACGCGGTCCGGAGGATCTCCCGTCGTCGTCGCCGGTGTCGACGTGCCCGAGCGCTCGGCCGAGGTGCTGTCGGTGGCCGTGGCCGAGTCCCGTGCGCGGGGCGCCACGCTGACCGTGGTGCACTCGTGGGCGATGCCGGTGCACTACGAGGGAATGCTGATCGAGCCCGCTGAGCACGCGCGCTGGACCGACCGCTCGAAGGCCGAGGTGCGTGCGGCACTCGACGCGCTGGGCGACGAGTCCGTGGCGATCGACGCCGAGGTCGTGGTCCACCCCGGGCGTGCGGTCGAGGCGATCCTCGAAGCCGCCGAGGGAGCCGACCTGCTGGTGATCGGTCGCCACGACCCGCTCGTGCCCCACGGCTCGCACATCGGCCCGGTCGCCCGGGCGGTGCTGCGCGAGGCCACCTGCCCGGTCCTGCTCGCCAGCCCGGAGGCCTCGCACCTGAGGCCCAGGCCGGCCGGCATCAGCGGTCGGCACGGCTCCTGAGCAGCGCCCTGCCGCAGGGTCAGTGCGAGGGCAGCGACCCGGTGAGGCGCTCGTGCCGCTCGGCGCTCGCGGGGTTGAGCCCGACGATCTCGACGGTCTTGCCCTTGCGCTCGTACTTGGTGGTGATCGCGTCGAGCGAGGCCACGGTCGAGGCGTCCCAGACGTGGGAGTCGGTGAGGTCGATGACGACCTGGTCGGGGTCCTCGGCGTAGTCGAACTGCGTGTAGAGGTCGTTCGACGAGGCGAAGAAGAGCTGGCCGGTGACCCGGTAGACGGCGGTCGAGACACCCTCGCGGTCCTCGACCACCTCGCGCTGGACCTCGGTGAGGTGGGCGACGCGGCGGGCGAAGAGGGTCATCGCGACGAGGACGCCGACCACGACGCCGATGGCGAGGTTGTGCGTCGCCACGGTGACCGCGACGGTCGCGACCATGACGGTGGTCTCCGACTTCGGCATCCGCCGCAGGGTGGCCGGCTGGATGGAGTGCCAGTCGAAGGTGCCGACCGAGACCAGGATCATGACCGCGACCAGTGCGGCCATCGGGATGATCGCGACGACGTCGCCGAGGCCGACGACGAGGATGAGCAGGAAGACTCCGGCGAGGAACGTCGAGATCCGGGTGCGGGCGCGGGAGACGTTCACGTTGATGAGGGTCTGGCCGATCATGGCGCAGCCGCCCATCCCGCCGAAGAAGCCGGTGATGACGTTGGCGGCACCCTGGCCCCACGACTCGCGCGTCTTGTTGGAGTGGGTGTCGGTGATGTCGTCGACCAGCTTGGCCGTCAGCAGCGACTCGAGCAGTCCGACGAGCGCCATCGCCAGCGCGTAGGGAGCGATGACCTGCAGCGTCTCGAGCGTCCACGGGACGTCGGGGAAGAACAGCGCGGGCAGGCTGTCGGGCAGCTCGCCCTCGTCGCCGACGTCGGGCACCGAGACCGAGGCCAGCACGGTGAAGCCGGTGAGCGCGACGATCGCGACGAGCGGAGCGGGTACGACGGTGGTGACCCGCGGCAGCGCGACCATGATCGCCAGGCCGACGGCGATCATCGCGTAGACCAGCCACGGCACGTCGACCATGTAGGGGACCTGCGCCATGAAGATGAGGATCGCGAGGGCGTTGACGAACCCGACCATGACCGAGCGCGGGATGAAGCGCATCAGCTTGCCGAAGCCGCCGAGACCGAGGGCGATCTGGATGACACCGCCGAGCAGCACCGTGGCGACGAGGTAGTCGTAGCCGTGGTCGCGCATCACCGGGGCGATCACCAGTGCGACCGCGCCGGTCGCGGCCGAGATCATCGCCGGCCGACCGCCGAGGAAGGCGATCGAGACCGCCATCGTGAAGGAGGCGAAGAGACCGATGCGCGGGTCGACCCCGGCGATGATCGAGAACGAGATCGCCTCGGGGATGAGCGCCAGCGCCACCACGAGGCCGGCGAGGACCTCGGTGCGCAGCATCGTCGGAGAGCGCAGCGCGTTGCGGACGGTGGGCTCGAGGTGGTCGGTGGTGGCAGGCTGGGACACGATCGGGAACTCTAACCTCACGTAAGGGTAGAGTTGGAATCCGGACGACGACGAGAGGCACGCGCGTGGAGGACGGCTCCCACCTCGGGCAGGTCATGCACATCGGCGAGGTCGCCGCGCGCACCGAGCTGTCCCTGCGCAGCCTGCGGCACTGGGAGGAGGTCGGCCTGCTCCGGCCCTCCGGTCGCACCGACGGCGGGTTCCGGCTCTACACCGAGGCGGACGTGGAGAAGATCCTCGTGATCCGCCGGATGAAGCCCCTCGGCTTCAGCCTCGAGCAGATGAAGGACGTCATGGACGACCTCGAGGTGCTCGAGGCCCCCGGCGCCACCGCGACCGACCGCGCCGACGTACGCACGCGGCTGGCCGCGATCCGCGCGGAGGCCACCGAGCGCCGGGTGGCCCTCGTCCGTCAGCTCGAGATGGCCGACGAGTTCCTCGCCCTCATCGACGCCCAGGCCGACTGACCGACCCGGGGAGGGTCAGCGGCCGAAGAGCTTCGAGAAGAAGCCGCCGCCGGAGCCGGCGGCCGCCTTCTCCTCCGCGCTGTGCTGGCCGTTGCACCACTGGGCGGCGGGGACGCCGGCCTTCACCTGCGCGACGTGCTGGCCACATCCGGCCCAGGTCGTCCTGCCGCAGGTCTTGCATCGGGTGGGTCGGCACATGGAGTGCTCCGTTCTGTGTGGTGGAGGTGAGGTGGAAAGGAGTGTGGTTCGCCGCGGCTCAGCCGTGCGAGAAGGTGATCCTCGGCAACACCCGGGTGAGCCAGCGAGGTGTCCACCATGCAGCGCGCCCGGTGAGGCGCAGCATCACGGGCAGCAGCACGAGCCGGACCAGGAAGGCGTCGAGCAGCACGGCGACGCCGAGCACGATGCCCATCTCCTTGGGCGGCAGCGGTCCGGAGAGCGCGAAGGTGAAGAAGACCGCGACCATGACCGCGCCAGCGGCGAAGATCACCCGACCGGAGTGGGCCAGCGAGCCCACCATGGCCTCGCGCGGGTCGCCGGACTTCTCGTAGTGCTCCTTGGCCGAGGCGAGCAGGAAGACGGTGTAGTCCATGGCGATCGCGAAGATCATCGCGAAGAAGAAGACCGGGGCCCAGGCATCGAGGAAGCCCTGAGGTTCGAAGCCGAGCAGGTCGGCACCGATGCCCTCCTGGAAGACCAGCCGCGCGACGCCGAAGGCTGCCGCGGTGGACAGCAGGCTGGCCAGGGTGCCCAGCAGGGAGATCAGTGGAGCCTGGAGCGCGACGAGGAGCAGCAGGAAGCCGAGCGCGAGCACGACGCCGATCACCAGCGGGGTGGACTCGTCGAGCTGCGCCTTGAGGTCGAGGTTCTCCACGGCTGCTCCGCCGACCAGTGCGGACGCGGGCAGGTCCGCGCGCAGCCGGTCGACGGTCGCGCCCAACGCCGGGTCGGAGGGGTCGACGGTCGGGACCGCCTGGAGCAGGACGAGCCCGCTGTCGTCGGCCGCCGGCTGGGCGGGCATGACACCGGCGATGCCGGCGTCCGCGCCCAGGACGTCGTACGACGCCTCGGCGTCCGCGCGGTCGGCGACGACCTGGAGGGTGCCGGGGGCGCCGTCGCCGAAGGACTCCTGGACCTGGTCGTACCCGACCCGGGCGCTGGCCTCGTCCGGCAGGACCTGGATCGACGGCATGGCGGTGCGCAGCCCGAGGACCGGGGCCGCGAGGACGAGCAGGACCACGAGGGAGGCGAGCCCGAAGGCGACCGGGTGCTTCCAGAGCCGTTCTCCCCACGCGGCGAACCGTGCGGAGCGGTGCTCGCCGGTGTGGACCCACGTGAGTGCGAGCTTGTTGATGCGGTGGTCGAGGCCGAACAGCACGAGGGGGAGCAGCGTCAGCGTGGCGGCCAGCACGAACACGACCGCGAGCATGATCCCTCCGGCCATCGACCGGAAGGACGGCGAGGGCACGAGCATCACGGCCGACAGCGAGACGAGGACGGTGAGGCCCGAGAGGAGCACTGCCTTGCCGGCGGTGTCCATGGTCTCCGCGATGGCCTGGCGCGGGGTCTCGTGGTGCCCCATCCGCGCGGCGCGGAACCGTACGACCAGGAACAGTGCGTAGTCGATGCCCAGCGCGAGGGCGAACATCATGGCGAAGTTCATCGCCCAGATGGACACCGGCACGAGCTCGTTGATCAGCACGAGTGAGCCGGCCGACGCCACCAGGCCCGCGAGGGTCAGGATGAGCGGGAGCCCGGCGGCGACGAGGGCGCCGAAGGCGAGGACCAGGATCGCGAGGGTCACCGGCCACGAGAACATCTCGGACTTCAGCATCGCGTCGAGGTTGGCCTCGTTGAAGTCCGACCAGAGCAGCGAGGCGCCGGTCGGGTTGACCTCGACCCCGTCGCCGGACAGCGCCTCCAGCTCACCCTTGAGATCGTCGGCGACGCGCACCATCTCGTTGGGGTCCGCGCCCGCGCCGGCCAGGATGACGGCCGTGGAGCCGTCCTGGCTCAACGAGGCGCCGGGCTGTGGCGCGATCACGTCGGCGATGCGGGGCTCGGCCTCGAGCGCCGCTGTCACCTCGTCGAGCACCTGCTTGCCGCGACCCTCCGTGACCGGGCCGTCCGTGCGGTGCACGACGACCTGGATCGCCGAGCTGGCGTTGCCGCCGAAGCTCTCCGTGGCGAGCTCGCGCACGGCGACGGACTCCGAGCCGTCCGCCTGCCAGCCCGCACCGGACAGGTTGGCCTCGACCTTGGGCGCGAACGCGCCGAGGCCGACGACCAGCAGCAGCCACACGGCGGCCGTCAGCCGGCGGTGGTGGGTGACCCACACGCCCAGCCGGCCCAGCGGGCCGGGGCGGTGGCCGAGTCCGTCCGGGTCGCGGAAGGAGGTGCGGGGGGCAGCGTGGCGGCGGGAGGCCGTCGAGGTCATGGCAGTGATCTCTCTGTGGAGGAGGGGAGGTCAGACGAGTGCGGGCAGGGCCTGCGCGGCGGTGTAGGCCGCGACGGCGAGGACGAGCCCGGTGAAGGCGGTGGACAGGCGACGCGTGTCCGCCCGGTCGGCGATCCGGGTGCCCAGGACAGCGGCCGCAGCAGCGGTGGCGGTGAGGGCGACCACGGGCCACCAGTCGGGGGCGACGCCGCTGCCCGCACGGGCGAGCAGCGCGACGGTGCTGGTGATCGTGATGACGACGAGCGAGGTGCCCGCGGCGTACTCCATGGGCAGGCTGAGCGCGACGAGCAGGGCCGGTACGACGAGGAAGCCGCCGCCGACGCCGAGGAATCCGGTGAGCAGGCCGACTGCCGTCGCGGTGACGAGCACCTTGAGGGCGCGCGGGCACTGGCAGGCGAAGGTCGGGCTGAAGGTGATGATCGGGTCGTCCAGACCGGGCCGGCGGACGGGCCGGCCGGCCGGGTCGGCGTGGCGACCGCGCCACTGGCGTACGGCGAGCAGGGTGCCCACGACGAGCATGAGCGCGGCGAACGCGCCGAGCAGCACCGGCTCGGCGACGGCGGTCGAGGCCCGGGCCCCGGCGATCGCGCCACCGGTCGCGACGAGCCCGAAGGTGGCACCGCGGGCGAGCAGGACGTTGCCGGCCCGGCGCGCCGCCACTGCGCCGACCAGCGAGGTCACGGCCACGACCACCAGCGAGCCGGTGGTGGCCTGCGCCGGGCTCTGCTCCAGCGCGTAGACCAGCACCGGGACGGCCAGGATCGAGCCGCCGCCACCGAGCGCACCGAGGCTCAGCCCGATGAGCGCGCCGGCGACGACCGCGAGGACGAGTGTCACGCCTCGGGTCCCACCAGCTGGAGCCCGACCTTCTCGGCGTTGTCGAAGGTGTCGTCGACGGCGACGAGCGATCGGCCCGCGGCGTCCAGGACGGAGGCCGCGACCGAGGCGCGGTAGCCCCCGGCGCAGTGCACCCAGACCTCGCCCGGAGGCACGTCTGCGACGCGCTCCACCAGCTCGTGCAGCGGGATGTTGACGGCCCCGTCGATGCGGGCCGCGTCGTGCTCGTCGGCCCGGCGTACGTCGAGCACCACCACCTCGCGGTGGTGGCGCACCTGGGCGAGGTCGGCAAAGGTCGCCGTGGGGAAGGAGCTGAGCCCGCCGTCGCTCCAGTCCTCGGGCGTGCCGGTGGCGTGTGCCGCGGGACGGTCGATGCCGATCCGGACCAGCTCCCGCTGGGCCGCTGCGACGTCCTCGGCGTTCTCGCCCAGAAGCGTGAGCGGGGTGCCCCAGGGGATCAGCCACCCGAGGTAGGTCGCGAAGCCGCCGTCGAGCCCGAAGTTGAGGGTGCCGGGCGCGTGCCCTGCCGCGAAGGCGGTGCGGGTGCGCAGGTCGACGAGCCACTCGCCGGCCTCGATGCGTCGCCGCAGCTCGGTCGCGTCGGCGACCGCCGGGGGAGAGAGGTCGGGCTCGCTCGGCCCGGCGCTGTTGGCCGGCGCCATGTGGGCGTAGTACGCCGGCCACGGGCCGAGGCCGGCCAGCAGCTCCTCGACGTAGGTCTCCTCGTCCTGGGTCAGGACCGGGTTGGCCTGCTTCTCGCGGCCGATCGTGGAGGAGGTGGCGTCGGACTGGGTGGCCGAGCAGAACGAACCGAACCCGTGGGTCGGGTAGACCTCGGCCTCGTCGGGCAGCAGGTCCGCGAGGCGCTGTGACGAGGCGTGCTGGTGGTGGACCAGGTCGTGGGTGTGCTCGGGCCCGAGCAGGTCCGGGCGCCCGGTCGCGCCGAACAGGAGGGAGCCCCCGGAGAAGACGCCGACGTGCTCGTCGCGGTCGGTCAGGACGTAGGAGAGGTGGGTGAACGTGTGGCCGGGGGTCGCCAGCGCGGTGATGCGCATCCGTCCACCCACCTCGACGACGTGCCCGTCCGCCACGGGGGTGCGGACGAACGACACGTCGTCCTCGCCGTTGACGAGGTACTGGGCACCGGTGCGCTGCGCGAGCGCGAGGCCACCGGTGACGTAGTCGTTGTGGATGTGGGTCTCGAAGACGTGCGTCAGGCGGACGCCGTGGTCGTCGAGGAGGGTGAGGATCCGGTCGATGTCGCGCTGGGGGTCGACCACCAGCGCCACCTCGCCGTCGTGGACCAGGTAGCTGCGGTCGCCCAGGGTGGGCGTCTCGATGGGGATGACGGTCAGGTCGCTCATCACAGACCCACTCCGACGGCACGGCCCGACTGGAGCCAGGCCTGCGTGCCACCGGCGACCGAGACCGCGTCGAATCCGGCCGCGACCAGCAGGTCGGTCATCGCCTTCGAGCGGTTGCCCGAGGCGCAGATGACGTGGACCCGGGTGGAGCGGTCGAGCTCGCCGAGGCGCGAGGCCAGCTGACCCATGGGCAGCAGGACCGCACCGGGCACGTGGGCCTGGGCGTACTCGCCCTTCTCGCGGACGTCGACGGTGGTGCCGGCCTCGCGCTCCGCGGCGAAGGCCTCGATGGAGATCTCGGGTGTCTGACTCATGATGAATACCCTAGGGGGTATCCAGCACGGATGCAAAACACCCCCGGGGGTATGCTGTGGACGTCCTGCAGACCTGCCCCACGAGAGGGACCCACCCATGGGCTTCACCATCAGCCGCACGCTCGCGATGCCGTACGACGACGCGCTCGCCGCGACGCGGGAGGCGCTGTCCGACGAGGGCTTCGGCATCCTCACCGAGATCGACCTCGCCGCCACCATGAAGGCCAAGCTCGACGTCGACCTGCCGTCGCAGATGATCCTGGGTGCGTGCCGACCGGCCCTGGCCTACGAGGCGATCCAGGTCGACCCCTCCATCGCCGCGGTGCTGCCGTGCAACGTGGTGGTGCGCTCCCTCGACGACGCCACCACGCTGGTCGAGGCCTTCGACCCGGACGCGATGATGGGCCTGGCCGACACGGGCGCGCTCGACTCCGTGGCCACGGACGCCAAGCAGAGGCTCACCGCCGCACTGGCCAGCCTGACCGCACGAGCCGAGGAGGCCTGATGGAGCTCGACCCGACGGAGATGGTCCCCGTCATCAACCGCATCAAGCGCGCCCAGGGACAGCTCGCCGGCGTCCTGAAGATGCTCGAGGAGGGCCGTGAGTGCGAGGACGTCGTCACCCAGCTCGCCGCGGTGTCCAAGGCGCTGGACCGCGCCGGATTCGCCATCGTCGCCAACGGCCTCCAGCAGTGCCTGCTGGCCGGTGACGGCGAGGTCGACTCCCTCGACGTGAAGAAGATGGAGAAGCTCTTCCTGTCCCTCGCCTGACGGGGTGAGTGATCTCCGGGACCACCCCGGCCGACTGGTTAGTGTCGGTCGGATGAGCAGGAGCATGAGGGAGCGGATCGACGAGCGGCTCAGCGACCCGATCTGGTGGAACGACGCCTTGCAGCTCGCCAAGACGGTCCTGGCCGCGGTCGCCGCGTGGGTGGTCGCGTCGAGCGTGCTCGACCTGCCGCAACCGTTCCTCGCGCCCTGGTCGGCGCTGCTGGTGGTGCACGCGACGGTCTACCGGACCTTCTCCAAGGGCGCGCAGCAGGTGGCAGCCACGGTCGTCGCGGTGCTGCTCGCCACGGCGGTGGGGGAGACGCTGGGGCTCTCCACGGAGGCGATCGCGCTGCTGCTGGTCGTCGCGCTCGTGCTGGGCTCGGTCCCGTGGCTGGGGGCTGAGGCGACCGCCATCGCGACCACCGGCCTGGTCGTGCTCACGACGGGTTTCGACGACGACGTGATGCTCATCTCGCGGCTCTACGACACCGCGATCGGCGTGGGTGTCGGCCTGCTGGTCAACGTGATCGTGTGGCCCCCGCTGCGACGGCGTACGGCTGCCAAGGCGCTGGACCGGATCGACGACGGGATCGGTGCACTCCTCGTCGACATGGCGGCCGGTCTGCGGGACGCGGCACCCGACGAGGACGTCGCGGCGTGGATCGACCGCACCCGCGACCTCGACGAGGACCTCGACCAGGCGTGGGCGCTCGTGCGCGTGGCCCAGGAGAGTGCGCGGATGAACCCGCGCCGGTCGGCGAGGCCGATGAAGGACCCGAAGGAGTGGATCGGGCTGCTGCGCCGGCTGGAGCAGTCCGTCGCCGAGACCCGCAGCCTCGCCCGGACGCTCGGCAGCCAGCACGCGCACCGCGAGACCTGGGGCGAGACGTTCGCCGTCCCGTGGATCTCGATGCTCGGCGACGCCGGCCGGGCCGCGGGTGCTGCCGACCCGGCCGCCCTGCTCGACGTACGACGTCGCCTCGAGGTGTTCAGCGAGGAGCTGCGGTCCACGGACCGGTCGCCCGAGTGGCCGATCTACGGCGCGCTGATCATCAACCTGCGCAACATCGTCGACGCGATGGACGTCGTCGCCGAGGCGAACCCGATCGGGGGCAAGCCGCTGCCCCTGCGGATCCCGTCCCGGAGGCGGCCTTGATCCTGGCCTTGACCTTGACCTTGGGACAGGCCGGATGGTCGTCCCGCCGGCGACACAGGGTCCCGGTCACGAGAGGACGACGATGCTGACGATCGGCGAGTTCGCGCAGGCGACCGGCCTGACGGCCAAGGCGCTGCGGCTCTACGACGAGCTCGGGCTGCTGGCCCCGGCCGACGTGGACGAGCGCACCGGCTACCGGCGCTACACGCCCGACCAGGTGGCCCGCGCCAGGCTGGTCGCCCGGCTCCGGTCCGCGGGCGTGCCGCTGCGGCGGATCGCCACGATCGTCGAGCTGGACGACCGCGAGGCCGCAGCGGCCGAGCTGCTGTCCTACTGGCGTCAGGTCGAGGCGGACACCGCCTCGGCCCGCCAGGTCGTCGCCACCCTCGTGTCGCAGATGAGAGGACACGACACGACCATGGAACCGACCACGAGCACCACGCCCAGGACGTCCCCCCGCTCCGCACACCGTGCCGGGCAGGGCGGTCGCTCGCTCGACCTCGACCGGGTCTACCCCCGCGAGCACCGCATCGCCGCGCAGGTCACCGGCCAGCGGCTCTTCGCGGTGGCTGACGGCTACGGCAACGAGGGGGCCGCCGACGTCGCGCTCGACGCGCTCGAGGCACTCGACGACGTCGAGGTGCACGCCGATCCGCTGGGCGCGCTCGACGAGGCGGTCACCCGGGCCGCCGAGGCCGTGGCCGGACGCGACGCCGAGGCCGGGGGCACGACCCTCACTGCGCTGCTGCTCTCGGGCGACCGCGCCCTCGTCGCCCACGTCGGGGACTCCCGGGCGTACGTCGTCCGCGACGGCGGCCTCGAGCGGCTGACCCGCGACCACACGGTCGTCCAGTCCCTCATCGACGAGGGGAAGCTCACCGAGGACGAGGCGCGCGCCGACGAGAACCGCGCGCTGCTCAACCGCGCGCTCGCGCCGGGCTCACCCGCCGCACCGGACCTGTCGGTGCGGCCGGTGCTGCCGGGCGACCGGTTCGTCCTCACCACCGACGGGGTGCACAGCGTGATCGAGGCGCGGCACCTCGCCGAGGTGCTGCTGACGCCCGGCACGCCCGACGACGTGGCTCGCGCGGTCGAGGACGCGGTCCTCGCGGCCGGCGCGCCCGACAACTACGGCGTCGTCGTCGTGGACGTGTGAGCGGCGCTGACGTGGCCGCTCCAGCGTGGGACGGCGCGCGCAACCTCGGTGACCTCGGCGGACTGGCCCTGACGACCGGGGGCGTGACCGCTCCCGGGCGTGTGTTCCGCTCGGCGGCTCCGGAGTGGATGACCGATCGGGGATGGGACGACGCGCGGGCAGCGGGCCTGGCCGCGGTGGTGGACCTCCGCAACGAGATGGAGCGGGGACGCACGGACGACCACCCCGTGCTCGCCGACGGCGCGATGAGGTCCGTCGCGGTCGTCCACGCACCCACTGAGGACCCGGAAGACGGCGAGTTCCTGGCGGTGTGCGGGCCGTGGCTGGACCACCCGCGTTCGTGGGCCGACAACATGCGGTTCTACCCCGAGAAGCTCGCCCGCGTCCTCACGGCAGTCGCCGACGCCCGCGGTCCCGTGCTCGTCCACTGCGCGGGAGGCCGGGACCGGACGGGAATGATTGGTTCGATCCTGCTCGTGCTGGCCGGCGCCACCCCGGACGCGATCGTCGCCAACTACGAGTCGGGGTTCCGTGGAGCTGCCGAGCACCGCGGTCATGGTTGGTCCTTCGACGTCGAGGGAGGCGAGTGGGTAGCCCCGGCCGAGCAGCGTTGGACCGAGGAAGAGCTGGACGCAGCACTGGCCGACCGGCGGCCAGCACTCGTCGCGTGGTTGCACACCGTCGACGTGCACGCGTACCTGCTCGACGCTGGTCTTGACCATCGGATGCGTGCGCGCCTGGAGAAGCTGCTGACGAGTTGAGGGCTGCGGACACGTGTCCGACACGTTGCCCTCGATCTGCCCGCGCCGGGGCGACATCTCGGACACGTGTCAAGTCTGACGCCAACGCGGAATCGCTCGAGGCCCTGACCTGACGGTCAGGGCCTCGAGCTCCTGGGGTGAGTAACGGGACTTGAACCCGCGACATCCGCCACCACAAGGCGGCGCTCTACCAGCTGAGCTATACCCACCATGTCTGCTCGCCCGTCATGGTTTCCCAGTCGGCGAGGACGACGTGAAGTGTAGGGCAATCAGGCGCCGGAGCTGGAATCCGGTCCGCCGTCGGCATGGAGTCCGGTCAGCTGGCCGCCGTGGCGCGCTGCGATCTCCTTGGCCTGGGCGCTGTCCGGCCCGGGATGGGGCACGAAGACGGCCTCGCGGTAGTAGCGCAGCTCCTCGATGCTCTCCTGGATGTCGGCCAGGGCGCGGTGGTTGCCGCGCTTGGTCGGGGCCGCGAAGTAGGCGCGGGGGTACCACCGGCGCGACAGCTCCTTGATCGAGGAGACGTCGACGATCCGGTAGTGGAGGAAGGACTCGAGGGCCTGCATGTCGCGCGCGAGGAACGCCCGGTCGGTGGCGACCGTGTTGCCCGCCAGCGGGGGGCGGCTGCCGTCGGGGCAGTGCTCCTTGATGTAGGCCAGCACCTGCTCCTCGGCGTCCGCGAGCGTCGTACCGCCGTCGAGCTCGTCGAGGAGGCCGGACTTCTCGTGCATGCTGCGCACGAAGTCGATCATCTGGTCGAGCGACTCCTGCGACGGCTTGATGATGATGTCGATGCCCTCGCCGAGGACGTTGAGCTCGAAGTCCGTGACGAGCGCCGCCACCTCGATCAGCGCGTCCGCGCGGATGTCGAGGCCGGTCATCTCGCAGTCGATCCACACCAGTCTGTCGCTCACGACCGGCAACCCTACTTGCTCCTCGCTCCTGCCTTCGTCGCCCTCTCAGGGACGACTCAGGCTCACCTCCTAACCTTCGGGGTGTGAGCGAGGGCATGAAGGACTGGTTCGGCCTCCTCGCGCGCCTGGTCACCGGTGGCGTGTGGATCGTGGCCGGAGCCCTCAAGCTGCCGCATCCCGCCGACAGCGTGCGCGCGGTGCGGGCGTACGACCTCCTGCCGGAGGCGGTCGTCCCGGCGGTCGGCCACCTGCTGCCCGTCCTCGAGGTCGTGATCGGGCTCTGCCTGGTCGTCGGCGTCCTGGTGCGCGGCACGTCAGTGGTGTCGGCGCTGCTGTTCGTCGCGTTCATCATCGGCATCGCCAGCGCTTGGGCGCGCGGGCTGTCGATCGACTGCGGCTGCTTCGGCGGCGGGGGCTACATCCCCGACGCCTCGGCGAAGTACCCCGGCGAGATCGCCCGCGACGTCGGCCTGCTGGCGCTCAGCCTGTGGCTGGTCGTCCGACCGCGCTCCCGGCTGGCGCTCGACTCCGTCCTGTTCACCACCGACACCGACACCGGCACCGACACCGACCCCGACGACGAAGGAAGCCTCGATGGCGCAGAAGAAGACCTCGCACAGGACCGCTGACGAGAAGGCGGCGACCGCGGCCAAGCGGGACGCCCGGCGCGCCCGGACCGAGCGCGCCCGCGAGCAGGCCGAGGAGCGGCGCAAGGCGGCCAAGCGCAAGGAGCAGCTGACCCGCGTCGGTCTGGTCGCCGGTGTCCTGGTGCTGATCGTGGGCGGCTACTTCCTCATCACCAACCTGGGCTCCGACAAGCCCGACACCCCGCCGTCCGGTGCCAGCGGGGACTACGGCCTGGTCGTCGGCGACGCGGACGCACCGAAGGAGATCGTGGTCTACGAGGACTTCCTCTGCCCCTTCTGCGGCCAGCTCGAGACCACCGTGCGTGACCAGCTGGATGCTGCCGTCGAGGCCGGCGAGGTCAACGTCGAGTACCGCCCGCTGCCGTTCCTCGAGGGGATCGACGACTACTCGCCGCGCTCGGCCAACGCCTTCGCGGTCGTCCTCGACGCGGCCGGCCCGGAGGTCGCCAAGACGTTCCACGACCTGCTCTTCGACAACCAGCCCTCGGAGAACGGTCCGTTCCCCAGCGACGACGAGCTCGTCGACCTCGCCGTCGAGGCAGGCGCGACCGAGGCCGACGTACGCCCCGGGATCGAGGACATGGCCTTCGAGGGCTGGGTCGACGCGGCCGGTGAGGCGGCGTCCAAGGCCGGCATCAACTCGACGCCGTCGGTGTTCGTCGACGGGGAGAAGATCGAGGGCGAGGGGCTCACGATCGCCGATATCGCCCAGCGGATGGTCGGCTGACCAAACACTGTCCGGGCGTGAACCTCCAGCCCTTCATCGCCGGCCTGCCCAAGGCCGAGCTGCACGTGCACCACGTCGGGTCGGCGTCGCCGCGGATCGTCTCCGAGCTCGCGGCGCGCCACCCCGACGCCGGGGTGCCGAGCGACCTCGACGACCTCAGGCAGTTCTTCACGTTCCGCGACTTCGCCCACTTCATCGACGTCTACCTCGCCGTCGTCGACCTGGTGCGCACGCCCGAGGACGTCCGGCTGCTGACCTACGAGGTGGCGCGCGAGATGGCCGAGGGCCAGAACCTCCGCTACGCCGAGCTCACCTGCACGCCGTACACCTCGGTGGTGCGCGGGATCGCGATCGAGGCCTACACCGAGGCGATCGAGGACGCCCGCATCGCTGCGGAGCGCGACTTCGGCCTGGTGCTGCGCTGGATCTACGACATCCCGGGCGAGTCCGGGGTCCCCGCTGCCGACGCGACCCTGGAGTACGCCCTCCAGCACCGGACCGACGCCCTGGTGGGCTTCGGCCTGGGCGGGCCCGAGATCGGCGTGCCGCGGGCGCAGTTCGCCGAGCACTTCGACCGGGCGCGCGCGGCCGGGCTCCACTCGGTGCCGCACGCCGGCGAGACCACCGGCCCGGAGACGATCTGGGAGTCGCTGCGGCTGCTGGGCGCCGAGCGGATCGGGCACGGTGTCTCCGCCGCGCAGGACCCCGAGCTGCTGGCGCACCTCGCCGAGCACGGGGTCGTGCTCGAGGTCTGCCCGACCTCCAACATCGCGACCCGTGCCGTGGACCGGATCGAGGACCACCCGCTGCGGGCCTTCGTCGATGCGGGCGTGACGGTGACGATCAACTCCGACGACCCGCCGATGTTCTCCACGTCCCTCAACCACGACTACGAGGTCGCGGCCGGACTGCTCGACCTCGACGAGGCCGGGGTCGCCGACCTGGCCCGCGCCGCGGTCGCCGCGTCCTTCGCCCCGGACGACGTGAAGGCCCGGATCGGGGCCGAGATCGACGCCTACGCAGCCGCCCCACGGCGTGTCTCGACGGACACGCCGGAGGCCTGAGAAATACCCTCTCCCGAGGGCTTGTGGCGCCCGTCACATCCGGGATAGAACTGAGGTGTTGGAAGGACTTCGGTCCGGAAGACACCGAAACCCCGGCAACTCATACTTGCCGGGGTTTCACCTATTTCAGGGTGTCGGTGCGTGGTGGCGTGCGGACGACGTTGGTCGGGTCGAGCGCGCTCAGCAGGACCAGCAGCGAGGCCAGTCCTCCCAGCACGCCGACCACGGTCAGCAGTCCGACGCTCAGGTCGTTGGACATGGAGGAACCTGGCTTCTCGCGGGGATGCAACGCGGTCCCGTACCCGTCGAGGTGCCGTCCATGTGCGCGCCACGTGTGGCGGCCCTCACGGCGGCCGGCTCCGAAATTGATTCGGCCCCGCAACCTCATACGTGGCGGGGCCTGACCACATCCTGAGGGCTCATCGCGCGTGGGGCGGGGAGGTGGCCCCGCGTGTCGCGGAGCCGATGGCACCCCCGGCAGGATTCGAACCTGCAACCAACGGAGTAGAAATCCGTCGCGCTATCCGTTGCGCCACGGGGGCCGGCGGCAGCCAGTATCCCAGCGGACGGGCACGCGTGACGATCCGGCCGCCCGGACGGCCGGATCGTCACGCGTCGTGACGCGT
>CAWCGM010000001.1:0-62406 GCA_963795095.1 uncultured Actinomycetota bacterium | reverse complement strand
ACCTGACCACCCACACCCTCGTGGTGCTCCGCGAGCACTCCGAGCCGACGACGAGCCCCGACCACTCGGTCGCGGCATCGCTGGCGGCCAGGACGGGTACGGAGACCGCGTGACCGACCCCGCCACCACCCCGCGCACGCCGCACAGCACCTACCGGCTGCAGGTCAGCCAGGACTTCACGCTGCACGACGCCGCGCGGGTGCTGCCCTACCTCCACGACCTCGGCGTCGACTGGGTCTACCTCTCGCCGCTGCTGGCCTCCGAGCCCGGGAGCACCCACGGCTACGACGTGGTCGCCTTCGACCACATCGACGAGGAGCGCGGCGGGGCCGAGGGACTGGCCGCGGTGTCGGCCGAGGCGAGGCGCCTCGGCATGGGCGTGCTGGTCGACATCGTGCCCAACCACGTCGGCGTCGCGACGCCGTCCGAGGACCCGTGGTGGTGGGACGTCCTCAAGCTGGGCCGCGAGTCCGAGCACGCGAACGCCTTCGACGTCGACTGGGCCGCCGGCGACGGCAGGATCGTCATCCCGGTCATCGGCGACGACGACGAGGACGCGATCGATCGCCGTCGCCCGGGGAGGGCGAGGTCCGCTACCACGACCAGCGCTTCCCGCTCGCGCCCGGCACGACCACGCTGGAGGAGCAGCACTACGAGCTGGTCAACTGGCGCACGGCCGACGACGGGCTCAACTACCGCCGGTTCTTCGCCGTCAACACGCTCGCCGCGGTCCGCGTCGAGGACCCCGAGGTCTTCGCCGAGACCCACGTCGAGATCAAGCGGTGGTTCGACGAGGGGCTCGTCGACGGCCTGCGCGTCGACCACCCCGACGGCCTGCGCGACCCCAAGCGCTACCTCGACGACCTCGCCGCCCTCACCGGCGGCGCCTACGTGCTCGTCGAGAAGATCCTCGAGCCGGGCGAGGAGCTGCTCGACAGCTGGGCCACCGCCGGCACCACCGGCTACGACGCCCTCGCACTCATCGACCGCGTCCTCACCGACCCGGCCGGCGAGGCGCCGCTGACGGCGCTCGAGGACCGGCTCCGCGGCGAGAGCGTGGACTGGCACCGGATGGTGCAGACAACAAGCGCGCGGTCGCCGACGGCATCCTCCACTCCGAGGTCCTGCGGATCACCCGCGAGGTCGCCCGGGTCGCCGAGGAGGCCGACGACGACGCCGTCGCCGACGCGATCGGCGAGCTCCTCGCCTGCTTCCCGGTCTACCGCTCCTACCTCCCCGAGGGCCGCGACCACCTCGACCAGGCCTTCGCCGCCGCGCGCGCGAGCCGACCCGAGCTCGCGACGACCTACGACCTGCTCGAGCCCGTGCTCCACGACGAGTGGGGCCAGCCCGCCCGGCGCTTCCAGCAGACCTCCGGCATGGTGATGGCCAAGGGCGTCGAGGACTGCTCGTTCTACCAGTGGTCGCGGCTCACCTCCCTCAACGAGGTCGGCGGCGACCCGTCGGTCTTCGCGATCGGCGTCGACGACTTCCACGACGCGATGACCGCCCGCCAGCGCGACTGGCCCGACGCGATGGTCACGCTGTCGACCCACGACACCAAGCGCGGCGAGGACGTCCGCGCGCGGATCACCGTGCTCGCCGAGGAGCCCGGCCACTGGGAGCAGGCGCTCGACGAGCTGCTGCGGCTCGCGCCGGTGCCCGACCCGGGCTTCGGCTCGCTGCTGTGGCAGGCGGTGCTCGGCGCGTGGACGCCCGACCACCTCCCCGACCTCCGCGACCGCCTGCACGGCTACGCCGAGAAGGCGATGCGCGAGGCCGGCGACCGCACGACGTGGACCGAGCCCGACGAGGCCTACGAGGCCGCGGTGCACGCCGCGGTCGACGCGGTCTTCGACGACGAGGCCGTGCGGCAGGTGCTGCTCGACCTCGCCGCCCGGATCGACCAGCCGGCACAGGCCAACTCGCTCGCGGCCAAGCTGCTCGCGATCACCATCCCGGGCGTGCCCGACGTCTACCAGGGCAGCGAGCTCTGGGAGACCTCGCTCGTCGACCCCGACAACCGTCGTCCCGTCGACTTCGACCACCGTGCCGCCGTGCTCGCCGGCACCGCCGAGGACGACGCGGCCACCAAGCTCCACGTCACCTGCTCGGCCCTCACGCTGCGTCGTGAGCGGCCCGAGCTCTTCACCTCCTACGCCCCGGTCGCCGCATCCGGCGCGGCCGCCGGGCACGTGGTGGCGTACGACCGCGGCGGTGCCATCACCGTCGTCACCCGCCTCCCCGTCGGTCTCGATGCGGCCGGGCTGGGGCGACACCGCGCTCGACCTGCCCGAGGGCCGGTGGCACGACGTGCTCACCGGGCTCGACACCGACGGCCGGCTGGCCGACCTGCTCGCGACGCACCCCGTCGCGCTGCTGGTGAGGAAGGACTGACCGATGCGCGGCCCGTACGACGTCTGGGCACCGCGACCGGAGCGGGTCCGCCTGCTCCTCGACGCCCATGGCGAGCGAGCACCGTCGAGATGACCCGCGGCGACGACGGCTGGTGGACGCCCACCGAGCCCGTGCCGGCGACCGACGCGGCCGTCGACTACGGCTACCTGCTCGACGACGACCCCGACCCGCGCCCCGACCCGCGTTCGCGGCGACAGCCCGGCGGCGTGCACGGGCTGTCGCGACGAGACGCGACGACGTACGAGTGGAACGACGACACCTGGACCGGGCGCCAGCTCGCCGGGTCGGTGATCTACGAGCTGCACATCGGCACGTTCACCCCCGACGGCACCCTCGACTCCGCGATCGAGCGGCTCGACCACCTCGTCGACCTCGGCGTCGACCTCGTCGAGGTGATGCCGGTCAACGCCTTCAACGGCACCCACAACTGGGGCTACGACGGCGTCGCCTGGTTCGCCGTGCACGAGCAGTACGGCGGCCCGGACGCCTACAAGCGGTTCGTCGACGCCTGCCACGCCAGGGGTCTCGGCGTCGTGCAGGACGTGGTGCACAACCACCTCGGCCCGTCGGGCAACTACCTCCCGCTCTTCGGGCCCTACCTCAAGGACGGCCGCAACACCTGGGGCGACCTGGTCAACCTCGACGGCGACGGACTCGGCGGAGGTGCGCCGCTACATCCTCGACAACGTGCGGATGTGGTTCGAGGACTTCCACGTCGACGCGCTGCGGCTCGACGCCGTGCACGCGCTCAGCGACACCTCCGAGGTGCACCTGCTCGAGGAGATGGCGGTCGAGACGGCTGCGCTGTCGGCGCACCTGCGCCGACCGCTGACCCTGATCGCCGAGTCCGACCTCAACGACACGCGGCTCGTCCGGCCGCGCGAGGCCGGTGGCCACGGGCTCGACGCCCAGTGGAGCGACGACTTCCACCACGCGGTGCACGTCGCGCTGAGCGGCGAGACGGCCGGCTACTACGCCGACTTCGAGCCGCTCGAGGCGCTGGCCAAGGTCTGCGAGCGCGGCTTCTTCCACGACGGCACCTTCTCGTCGTTCCGCGAGCGCGACCACGGCGCGCCCGTCGACACCGCGGCGATGCCCACCTGGCGACTCGTGGTGGCGAACCAGAACCACGACCAGATCGGCAACCGCGCCCGCGGCGACCGGCTCGCCGAGCACCTCGACGACGACCAGCTCGCCTGCGCCGCCCTGCTCACGCTCGCCGGCCCGTTCACGCCGATGCTGTTCATGGGGGAGGAGTGGGCGGCCTCGTCGCCCTTCCAGTTCTTCACCTCGCACCCCGAGCCCGAGCTCGGCCAGGCCACCGCCGACGGCCGGATCGCGGAGTTCGAGAAGATGGGCTGGGACCCGGCCGAGGTGCCCGACCCGCAGGACCCCGCGACGCTTCACCCGGTCCAAGCTCGACTGGGACGAGCTCAGCCAGGGCCGCCACGCCGTCGTGCTCGACTGCTACCGCCGGCTCGCCCGCCTGCGCCGCGAGCTGCCGCAGCTGACCGACCCGTCCTTCGGCTCGGTGTCGTGCACCGTGGACGGTCGGCTGTTCACCATGCGGCGCGGTGACCTGCTCGTGGTCGTCAACACCGGCGAGGACGAGGAACGCGTCGAGGTGGGCGAGCGGGACGTGCTCTTCGAGACGCCGCGCGGGGTCTCCGTCGACCGCCGGGGTGCTGACCGTCCCGGCCCACGCCGGCGCACTTCTCGGATCCGTCGCAACCAATCCCTGACCTGGCGCATCTCCCTTGCGAACCGGCCTTCGGGAGCCGTACACACACGAGGGAGATCCCATGAACCGCATCACCGCACTGGCCGCCACCGCGGCAGTCGTCGCATCCTCGCTGGCGCTGACCGCGCCGGCCGCACAGGCAGCACCCGCGAAGGCCCGCGCCTACCAGGTGACCGCGAACGTCAACAAGGACGTCGCGATCGCCAAGGAGACGCTGATCAAGGTCAAGGGCCGCGTCACGCCCAAGGCCGCCGGCCAGAAGGTCGTCCTCCAGCAGCGCGTGGGCAACAAGAAGAGCTGGGTCGTCACCGGCAACGCCAAGGTGAAGTCCAACGGCACCTACAAGCTCACCGACAAGCCCTCCACCCCGGGCGCGCGCCAGTACCGCGTGCTCAAGCCGGGGTCGAACGGCCTCGCGAAGGGCTTCAGCGCCCCCGTCGACGTCGAGGTCTACCGCTGGGAGAAGCTCGCCTACCGCACCCCGGTGGCCACGAACTTCACCTCGACGGGCGTCACCATCGGCACCGAGTACTACGGCCAGAGCCTGACGACGGTCACGCCCGGGGCGGCCGCGACCACCGAGTACACCCTCGGCCGCAAGTGCACCGCGCTGCGGGCGACGTACGCCCTCACCGACCAGTCGGCCACCGGCTCGAGCGGTGCGATCACCGTCACCGCCGACGGCAAGCAGGTCGCCGCACACTCGCTCGCGGTCGGCACGATCGTCGCCGACGAGGAGCTCGACCTGACCGGCGTCTTCCGGCTCAAGTTCGACGCCAGCACCAGCGCGACCCCGGCCGCCACCGCCGCCGTCGCCACGCCCGAGGTGCTCTGCACGCGCTGACCTCGAGCACTCGTTCCGCAACGGCGGGCACGACCGGGGTCACAGGCCCGGGCGTGCTCGCCGTTGCTTTCGCTCCGCGACCGCGTGGGTCGTAGTGTGGGCTCTTGTGGCAGGCATCGACTACGACGCAGAGATCAAGCAGCTCCAGGCGACGATGGGGACCATCGGCTCGGTGCTCAACATCGACCGGATGCGCGGTGAGATCGCCGACCTCAGCGAGCAGGTCGCCGCACCCGACCTCTGGGACGACGTCGACAGCGCCACCCGCATCACCGGGCGCCTCTCCGCGCTGCAGGGCGAGCTCGACCGGTTCACCGGTCTCGAGAGCCGCATCGAGGACCTCGGCCTGATGGTCGAGATGGCCCAGGAGGAGGGCGACGCCGACTCGCTCGCCGACTCCGAGCGCGAGCTCAACCGGATCAAGAAGTCGGTGGAGTCCCTCGAGATCCGCACCCTCCTCGCCGGTGAGTACGACGAGCGCGAGGCGATCGTGACGATCCGCTCGGGCGCCGGTGGCGTCGACGCCGCCGACTTCGCCGAGATGCTCATGCGGATGTACACGCGCTGGGCCGAGCAGCACAAGTACGGCGTCGAGGTCTACGAGGTGTCCTACGCCGAGGAGGCGGGCATCAAGTCCGCCGAGTTCGCGATCCACGCGCCCTACGCCTACGGCACGCTCTCCGTCGAGGCCGGCACCCACCGCCTGGTGCGGATCAGCCCCTTCGACAACCAGGGCCGCCGCCAGACCTCCTTCGCCGCCGTCGAGGTGGTGCCGATGCTCGAGCAGACCGACGAGATCGAGGTCGACGAGAACGAGATCCGCACCGACGTCTTCCGCTCCGGCGGTCCCGGCGGCCAGTCGGTCAACACCACCGACTCGGCGGTCCGGCTCACCCACATCCCCACCGGCATCGTCGTGTCCTGCCAGAACGAGAAGTCGCAGCTGCAGAACAAGGCGTCCGCGATGGTCGTGCTCAAGGCCAAGCTCCTCGCCCGCAAGAAGGCCGAGGAGGCCGCGCTCAAGAAGGACCTCAAGGGCGACGTGCAGGCCAGCTGGGGCGACCAGATGCGCAACTACGTCCTCAACCCCTACCAGGTCGTCAAGGACCTGCGGACCGGCCACGAGTCCGGCAACCCCAGCGCGGTCTTCGACGGCGACCTCGACGACTTCATGGAGGCCGGCATCCGCTGGCGCCGGGGCGCCGACAAGGTCGACGCCTGACGCACGCCGGGATCAGCGGTCCCAGGGCAGGTGCAGGATCTCGTAGAGCGCGTCGGCGACGTCCTGGCGGACCCCGTCCGGTAGCGGGCGGTCGGCCCGCTCCACCGCGACCATCCCCGCCCGGTCGCCGTTGGCGGCGATCCAGATCGCATTGTCCGGCTCGGGCCCACCGGTGTCGTACGTCGCCACGTGGACGCCGTTGGGGAGCGTCTCGATCTCCACGTCGGTCGAGATGCATGCGCGGAGCTGGTCGAGCACGAGCTCGACGTTCGCCGGACCGCCCGACGGGTCGTGGTAGCCCGCGACCCGGTAGGACAGTCCCCACGGCGAGCGATCCGCCGTCGCTCTACCGCGAGCAGACCGGGGTCGGGCTCAAGGAGGCCACGGACGCCGTCGAGGCCATGCCGGGCTGAGTCGCGACCCGCCGCCCGGTCGCCGGTCTGCCGGCCGGGCCGGCGCCCGCTTGCTCGACGGCTCCGGCGCACCGGTCCTCCGTCCCGGACTGCGTCCAGCCGTCGCGCAGGCCGGCCACGAGGAGCCTCTCGCCACCTCCACGGCGGTCGCCTCGTCGCGACGCCGGTGTCGCTGACGACCTCGAGCTCGGCCCGCTCGGCCCCGATCCGCGCGCTCCAGACGTCGCCGAGCCATCCACGTGTCGGAGCCGGCGTCGCCCGCTGGCGGCATCGAGTCGTGCCGGACCTGCGACGCCGTCCACGTCGTACGTCGTGGTGGTGCCGCAGGTGTCCGGCGCGGGCGTAGGCCTGCGTCGGGCCGACGCGGCGCTGGCGACGTCGGCGTAGCCCGTCCAGGCGACGAGACACGGCCGTCGCGCCGGAGCTGCGCTGACGAAGCGGGAGCTGCCCCGGCGTCGTCGGGACCGCGGCGGCTCGCCGACCGGGCCGGCCGACGTACGAGCACGGGCGCCGTCGAAGCTGCCGCCGCCCCAGGGCGAGTACCGCTCCCACGTCTCCCACTCGGCCGAGCCAGCCGTCCGTGGCCGCCGCGAGGGCTGCGGCGTCGAAGCGGGCCGAGCCGCCGTCGGCCGCACGCCGTCCGCGGGGAACAGCAGCCGCGGCACGGTGAGCCCGCCGCCCACGACGACGAGCGTGGCGAGCGCGACGGCACCCACCTGCGTACGACGTCGGGTGCGGGCGGTCGCCATCGCGGCGGCCGCCCCGGGGCCGTGGGAGTGGGCGAGGTCGCGGGTGAGGGACTCGAACGCCGAGTCCAGGCGGGGGTCGAGCTGGTCGAGGTCAGACATGGGTGGGAGCTCCGTTCGGCTCGTCTGCGAGGAGGGCGGCGAGGGCGGTGCGGCCGCGGGAGAGGCGGGCCTTGACGGTCCCGACCGGGCAGTGCTCGATGCGGGCGACCTCGGCGACCGGGAGGTCGGCGAGGTGGTGCAGGACGATCGCCCGGCGCTGGGCCTCGGGGATCTCCTGCAGCGCCCGGACGAGCGCGGTCGTCGTCTCGTCCGGCGGGGGAGCGGTCTCGTGGTCGCGCTGCCGCGAGAGCCACGTCGCCGCGACCCGGCTGCGCCGCCACCGGCTCACCGCGAGGCGGGTCGCGACCTGGCGGACCCAGGCCGCGGGCTGGTCGTAGCGGGCGACCTTGGTCCAGTGCGACCACGCCTTGACGTAGGCCTCCTGGGCGACCTCCTCGGCGGTGCCGCGGTCGCCCGTGAGGGCGTACACCACGGCCAGCGTCCTCGGCCACGTCGCGGAGTAGAAGTCCGCGAAGTCGCCCTCGGCCCCGTCACGCATGCAGATCCCCTCGTCGGCTCGCTCGTCACCACCCAACACGCTGGGGTGCCCGACGCGGTTGCACGCCCCGCCGCTGCGTTTCGGGATCCCGCGCACCCCTCACGTAGCCTCGATGCGTGATTCGCTTCGAGAAGGTCACCAAGACCTATCCCGGCCACCCCCACCCGGCGCTCGACAACATCTCGGTCGACGTCGAGAAGGGCGAGTTCGTCTTCCTCGTCGGCTCGTCGGGGTCCGGCAAGTCGACCTTCCTGCGGCTGGTGCTGCGGGAGTACCGCCCCACCACGGGGCGGGTCTACGTCGCCGGCAAGGAGATCAACCGGCTGGCCAGCTGGAAGGTCCCGCGGCTGCGCCGTGACATCGGCACCGTCTTCCAGGACTTCCGCCTGCTGCCCAACAAGACGGTCACCGAGAACGTCGCCTTCGCGCTCCAGGTCATCGGCAAGTCGCGCAAGGAGATCAAGGACGTCGTCCCCGAGACCCTCGAGCTGGTGGGCCTCACCGGCAAGGGCGACCGGATGCCCGACGAGCTCTCCGGCGGCGAGCAGCAGCGCGTCGCCGTGGCCCGCGCGTTCGTGAACCGCCCGATGATCCTCATCGCCGACGAGCCGACCGGAAACCTCGACCCGACCACGTCGGTCGGCATCATGAAGCTCCTCGACCGGATCAACCGCACCGGCACGACCGTCGTGATGGCCACCCACGACTCGACCATCGTCGACCAGATGCGCAAGCGCGTCATCGAGCTCGAGAACGGCCACGTCGTACGCGACCAGGCGCAGGGCGTCTACGGCCACCAGGTCTGACCGGTCTGAGCCCACCCGGATCGACCACCCCCACAGATCGAGAGCCCCTCCTCCATGCAGCTTCGTTACGTCTACTCCGAGCTCGGCCAGGGCCTGCGGCGCAACCTGTCCATGCACCTCGCGGTGATCCTGACGCTGTTCGTGTCGCTCACCCTCGTCGGCATGGGCGTGCTCTTCCAGCAGCAGGCGACCAAGGCGGCCGAGCAGTGGGGCAACCAGCTCCAGATCACGGTCTTCCTGTGCCGCAACGGCGACAGCAACCCGGTCTGCCCGAGCGCGGTGACCGACGCGCAGAAGACCGAGATCGAGGCGGTCGTGAAGGACAACCCCGAGGTCGCCGACTACCACTTCGAGTCCAGCGAGACCGCGCTCGACAAGGCCAAGGAGCTCTACGGCGAGGAGCTGTTCTCCGGCGACAACCCGGCCATCACCGCCGACGACATGCCGCAGACCATCTGGATCACCCTCGAGGACCCCGAGCAGTTCGAAGGCATCACCAGCGCCGTCCAGGGGCTCGACGGCGTCTCGCGGGTCCAGGACATGCGCAAGGTCATCGCCCCGATCCTCGGCGCGCTGAGCATGCTGCAGTGGGTGGCCCTCGTGACCGCCGCCGTCCTGGTCTTCGCGGCCCTGCTGCTGGTCGCCAACACGATCCGGCTCGCAGCCTTCGCGCGGCGCAAGGAGATCGGCATCATGCGGCTGGTCGGCGCCTCCACCCTCTACATCGCGCTGCCCTTCCTCCTCGAGGCGCTGGTGACCGCGATCATCGGCGTCGTGCTCGCCGGGGGAGCGCTCGCGGCGGTGCAGCAGTTCGGCATCGAGGGCCGCGGTGACGACACCTTGAAGTTCATCCCGTGGATCGGCTGGGACGAGTTCGGGCTCGCTCTGCTCGCCGTCGGGATCCTCGGTCCGCTGCTCACGCTGCTCCCGACACTCGTGCTGACGCGCAAATACCTCAAAGTCTGATCCGCGGGGGTTAGCGTCTGCCTTGTTCTCTTCCCCGAACGAACAAAGGCTTCCCGGTGCGTTCCTTCCCCCGTACCGCTCAATCCCGCATGGCCGCAGCACTCGTCGTGGTCATGGCGTTGGGCGTCTCCGCGGCGCACGCCGACGACCTCAAGGACAAGCAGCGCCAGGTCGAGCGCCAGGTCAAGGGCGCCCGCGCGGACCTCGACGCCTCCAGCTCCCAGCTGCGCAAGGCGGCCGCCCGGCTCGAGGCCGCGCACGAGCAGCTGTCGGTCGCCAAGACCCGCCTCGCCACCGCGCGCGGCAAGGTGGAGGTGGCCCAGGAGCGCGACGCCGAGATGCAGGCGGAGCTGGCGCAGGCCGAGGCCGACCTCGCCGAGGCCGAGGCCGCGCTCACCCAGGGCCAGGCCGACCGGGAGACGCAGCGCCACCGGGTCGCGAACACGATCGCCGACATGTACTCCGAGGGCGACCCCGACCTGATCGCGTTCTCCTCGATGCTCGACGCCGTGTCGGCCGAGGACCTCACCCGCCGCGACGGCGTCCGGGACGTGATCGTGGGCCAGGAGGCGAGGGCCTACGACCAGCTCAAGGCCGCCGAGGTGCTCCTCGAGGTGACCGAGGAGCAGGTCGCCGAGGCGCGCGACGACGTGGCCGAGCAGCGCGAGGCCGCGGCCGAGCACCTCGAGGTGATGCAGGAGCTCGAGACCGAGCAGCAGGCGGCCAAGGACTCCGTGGTCGCCCTCGTGGTCGAGCGCCGCGACGCGCGCGTCGACGCGCGCAAGGCCCGGGCCAAGGACCTCGTCAAGCTCCGCAAGCACATCAAGCAGCAGGACCGGATCGAGGAGATGCTGCGCAAGCGCGCCGCACGTGCCCTCGCCCGCGCCCGCGCGCTCGCCCGGGCGCAGGCCCGGTCGGCCCCCGGCGGTCCCTCGACCGGCCTGTTGGCCATGCCCGTCGACGGCTACGTCACCTCGCCCTTCGGCTACCGCACGCACCCGATCTACCACTACTGGGGCCTGCACGACGGCGTCGACTTCGGCGGCGGCTGCGGTACGCCGCTGCACGCGGCCGCGCCCGGCAAGGTCATCGCGTCCTACTGGAGCGCCGTCTACGGCAACCGGCTGGTCGTCGACCACGGCGTGCTCGGCGGCAAGGGCGTCGCGACCATCTACAACCACGCCAGCAGCTACACCGTCGGCGTCGGTGACCAGGTCGCCGAGGGCCAGGTCCTCGGCTACGAGGGCGACACCGGCTGGTCCACCGGCTGCCACCTGCACTTCACGGTGATGGCCAACGGCGAGGCCGTCGACCCGATGAACTGGTTCTGATCGCCTCGACCTGAACTGGTTGGACACGCCTGGGAGAATGGACCCATGGCGAAGGAGCAGGGCCAGAAGATGGTCGCGCAGAACAAGAAGGCGCGCCACGACTACCACATCGAGGACACGTGGGAGGCCGGGCTCGTCCTGATGGGGACCGAGGTGAAGTCCCTGCGGATGGGTCGCGCGTCCCTCGTCGACGGCTTCGCCGAGATCGACAACGGCGAGGCGTGGCTGCTCGGCGTGCACATCCCGGAGTACAGCCAGGGCACGTGGACCAACCACGCCGCCCGCCGGCGTCGCAAGATGCTGCTCAACCGCGCCGAGATCGACAAGATCGAGCGCAAGATCACCGACAAGGGCTACACGATCATCCCGCTCGCGCTCTACTTCAAGGACGGCCGCGCGAAGGTCGAGATCGCCCTCGCCAAGGGCAAGAAGTCCTACGACAAGCGCCACACCCTGGCCGAGCGTGACGCCAACCGCGAGAAGGTCGAGGCGGTGCAGCGGAGGCTCAAGGGCCACCGTGACTGACTCGTCGGAGTCGGCCCGCGTCCGCGCCTTCACCGACGCCCTCGGCCTGCCCGGCCTGCAGGACCTGCACACCCACTTCCTGCCGCCGCGGGTGATGGCCAAGGTGCGCGCGCAGTTCGACGCCGCCGGCCCGCTGATCGGCCGCGCGTGGCCGCTGCGCTACCGCGACGAGGACGACGTCCTGGTCGAGACGCTGCGCTCGTTCGGCGTACGCCGCTTCACCGCGCTGCCCTACGCCCACAAGCCCGACATGGCCGAGTTCCTCAACGACTGGGCGGCCGGCTTCGCGGCGCGGGTGCCCGAGGCCGCGGTGTGCGGCACGTTCTTCCCCGAGCCCGGCGTGACGGCGTACGTCACCTCCCGCACGGAGCCCTCGGTCGAGGTCTGGAAGGTGCACGTGCAGGTCGGCGCCTTCACCGTCACCGACCCGCTGCTCGACGAGGCGTGGGGCGTCGTCGCCGAGGCCGGCACGCCCGTGGTGCTGCACGCCGGGAGCGGTCCCGTCCCGACCGAGCACACCGGCCCCGGGCCGGTCGCCGCCCTGCTGCGCCGGCACCCGCGGCTGCGGCTGGTGATCGCCCACGCGGGTGCACCGGAGTACGCCGAGTTCCTGGAGCTGGCCGAGACCCACGAGCGGGTCGCGCTCGACACGACGATGGCCTTCACGCCGTTCTTCGACGAGATGGGCGGCGCCTACCCGCCCGCGCTGCTGCCGCGGCTGCGCGACCTCGGGCTGGCCGGGAAGGTCCACCTCGGCAGCGACTTCCCGAACATCCCCTACCCCTACGCCGACCAGCTCGACGCGCTCGCCCGGCTGGACCTGGGGGAGGAGTGGCTGCGCGCGGTGTGCTGGGACAACACGCTCGTCGCTCTCGACGAAGCCGGCCGCCTGCTCGGCCGGAGCGAGGGCGTTCCACGGTCCCAGACCTCCTGGTTGCCCGGCCGCTCGCCGTCGTCGCCCAGGGCGGCGAGCAGGGGCCGCGACCGATCTCGGCCCCGCTGCCCAGGTGGGACAGCACGTCGGCGACGGTCCAGTCCGTCGGCGCCGCTGGGCCCGGTGAGCTGGTCGGGCGACGAGGCCGCGACGTGCGCGGAGGCGGTCGTGGGTGGCGCGGAGCTCGGCGATGGACGGTCCACGAGGTCGGTCATGCAGGCACAACCCGATCGCGGACCGTTTGTTCCCAGAGCAACGACGGGGCGACAAGGTCCTTGACAGGCGATAAGTAAGTGCGGTGAACTAACTAATGTGACCCCGCACACACCCGTCGGCCGGCCGCTGCGCCCGCAGGGCAAGCTCCTCCAGGAGGACGCCCGCCGCCACCACCGCTCGCTGCTGCTCCAGCAGCTGTTCCGCGACGGCCCGGCGAGCCGCGCCGACCTCGCCCGGGCGAGCGCCCTGACCCGCGTCACGGTGTCCGACCTGGTCGGCGAGATGGTCGCCGAGGGCCTGGTCACCGAGCTCGGCGCGCCGGAGGGCTCGCGGGTCGGCAAGCCGCCGATGCTGGTCGGCCTCGCCGCCGACTCGCACCACATCATCGGCCTCGACCTGTCCGAGACCGACTCGATGTCGGGCGCCGTGGTCAACCTCGCCGGCACCGTCCTGGCCCGCCACGAGGTCCACGTCGACGGCGCCGAGGGGGAGCAGGCGGTCGAGCTCGTCCTGCGGCTCGCCACCGAGCTGATCGCGATGACCGACCGGCCGGTGCTCGGCATCGGCGTCGGCAGCCCGGGTGTCGTCGACACGTCCGGCACGGTCATCGACGCCCCCAACCTCGCGTGGACCGACACCCCGCTCGCGGCCCGGCTGGCCGCGGCCCTCGACCTCCCGGTCTTCGTCGCCAACGACGCCAACACCGCCGTCCTCGGCGAGCACACCTTCGGCGAGTCCGGCGACGGCGGCCTGATGGTGCTGCGGGTCGGCACCGGTGTCGGCGCCGGCTTCGTGCTCGGCGGCTCGCTCCTCCACGGCCACCTCGGTGCCGCGGGCGAGATCGGGCACGTCGTGGTCGACCCCGACGGCGAGCGCTGCGCGTGCTCGCGCACCGGCTGCCTCGAGACGGTCCTGGCCGCCCCGCGGCTGCGGCGTACGGTCGCCGCCCCCGGCGTCGACGGACCGGCCGCCCTGGCCGACGTCGGCCGGCAGCTCGGTGAGGTGCTCGCACCCATCGTCGCCGCCCTCAACCTGCACGAGATCGTGCTGAGCGGCCCCGCGGAGCTGCTCGACGGACCGCTGCTCGACGCAGCCGACCGGACCATCCGCGAGCGGACGATGCCGATCAGCTCCACGGGGCTGGCCGTCCGCACCTCCAAGCTCGGCGAGGACGTCGTGGTCGTGGGAGCGGCCGTGCTCGTGCTCGCCGGAGAGCTGGGCGTCTCGTGAGCGCCCTGACACCCACCGATGAGAGGAACACTGTGGTGCGCATCATGAAGTCCCATGTGAAGGCAATGACCGGTGTGGCCGTCGCAGCGCTCGCGCTGACCACGTTGGCCGCCTGCGGGAGCGACGACGACGGAGGGTCCGGCGACGGCGGGGACGGCGGTCCCGAGTCGGCCGACATCCGCGTCTGGCTCAACGGCACGGACACCCCGCAGGAGGCCCGCGACTGGCTGAAGAAGACCTTCGAGGACCAGAACCCCGGCTCCACGCTGACGATCGAGCAGCAGGAGTGGGACGGCCTGGTCGAGAAGCTCACGACCGCCCTGTCGAGCGAGTCCGAGACCCCCGACGTCGTCGAGATCGGCAACACGCAGGCGCCGACCTTCACCTCGGCCGGCGCGTTCTCGCCGCTCACCGACGAGCTCGGCGACCTCGGCGGCGACGACCTGCTGCCCGGGCTTCGTCGAGGGCGCCACGGTCGACGGCGAGACGTACGCCGTCCCCTACTACGCCGGCTCGAAGTACATCTTCTACCGCAAGGACCTCTTCGAGAAGGCGGGCCTCGAGGTGCCCACCACGCTCGACGAGTTCGTGCAGGCGGCGGTCACCCTCAAGCAGGAGAACCCCAAGCCGGCGAACTTCTCGGGCTTCTGGTTCCCCGGCCAGGACTGGCGCAACGGTGCCGCCTTCGTCTGGGCGGCCGGCGGTGACCTCGCCACCGACGACGGCGGCGAGTGGACCGGTGCGCTCTCCTCGCCCGAGTCCGTCGCCGGCCTCGAGACCGCGCAGGAGCTCTTCATGCAGGCCTCGGGTGCGCCCAAGGACGGCAACGAGGCCGACCCGTGGACGCCGTTCTGCGCCGGCGAGGTCGGCATGATGTCGACGCCCGGCTGGGTCAAGGGCCTGCTCGAGGACCCGGAGACCGGCTGCCCCGACGGCTTCGCCAAGGAGGTCGGCGTCTTCGCGATGCCCGGCGCCGACGGCTCGCCCGCGCCGGTGCTGCTCGGCGGCTCCGACATCGCGGTCGCCGCGAAGTCGGCCAACCAGGACCTCGCCGAGGAGGCCGTCGCGCTGATGCTCAGCGAGGACTACCAGACGATCATGGCCGGGGCCGGGCTCACGCCCGCCCGCACGTCGCTGGCGTCGCTGCTCGGCGACGACGAGTACGCCGCCGCGACGCAGGAGGCCGCGTCCAACGCCAAGCTCACGCCGGCGGCGCCGGGCTGGGCCAACGTCGAGGGCTCGCGCGTCCTGGAGGACCTCTTCAGCGCCATCGCCCAGGGCGGCGACGTCCAGGAGCTCGCGACCAAGGCCGACGAGCAGATGGGCAGCCAGCTCAACGGCTGAGCACCACGCACCAGGACCGGCGGGGGCGGCGCGAGTCGCTGCCCCCGCCGCTGCCTGCCCGCACGCCACAATCAAGCGCAGCCCGACCGAGCAGGAGAGGAGCAGGACATGAGCGGCACGACCGACACCCGCCGCAGCACCCCGCTGCCGTACGCCCTCGTGCTCCCCGCGCTGCTGGCCCTGGCCCTGGCGCTGGGCTACCCGCTGGTGCGACAGGTCGTGCTGTCCTTCCAGGACTTCGGGCTCGCGCAGCAGTTCGGGCGGCCGCCGGAGTGGGTCGGCCTGCAGAACTACCGCGACCTCGTCGGCGACGGCTACCTCTGGCGGGTCACCCTCCGCACGATCGTCTTCTGCCTGGTCAACGCGGTGGTGACGATGCTGCTCGGCGTCGGGCTCGCCCTGCTGATGCGCCACATGGCGCGCGGCGTACGACTCCTCGTGCAGACCGGGCTGCTGCTGGCCTGGGCGATGCCGGTGGTCGCGTCGCTGACGGTGTGGCAGTGGCTCTTCGACACCCAGTACGGCGTCGTCAACTACCTGCTCACCGGGCTCGGGCTCGACTACGCCGGCCACCCCTGGCTGCTGCGGCCGCTGTCGTTCTTCTTCGTCGCGACCGTCATCGTGGTCTGGATGAGCGTGCCGTTCGTGGCGTTCACGGTGTACGCCGCGCTGACCCAGCTGCCCGAGGAGCTGCTCGAGGCGGCCGAGATCGACGGCGCCGGCGCCCGGTCGCGGTTCCGCCACGTCGTGCTGCCGACGATCCGTCCGGTGCTGCTGGTCGTCGGGCTGCTGCAGGTCATCTGGGACCTGCGCGTCTTCACCCAGATCTTCATCCTCCAGGAGGCCGGCGGCAGCGCCCGCGACACCAACCTGCTCGGCACCTACATCTACCGGCTCGGCATCGGCGGCGGCGAGTTCGGCATGTCCGCCGCGGTGGCGATGTTCATGCTCGCGCTGACCGTCGTCCTCACCGCGCCCTACGTCCGCACGATGCTCAGGCAGGAGGCGGAGTCATGAGCCGACCGACCCCTGCGCCGCTGCGCGCCGCCGCCAACACGATCGGCCTCCTCACCTTCCTGGTCGCCGCGTTCCCGGTCTACTGGATGGTCAACAGCTCGTTCCTCGACCGCAACGAGATCCGCAACCCGGTGCCGACGTGGGTGCCGTTCGGCGGCGACCTCGACAACTTCCGCACCGTCTTCGCGACGGACCAGTTCGTCAACGCGCTCCGGGTCAGCCTGATGGTGACCGGGCTGACGATCGTGGTGGCGCTGGCCTTCGCGTTCGTCGCGGCGGTCGCGGTGTCGCGCTTCCGCTTCCGCGGCCGGATGTCGTTCATCGTCACCCTGCTGGTGATCCAGATGATCCCGGTCGAGGGGCTCTTCATCTCCCAGTACAAGATGCTCGAGGCGGCCGAGCTGCTCAACACGGTGGTCGGCCTGACGCTCGTGTACGTCGCCAACGTGCTGCCCTTCACGATCTGGACCCTGCGCGGCTTCGTCGCCGGCGTCCCCTACGAGCTGGAGGAGGCGGCGATGATGGACGGCTGCTCCCGCATCCAGGCGTTCTTCCGGGTCACCCTCCCGCTGCTCGCGCCCGGCCTGGTGGCGACCGGGGTCTTCGGCTTCATCCAGGCCTGGAACGAGTTCACCCTCGCCCTGGTCGTGATGACGCGCGAGGACCAGCGCACCCTGCCGCTCTGGCTCTCGACCTTCACCGACGTCAACCGCGGCACCGACTGGGGCGGGATCATGGCCGGCTCCACGCTCATCGCCGTGCCCGTGATCATCTTCTTCCTCGTCGTCCAGGGGCGGATGGTCAGCGGACTCACCACCGGGGCGGTGAAGGGATGACGATGATCGAGGGCACCGACGTCCGCACGCTCGCCCTGCAGGTGCTCCTGCCCGGCTTCGCCGGCACGACGCTGCCCGACGACTACCGCGCGCTGCTCGAGCAGGGCCTCGGCGGGGTCTGCTACTTCGGCAGCAACACCGCCGACGGCCCGCAGGCCCTGGCCGCGCTCAGCGCGGCGATCACGAGCGGCCAACCCGCACGCGGTGATCGCGGTCGACGAGGAGGGCGGCGACGTCAGCCGGCTGCACACCCGCGAGCCGAGCCCGGTGCTCGGCGCCGCGGCCCTCGGCGCCGTCGACGACCTCGCGCTCACCGAGGACGTCGGGCGCTGGGTCGGCACCGAGCTCGCCGCCGTCGGCGTCACCCTCGACCTCGCGCCCGGACGCCGACGTCAACAGCAACCCCGACAACCCGGTCATCGGCACCCGCAGCTTCGGCGCCGACGCCTCGCGCGTCGCCGCCCACACCGCCGCCTGGACGCGCGGGCTGCAGTCGACCGGTGTCGCGGCCTGCGCGAAGCACTTCCCGGGCCACGGCGACACCGCCACCGACAGCCACCTCGCGCTCCCGACGATCGACGGTGGACGCCGAGACGCTGGCCGCGCGCGAGCTCGTCCCGTTCGCGGCTGCCGTCGAGGCCGGGGTGGCCGCGGTGATGACCTCGCACATCGTGGTGCCCGTCGCTCGACCCGGACCGCCCGGCGACCCTGAGCCCGACCGTGCTGGGCCTGCTGCGCGACGCGGCTGCGGTTCGACGGCGTGATCGTCAGCGACGCGCTCGACATGGCCGGCGCCTCCGCGGCGACCGGCGTGCCCGGAGGCCGCCGTACGCGCCCTGGCCGCCGGCTGCGACCTCCTCTGCATCGGGCCGGACAAGCCCGCGTCGCTGGTGGCGGAGATCCGGGACGCGATCGTCGCGGCGGTCGACGACGGCCGGCTGATCGCCGCCCGGCTCGCCGAGGCCGCCGGCCGGGTGCGGTCGATGCGCGTGACCGGCGCCGACGCGGAGCGACGCCCGACCAGCGCCGCCAGGTCGAGGCCGTGCCGTGGCCCTGACGGTCGACGGTGACCTGCCCGACCTCACCGGCGCGCTGGTCGTCAGCGTCGAGACGGTCGCCAACATCGCGGTCGGCGCGGTGGCGTGGGGGCTCGAGCCCGACCACCGGGTCGACCCGTCGGCCGCCGGCCTGCGCGCTGCGGTCGCGGACGGCGTACCCCTCGTCGTGCAGGTGCGCGACGCGCACCGGCGGCCCGACGTGCTCGACCTGCTGCGCTCGATCGCGGCCGACGGCCGCGCGGCCGTGGTCGTCGAGTGGGGCTGGCCGGGACCGTACGACGTGGGCCTTGCGAGGATCAGCACACGCGGCTCGTCCGGTCCGGGCGTGGTCGCGGTGACGGAGCTGTTGCGAGAGGCAGGGTGGGAGCGGTGACCGCAGGCGCACGGGCGGTCGGCCTCGACATCGGCGGCACCAAGACGCACGGCGTCGTCCTGGCCGACGACGGCTCGATCCTCGCGCAGGTGCGGAAGTCGACCCGGCCCGGCGCCGACGGCGTCGTCGACACGGCGGCGCAGGTCTTCGAGGCGCTGGGCCGCGAGGTCGGCGGGCAGGACAGCTGACCGGTCCGGTCGGGGTCGGCGTGCCCGGCCTCGTCGACGTCGAGCGCGGGACGCTGCGCCACGCCGTCAACCTCGACGTCAACGGCGACGACCTGCCCCTGCGCGACCTGCTGGCCGAGCGGCTCGGCGTGCCGGTGCGTGCTGGAGAACGACGTCAACGCGGCGACCCTCGCCGCCCGGGCGCTCGTCGACGCCGACGACGTGGTCTACCTGAGCGTCGGCACCGGGCTGGCCGCCGGCCTCGTGCTCGACGGCCGGCTGCGCCGCGGCGAGCACGGCGCGGCCGGCGAGATCGGGCACCTGCCGGTCGACCCGGGCGGCGCCGTGTGCGGGTGCGGCCAGGTCGGGTGCCTCGAGACCATCGCGTCCGGTCGCGCGCTCGCCGAGGCGTGGCCGACGCCGGACGGACCGCCGGCCGCAGGCGCTCTTCGCCGCGGCCGCCGCCGGGCGACGTCGAGGCCGTCGAGGTGCGCGACCGGTTCTGCTGGGGCGTCGCCAGCGCCGATCCGGGCGCTCTGCCTGACCATCGACCCCGAGCGGCATCGTGCTCGGCGGCGGGGTCGCCGAGGTCGGCGAGCCGCTGCGCGAGCAGGTCGTGCGCCAGCTGCGGGCGCTGGGGGAGGGCTCGCCCTTCCTGGCCTCGCTCGACCTCGCCGACCGGCTCACGATGGTGCCGCTGCACTACCCGGTCGCCGCCGTCGGCGCCGCGATCCTGGGACGCTGAGTCATGCCGGACCTGTGGGTGCGCAACGGCTCGGCCGAGCTGGCGATCGCCGGTGGGGTCGTCGTCGCCGCGGCCCCGGAGGGCGCCCCCGTGCTGGACGCGACGGGCCTGACGGTGCTGCCGGGAGTCATCGACCTCCAGGTCAACGGCGTCGCCGGCATCGACCTCACCGCCGAGCCGACACCGGCTGTGGGAGGTCGGCGCCGCGCTCGCGGCGTACGGCGTCACCGCGTGGCTGCCGACCGTGATCACGTCCGACCCCGGAGGCGCGCGAGCATGCCCTCGCCACGCTCGCCGGGGGAGCTCCCGCGGGGTGGCGGGGTGCGGTCCCGCTGGGCCTGCACTTCGAGGGTCCGTTCATCGCGCCCGCCCGCAAGGGCGCGCATCCCGGGCGATGGCTGCGCGAGCCGGACCCTGACCTGGTGCGAGGGCTGGTCACGCGAGGCGGGTGTGCTCATGGTGACCGTCGCACCCGAGCTGCCCGGGCGGTCTGGACCTCATCCGCGACCTCGTCGCCCGCGGCGTCCGTCGTCGCGGTCGGACACACCGAGGCCGACGCCGCCACCGTGCTCGCCGCCGCCGACGCCGGCGCCACGCAGCGTCACCCACCTGGGCAACGCGATGCCGCCGATGCTGAGCCGCGAGCCGGGACCGGTGGGGGCCGCACTGGGTGGGACGCGGCTCGTCGCCGGCGTCATCGTCGACGGCCACCACCTGCACCCGGACGTGGTCCGGCTCATGTGGCGCGCCCTCGGGTCCCGCGCGGTTCCTCTCCGTCTCCGACACCACCGCGGGGCTCGGGATGGCGGAGGGGCGGACGCGGCTCGGTGAGCAGGAGGTCGTCATCGCCGCCGGCACGGCGCGCCTGCATCGACGGGACGCTCGCCGGCTCCGCGGCCAGCGTCCTGGACGGCCTCCGGACGCTGCGTCGCCACGACCGGCGCCTCGCTCGAGGACGTCGTCGCGACCGCCACCAGCACACCCGCCGGCCTCGTCGGAGACAGCACCCGCGGCCACCTCGGGCCGGAGCACGCGGCGACGTGACGCTCGTCGACGACGACCTCCATCCGGTCGCCACCGTCGTCGGCGGAGTCGTCGTGCACGACAGCAGGAGGAGCTGATGGAGGTCGTCCTGCTCGAGCGGGCGGAGGACGTGGGTCGCCTCGCCGCCGACGCGATCGAGGCCCTGGTGCGCCGCGCTCCCGGCGCGGTCCTCGGGCTCGCCACCGGGTCCAGCCCGCTGCCGGCGTACCGCGAGCTCGTGTCCGCGTCACCGCGCCGGCACAGGGCCGGCGTACGACGCGGTGCGCTGCGTCACCCTCGACGAGTACGTCGGGCTGCCCGGCGGGGCACCCGCAGAGCTATCGGGAGACCGATGTTCCGCGAGCTGACCGACGCGCTGGGGATCGCCCGCGAGCGGGTCATGAGTCCGGACCCGGAGCCCGAGGGACTGCCCGGGGCCGGTGAGCGCTACGAGGGCCTGATCGAGGCGGCCGGGGGAGTCGACCTGCAGGTGCTCGGCATCGGCGCCGACGGCCACCTCGCGTTCAACGAGCCCGGCTCGTCGTTGGCGTCCCGCACGCGGATCAAGACGCTGACCGAACGCACCCGTCGCGACAACGCGCGCTTCTTCGGCTCCGTCGACGAGGTGCCGCGCCACGTGCTGACCCAGGGCCTCGGCACGATCCTGCGCGCCCGCCACCTGCTGCTGCTGGCCGCCGGCGCCGACAAGGCGCACGCGGTCGCCGCCGCGGTCGAGGGCCGCTCTCGGCGTCCTGCCCGGCGTCGGTGCTCCAGCTGCACCCGCACGCGACCGTGCTCCTCGACGCCGGGCGGCGTCGCGCCTGGCCCGACGTGATCACTACCGCGAGGTCTACGACGGCAAGCCCGACTGGCAGGGCCTCTGAGTCACCGCCTTCTCGCTAGGTTGAGGCCGTGGAATCCGGAACCTGGATCGACGTCCTGCTCGTCATCGGTTTCATCCTCGTGGGCGGTGTGTTCGCCGCGACGGAGATCGCGCTGGTCTCGCTGCGCTCCGGCCAGGTGGACCGCCTCGAGAGCCAGGGCGGTCGCGGCCACGCGGTCGCCTCGCTCGCCCGCGACCCCAACCGCTTCCTCTCCGCGGTGCAGATCGGCGTCACCGTCGCGGGCTTCTTCTCCGCCGCGTTCGGTGCCTCGACGCTCGCGCCGTCCTTCGCGCCCGCCTTCGAGGCGCTCGGCGCCCCGTCCCCCGACACGGTGTCGCTCGTCGTGGTCGACCCTCGTCGTGTCGTACCTCTCCCTCGTCCTCGGCGAGCTGGTGCCCAAGCGGCTCGCGCTCCAGCGCTCGGTCGGCGTCGCCAAGCTGTTCGCCCCGCCGCTGGGTGGCTTCGCGCGCGTGATGACGCCCGTCATCTGGCTGCTGTCGCTCTCCACCAACCTCCTGGTCCGCCTGCTCGGCGGCAACCCCGACGCCGCGGGCGACGAGGTCGACGAGGAGGAGCTGCGGATGATGATCTCGGGCCACGAGGACATCCCCGAGGGCGAGCGCAAGCTCGTCGACGACGTCTTCGAGGCGGGCGACCGCTCGCTGAGCGAGGTGATGAAGCCGCGCGGCGACGTCGTGTTCCTGGCCGGCGACCTGACCCTGGCGGCGGCCGTCGCGGTGATCGTCGAGCAGCCCTACACGCGCTACCCGGTGACGGGGGAGTCCTTCGACGAGGTGCTCGGCTACCTCCACCTGCGCGACGTGCTCGGCCGCGCCGACGACGAGACGCACACGGTCGCCGACATCGCCCGCGACCTGCCCGTGCTGCCGCGCACCAACCGGGTGCTGCCCTCGATCGACCAGCTCCGCAGCCTCGGCGCCCACATCGCGCTCGTCGTCGACGAGTACGGCGGCACCGACGGCATCGTCACGCTCGAGGACCTGATGGAGGAGCTCGTCGGCGAGATCCACGACGAGTACGACCGCGACGCCGACATCGCCGCGGCGGCCGATCCGGAGACGGTCGACGCGGGGCTGACGATCGAGGACTTCGGCGAGCGCACCGGCGTCGAGCTCGAGGACGGCCCCTACGAGACGGTCGCGGGCTACGTGCTGCACAAGCTCGCCCGGATGTCCGAGGTCGGCGACGTCGTGCTGGTCGGTGACCGTCCGCTCGAGGTGGCCGAGGTCGACGGCCACCGCATCACGCGCGTACGCCTGCACGACCCCGTCACCGCTCCCGTCGAGGGCGCGGGGGAGGGCCCGGCGAGTGCCCAGCAGGACGCGTTCGCCGGCTACTTCGCCGCGTGGGGGCTGTTCCTGCCGGACGCTGCCGTCGCCACCCGGACCGACGGGCACCTGAAGGGCGCCGGCTGGTCCGTACGGTTCCGCTGGCAGGAGGACGGCTCGCTGCTCGTGCGTGCCGGGCACCGGATGACCAACGAGCGGATCTTCACGATCTCGCCCTCGGGCGAGCTCGGTGACGCCGACGTCGACGTGCCGTGCGGAGGTGATGGTCTTCCCGAAGGACGCCACCGCCGAGCAGCGGGCCGAGATCGAGCGGACTACCGCGAGGGCTGGACGCGGCACCAGCAGACGCGTGGACGCGGGTGGGCTGGTGTTCGACCACGAGGTCCCGGCCGACCTCGCCGAGGGCAACGACCGCGAGATCTGGCGCCTCGACGACGGCGAGTGGCAGGCCGAGCCGCTGCGGGCGGCGGAATAGCGTTCGGCCGTTGTCCGTTGTGCCGCGTAGGATGGACCTGCAGGTGCTCGACGGCCTGCATTGACAACACAAGAGGGGCTGATCGGTTTCGACTTGGGACGTTAGTTCCAGGGGAAGCGGGTCGAGAAGCCAGCGTCATCTCGTAAACGATCGCTGGAAACCTATAGTTGCCAATTCCAATCGCAACGACTTCGCTCTCGCTGCCTGAGCAGTGACCGAAGGGTCTGACCGGGCGCCCGTCTCCGTCCCGGACCCAGGCCTCATCTAGGAGACTTGCTGGTCACTCTCTGTCAGGAGGGGTGACCGGGACTCAATCCTGACTGGGCCTGTCGGCGACGTGTCTGTGCGAGCGCCGGGGCCGAGAAAAGCGACAACACTGACTGCACCCGGAGAAGACCTGGATCGACGCTCGAGGACCGGGGTTCGATTCCCCGCAGCTCCACTGCGCACAGCCCTCTTGACGACAGCCGCTCCGACTCCGGTCGGGGCGGCTGTCGTGCGTGTACGACGACCTACCCTCGGCCTGGCCGGCCTGGCCGGCCTGGCCGGACCCGAAGAACTGCGGCGGTACGACGTCCGGGACCGGTCACCACGCGTCGTACGGCCGCAGTTCTTCGGGCGGTCCGGCGTCAGCCATCCCCTCAGCGTGGGCCGGTGGCGGTCCACGGGGTGCTGCGAGCCATGTCGAGCGCCCGCCTGGCGACGAAGGGGTCCGCCTGGTTGTAGAGCCAGGGCCGGCCGAACCAGACGAAGCCGTCGACGTACTGCGCAGCGATGGTCCGCTGCGGCTCCGGCAGGCCCCACTGGGGGTCGGCCGGGCGCGGCGTCGGCGGGATTCCCAGCGTCACGCAGCGGGTCATGGTCCGGGTGGTGCAGGTGCGGGCGTTGTTGCGCAGGTCCTTCTTCGTGGCGGGGACCATGTCACGCCAGCTGGTGGGGCGGCCGGACTTCGCGGTGTCGACGATGAAGTGCTTCTCGCCGTGCCCTGCTGCCCGGAGCAGGTCGAGGATCTCCTTGCCGCGGTCGATGTTCTCGACCGGGCCGTTGTAGTGCGTGGAGTCCATCGCGAAGCCGCGGGCGTACTCGATGCCGGAGAGCTCGAGGATCTCCGCGCAGCGGTACGACTCCTGCGCGGTGCCGTTCTCGCACCAGTCGGCCGCACCCGCGTCGATGTAGACGCTGGTGTTGGGCAGGGCGCTCAGCGTCTGGGTGGCCCACGTGAGCAGCGCGGACTTCGCGGCGCGGTCCGGGGCGCAGAGCAGGAACGGGCCGTCGGGCTGCATCACCACGAGCGTGTGCGCGCTGCCGATGCCGGCGGCGAGCTCCTGGATCCAGGTGCGGTAGCTCGCGGCCTCGGCCGGCGTGGTCGGCCGCCGGCAGGCCTCGGCCTCCCACGGCTTCATCCGGAAGACCGCGACCTGGGCGAGGGTCTCGGGGTTGCCGGCCTGCGCGGACGTCAGGTAGCTGGTCACCGTCGAACGGATCGTCCGATCGGGGACGAACGAGCCGTACCACTTGGTCCGCGGGCGCTCGGCGATGGTGGCCAGCGCTTCTTTCCTGCTTCCGGTCGAGCGCGTGTATGGCCGCCAGACCTGGTCCTGCGGTCCGCGGTAGACACCCCACAGTCGGTTCGGCGAGGGGGTTGGTGGGGTTCTCGGCGTGGGGCGCGACGGGCGCCAACCAGACCGGGAGTGCGTCCCCACCGGTACGCCGCGCCGCGACGTCAGCCGTCGGCGTCACCGCCGCTCCGGTGCCTGCGGTGGGCACGGCGAGCGGCGCCGCCACCAGGACGGCGGCAGCGAGGACGCGGACGAGCGGGAGCGAGGACCATGGTCCGCACATGGTGCGGGAGCCCGGGGGTGGCGGGGGTTTTCGCGATTTCGGGTGGCGCAGCCCGCCCTCGTACGCGGTGATCGTCAGCTGCACCCGGTCCCGCGCCCCGAGCTTGTCGAGCAGGTGGCTGACGTGGGTCTTCGTGGTCGACAGGCTGATCGAGAGCGCGGCGGAGATCTCGGCGTTGGTCAGGCCGCGGGCGACGGCGACCAGCAGCTCGGTCTCGCGTCCCGTCAGGGCGGCCAGCCGGCGGACGGCTCCGCGGCTCGGCGGCGCCTGGCGGGCGTAGTGGTCGATCAGGCGGCGGGTGATCCGCGGGGAGAGGAGCGCCTCGCCGGCGGCCACCACCTTGACCGCGGCCAGCAGGTCGGCGGCGAGGACGTCCTTGAGCAGGAACCCGCTGGCCCCGGCCCGGAGCGCGTCGTGCACGTACTGGTCGGCGTCGAAGGTGGTCAGGACCAGGACCCTACCCCGCGGTGACCGGCGTCGGCCGTCAGCCGGGCGGTCGCCGCGACGCCGTCGAGGTGGGGCATCCGGATGTCCATCAGGAGCACGTCCGGGCGGGTGCGCGGGCCAGCGCCACGGCGGCGAGCCCGTCGGCGGCCTCCCCGACGACCTCGAGGCCCGGTCGGAGGAGAGCAGGGCCACGAAGCCGCTGCGGACCAGGGCCTGGTCCTCGGCGACGGCCACCCGGACCGGGAGGCCGCTCATGCGTCCGCCCCGGCCGGCCGTACGGGAGGGTGGCGCAGACGCGGAACCCGCCCCCGGCCGCGGCCCGGCCTCGAACCGACCGCCGAGCAGCGCGGTCCGTTCCCGCATCCCGACCAGCCCGTGACCGTTCCGGGGACCGGCTCGGCCCGCGGCCGTCGTCGGAGACCACGACCCGGAGCGCGTCGGCCCCGTAGTCCAGCCCGACCACGGCCCGGCTCGGGCCGGCGTGCTTGAGCGTGTTGGTCAGGGCCTCCTGGACGATCCGGTACGCGCAGAGGTCGGCCGCGGCGGGCAGCGCGCGGGGCGTCCCCGCGGTCCCCGTGGTGACACGGGCAGCCCGGCGGAACGGTAGGTGTCGGCCAGCGGCTCGAGGTCGGCCAGCCCGGCGGGCCGGCTCGTACGGGACCGCCTCCGCCGCCGGTGGAGTCGTCGCGGAGCAGGGTCAGCATCTGGCGCAGCTCGGTCATCGACGCCCGGCTGACCTCCCCGATCGTCTGCAGCGCCCGGCGGCGGCCGGCGGGTCGGTCGCGGCGAGGTGCTCGCCGACGGTGGCCTGCACCGAGACCACGCTGATCGAGTGCGCGAGGACGTCGTGCAGGTCGCGGGCGATGCGGAGCCGTTCCTCGACCTGCGCCGAGCCGCCCGCGGTCGCGCTCCGAGGCGGCCAGCTCCCGCTCCGTGGCCGCCTGCTGCTCGGCCGCCGCGACCAGCGCGAGCAGGCTCCAGCTCGGGGCCTCGGTCGTCGCCGCGTCGTGAGGCGAGACGGAACACCGCAAGCGCGAGCGCGGCGACCACGGCGTACTCGAGGCCGAGGAGCAGGTTGAGCCGGTCGCGGTCGGCGGCGGACACCATCGAGAAGAAGAACGCGTTGCCGAAGGCGTTGAGCACGGCGTGCCACACGGCGGCCAACGTCCACCACCCCCGGCGGTGCCGCAGCATCAGGAGGACGACCAGCTGGAACCCGGCGTTGCCGAGGATGCCGACCACCAGCGGCATGTCACCGGTGAGCATGATCGGGAGGTGCCAGATGATGCGCATGGGGCGAGGACGCCGAACGCCCCCAGCAGGCCGAAGCGTCGGAGAAGGACGGGCGCGGCGAACGCGGTCCAGCCGGCCTCCTCGCCGAGCCCGACGAACACCAGCATGGCGAGGAACGTGACCGGGACTTCGGGCCAGGTGTCGAGCTGCGCGGCTGTCGGCAGCGGCGCGCCCAGGAATGGTTCACGAGCACGATGGCGACCTGCAGGAGGGCCGGTGCGCCGATTGCGAGGGCGTACAACCAGGGCGACGCCGCCCAGCGGCGCAGGGACCGGCCCCAGGCGAACAGCGCAGCGCGACCCTGGCACGACGTGACGAGGAGGGCTGCGAGCACGGGGCCGAACGGCAAGTTCTCGGGACTGCTCCCCACTCCCACTGCGGACGAGCTCGTAGGGCATCCACCCCAGGAAGCAGGCGAGCACGGCGAACGCGGAGATCGGATGTCTCCGGACGAGCTGGACGGGGGTGGTCATCGGGTCTCCCAGGGTCGTGCGGCTCCGGTCGGAACCAGCACCTCCACGCTCCCGCGGCGAGGGCAACCTCCGGCATCGGGCGCCGGACCCGACCACGAGCGGTACCGGGGTGCCGGGTGGGACGACGGTTCTCATCCTCCAGACCGACGTGGGCCGCCGCGGGGCGGTCCTAGGGTGAGGCCACCCCACCAGGCAGGACGCGATGGCCGTGACCGCTGTGCCCCCGATCGACCGCGTCCGGCATCTCGCCGCGGGTCCTCGTGGTCGCCTCGCCTTCGACGTGCTGGTCGCCGCGGCGTTCCTGGTCGTCGCTCTCGTGGTGAACCTGAGCGGATCGGAGTCGGTCGCGGCGAACCGCGAGGACGACGCACTGACGGTGGCGCTCACGGTCCTGGCGGTCGGCAGCCTCGTGCTGCGCCGGGCCTGGCCCCTCGCCACCCTCCTGCTGTCGCTGGGCGGTGTCCTGGGACTGGTGGTCATCGACGGCACGGTCGGCGCGGCCACGCTCGGCCCGATCGTGGCGGCGTACACCGCAGCCGCGCACGGCAGCACGCGCACGGCCCACTGGGCCGTGGCGGTCGTGGCGGCGGCGCTGGTGCTGACCGTGTTCCTCGACCCCGTCGACCTCAGTCGCGAGGGCGCCGTGGTCAACGCGGCCACGTTCGGTGCGGTGCTGCTGCTCGGCACCGGGGTCCGGGACCGGCGTGAGCGCGCCGCGGTGGACGTCCGGGCCGCCGCCACCCACGAGCGGCTCCGGATCACCCGCGAGCTGCACGACGTGCTCGGCCACTCGATGAGCGTGATGGTCGTGCAGGCCGGTGCCGCCGGGCGCCTCCTCGACACGGGCGACCTCACGCGGGCGCGCGACGCGGTGGCCGAGATCGAGCAGACCGGCCGCCGGTCGATGGCCGAGATGCGCCACCTGCTGGGCATCCTGCGCGACGACGAGGAGTCGGCGTCGCCCCGGGCTCCGGCGCCGACGCTGTCCGACCTCGAGGCCCTGGTCGACCGGGTCGGCGAGGCCGGTCTGCCGGCGACGCTGACGGTGACGGGAGACCGGGCTGCCGTCCCGCCGGGCGTCGACCTCGCGGCGTACCGGATCGTGCAGGAGGCCCTCACCAACTGCCTCAAGCACGCGGCGGCCACGCACGCAGCGGTGGAAGTCACCTACTCCGACGCCGCGGTCACCGTGGAGGTGACCGATGACGGACGGGGCACCGCCGGCGCCGAGACGCGCGGCCACGGCCTGGCCGGGATGCGCGAGCGGGTGGCGATGTACGACGGCGACCTCAGCGTCGGCGCCCGGGCCGAGGGCGGCTTCCGCGTCCACGCGGTCCTTCCCCTGGCGGCCGCTCCGTGATCCGCGTCGTGGTCGCCGACGACCAGGCCCTGGTGAGGTCGGGGTTCGCCCTGATCCTGGGCGCCGAGCCCGGCATCGAGGTCGTGGCGGAGGCCGCGGACGGCGCGGACGCGCTCACCGCGGCCAGGACGCACCTGCCCGACGTCGTGCTGATGGACATCCGGATGCCGGGGATGGACGGCATCGAGGCCACCCGCCACATCACCTCCAGCCCGATCACCGCGAGCGTCAAGGTCCTCGTGCTGACGACGTTCGCCGCCGACGACTACGTCGTCGCCGCACTCCGCGCGGGTGCCAGCGGGTTCGTCCTGAAGGACACCGAGCCCGCCGAGCTGGTGCGCGCGGTGACGGTCGTCGCCGCCGGCGAGGCGCTGCTCGCGCCCGAGGTCACCCGGCGGATGCTCGACCGGTTCGCCCGGGGGGAGCGCGAGGTGCTCGAGCTGCCGTCGCTGACCCAGCGCGAGCACGAGGTGCTCGTCGCCGTGGCGCTCGGGCTCTCGAACCTCGAGATCGCCGACCGCCTGGTCGTCAGCTACTCGACCGTCAAGACCCACGTGAGCCACCTGCTCACCAAGCTCGACGCCCGCGACCGTGCGCAGCTCGTGATGCTGGCGCACCGGGCGGGTCTGGGCGACTGATGCCGAGGTCGGCACGGCTCCGCGCTGTCCCGGTGGCGGTCGGGTGTGCAGCGCCGTGGAGCGCTCTGATGTCATGAAGGGGTGAGCGAGCGCTTCTACCGCCCTGCGCACGGCCGCCGGCTGCCGCACGACGCGTTCGACTCCATGGTCGCCCCGCGCCCGATCGGCTGGATCGCGACACTGGACGCGCAGGGCCGACGCGACCTCGCGCCGTACCGCTTCTTCAACGCGCTCAACTACACCCCGCTGCTGGTGCGGGTTCTCCAGCAACGGCTGGAAGGGCACGGTGGCCAACGCAGAGCGACGCGGGAGTTCGCCTCGAACCTCGCCACCCGCTCACTGGCCGAGCAGACGAACGCCACCTCCACCGCCGAGGACGTCGACGAGTTCGAGCCGGCCGGGCTCGAGGCCGTCGACTCGCGAGAGATCGACGCGCCTCGAGCTGCCGCCTCGCTGCGGCCAACGTCCCGGCGTGGAGGCGCGTTCGAGTGCCGGGTCACCCAGATCGTCGCGGTGCAGAGCTCGACCGTCGAGGCCAGCGGCTCGTGGACGCCGTCGGCGCGGTCGCCGGCGCTGCACATCGACGAGCGACCTGCTCGTGGCGGCATCTACGACCTCGCCCGGACGCGGCCGATCCTGGGGTGGCCGGGCCGCGGCCTACTTCGGCACGACGTCGGCAACCTCGCCTGCCGCCCGCGTGCCGGTGGCGTCGCTCCCGGGCGGCCGGACGTCGTAGCAGAGCTGGACGAGGTGGGCGCCGACCTGCTCGACCCGGGTGAGGTCCAGCCCGACCGGGGCGCTCGTCCCGCGGAACAGCTTGCCCCGCCCCCGGCCAGCTGCGGGAAGACGATGAGCCGCACCTCGTCGACCAGTCCCAGCTCGAGGAGTGCCTGCACCAGCTGCGCGCTGCCGTACACCGCGATCTCCCCGTCGACCGACTGCTTGAGCTCGGCCACGGAGACGGCCAGGTCTCCGGTGACGTCGGTGGTGGGACCCCAGTCGGTGCGGCCCCGGCGGGTGCGGACGACGTACTTGGGCAGGGTGTTGAGCAGGTCGGCGAGCTCGCCGGGCCGCGACACCCAGCGCTGGGCGAACCACTCATAGCTGCGCGCGCCGATGAGGTAGGCGGACAGGTTCCGCGCCTCGGCGAGCAGGACGGCCTCCCACGCGTCGCGGTCCTCACCGCTGATGGCGCCGAACCACCCTCCCCGGGTGGTGCCGTCCTCTCCCGTCGGGTCGTCGCTGGTCCCGTCGAGGGTGAGGTTCGTGCTGATGACGATGCGTCCCATGTCGCTCTCCTGTGGTCGATGATCGTGCTGACGAGGAGGTAGACACCGGCGAGAGCCGCGAACTGGGCGGGCCCGACCGCCCACTTCGGCGTCCCGGCGGTGTCTCAACTGGTGATGGACGACATCGAGATGCCCGTGGGCCCGCTGCAGGGTGACGACTTCGCCCGGCTGGTGGAGCCGCACCGGGCCGAGCTGCTGGCGCACTGCTACCGGATGCTGGGGTCCCTGCAGGACGCCGAGGACGCGCTCCAGGAGTCGCTCGTGGCCGCCTGGCGTGGGTGGGAGGGGTTCGAGGGCCGCTCGTCGCTCCGGACGTGGCTCTACGCAGTGACGACCAACCGCTGCCTCAACCAGCGGCGGAGCCACCAGCGACGACGGAGCCAGGAGTGGGACGTGGCCGGACTGACACCGCCCGAGCCCACCCGCCTCGGGGAGGTGGTCTGGCTCGAGCCGCTGCCGAGCCACCTCGCGGACATCGCTCTCCCGGACTCTCCCGACGTGCTCCACGAGCGGTCGGAGACCATCTCGCTGGCGTTCGTGACGGCCCTCCAGACGCTGCCGCCGCGCCAGGTCGCGGTGCTCGTGCTGCGCGACGTCATGGGGTTCCCGGCCAAGGACGTGGCGGAGATGCTCGGCACGACGGTCGAGTCGGTGACCAGCGCGCTCAAGCGCGGCCGCGCCGGCCTGCACCGCCACCGCGAGCCCGGACTGCCGTGGGACCGTCCGGACGCCCCGCACGGGTCTCCCGAGGAGCTGGACGTCGCGGAGCGGTTCGCCCGTGCCTACGAACGCGCCGACCTGGGGGCGATCGTCGAGCTGCTCACCGACGACGTGTTCATGTCGATGCCGCCGATGCCGTTGGAGTACGAGGGCCGGGAGGTCACCCGCGACTTCGTGGCGCTCTTCTTCGCCTCGGGGCGGCGCTATCGCCTGGTGCCGACCCGGGCCAACGACCAACCGGCCTTCGGGATGTACCTCGTCGGCCGCGACGGCGTGGCCCACGCCTCCGGCTTCCTGGTCCTGGGGGTGCGCGACGGGCGGATCAGCCGACTCACGCGCTTCGAGACGGGAGTGCTGCCCCGCTTCGGACTGCCGCGCACCCTCGCGCCCGAGTGACTCCTCCGGCGAGCGCCGGCTCGACCAGGCCCGCACGTCGCCGTGAGAGCCTGCCACGGTGACCCGCCGATCGACCCCGCCTCCATCCGCATCGCCCCGCTGACTCGCGCGCACGCCGAGGACCTGGCGACGTGGCGCTACGAGCCGCCGTACGACGTCTACGACATGACCGGCGCCGACCCCGACGAGCTGCTCGACCCGGCGGTCGGCTTCCACGCAGTGCTGGCCGGCGACGAGCTCATCGGTTTCCGGTCCTTCGGGCCGGACGGCCGGGTGCCGGGCTGGGACTACGACGACTCCGCCCTCGACACCGGCGGCGGGCTCCGCCCGTCGCTGACGGGTCAGGGCCTCGGCCGGGCCGTCATCTCCGCGGGACTCGACTACGGGCGCGCGCAGCTCCACCCGGCTGCGTTCCGGGTGACCGTCGCGTCCTTCAACGCCCGCGCCCGTCGTACGGTCGAGTCGCTCGGCTTCGAGCACGTCGGGTCGTTCGCGGCCGCGCGCGACGGCCGTCCGTTCGACGTGCTGGTCAGGCACGAGTCCTAGTCGAAGACGTTCCAGCAGATCGCGTTGCGACGACGCTGGTCCTCGAGGACGAGGTCGCGGACGGCGTCGGGCAGGCGGTCGCGCTGCCACTGGCACTCGCGGCGCCGGACCGCACCTGCCTGCTCGGCGGGGGCGGCTGCGACAGCGGCCTTGATGGCGTACGCCGCGGCACCGAGGTCGTGCTCGGCCACGTGGGCGACGACGGCGGCCTGACCGGCGGCAGTAGGCAGCGAACCTGGGTGCGCCACGGAGGTCGCGCGCCGCGCCCATCGCGTGCCCGCCCATCGCCCGTGTCGCCATCATGGCGGCCCCGCCCGCTGCCCAGGTGCGGGCGGCGTCGATCGCCTTGCGAGGTCGTGCGTCGTCCTCGCGCTCGGTCTCGAAGAGCGGGAGCACGTGCTCGGCGCACTCGGCGGCCCACATCGCGAGGAGGCGGTGGTGCTCGTCGGTGAGCGTGCCGCCCCGGCGGACGGTGACCAGGCGTGGGTCGCGGACCTTCGGGAGGATCACACGTCGACCCGGCGGGCCGCCACCTGGCGTCCCTGCGGGTGCAGGATCTCCGCCAGCACCTCGACCCCGTCGACGAGCCGGGGGCCGGGACGGGCGAAGTGGCCGTCGGCGTCGACGGCCCAGACGGGCACTCCGGGGAAGCGGTGGCGGACACGCCTCCGCGAGCGGCGTACTGCCGTCGAGGTCGAAGCCGCAGGGCGCACAGACGACGAGGTCGGGACGGGAGTCGACCGCGTCCTCCCAGGTGATCCGGCTCGACCGGGTGCCCGCGACGCCGAGCGTGGGTTCGCCTCCGGCGCGCGTCACCATCTCCGGGATCCAGTGCCCGGGCGCGAAGGGCGGGTCGGTCCACTCCAGCACGAGCACCCGCGGGCGGTGCCGGCCGGCGACCCGCGCCTCGACCGCGGCGAGGCGGTCCTCGAGCGACGCGATGAGCGTCGCGGCCTCGTCGACCTTGTCCGTACGCCGACCGATGTCGGCGATCGACGTCAGGACGTCGGCCAGGGTGTGGGGATCGATCGTCGCAACGTCGGCGCGGCAGCCGAGGTGGGCGAGCGCGTCGTCGACGGTCGAGACGTCGATCGCGCAGACGGCGCAGAGGTCCTGCGTCACCACGAGGTCGGCGTCGAGCTCGGCGAGCGCGCCCGCGTCGAGCCGGTAGAGGTCCTCGCCCGCCGCCAGCGCAGCACCGACGAAGTCGTCGATCTCCTGCGGAGTGAGGCCTTCGGGCATCGCCGACGTGGACACGACCCGGCGCTCGCGCGCGGCCGGCGGGAAGTCGCACTCGAACGTCACCCCGACCACGTCGTCACCCGCTCCGACGGCGAACAGGATCTCGGTGGCCGAGGGGATCAGGGAGACGATGCGCACGTGCCCGAGCCTAGGCTCGCCCCATGAGCGCCTGCATCTTCTGCCAGATCGTCGCCGGCGACCTGCCCGCGGAGATCGTGCTCGAGACGGACGACCTGGTGGCGTTCCTCGACACGCGTCCGGTGTTCAAGGGCCACGTGCTGCTGGTGCCGCGCGAGCACGTCGACACCCTGCCCGACCTGCCCGCCGCGCTGCGCGACCCGTTCCTCGAGGCCGCCCAGCGGATCGCCGTCGCGGTCAAGGACGCGCTCGGCGCGCAGGGGTCGTTCGTCGCGATCAACAACACGGTGAGCCAGTCGGTGCCGCACCTGCACCTGCACGTCGTGCCGCGCACCAAGGGCGACGGCCTGCGCGGCTTCTTCTGGCCCCGGACGAAGTACGCCGACGGCGAGGCGACGTCGTACGCCGAGCAGCTGCGCGACGCACTGGCCTGACCGGGGATCAGGCGCCGCGGGTGCCGATCGTGTCGCGCTCCGGGTTGGTCGGCAGCCCTGAGGGCGGCGCGGAACGTCCACGGTTCGTCGCGCCGGCGCACCGGGTTGCCCGTCGCCTTGGCCGCGAGCACGAAGGCCGCGACGCCGACCCCGATCCCGGCCACGACGTCGACGAAGAAGTGCCAGCCGAGGTAGACGGTGGCCACCATCGTGAGGGCGAGGAACGTCCACGCCGCGGCCCGGAGCACCATCGGCAGCCGCATCGCCTCGGCGACCAGGCAGATGGTCAGCATCACGGCGACGTGCAGGGACGCGAAGGCAGCGATGGTCTGCACGGTGTGGGTGTCCCACGGTCCGGCGAGCACCTCGATGCGGTCGGAGAGCAGCACGTCGCGCACGTCGGTGTTGGGCGTGCGCGGGAGCGAGGCGAACCACTGCGGGGAGGAGTACGTCGGCCCCAGTGACGGCACCGCGTAGTAGAGGATCGCGCCGAGCATCCAGTCGACCGAGACCGCCGTGACGTACCACGCGCCGTAGGTCGACCGGCGGGTCCACACGAGCGCGATCGCCAGGCTGGCGGGCACGAGGCCGATCCAGATGAGGTAGACCGCGGCCGTCACCCAGTTGGCCCACGACGTGCCGAGGACGTCGTGGAGGAGCACCGCCGGGTCGTGGCCCATCCACAGCAGCCGGTCGAGGCTTGGCGAGCTCGGGATCGGCGAGCCGGTCGGTGACGAACGGGACGTAGCTCTTGAGGTTGCGGAAGGCGACGTAGGCGACGTACCACGTCACCAGGCCGCTCAGCGTGAACATGATCTGGTCGCGGTTCCACCGCTCGACGGCCACCGCCCGGAGGGTGGGGCGCGGCCGTCGTCCCGCTGCGGCGGGCCAGCAGCACCCACCGGGTGAGCACGTCGAGGATGACGGCCGACGCGACGATGACCGGCAGCCGGAACCAGGTCGGCAGGGAGGCGCCGTCGGGGTCGCGCAGGGGCAGGTGGAACGTCCACGCCACCATGCCCGCAGCCATGGCCATGGCAAGTGCCACGACGGCGGCGGCGCGGAACTCCCCACGACCCATGGGCCCACCGTAGCGACGCCCGCCGGGAACGGCACTTTCCTGCACCGCACCTCCACGATCCCTGCGACCCTCGCTCGGACGCAACCGATCGGGGCGCTGGTGCGTCTCCTGAGGGACTAGGGGGAACACATGCGACACCTGCACATCTCGGGGCTCAGGCCGGGGCTCGCCTCGGCGGCAGCGGCCCTGCTCGGACTCACGCTCCTCGCCTCGCCGGCCGGCGCCCACCTCCCGGACCGCGACGCGCGCGCGACCCTGCCGGTCCCGACGACCGCCACGGTCACGGCCGCGCAGCTCGGCCCGGACTCCGTGCTCGCCGTGGTCTCCCACGGCCACTTCGAGAAGCTGCGCGCCGAGGGCCTCGAGCGGTCGCTGGAGGTGATCACCCCCGACGGCGTGCGCCACCCGGTCTACACCGTGGCGGTCGAGGAGTCCCGCCGCGGCTGGTACCACGGCGACTTCACCCTCGCCGACTGGCGACCCGAGCTGCACACCGCGCTGCTGCGCGTCTCGCTGGGCGCGCAGCGGCGACACGCTGGTCGCGTACGACGTCGTGACCGGCGTCACGCACGAGGTGCCGGCCCCGCGAGCGGGCGAGCACGTCGCGCTCGCCCCGGACGGCGGCGGTGTCCTCCTGACGACCTACCCCGACGCGGAGCCGGTCCGGCCGCGTCGTCCGGCAGGCCGACTGGGACGGCACGACGTCCGTGGCTCACCGGGCGGTCCGACGGCGCGGCCATCACGTCGCCGGACGGGACGCAGCTCGTCACCACGAGGGCGCGGCCGAGCGCTGGTGGATCATCGACCTCGTGGCGCGCACCAGCACCTCCGTCGACACCCCCGGCGACTGCCGCCCCGCACCGCTGGTTCGACGACGACTCGGTGGTCGCGACCTGCAGCACGGGCAGGGTCGGCAGCCAGCTGCGCAGGGTCGCCCTCGACGGTTCCTCGGTCACCGCTGGGCATCCGCCACACCGATGCGGCCCCCGCGGCCGGTGCCCCGATCTTCGACGACGACGACGTCCGCACGCGTGCAGCGGCACCCGACTGCTACGAGTCCTACGGCGGGTGCGGCGGGAGCGGTCCTGACCCGCCAGACCGCGCCGGCGGCGCTCGGGATCGTCCGGGTGCCCGGCGACGCGGGGTGCCCTGCCCGCTCGTCGGGACGCGCGGTGACGACCTCCTCATCGCCCACGTCGACGACGACTGCGGCTCGCCCGGGGCGCGCAGCGTGCTCAGCCTCTTCGACCCGGTCGCGAAGCGACGAGACCGCACCTGACGGTGCTGCCGCGCTCCGGAGTCCTGGCGCAGCGTCATCGGTGCGACCGAGGTGCGTGCCTGGAATCCCTGAGGGGAGCATGGCCTAGGGTCGGCCGCGAGCACACCGCCCGAGCTGAGGAGTCATCGAGATGGGTCGTTTCGACCGCCGCGTCGCCGTCATCACCGGAGCTGCACGAGGCATCGGCTTCGGCATCGCCCGGCGCTTCGCCAGCGAGGGCGCCTCGATCGCCATCCTCGACCTCGACGAGTCGGCTGCCCAGGAGGCCGCCGGCCGGCTCGAGCTGACCGACGGGGCGCGCGCGATCGGCGTCGGCTGCGACGTCGTCGACTCGGCTGCCGCGGCGGACGCCGTACGACGCGTGGTCGACGAGCTCGGCGGGATCCACATCCTCGTCAACAACGCCGGCGTCACCCGCGACAACCTGCTCTTCAAGATGACCGAGGACGACTGGGACATCGTGATGGGCGTCCACCTCAAGGGCGTCTTCAACATGACCAAGGCCGCGCAGTCGCACTTCGTGGAGCAGAAGTACGGCAAGATCCTCAACCTCTCCAGCGTCTCGGCGCTCGGCAACCGCGGCCAGGCCAACTACTCCGCCGCCAAGATGGGCATCCAGGGCCTCACCCGCACGCTCGGCATCGAGCTCGGTCCGTTCGGCATCACCGCCAACGCGATCGCCCCCGGATTCATCGCCACCGAGATGACCGACGCGACCGCTCGCCGGCTCAAGATGGAGCCCGAGGAGCTGCAGCGGCTCAACGCCGAGGCCACGCCCGTGCGACGCGTCGGCCAGCCCGAGGACATCGCCGCGGCGGCCGCCTTCCTGTGCAGTGACGATGCGTCCTTCGTCACAGGCCAGACGCTCTACGTCGACGGTGGTCGCAAGCTCGGCTGAGCGTGAAGTCGAGTGATCCGCTCGACTTAGGGTGAGCCACGTCACCGCGGGGAGCCGTCCCGGGGCGGAGGTGCCGTTTTGCGTGCCCCGACGGCGTCTGTCACGTTGATGTGCGGTCGTTGACGACCCAACCGTCCCGGACAACGCCGAGTCCTGCCCGGCCGGGACGACCCCCGAGATCTTCGAGGGCAGGAGTGGGGGACCCACAGGTTCCACTGCCGGCACGTGCAGGTCTGCACGCGTCGGCTCGGGGTCAAGTCGCACGTGTCCTCATCGGGGAGGAACCGGCGGCCGGGCACTTTCCAGCCCGCACCCGACAGCTCACCTCACAGGCGTGGGAAAGGAATCATCCATGCCTGCGACCACTCGTACGGCGCGAGCCTCCGCGCTCGCCCTGGCCGGGCTGGGGCTCGCCGCCTCGACCCTGACCGCCCCGCCCGCCACCGCCGCCGCCCCCGACCGAGGTGCGGACCCAGGTGCAGACCCGCACGGTCGCCCAGCGCGTCAGCGCCCGGGTGATCAGCGCCAAGGACATCGCGATGCGCCAGCGCGGTGACGCGTACGCCTACGGCGCGGCCGGTCCCGACCGCTTCGACTGCTCGGGGCTGGTGTTCTACAGCTTCCGCCGCGCCGGCTTCTCGGTCCCGCGTACGTCCGGCGCCCAGGCGGGCTTCAGCCGCCGCATCGCGAAGAAGGACATGCGCGCGGGCGACCTGATGTTCTTCTACGGCAGCGGAGGCGTCTACCACGCCGCGATCTTCCTGAAGTGGTCCCACGGCCACGCCGTGATGGTCCACTCGCCGGGCTCCGGCCAGCGCGTCCGCGTGGCCGTCCCGTGGACGTCGAGCTGGTTCGGCGGCACCCTGCGCCGCGGGTGACAGGCTGTTCTTGGTAGGCAGGTCCTGCTGACCTACCCTGTGGCGCGCCTTCCCCGAAGCGGGAGGGCGCGCCTCCACACTTCTACGCAGTCCCACCTCTCAGCAGCCCCCGCTGACAAGGAGCTCCCCCGTGCGTCACCGTCTCACCACCTCTGTCGCCGCGCTCGTCGCGGCCTCGCTCCTGCTCGCCGGTTGCGGCGGCGGCGACGAGGAGGAGCCGCCGAGCCAGTCCGCGCCGTCGGAGCCCACGTCGTCGGAGACGAGCGAGCCGCCGGAGCCGACGTACTGGCCCCTGACCGGCCTCGAGCGCACCGAGGACGCCCCGGCGCACCCGGTGATCGTGACCAAGGTGGACAACACCTCCTCCAGCGCGCCGCAGGTCGGCCTCGGCTCGGCCGACATGGTGGTGGAGGAGCTCGTCGAGGGCGGCTACACGCGCCTCGCGGCGTTCTACTACTCGAAGGTGCCGGCCGACATCGGGCCGGTGCGGTCGATGCGCGCCAGCGACATCGGCATCGTCCCCGACGGCGCGACCGTCGTGACCAGCGGTGCCGCGCCGATCACCATCAAGCGGATCAACGGTGCCGGCATCCCGTGGATCACCGAGGGCGCGGCGGGCGTCTACCGCGAGACCTCGCGCTCGGCCCCCTACAACCTCTTCGCCAAGCTGCACGACATCTCGAAGCGGCTCAAGTCCAAGGACGAGCCGCCGGCCTACCTCCCGTGGGGCACCGAGGCCGACCTCCCCAAGGGCGGCAAGGCCAGCACGCTGACCGCCGACTTCGGCGCCCACTCGACCACCTGGTCGTTCCAGAAGGGCGGCTACGTCAACACCGACTCCTACGCCGCGCAGGGCGACCAGTTCCCCGCCGACTCGGTGCTGGTGCTGCGCGTCAAGGTCGGCGACGCCGGCTACCGGGACCCGGCCGGCTACCCGGTGCCCGAGACGAAGTTCGAGGGCACGGGCGCGGCGATGCTGTTCCACGGCGGTCGCATCGTCCGCGGCACCTGGACCAAGGACGGCCTCACCGGCGCCATCGAGCTGTCGACCAAGGACGGCGAGCTCACCGTGCCCGCCGGCCACGTCTGGGTCGAGCTCGTGCCGGCGGTCAACGGCACCGTCACGTTCGCGAAGTGACGCCGCTCCCGGCCTCGTCGTGGAGGAGCTGACGCAGCCCGTCCAGGATGAAGCCGATGGCGGCGTCCACCCGGGCGGCCGCTGCCGCCGGGTCGTCGCTCACGGCGACCGACCCGCCGGCGGCTGACATCGCGCCGAAGAAGATGCGCGTGAAGGTGTCGAGCATCTGGTCGTCGAGGGCCCACTCGTCACCGGCGAGGACCGAGCGCACGATCTCGTCGACGATGGCGTAGGTCGAGCGCTCCTCCTGCTCCCGGAACCGCTCGTGCCCGAGCACCGAGGGGCCGTCGGAGATGACGACCTGGCGGTAGCCCGGCTCCTGGACCGCCTCGAGGAAGGCGCGCAGCCCGGCGCGGGCCTTCTCCCACGGGTCCTGGTGGCCCTCGGTCGCCTGCCCGATGCTCGCGGTCGCGCGGGACTCGATGCGCTCGAAGGCGGCCTCGAAGATCGCCTGCTTGCCGCTGAAGTGGTGGTAGAGCGCGCCCTTGGTGACGTCGGCGCCCGCCACGATCGCGTCGAGCGACGTCGCGGAGTAGCCGTGCTCGGTGAAGAGCCGCTCCGCCACGTCGACGAGCGCGCGCTTGGTGGAGTCCGAGTAGCGCTGCCGCCGCGTCTTCACCGTGCGTTCCCCATGGAGGGCACCCTAGGTGACCCGACTCACGCGGGCAGGCTTTGAACGAGGCGCACCCGCTGGGCATACTGGAAGTACGTACCTTCGGTATGTCACCCAAGGAGACCGCCATGACCTGGACGTCCCACCACCGCCGCGCCGACGTGCTCCGCGACGTGATCCGCACCGTCGACGAGCGCACCCGACGCGCCCGCTGTCCTCCCGATGGACGTCGAGGGCGTCGCCGAGACCTTCGGCGACGAGCTCGCGCTCCTCGGCGCCCTGCAGCTGCGCTGGCACACCCGCCTGGCCGGCCACGTCGAGCGCCGCCTCAGCGACCAGCCCCTCGACCTCGAGGGCGCCGTCGCCCTCGCCTGGCTCTCGGCCGCCGAGGACATGCCCGGCACCCGGGCGGTCCTCGACCACTACGCCGCGCACCCGACCGACCCCGAGATGGCCCGGGTGATGGCCGTCGCCACCGGCAAGGAGCACGAGATGCTCGCCCTGATGGCCGGCCGCGCGAGCGCGCCCGGGCCTGCGGCCCAGCGGGTCGGCCGGGCGATCGAGCTCGGTGCGCGGACGTCGTACGTCCCCGGGCGCAGGGCGCGGAGCAGGTCCCACCCGGGCGCCGGCCCGACCTCGCTCGTGGGGCGGCTGAAGGCGGTCCTCGCGGCCTGAGGGTCGATCTGCCATGGTGGAGGGCATGCAGCTTGCGTCGGGGATGCTGCTGGTCGCGACGCCGGCACTCCAGGACCCCAACTTCGTCGGACACGGTCGTGCTGCTGCTCGACGTCACCGACGACGGGGCCCTCGGGGTCGTGCTCAACCGGCCGTCGCAGGTCCTGGTCGCCGACGTGCTCGAGCCGTGGCGCGAGGTCGTCGCCGAGCCCGAGGTCCTCTTCCGCGGCGGACCGGTCGGCACCGACGGCGCGCTCGCGGTCGCCCGGCTGCGCGACGCCGACGCGGCGCCGGTCGGCTGGCGTCCGGTCGCCGGGCTGCTGGGGATGGTCGACCTCGACACCCCGACCGAGCTCGTCGACGGGTCCCTGAGCGCGATGCGGGTCTTCGCCGGCTATGCCGGGTGGGGCGCCGACCAGCTCGCCGGCGAGGTCGACGAGGGGAGCTGGTACGTCGTCACCTCGGAGTCGGGCGACGCCTTCCGCGGCGACACGAGCGGCCTGCGGCGCGACGTGATGCGACGCCAGCCCGGGATGCTCGCCTGGCACGCGAACCGGCCCGTCGATCCCGACCTGAACTGACCACACCGCGCAACCAACCGGTGCCGAGCGGCGTCTCTGGTGTCGTGAAGACCCTGATGCGTGGTGCCCTGGCCGTCCTGCGTCGCCGTCCCGCTGTCCGGGCTGCGGCACGCGTGCCGACCGGCGCCGTGCCGACGCGCGCGGTCGAGCGCGCCGACGGTCAACCGCCGGTCTCCGACACCGTGCTCCCCGGCGAGCGCTTCGACTACCAGCGGGAGAACTGGCGCGTCCGCGAGGCGGAGGGGCTCCCGCGCTGGCTGCACCAGCGGCGCGGCCGGCTCACCGGTACGGCGCCCCGGCTGGGGCGGTGGCGCATCGTGCTCGACGAGCGCGGCGTCGGCAAGCAGCGCGGCGAGAGTCGTCGTACGGTCCTGGTGGTGCGGTCGGTCACCGAGCGGGCCGCGCCCGGCACGGTCCTCGTCTCGCGAGGACTCGACGGGCGGTCCGGCGAACAAGGCGAGCACCAAGGTGACGATGTCCGGCGACGGCAGCACCGTCGTCTTCTCGTCCTTCGCCACCAACCTGGTGCCGGGCACGAAGGAGTCGGTCGGACGGGTCTACGTCTGGGACGCCTCCTCGCAGCAGGTGTCGCTGCTCCACCCGGAGCCCTGGGCGCGGATCCTGAGGGGTCAGTCGCGACGGACAGCGCGTGCTGGTCGGCCTCTCGGCGGGAGTCTTCCTGCTCGACCGCACCGACGGCTCCCAGACCCAGGTCGCCGACGCGCACCGCCACCGCATGCTGCGCTGACCGCGGACGGCGAGCGGGTGGTCTATCCAGGACGCGCCGGGGCGGCGTGCCGTCCCGGCTGGTGGAGTGGACCCGCGCCACCGGCGCGACGCGGACCGTCGTGGCCGACCTCGGGGGCCAGTGACCTCGTCGGCGTCTCGTCCGACGGCCGGCTCGCCCTGCTCACGGGCGACAACGAGAGCGAGCTGCTCGACACCACGACCGGAGACGGTCCGCGGCGTCGGGCGACTCGGGGTCGAGGGCGGTTATCCGGAGATGTCGAGCGTGTCCGACGACGGCAGGTTGCTCGCGATCCACGGATCGGGCCCGGCGGCCGGGCACGGCCGCGGCGGCGACCGGGTCGACGTGGTGCAGGACGGCGAGCTCGGTGGACCACGAGGGCCGAGGCACAACCCGGGCGCGGCGATCACGCCGACGGCACGCACTACGTGCGTCGCCACCGCGACCCGCCACCTGCGGGTCGTCGACGTGGCGACGGGCGCCCGCACGTCCCCCTTCGTCGCACGCCCGAGCGGCGAGGAGCTCGGAGCCGCGCTGAGCGACGACGCCTCGCGGCTGGCGTACGTCAGCGACGCGAGCGACCTGCTCCACGGCACCCGTCGCGGCGTTGCCAACGTCTACGTGTGGGTGGGTCCGCGTTAGGCTTCCCATCATGAGCACCATCGGATTCTCGCCGGGCAGCCAGACGATCGAAGAGCGTCAGACCGTCCCGACCGACGAGGGTGATCACGAGCGGTTCTCGCACTACGTGCCCAAGGACAAGCTCACCGAGGCGATGGTCATGGGCACCCCCGTGATCGCCCTGTGCGGCAAGGTCTGGGTCCCGTCGCGTGCCCCGGAGAAGTTCCCGGTGTGCCCGGACTGCAAGGAAGTCTGGGAGTCCATGAAGCCCGGCGGCGGCTCGGACGGCTCGGGTCCCGAGGCGTGACGGGGCGCCCCGACGCGCCCCTGCCCCCCGCGTGGCCCGACCGGGCCGCCTGGGGCACCGCGCCCTCCCTCCGTGCCTGGCAGCAGGCCGCGGTCGACGACTACCGCGCCCGCCAGCCCCGTGACTTCCTGACCGTCGCGACCCCCGGCGCCGGCAAGACGACCTTCGCGCTGACCGTCGCCGCCGACCTGCTGAGCCGCCGCGTCGTCGACCGGATCACGGTCGTCGCGCCCACCGAGCACCTCAAGACGCAGTGGGCCGAGGCGGCGGCACGGGCCGGCATCCCGATCGATCCGGCCTACAGCGCAGGCAAGGGCAGGACGTCCGACGACTACGTCGGGATCGCCGTCACCTACGCCGGCGTGGCGGTCAACCCGCTGGCGATGCGGATCCGCACCGAGCGCTTCAAGACCCTGGTGATCCTCGACGAGATCCACCACGCCGGCGACGCGCTGTCGTGGGGCGACGGTGTGCGCGAGGCCTTCGACCCCGCCACCCGGCGGTTGTCGCTGACCGGGACGCCCTTCCGCTCCGACATCAACCCGATCCCGTTCATCACCTATGCGCCCGGCGAGGACGGCATCCCGACCTCCACGGCCGACTTCACCTACGGCTACGCCCGCGCGCTCGCCGACCACGTCGTGCGCCCCGTGCTCTTCATGGCCTACTCCGGCGAGATGACGTGGCGCACCCGTGCCGGCGACGAGGTCGCCGCCCGGCTGGGCGAGCCGCTCACCAAGGACATGCACGCCCACGCACTGCGGACGGCCCTCGACCCGCAGGGATCGTGGATCCCGGCCGTGCTCCAGGCTGCGGACAAGCGCCTCTCGGAGGTACGCCGTCACGTGCCCGACGCCGGCGGGATGGTCATCGCCAGCGACCAGGACACCGCCCGCGCCTATGCCGCGCTGCTGAAGAAGATCAGCGGCGAGGCGCCGACCGTCGTGCTGTCCGACGAGAAGGGCGCGTCGAAGAAGATCGCGACCTTCACCGACTCCGACAAGCGCTGGCTCGTCGCGGTGCGGATGGTCTCCGAGGGCGTCGACGTGCCGCGCCTCGCCGTCGGCGTCTGGGCGACCACCACGTCGACCCCGCTCTTCTTCGCGCAGGCCGTCGGCCGCTTCGTCCGCGCCCGCTCGCGCGGCGAGACCGCGTCGATCTTCCTGCCGTCGGTGCCGCACCTGCTGGAGTTCGCCTCCGACATGGAGGCGCAGCGCGACCACGTGCTGGGCCGGCGGGTCACCGACGAGGACGACATCTTCGCGGCGGAGGAAGGCCTGCTCGCTGCCGCGAACGCCGAGGACGGCGCCTCGGGTGAGCTGGAGATGTCGTGGGAGGCGCTCGGCTCGACCGCGTCCTTCGACCACGTGCTCTACGAGGGTGCCCAGTTCGGCCACTCCGGCGAGGTGCTCGCGGGCTCGGAGGAGGAGATGGACTTCCTCGGCATCCCCGGCCTGCTCGAGCCCGACCAGGTGCGCGAGCTGCTGCACTCGCGGCAGAGCGAGCGCGCGCGCAAGCGGACGAGCGAGGGCACCGGTGACCGGGTCGTCGACTCCGTCGAGCAGCTCAGCACGCACCAGCAGCTCGGCGTGCTGCGCCGCGAGCTCAACGGGCTCGTCGCGGCCTGGCACCACCGCACCGGCCAGGCCCACGGGATCACCCACTCCGCCCTGCGCAAGGAGTGCGGCGGCCCGCCCGCCGCGGTCGCCAACGGCGACCAGCTCGCGGAGCGGATCAACCGGATCCGTGAGTGGGCGATGAAGCAGTCGTCCTGACCCGACCGGTCGTCGCTAGCCTGCACCCATGCCTTCGGAGACCTCCCAGACGCTCGACCGCGGCCTGCGGGTGCTGCGGGTGCTGGCCGAGAGCCCCGAGGGGTTGACGGTCACCGAGCTGTCGAGCCGGCTCCAGGTCAACCGCACGGTGGTCCACCGGCTCGTCAGCACGCTGGAGCAGCACGGGCTCGTGCGCCGCGACGCGCGGTCGCGGCTGTTCGTCGGCCTCGGTGTGCTGCACCTCGCGAGCGCCGTGCAGCCGCTCCTGCGCGACCTCGCGATGCCGGTGCTGCGCTCGCTGGCGGAGACGCTCGGCTCGACCGCCCACCTCACGGTGGCCGACGGCGACGAGGCGCTCGCGCTGGCGGTGGTCGAGCCGACGTGGACCGACTTCCACGTGTCCTACCGGGTCGGCGCCCGCCACTCGCTGACGCAGGGGGCGGCCGGCAAGGCCATCGCGCTGCTCGACGTCGACGATCCGGCGTACGCCGTCACGAGCGGCGAGCTGCAGAGCGGCGCCCGCGGCCTGGCCGCACCCGTCCGCGGGGTCGACGGGCTGCGCGCGAGCGTCGGGATCGTCACCCTCGACGGCACGATCGACGAGGACGTCGTGGCGCCGCAGGTGATCGCGGCGGCCGGCGAGGTCGGCGAGCGGCTCAGGTGACGGCCGCTCGCGCCAGCGGCACGACGCGGTGCGGGATCTGGGTGGCGAGCGCGATCACCGTCGTGGACCGGTCGATGCCCGGCTCGGTGAGCACCTGGTCGATCACCCGCTGGAGGTCGGCGTTGGACCGGGCCACGACCCGTGCCCACATGTCACCGACGCCCGTGATCGTGTAGGCCTCGAGCACCTCGGGGATCTCCGCGAGGTGGGCCGCGACCGCCTCGTGGCCGACCGACCCGCCCGAACCCTGGCGGATCTCGAGGGTCAGGAACGCCATCACCGGGAAGCCGATCGCCTCGGGGGACAGGTCGGGCCCCCAGCCGGTGATCACGCCGGATGCGGCGAGCTTGTCGAGGCGGGCCTGCACGGTGCCGCGGGCGATGCCGAGACGTCGGCTGGCCTCGAGCACGCCGAGGCGCGGCTCGCGGGCGAAGATCTCGATCAGCTTGCTGTCGATTGCGTCCATCTGTGTCCTCTCGACTGTGCAATGTGCCCAATGTTTCGTCGTACTGTTGCACACCTTGCGTCAGTTTCGGCAGGGTGGAGGCATGACGACTGACATCGCCTCGACCGGTGGCGCCCTGACCGTGGACGAGATGAAGGCCGACCTCTCGCTGGAGCAGCTGCGCCAGCTCGTCGGCCTCGTGGAGTACGACGCCGACTCCGACCCCTTCCCGGTCACCGGGTGGGACGCGATCTGCTTCGTGGTCGGCAACGCGACCCAGGCCGCGCACTACTACGCGTCCGCGTGGGGCATGGAGCTCATCGCCTACGCCGGTCCGGAGAACGGCACCCGCGACCACAAGTCGTTCGTGCTCAAGTCGGGCTCGATCAAGTTCGTCGTCAGCGGAGCGGTCTCGCCCGACAGCCCGCTCATCGCCCACCACGCCAAGCACGGCGACGGCGTCGTCGACATCGCCCTCGAGGTCCCCGACGTCGACCAGTGCATCGCCCAGGCCCGCAAGGCCGGCGCGACCGTGCTGCGCGACCCGGAGACCGTCACCGACGAGCACGGCTCGGTCCGCGTCGCGGCGATCGCGACCTACGGCGAGACCCGCCACACGCTCGTGCAGCGCACGATCGACGGGGTCACCTACGGCGGTCCCTACCTCCCCGGCTACGCCACCGCCGCGCCGCGCTTCGCGAAGCGCGAGGGCCAGCCCAAGCGCCTGTTCCAGGCCCTCGACCACATCGTCGGCAACGTCGAGCTCGGCAAGATGGACGAGTGGGTCACCTACTACAACAAGGTGATGGGCTTCGTGAACATGGCGGAGTTCATCGGTGACGACATCGCCACCGACTACTCCGCGCTGATGTCGAAGGTCGTCGCCAACGGCAACCACCGCGTGAAGTTCCCGCTCAACGAGCCGGCGATCGCGAAGAAGAAGTCGCAGATCGACGAGTACCTCGAGTTCTACGACGGCCCGGGCGCCCAGCACCTCGCCGTCGCGACCGGCGACATCCTCGCCAGCGTCGACGCGCTGCGCGCCAACGGCGTCGAGTTCCTCAACACCCCCGACTCCTACTACGAGGACCCCGAGCTGCGCTCGCGCATCGGCGAGGTCCGGGTGCCGATCGAGGAGCTGCAGAAGCGCGGCATCCTCGTCGACCGCGACGAGGACGGCTACCTGCTCCAGATCTTCACCAAGCCCCTCGGCGACCGTCCGACGGTCTTCTTCGAGCTGATCGAGCGCCACGGCTCCCTCGGCTTCGGCAAGGGCAACTTCAAGGCGCTCTTCGAGGCGATCGAGCGCGAGCAGGACGCCCGCGGCAACCTCTGCCCCTCTGTGAGCGGTGGTAGCATTCGGCACGTCCGGAGTGTGGGTGGACACCGCGCGTCGCGTGTGCGACGCCACTCCCGCGATCGGCAGGCCGTTTCGCCCGATCGGATTGTGCATCTCCCAGGGTTGAGACCCATGATGATCCGCCCGGCCGAGCTGGCCGCGATCAAGGCCGGCACGATCGACCTCGCCTTCCGGCGCTGGGCGAGGCCGCGGGTCGTGGTCGGCACCCGGATGCGTACGGGCGTCGGCCTGCTCGAGGTGACCTCGGTCGAGCAGGTCAGCATCGCGAGCCTGCGCGCCGAGGACGCCCGGCGGGCCGGCGCGCCGTCGCTGGCGGCGCTGAAGAAGGCGCTGTCGGCCCGGTCGGGCGACCCGGCCTGGCGGATCGGCCTGGCGTACGCCGGTCCCGACCCGCGCGAGGCGCTGCGGGCCGCCGTGCCGGATGCCGACGAGGTCGCGGCGATCGTCGCGCGGCTCGACCGGCTGGACGCGTCGTCGTCCTCCGGCGCGTGGACGCGCGAGACGCTCGACCTGATCGACCTCAACCGAGGCGTTCGCGCCCCTGAGCTCGCCGCGCAGGTCGGGCGCGAGACGGCGGACTTCAAGAAGGACGTGCGCAAGCTCAAGGAGCTCGGCCTGACCGAGTCGCTGGCGATCGGCTACCTGCTCTCGCCGCGCGGTGAGGCGGTCGTCGACGCCGGGCTCGGCGCAGCCGCGCGTCCGGGCGCCGCGGGAGACGGGCACGCCGCTGCCGCGCACCATCGGCGCGCCGGCGACCCGAGCCCTGCGCGAGGTCTCGCGTCACCACGCTCGAGCACGTCACGGCGTACTCCGCCGAGCAGCTCGCCGCGATCCACGGCGTCGGACCGATCGCGATCGCCCGGCTGGGCGAGGCGCTCGCCGAGCAGGGGCTGGCCTTCGCGCCCTGACGCCTCAGGGGTCCTGGAGCACGCGCGTGCCGGCGACCAGGTCGTGGATCGCGCGCCTGTCGGACGCGCGCGGCCCACAGGTGGTCGAGCAGCTGGAACGCCACGCCGCGAGGCCGACGAGCCCGAGCGCGGCCCAGGAGCCCGCTGGCGAGGCCGACCGGGATGATCAGCCAGCCCGGTCCGAACTGCGTCGGCCAGCCGTCGCGCCACCATCGACCACGACAGCCGGCCCGTCGCCGCTCGACCGGGACCACCCGGAGCCGCAGCGCGCGCTTGCCGACCGTGGCTGAGCGGGTCCGGAGCATGACCGCGTGGTAGGCGACAGCGCGGCCACCAGCAGGAGCAGTGCGAGCCACACCCAGCGGTCGAGGTACGCCTCGGCGACTGCCGGACCAGTAGTCCGTCGAACGCCGTGCCCGCGGTCGCTCCGTCGGCGACCGACGTCGTTGAGCCGCTCGGCCTCGACCTGCAGGTCGCGCTGCAGGCCGACCTGGCCGGGAATGCCGACGACGAAGCTGATCGCGCCGACGATGAAGCCGTCGATCAGGTACGCGCCCGCGCGACGCCACCAGCCAGCGTCCGTCGGGCCGCGGTCCGGCAGCGACGTCGCGCCCGCCCACTGCCCGCCGTCCCACCACCGCAGCCCGCCGGGCGGGCTCGGCCACGGGTCGGCGTACCACCCGGGAGGGGGCTGCTGGCCGTTCGACATGCGCGCGACGCTACTGCGCCGACTCAGTGGGCGAGCAGCCCCACGCCGAGGGCGCCCATGACCACGGCGATCGCGGAGTCGAGGACCCGCCAGGCGGTGGGCCGCGCGAAGAGGCCGCGCAGCAGCCGGGCGCCGAAGCCGAGGCCGAAGAACCACAGCACGCTCGCGACCAGGGTGCCCGCGAGGAACCACCAGCGGTCGGTGCCGAAGCTGTTGGCCACCGTGCCGAGCATCAGCACGGCGTCGAGGTAGAAGTGCGGGTTGAGCCAGGTCAGCGCCAGCGTGAGCATGATCGCGCGGCCGGTCGTCATCGCCGTGCCGTCGCCGGCGTCCAGCTTGGCCGGGCGCCACGCCCGCATCGCGGCGTGCACGCCGAAGGCGATCAGGTAGACGCCACCGAGCACCTGGGCGACCGGCAGGACGGACGGCCAGCGCTCGAGGACGATGCCGAGGCCGAACACGCCGGCGGTGATCGCGACGACGTCGGAGAGCAGGCAGGTCAGCACGATGGGCAGGACCTGTTCGCCGCGGATCCCCTGTCGGAGGAGGAAGGCGTTCTGCGCGCCGACGGCGACGATGAGAGCGAGTCCGGTGAGAAGACCGGTGAGAGCAACCTGGAACATGTGGTCAACGGTAGGACGCGCGCACGCCACAATCCAGCGAACTATTCTGACGAATCATTAGGATGTCTAACTATGAAAGACATCACTCAGCTGGACCCTGTGGCCCTGCGCACACTGGCCGTCGCGGTCCGGCTCGGGACCTTCGAGGCAGCGGCCCGCGACCTGCACGTCACGCCGTCCGCGGTGAGCCAGCGGATCAAGGCGCTGGAGACGCGGATCGGTCGCGTCCTGCTCCACCGGGTCAAGCCGCTCGAGCCCACCGAGGCCGGCCTGGTCCTGGTGCGGCTGGCCACGCAGACCGAGCTGCTCGAGCGCGAGGCGGTCGCCGAGCTGGTCGAGGAGGCGGACGACGTGGGGACGTCGTACACCTCGCTGCCCATCGCCGTGAACGCCGACGCCCTCTACGGCTGGTTCGTCGACGCCCTCGCCGAGGTGCAGACGCGGCACCGCGTGGTGTTCGAGGTCGTCCGCGAGGACCACACGCGCACCGCCGAGCGACTGCGCCGCGGCGAGGTGATGGCGGCGATCACGGGGGAGCCCAAGCCGGTGCCCGGCTGCCGCGTCGTCCGCCTCGGCCGGCTGCGGTACGCCGCTGTCGCGACGCGCGAGTTCCACGCCCGCCACTTCGCCGAGGGCGTCGGCTCCGCCACCCTCGCGGAGGCGCCGATCGTGGCGTTCGACCGCAACGACTCGCTCCAGCACGACTTCGTCCGGCGGGTGACCCGGCGCCACCTCGCCCCGCCGGTGACGTACCTCCCGTCGGTCCGCGAGTTCGACCGCGCCATCCGGGTCGGGATGGGCTGGGGCCTGCTGCCCGAGTCGGACGTGGCGGTCGAGCTCGACCGGGGCGACCTGGTCGAGCTGGTGCCGGGTCGCCGCTCCGAGGTGGCCCTCTTCTGGCAGCACTGGCGGCTGGGGTCGTCGCTGGTCTCCGAGCTGACCGAGGAGGTCGTCGTGGCCGCCCGACGGTGGATGGCGACCTGACGAGATCTTCGGTTTGTCTGACAGGTTCCTGCGAGGAGTCCTACCCTTCGAAATCGAGCACCGTGCTCAGCACCACCCACCCAAGGGGACTCCAGTGACCCGTCGGATCAACGCCGCACACGCCGCAGCCCTGGCTGCCGGCGCGCTCATGGTGCTCTCCGGGTGCGGGGGGTCGGGCAACGCCGCCGCCACCAAGACCGAGGGCGCGCAGCTGCTGGGCGAGAAGCTCACCGACATCGTCGCCACCGTCGACAAGATGGGCATCGTCGAGTGGCACGGTCAGATGCTGACCAAGAGCCCCGACAAGGGCGGCAAGCGCATCCTCAACCTCGACGCCCGCTTCAGCCCCGGGCTGGGCTACAGCGAGATCTCGATGGACACCGTCCTCGACGGCAACGCCCAGCAGGTCGACTACCTCGTGGTCAACGACCGCACCTACTTCAACAGCGAGCAGTGGGGCCCGGGCGCCAACGACTGCTGGGCCGACATCACCGACGACGAGGCCTACACCTGGGCGCTGCCGCGCGAGCTCGACCCCGCGTGGGCGCTCACCCAGGGCCGTGCCGTGTCCGCCGACGGAGGACGTCGTCGCGGTGTCCCTCGGCTTCAAGGACGTGCTCGCGGGCCTGCCGAAGGGCCTGTTCACCAACGTCCCCACGCTGCCGTACGACACCGAGGCCGCGGCGGTCATCGAGCCGCACGGACACCTGATCGAGGTCGGCATCGACGTCGCCGGGATGTGGAGCAAGCTCCCCAAGGAGCAGAAGGCGACCCTCGACAAGCGCGTGGGCTACTGGGCGATGACCATGAAGGAGTCGCCCAACGGCGACAGCATCAAGCCGCCGGGGCACGTCTTCGACCCGAAGGTCACCCCGCCGAGCCAGTGCAAGCGCTGACGCCGCGACCCGATACTGGGGTCGTGCCCACCTACGTAGCCTTCCTCCGCGCGATCAACCTCGGTGCGACGCGCAAGTTCCCCAAGGACGCGATCAAGGCGGCGACCGAGGCCGCCGGCGGGTCCGACGTCGAGACCTACATCAACACCGGCAACGTCCGGCTGACGCACTCCGCGCGCTCCGTGGCCAAGGTCCAGGCGGCGCTGGAGAAGGCGTACGCCGCCGAGGCGGGGTTCGAGGTGCCGACGATCGTCTTCACCACGGCCGACCTCGCCGCGCTCACCGCGCGGGCCGACGAGCTGCACGCCGAGCACGACCCGTCGGGCAACCACTACGTCACCCTCTACTCCGCGGCGCCGACCGCCGCGGCCCGGGAGGCGGTGCACGCCCTCGAGCACGACGGCGAGACCGTGGTCGTCGACGGTCGCGCGGCCTACGTCCTGCTCGACGGCGACATCCACACCTCGAAGGTGCTCTCCGGCCAAGGAGTTCAAGGCGCTGGGTCAGGGGACCGCGCGGACCGTCAAGGTGCTGCGGACCGTGGCCGAGAAGTGGTGCTGAGCGACAAGTGGTGCTGATCAGGCGATCTCGATGCCGGCGCCGGACATCTCGGTGATGGCCGCCGCCGTGGTGTCCTCGGCGACGCCGGCGCACAGCGCGGTGAGCACCCGCGTGTCGAAGCCCTCGCTCGCGCTGTCCAGCGCGGTCGCCCGCACGCAGTGGTCGGTCGCGATGCCGCAGACGTCGACCTCGACGACGCTCCTCGCCCGCAACCAGTCGGCGAGCGGCTCGCCCGACGACGTACGTCCCTCGAAGCCGGAGTAGGCCGCCGCGTGCTCGCCCTTGTAGAACACCTCGTCGAAGGGCTGCGGGTCGAGGTTGGGGTGGAAGCCCGCGCCCTCGGAGCCGACCTTGCAGTGGACCGGCCAGGACTCCGCGAAGTCGGGCTTGAGGGACCAGTGGTGCCCCGGGTCGACGTGGTGGTCCTTGGTGGCCACGACGACGTCGTACGCCGGTCCGTCCGCCACCTTCGAGTGCCAGCGGTGCAGCAGCTCGCCGATGTCGGCGGCCACGCGCGCACCGCCGGTCACCGGGAGCGACCCGCCCTCGCAGAAGTCGTTCTGGACGTCGACCACGATCAGTGCGCGTGACATCTTCAGAGGCTAGCGCTCGCAAGACCGTCGGGATCACCGGCTCACCGGCGGACATCTGGGTGACGGCGCGGGGCAGCTCGGCGAGCGAGGCGCGGTGGCGGGCGCGGGCCTCCTCGAGGGTGGCGCGGCCGACGACCTCGCCGTCGCGGACCAGGGGGACCAGGAGGGCCCTGTCGTTGCCGTCGTCGGCGGGCGCCTCGCCGATCCCGACGACCTCGGCCTGCGCGGTGCCGCTGGGGGAGAGCCGGCGCAGGGCGTACTTCCGCCCGCCGACCGAGATCTTGTCCGTGGACTTCTTCGCCACCGACACCAGCTCGCCGTCGTCTCCCTCGCGGGCGACCAGCTTGTAGACGAAGCCGCACGTCGGGTGGCCGGAGCCCGTGACCAGCTGGGTGCCGACGCCGTAGGCGTCGACCGGTGCGGCCGCGAGCGCGGCGATGGCGTGCTCGTCGAGGTCGCTCGTCACCACGATCCGGGTGCTCGTGGCGCCGAGGGAGTCCAGCTGCGCCCGGACGTCCCGCGCGACCAGGCCGAGGTCGCCGGAGTCGAGCCGGACCGCGCCCAGGCCGGTGCCCGCGACCTCCACCGCACGGCGTACGGCCTCGGCGACGTCGTAGGTGTCGACGAGCAGGGTGGTGCCGACGCCCAGCGTCTGCACCTGGGCGCGGAAGGCGTCGGACTCGTCGTCGTGCAGCAGCGTGAAGGAGTGTGCGGCGGTCCCGGCGGACGGGACGCCGTAGGCAGCGCGCGCCGCGAGGTTGCTGGTCGCGTCGAAGCCGGCGACGTACGCCGCCCGCGCGGCGGCCACGGCCGCCTGCTCGTGCGTGCGGCGCGACCCCATCTCGATGCAGGGTCGTTCGCCCGCGGCCAGGGTCATCCGGGAGGCGGCCGAGGCGATGGCGGAGTCGTGGTTGTAGATCGACAGCAGGACGGTCTCGAGCAGCACCGCCTCGGCGAACGAGCCCTCGACGACGAGGAGCGGCGAGTGGGGGAAGTACGCCTCGCCCTCGGCGTAGCCCCAGACGTCGCCGGTGAAGCGGTAGGACGCGAGCCAGTCGAGCATGTCGGGATCGACCACGCCGTCCAGGGCAGCGATCGCCGCGGCGTCGAAGCGGAACGCCTCGATGGCGTCGAGCGCACGACCGACGCCGGCCACGACGCCGTACCTGCGCCCCTCCGGCAGCCGCCGCGGGAAGAGCTCGAAGACCGAGCGCCGGTCGGCCGTGCCCGACTGCCGGGCGGCCTGCACCATCGTCAGCTCGTAGTGGTCGGTGAGGAGCCCTGTCGAGGCATGGGTGGGACCAGTCACGACCGACACTGTGCCACGATGGGCGGGTGTCAGCCGCCAGTCCCGTAGAGGTCGAGCCGACCCTCAGCCCTGACGAGATCACCTTCCTGGCCAAGCCGTGGGTGACGCTGGTCTGGGACGACCCGGTGAACCTCATGTCCTACGTCTCCTTCGTCTTCCAGAAGTACTTCGGCTACGACAAGGCGAAGGCCGAGAAGCTGATGCTCGAGGTGCACACCGAAGGGAAGTCGGCGGTCTCCACGGGCACCCGCGAGGAGATGGAGCGCGACGTGCAGGCGATGCACGAGTACGGGCTGTGGGCGACGATGGAGAAGGCCACCTGACGTGAGTGGGTTCGAGCACCACCGGAAGTCCGACCGCGTCATCGCCACCTTCTCGGGGTTCGAGGCCGACCTGCTGCGGTCGCTGGCCTCGCAGATGGTCGAGCTGCTCCGCAACGAGCGCGCGGAGCCGGCCGCGCCGTCCGCGGACCCCTTCGACGCGCTGATGGTCGAGTTCTCCGGCGCCACGTCGCCGCCCGAGGACCCGGTCCTGGCGCGGCTCTTCCCGACGGCCTACCCCGACGACGACGAGGCCGCCTCCGACTTCCGGCGCTTCACCGAGAGCGGGCTGCGCGACGGCAAGGCCGCGGCGTCGGGGCTGCTGATCGACACCCTCGAGGACGCCGGGCTGCCGCCCGAGCTGACCGAGGAGGGGCTCGTGATCGACGTCGAGCTCACCCGCGCCGAGGCCGAGACGTGGATGCGCGCCTTCACCGACATCCGGCTCGCGCTGGCCACCCGGCTCGGGGTCGAGGCCGGCGACGAGGACTACTGGCACTCGCTGCCCGACGACGACCCGCGGGCGCAGGCGCACGACATCTACGAGTGGGTCGGCTACCTCCAGGAGACGGTCGTCGAGGCGCTCACCTCGTGACCCCGGTTCCCGAGTTCATCGTCGAGCTGCGCCGGATCGTGGGCGACCACCCGCTGTGGATGCCCGGGGTCACCGCGGTGATCCGCCGTGGCGACGAGGTCCTGCTGGTCAGGCGTGCGGACAACGGACGGTGGACGCCCGTCACCGGCATCTCGGATCCCGGCGAGGAGCCGGCCGTCACCGCCGCGCGCGAGGCGCTGGAGGAGACCGGCGTGCGGATCCGCGTGGACCGCCTGGCCTCGACGTCGGTGCACCCCGAGGTCACCTACGACAACGGCGACCGCGCCGCCTACCTCGACCTCACCTTCGCCTGCACCTGGCTCGAGGGTGAGGCCCACGTCGCCGACGACGAGTCGAGCGACGTGCGCTGGTGGCCGCTGGCCTCGCTCCCCGAGATGAGCGACCTGATGCTCGACCGGATCGCGGCCGCGACCAGCGACGAGCGGGAGGCGCGGTTCGTCGCGCCCGCCGGGCAGGAGGACGTCGCGCCTCCACCGGTGCTCGCGCCCGACGCGCCCGTGCTCGGCGTCGACGCCTGCCGCGGCGGCTGGGTCGGCGTGGTGATCGACCCCGACCGGCGGTCGTCGGTCTTCACCGCCGCCACGATCTCGTCGCTGGTCGCGCTGGTGCGCGAGACGTACGACGTCGTGGTCGTGGGCGTCGACATCCCGATCGGCCTGCCCGACACGACCGGTCGCGCGGCCGACGCCGAGGCCCGCCGTGAGCTGGTCGGCAAGGCGTCCTCGATCTTCTCCACCCCGACGCGCGCTGCGCTCGAGGCCCCCACCTATGCCGAGGGTCGCGCGGCCAACGTCGCCGCCACCGGAGGCACCAGCGTCAGCGCCCAGGCGTACGCCCTGCGCGAGAAGGTCCTGCAGGTCGACGCCTGGGTGCGCGCGCGACCCGGCGTCGAGGTCGTCGAGGTGCACCCCGAGCTGAGCTTCGCCCGGATGGCGGGCGCGCCGGTGCTGGCGAGCAAGAAGGACGCGGACGGCGTACGCGCCCGCCGTGAGGCGCTGGCTGCCCACGGGATCGTCGCGCCGCCGTGGTTCCGCGGCGCGGGCTTCGCCGAGGACGACCTGCTCGACGCCTGCGCCGCGGCGTGGTCGGCGGTGCGCCACTCCCTCGGGCTCTCGGAGTCGTTCCCCGAGACGCCGGAGGTCTTCTCCGACGGGATCCCCGCCGCGATCCGGGTCTGAGTCAGCCCGAGTGCGTGACCACGCCGTAGCGCTCGCGCGAGGCGAGCGCCCAGCGCGACGCAGGCACCGAGACGGCCGCGATCACCAGCATCATCGCGGCGAGGACCAGCCAGCCGGTCTCACCCATCTCGACGCACAGCAGCGTGACGATCGGCGGGCCGACGACGGCGATGACGCTGAAGCCGAGGCCGGCGAAGCCCTGGTACTGGCCCTGCCGCTCGTGGGGAGCCAGGCCCATCTGGAGGCCCCACTGGCCGCCCGAGCCGATCATCTCGCCGACGACGTGGACGAGCGACCCGACCACGAGGACCGCGATCGCGACCTTCGCGTCGCCGCGGTCGGCGAGGGACACGATCGCGAAGCCCGCGGCGATCCAGACCGCACCGCGCACGAGGGCGCGGGCGCCGGCCTCGACCGAGTCCGCCCGGCGCGACAGCCGGACCTGGAAGAACGCGACGCAGGCGGTGTTGATGATCAGCAGCACCGCCACCATCACCGGCGGCGCCTCGGTGCGCTGCGAGATGTAGAGCGCGAGGCCGAGCTCCATCACGAAGAAGTGGATCGAGAAGAGGCCGGTGATGGTGACGATCACGACGTAGGGCCAGTCCCGCAGCACGGCCAGGCGCGGCTCGCCCTCGATGCGGACGTACGCCGGCAGCTCGGGCAGGCGGGTGCTGTTCCACGCGGCGAAGCCGGTGAAGACGGCGTTGAGCAGGAAGACGGAGACGTAGGCCCACGACTCGTCGATGACGAGCGCGGCGCCACCGAAGACCGAGCCGAGGCCGATCGCGGTGTTCGTGACAGCGCGCAGGTAGGCCTTGAAGAGCACGCCGCGTCCGCCGGTGGCGAGCTGCGCGATGACGCCCTGCTGGACCGAGCCCGCCGACCGCTCGAAGAGCGCGAGCAGGCCGAGGAGCAGCGCCAGCTGCCACGGCGTACGGGCCAGCACGGGCAGCGCGCTCGTGAGCGCGGCACCCACCATGCAGACGGTGAGCACGCGGCGCGGGCCGCGGGTGTCGCCGAGGTGGCCGGCGGGGACCTGCACGACGATGCCGACGATCGCCGCCACGGACAGCGCCAGCGCCACCTCGGCGGCCGAGAAGCCGACCTGCCGGGTGAAGTAGAGGGCGCTGGTCGTCATGACGGCGCCGGCGCCGAACCGGTTCGCGAAGGAGCCCAGCGCCAGGACCCGGAGGTCGCGCTCGAGGGGGATGCCGCGGCGGGTGAGCGGCGCCTGCGCCTGCGGCAACGACATGGTCGTCACGGTATGACGTGAGACGTGTGCCGACCGCATCGAGGGCCTGCCTAGGCTGGTCCGGTGCTGACCCTCGCCCAGGAGACCTACGACGCCATCGTGGCGCACGCCAAGCGCGACCACCCCGACGAGGCGTGCGGCGTCGTGGCGGGTCCCGAGGGCAGCGACCGCGCCGAGCGGTTCGTCCCGATGGTCAACGCCGCGGGCAGCCCGACGTTCTACGAGTTCGACTCGACCGAGCTGCTGGCGCTCTACAAGGACATGGACGCCCGCGACGAGGAGCCGGTCGTCGTCTACCACTCCCACACCGCCACCGAGGCCTACCCCAGCCGCACCGACATCGGGCTGGCGAGCGAGCCCAACGCCCACTACGTGCTCGTCAGCACACGCGAGCACGGGAATAGCCCGGGCCCCGTGGAGTTCAGGTCCTACAGAATCATCGACGGAGTCGTGACCGAGGAAGAGGTCACGACCACGCCTACAGAGAAGAGCACCCCCTGATGGCCATCGAGGTCCGGATCCCCACCATCCTGCGCACCTACACCGACGGCGCGAAGTCCGTCGAGGGCACGGGCGGCAGCCTGTCCGAGCTGATCGACGACCTCGAGGGCAACCACCCCGGCATCAAGGGCCGCCTCGTGGAGGACAAGGACGGCTCGGTCGACCTGCGCCGCTTCGTCAACGTCTACGTCAACGACGAGGACGTCCGCTTCATCGGCGGCCTCGAGGCCACGCTCAGCGACGGCGACCAGGTCGTCGTGCTCCCCGCCGTCGCCGGCGGCTGCTGAGCCTGCCCGCTCAGCCCAGGATCCCGCGCTCGTACGCCGTCGCCACCGCGGCGGCCCGGTCGCTCGCGCCGAGCTTCTCGTAGACGTGCACGAGGTGCGTCTTGACCGTCGCCTCGCTGACGAAGAGCTCCTCGGCGATGACCCGGTTGGAGCGCCCGCGCGCGACGAGGGCGAGCACCTCGCGCTCGCGCACGCTGAGCACGCCGGACGCCGCCGGACGGCGTACGTGCGAGGCCAGGCGCGAGGCCACCGCCGGTGAGAGCACCGTCTCGCCGGCGGCCGTCGCGCGCACCGCGTCGAAGAGCGTCTCGGCCGGGGTGTCCTTGAGCAGGTAGCCCGTCGCGCCGGCCTCGATCGCCGCGATCGTGTCGGAGTCGGTGTCGTACGTCGTCAGCACCAGCACGGCAGCACGGGAGCCGCGGGCGCGCAACGCGCGCACGGCGTCGACGCCGCCACCGCCGGGCATCCGCAGGTCCATCACGACCACGTCGGGGTCGGTGGCCAGCACCCGCTCGACCGCCTCGGGACCGCTCGACGCCTCGCCGACGACCTCGAAGCCGGTCACGCTGGCGAGCATGCTGCGCACGCCGTCGCGCACGACGGGGTGGTCGTCGACGACGACGATCCGCGACCGTGCTCATGCCGCCTCCCTCGCCAGCGCGGGCAGGCGGGCGGAGACGGCCGTGCCGGCACCGGGACGGGACTCGAGGATCAGGTCGCCGGCGAGCCGGTCGACCCGTTGGCGCATGCCGCGGAGGCCGAAGCGAGGTCGGACCGGTCGGGACGTCGAGATCGAAGCCGGTGCCGTCGTCGCGCACGTCGAGCACCACCTCGTCGCCGTCGTAGGACAGCGTGACGCCGACGCGAGCGGCAGCCGGCGTGCTTGGCCACGTTGGTCAGCGACTCCTGCGCGATCCGCAGCACGGTGGCCTCGACCTCGGGGTGCAGCGGGGCCGGGTCGCCGACCACGACGACCTCGGCCCGCACCCCGTGCTCGGCCGACCAGGCCGACACCGCCCCGGCCAGCGCGTCGGGCAGCGCGTGCCGTCGAGGGCGCCGGGGGAGAGGTCGAGCATCGAGCGACGGGCCTCGGCCAGCGCCTGCCGGGCGAGTGCGAGGCGCCTGCTCCTGCCGCTCGCCGCCGACGGACGCCTCGAGCTGGGTGACGATCCCGGCGAGGCTCTGGGCGAGGGTGTCGTGGATCTCGCGGGCCAGGCGGGCGCGCTCCTCCTGGACGCCGGCCGTCGCGGGCCTGGGCGACGAGCCGGTCCTGCAGGTCCTGGTTCTCGAGCAGCGCGGCCTCGAGGTCGGCGTTGAGCCGCTCGAGCTGCTGGTTGCGCTCCTCGGTGCGCAGCCCGATCCTCATGAACGCCGTGGCGAGCCCGCCGTTGACCAGCACGAGGGCGACGAAGAGCCCCGCCTGGCCGCCGCGTCTCGGGCGGCAGGCCGCCCGACTGCGACCCCGCCTGGGTGATGGCGACGACGAGCACGCCGACGTACACCCACGGCCTGCGGAGCGAGTCCCAGGCGTCGATGAAGCCGACGAAGCCGAAGATCGCGTAGAGCGGGTTGAGCCAGCAGAGCACGAAGGCGAGAGCGGTGCGGCCGACGTAGTTCGCAGCGCCCGGGCTGCGGCGTCACCAGCATCCACACCGCGGTGAGCGCCCGCGACGCCGAGCGTCGAGCGGGCGTCGGCCGCGCGGCGAGCGTCGGCGACCGCGACGACGTGACGACCGACGACGAGGCTGGCCAGCGCCAGCAGCCCGAACGGCAGCCACCGTCAGCCAGCGTTCTCCTGCCCATGGGCTCCATCCTGCGCTGGCGGGCGCGGCATCGGTGTCATTCCCACCGGAAGCTGCGGACGGCGACCAGCGACAGCACGACGCGTCCACCCGAGCCATCACGGCGAGGTCGACGAGGTCGGGGGTGCGGCCCACGAGCGCGTCGTTGAGTGCCTCGGCGGCCGCGCCCAGCGGCGTCGAGACGACCACGGCGTGCAGCCAGCCCGTCATGGCCTGCACCGGGAATAGACGCCGGCGGTGAACATCATCGGGAAGAAGCACGATCGTGCCGACCGTCTGCACGACGGGCGACGTGGACGAGCGGCCGTGATCACCGCGCCGATCGAGAACGCCGCGGCGGTCGCCAGCACCACGAACACGGCGTACCACCCGACGTTGCGGGAGGCGGACGTCGTACGCCACCCGGGCCGACGCCGAGCACCAGCACGATCGAGACCAGCACGGCGGCGCGTGCAGGCCGACCTGGGCGAGAAGCAGGGAGCCCGGGTGCACCGGCGTGGTGCGCAGGCGCCGCAGGATGCCCGCCTCGCGGTAGCCCGCGATCACCGCGGGCATGGCCATCAGGGAGGCCATGATGATCGACAGCAGCACCGCGACCGAGGAGTAGACGTCGACCAGTCGCTGGCCGCCCAGGTTCGGGCTCCGGGCGTCGTTGAAGTCGGGCACGATCCCAGGATCACGACCAGGATCGAGGGGAAGAGCACGATCCAGAACAGCGAGCCGAGCTCGCGGGCGAACAGCCGGGCCTCGGTCCGGACGACGGCGGCGGTGGGGCTGGCGGGTGCTCATGCTGGTGCTCCTCTCGCGGGAGTGGTGCCGGTGCTCTTCAGGGTCAGGTCCAGGTAGGCCGAGTCGAGCGAGCCGTCGACGACGCGGAGGCGCGTGGGGTACGACGCCCCGGCTCGCAGGCGCGGCGACGCACGGCGACCGCCGCGTCCTCGCGCGCCGGTCACGGCACCCGGCCGGCGTCGGTGCGGACGTCGGCCACGCCCTCGAGCTCACGCAGCGCGACTCAGGTCGACGGGCTCGGACCGCGCTCGAACGAGGTCACGGTCGCCGCCGTGGCCCCGCCGATCAGCTCGGCCGGGGTACCGACGGCGCGCGACCGTCCGGCGTCGATGATGGCGACCCGGTCGCACAGCTCCTCGGCCTCCTCCATGCCGTGGGTGACGAGCAGGACGGTGGTGCCGCGTCGCGCAGGTCGCGCACGAGCGACCAGACCTCGCGGCGGGCGCGGGGGTCCAGGCCCGTGCTCAGCTCGTCGAGGATCGCCGCCGCGCGGCCGGCCGACGAGAGCGAGGGCGATGGAGAGTCGCTGCTGCTGGCCGCCGCTGAGCGTCGCGGAAGCGCTCGCTCGAGCGTGGTCCTCGAGGCCGAGCCGCTCGACGGGCCCCGACCACGGCAGGGGGTCGGCGTAGAACGCCGCCCACAGCTCGCAGCGCCTCGCGCACGGTGATCTTCGGCTGCAACCGGCTCTCCTGGAGCTGGACGCCGAGCGACGCGCGTGGGCGCGTCGCGGTCGGTCCAGCGGGTCGATGCCGGCGACGCGGACCGTGCCGGCGTCCCCGACGCGGAGTCCGCAACGGACTCGACGGTGGTGGTCTTCCCGGCGCCGTTGGGGCCGAGGATGCCGAGCACCTCCCCGGGCTCCACGCAGGGACACGTCGTCGACCGCGACCTTGTCGCCGTAGGTCTTGCGCAGGTGCTCGACCTCGACGGCGGGCCCGATGTTCTCGATCATGGGCCCAGCCTCGTCGCCGACCGCGTCTCGCGCATCGGGCAACCGGCGCTGTCGGCCATCCATCGATCGGTGGATGTCATGCTTGCCGCATGCGCTTCGACAGCCTCCTGGAGTCGGTCGGCAACACCCCGCTCGTGGGGCTGCCGCGGCTCTCGCCGAGCCCGGACGTACGCCTCTGGGCCAAGCTGGAGGACCGCAACCCGACCGGGTCCATCAAGGACCGTCCGGCGCTGCGGATGATCGAGCAGGCCGAGAAGGACGGCACCCTGCGGCCCGGGTGCACGATCCTCGAGCCGACCAGCGGCAACACCGGCATCTCGCTGGCGATGGCTGCCAAGCTCAAGGGCTACCGCATCGTCTGCGTGATGCCGGAGAACACCTCCGAGGAGCGCCGCCAGCTGCTGCGGATGTGGGGCGCGGAGATCGTCTCCTCGCCCGCCGCCGGCGGGAGCAACGAGGCGGTCCGCGTCGCGAAGCAGGTCGCGGGGGAGCACCCCGACTGGGTGATGCTCTACCAGTACGGCAACGAGGCCAACGCCCTCGCGCACGAGGAGGGCACCGGGCCCGAGATCCTCGCCGACCTCCCCGGCATCACCCACTTCGTCGCCGGGCTCGGCACGACCGGGACCCTCATGGGCGTCTCCCGCTTCTTCCGGAGGCGCCAAGCCCGACGTGCGGATCGTGGCGGCCGAGCCGCGCTACGGCGAGCTCGTCTACGGCCTGCGCAACCTCGACGAGGGCTTCGTCCCGGAGCTCTACGACGCATCGCTGATCGACTCGCGCTTCAGCGTCGGCCCGCGCGACGCCGTACGCCGGGTGCGCGAGCTGCTCGAGCTCGAGGGCATCTTCGCCGGCATCTCGACCGGCGCGATCCTGCACGCCGCGCTCGGCCAGGCCGCCAAGGCGGTCAAGGCGGGGGAGCGCGCCGACATCGCGTTCGTCGTGTGCGACGGCGGGTGGAAGTACCTCGACCGGCGCCTACGAGGGCACGATCGACGAGGCCGAGGACAGGCTCGA